>NZ_FXZM01000002.1 GCF_900169175.1 Brevibacterium jeotgali | reverse complement strand
CCGTCTTCATGGCGAGATCGGGCACGTGCCTCCTGTCGAGTTCGAAGTAGTCCACGCGCAGCTGCCTGCTCGGGCGTTGGCATCAATTTCCAGATAGAAATCCCTCTACAAAACTCGGGGCTTGACACCGAGTGTGAATATCCTTTCGCTGGTGCGCGAGATCGACGTAGCATCGCACGCATGGGCCGTCGTGAGCAGATCGTCGAATGCATCCTGCTGGTCGTTGCGGAGAGTGGGCTCAAGGGCCTGACGCATCGCGAGGTCGACAAGCGTGCGGGACTCGCGGAGGGCAGCACGGGAAACCTCTTCCCGCGGCGGGACGACCTCATCCGCGCGATCCTGCGACGCCTCGAGGCGCGCGATGTCGCATCGTTCGCAGAGGCGCACGGGTCGCGCGCTTCGTCGCCAGATGAGCTCGCCGCACTGCTGGCCCACGGCCTGGAGCAGATGCTCTCGCCCGAGGGCGAGACCCTGACCCGGGTGCGCTTCACGATGATGCTCGCGTATCCGCAGGCGACGGAGCCGTTCCATACCCGGCTGCTGCGCACCCTCGAGAAGGTCATGGCGCGTGCCGGCGTGGACGACGACGTCGAGGAGCGGGCCCGCGCCGTCTCCTCCTGCTTCGACGGATTCCTGTTCCATGCCCTCTCCGTCGATCCGCGTCCCGTGGATGCGCAGGCGGCGGCCCGCGCCTTCCGTGTCCTGCTGAGCGGCTGACGGCCGTCGCACCGATAGGAGAACGACATGACCTCGGACCCCTCCACTCCACCGGCCGAGTCCGCGGGCCGTCCACAGGACGGGCGGGCTGCCGCTCGCACTGCGGGGCCTGGGGCTGCCGCTCGCCCGGCGGGGCCTGCCGACGTGGTGTCGGGACTGAGCGCGTTCCCCCTCACACCGATCCACGACGGTCGGATCGATGAGGCGGCTGTCGTCCGGATCATCGGGCGGCTTGCGAGTGCGGGCGTCGATTCGATCGGCGCGCTCGGGTCGACGGGGTCATATGCCTACCTGACACGCGAGGAGCGCGCACGGGTCGCCCGGCTGACGATCGAGCACGCAGGGGACGTCCCGGTGATCGTGGGCATCGGTGCGCTGCGCACCGAGCACGTGCTCGAGCTGGCAGACGACGCGCAGTCCGCCGGTGCGGCCGGGGTGCTCCTGGCACCGATGACCTACCAGGCGCTCACACCCGACGATGTGTACGGACTCTACGAGGACGTCACAGCTGAGCTGTCCGTCCCGCTGGTCGTCTACGACAACCCCGGGACGACGCACGTGGCGTTCACGGACGCGCTCTATGCGGCGATCGCCTCCCTGCCCCATGTCGCCTCGTTCAAGATCCCGGGTGTGCCGGAGGATCCCACCGAGGCGCGGGACCGCGTCGCACAGCTGGCCGACATCCTGCCCGAGACAGTGGGGCTGGGTGTCTCCGGCGATGCGTTCGGCGCCGCAGGACTGCTGGCGGGCTGCGATGCGTGGTATTCCGTCCTCGCCGGCACGCTGCCCCATGAGACGGCCGCGATCGCACGTGCGGCACAGGCGGGAGACGCTCCGGAGGCTCGGCGCAGGAGCGATCTGCTCCGGCCCGTGTGGGATCTCTTCGCCGCCCACGGCAGCCTGCGGGTGGCTGCATCGATCGCTGAGCACCTGCGCCTCGCGGAACGCCCGAGCCTGCCGCGCCCCGTGCGCGGACTGACCGACGCGCAGCACGCTGAGGTGGCGACCGCTCTCGGCACGGTGGGACGTGCACCGTGACGGAGAGAGGCGATCAGGGCTCCGCCCACCCGCGTGCGGAGACCGTTGACGATTTCGTGGCCAACCTGGCGGACGTGCGGGCCCGCATCGACGGGGCGGCGGCACGCAGCGGACGTGACGGCCGTGCTGTGAGGCTGCTGCCCGTGAGCAAGACGGTGCCGCAGGAGCGCATTCGACTGGCCGTCGCGGCAGGCTGCACACAGCTGGGGGAGAACACGGTCCAGGAGGCGGTGCGGAAGCACGGGGAGATGTCCGACCTCGACGTCGACTGGGCGGTCATCGGACACCTCCAGCGGAACAAGGCACGGGATGTCGCTGCATTCGCCGCGGAGTTCCATGCTCTCGACTCGCTGCGCGTCGCGGAGGCCCTGGATCGCAGACTGCAGGCGGCAGGTCGTGGGATCGACGTGTACGTCCAGGTCAACACGTCTGCGGAGGAGCAGAAGTACGGCCTCGACCCGGAGGCGGTGCAGGGGATGCTCGAGACGCTGCCGCAGTTCAGTGCCCTGCGCGTGCGCGGTCTGATGACGCTGGCGGTCTTCACGACGGACACGGCCCGGGTGCGGGAGTGCTTCCGTATCCTGCGGACCGTGCGCGATCGGGCACGCGAAGCCGATCCGGCACTCATCGGACCGGGAGAGCTGTCGATGGGCATGTCAGGGGACTACGAGGCGGCAGTCGAGGAGGGGGCCGACGTCGTGCGTGTCGGGCAGGCGATCTTCGGAGCCCGCACGACCCCGGATGCGGACTACTGGCCGGGACTGGCCTGAGGCCGGTCCCGACCGATCCTTCGGAGGATCAGTCCTCCGAAGGATCAGTCGTCGGACAGGTCAGTCCGCCCCAGGCCTCCGACACATCAGTCCGCCGCAGGATCGGCTGAGTCCGCCGACGGTTCGGCTGACTGAGCCGAGGTGGACGGTGGCGTGGGTGCTGCCGTGGCGGTCGCTGTGGGTGTCGCTGTGGGTGTCGGGCGATCGTGCGCGGACCCGTCACTGCGCGCCTCCATGGCGCCCTGGAGGAACTCGCCCAGGTCCAGACCCGTCGTCGACTTGAGCATCTCGATCGTCTCCCGCATGCCGACGGAGACGTTCTTGCTGAGCTTCGCCTCGCCGTCGGAGGAGACGACGGAGAGGGATTCGATGTTGCTGTACGGTGCCGCGAGCTCGTGCGCGATCTTCGGCAGCGCCTCCAGGATCTGAGAGAGCACGGCTGCTTCATTGAACTGCTTGTACGCCTCTGCCGATGCGAGGACCGCCTCCGCTTCTGCCTTGCCCTTCTCGGAGATCGCGCTGGCTTCCGCCGCACCCTGCAGCTTGACGGCCTCGGCCTCGGCGCGCCCGCGTTCGGCGATCGACAGCGCCTGTGCGCGCGCATCGATCTCGAAGGCACGCGCCTTGTTCTCCGATTCCGCCAGCTCAGCCTGTGCGCCCTGTTCGCGCTTGTAGCGCTCTGCGTCCGCACGGCGCTCGGTCTCGTACCTCTGCGCGTCGGCCGGCTTGCGGACCTCGCCGATCAGCTCGCGCTCGCGGAGGTCGTTCTTCTGCTCCGCGATCTTCTGCTGCTCGTCCAGGATGCGCTGCTCCTGCTCACGGCTCGCCAGTTCCTCGGCGGCCGATGCCGCAGCACGCTGGACTGCGGTCTCGCGCTGGATCTCCGCATTGCGCAGGTCGACGGCCTTCTGCGACTCGGCGATATCCTGCCGGTCGCGGTTCTCCGACTCGGTCGATTCGCGCAGGGACTCGGACTCCGCGATGCGCGCCTTCTTCGCGACGAGTGCGGCCTCGGGACGGCCGAGGTCGCGCAGATAGTCGCTGTCATCCTCGACAGAGATGATCTGGAACGTGTCGATGACGAGGCCCTGATTGTTCATCGAGCCGGCGGCGTCGTCCTGCACCTGGGAGGCGAAGCTCGCACGATCCCGCAGCACCTGTTCGACGGAGAGCGTGCCGACGACCGCGCGCAGCGTGCCGGAGAGGATCTCCTGGCAGTACGACTCGATGCTGTCCTGCTGGTCGAGGAAGCGCTGAGCGGCTTTGCGGATATCGCTCATCTGCTCGCCGACCTTGATCTGGGCGACGCCCTTGAGCCGGAGGAAGATGCCGTTGAGGGAGTAGCCCTCGACCTCCACCTGGATCTGGCGGGAGCTGAGCGACAGGACGTGCGCGCGGTCGAAGAGGGGGCGGACGATCGCGCGTCCGCCCACGACGATCCGCGCGCCGTCCTTGAGATCGACGTCCCCCTTCTTCGCGGGGGCGCGTCCCGTGATGACGAGGGCTTCGTTGGGTGCCGCGACCCGGTAGGCGCGGATGAATGTGATGAGCGCGATGAGCGCCACGATCGCGAGGACCGCGATGATCACGCCGGTGATGAGGACGGACTGCACGAGTGCCCCTTCGGATCGGTGGATGTTCCTCCGAGCCTATACGGACGAGTCGCCCAGCTCGCTTCTGACGTCCACTCTCTTCCGACGTCCACTACTCCAGTCGGCGCACCGGCGAGAACGACGCCCTCATGGGGGACCAGCAGCCACCCATCGGCTCAGACCGTGTAGCGAAGGTCCACGATCGCCGGCACGTCGGAGTCCGGGAGCAGCTCGAACGCCTCGTCGGCTATGAGGAAGTCGACACCGGCCCGTTCGTGGTCTGCGAGCGCGTACGGCTGCGTCGAGATCGTGAGGCCGGTCGTGCGTCGGAGGCGAAGGATCTCACCCCGGACGGTCGCAGCGGCGGAGGGGTCGTCGTACAGGGCCTCGGCGAGCGCGCGTGCAGTCCACGCCTCGCGGGAGGCGAGCAGCGCCAGCAGCTCCGCACGTCTCTGGGTCAGTCGGATGCGCACCCCGTCGGCGCGGACGATCTCCGGGCGGTGTCCCAGGAGGCGGATCACCGGGGCTGATCGCCCGGTCTGTGACGCATGGTGCGATGGCACCCTCGCGGGCAGGAGCGCCTCCGCCAGCCTGACGCCGCAGCGGACCAGTGCCGCGCTCTCAGCGGTGGCGAACCGCACGGGGAGGGACACATCGAGCACCCCGATGATGGCCCCGTCGGAGTCCCGGATCGGAGAGGCGGAGCACGTCCACGCGTGATGGGCCCGGACGAAGTGCTCCCCGGCGGTCACGTGCGTCATGCCTCCGGTCTCCAGTGCGCGGCTGATTCCGTTCGTCCCGATTCCCGACTCCGACCAGTCCGCACCTTCCGCGAACGCGATCCGGTCGGCACCGCGCATGGCCTGCGCGCTGCCTGCCCGCCACAGCACGACGCCGTCCGCGTCGGAGAGGACGACGAGGTGCCGACCCGCCGCCGAGGTGTCTGCCACCGCCTGCACGACCTCGCCCGCGATCCACCCGACAGGGCTCCGGTCGCGTGCCTGCTGCAGGTCAGCGTCGGCGAGGAACCTGCTGGGCATGTCCTGGTCCGGGCGGACCCCTGCCTCGCCGCTGCGTCGCCATGCGGCGAGCATCTGGGGATCCGCCCAGGGATCCGCCCAGGAAGGTGCCATCGCCCGGGAGAAGACCGCGTCGTGGGCCGCGACGGTGCGACGCGCGAACGCGGTGGGGTCCGTGAACCTGAGAGACGGATGCAACGCCTTTGCCACCCCCTTGCGGTGAGACTGTGGAGCACACTCGGACTGTGACGCACGTCATGGTCAGGGACCACCGACGGTACAGGACGCAGCAACCCGCACGACCCTGCAGACACGACTGTGGTCACTGCAGCAGGACACTCTGCTCACAGCAGCAGGACATGGCACGAAGGAGTGGACATGACCGACACACGGACCGACGCACGCACCGAGATCCAGGCGGACGCCACCGGCAGCAGCACCGGCAGCGGACCGTCGACGGCCGCGCAGGAATGGCTCACGGCATTCGACGCTGCGCTCACGGCTCCGGACCCGGCAGCCGTGGCCGAACTGTTCGAGGAGGACGCGTACTGGCGAGACTTCGTGTCCTTCACCTGGAATCTGCGCACTCTGGAAGGCCGCGGCCAGATCCGCGACATGGTGGCGGCGACCGCCGAGCACGCGGGACCCTCCGGGTGGGCACTCGCAGAACCTGCGACCGAGGCCGATGGAGTGGTCGAAGCCTGGATCACCTTCGAGACCCGCGTCTCCCGCGGCTGGGGGCATCTGCGGCTGCGGGACGGAAGGGCCTGGACGCTTCTCACGACGATGCAGGAGCTCAAGGGGTTCGAAGAGAAGACGGGCCCCCGTCGCGAGGCCGGCGTCGATCATGTCATCACGAAGGGACGTCGGACGTGGAGGGAGGCGCGTGAAGAGCACCGGGCACGCTTCGGCATCGAGGAACAGCCGTACGTCGTGATCGTGGGCGGCGGTCAGGGCGGCATCGGACTGGCTGCGCGGCTCAAGCGCCAGGGCGTGCCGACGATCGTGGTGGAGAAGAACGATCGTCCCGGTGACTCGTGGCGCAAGCGGTACAAGTCGCTCCACCTCCACGACCCCGTCTGGTATGACCACATGCCGTACCTGCCGTTCCCCGACGATTGGCCGGTGTTCGCGGCGAAGGACCAGATCGGGGAGTGGCTCGAGCACTACACCGGGATCATGGGGCTCGACTACTGGTCCGGGACGGAGTGCCTGGGAGCGGAGTTCGACGAAGCGGACGGCACCTGGCGGGTACGCGTGGACCGCCGGGGAGAGGACGTCGAGCTGCGTCCCACCCACGTCGTGTTCGCACTGGGCGTGTCCGGCTACCCGCATACCCCGGAGTTCGACGGCGCAGACACGTTCGCAGGCGAGCAGTGGCACTCGTCGGAGTTCTCCGGCGAGGGCGACTTCGCGGGGAGTCGCGCCGTCGTCATCGGCTCCAACAACTCCGCCCATGACATCGCAGCGGCGCTGTGGGAGAAGGGCGCTGAGGTGACGATGGTGCAGCGTTCGTCGACGCACATCTCGCGCAGCGAATCGCTCATGGATCTGGGGCTGGGGGACCTCTACTCCGAACGGGCGCTGGAGAACGGGGTGACGACGGAGAAGGCGGACATGCTCTTCGCCTCGTGGCCCTACAGGATCCTGCCGGATGTCCAGATCCCCGTCTACGAGGCGATGGCGGAGCGGGACAAGGACTTCTACGCCGCGCTCGAGGCCGCAGGGTTCGACCTGGACTTCGGAGAGGACGGCTCCGGTCTGTTCCTCAAGTACCTGCGCAGGGGGTCGGGCTACTACATCGATGTGGGTGCCTCACAGCTCCTGATCGATGGACGGGTCGCGCTCGCCCGCGGTCAGGTGGCGCAGATCGAGCCGGAGGCCGTCGTGCTCGAGGACACAACGCGCCTGCCCGCGGATCTCATCGTCTACGCGACGGGCTACGGGTCGATGAACGCGTGGCTCGCGGATCTCGTGTCACCGGAGGTCGCCGACCAGGTGGGCAAGGTATGGGGCTTCGGCTCCGACACCACCCGGGACCCGGGACCGTGGGAGGGCGAGCTGCGGAACATGTGGAAGCCCACCAACGTCGAACAGCTGTGGATCCACGGTGGCAACCTCCACCAGTCGCGCCACTACTCGCGGTACCTCGCGCTGCAGCTCAAGGCGCGGATGGAGGGCATCGAGACACCGGTGTACAGGCTCCAGGAGTCGCACCACACCCGGTGACGGTCAGGTGACGAGCGAACCCGCCCACATCCCCAGCCCGGCGGCCGCAGCACCTGCGAGGAGAACGCCGATCGCGGTCGCTGCGGCTGCCGTCCACCGCTGGGCCTGGCCCAGGCGCACCGCTTCGACACTGGCCGTCGAGAACGTCGTGAAACCGCCCAGGAAGCCCGAACCGACGACAGGCTCCCATCCAGCGGGGAGCACTGAGGAGATTGTCAGGCCCACGACCACCCCGAGCACCAGCGAGCCCGAAACGTTGATCATGATCGTGGGCCACGGGACGGGGGTGTCCCCGCGATGCTCCGACCCCGATCGGATCATGCCGTCGAGGAGGAGCCGGCACACGGCACCCAGGCCGCCTGCCAGAGACGTGAGGAGCAGGAGGTGAAAGGTCATGGGCCGGCACCTCCGGCCTCGGGCGCGGGATGTGTGCCCTGGTCGGGCCGCCGGCCCCTCGTCGCGCACGCCACTCCTGCGGCTGCCGCGAGGAGCCCGAGGACGACGCTGCCGAGGCCGTAGAGGGCGGCGATCCCCGTCCGCCCCTCTGTGAGGAGCAGGACGGTGTCCAGCGACAGGGCACTGTAGGTGGTGAATCCGCCCAGGAAACCGGTGCCCAGCAGCAGGCGGAGACGACGGGGCGTGCCGGTGTCGGGGCCTCGGCGGATGAGTGTCTCGACGAGGAGGCCCAGCACGAAGGCGCCGATGACATTGATCCCGACGGTCACGGCGGGGACGCCTGCGACGAGCGGCAACGCACTTGTGAGGCTCACGCGGGCGCCCGTTCCCGCGGCTCCGCCGAGGAAGACGAGCGCGAGGGCCCCGGGGCGCCGGTGGAGTGGTGTGCCGCTGGTCATCGTGCCGGCCCCGGGTGCCACAGCGTGTGACAGGAGTCAGCCACGGATGCGCAGTCCGCGATAGCGGTTGACCGCGGCGGCGACCTCCTGCGGGCGCGGCCGGGCGAGGTGACCGGGATGGCCGGGGTGCGGCGACAGGGCGTCGAGGCCGCCGTCGTCGATCAGACGGTCGAGCGCGGCGACCGCGTCGGTGAGCGTCGTCTGGGCATCGATCGAGTCCGCCAGGCGCTCGAGCGCGTGTGCGATGGCCTGCGTCTGCGCGGTGTCCACCAGCTGGAGGACTGCGGACAGGTCGATGTCGTCACGGCCGTACTGGATCGTCGCGCGTCCTCGGGCGCGAGCGAACTTCCTCTTGTCGGCGGGCCGGAGGCTGCCGGCCTCGGGCACCCGGGATGCGACCGCGAAGTGCAGCCGCGGGTGAGACTGATCGGGAGGGTCCTCGCAGCCGGCGCTCGCCCCGTCCTCGCGCACACTCGCGTCGTTCTCGCGTGCAATCGTCCGGGCCTGTTCGGTCACGTCGTCCGGGACATAGGCATCGAGCGCGATGACGTGGTCCGCGACGTCGAAGAACGCTCCCGAGCCCCCGGCGACGAGCACCGTCGACACTCCGCGTTCGTCGTGGAGGGCGCGGACGCGATCGACGAACGGGGTGATCGGCTCGCGGTGCGCCGGGATGAGCCTGCGCATGCGGTCGTCGCGGATCATGAAGTTCGTCGCCGACGTGTCCTCGTCGATGAGCAGAGCGGACGCCCCCGCTTCGACCGCCTCGATGAGGTTCGCCGCCTGTGACGTCGACCCGCTCGCGTTCGTGGTGGTGAACGTGCGGGTGTCCGCTCCCGATGGCAGGTCGTTGATGAAGGGGGAGATGTCGACCGAGGCGGTCGAGCGGCCGTCCTCCGCACGGATCGCCACGGCGTCCGGCCGGGACAGCACCCACTCCCGGCCGTCGCCGGAGATGTGCGGGTAGACGCCTCGTTCGATGGCTCGCAGGAGTGTGGACTTCCCGTGGTATCCGCCGCCGATGATGACTGTGATCCCCTCCGGAACGCCCATGCCCGATACACGCCGTCCGCTCGGCAGGTCGAACGAGGTCTTCAGGACATCGGGGGACCGGAAGGGGACGCCGCCGTCGGTCAGCGGCAGGTCCGAGTCCCCGGAGCGCCGGGGGAGGAGCGCGCCGTCAGCCACGAACGAGACGAGTCGTCGGCTCTTCAGCTGCGCCCGGAGGTCGAGCTGGTCCCGGTACAGGGTGACGTGTGCTCTGAGTGCGTCGAGGTCCAGCGGGGCGACGAGTGCGTCGAGGACGATCTGCGGCAGCTCCTCACACAGGAGACTCGCCGCTCGGCGGCCCTTGATCCTGCGTCCAGCGGCAGGGAGGGCGACTGTGATCCGCATGTCGACCTCGGCGTCGGTGAAGACGACCGAGGTGCGCTCGAGCACCTGCTGACCGGGAGTGCCGATCAGGATCGGCGGCGGTGTGTCCCGGTCCGCGCGGCGGGGACTCGACGAACCGCCGCCCAGCCGCGCTGAGGCGGCCCGGGCGAAGGCCCGGGTGAGGAAGTCGCCCGCTGCGATGCGGCCGGCGCGGTCCGCGAGCAGGTCGTCGGGAATGCCCGTCTGCACTCTGTCGAGGCGCACGCGCGTGAGGGACGGCGGGGCGAAGGGATCCACCTGCACCCGATCGACGTCGAGCGCGGCGTGTCCGGAGCTCCCGGGAAGCAGCAGGGCGTGCGTGCCCCTGATCCGCTTGTAGTCGCCGTATCCGCGACCGTCCAGGGATGTGAGGAGCTGTGCGAGATCCATGGGCACGACGCTACAGCGTGGGCAGGCGCGCGTGCACGGTGAAGCCCCCGTCAGGACGCGGTCCCGCGTCGACGGTCCCTCCCAGGGCCGCGGCGCGTTCGCGGATGCCGGCAAGCCCCAGGCCGCCGCCGCTCCCGGGAGGGAAGGCGGACGCCGAAGACTGCGGCCCTCGGACCGTCTGCGGCCCTCGGACGGAGGGTGCTGCCGTCGAGGGGCCGTTCTCCACCTCGAGGGTGATGTGGAAGGCGCTGAGCCCGAAGACCACGCTGATGTCGGCACCCGGTGCGTGGCGCACGGCATTGCTCAGTGCCTCCTGCAGGATCCTGTAGGCGGTCAGTCCCGTGGCCGTCGAGACGCGTGGAGCCGTGGCCTCGAGGAAGGCGGCTGCGTCGGAGCGTGCGGGAACGGAGGTCGCCGAGGCGTCTGCTGCGGTTCCTGTGTTCGTCTCTGTGCCTGTGTTTGTCTGTGTGCCAGTCTCTGGTGCTGATTCCGTGTCTGTGCTGACGGTGATCGTCGTTCCCGACCGACGGGTGGCGTCGAGGAGGTCGGGAACATCCAGGAGCGTCGGCTGTGGGACCAGGGGTGCGTCACCGGACCCGCGCAGGATCGTGAGCAGGCCCCGCATCTCGTTGAGTGCCCGTCTGGACGAGTCTGCGATCGAGGCGAACTCCTGGGCGGAGTCGTTCCCGATGTCGGGCAGGCGGTACTCCGCGGTGGTGGCCTGCACGCTGATGACGGACATGCTGTGGGCGACGACGTCGTGCAGCTCTTGGGCGATTCTGTTCCGCTCCGCCAGTTCCCGCCTCTGGGCGGTCTGCTGTGCGCTCGCCTCCTCCGCGTCACGAAGCCGTGCGCGGCTGCGGGCCAGCTGGCGGATGCTGATGCCGAGTGCCACCAGCCCCGCGGACACCGGTCCGGCGATGAGGACGCTGTCGATCGCGCCGGAGGCGCCGTCTGTGCGCAGGAGGAGGACTGCCAGGACCGATGCCGCGATTCCGGCGAGCCATGCGGCGATCGCGTACGGCCACGGGCGTCGCAGGGCGAGCACGAGGACGAGCAGGCCGGTGGAGATGAGCGTCGTGACCGGCCAGGGCCAGGGCAGGCCCAGCGCGCTCCCCGTGGCCCACGCCATCGCGAAGATCGCCGCGGTTCCTCCGATGATGCTCACGACCGGCCAGCGGACGGCGGTGACGAGGGCGGCGCTCTGGATGAGCGCGACGACCATCGAGAGGACGACGGGGACTCCGTAGACGACGGCTGTCACCGGCCACGACACCGCCACCAGTACAGCAGCGGCGAACCCTGCGGTCAGCCAGGCCCACGCTTGTGGACTGTGTCTGTGCGAGCCGGGACTGTTTTCGTACGAGCCTGGGCCGTGTTCGTACGAGTCAGGGCTGAGTCTGTACGAGCGTGGGCTCTGGTCGTGCGGATCTGGGCTCCGGTCGTGGGAGTCGGGGCTGTGGCCGTGCGGATCAGGGCCGTGACCGTGTGGGCGAGCGCTGGGGTCGTGTGGGTTCGCAGGCGGCGGACCGGCAGCACCGGGCGCGGGACCGGGGCCTCCCTCGCCCGAGCCGAGCGCACCGGCGGTGATCACCGCGTCGAGACGAGCCAGAGCGTGGATGACAGCCGGCAGAGAGAGCAGGAAGAGCGCACCGAGCACGACGTGCGACAGCGCCTCCAGCGCGAAGCTGTCCGTGACGGACGACGGAAGCACGTCGTCGAAGAGTGCGGCGAGGAGGAGCTTCAGTGCTCCCGATCCGTCATCGGGGAGGAACGCGCCCCAGATGACGTACGTCAGCCCGGATGCGGCGGCGACCGACCACGACACCGCGACGGTGAAGGTGAGCATCCTCAGAGGCAGGGCGATGATGGTCTCGAACACGAGGTCGAGCCACAGTCGCGGGTCCGCGATGGACTTCACCCAGCCGGTGACACCCGGCTGGGGCGGTCGGTAGTGCGCGGGTGCGGACGGCATGCCCCAGTGACGGACACGCGCTCGCGACAGCTGCGCGAACCCGCGCGCGATGGTGAGAGTGAGCGGCAGGAGCAGTGCCCCCACCCAGATGACGAATGTGCCGATCGACAGAGCGAACAGCGGTACCAGGACGATGAAGCCGAACAGTGAGATGAAGAGGCCCGGCAGGACGTAGGCGTAGTCGCGTCCGAGTCGCTGCGGGGAGAAATAGCCCGGGCGGTGCGGGGTGGCCTGCGGGGCTGCGGTCTCGTGGGTCATTGAGATCACTCTCTCGTATCTGCGGGCCGCGCACCATGGAGTGCGGCGGCGGGGTGAGGTGCAGGGCGACGTGCAGTGGAGGGCGGGACGGAATCCGCGGATGACTCCACGCGCACGACGGCGGGATGTACGCGGACGAGGACGAGCACCCCTGCAACAGCACCCGTACCGGTGAGGATGAGGACGAGAACGACGAGGAGCGGCATCGCCGTGCCCTCGCCCAGCACTGCGGCACCGACCAGGACGGCGGTCAGCGGATCCATGACCGTGAGGCCTGCCAGCACTGTCTCCGGGGGGCCACTCGCGTACGCGGTCTGAACGATCCAGATACCCACGACCGAGCCGGCGAGGAGCCCGATCAGCAGGACGATGTGCACGGGTGCGACGGAGTCCAGCATCGCGGAGAGCCCCGTCGCGGATCCGGCGAATGCGTGCAGGAGAGCGTGGGCGCCCGCTGCGACGAGGCCGAAGAGGACACCGGCCGCCACGACGCGGGTCGCATGACCGACGGCGCTCATCGCGACCACCGCGCCGAGCCCCGCGATGCCGAGGAGCAGGAAGGCGAGGGTGACGAGCTCGGATGCGGCGGCTTCGGGAGCGGTCGACCACTGAGCCGAGACCCCGACGAACAGGCCGGTGGAGAGCAGGGTGAGGCCGATGCCGCCGAGGACACGCGGGTTGCTGAGGACATGGCGGCTGCTGCTGAGGACACGGCCCTCTTCGGAGATCCGGCGGCCCGACGACCGGACCGGCCGCACGGCGCGGTTCCCGAGGACCACCGCGGCGACCAGCGACAGGGTGCCTATGGGCTGGACGAGGGCCACCGGAGCCAGCCCCAGGGCGACCATGTTCAGCCCAGTCTCCAGAGTCAGCAGGCCCAGCCCCAGGACCCAGAGGGGACTGCGGAGGAGGCGTATGAGGCGCCTCGGCGACGGTGGGGCGGCACCGTCCATGACCGTGGATGAGACTGCGGCACCGGCGACTGCCCGGTGCTGGAGGTGGGTCCCGACGGCGAGGCAGAGAGCAGCGATGACGGCGATGCTGATGGCGAAGGTGGACATGACGGTGAGCGTGGCGGTGAGGTCGTCGACCCCGCGTCACCCTGGAGAGTGAACCACGGTGGCACCTGCGAGGGACGCGAGGACCAGCGGCAGAGGATTCTGCTGGACTACGCTCGAGGGGTGGCCCCGTCATGGAGAGAACCGAAGTCGAGTGGAGGAATGACCCCGTCGACTGACAGCACCGAGACCGCTGACAGCACTGTGACCACTGAGAGTCCCGTGAGCACTGAGGGTCCTGAGAAGACCGGTGCGCCGGGCGCGACCAGCGACCGACCGATCCGCGTCGCCATCGTGGACGATCAGGCGATGGTGCGACAGGGGTTCGGCGCTCTGCTCGATGCCCAGACGGATATGACCGTCGTCGGCAGCGCCGGTGACGGCAGTGACGCCGTCGACCTGGTGCGGCGGACCCATCCGGACGTGATCCTCATGGATATCAGGATGCCGCGGATGAACGGTCTCGAGGCGACGAGGGCTGTGAAGGCGATGCCCGGGCTGGGTCACCCGCGGATCATCATGCTCACGACCTTCGACGCGGACGAGTACGTCTTCTCCGCACTGCGTGCAGGTGCCAGCGGCTTCCTTCTGAAGGACGCCACAGCGGACGACCTCGTCTCCGCTGTGAGGATCGTGGCGGCAGGAGAGGCGCTGCTCGCCCCATCGGTCACGAGCAGGCTCATCGCGGACTACGCATCCAGACCCAGCGCCCCGCGGCGGACGGAGGTGCTGTCGCCGCTGACGGAGCGGGAGATCGAGGTCATGGAACTGGTCGCGACCGGGCAGTCCAATGCGGAGATCGCCGGCGCGCTGTTCCTTGCCGAGCAGACGGTGAAGACCCATGTGTCACGGATCCTCAGCAAGCTGGCACTGCGTGACCGGACCCAGGTCGTTGTCGCGGCGTACGAATCAGGGCTGGTGAGCCCGGCAGGGTGAGCGGCTGGGTGGTTCGGCTGGATGAGTGGAGTGCAGTCTGACGTAGGGGTGCGGAACCGCTCCACAGGGTGACGCGGTCGGCACAGGCGGCGACCTACGGTCCTCGTGATCGACACGAGGAGGCACCATGTCAGCCCTGATTCCCCTGCCGCAGCCCATCTCCCCGGCAACGGGAGGACCGAAACCGCCGATTCCACCCGCGCCCCCGCAGCGCAGCACAGACCGAGGTGCCGGCCGGACCCGTCGCATTGCAGTCCACAGCGCAGTCGGCGGCGCAGGTCGCTCGCAGACCGTCGATGTCGTGCGGGCCGTGTGCGTGCTCATCGTGGTGATGCTGCATGCGCTGATGGTCGGCGTGGAGAGGTCGGCGGACGAGGGCCTCTCCACGCGGGTCGCGCTGGCGGGCACGGAGTGGTTCGCGCCTGCCAGCTGGCTGATCCAGGTCATGCCGCTGTTCTTCATCGTGGGCGGTTTCGCCTCCGCCCAGCACTGGCGACGCGTGCGGAGTCGGACCGGTACGTCGGCAGAGTTCATCCAGAGCCGCGTTCGGCGTCTTGCACTCCCCGCTGCGGCGATGATCGCGGCGGTGGGGGCGGCGCTGGCGCTGGCGGACGGGCTCGGTGTCGATGCGGCACTGCTCGCGGAGGCGCGGCTGCGCATGGCCCAGCCCCTCTGGTTCCTCGCGGTCTACATGGGTGTGACGGCGATGGTGCCGATCATGATCCGGCTGCATGAGGTGCGGCCCGTGGCGATACTGCTCGGCCTGGGGAGCGGAATCGTGGTCGTGGACGCTGTGCGCCTGACCGTGGAGCTTCCCGCTGTCGGGTACGTCAACCTCGTCTTCGTCTGGCTGTTCATGCAGCAGCTGGGGTTCCTGCTGAGCGATGGGCGGGTGGAGGAGTGGTCGAGCGGCCGGGCGCGCTCAGGGCCGGGGGCCGGTGGGAAGGGTGCATGGAGGATCCGAACGGGTGGGGTTCCTCGAGGAGTGCTGCTGAGCGTCTTGGCGCTGGGGCTGCTCGTGGTCGCGGTGACGAAGGGGCCGTTCTCGGCGGACATGCTGGTGAACCTCAACCCGCCCACCACCGCGCTCGCACTGCTGGGGGTGGCGCAGTTCTTCGCGCTGAGTGCCGTCAAGCCGTCGATGGACCGGTGGTGTGCGATGCGCGCCCGATCCGTCGCACGGGCGGGATCCGCTGTGAGCGCCGCGTCGATGACTCTCTACCTGTGGCACATGCCCGTCATCCTGGCGCTCGCCGCTGGCATGTGGGCGGTGGATCTGCCGCTGCCGGCACCGCACTCCGGGGCCTGGTGGCTGACCCGCATCCCCTGGCTCGTCGCGCTCGCACTCGCGCTGGGAGGCGCCTACGCGGTGCGTGCGGCCCTCACCCGTGTGCGGCAGTCAGCTGTCGCGAGTGTGACGTCCGGGCGTGGGTCGAGCTGGCGCACGTCGATCTGGCGGAGTGTGTTCGGGCGCGCGGCCACCTGGCGGTGGGCGCTCGGGCGGTCGACCGCTGTGTGCGAGTCTTCGCCTCGGAAGAGGCCTGCGCACGGATTCACCGGCGCGGGACAGGCGGCTTCGTGCGTGCTGGCGGCCGTGGTCGGAGTACTCATCGTTCTCTTCCGCCTCGGTGACGTCGTCCCAGCGACGCTGCTGGCCCTCGCACTGCTCACCCTGAGCGTCTGGCCCGTCTGGCCGAGTCGGTGAATGGCCGCGCCGGTGAATGGCCGCCTGCTTCGTCGTTGCTGGTGACCGGGGTGAACGAGGTCAGCGACGAGTTGTGTCCGTGCCTCATCGTAGTGTGGGGCCCATCACATCGAAGGGGATGTGCGCAGGTCGCAGAGGCAGGCAGCAGAGGCAGGCAGCAGAGGCAGTCGGGGTGTGGCGAACGTGCTCCGCGACATGCGGCGGCCGATGGAGAGTCCCAGGAAGGACGGCAATGGCACAGGTACTGCGGGGGCGAGCAGGGGAACTGTTCTATGCCTGCGCTGCGGATGTGCGTGCTGCGCTCGCCTCCGCAGGCGTGCCGTCCAATGCTCAGCTCTTCGCGGAGCTCGCACAGGAAGAGGCAGAGCGCTCAGCTCGGTCGTCCGAGGGGCCGGACCTTGACATCGACGCAGATCTCCCGCTCCCCGTCGACTGCTTGGGAGAATGGGCCCAGATATCGACCGCGTCCAGTCGGCTCCGTGCGGTGCAGATGCACCAGCTTGCCCGCTTCGCACTCGTCCGGATCCTGCGGCGGGACGATGGTGCAGGTGCTGTGGACGCGGTGCTCCGGTACGGCGACGAGCCTCGCCGCCACCAGGGGGCGGGTGGCGATGCAGTGACGATGCTCCCGCTTGAACCGCTCGTGCAGGTCCTCGAGCGGCTTACGGAACCCGAAGACTATCTCAGCCTCAACGCGACGATGCGCACACGGTTGGGGACAGCTCGGCGGGAGACGGGCCGAGCTCTCGCCGCATTCCTCGGTCTGCCGCGGACGCTGGAGGCGACTGTGGCCGGCGCCGTACCCTTCAACCGGGTCGACCGCCTGTTGCACAGGGTGGTGAGCGCTCAGCTCACGATCGGTCAGATGAACGCGGTTGATGAGATGGCCGCGAGGATGCGCCCGGAGATCTCGCTCGACCAGTTCGAGCGCCGTATCCGTGAGTTCATCCGCAAGAGCTTCGACCCGCCCGTGCGGTCACCGGAATCCATCCACAGGGATCGTGGGCTCCGCCTCGTCCCGGAGGCGGATGGGAGCGGTGCGCTCGTCATCCGCGGACCGCTTCTGCCCCTGACCCTGTCGTATGAGCGGGTCCGGGCCACGGCGCGGGCGATGCGGCGCCAGGAGTTGGCGGGCCTGGACGTCGACGCAGGTGGGAGGGACCGGGGTGATTCTGAGGGCGCATTGCAGACTCTGGACGACAGGACGATCGAGCAGTACATGTTCGACCTCGCGGTCGGGGCGGTCCCCCAGACCGAGGCGCGACTCGTGCGAGTGGCCCCCGACCAGAAGCGTGATGTCGACGGACGCGACGAGGCGACTTCAGACTCGGCGATTTCGGACTCGGTGACGTCGGGCGACGCGACGTCGGGCGGTTCGGCCGCGGAGGACGCCCAGCAGGAGAGCTTCATCGCCACTGTCGCGTGTCCCACGGACGGGGCATGGCTGCGCAAGCAAGCGGCGGTGACGGTGACGATGTCACTGTCGACACTCATGGGACTGAGCGATGAGCCCGCGACCCTTGACCATTCGACGCCGCTCCCAGCCGAGCAGGCCAGACAGGTCGCCGCGAAGTCGACCGTGTGGCATCGGATCCTCTACGACCCGGCCACCGGGACGATCACCGATGAAGCGACCAGAACCTATACACCGACCGCGGCGATGAGACGGGCGGTCGAACACAAGTGGCGATCGTGCATGGCACCGGGGTGCACTCGATCCTCGACGCTGTGCGAGATCGACCACTGCGAAGCGTTCTGCCACGACGAACCGGGAAGGGGTGGGCCTACGCACCCCTGCAACCTCATACCGCTGTGCGTCATGCACCATCAGCTGAAGACGAACGGCGTGATCCGTCTCAGACGCGTGAGTGGGGACGAAGTCGAATGGATCCTGCCACTCGGAGTGGTGACGCGCACTGTCGCGCCTCCTGCCGATCCGGGTCCTCGGCAGCAGAGCGTCGCGGAAGAGGTCTTCGGTGTGCGTCTGCGGTCTGCAGACTTCTCCGGGGCTGCTGTAGAAGAGCTGCTGCACGGAGCGCACCCTCGCACGGATCTGTTCGGCGGCACGGTCATCACCGTGGTGATGCCCAAGACTGCTGATGCCGTCGACACTGCAGATGCCGTCGACGAGAGCGACGACTGGCCAGGTGAGGTGGTCGTCGATGACGATCCACCGCCGTTCTGAGAACCGCTCTGACGATCGTTCTGTGTCCAGCCGCCCGTGGATCAGACTCCGGCGGCTCTCATCCTCCGACAGTTCTCACGCCTCGTCGACTTTCACATTCCGGCAGCGACTGCCAGTGGACCGGGCGAGTCTGCTGCGGCCGGTGATGCGGCTCGCCGGGGATTGGATTCGGTGGCGGAGGCGACTGGACGCGTGACGCCGGCCTGGACGAGCGCCGCAGCGACCTTCTCCCGGTCCGCCTCGGGCCCTGGGACCAGCGGTCGACGAACGGTCGGGTGGCGGATGACGCGGAGCTCGTGCAGGGCGGCCTTCGCCATGATGGCGCCCTGCGACGTCTGCATGATCGCCTCCGTCAGCGGCGACAGTGCCGTGTGGATGGCCCGGGCGGTGCTCAGATCGCCTCCGGCGACTGCACGGATGAGGTCCGCGTTCCGATCAGCCGTGACGTTGCCGACGACACTGACGAGTCCGGTGGCGCCGCTTGCCAGATACGGCAGGTTGAGCTCGTCGATACCGCAGTAGTAGGCGAGATCCGTGCCCGCCATGACTGACATGGCCTCGAAGAGGTCCCCCTTCGCATCCTTGACCGCCCGGATGCGCGGGTGCTGCGACAGCTGGACCAGGGTCGCAGCCTCCATCGGAGTTCCCGTTCGGCCGGGGATGTCATAGAGCATGACCGGCAGCGAGGTCGCGTCGGCGACATCGCTGCAGTGGGCGATGATCCCGTCCTGCGTCGGTCGTGAGTAGTACGGGCAGACGAGCAGCAGGCCGTCAGCACCGGCTTCTTCAGCACGCTGCGCCCGTTCGATGCTGGTCACCGTGTCGTTGGTTCCGATGCCGACGACGATCCGGGCGCGGTCGGCCGCGCGGTCGCGGACCAGGGTGATGAGCTCTGTGAGCTCGGGGTCTGTCAGCGTCGGCGCTTCTCCCGCTGTGCCGGCGACCACGATCCCGTCGCATCCCGTGGCCACCAGGTGGTCCACGAGTCCCGTGACGCCGGGCTTGGACACGCTTCCATCAGTCTCCATGGGTGTGACCATGGCGACCAGGTTGGTTCCGAAGCACTGGGCGGGCGAGGACGGGGGGAGAGTCATGCGTTGATCTTCGCGCGTCCCGAGCGTGCGGTCTAGCGATGCTTCTTCACGTTCATTGCGTAGCATTGCTTCATGATCGATGTGACTGCACTGCGAGCCCTCCGCTCGGTGGCCTCCCATGGAACACTCGCCCGCTCTGCCGAGGACCTGGGCTTCACCGCCTCGGCCGTATCGCAGCAGATCAAGCGGCTCGAACGACAGCTGGGTGCGGAGGTGCTCGCCGCGGCGGGGAGGGGAGTGGTGCTGACCCCGGCGGGTCAGGCCGTCGTCGACTCATCCCCGGACGTCTTCCAGGCGCTCGAACGCTGCCTCGAGGCGGCGCGGTCGGTGGCGGAAGGCACCCCCAGCGGCGTGATCCGTGTGGCCGCCTTCTCCACTGCGATCCGCGGACTCATCGGTCCGGTGCTGCCCGCCCTGACGCGCTCGTGCCCGGAGCTGAGCGTTCGAGTCCTGGAACAGGATCCCGACCAGGCCCTCCAGAGCCTCGATTCCGGCACGGCCGACCTCGCGATCGTGCATGATGCCGACGGCCTGCCGGTGACTGCACCGGACTCGATGACGCGTGAGCTCGTGCACAGCGACCTCGGTGACGTGATCATGCCGGAGGACCACCGGCTGGCGACCCTCGGACGACCACTCACCAGTGAGGACTTCACCGAGTGCACGTGGGTGACGAGTCCTCCTGGAACTGTGTGCCACCAGTGGTTCTGGCGTGTGTTCGCAGGCTCGGCGGTCACCCCGGATGTCCATCATCTCGTCGATGACTTCGCCTCGCAGATGGCGCTCGTCGACGGCGGCGGCGTGATCGCACTCATGCCACGGCTCGCGCGCCCGCCTCTGCGTGACGGTCTGGTGTCCGTTCCACTGCTCCGCCCCCCTCAGCGCGAGGTCCATGCAGTGTGGCGCAGGAGCGCTGACGCGAGCCCTGCCATCCGCGCGGTCCGGACGCAGCTCGTATCCGATACCTGAGCGGGCTCCGATGATGTCCGACCGGCGCTCTAGGGTGGAGCACATGGAGGACCACCAGACCACTGACGCACCCGCCGGACCCGTTCCGCTCGACGGCTGGGCACCACCGCTCGACGAGCCTCCGTACGATCCGGAATACGATGATCCTCCTCCGGAGTTCGACGGCCCTCTTCGCGGGTACGACGGCTCGACCACGCAGCACGCCGCGCCGCAGTCCCCGGACCTGACGTCGGTCGACCGCGATGCGGGTGTCTCCACCGCCTCGGCGACGTCGTTCTCCGACGGAACCCCGCTGAGCGTCCTGTCACAGGTCTTCGGCTATGACGAGTTCCGCGGCGAGCAGGCGGCGATCATCGACCAGATCGTGGCCGGGGGAGACGCAGTCGTCCTCATGCCCACCGGCGGAGGCAAGTCGCTGTGCTATCAGATCCCCTCGCTGCTGCGGGAGGGGACGGGCGTCGTCGTCTCGCCCCTCATCGCCCTGATGTCCGATCAGGTCGCCGCATTGGAAGCAGTGGGCATCCGGGCGGCATTCCTGAACTCCACGCTCGAGCCGCACGAAGCGCAGGCCGTCGAGCAGCGCCTCCTCGCGGGTGAGATAGACCTGCTGTACATGGCCCCGGAGCGACTGGTGCTCCCGCGCACCCTCGACCTGCTGCAGAGGGCGCGGATCGCCCTCGTCGCGATCGACGAGGCGCACTGCGTCTCCCAGTGGGGGCACGACTTCCGTCCCGACTACCTGGGTCTGTCCGTCCTGGCGGACGCCTTCCCGGACGTGCCCCGGGTCGCTCTGACGGCGACGGCCACGCGCGAGACGCACCGGGAGATCAGCACCCGCCTGCGGATGGAGGAAGCGGAGCACTTCGTCTCCAGCTTCGACCGGCCGAACATCCAGTACCGGATCGACCCGAAGGACCGGCCGCGCGATCAGCTGCTGCGGTTCATCTCCGCGGAGCACGACGGGGATGCGGGCATCGTCTACTGCATGTCCCGCAAGAGCGTCGACACGACGGCGCAGTGGCTGAATGAGCGCGGTGTGACGGCGCTGCCGTACCACGCCGGTCTCGACGCCCGCGTGCGGCACACGCACCAGGAGCGGTTCCTCCGCGAGGAGGGCATCGTCATCGTCGCGACGATCGCCTTCGGCATGGGCATCGACAAGCCGGACGTGCGGTTCGTCGCGCACCTCGACCTTCCGAAGAGCATCGAGGGCTACTACCAGGAGACCGGCCGCGCGGGGCGTGACGGGCTCCCGTCGACCGCATGGATGGCCTATGGCCTGGGTGACCTCGTCAATCAGCGACGGTTCATCGATCAGGGGGACGGCAGCGACCAGTTCAAGCGCAATGCGCGGACCCACCTCGACGCGATGCTGGCGCTGTGCGAGACGGTCACCTGCCGGCGTGTCCAGCTGCTGCGGTACTTCGGCCAGGATTCGGAGGCCTGCGGCAACTGCGACACCTGCCTGACGCCCCCCACCACATGGGACGCCACCGTTCCCGCGCAGAAGCTGCTGTCGACGCTCATCCGGCTGGACCGGGAGCGGGGGCAGAAATTCGGCTCCGGTCAGGTGCTCGATGTGCTGCTTGGGCGGGCCAACGATCGATCCACCCAGTTCCGTCACGATGAGCTGAGCGTGTGGGGGATCGGCCAGGATCTGTCGGAGAAGCAGTGGCGGAGCGCACTGCGCCAGCTGCTCGCACGGGGGATCGTCGAGGCCGAGGGCGACTACGGCGTTCTGGTGCCCGGCCCCGAATCCGGTCCCGTTCTGCGCAGTGACGTCACCGTCGAACTGGCTGAGGACCGATCACCTCCGTCCCAGTCGTCCGGCCGATCCCGGTCCGGCGGCGGGGGGTCTGGGGGATCCCGCAGCCGAGCCGCCGATGCGCTCGAGCCGGCCGCGCGCGAGGTGTTCGAGGCGCTGCGCGAGTGGCGGACATCAGTGGCCAAGGAGAAGCAGATCCCGCCCTACATGGTGTTCTCCGACGCGACGCTCGTCGCCATCATCGACACGAACCCCACCTCGATCGGTGCGCTCGGCACCGTGAGCGGTGTGGGCGCGAAGAAGCTCGCCGAGTACGGAGAGCCGGTGCTGGAGACGCTCGCGGAGGCGACCGGCGGCTGAGCGCCGCGCCGGTCGTCTCCGCGAGCAGGCTCCTGCACCTCATGCGTGCCAGCTCTCTTCACGCATGCTCTCCCCACGCATGCTCTCCCCACGCACGCCCTCACCTCACAGGAACTCGACTCCCTGCGCCAGCGGCAGCTCGCCGGAGTAGTTGACGGTGTTCGTCGCCTGGCGCATGTAGGCCTGCCAGGAGTCGGTGCCGGACTCGCGTCCGCCGCCGGTCTCCTTGTTGCCGCCGAACGCGCCGCCGATCTCTGCTCCCGACGTCCCGATGTTCACGTTCGCGATCCCGGTGTCCGAACCCGCGAGGAACCTCTCCGCCTCGCCCAGATCGGACGTGAACACGGCAGACGACAGGCCCTGCGGCACCGCGTTGTTGAGCGCGATCGCATCATCGAGATCGTCGTACTCCACGACGTAGAGGATCGGTGCGAACGTCTCGTCGTGGACGATCTGAGTCTGCGAGGGCATCCGCACCACCGCGGGCTCGACGTAGAACGCTTCGGGCCCGTCCTCTGCAAGCACCCGAGCACCTCCGCACAGGACTTCTCCGCCCTGTTCCTCCGCCGTCGCCAGTGCCGCCTGCATCGATTCGAACGCGCCCTGACCGACCAGCGGCCCCACGAGCACGCCGTCGTCCAGGGGCGAGCCGATCGTGAGCGTCCCGTACGCCGCGACGATCTTGTCGACGAACTCTGAGGCGACCGACGAATGGACGAACAGTCGCCGCAGGGTCGTGCAGCGCTGGCCCGCAGTGCCCGCGGCCGCGAACACGACACCGCGCAGCGCCAGATCCGCATCCGCGCTCGGCGCGACGATCGCAGCGTTGTTGCCGCCCAGCTCCAACAGGCTGCGTCCGAACCTCTGCGCGACCCGCGGCCCGACCTCGCGGCCCATCCGCACGGACCCGGTCGCGGACACCAGCTCGACGCGCGGATCATCCAGCAGGATCTCGCCGACGCTGCGATCGCCCACGAGCACGTGGTTCACGTTCGTCGACTGACCGCACTCCTCGAACGCCCGCGTGAGCAGCGCATTCGCACCCAGGGCCGACAGCAGCGCGAGCTCTGACGGCTTCCACACGACTGGATCGCCGCACACGATCGCGAGCGCGGTGTTCCACGCGTACGGGGCGACCGGGAAGTTGAACGCGGAGATGATGCCCACGACGCCCAGCGGATGCCACGTCTCCATGAGGCGGTGCCCCGGCCGTTCGCTGGGCAGGGTCTTGCCGAACAGCTGCCGTGACTGGCCGACGGCCAGTTCGCAGATGTCGATCATCTCCTGCACCTCGCCCGCGGCCTCGGACGGGGTCTTGCCCGCCTCGACGGTCACCAGCGCGGCGAGGTCCTCCTTGTGCTCCGCGAGCAGCCGGCCCCACCGCTGGACGACCTGCCCGCGCACCGGTGCCGGAACGGACCTCCATTCCGCGAACGCGGCATGCGCCCGTCCGATCGTGTCGGCAGCGGACTCCGGAGTGTCCGACTGGGCCCACCCCAGCTCCTGCCCGGTGATCGGGCTGCGCAGCTGGACCCCCGCGGCCGAGGCGCCGGTCGTGATCGCGTCGAGGTCCAGTCCGCAGCCGCTCAACCCTCTGCGCGTCAGGTCGCGGATCTCGTCCTGTGTGGGAAGCGTCATCGTCTCTCCTTCTCTCGTGCCTGTGCCGTCTGTGTCATGCCGTCTCAACCGTTTCGCCGCGTCTCATGCTCGCTGCGTCTCATGCTCGCTGCGTCTTATGCTCACTGCGTCCACCCTCACACGATCGTGAGCTCCGTCCGGAGCTCGCCGGCGGTGAACCTGTCGAGGCTCAGCCCCCTCACATCGACGAACGGCTCGCGGTCGAGCACGAGGTCGCGCACCACTTCGCCGACCGCCGGCCCCTGCAGGAACCCGTGACCCGAGAAGCCGCAGGCGTAGTGGAAGCCCGCCACCTCAGATGACGAGCCGATGAGCGCGTTGTGGTCCGGCGTCACCTCGTACAGGCCGGCCCACCCGGCCCGGACCTCGACCTCGTCCAGATCGGGGGCGCGCGCCTCGATGAGGTCGCTCAGGTGCTCCAGCCAGCACGGGTCCGAATGCAGGTCGAACTCCCATGTGTCCTCCGTCTCCGGCGCCCCCATGAGCAGCCCGTCTCCTTCGGAGTGGAAGTAGAACGAGGTCGAGAAGTCGATCGTGAACGGCATCGCGCGCGTATCGATGTCGAGCGGCTCCGTGATGGCCACATGGCGCTTCAACGGCCGGATCGGCAGGTCGATGCCCACCATGTCGCCGATCGCCCCCGACCAGACGCCCGCGGCGCAGACGATGTGATCGGTCTCGATCCGCTGCTCGGTGCCGGTGGCCGGGTGCTGGTCCGCGGCGCTGGCCTGGGCCACCGTCACGGACGCCACTCGACCGTCGACGATCTCGATGTCGGTGGCCTTCGCCTTCGTCGCGATCCGTGCTCCGGCGCGCCGGGCCTCGTGTGCGAATGCGGCGACGGCCGCCTCCGGCGTGCAGTGCGCGTCGTCCGGATTGAACACGGCTCCGATCAGGCCGTCGGTGCTGATCACAGGAGAGAGGGCATGCGCCTCCTCGACCGTGAGCATCGTCGTCCGCAGCCCCAGCGAATTCTGCAGGGCGACGTCCTGCTCGAAGCGCGCGACGTCCGCCTCATCGCTCAGGAGGAACAGATAGCCGGTCCGCAGGAGATCGAGCTCATGGCCCCGTTCGTCCTGCAGCCACGCGAACGTCTCGAGACTCCGCGCTCCCAATCGGATGTTCGCCTCATCGGAGAACTGGCTCCGCAGCCCTCCTGCCGCCTTCGACGTCGAGCCGGCGCCCAGATCGGACCGCTCCAGGACCAGCACACTCCGGCCGGCGCGAGCCAGTTCGTACGCACTCGCGAGTCCTATGATCCCGCCGCCGATCACGATGACGTCCACACGCTGCGGCAGCTCCGTCCTGCTCGCGCACGCGGCACCGGAGGATCGCTCCGTCTTCGTCGTACCAGTGGGTTCCACGTCCACTCACCCCCTCACTCGTCAGCCCCGTTGCGGACTGTGAAGTGGATCTCATGTCTCTGCCAGTGTGTTCTCGCTGGACTCTTCACACAAGCGAGGGTTCATGACAGCATCCATCAGTAAAGCTGACAGTGGCGTAGGCGAAGGAGCCTCATGCAGTGGACGTTGGCGCAGCTGCGCACCTTCTCCGCGGTCGCGGAGCTCGGAACGATGACGGCTGCGGCCGGGGCCCTCGGCTACACGCCCGGCGCGGTCAGCCAGCACATGACAGCACTGCAGCGGACCGTCGGCGTGCGACTGCTCGCGCCGACGGGCCGTCGCGTCGCGCTCACCGAGGCCGGGATCGCGCTCCTGCCCCGGATCCGGACCCTGCTGGCGGCGGAGGCCCAGGCCGCCGAGGCCGTGGCCGGGGGAGAGCCCGCGGGTCGCCTGCCGGTGACGGTCGGCGTGTTCGGCTCCGCCTCGGTCGTCGCGATCGCACCGGCCAAGCGGCTGCTCGAGAAGTCCGACGTCGAGCTGCGGGCCCGGGAGGTCGACGTCGAGCAGATGCAGGACGCCGTCTCCGCGGGGCGCATCGACGTGGGCATCGGCATCGACTACCCGTCGTCCCCGCTGGCGCCCCAGCGGGGTGTGCGCATGCGTGTGCTGAGGACGGAGTCGTTCCGGATCGTCAGAGTGAGCGCGGGTGAGAGCGCACGCCCGCCTGCCGGGACGAGTGATGCCGCCTCGCTCGAGACTGCCGAGGCCGCGTGGATCCTTCCGCCCGGGGACTCCCGGTTCGGTCGTGCCGTCCGCTTCGCGCTGGCGGAGCGGGCGATCGCGCCGCGCGAGACGCATATCGTCGTGGACACCGCGGTCACGCTCGCGCTCGTCGCGGCCGGCGTGGGCCTGGGGCTCGCGACGCCGACGATGCTGGCGCTGGCGCCAGAGCCGGTGGACAGCGTCCCGGGCACGGAATGCGGGGAGAGGCGGATCGTCGCACTCACGAGGTCTGAGCTGGACGCCCAGCCGGGCGTCGCCGCGGCCGTCGACGCGTTCGCTGACGTGCTGGGGGACGCCTGAGGGGGCAGTGGACGACCACTGCCCCCCTCAGGTGGCGAATACCTCAGCCGGCCGGGACACCTCAGCCAGCTGGGTGACTACCTCGCAGGCTGACGATGGCACGGGCTGACTATGTCGCGGTGAGCGACGGGAACCAGGTCGCGATCTCCGGGACGAAGACCATGAGGATGACGAGCCCGAACTCGATCGCGAGGTAGGGCAGGGCCCCTCGGATGATGTCCCCGATGTCGACCTGTGGCACGACGGACTTCATCGCATACAGGTTCAATCCCACGGGCGGCGTGATGACCGCCGTCTCCAGCGTCACGACGAGGATGACGCCGACCCACAGGGGGTCGTACCCGAGCGATTCGAAGATCGGCAGCAGGATCGGCGTGATCACCAGCATGAGCGAGGCCGCATCGATGAGGCAGCCGAGGCCCAGAACGATGATCAGCAGGATGATGACGATGAGCGACGGCGGGATCGACAATCCACCCACGAAGGTGGTGAGCGCCTCTGCGGCCCGGACCACCACGAGCATCTGGGTGAAGACGAATGCCGAGCCGACGATGATGAGCAGCGCACCGGAGATCTGCGTCGTGTGGATGAGGATCTTCTTGATGTTCGTCCAGGTGAGTGCACGATCGAAGACGCCGACGACGAGGAAGGCGCCGATCGCGCCGATGGCAGCCGCCTCCGTGGCGGTCGCGATGCCCGTGTAGATCGAGCCGAGCACGATGATGATGAGGATGAGGGCGGGCGCCACCTTCACCATCGCATCGAGGCGCTGCTTCCACGTGATGCCCTCTTCCGCACGCGGTGCGATCTCCGGCTTGAGCGTCGCCATGGTGAGGACGAACAGCGCCATGAGGGTGGCGAGCACGAGGCCCGGAACGATGCCGCCGGCGAACAGCGCGCCGATGCTCACACCGGAGACGGATGAGTAGAGGATGAACATGAGGCTCGGCGGGATGAGCATCGCGAGCGCTCCGGACGCGACGACGGCGCCGGTCGCGAAGCTCGGACGGTATCCGCGTTCGAGCATCTCCGGCACGGACATGCGACCCACGACCGTGACGGCGGACAGGCTCACGCCGGACAGCGCGCCGAACACAGTGGACGAACCGACGGCGGTGACGCCCAGACCACCGGGCAGGCGCCCCAGCCACGCGTGCGCGAACCGGAAGATCGCGCGCCCCAGGCCGCCCGCGGCGAGGATCTCGCCCATGAGGATGTACATCGGGGCGGCGACCAGCGCGTAGCTCTCCAGCTGGCTGACGAAGGCGATCGGGATCTGTTCGATGCCGCGCGGGCCCTCGAGCAGCAGCAGCCCCACGAGTCCGGACGAACCCAGGGCGATGAAGATGGGAGTGCGGAGGTAGACGAGGAGGAAGAGCAGGAGGATCGCGGCAGTGACCGCGAGGATGTCAAGCATCGCCGTCTCCCTTCTGGGTGGTCTGTGCCTTCTGGGTTGTCTGTGCGGACGTCGCGGAGGGTTCTGCCTGCGCGGACGATGCAGCCGCTCCGTCCTCAGCCGCTGCCTCCTCCGAGGACGCGAGCGCAGCGCCCTGGCGTGTGAGGAGGTAGCGCAGCAGCGTCACGACGGCGGCGAGGAGGAGCCCCAGAGCGACGAGCGCATAACCGATCCAGACGGGCATGTTGAAGGTGCCCGCGGTGCGCATCCCGGCAGTGAAGAAGTGGACGGACGTGAGAGCAGCGGCGACGCCGGACACGGTGCAGAAGACGAACGTCGCGATGACCGTGACGATGTCGGCGATGGCAGTCTGCGTCCGGCCGAAGCCGCGGTAGCACAGGTCCATGCCGATATTCGAGTCCTCGGCCTCGAGGTCCGGGACGGTCAGCATGACGATCGCGACGAGGCCCACCATCGAGATGGTGATGGACCACTCGAGCGGCTGCGCGAAGACGTACCGCATGACGACGTCATAGCCGGTGATGAGCATGACGAGGAGGATCACGCAGGCGGACGCCATGCGCAGCACCCGGGTCACCCGGCGGAGGGCGTTGAATGTGCTGAGCATCATGCCTCCTTCACGTAGGCCAGAGCCTGTTCGGCGAGCTCGGTGTCTCCGACGGCCTTGATCCACCAGTCGACGACGCCGCTCGTGGCATCCCGGAACGAGTCGATCTGGTTGTCGTCCAGTTCGACGATCTCCAGCGAGGAGGCCTGGACCATCGGGAGGTAGTCCTCCTCGTACACCTGGTACTGGATGTCCGTGCCCTCCTGCGCGTAGACGGCGCCGGCGGAGTGCAGGGCCTCCTGGACCGCCGGACCCGTGTCGCCGAACCATGCGGTGTTCGCATACGCATCGACGCTGTAGGCGCCGAAGTGTGCGCGCGTCGCGTAGTTCACCACGTCCTCGAGTCCGCGGGACACGATGGTGCCGAGGTAGGACACCATCCCGTCGATGGTGCCGCGCTCCAGCGCCTCGTACAGCTCTGCGGACGACATCGAGACGGGCGCGCCGCCGAGCGACTTCACCATCTCGCCTTCGACATGACCGGCGGTGCGGATGCGGAGTCCGCGCAGATCACCGGGTTCGACCACCGGACGGTCGACCGTGAAGAGCCACTGCTCCGTGCACGGCATCGCGCCGATGTTCGTGATGCCCTGCGGCCTCAGCGTGTCGTTCATGAGCGTCATGAGGGGTGAAGACGGCGCGAGGGCGCGACGCATCTGCTCGAATCCGTCATTGACGAACGGGAGCTCCGCAGCACCCAGGATCGGGAAGCTCGCAGACACGTAGCTGGACGTCTGGAAGCCCACGTCGGTGACACCGCGGAGCATGCCCGGGACCAGCTGTTCGGCGTTCAGGAGCGCGCCGGAATCGAAGAAGTCGACGATGTCGGACCCGAGCTCTGCGGAGAGCGACTCGTTGAAGAGCTCGATGCCGGGAAAGAGGTCGGTGTAGCCGGGGGTGATATAGGTGGCGACGCGCAGCGCGCCGTCGGGGCGAAGACCGTTCGCGGAGGCGCCCGGTGCGCAGCCGGCTGCGGCGAGCATCGGTGCCGCGGCAGCCAGGGCCAGCAATGACCTGCGGTTGAGCGGTCCGCTCGCGAAGGGCGCGTGTGAACGGGCAGCACCCTGTGAGGTCGTGATCGGTTTCATGGGACCGGATTCCTTGGGAAGGGGATTTCGTGTGATGCGTGCGCACGGAGCGTCGTCGCTCCGTCGATCCCCGGACGCGGCGGGATGTGCCGCGTGCAGGGACGCTGTCACTGGTGGATCCGAGGGTGTGGCTCCACCTGAGTATGCGAGGTGCTGTGAGGATGCGCTGTGCTCTGAGTATGCGCTGTGCTGTCCGGGCAGGCCGGCCTCACCCGGACGGCCTGCCCGGACAGCACAGTAGTCGGCGTCAGAACGAGCGGGGCATGCCCAGCACGTGCTGGCCGACGAACGACAGGATGAGGTTCGTCGAGATCGGCGCGATCTGGTAGAGACGCGTCTCACGGAACTTCCGCTCGATGTTGTACTCGCGGGACATGCCGAATCCGCCGTGCGTCTGCAGGGCCGTGTCGCCGGCCTTCCAGGACGCTTCGGACGCGAGCATCTTGGCCATGTTCGCCTCCGCGCCGCAGGGCTTGCCCGCGTCGAAGAGGTCCGCGGCCTTCCAGCGCATGAGGTCCGCCGCCTCGAGTTCGACGTGTGCGCGGGCGATGGGGAACTGGACGCCCTGGTTCGCGCCGATGGGACGGTTGAAGACGACGCGCTCCTTCGAGTAGTCCACAGCGCGGTCGATGAACCACCGGCCGTCTCCGATGCACTCGCTGGCGATGAGGATCCGCTCTGCGTTCATGCCGGTCAGCACGTACTTGAAGCCCTTGCCCTCCTCGCCGATGAGGGAGGAGGCAGGGATGCGCATGTCATCGAAGAACAGGGCGTTCGTCGAGTGATTGACCATCGTGTCGATCGGATTGATCGTGAGCCCGGGCAGGTCGCGGATGTCGATGAGGAACAGCGAGATCCCGTCGGACTTCTTCTGCACCTGATCCAGCGGGGTGGTCCGAGCCAGCAGGAGCATGAGGTCGGACTGCTGGACCCGGGAGATGAAGACCTTCTGGCCGTTGACGACGTACTCGTCCCCGTCGCGCACGGCGGTGGTCGTGAGGCTCGTGGTGTCCGTGCCGGCGCCGGGCTCCGTCACGCCGAACGCCTGCAGCCTCAGATCGCCGGACGCGACCTTCGGGAGGTACTCCTGCTTCTGCTCTTCGCTGCCGTGGTGGAGCACCGCGTTCATCGTGTACAGCTGCGCGTGGACGGCACCGGAGTTCGCGCCGTTGTAGTTGATCTGCTCGAGGATCGCAGATCCGTCGCCCAGGCCCAGGCCCAGGCCGCCGTACTCCTCGGGGATGAGTGCGCCCAGCGCACCGGTCGCCGTGAGGGCCTCGACGAACTTCTCCGGATAGGCCTCCTCCTTGTCGACCTGCTGCCAGTAGGTATCGGGGAAGTCCTGGCAGATCTGGTCGACCAGCGAGCGGAGATCCTTGCGGGTCTCGGTCTCCTCGTACGTGTTGATGGTCATGGTCGCTCCTTCGGATCTGGGGTGTGTTCGGGAATGGTCTGGGTCGAGCGGGACGTGGTCTGGGGCCGTGCAGGTGCGGGACTTGCCTCGTCCGGGTCGTCCAACCAGGCGAGGACGGAGTCCGTATGCTCGCCGAGTGCCGGGACGGCGCCGAAGTCCTGGGCCTCGGGCGGGACGGACCACGGCGGCCGGAGGGTCTCTGCGGAGCCGCCGGGGTGGGGAGTGTCGACCCAGCGTCCGCGTGCCCGCAGCTGCTGGTGGTCGCCCAGGTCGCGGATCCCGTTGAGGCGGGCCACGGCGATGTCCGCCTGCTCGAGGAGGGCACGGACCTCGTCGGTCGTGAAGGCGGCGAAGCGCTCCTCGATGAGGGCCTCGAGGTCGTCGGCCCGGGCGACCCGGTTCGGCTGATCCACGTAGCGGGAGTCGTCCGCGAGCTCCGGGTCTCCCAGCACGATGGTGCAGAGTCTGCGCCACTCGCGGTCATTCTGCACCGCGAAGAGGACCTGCCCCCCGTCACCGGTGGCGAATGCGCCGTAGGGGGCGATCGTCGCGTGCGACGTGCCGCGGCGCAGTGGTGCCGCACCGGAGTGCAGCGAGTAGTGGAGCGGGTAGCTCAGCCATTCGGCCAGGGCCTCGAGCATGGAGATCTTCACCGGCAGAGCCTCGCCGAACCGCAGACGGTGATGCAGCGCCGCGAGGATCGAGGAGTAGGCGTAGGAGCCGGCGGCGATATCCGCGATCGAGATGCCGACCTTGGCCTGGACATCGCCGTCGCCGGTGAGATCGATGAGACCGGACTCGCCCTGGACCAGCAGGTCGTAGGCCTTCGCCGTCGCCATCGGGCCGTCCTCGCCGTAGCCGGAGATGCCGCACGCGATGACGTGGGGGTGTCGCTCCTGCACCGCGTCCGGATCCAGGCCGGCACGGCGGGCGGCGGAGGGGGAGAGGTTCTGGATGAAGACGTCCGCGCGCTCGAGCAGCGACTCGAGCCGCGCCCATCCGTCGTCGTCCTTGAGGTCGAGGACGACCGATTCCTTGCCGCGCCCCAGCCAGAGGAATGCCGACGATGTGCCGTCGACGTGCGAGTCGTAGGCGCGGGCGAAGTCGCCCCCGCCCGGTCGCTCGACCTTGATGACCCGTGCGCCGAGGTCAGCCAGCTGCCGCGAGGCGAACGGCGCGGCGACCGCCTGCTCGAGGGCCACGACGACGATGCCGTCGAGCGGCCGCCGGAGCGCGTCTGCCGCCGAGGCTGCTGCAGCTGAGCGCTGCCGGTCCTTCTGCGTGGATGTCACTGTGCCGCCTCCTGGTCGGGTCGGTCCGCAAGGACCGTGGTGATGTGCTGAGCGACGTCGGAGACCGAACGCTGATCGGCGATCGTCACGAGTGCGTCGAAGAGCGCAGAGCCGTCGGCAGTCGCTTCCCCGTTCGTGCCCGTGAGCGGGACTCCGGCCGCAGTGAGGCAGTCGTCGAACTTGGCCCTCAAGGTGGCGTCGTCGACCGGACGGGTCGCGTGACCGCGCGGCCGATCGACACGCCTGCTGAACGTGCGACCGTCCGCCAGGGTCGCGACGACGACGGCGTACCCGGCGGTCCACCCGGCGGGCCCCACGGGTGGGACCTCCGCCTCGGCCTTCGTCACCGTCGCCAGCAGCTCCTGCAGTGCAGGGCGGGCGACGGAGGCCGGCTCGAACGAGGCGAGGGTGACGGCTCCGTCGAAGAGCATCGCGGCGGCGACGTACTCCATGCTGAACTTCGCCTGTGTGCCATCGCTGGGCTGCGGATGGATGAGCGGGGCGAGACCGCCCGGCTGGACGGTCACGCGGAGGGACGCGATAGAGGTGGGATCGACTGCGTCCGTGACCAGGTCCTCACGGAGTTCGGAGACCGCGTCCGCTGCGGCGTGCGTGTAGTAGCAGCAGGGATAGAGCTTCACATTGAGGAACGGGGTCGCGATGTCCGCATCGGTCACCGGTGGCGCCGACGACTGCCCGCGGTGGAGCGCGATGAAGCCCAACGGTCCTTCGAGCAGCTGGTCATCGGCAGTGAAGCCCTGCTCCGCGAGGGACGCGGCGAGCACCGCGCTGTGTGCGGCGGCGCCTGCGTGGAGCGGCTTCGTCATCGTCCCGAAGTTCTGCCGGCTGCCCTGTGCCAGTGACCCCGCGATGCCCAGCGCAGCGCGCATCCCGTTCTCGTCGAGTCCCAGCACGGACCCCACGGCGGCTGCGGCCGCGACCGTGCCGAGGGTGCTCGTGGTGTGCCAGCCGTCCTCGTAGTGCGAGCGCACGCCGAGCGCCGCTCCCAGGAGTCGGCCCACGACCAGACCACGGTGGAACGCCGTCACGATATCCGCACCGGAAGCGCGGCGATCAGCTCCCACCGCCAGCAGTGCGGGCACCATCGCGGCGGACGGGTGACTGATCGTCGCATCGTCGACGTCGTCGTAGTCGAGCGCGTGGGCGGCGAGCCCGGTGGCGCGTGCATGGTCGGCGACAGGGGAGTCCGCGGCGAACGGCGCGTGCCCGGTCGCCCGGACGAATGCGGCGACTCCCGGATCGGACAGGCCCGCGATCGCGCACGCGACGGTGTCGGTGAAGGCGATCCCCGCAGCACGTGCCGCCTCCTCGGGTCGCGGGTGCTGCCACCTGCGAGCGATCTCGACGAGCCGCCCTGTGAAGTCAGCCGAGGCCAGCGCATCGAGTGGTGTGTCCGCCGTCGGCAGCGTGGGCTCGGGGTCGGTGCGATCGGGAGCGATCGGATTCACGCGCGGGGTGCTCCTTCGGATCGTGACGACGGGGGATCGTGACGACCCATTCGTGTGCGGGCGGACTGACATGCGGGTGTCCAGCTCGTGGCCATCCGAACTGTGCAGCACCGGATCGAGGTGCCGAACGGCCGTGGGAGCAGTGCCCCCAACCTGTCGGTCCGCAGAGTGGACCAGCGGTCCAGTCCGTATGTAATATAGATCTCGAGACCATCCACGTCAAAGCGCCTCCATGGTCAGAGGCCCAGTTCCACGGTCAGAGACCCCCTCGGTCCAGAGCCCCCGGTGCCCTCGGCATCCATCGCGATCGGAGTCCCTCGGCATGTCACAGTCGATCCAGAGCGTCCTCAACGCATTCGCCGTGCTGGAGACCGTGGCCGAACGTCAGCCCGTCGGCCTCTCCGAGACTGCTCGGCTCACCGGCCTGCCGAAGACGACCGTGCTGCGATGCCTCGCCACGCTGAATGAGACGGGCTGGTTGCTGCCCAGCATCGATGGCCGCTCGGAGTGGTCGCTCACGAACAGATCACTGCTGGTCGGCATGCGGTCGACGCCCGCGGGCGGACTGGCCGCCGTCGCGCAGGAAGAGCTCAGTGCGATCCGTGAGGAGGTCGGCGAGACCGTTCACCTCCTCGTGCGGGATGAGGACTCCCAGGTCGTCGTGTCCCGCGCGGACGGGGTGAATGCGATCCGCACCTACCTGGGACTCGGCACCCGTGTCCCGTTCCACAGCACCGGATCAGGTCGAGCGATGCTGGCCGCGATGCCGGCGGACGAACGGGGCAGACTCCTCGACGGGGAGGCATCGCTGCCGGGCTTCGACCGGGAGGCGGTGGAGAGGCACGTGACCGCTGCGATCACGCGCGGCTACGCGGTGAACCACGGGGAGTGGCGCAGCGAGGTCGGCGGCGTGGGCGTCGCGGTCTTCGGCGGAGCGGGCGATCTGCGGGGTGCGGTGTCCGTGTCCCTGCCCGCCGCTCGGCTCACGAAGATCGGTGCGGAATCGGTTGCCGATGTCCTGCTCGCCTCCCAGCGGAGGCTCTCGCACATCCTGCGGTGAGGGCCGCACCGTCCTCTGGGCCTCGCAGACCTCTCACCGGCTGGCACACTGGGGCCATGAGCGACGACGGACACGTTCCCGCAGCACCGCGCAGAACTCCCGCAGCACCGCGCAGAGCGGGGACCTACCGCACCTTCTACTCGGAGCCCCTGACGGTGGCCTCGGCCCAGGGGTGCACGATCACCGACACCAGCGGCATCGACCATCTCGATGCGTACAACAACGTGCCTGTGATCGGGCATTCGCACCCCGCGATCGCCGACGCCGTCCACGCGCAGCTGCTGCGCGCGAACACCCACACCCGCTACCTCGACGACATCGTCGACGCGTATTCCCGCGACCTGCTCGCCCTCCTGCCGCAGCACATCGAATCCGTCGTCTACACATGCTCCGGGTCGGAGGCCAACGACCTCGCCCTCCAGGTCGCCGCGTACTCGTCGATGAGCTCGGGCGTGATCGTCGCCCGCCGCGCCTACCACGGGACGACGAGTGCCACGGCGGCGATCTCCCCGAGTCTCAGTCCTGGCCCACGCGACCATGTGGTCACGGTCGACATCCCCGCTGCAGAGGATCCCGACTTCGAACAGGACCTCGCTGACCGCGTGCGCCGCGCGGCTGCAGAGCTCGAGCGCCGCGGCCACGGCACATCGGCCTTCGTCCTCGATTCGACGATGACCTCGGAGGGGATCGTCGCGGGAGAGCATGTGCGACTCGCCGCGGCCGTCGACGCCGTCCACGATGCCGGCGGCTTCTACATCGCCGACGAGGTCCAGGCGGGATTCTTCCGCACCGGCGCCTGGTGGGGCTATGAGGCCCTGGGCGTCGCCCCCGACCTCGTCACACTCGGCAAGCCGATGGGCGGCGGAATGCCGATCGCCGCCGTCGCCGGCCCGCGCGTCGTCTTCAGCGACTTCGGCGGCCAGCAGCGGTACTTCAACACCTTCGCCGGCACACCGGCGCCGATCGCCGCCGCACACGCGGTGCTCGTCACGCTCCGCGACGGCGGGTTCGGCGAGAGGGTCGCGGACGCCGGCAGCCGCCTCGGAGAGGGGCTCGTCGACGCACTCGCGGAGGCGGGCGTGGACGGTCGGATTCGCCGCGCGGGACTCATGGTCGGCGTGGACCTGCGACCAGCGGCGGGGGACGACGCACGTGCCGGCGCACTGGCCGAGGAGATCGTCGAGGCGATGTACGCCCGCCGCGTGCTGGTGAGCCGCACGGGCCCGGGGGACGCCGTGCTGAAGATCAGGCCGCCGCTCGTCATCACGGATGAGGAGATCGACCGACTCGTCGACGCGTTCCGGGGAGCTCTCGCGGACGTCGCGGGGACCGGGGTGCGTGAGCGCGCGGATGGATGAGGAGGCGCCGCGGTCCGCTGTGCTCGATGCAGTGGCCCACGAGTACGGTCTGGATCCCCGCGAGCCCCGCATCTTCAAGGGGGAGTTCGACCGGAACGTGCGCATCAGCGACCCGGATCGGGGGACATGGCTCATCAAGGTGAGCGATGAGAGGACGCCGGCCGTCGCGCTCGACTGGCAGGAGACGGTGCTGGCCGCGGCCGCGCACGGCATCCGCTCCGGCCACCCGGACATGGAGATCGCCACGCCCCGACTGCTCGCGACACGGACGGGCCAGCGGCGGGTCACCCTCGAGCACGGCGGGAAGACCTTCCGCCTCCGGGTCGTCGAGTGGATCGACGGCGACCTGCTGTCGGCCTGCAGCGCGGTGCCGCGGAGTGTCTACGAAGAGCTCGGGCGCGCGTCCGCCGTGCTCACCCGCGCATTCGCAGATCTCACGGTGCCGACCGATCTTCCGGAGCACACGTGGCTCGCGCAGCGGAGCACCCAGGAGATCCGAGCGGCCCTCACCCGTCTGCGGGACGACGGTCGGTCCCGCACCGTCGCCGAGGTCGTCGCCGGCTTCGAGCGCGATCACGCCGACCGCTTGGCGAGGGTCCCGTGGGGAGTCGTCCACCAGGACCTCCATGACGACAACACGATCGTCACCGGAGGCGACGAGGACCCCCGCCGACTGAGGCTCGCCGGGGTGATCGACTTCAACGATGCCCACTTCGCACCTCTCGTCGCGGACCCTGCGGTCGCCGCGGCGTACGCGACGCTCAGGGCGGACGATCGCCGCGACCGGATCGCGGCGGTGGTGGCCGGCTACGAACGGATCCGTGAGCTCAGCGAGGACGAGCGGTCGCTCGTGGAACCGCTCGCGCTGCTGCGGCTGTGCACGAACTGGTCCGTGTGGAGCGTGCGCGCGGCCGAGGACGTGGACCCCGAATACGCGCTGCGCCGCTCCCGGCACACGTGGGCCGCCGTGGAGGCGCTGCTGGACCAGCCGTGAACGCGACGGATGGTCGTCTGCCGCGCCGGTCGGTCGTCAGTCGATCCGGTCGTCAGTCGATCGTGCCGATCGGTTCGCGCTTCTCCGACTGGAAGCGGTCCTCGTTCCTGCCGTAGGCCCAGTACCCGGAGATCGAGATCTGCTCGCGTGAGAGCTCATGCTCCTTGAGCAGCCGGCGGACCTGCTTGATCGATTCCCGCTCTCCGTGCGCGAAGACGTGCACTCGACCCTCGAGCCAGGGGCGGGACCGGATGGTGGCGGCGAGCAGGTCCGTCGCCGCACCGCCCTCCGACCCCACCGCCCACACGATCTCGACTCCCTCCGGCGCCGTGAGCTCGAGGCGGTCGTCCTCCTCGTCGACGACGAGGAACGCGTAGCCGCGCGCATCGGCGGGCAGGGCTTCGAGCGCTGCGGCGACGGCGGGCAGCGCGGAGAGGTCGCCAGCCAGCAGATGCCAGTCGGCGGAGGCGTCCGGGGTGTACGCGCCTCCGGGCCCGTGGAAGACGATCCGATCGCCGGGCTGCGCGTCGCGTGCCCAGGGAGCGGCGAGCCCTGCGTCCCCGTGCACCACGAAGTCGAGTGTGAGGGTGCCCGCCTCCATGTCCACGTCGCGCACGGTATAGGTGCGGGTGACCGGGATGTCCTCAGGGGCGAGGGTCTCGCGCAGCTGCGCGAGGTCGTACGGGGGCTCGAGGTCCAGCTCCGGCTTCGCGAAGACGATCTTCACATAGGCGTCGGTGCTGGGCGGCTGCGGGAACGTCGAGAAGCCGGGCCCGCCGACCACGAGCCGTACGAGGGACGGTGAGAGCCGCGAGCGCTCGAGGACCTCCATGACATGCTGGGGGCGCTTCGGACGTGGGCGGTCGGTCATGGAGACTCGTCCTTTCACAGGGGGATGGGAAATCACGGGGCGGGGTATGGAATCGCGCGACGGGGGACAGCCGCGCGGCGTGGGATGGGTGCGACCCTGCCTTCGACCCTATCCGATGTAGGTGAGGGCGACCTCACTAAATGGCGAGTCGTCAGAGGACTGCCCACGGTGCGATATGCGGTTGCCGCCGCCACACCCATGGGCAAGGATGTGGACATGGCTGAGACTGCATTCCGAGGAACCCCCGTCCAGACCAACGGCGAACTTCCCGCCGTCGGTGTCATCGCCCCGTCCTTCGCCCTGGTGGGACAGGATCTGTCCGACGTCACGTCGGAGGGACTGTCGGGCAGGCGCGTCGTGCTCAACATCTTCCCCAGCGTCGACACGGGCGTCTGCGCGGCGAGCGTGCGGAAGTTCAATGAACTCGCGGCAGGACTCGAGGACACCGCCGTCGTGTGCGTCTCGCAGGACCTGCCCTTCGCCCAGGCGCGTTTCTGCGGAGCAGACGGCATCGAGAACGTGACGATGGGCTCCGCATTCCGGTCCGACTTCGGCGCCGACTACGGCCTCCAGCAGACCGACGGGCCCCTGGCAGGACTGCTCGCGCGGGCCGTGCTCGTCCTCGACGTGGACGGGAAGGTGCTCCACGCGCAGCTGGTCCCGGAGATCGGTCAGGAGCCCGATTACGACGCAGCCGTCACGGCACTGGGCTGAACCGCCGCTCAGCCGATGGGGTCCGAGACTGCTCCGATAGGCTGGTGGAGAACGCGCACTCCACTCTAGGAGCCATCTCATGGATGCAGTACTCGGATTGGGCGTCGGGGCCATCGTCCTCGTCGTCATCCTCATCATCGTGGGGGTCATGCTCTTCAGCGGCCTCCGCACCTCGATCTTCTTCACCGTGAAGACGCAGGAGAACGTGATCGTCGAACGGTTCGGCAAGTTCAAGAAGGTCGCGCGTCCGGGCCTGAACACGAAGACTCCGTTCATCGAGACCACGACGAAGCCGATCTCTCTGCGCGTCCAGCAGCTGGGCGTGGAGATCGAGTCGAAGACGAAGGACAACGTCTTCGTCAATGTGCCGGTCGCCGTGCAGTACGTGGTCGGCGAGGACAGCGTGGTCGAGGCGTACTACCGTCTGCAGAACCCCGAAGAGCAGATCCGGTCGTACGTCTTCGACACGGTCCGCTCCGCACTGTCGGGGCTGACGCTCGATTCGGCCTTCGAGTCGAAGGACGACATCGCGCACAACGTCGAGCAGCGGCTCTCGCAGTCGATGGCGGCCTACGGCTTCCGCATCGTCAACACACTGGTCACGGACATCTCGCCGGACACCCGCGTGCGCGACTCGATGAACTCGATCAACGCGGCGCAGCGTGATCGGGTCGCGGCGCAGTCGCTCGCCGAGGCGGACAAGATCAAGCGCGTCACGCAGGCCGAGGCGGACGCGGAGGCCATGCGCCTCCACGGTGAGGGCGTGGCCGCGCAGCGGAAGGCGATCGCGGACGGGATCGCGATCCAGTACGAGCGCCTCAGCGAGGTGGGCATCAGCGATTCCGCCGAACAGCTGCTGATGATGACGCAGTACTTCGACGCGATGCAGGAAGTCGCTCGTGGTGGTCGTTCCAATGTGCTGTTCATGCCGTCGAATCCCGGCGGCATGGGAGAGATGATGGACCAGATCCGCAATTCCCTGTTCTCCGCCCAGGCGAACGACCGGGGCATGGAGGGTGCCGAGCAGGACGACCGTGATCAGGCCGATCTGGACACCCGTCGTGCCCGTCGTGAGGCGCAGGTGGAGGAGCAGGCACAGCAGCGTGCACAGCAGCATGCGGCTCGCCGTCACGACACCGCACTGGACACGGGAGGCGCGATGCCCCACGACGGCAACCCGGCCGAGCGCGCTCAGCAGTGGGCGCAGAAGCAGCGCGGCGTCCCACCGCAGCCTCCGCACCAGCCCTGAGCCAGTACGACTCTGAGGTCAGTACGACTCTGAGAGCCGGACTCGCACTCTGGACAGCAGAAGGGCCCGCACCATCGGATGGTGCGGGCCCTTCTGCATTCGCTCAGGCGAGCGTCTGGCGCTTCGAGGAGATGACTCCCGTGTTGAAGCCGGCCAGGTTGAGGCCGCCGTGGAAGCGGGCGTGCTCGATCTTGAGGCAGCGGTCCATGGCGACGGACAGGCCCGCCTCCTCGGCGATGCGCGCGGCCTCCTCGTTCCACAGTCCCAGCTGGATCCACAGGGACTTCGCTCCGATCGCGACGGCTTCGCGGGCGACGTCCGGCAGATCGTCGTTGCGGCGGAACACGTCGACGATGTCCGGCACCTCGGGCAGGTCCTCGAGAGAGGGGTAGACCGGGTGTCCCAGGATCTCCTTCTCACGCGGGTTGATGAAGTACACGCGGTAGTTCGACGAGGACAGCAGGTACGTGCCCACGAAGTTCGAAGCCCGCGCGGGCTTCGCGGACGCACCGACGATGGCGACCGACGACGCCTCCCTCAGCATCTGCAGCCGCTGTGTGGCCGACGGCCCCACCCACGAGCGCCCGGGTGCTGCGGTCTGCTGCTGCTCTGCCTGCTGCTCGGTCTGCTGGTGCGCTGTCTGCTCAGTCATCAGGCCGCTCCTTCTTCTGTCGAGCTCGCTCCGGAGGCGGTCACACCAGCCGCGGCGGTGAGCGCCTGATCGAGGTCCCAGAGGATGTCGTCGAGATCCTCGAGCCCCACGGAGATCCGGATGAGGTCCGGCTTCACGCCGCCCGCCTCGAGCTGAGCGGCCGTGAGCTGCTGGTGGGTCGTCGACGCGGGGTGCAGCACGAGGGTGCGCGCATCGCCCACGTTCGCCAGGTGCGATGCGATCTGGAGCCTCTCGATGAACTCCTCGCCGACCTCGCGCCCGGACCCCTGGGCACTGGCGGCGACTCCGAACGAGAAGACCGAGCCGGAGCCGGTGAGGTACTTACCAGCCCGCTCGTGGTGCGGGTGCGCGGCGAGGCCCGAGTACTGGACGTACGCGATGCGCGGGTCACGGTCGAGCCATTCGGCGACAGCAGTGGCGTTGGCCTGGTGGGCGTCCATGCGCTGGGCGAGCGTCTCCACCCCCTGCAGCAGCTGCCACGCGGACTGCGGCGAGAGCGACGGACCGATATCGCGCAGCTGCTCCGAGCGCAGGCGGGTGAGGAATCCGAACTCACCGAAGTTGTCCCACCACGACAGGCCGTTGTACGTGGGGACCGGCTCCGTCATGAGCGGGAAGTTGCCGTTGCCCCAGTCGAAGGTCCCCGCCTCCACGACGACGCCTCCGAGCGTCGTTCCGTGACCGCCGATGAACTTCGTCGCGGAATGGATCACGATGTCCGCGCCGTGCTCGATCGGTCGGCAGAGGTACGGGGTGTTGAGGGTCGCGTCGACGACGAGGGGGATGCCTGCGGAGTGCGCGACATCGGCGAGGCCCTCGAGGTCCGCGATCTCCGACGAAGGATTCGCGATGAGCTCCGTGTAGACGGCCTTCGTCTCCGGACGCAGCGCGGCGCGGTAGTCCTCCGCATCCGTGCCGTCGACGAACGTGGTCTCGATGCCGAACCGGCGCAGCGTCACGTCCAGCTGGGTGATGGTGCCGCCGTAGAGCTGGGACGAAGCCACGATGTGGTCGCCGGCCTGCGCGAGTGCTGCGAAGACGATGAACTCCGAGGACATCCCTGACGCAGTGGCGACCGCACCGATCCCGCCCTCGAGGCTCGCGATGCGCTCCTCGAACGCCGCGACCGTGGGGTTGCCGATGCGCGAGTAGATATTGCCGTACTTCTGCAGCGCGAAGAGGTTCGCGGCGTCGTCGGCGTCCTTGAAGACGAACGACGTGGTCTGGTGGATCGGCACCGCGCGTGAACCGTGGACCGCGTCGGGTACCCCACCGGCGTGCAGCGCACGTGTGCGGAAGCCGAACTGGTGATCGGACAAGGCGTCCTCACTTTCTCGAGACTGGTGATGGTCGCGTCAGATGGTTGGCGGGTCAGGCGGGTCAGGCGGGTCAGGCGGTCAGGTGGTCAGCGGGACAGGCGGTCGGCGGCTCGGCGGCCGGGTGTCCGACGATCCTGGCGATGTCGTCCACCGCGTGCGCGTTCGTGAGCGACGTCGTATCGCCGAGCGTAGTGTGCTCGAACAGCTGGGTGAGCAGTCGTCTCATGATCTTCCCGGACCGGGTCTTGGGGACCTCGGGCACGGCGATGATGTGCGCGGGCTTCGCGATCGGTCCGATCCGGTGAGAGACGTGGGCGCGCAGCGTGTCCCGCAGGTCGTCCCCGGAGACGCCGGGGGCCTCCTGGGACAGGACGACGAACGACAGCACCGCGTGCCCGGTCAGGGGGTCCGTGGTCGGCGCGGCACCGGCCTCGACGACCCACGGGTGGGACACGAGGGCCGATTCGATCTCGATCGTGGACAGGCGGTGGCCGGAGATGTTGATGACATCATCGACGCGGCCCAGCACGGTGATGTCACCCTCGGCATCGCGACGGGCGCCGTCGCCGGACAGGAACCAGCCGCGCTCCCCGAAGTGCGCCCAGTAGGAGTCGAGGAACCGCTGGGGCTCGTTCCACACCGTGCGCGCCGCGGACGGGCCGATCCCGTCCACCACGAGCAGGCCCTGCTCGTCGGTGGGAGCAGGGGAGCCGTCGGCGTCGACGACGGCGGCCGACAGCCCCGGCAGGGCGCGGGTGGCGCAGCCGGGCTTGGGGGCATCGGGGGTGGTCTCCGCATCCCAGCACGCGTCGTGGGGGCGCGGCGACATGACGCAGGAACCGGTCTCCGACTGCCACCACGTGTCGATGACGGGTGCTGTCCCGGCACCCACCTCGCGCCGCAGCCATGACCAGGCCTCGGGGTTGACGGACTCGCCGACAGTGCCGACGAGCCGCACCGAGGAGAGGTCCCAGCGGTCGGCCGGACGCTCGCCCGCCGCGGGGCGCGATCCGAACGCGCCCATGTGCGAGCGCACCAGCGTGGGGGCCGTGTAGTAGGTGGTGACCCCGTAGCGCTCGATGATCTCGAAGTGCCTGCCGGCGTGCGGCACCTGGGGCGTTCCCTCGTAGATCACCTGGGTGACGCCGTTGAGCAGCGGACCGTAGATCTCGTAGGTGTGGGCGGTGACCCAGGCGAGGTCGGCAGTGCACCAGTGGACGGCGTCGGCGACCTTCTGCGGGTCGTTCGCCGCGTCCAGCTCCCCGTCGACGAGGTCGAACAGGAGTGCGTGCGTGTACGCCGTCTGAGTGAGGTAGCCGCCCGTCGTGTGGACGAGGCCCTTGGGCCTGCCCGTCGTCCCGGACGTGTAGATGATGAACAGGGGATGCTCTGCGTCGAACTGCTGCGGCTCGTGGTCCGGCGAGGCGGCGGCCAGGGCCTCGTGCCACCAGGCGTCGCGTCCGTCGGTCCAGGCGATGTCGTCGCCGGTGCGGCGGATCACCAGCACGTGCTCGATGTCGTTGTCGCCGCTCACCGCCTGGTCGGCGGCGTCCTTGACGGGGACGGCCCTCCCGCGGCGGAACTGGCCATCGGAGGTCACGAGCACCTTCGCACCGGTGTCCTCCACGCGGAACTGCAGCGCGTCGGCACTGAAGCCGCCGAACACCAGGGAGTGGACTGCCCCGATCCGCGCGCACGCCAATGTGACGATGACGGTCTCCGGGATGACCGGGAGGTAGATCACGACGCGGTCTCCCGCTTCGACGCCCAGGCTGACGAGCGCGTTCGCCGCGCGGGAGACCTCCTCCTGGAGATCGGCGTAGGTGAGCGTCCTGCGATCGCCGGGTTCGCCTTCGAAGAGCAGCGCAGGCTTGTCCCCGAACCCTGCCTCGACGTGGCGGTCGAGGCAGTTGTGGGCGGCGTTGAGCGTGCCCCCGGCGAACCACTCGATGCGCGGCACGGTGAAGTCCGGCGCCCCGTCCTCCCGGGTGCCGATCCGCTGCGGGCGCTCGAAGGCGTGAGCAGTGTGCCACGGCTTCGCCCAGTCGAGGCGCGACGCCTGACGCTCCCAGAACGCAACGCGCTCGGCCTCGGTGCGGGGTTCGGTCTGTGCTGTGGGTTCGGCCTGTGCTGTGGGTTCGGTCGTGCGTTCAGTCGCGGTCATGCGGTCCACCTCTTCAGTGCGCGCGTCTCGACGAGGCCCAGCAGCGCATCGGTCACCTTGCCGAGGACTGCGAGGAGGATGATCGCCAGCAGGAGCCGGTCGGTGCGTCCGTTGTTCTGGCTGTCGGTGAGCAGGTAGCCCAGACCCATCGACGATGCGAGGAGTTCGGCCGCGACGAGGAAGAGCCAGGCTTGGGCGAGTGCGAGTCGGAGTCCGGAGAACACGCTCGGGACGACCGCCGGCAGCTGCACAGTGAGCAGGAGCCGCAGTCCGCTGTAGCCGAACGTGCGGGCGGCCTCGACCAGCTGGACGTCGACGTGCCGCAGGGACGACGCGACGGTCGTGTAGACGGGGAAGAACGCGCCGATCGCGATCAGCGTCACCTTCGAGTCCTCGCCGATCCCGATCCACAGGAGCAGCAGCGGCACCCAGGCGAGCGACGGCACAGCCCTGAACGCGCCGATGAGAGGTGCGGACACGGCGTGGGCGAACCGGGACAGGCCCACTGCCGACCCCAGCACGATCCCCAGCGCGCCGCCCGCGATGAAGCCCAGGAGCACCCGCTGGACGGAGATGCCGATGTGGGTCCACAGCTCACCCCGCGCGATGAGGTCGGCACCCGCCGTCGCCACGGCGGCCGGCGGCGGGAGCTGCACGAAGGAGAAGGCGCCCGTGCCGCTGAGTATCTGCCACGCCCCCAGGAGGCAGAGGGGGAGGATCGCTCCCAGCACCACCTGCACCAAGCGTCGGGACAGGAGGTCCGTGCCCGAGGTCCCGGTCGGGGACGGAGTCCGGTTCGGCGACCGGTCGTGCGACCCGGCCGTGCGCAGGCCGCTGCCGGTGCCTTCGTCCACCGCGCTCATGCGCCGTCCCCTCCGCCGGCGTCTGCGACCCGGGCCGCTTCCGCTTCGGCGGCGAAGCGGTCGTCGACGATCGTGTCGATCGCCTCGTCGACCTGAGACTGATCTGCGACGTCTCCGATCTCGACGAGCGTGGGACCGATGCGGCGGAGCACCTCAAGCTGTTCATCGCCGGGGACCGGATCGATGTCGAGGTGGGTGCGCTCCATCGTGCGTTCCGCGGTCTCCTCGTCGATGCTCGCGGCCTCGGCGAGGATCGACACCGTCTCGTCCTGGTTCGCGAGCGACCAGGTGCGTGCGTGGGCGTAGACGTCGAGGACCGTCTGGGCGAGCTGGGGCGAGGACTCGAGGAACTCCTCGCGGGCATTGAGGAATCCGTACGTGTTGAAGTCGAGGTTCCGGTAGAAGAGTTCGTCCCCGTCCGACTCCGCGGCGGCCATGATCGGGTCGAGTCCGGACCACGCGTCGACGTCCCCGGACTGCAGAGCGGTGCGCCCGTCTGCGTGCTGGATGTTCTGGACCGTCACGTCATCCAGCGCCAGGTCCGCCTCTGCGAGTGCCTGGACGAGGAAGAAGTACGGGTCCGTGCCCTTCGTCGCGGCGATGCTCCTGCCTGCGAGGTCCTCAACGGATTCGACGTCCGAGTCCGGGCCGGCGACGAGGGCGGACCATTCGGGCTGCGAGTAGAGGTCGACGACCTTGATGGGGGAGCCGTTCGCGCGGGCCAGGAGCGCCGCGGACCCCGCGGTGGAGCCGATGTCGACCGTCTCCGCCCGCAGCGACTCGTTCGCCTTGTTGGAGCCGGCGGAGAAGACCCACTCGACGTCGACGCCTTCCTCCGCGAGCGTCTCCTCCAGCCATCCCTTCTCCTTGATGACCAGCGACAGCGGGTTGTAGGTGGCCCAGTCGATCGCGAGCGTGTCCGGCTGCTCCTGGACCGTGTCCTCGCCCTCCATGCATGCGGTGAGCATGAACACGCTCACAGCGGTGAGGGCTGCGATCCGCGCCCGTGTGCGGGTGGCGCGGGGCGTGCGGACAGGGGCGGGCCGGGAACGGTTCATCGGGGTGCCTTTCGGGGCTGTGTGTGCGGTTGTCGGTGCGGCGGATGCGTGAGACGAATGCGTGGGGCGGATGCGTGAGACGCCGCCGGGGTGTCAGGAGACGTGGGCCGGGCCCTCGGCACGGGTCCGTGATCCGCGTGCGCCGGTGTCGATTCCGAGTGCGGAGAGCAGATCCGCGCGGACATGTGCGAGTCCTGCACTGCCGCGGTCGCGGGGACGGGGCTCGTCGAGGCGGATATCGCGCACGACGGTCGCAGGGGCGTCGGCGGTCCCGGAGGCGGGACCGAGCACGACGATGCGGTCTGCGATATGGACGGCCTCATCGACGTCATGGGTCACGAGCAGCACTGTGGTGGGCTGCTCCTGGTGGATCGTGAGGAGCAGGTCCTGCATCTGGAGTCGGGTGAGGGCATCGAGCGCTCCGAACGGTTCGTCGAGCAGAAGGACTCCGGGCCGACGGGCGAGAGCGCGTGCGAGCGACACCCGCTGAGCCATGCCGCCGGAGACCTCCCGCGGTCGCAGTCCACCGCGGCCGGTGAGTCCCACGAGGTTGAGCAGTCGTGCGACCTCGGTGCGAGCAGCATCCTTCGCGGTGCCCCGCGGCAGTCCGATCTCCGTGTTCTTCTCGAGCGTCCTCCAGGGGAGCAGGCGCGGCTCCTGGAACGCGAAGGCCGTCCGCTCGTCCCCGCCTGTCACGGCTTCGCCGTCGAGGAGGACGTTTCCGGAGGTGGGCGCGCCCAATCCGGCTGCGGACCGCAGAAGTGTGGACTTCCCGCATCCGGACGGCCCGAGGATCACCAGCAGCTCGCCGGCGGGGACGGTGAGATCGACGTCCGTGAGGACCGTGCGATGACCGAACGCCTGGCTGTACGAGGAGAACTCGACGGTCGACGCGGCAGGGGGAGTGGAAGTGCGCATAGCTGCAATAGAACAGCGTGGGGAGCCGCAGAACGTCGCTGTGCGTCATACAGCGGCCCGCGACGCAGTGGAGCGTCACGGGCCGTCATGGAATGTCACACTGACTTGCGTGTGGGGGACTCAGTCGTCATCATCCCCCTCACCCTCGTCATCGGTGTCGTCGTCATCGCTGCCGGTGATGTCGCCGGTCTGCGCATCGATGCGGATATCCGTGCTGTCCGAGGAGCCTTCGGCATAGATCCCGACCTCCCAGTGCAGGGCGCCGTCGTCCTCGTCGAGCTCCGCGTCGTCGATCGTGCCCGGTGTGTCCCCGAGGGCGACGTCGAGGGCCTCGAGGACACTGACCTCGGCCTGCTGGACCTCGCGCTGGTCGTCGCTGTCGGCGTCGTCCTCGTCCGTCTGCTCGATCGTCGAGCCGTCAGCGCTCACCTGGTACTCGAACTCGCGGTCGCCGACGACGTCGATCTCCCAGTGCTCGTCGTCGTCCCAGTCGATCTGGTGGACGGTCCCGCCGTTCTCGGACTCGGCCGTGTCGATCGCTGCGGTGACGGACTCCAGATCGCCGCCCTCTGCGGAGCCGGACAGAGTGGACTCGGCAGTCGACGTCTCCTCGGACTGCGCGCCGTCGGCAGGAGCGCCCTCCCCCTGCGGGGCCGGGGACTGCTCGATGCCGTCGGTCTGCTCGGCCTCGTCGCCCGACCCGCATGCGGATACTGCGAGTGCGGCCGCGGCGATGACTGCGGTGGAGAGTGTGTGGAGGGGGCGGTGGCGCCGTGTGTTCGTCATGGCTCTCACAGTATCGAGGCTGTGTGAACCGGTGATGAGATCCGGATGAGCGAGTTCTCATGAGCGGGTCCGGTCGTGCTCTGCTGACCGACCACCAGTGCATTCGTGGACGAATCCTGCTAGCGTCAAAAGGGAGGGTGCCTTGCTCCGACCACGTGCTTTGCAACCTGATCGAGTGACGCCCCTGTCCATAGATGACATCGCTCACGACCACTCAAGGAGGTCCAGTTGACGACGACTGCCCTGAAGGCCGCGACCGACGCTCAGGCCACGCAGCCCCAGCTCCACGACCGATATCCCACTCGACAGGACGACCGCACGACGGTGTTCGACCGGCAGGATCGCGTCGTGCACGGCGCCGCGGAGGCAGGACCGATGGAGGAGGCGACCCTGCGTCACTACGACGAGAAGGGGTACCTCACGATCGACCGACTGATCAGCGACGAGGAGCTGACGACCTTCCGCGCGGAGCTGGCTCGGCTCTCGAAGGATCCGAAGGTCCGTGCGGATGAAGCGACGATCGTCGAGGCAGCCTCGGACGAAGTGCGCTCGATCTTCGACATCCATCGGACGAACGACGTCTTCTCCCGCATCGCCAACGATCCCCGGATCGTGCGCCGCGCGGAGCAGCTGCTGGGATCGCCCGTCTACATCCATCAGAGCCGCATCAACTACAAGCCCGGCTTCGTCGGGAAGGAGTTCGGGTGGCACTCGGACTTCGAGACGTGGCACGCGGAGGACGGCATGCCCTCCCCGCGGGCCGTCAGCATCTCGATCTCCTTGACGGACAACCACTCGTTCAACGGTCCGCTCATGATCATGCCGGGATCGCATCGGAAGTACATCAGCTGCGCGGGCGGCACACCGGAGGAGAATTACAAGAAGTCCCTCATCATGCAGGGCGCCGGCACTCCCGACGAGGACACACTCACACGGTTCGCCGACGACTACGGGATCGACGTCCTCGAAGGACCTGCAGGCGGTGCCATCATGTTCGACTCGAACTGCATGCACGCCTCCAACGGCAACGTCACACCGTACTCGCGGTCCAACGTGTTCATCGTCTACAACTCGGTCGAGAACGCGACGGTCGCTCCGTACGCGGCCCCTGCGCCCCGGCCGGAATTCGCAGGCAGCACGGACTTCACCCCCGCAGGAAGCTGATCCCTGCGGCTGCCCATCTGCCGGGCGGGCAGTTCAGCGGGATGAGTCCGCAGTGCTGAGGACGCGGACGCGGGCCTCCTCGAAGGGTGCGAGGAGGTCCGCGTCGTCCGTGTCCGTCACGAGTGTCCACGTCTCCGGCAGTCGCGCCCAGGAGCTGATCCCCGTGACCCCGAACTTGGAGCGGTCGGCCAGCACGGCGCTGCGGTCGCTGCGGTTCGCCGCGCACTCCTTCACGTAGGCCTCCTCCAGTGTGGGCTCACCGACGCCCAGCTGTGCGGAGACCGCGTCGCATCCCAGGACTGCGAGGTCGAACGAGAAGCGCCCCAGCGCCTCGAGCGCGAGCGGGCCGGTCGCACCGTGGGAGGCCGTGGTCAGGCGACCGCCGACGACGTGCACGTCGATCCCGTCGCACCCGACCAGCAGGAGGGCGTTCTCGAGGCCGCGTGTCACGACCGTCACATCGCTGACCGATCGCTGCCGGAGCGCTTCGACGAACGCCATCGTCGTCGAGCCGGCATCGAGGAACACCGTCGCACCGTCATGGACGAGGTCGACGGCCGCCCGGCCGATTCCCGCCTTCTCCGCAGTATTGAGCGCCAGCCGATCGGCCAGCGCTCGATCGCGGTAGGGAGCGGAGGTGATCGCACCGCCGTACGTGCGGGACACCATCCCCGCGGACTCCAGCGCAGCCAGGTCACGCCGGACGGTCGACGCGGACACCTCCAGGAGCGCAGCGATGTCCTCGACGCGGACCGTGCCGCTCTGGACCAGCGAGACGAGTGCGTCGCGGCGGCTCCGGGTGGCGCGGTGCGTTCGCCGCGGCGTGACCTGTTCCATCACTCAGCGCGGAAGGTACTCTGCGCGGATCCCATCGACATACGGTGCGTAGTCGATCGCCGCGCGGAATGCGGATCGCATCGTGCCCGGATCGGCCAGCGCCTTCCCGGCGATGTCGAATGCCGTGCCGTGGTCGACGCTGGTGCGCAGGATCGGCAGTCCCACCGTGACGGAGATCGTGCCGTCGAAGTCGAAGGTCTTCGCCGCGATGTGCCCCTGGTCGTGGTACTGCGAGAGGATCCCGTCGTAGCGGCCGGAGAGCCCGTGGTGGAAGACGGAGTCCGCGGGGATCGGGCCGGTGACAGTGAGTCCGTCCGCTCTCACCCGGTCGATCGCCGGGTGCAGGATCTCGATCTCCTCATCGCCGAACGCGCCGTTCTCCCCGCCGTGCGGATTGATCGCGGCCGTCGCCAGGCGGGGGTTCTGGATCCCGTAGACCTCGAGGGCGCGGTGCGCGCGGCGGATCGAATCGATCTGTGTCTCCAGCGTGATCGCGTCGAGCGCCTTCCGCAGCGACATGTGGCGGGTCGCGAAGAACACGTGCATGTGGTGGCCGGGCACGTGCGAGCGCTCGACGACGAACATCGTGTCCTGCTTCGTCACCCCTGTGAGCGCACCCAGCATCTCCGTGTGGCCCAGGTGCTCCGATCCGGCCTCCCAGATCGCCTCCTTGTTGATCGGGCCGGTGACGATGCCCGCGATCTCCTGGTTCATCGCCGCGGTCGTCGCGATCTCGATCGCACGGACGGCGGCGCGGCCGGCGCGCGCGTCGACGACGCCCCACTCCAGCTGCGCATCACCCAGCTCATCGATGTCGAACACGTCGATGACGCCCGGACCCGCGTGCGGGACGTCCCACGAGGTGACGGCCCGGACCTCGGCGTCGAGGCCCAGGACCTCGACGGCACGGCGCATGACGGACGCATCGGCGACTGCGATGCCGTGGACCGATTCGTCGGCTGAGTACTCGTGGAGGACGGCGGCGGTGATCTCCGGGCCGATGCCGACGGGGTCGCCGGGGGTGAGTGCGAGGACGGGTGCGGTCATGGAAGATCCTTCGCTGGTTCTGTGGTGGGGGTTCGTGGTGCTGTGGCCGTGGTGCGGTCGGCGGCGAGGTCGGCCAGCGCATCGAGGCATACACCGGCAGTGCCGGTGTCGCCCACGAGGCCGCCCTTCGTGACGATGGGCAGTCCGGCGTGCGGGCCGCCCACGAGCGTTCCCGCCGTGGCCAGCGGGACGACCTCGTCGTGGACCTCGATCCCGACGCCGCCGAGGCCGTCGAGGACCTCCGCGGTCACATCGCCTCCCGTGGTGTAGAGGCCGCCGACCGTCGCGTCGGCGAGGACGGCGGCTGTGACGGCGCCCAGTGCGGCGGGGATCGCGTCAGCCTCGGCCTCGTTGAGATCGAAGAGGTCTGCGACCTCCAGCACTGTGGCCAGCAGCACGATCGGGGCCGCGCCGGTGCGGATGTCGCGGATGATGTCACGGCTGGTCGCCGTGACGTCGATGCGACGGGTTCCGGGGGTGAAGACCGGACGGACGACGGACACGTCGCGGGCTGAGGTGAGGTGCGCCAGCTGGGTCCGAGTCAGTTCTGTCGCGGATCCGGAGACCGCGAGCAGCGGCGGGACCGAGCGCGTTCCGGGCCGTCCCGTCGGATCGGCCAGTCCCATCTGCTCTGCGAGGGCCCAGGTGCCGGGTCCCGGATCGACCCCGACCCACAGGGCATGGGGCCTCACGGCGAGAGCGGCGCGCGCGATCTCGTGCAGATGCGCATCGGTGAAGGCGTCGCCGATCAGGACGTCGGGGGCGGTCGCGGAGGAGCCCGCGCCGTCGAGCAGCCGTGCGATCCGCTCCTCGAGCGCAGCGCCGCCGGCGGTGACCGTCTCCAGATCGATCTCTGCGCACGTGAGCGTCGAGTCCTGGGAAAGGGCGGCGGACACCGACGACGTCGTCATCGGCGTCCGGACGTCATGGGCGAGTTCCGTGTGCTCGAGGCGCACGCCACCCATGAGCTGCAGTCCGGCCACTGTCTGACGGTCCGCGGTGGGGAACGCCGGCATGCACAGACCGATGACCTCGCGGTCGGTCAGGGAGCGGACCGAGTCGATCACCGCCTGGGCCTGCGCCCCGACGTGGCCCCGCAGCGTGGAGTCGCAGCGCGACGACACGAGGGAGGCCGGCCAGCCCGCGCGGACGGAGGCAGCGGTGCGGCGTGCGGCCTCGGCGGCGGATGCATGACGGGAATCCGTCGTCACCACGACGGCGTCGTAGTGCTCCCGCTGTGCGGTGATCTGCGCGTGGGCCTCGCCCACGCGCAGAGTCACGGCGCGCAGACCGCGCCGGGCGAGGCCGGTGGCCGCGCCGTTGGACCCGGTGAGGTCATCCCCGATGATGAGAATGTCAGCCATGGCGCGGCATTCACCCCACGATGAGGTTGAGGATGACGAGAAGCGGGATCGACCCCGCCCACACGGCGGTCGTGATGCCGGACCAGCCCTTGAGCGCCTCCAGCCCGTCCAGTCCCGTGAAGCGTGTGACGACCCAGAAATAGGAGTCGTTGAAGTAGCTGAAGACCATCGAACCGGCGGTGCAGGCGATGACCGCGACGAGCGGATCGAGGCCGGACTCCACGATGACGGAGGCGGAGACGGATGCTGCTGTGATCATCGCGACGGTGCCGGAGCCCTGGGCGATGCGGACGACGGTCGCGATGATGAAGGGGACGAAGAAGGCCGGAAGCGGCGTGGTGGCGACGGCTGTGGCCAGGGCGTCGCCGACGCCCGATTCGCGCAGGACCATGCCCAGTCCTCCGCCGGCACCGGTGATGAGGAGGATGAGGCCCGCGGAACCGGCGGCCTCGGCCAGCCAGCCGTGGACCTGGGTGCGCGGCGTCCAGCGGGGCAGGAGCACGTAGACGGCGAGGATGACGCCGATCGTGAGGGCGACGACGGGGTTGCCGAGGAAGACGAGCGGCTGGGCCCAGGCGGCCGGCGAGTACTCGGCCTCCTGGTCGCCGATGATGCCCTGGTTGCCCTGGTCGATCGCCGAAGCGACGGTGTTGCCGACGATCAGCAGCAGGGGCACGACGAGGGGGAGCGCACCCAGCAGGGCGTTCGTGCGGTGAGGCTTCCGACCGATCGGTGTGGCACCGAGGTAGGTCTCCGGGCGGTAGGTCACGACGTTGGCGACGGCCTCAGAGCTTCCTGATCCGCCCTGCACGGCCAGGGCCGTGTCATGGTCGGCGCCGTAGACCTCGCTCGCGACGGTGGTGTTGAGGCGGGGCTCCAGGCGGGGGCCGATCCACTTCGCGTAGACCACGGCGACGGGCAGCAGGCAGACGGTGAAGATGACGCCGGTGAGGATGACGGAGCCCATGTCGGCGCCGAGGATGCCGGTGACGGCGAGCGGGCCCGGGGTGGGCGGCACCATGTGGTGGGTGAGCGTCATCCCGCAGCCCAGCGCGAGCGCCAGCGTGACGTAGGCGCCCTTCTTCACGCGGGCGATCGAACGCGCGAGCGGATTCATGATGACGTAGCCGGAATCGCAGAAGACCGGGATGGACACGAGTGAGCCGACGGATGCCATCGCCCACGGCTCGCGGCCCTTGCCGAACATCTTCAGGAAGGCGCGGGCGAGCGCATCCGCGGCCCCGGAGACTTCGAGGATCTTGCCGATGAAGACGCCCAGACCGATCACGATGCCGACGCTTGCGAGCGTGGAGCCGAATCCTGCAGTGATCCACTCGATCGTCTCCACGAAGCCGGAGCCGGCGACGATGCCGGTGACGACGCCGGCGATGAGGAGGGCCACGAACGCATCGAGGCGGGTGGTGAGAACGAGGACGACGATGGTCGCTATGCCCAGCACGAGGGCCGAGAGCAGCTGAAAGTCCATGGCGGACTCCTTGGGAGGGAGGGCGGTGGATGGGCGGAGCCCGGCGCTGTGGCAGAAGATGCCGTCGGCTGGGCGTTCGAAGATTTCTGAGAGTCTACGCGCAGTTCCTTCAGGACATGAAGTCGAAGATGCGCAGAGTACGCAGAAAGTGAGAGCGGGAGCAGGTCGTGGGCGGGGCCGCGCAGGGCGCGTGGGGAATCCCCGCCGCGGGGCATGCGTTGAAGGGAGACGAAGCGCGAACCGTGCGGAGCGTGGCACATTCAGGGTGGAAGAGGAGATGACTCGATGGTGGTTGAAGCCGCAGGGACCGATGGCGCAGTGCAGCAGAGCGGTGGGCGTCGTGTCCGCATCGACGTGTGGACGGATCTCGTCTGCCCGTGGTGCTACGTCGGTCAGGGACGGCTGGAGAGGGCGATCGCGGACGAAGGGGTCGACGTGGACCTCGTCGTCCATTCCTTCGAGCTCGATCCCAGCGCACCGCATGCCCGCGGAGACAGCAGCGCGCCTGACGGGGCGGTGCCGTCGGTGGGGGCGGTGCCGTCGAACATCGACTACCTGATCACGGCGAAGGGCATGCCGCGGGAGCAGGTCGTCGCGATGGAGGAGCGTGTCGGAGGCCTGGCCGCGGAGCTCGACATGCCGTACGCGCAGGAGAGGCCCATGGCGAACACGCGCACTCTGCATCGCGTGGTGCAGACGGTCGCCGCGACAGTCGACGAGGCCACGGCGGCAGTGCTGTTCTCACAGCTCCAGGGCGGCTACTTCGCGGGGACCTTCGATCCTTTCGACACCGATTCCCTCGTGCAGAGGGCGGTCGAGGCCGGAGCGCCTGAGGAGGCAGTGCGGAGAGCGGCGGCGGGAGAATCCGCTGAGGCGGACGACGCGGTGGAGGCCGACATCGCACGCGCACGTTCGCTGGGCGCGCAGGGCGTGCCCTTCATGGTGTTCGACGATCGTGTCGCGGCTCCCGGAGCGATGGATGTCGCGACGTACCGGCGGGCGCTCCGGCAGCTCGCAGACGGAGAGGAGGTCGCATGACACAGGATGATGTGACGCGCGACGAGGAGCAGGACGCGGCGGACGCCGTCGCCTCGGGGGAAGGCGCGGGCACGGAGCCCGGCGGTGGAGAGCAGACGGACGTCGACGCGGAGCAGGCGTCCGCAGGCGAGGGGATGCTGAGCCTCGACGACCTGCTGTCCGGTGCACAGGGGACCAGCTGCTCCATCGACGGCACCTGCGACTGACGGAGTCAGCGGAACGCGTCCACCACTGCCTGCCGGAGGCGCTCGGACAGCTGTGAGGTGGCTCCGGTCCGTGTGCTGATCCAGGATTCGACGCGCAGGTCGGAGTCGACGACCTGCGCGATCCGCACGCGTGGGTCGTCTCCGTCGCGTGCACGAGCCACGGACAGCGGGGCGAGCGAGACGCAGAGGCCCGCTGCGACGGCGTCCAGAGCAGATCGCCAGGTGCGCGTCCGATACGTGAGGGCAGGGGTGAAGCCGGCTTCACCGCACAGCGCTCGCACGGTGTCGTGGAGTCGGGGAGACGCGCTGCGGCGGAAGACTGCGAAGGGCAGCTCGGCGCAGTCGGCGAGGCGCTGCGGGGAGGAACCGGCAGCCGCAGTGCTGCCCACCGGTCTAAGCGCGGCAGTGGGCCGTGTCGGCACGACGAGTGCGAACGGCGCTGCGGTGAGACGGGTCGACGTCACGTCGGGCCCGTCGGCGGGAGCGTTCCCGCATGCGACGTCGACGCGGCCCTCCCGCAGTGCGGTGACGGATTCGGCGCTGGAGAGCTCGTCGACGACGACGCGCAGGTCGGGGAGTTCCTCCGCGAGGCCTGCGATCGCGTCGAGCAGGCCCTGCTCCAGGACCGTCGCCGTGGACCCGATCGTCACGACGCCGGCCTGACCTGAGGCCAGCACGGCGGATGCCGAGGCGAACCGATCTGCTCCCGCGAGCACCGCCTCGGCCTCGGGCAGGAGCGTCCTGCCCTCATGGGTGAGGGCGGTGCGCGGAGTCCGGCTGAACAGCGTCACTCCCAGCTGCCGCTCGAGTCGCCTGATCTCCGCGCTGAGACCGGGCTGCGAGATGTGGAGCAGCACTGCTGCGCGTCCGAAGTGCAGGCTCTCCGCGAGCACGACGAAGTAGCGGAGGCGACGCAGGTCGATATCTTTCATAATGCAAGGTTATCGCGTGTTCACTTTCTGCTGTTGGACGGTTATCTGCGATCTTCCTACGCTGAGGACAGAGACACTGGCGACGGTCAGTGAGAGCCCTGACCTGATCGAAGGAGATCCCATGACCGCAGAAGCAGCCTCGAGCGCGCCGAATGCGCCCGCTTGGCCCGTTCCGGACAGTCGCGGCATCGACCGAGTGGCCGACGACAAGAGCCTGCAGGCGCTCCTGCCGCTCTACCTCGATGAGGACCTGCGGAGTCACCTCGCGCCGGTCCTCGCCGAACTGGGTCCGCGGCTGGGCGGGGAGATGGACGACTGGGCGCACCAGGCGGACGTGAACCCGCCCGTCCTCCATCACCGCACGCGGCAGGGGCGCGATCACCAGTGGATCGACGTCCATCCTGCGTATCGGGAGCTGCAGAAGGTCGCATTCGAGGACCTGGGCATGCACGCGATGAGCCACACGCCGGTGCTGGGCTGGGACACGCCCATGCCGCCGATCGTGAAGTACATGTTCTTCTACCTCTTCGCGCAGGCCGAGTTCGGCCTCGAATGCCCCGTGTCGATGACGGACGCGCTCACCCGCACCCTGCGGAAGTTCGGCGACCAGGACCTCATCGACCGCTATCTGCCCAGCCTGACGTCGACGTCGCTCGAGACGCTGACCCAGGGGGCGATGTTCATGACGGAGCAGGATGCCGGTTCGGACGTGGGGCGTGCGACGACGATCGCCCGCGACAACGGCGACGGGTCCTGGGCACTGACGGGTGAGAAGTGGTTCTGCTCCAACGCGGATGCGGGGGTCACGATGATCCTCGCTCGTCCCGAGGGCGCACGGCCCGGCATCAAGGGGATCGGCCTCTTCCTGCTGCCGCAGACCCTGCCGGACGGGACGCGGAACAGCTATCGGATCGTCCGCCTCAAGGACAAGCTCGGAACCAGGTCCATGCCGTCGGGCGAGGTGAGTCTGGACGGAGCGACCGCCTATCTGGTGGGAGATGTGGGTCAGGGCTTCAAGCAGATGGCGGACATGGTGAACTCGTCCCGCCTGTCGAACGCCGTGCGGTCAGCAGGCATGATGCGCCGGGCGTTCGGGGAATCGCGGTTCGTGTGCCTGGAGCGCGAGGCGTTCGGCACGCGCCTCATCGACCTGCCGCTGCAGCGGCGTCAGCTCGCCAAACTGCTGGTGCCCGCCGAGCAGGGACTCACCATGTCCTTCCACACCGCGCGCGTGTTCGAGCGCGCCGACGCGGGAGACGACGAAGCCGCGGCCGTGCTGCGCATCCTCACTCCGATCATCAAGCTGCGCACCACGCGGGAGGCGCGGAAGGTGACCGCGGACGCGATGGAGGTGCGCGGCGGCGTCGGCTACATCGAGGAGTACGGCGACGCTCGCACGTTCCGCGACGCTCAGCTGGGGTCCATCTGGGAGGGGACGTCCAACATCGTCGCCCTGGATGTGGTCCGCGCCGCACACCGGTCCTCGGCGCTCAAGCCGCTCATCGGCTACCTGGGCGAGCTCATCGCAGAGGTCGGGGGCCGGGCTGCGCCCGTCGATGCGACGCAGGCCGCCGCGCCCGAGGCCGCAGTCCGCGACGAGGCCTTCGCACCTCTCGCTGCGGAACTGGACCGGCTGTCCGGTGAACTGCTCCACGCGCTGGAGACGCTGGGCGACTCGGCGAAGGAGGCGCAGGCCCGCCAGCTCGCGACGGCGCTGTACTGCCTGTGCTCTGCAGTGTTCCTCGCCTGGGAGGGGGTCCGGATCGGTGCTCGCGACGGCGACTACAGCCGCGTGGTCCTCGCCACGATGGTCGTGCGCCACCGTCTGCATCCCCAGGACCCGCTGGCCGTCGTCGAGGACCCGGCCGAGCTCCTGAAGGACCTCATCCTCCAGGACGCGGTGGACGCCGATTCCGCCGCGGCGTACGTCGCCGAGGCGCTGGGAGCCCGGGCGTGACGCGGGGGCTGAGCGGAACCTCGGCGGCGGGGACGCAGGCCGGGGCCCCGGCCGGGCCGGGCAGTCTTGCCGGGATCACCGTCGTCGATCTGTCGCGTGTGCTGGGCGGGCCGTATGCCACGCAGATCCTGGGCGACCACGGGGCGCGCGTCCTCAAGATCGAGCCGCCTCAGGGCGATGAGACGCGCGGATGGGGCCCGCCGTTCTACCGAGACGACATCGCCTGGTACTACGCGGGTGTGAACCGGAACAAGGAGGTGCGGACCCTCGATCTGCGCTCCGATGAGGGCAGGGATGCACTGCGGGGCCTGCTCGCCGAAGCGGATGTCCTGGTCGAGAACTTCAAGCCGGGCACACTCGAGAAGTGGAATCTGGGCTACGACGTGCTGAGTGTCGAGTTCCCCCGCCTGGTCCACTGCTCCGTGACCGGGTTCGGCGAGGACGGGCCGCTGGGCGGCATGCCGGGCTACGACGCAGTCGCACAGGCGATGAGTGGGCTCATGAGCGTGAACGGTACTCCGGAGACCGGTCCCACGCGGATCGGCATGCCGGCGGTCGACATGATCACGGGACTCAACGCGGTCAACGGCATCATGATGGCGCTGTGGGAGCGGAATGCCTCCGGCAGAGGCCAGCGGGTGGAGACCACGCTGTTCGACTGCGCGCTGTCCGTCATGCACCCGCACATGCCGAATCTGTTCGGGACGGGGAAGCCCGCTGCCCGGACCGGGAACGACCATCCGAACATCGCCCCGTACTCCACGTATGCGACGGGCGACGGCGACCTCTTCATCGCTGTGGGGAACGACCGGCAGTTCGCGCGACTGTGCGAGCGGATCGAGGCCCGGGAGCTGGTGGAGGATGCGCGATTCGCGACCAACGCGGACCGCACCGCACACCGCGAGGCCCTGCGGGCTGCGCTCGAGGCGGCGATGGCATCGTTCGAGGCAGTCGCGCTGGGGGAGGCGCTGATGGCCGACGGGGTGCCTGCGGGCCCGATCCTCGACTCCGCCCAGGCCGCGGCGCATCCGCACACGCGGCACCGCGGCATGATCGTGGAGATGGAGGACGGGTACCGCGGAGTCGCGTCGCCGGTGAAGATGTCGCGCACGCCCGCGGCGTACCGGATCGCACCGGGGAGTGATCGGTGACACACCGCGTTCGCCTTGGCGACCGCTCCGCTTCGCAGTAATATGGAGCGGTCGTCCTCGGACGAGCACGGTCAGCACGGCTGGCCGTGGGGCTATAGCTCAGTTGGTAGAGCGCTTCGTTCGCAATGAAGAGGTCAGGGGTTCGAATCCCCTTAGCTCCACAGACAGTCCTGTGTCGAGACGTCGTTTCCGAACGGTGTCACGACGCAGGACTTCTTCGTGGGTGCAGACGGGTGCGCTGGGGTATCGGACGGCATCGGATATCTTTCGAAGATGAGCTCTCATGCGGCGATGCAAGCGAATACACCCTCTGCCGGCATGTCTCTGCAGCCGCCCGACGGATGGTGGCCGGCTGTGGTCGACCACATCTGGATCGAGCCGTACCGGATCCCGCTCGTGATCGTGTCCTCGGTGCTCATCTACGTCGTCTTCCTGCTCACGGTCCGCATCTTCGGGGCGCGGGTGCTGTCGGGCAGCAGCGGCTTCGACACGGTCGTGCTCATCATGTTCGGCGCGGTCGCGGGCCGTGTGATCCTGGGCCACCCGCCCACCGTTGCGGCGGGAGTGGTCGGGCTGCTCACCCTCGTGGGGATGGAGGCGATCTTCGGGGCGGTCGAATCGTCGCGGCGAGGGCGGCGGCTCCTCAGCGCGCATCCGACGGTGGTCTTCGCCCACGGTCGTGCGCTGCCCGATGCCTGCAGGCGCACGCACACGTCGCGGACCGACCTGCAGACGGTGATGCGGCAGGCCGGTGTGACCTGCCCAGCGGAGGTGCAGTGCATCGTCCTGGAATCCGGCGGGTCCTACTCGCTCATCCGCGCAGGCATGCCGGTCGCCCCGGAACTCCTCGACGGCGTTGCGGGGGCGAAGAGTGTCAGGGGGAGCACCGCCTGAGCTCCAGGACCACCGTCTGCGAATCCACGGCGACGTGCTGGGTCGCTGTGAAGCCGACGTGTGCGGCGACGCGCGCCGCGTCGCGGGCCTGAGCGCTGTGCATCTCCACGACGAGCCTGCCGCTCGGCGCCAGCCACTGCGGTGCTTCGCCGATGAGGGCGCCAGCCGCGTCCAGCCCGTCAGTTCCGCTGAACAGCGCGGCGGGCGGTTCGAAGTCCCGTGCCTCGCGGGGCAGGAGGTCCGCCTCGCCGATCGGCACATAGGGCGGCACCGCCGCGATGACGGACGCACGCCCACCGAGGTGATCGGGCAGTCCGCGGAGGACGGAGCCCGGGTGGACGCCCGCCGCGTCACCGAGATTCGTCCGGGCGTACCGCAGAGCCGTCTCGTCGAGGTCGGTCGCGTGGGCCTCCGCGGACGGATGCGCCGCGCGGACCGCCGCCGCGACGGGCGCCACCCCGGCGAACGCTTCAACGAACACCGGCGGGGCCGCGCGCGGCGCGGAGTCCGTCTCAGCGGATCGGACGGCGTCGACCGCGACCTCCGTCAGGAGGCGCGTGCGCTGGCGCGGGACGAAGACGCCGGGTCCCACGCGGAGGCGAAGGCCGTCGAGGTCGACCCAGCCCACGAGCTGCTCCAGCGGAGCGCCCTCGGCGCGGGTCCGCACCAGGCGCTCGAGGTCGGCGAGGCTGTCCGCGGACTCGCGCAGCACTGCAGCCTCCTCCTCCGCGAAGACGCAGCCTGCGCGCCGCAGCGCGGCGACGAGCCCGTCAGGCTCGCCGGGGGACGTCGTCATCGGGTCGCAGCGCTCACTGGTGCCATGGAGATCATGGTGTCATGCGGCTCACCATCCGCGGTCAGCCAGGCGATGCGGTGCGGGGAGATCTGCGACGCTGATGCCCACCATCGCCTCGCCCAGTCCGCGCGACGCCTCTGCGACGATCCGGGGATCGGTGTGCGACTCGGTCGCCCGCACGATCGCCTGTGCGCGCTCGGCGGGTTTCCCGGAGGTGAAGATGCCGGAGCCCACGAACACGCCGTCCGCGCCCAGCTGCATCATCATCGCAGCGTCTGCGGGGGTCGCCACGCCACCGGCGGTGAAGAGGGGGACCGGGAGACGGCCGGCCTCCGCGACCTCGGCGACGAGGTCGTACGGTGCCCGAAGCTCCTTCGCGGCGACATAGAGCTCGTCCTTCGCCACTGCGCGCAGTGAGGCGATCTCCGCCGTGATGGTGCGGATGTGCTTCGTCGCCTCCGAGACGTCCCCGGTGCCGGCCTCACCCTTGGACCGGATCATCTGGGCGCCCTCGGAGATGCGGCGCAGGGCTTCCCCCAGGTTCGTCGCGCCGCACACGAACGGCACGGTGAAGTCCCGCTTGCTGATGTGGTGGACGTAGTCGGCGGGGGAGAGGACCTCCGACTCGTCGATGAAGTCCACACCCAGCTCCTGCAGCACCTGTGCCTCGACGAAGTGGCCGATCCGCGCCTTCGCCATGACAGGGACCTTCACCGCAGCGATGATGCCGTCGATGAGGTCCGGGTCGCTCATGCGTGCGACACCGCCCTGTGCCCGGATGTCCGCCGGCACGCGCTCGAGCGCCATGACCGCGACCGCTCCCGCGTCCTCGGCGATCCGCGCCTGCTCTGCTGTGACGACGTCCATGATGACGCCGCCCTTCAGTCGGTCTGCGAGTCCGTTCGTGGAAGCGGCCGCGGCCGCCGGCGGGCGCGGCGTCGTTGCGGTGGTCTCCGTCGTGAGCGTCATGATCGACCCCTTTGGTCCTGTGCACGCCGCGGCGTGCACGCGAGAGTTCTTGGCCTAGGCCATTGTCTGGCCTAGGCCAAAAGATAGCATGCTCCGCCCGTAGACTGGTGTGGATGAGCACGTCAGTCGGATCAGGCATCAGGGGGCGCACCTCAGCGGAGATCGCTGAGAGCGTGCGCGGACTCGTCGACCGGGGCGCCCTGGCGCCCGGTGATGGACTGCCGCCTGTGCGAGCACTCGCAGACGAACTGGGCGTCAATCGGAACACCGTCGTCGCCGCCTACGGCGTCCTGGGCCGGACGGGGGTCGTCGAAGCACTGGGACGTGCCGGGACTCGGATCGCTGACCGGGCACGCGTGCCGCAGGAGGGGTACGCGTCCACGGAGTCGCTGCGCGACCTCGCCAGCGGCAATCCCGACCCGGCCCTGATCCCGGACCCCACTCGAGCGCTCCAGGCCGCCGGCGGTCGTCCCATTCTCTACGGCGAGCCGGTGATCGACCCCTCGCTGGAGGCGTGGGCGCGTGCGTGGATGGAGCCGGACACCCACGGGGACTTCGGCCTCACAGTGACGAGCGGCGCGGTCGACGCCGTGGAGCGCCTGCTTGCCCAGGTGCTCACCCGCGATGACGCGGTGGCGCTCGAGGACCCCTGCTTCCTCGCAAGCATCCACACGGTCCGTCTGGGCGGGTACCGCGCCGTGCCCGTTCCCGTCGACGAGGAGGGGATGACGGTCGAGGGGCTCCGCGCGGCGCTCTCGCAGGGAGTGCGCGCGATCGTGTGCACTCCGCGGGCTCAGAACCCGACGGGAGCGTCACGATCGGCGGAGCGCGCAGAGGGTCTGAGAAGGGTGCTCGCCGATCACCCGTACGTCCTCGTCATCGAGGACGACTACTATTCACTGCTGTCCCAGCAGCCGTTCCATCCGATCGTCGGGCCCGGGCACCGTCGCTGGGCCCTCGTGAGGTCACTGTCGAAGTTCATCGGCCCAGACATCGCAGTCGCACTCGTCGCCTCCGACGCGGAGACTGCAGACCGGTTGGCGATGCGGCTGAGTCCGGGGACCACGTGGGTGAGCCATCTGCTCCAGCGCATCGCCCATGCGCTCCTGACCGACGATGGCGCACGTGCACAGATCCATCGAGCGGGCACGCACTACGCGCAGCGCAATAGGGAGTTCGCCGCACGCCTGGCGGAGCACGGAATGCTGGCGGCCTCCGGCGACGGACTCAGCGCATGGGTTCCGGTGGGTGCGCCCGCGCGGCAGGTGCAGGTAGGGCTCGCCCGCCGTGGGTGGTGGGTGCGACCCGGTGACGAGTTCCGCTTCGCAGACTCCTCGGCCGTCTCCCATCGCCTGCGCATCACCGTGCACGGACTCACTGATGCCGACGCTGCGGACCTGGCCGGCGACCTCGCCGCAGCCGTCGCGGAGGCGAGGGGCGCACGGAGTGGACGCGGTCATCCTCACTCGTCGTGAGGGCCTGCTCCGTTCAGCTGCGGAAGGAGCTCGTCGGGCAGCTCTTCGACGACGGACAGGACGAGGTCCTGGATCCGCCAGTCCAGTCCGATGCACCTCTCACGGAGCGCGGTCACCTCGGCGAGCGGCGGCAGACCTCCGTCGACCGGGACCACGAAGGCCTCGATGTGCAGGACGTGTCCCAGGTCCCGCGCCCGGGCCTCGGCCTCGTCGACCCATGTCGCGGCGAGCAGTGTGTTCACGACATCCTGGGGCAGGGGGTCCGGTCCTGCTCCGTCGTGCGTCGTCGCGCGGGAGTCCATGAGGTCGCGGACTGCGTCGCGCAGGTTGTTCCATCCGTCGCGGATGATGTCCACGGAGACGAGGATCGCGGCCGCGCCGTCCGCCCACCACAGGCCCATCCCGATGCCCAGGACACCCGCGATGGTCGCCAGTGCCGTCATCCAGTCCGCCTTGTTCATCTGCGCGTCTGCGTAGAGGACCTTGTCGTGCAGCAGGGGCGCGAGCTTCAGCTTCATACGGCCGAGGATGATCGGGGGCACCGCCACGACCGACATCACCCCCACCATCAGCCAGCCCTGCCAGATCGGAGTGCCGAAGACGACCATCACGCCGATGGGTGGGTGGTCGCCGGCCACCAGCCCGTGGCCGGAGTCGACGATGAGGTAGAGCCCCATGACGAGCAGCGCCACGCCGGACACGAGGTGGGCGACACCGATCGCACGGTGGTAGCCGTACGGCCTCCGCGCTGTCGGGCGACGGCGGATGAAGCGGGCGGCGATGAGGAAGGCGAGTGGCGGGAGGAGGGCGAGCGAGTCTTCGATCCAGGCGGCCTTCATCGCCTGCGAGCTGCCCGCGACCAGGAGCACCAGGGTGATGGTCCCGACGGTCACGAGCAGGGTGATGCGCTCGAGGCGGATCGCCTTCGCGAGTGCGTGAGCCTGCTCCTCTGGGAGTTCGGTGTGGCCGAAGCGCGGCCTCACGGCTCGACCGTCCCGAGCTCCTGTGCGAGCGCATGGCGCTCGAGGGCGACCATGAACGCGTTCTCGCCGGTCCGCACAGCCAGGACGTGCTTGCTCGTGGACCCGTCCGGACCGACGGATTCCGCGTACGGGGTGGTGAGTGCCGCGTGGGTGGTCCAGGGGGAGCTGTCGGTGAGCCCGCCGACCACCATGTCGATGCGGCCCTCGTCGAGCATCGTCATCAGCTGCTCCTCGCCGCCGGCCTCCCAGGCGAGCTCCGCGTCGTGGGCCTGGGCGAAGTCCCGGACGAGCCGCGGCTCGACGCCCGTCGGTTCCGATTCGGCGGACACGTCCGTCCACGGCGGGCTGTGGGAGACGCCCACCCGCAGCTCTCCTCCCTCGATCCGGTCGAGAGTGCCTTCCGGGTCGGCGGGGAACGAGCTGCCGCAGCCGGTCAGGAGCAGTGCGGCGACGGCGAGGCCGAGCAGCCGCCCGCGTCGCGATATCCGGAGTCGCGAGGAGGTGTCCATGCCTCAAGTGTGACAAGCCCGGTTGGCAGAGTCACGGTGCGGTGCGACGGGGCCCGGCCGAGGCGCTCCGTGGGAAGCCTTCGGGGAAGGCGTCCTGGGGGCGCGCGCTGAGGGCTTCCTGTGAAGTCTGTGGGCGGTGGGAGCGCCGGCGGCGTGAGGGATTGTGCCGAGGCGTGCTGGCCCATACGGTCGAGAGGACAAGGTGCCTTACATTCGGAGGTGTCTTCTGCGACAGCGAAAGCGAGGAGACATGAGTCCTGCCAACATCTTGGTTCTGGCGATGACGCACGAACAGCGCCTGGAGCTCGAGACCGTTCGCGGTGCGGGGGATCTGAGATTCCACGATCTGCTCGACTACGAGCATGCGGTGGCGGCGCGCGCGATCGACTTCGAGGGCCTCCTCGCCGCCGCGAGGGCGGAGCTGGAGGAGTTCGACGGCACGGTCGACGGGATCATCGCGCACTGGGACTTCCCGGTCAGCGTTCTGGCCCCCATCCTCGCCGCCGAGCGCGGCCTCCCCGCTCCGCCGCTGTCGAGCCTGCTGGCCAGCGAGCACAAGTACTGGAGCAGGCTCGCACAGCGCGAGTGCATCCCTGAGTGCGTCCCCGGCTTCGTCGCGTTCGATCCGTTCGACGACGGGGCGCTGTCGGCCGTCCGCGAGCAGCTCGCGTTCCCCTTCTGGGTGAAGCCGGTCAAGGCGCACTCCTCTGCACTGGGCTTCAAGATCACGGACGAGGAGGACTTCCTGGACGCGCAGTCCCGGATCCGGGACTCGATCGAGGAGATGGGTGACGCGTTCAACGCTGTGCTGTCCCGCGTCGACCTGCCTCGGGACCTGGGCGAAGCCGGAGGGAACACCTGCCTTGCGGAGCAGTTCGTCGAAGGCATGCAGTGCGCGCCGGAGGGAACGGTCTTCCGTGGGGAGTTCCGCGTGCACGGTCTGTTCGACATGCACAAGGACGGCGCCGGGACGAGTTTCGATCGCTTCGACTATCCCGCCGGCAGCGTGCCGGAGTCCGTCCAGGAGCGGATGATCGACCTCACCCGCCGCTACCTGGAGCACATCGGGTTCGACAACGGCTGCTTCAACTCCGAGTTCATGTGGGACGAGGCCGAAGACCAGCTGTGGCTCATCGAGGTGAACACGCGCATCAGCCAGTCGCACAGCGACCTGTTCCTCAAGGTGGACGGAGCGTCGAACCACGAGGTGGCGATCGACATCGCCCGCGGCCGGCCTCCGCGGATGCCGTACCGCGAGGGGCGCTACGCGGTGGCGGGGCAGTGCATGGTCTTCCATGACGAGGACGGCGTCGTGACGAGGATCCCCGATGAAGCGGACATGGATCGGCTGCGCGAGACGTATCCGGACGTCCGGCTCGTCACGCAGGTCGCGGTCGGCGACCGGCTGTCTGAGCTGCCGGGCCAGGACAGCTACCGGTTCGTCGTCGGCAAGCTCCACATCGGAGCGGCCGGCCACGACGAGCTGGGGCGACTCCATGCCGAGATCGCGGCGGCGCTTCCGTTCGAGTACACGGACGCTTGAACCGTTGTTCGACGTCAGGCATAACTGACAGGCTCCCTTGCGGGGACCGAGGCTGAATGGAACCGTGCGAGGGAGCGCATCGGCAGATCACGCGAGTGAGAGGAGAGCTCCGATGAGGACCATCAGCGACTTCCCGTACGAGGTGCGCGTCGTCGAAAATGTGTTCATCCCTCTGCGGGACGGTCAGCGGGTGGCGGCCCGGATGTGGATCCCGCAGTCCGCGGAGACGCGTCCCCTGCCCGCGATCCTCGAATACATCCCGTATCGGAAGCGCGACGGCACCCGCGGACGCGATGCGCTCAATCATCCGTACATGGCCGGACACGGCTACGTGTGCGTGCGCGTCGACATGCGCGGCAGCGGCGACTCCGATGGAGTGCTCCGCGACGAGTACCTCGAACAGGAGCACGAGGACGCCGAGGACGTCATCGCGTGGATCGCCGAGCAGTCCTGGTGCGAGGGGAGCGTCGGGATGATGGGCATCTCCTGGGGCGGCTTCAACAGCCTGCAGGTCGCGGCCCGTCGGCCGCCCGCACTCAAGGCGATCGTGAGCGCCTCTGCGACCGACGACCTGTACGTCGACAACATGCACTACATGGGCGGTGCCCTCCTGGTGGACAACCTGTCCGAAGCGACCGTGATGTTCGCGTTCAACAGCCTCCCGCCGGACCCGGAGATCGTCGGCGAGCGGTGGCGCGAGATGTGGCACGAACGGCTCGAGAACAGCGGGCTGTGGATCGAGAAGTGGCTCGAGCACCAGCACCGCGACGACTACTGGGAGCGTGCCTCGGTCAACGAGGACTACTCGGATGTGGCCTGCCCGGTCATGGCGGTCGGGGGATGGGCCGACGGCTACACGAACGCGATCTTCCGTCTCATGGAGCACCTCGACGTCCCCCGGCGGGCACTCATCGGTCCGTGGGGCCACAAGTACCCCCACCTGGGCGTGCCGGGGCCCTCGATCGGGTTCCTCCACGAGGTGGTCCGCTGGTGGGACCACTGGCTCAAGGGCACCGACACGGGTGTGATGGACGAGCCGATGCTGCGGGTCTGGATGCAGGACAGCGCGGCGCCGCGCTCCTCCTACGCGGAGCGTCCCGGGCACTGGGTCGGAGAGCCCTCGTGGCCCTCGCCCCACACGGAGACGGGCGAATACGCTCTGAGCGGGCACCACCTGGTGCCGGCGGACGACGACGGGCAGGACGCGGAGCCCGCCGAAGTGACCCTCCAGTCACCGTTGAGCGTGGGCATGTTCGCGGGCAAGTGGGCGTCGTACGCCGCGACCCCCGATCTGCCCTTCGACCAGCGCGAAGAGGACGGAGGGGCGCTCGTCTACGAGACGAAGCCCCTCGATCACGACCTGGAGATGCTGGGGATGGGAGAGTGCGAGCTCGACGTGTCAGCGGACGCTCCCGTCGCGCAGGTCATCGCCCGGTTGTCGGACGTCCTGCCCAACGGCGAGACCACGCGTGTGACCTACGGGGTGCTGAACCTCACGCATCGCGACAGCAGTGCCGAGCCGACCCCTCTCGAACCGGGCAGGCGGTACCGCGTGCGCGTCCCTCTCAACGCGGTGGCCCAGCACTTCCCGAAGAGGCACCGCATCCGGCTGTCCCTGTCGACCTCCTACTGGCCGCTCGTCTGGCCGTCGCCGACGGCAGCGGCGCTCACACTCTCCACGGAGGTGAGCAGGCTGCGGCTGCCGCTGCGCCGACCCCGCGAGGAGGACGCGCATCTTCGTGCGCTCGGGCCGGCGGAGGCGGCTCCGCCGCTGGCGGTGGAGACGCTCCGGACGGGCGACCATCAGTGGCGGGTCATCCGCGACCTCGCGACGGACGTGTCGACCCTCGAGATCGTCAATGACGAGGGGTCCTTCCGGATCGTGGAGACCGGGACGATCGTGCGGCGGGAGACCAGCGAGTGGTTCAGCTTCCGGTGGAACGACGTGTCCTCGGTCCGCGGCGAGACGCGGACGGTGCGTCGGTTCGAGCGTGAGGGATGGCGGACGGAGGTGATCACCCGCACCGTGCTCACCTCGACGGAGCACGACTTCTGCATCGCCGCAGAGCTGGACGCCTACGAACTGAACGCCGAGCGCGGCAACCCCCGCGTCTACTCGCAGAACTGGCGCAGGATGATCCCGCGCGACCTCGTGTGAGTCGTGCTGTGCTGAGGAGACACTCCTCCGGCATTCACCCCCGGGTGATCGAGGCGTGTGTGGCCAGTGCCTGCTGGTCCGTCATCGACGCGACGTAGTCGAGGATCGCACGGGACCGTCCCTGTCGTCGCAGGGCCGCCTCTCCTCCGTCGCCGGTGAGCAGGTCCGGCCTGCGACTGCGCAGGTCGAAGACGGCCTGGGTCGTCCCGTCGATCCACTCCAGCAGACGGCGCGGTGCGCGGCCGTGGTCGTGCGGGTCGTCGAGCCAGGCGTCGAACCCCCGGACCAGGTCCTCGAGCACGCGGGCCTGGCCCCTCTGCGCCTGAGCGATGTCCGGCAGGTCGAGCACGAAGCGCGCGTGGACGAACTTCAGCACCAGGACCTCGTGCCAGGCACGCTGCTCCAGGTGCACGTGACCGCCGCGCACGTGAGGGTGCGCCTCCACGACCACTGCGCTGCGCAGGCGCTCGATCCATCGGCGGGTGAACGAGGAGACGGCACGCTCGGCCTCGACGCCCCCGTCGTAGGGGCGGGTCAGCAGATCGTCGCCCAGCTCGCCGCTGATGCGATCCACCGCGTCAGCGAAGAACTCCCGATCAGCGATCCATGGGTCCTTGGTCCTCGCTCTCCGCCACAGCAGTTCGAGCGAGACCCCGGGGACGCGCCACTGCCGATCGAGATCCGCTGTGCGCCCGTCGCGGAATCCACCGGAGTCCCCGAGCCAGGCATGGAACTCGCCTGCGACCGGTGCGTGCTGGAGGACGCCCGCACGGACGAAGTCGTCGAGGTCGTGGACGGCGTAGGCGATGTCGTCCGCGAGGTCCATGATCGCGCAGTCGACGGTCTGCGCTCCGTGCTCGAGGTTCGGGAACGCAGCTCGGACCTCGTCCATCTCCTCGGCCTCGAGTGCGTAGGCGGAGAACTTGACGGCACCGCGCGCGGGGTCCAGACCCACACCGCGAGGTCGGTCCTCCACGGGCATCTGCTCTGCCTCCACGCCCTTCCACAGGCCACGGGTCCACGGATACTTGAGCACTGACGCGCGGACGGCTGCAGTGAGGTTCACCCCGGGAAAGTCCAGCCCCAGCGTGTCGAGAGTGGTGAGGATGCGGAACGTCTGCGCGTTGCCCTCGAAGCCCTCGTCCAGCCCCAGTTCCGTCGTGGCGAGTCGGTCGAGCACGCGTTCGCCGAGGTGTCCGAACGGCGGGTGCCCGAGGTCGTGGGCATGCGCAGCCGCCTGCGCGACGATCGTGTCGCACCCGCCGAGGTGCGCGAGCGTGCGGCCCACCTCGTCGCCGGCCGCCGCCCGGCCCGCGGCATGCTCGCGGTGCACGGACAGCCGTGCGGCGAGGTTCGCAGCGATGACGCGTGCGACCGCACTGACCTTGAGGGAGTGAGTGAGTCGATTGTGCATGATCGGGCCCACACCGGACTGGGGCACCACCTGGGTGACGGCCGAGAGTCGTCCGAAGTACGGAGAGAACCTCAGGCGCTCCAGGTCGATCCGATACTCGTGGACCTCTCCGCGCCCTTTCGCATCGGCCTCGGCGGCTTCTTCGGCCGCTGAACGATGCTGCGACCGGATGGATTCCGAGTGGCGTCGCTGCAGTCTGTGGTCTTCGTGCGATGGGGGACGAGCCGGCATACCGATCATTCAAGCATCCATCGGAGCTCACCGCTCCGCTCTGCGCTCAGGCGCAGAGTCGGGGAGCAGCCATCCGAGCACCGCCGAGACGACGGCCACGATGATCGCCGCGAGCACCGCGGTCCAGAAGAACGCGTCGATCATCAGGACGATGGGAGTGAACTCCGAGAGCCACGCCGTCAGTGCGATCATGAGCGCATTCACGATGATCGAGAAGAGTCCCAGGGTGAGGCACGTGAGCGGCGTCGACACGAACGCGACGATGGGCTTGACGAATGCGTTGACCACGCCGAAGACGACAGCGATCGCAAGGTAGGCGACGACGGTCGCGGGACGGTCGCCGATCGAATCGGCGAGTGCGTCGCTGCCGGAGATCGTGAGCCCCGGCAGCAGGATCGCCGCTGCGGCGAGGGCCAGTGCATTGACGACGGTGCGGACGAGGAATCTCATGCCCACCACTGTACGGAGCACCGCTGGAAGAATCCTCAGGAGAGGCGGGAGGCCACGTCCTCGACCACCTTCGCCGCCATCGACGCGTTCTTCTTGCCGTCCATGAGTGCGCGGGGTGCCTCCGGAAGTCCCGTGACCACCAGCTCCAGGCGCGCGCCATCGGGCTCGTCGAGCACCTGAGCCGTGACGATGTGTCCCCACGAGAAGAGCGATTTGCCGGTCTGGAACGTCACTGCGCGGGCTCCGTCGTCCACTTCCAGGAGATGGCGCGCACTCTGTGCGCATGCCTGGAGGGCCTGGTAGACGGCATCCGGCTCCGCAGAGAAGCTGCGGGTCGATTCCTTCTCGAACATATCTGTGCTCCGTGGGTGTGATCCTGGCGGTGCCTCGTGCGGGACCGCTGCGGTCCCAACGCTACGACACGCGCACCTTCCCGCTCTCGGATCTGTGTTGCGGTCCTGGTACACGGCCGCGCCTGACGGCTGCGCCTGCGGATCCCACGGGCCCGTCGTGCGGCCCACGCCACCCAGGTGGCGCCACGCAGGGGCGGCATGGCCGCGCGGGATATGCGAGAGTAGCGCCTGGATGATCGACGAGGATCCCCAGACGACGTGAGGAGTACGACGACGTGACCGCACAGCCCACCATCCGGAACCTGTCCTACAGCTCGGGCATCTCAGATGTGCCGCTGCTCGGACTGACGCTCGGCGACAGTCTGGCCGCGGCGACCGCTGCGCACCCCGGTCGGGACGCACTCGTCGACGTCCCCTCAGGTCGCCGGTGGACGTACGCGGAGCTCGACGAGGAGACGAGAGCGCTGGCGGTCGCGCTGATGGACAGGGGAGTCCAGAACGGCGACCGCGTGGGCATCTGGGCGCAGAACGTGCCGGAGTGGACGCTCGTGATGTACGCGGTGGCACGCATCGGCGGGATCCTGGTCAACATCAACCCCGCCTACCGTGTGCACGAGCTCGAGTACGTGCTCGAGCAGAACGGCACGTCGGTGCTCATCACCCAGGTGGCGGATGCCCGTGCAGACTTCCTGGGGATGTCGAACGAGGCGGCAGGGAAGATCACCGGCCTCGACGTCATCGCCCTGGACACGGTTGAGGGCCCGCTGGGGTCCGGTGCGGGTGCGCGCATCCGCCCCGAACAGTCGTTCGAGCGGCTCTGGGAGCACGGCCGCACCCTGCTGATGGACGACGGCGCGCAGTGGGCGACTCGCCTGCGCCGCGTCGAGGACGAGGTGTCAGCAGACGATCCCGTCAATCTCCAGTACACCTCCGGCACGACAGGGTTCCCCAAGGGCGTCACCCTCAGCCACCACAACATCCTCAACAACGGGTTCTCGATCGGAGGGCTGCTGGGATACACGGAGGCGGACGTGGTCGTCCTGCCCGTCCCGTTCTTCCACTGCTTCGGAATGGTCATCGGGACGCTCGCGATCGTGTCGCACGGTGCGTGCGCGGTCATCCCTGCGGCGTCGTTCGACGCCTCAGCCACCCTGCGCGCGGTGCAGCAGGAGCGTGCCACGTCCCTGTACGGAGTGCCCACGATGTTCATCGCGGAACTGGCGCTCGCCGACTTCGATGACTACGACCTCACCTCCCTGCGCACCGGGGTCATGGCAGGGTCGACGTGCCCCGTGGAGGTCATGCGGCAGGTGATCGACCGCATGCACATGTCCGAGGTGGCGATCTGCTACGGGATGACGGAGACCTCGCCGGTCTCCACGATGACCCGCGTCGACGATTCCCTGAAGCGGCGGACCGAGACCGTGGGCCGGGTCATGCCGCACGTCGAGGTGAAGGTCGTCGACCCCGTGACCGGACGCACTGCGCCGCGCGGTGTCAAGGGTGAGATCCTCACCCGCGGGTACTCCGTGATGCTGGGGTACTGGGGCGAGCCGGACAAGACGGCAGACGCCATCGACGCCGGGCGCTGGATGCGCACCGGTGACCTCGGGATCATGGACGAGGACGGCTACCTCGACGTCACCGGCCGGATCAAGGACATGGTGATCCGCGGGGGTGAGAACATCTATCCGCGGGAGATCGAGGAGTTCTTCTACCGTCATCCCGGCATCCGCGACATCCAGGTGGTGGGGGTGCCCGATGAGAAGTACGGGGAGGAGCTCATGGCGTGGGTCGTCACCGCGGACGGGTACGACGCTCTGACTGCGGACGACCTCCGTGCGTTCGCCCAGGGCCACCTCGCGCACTACAAGATCCCGCGCTACGTGGAGGTCCGGGACGGATTCCCCATGACCGTGTCCGGGAAGGTCAGGAAGGTGGAGCTGCGCGAGGAGGCCGCACGGCTGGTCGGAGGCGTCTGAGGAGCGGGGCGACCCTGTCGGGTCGTCCCGCTCCCCACCGGTCGCGGACCGTCAGTCGCGTCGCGGACCGTCAGTCGCGCGGAGGGACATCTCCCCGCAGCGTCTCCAGCGTGCTGCGCGACAGGTCGTCCAGCGGGGTGGAGCGGCGCGTCGTCGTATCGGTGAGCACCATGACGGACTCAGCACGGGCATGCGGAAGCCCCTCACTGGTGAGCAGCTGCTCGATGATGATCGAGCTCGTGCCGACCCGGATGACGCGAGAGCCCACCTCGGCCTCGCCGGGCCACAGGAGTTCCTTGAGGTACTCGATGCTGATCTTCGCGATCACGAAGTCCTTCGTCGGATCGGCCGCGACCTGCCTGAGCTGTTGTATGAGCTCGACCCGCCCCGTCTCGAAGAAGGTGGAGAAGACCGCGTTGTTCACGTGGCCCTGACGGTCAGTGTCCGCGTAGCGGAGCTTGTCATATGAACGCAGCGGGTACCCGCTCAGCGGCGAGGACTCCGCCGCTCCTCCGGTCGTGGTCATCTCAGTACGCCTTCACTCGCTGCTCGACGATGATGTGGATGAGGGCGAACGTCCCCTCACTGATCGCCGCGAACGCCTGGTCGAGCGCGGCCGGTACGTCTGCGTCCTGCTCGACCCGGACACCCAGGCCGCCGAACGACTGCGCCATGAGCGCGAAGTCCGGGTTCACCATCTGCGTGCCGGACACGCGGTCCGGGTACTGGCGCTCCTGGTGGGTGCGGATCGTGCCGTACTCCTGATTGTCCATGACGACGACCAGGGGATGCGCGCCGTACTGTGTCGCGGTCGCGAGTTCCTGACCGTTCATCAGGAACTCGCCGTCGCCGGCGATGGTGACGACCTGACGGTCCGGGTAGCGCAGCGACGCGGCGATGCCGGAGGGCACGGAATAGCCCATGGACCCGTTGCGCGCCGACAGCATCGAGGCGTATCCGTTGGTGGGGAAGTAGCGGTGCGCCCAGTTGGTGTGCTCGCCCGCGCCGAATGTCACCATCGCGTCGTCCTCGAGGCGCTCCACCAGTCCGCCCATCAGCGTCGCCATGCGCGCCTGTCCGTCGCCGGGCACCGACGTGGGTGCGGTGGAGAACTCCGCCTGCGCCTGCCTGAGCCGGTTGGTCCACTGCCGCCACGCGTCGCGCACGGGGAGGTCCATGCGGACGAGGTCGCGGATGAAGGGCTCCGGCTTGGACACGATCTGGTGGGTCACGGGACCGGAGCGCCCGCGCAGGGCCGGGTCGATCGCGACGATGAAGTTCTTCTTGTCCCAGTTCTGCCGCACGGTGAAGCCGTCCGTGATCACGTCGCCGGGGACGGTGCCGACGAACACGAGCAGGTCTGATTCGCTCATGAGGCTCTGGGTGAAGTCGGGTCGGCCGTATCCCAGCGGACCCACGTAGGAGGGCGAACCGAACGGAACGGTGCCCTGGCAGCGCCATTCGGCCGCAGCCGGCAGGTTGTGGTCCTCCAGCCAGCGGGTGAACTCATCCGCGACGTCGTGCGTCCAGTCGTTGCCGCCGAACACGAACAGGGGACGGTCGGCTCCGTCGAGTGCAGCCTTCAGCGCCTTCCAGTCCGTGACCGTCATACCGCCGGTGGCGATCGGGATCTCCGGGTGGACCGGGTCCTCGTGCGGCATCGTGATGACGTCCTCGGGGAGCCCGACGACGACAGGACCGGGTCGGCCGGAACTGGCTGCGAACATCGCCTCCGCGACGATCTCCGACGCGCGCTCCGGGTGGTCGAGCACCATGACGCGCTTGGCGCCGGTGTCGAACCATGCCTTGGGATCGAACTCCTGGAACGCTTCCTTCTCGCGGTGCTCGAACGGGATGAGCCCGACGAAGAGCACCATCGGCGTCGAATCCTGCCATGCGGTGTGCAGGCCGACGTGTGCGTTCGCTGCTCCCGGGCCGCGCGTGACCATCGCGACGCCGGGGGTGATGGACATCTTGCCGTCCGCTTCGGCCATGTAGGCGGCTCCGCCCTCGTGCCGGCAGACGACGGTCTGGATGCTCGAGTCGTGGAGTCCGTCCAGAACGTCGAGGTAGGACTCACCCGGGACGACGTAGGCGCGTTCGACTCCGTGCTGTTCGAGGGAGCGGACGATCATGTGACCGGCCGACGGGGTGCCGAGACGGGCGGAGGGTGACGCCATTGTGAGAGATCCTTCGTGGTCGCGGTGGATTGCCGATTTCTGGGGTCCGGAACATTATGCGGGTGAAACCGCCGTTGGGTAGCGAATCTGCCCGACTGAGGTCCGATCGGCACAAGTGTCTCGGGTCATGAGACGTCTGCTGGGAGGTGCGGGCGTGTGATCTATGTGACGATCGTGTTGCGATTCGTGTGGGGGCAGTACCAATCACTGTGTCTGAGATGACCCTTGGAGGGTCTTGTGCGTAGTCTTGGCGCCATGACCGCGAATGTGAGACACGACACGGGCGATGCTCTTGTCGAGATGAAGGACGTCGACAAGTTCTTCGGGGACTTTCAGGCCCTGAAGAACATCAACCTGCACGTCTCCCGCGGTGAGGTCGTCGTTGTGATCGGTCCCTCCGGCTCGGGGAAGTCGACCCTGTGCCGCACGATCAATCGACTGGAGACCGTCAGCGGGGGTTCCATCACGATCGATGGGCAGAAGCTCCCCGAAGAGGGAGCCGGCCTCGCGCGGCTCCGTTCGGATGTGGGCATGGTCTTCCAGGCGTTCAACCTGTTCGCCCATCTCACGATCCTGGAGAACGTGACGCTCGGCCCGCTCAAGGTCCGTGGGCTCAAGAAGGCGGCCGCGGAAGAACTGGCCATGCAGCTCTTGGCGCGCGTCGGTGTCGAGCACCAGGCGCAGAAGTACCCTGCCCAGCTGTCGGGCGGACAGCAGCAGCGCGTCGCGATCGCCCGATCGCTCGCGATGAAGCCCAAGCTCATGCTCTTCGACGAGCCGACCTCTGCCCTGGATCCCGAGATGATCAACGAAGTCCTGGACACGATGGTCGAGCTGGCGGACGAGGGCATGACGATGGTCGTCGTCACCCACGAGATGGGTTTCGCACGGAAGGCGGCCCACCGCGTCGTGTTCATGGCCGAGGGCGAGATCGTCGAAGTCGCGGAGCCGGAGGAGTTCTTCACGAACCCGCAGTCCGATCGCGCGCAGGACTTCCTCTCGAAGCTGCTCACCCAGTGATCCCGACGGCGGGCCGCACACCTCCCGCCGGCGCACCCCGTCCGTCGCCGTCGACGGGCACGAATCCCCAGAAGGAGAGACAGACCATGAAGAAGCTCAGCACGATCATCGCCGGCGCCGCAGTCGGAATGCTCGCACTCAGCGCATGCGGCCAGGAGGGCGCGCCTGAGCCCGCAGCGGGCGGAGGCGGTGGGGGAGAAGCCCCCGAATACGACGTCGCCGACGACGTCGATCTGTCGGAGAGCCCCACGTGGGAGGCCGCGAACTCCGCCGGCAGCCTCACCATCGGTGTGAAGAAGGACCAGCCGGGACTCGGCAACCAGGAGCCGGGTTCGGACGTCCCGGAGGGCTTCGACATCGAGATCGCCACGATCGTGGCCGGGTCCCTCGGCTTCAGCCCCGACCAGATCGAATGGACTGAGACCGTCTCCGCGAACCGCGAGCCCTTCCTCCAGCAGGGGAACGTCGACTTGGTCGTCGCGACCTACACGATCAACGACGAGCGGAAGCAGGTCGTCGACTTCGCCGGGCCGTACTACGTCGCCGGCCAGGACCTCCTCGTCGCGGCCGATTCGGACATCGCGAGCCCGGATGACATCGCCGGCAGGACGGTCTGCTCCGTCGACGGGTCCACTCCCGCCCAGAACATCGAGGACGAGTACTCGGACGCGGAGCTGGTCACGTACGACACCTACTCGAAGTGCGTGACCGACCTCCAGTCCGGATCCGTCGACGCGGTCACGACCGATGACGCGATCCTCCGCGGCTATGCGGCTCAGTACGAGGGCGAGTTCTCCGTCGTGGGAGACCCCTTCACCGACGAGCCGTACGGCGTCGGTCTGCCCCAGGGCGACGACGCGCTCCGCGATGCGGTGAATGACGCGCTCGAGGCATCGATGGAGGACGGCACGTGGACGGAGGCGTTCGAGTACACCCTGGGTGACTCCTCCGGCGTCGAGCAGCCAGAAGTCGATCGGTACTGATCCCGCTCGGCTCTGCGCCTGCGCCCCGGTTCGCCGGTGAGGCCCGGCGGTCGCACGGTGCGACCGCCGGGCCGACACGACCATTCGAGAACGTGAGGCTTTCGTGAATCCGCTCATCCAGACGTTCCTCAGCGGGACCTGGGGAACGCTTGCGCTGTTCGGCGTGACACTGATCGGCTGCCTGATCGGCGGAACGATCCTCGCGGCGATGCGCGTGTCCCCGGTCCCGATCCTGCGAGGCGCCGCCGCCGCGTACGTCGACGTCGTGAGGAACACCCCCCTCACACTGGTGATGTTCTTCTGCGTGTTCGGCCTTCCGTACCTCGATATCCGGTTCGGCAGCACCGCCGGGATGAACTCGTTCGTCCTGGCATGCATCGCACTCACGGCGTACACCTCGTGCTTCATCGCAGAGACGCTGAGGTCCGGCATCGCGACGGTTCCTGTGGGTCAGGCCGAAGCCGCCCGCGCGGTGGGCCTGGGCTTCGGCCAGGTGCTCGGCTACGTCGTGCTGCCGCAGGCGTTCCGCACCGTCATCCCGCCTCTGGGCAGTGTGATCATCGCGATGCTGAAGAACACCTCGATCGCATCCGCGTTCAACAACCGAGAGCTCATCTCCGCGATGCGCAACGCGATCGAGGTCCGCGGAGACATCGTCATCCCGCTCCTGCTGGCCACCGCGCTCATCTATCTCGTGCTGGCTCTGGGGCTCGGCCGCGTCTTCGCCTACCTCGAGAAGAGGATGGTGATCCTCCGATGAGCGCACCGACCCAGGTCCTGTTCGACGAGCCCGGCCCTCGTGCCCGCCGGCTCAACGTCATCCTGTCCGTCGTGTCCGTGGTCCTGCTGCTCGGCCTCATCGCCTTCGTCGTCTGGAAGTTCTCCGACGCCGGCCAGCTCGAGTACGCGAAGTGGGAGCCGTTCACGTACGCGGTGATCCAGCAGACGCTGCTCGCGGGGATGTGGGCGACGATCAAGGTTGCGATCGTCGCAACGATCCTCGCGCTCGTCGTCGGGGTGGTCTTCGCTCTGCTGCGCCTCGCGCCGAAGAAGGCCGTGTCCCTGCCGGCGACCCTGGTGCTCGAAGTGTTCCGCGGTGTGCCCGTCCTGCTGCTGATCTTCGCGATGTTCCTGGTGTTCGGAAATGAGATCGGGTCCTTCTGGTCCGTGGTCTTCGGACTCACGCTGTACAACGGCATGGTGATCGCAGAGATCATCCGCGCGGGGATCCTGGCGGTGCCGCGCGGACAGAGCGAGGCTGCGATGTCGATCGGCCTCCGGAGTTCGCAGACGATGCGGCTCATCCTCATGCCCCAGGCGGTCCGCGCGATGATGCCCACGCTCATCGCCCAGGTGGTCGTGCTGCTGAAGGATTCGGCGCTGGGCTTCATCGTCACGTATCAGGACCTGCTGTACCAGGTGAATGCGATCGGGAGGAGCTACAACAACCTGCTTCCCACGTTCATCGTGGGTGCTGTGCTGTTCATCATCATCAACATGGTGGTGGCCGCGATCGCGCGATACCTTGAGAAGAGGATGTCGCAGAAGACCGCCGCGACGACCGCGCCCGACAAGGGCACCGACTGACGGAGGAGTGGAGGTTCAGATGGCCGAACCGACGAAGGTGGCGACGCCGTACGCAGTCACCGAGGAGAAGGGACGCAGCCGGATCGTCATCCACGATGTGCACGAGGACGTCCCTGTGCTCGTGGGATTCCTCGAGTACCGGATGGACGGCGACGTGCGGACGATCCTCCACACGATCATCGACGAGGCGTATGCGCGGCAGGGCTGGGCTCGCACGCTCGTGACGGAGTCACTCGAGCGGTTCTCGCAGGACGACGCGAAGATCCGGTCGATGTGCAGCTACGTGGACCGGTACATGGAGCGGTTCCCGCAGTATCGATCGCTGCTGGCCTGACGGAGGCGCTCAGCCCTCGTCGAGGACCCTGAGTTCGCCCACGGGCACGGTCGAACAGCTCAGGACTCGTCCTGGTCCCGCATCCGCGGTCGCATCGAGCACGCGGACGGTGCGTGCCGGGTCGTCGACCGCGATCGTGCACGTGCCGCACGCACCGGACCTGCAGGTGTAGGGGATCCGAGCACCGTCGGCCTCGAGTGCATCGAGCAGCGTCCCGTCCTCGGGCACCCACGTCAGGCGCGTGCCGTCCGGTCGTCGGATGACCGCAGGTTCGTAGCCTGCGAGCCGGTCGGTGAGATCGTCCACGGGAGAGGAGAATGCTTCGCGGTGGATGCGGTCCGGCGCGATGCCCGCGGCTTCGCACGCCGCGGTCGCCGCCGCGACGAACTGCGCTCCACCGCAGACCACCGCGGTCGAGGCACCGGCCACCGCTGCGATGAGGTCTGCCCGGGCCGGTCGGCCGCGGACTGCCGTGTCCCATGTCGTGAGGGTGCGCTCACGAGACTCCGTGAGGCGCGTGAGCGCATCGATGGTGACGCGTGCGCCCTCGTCGATCCCGCGGTCGATATGGAGGAGCCGGACGGGGAGGCCGTCCGGGAGTCCCGGCAGCAGCGACAGTGCACTGGTGAGGCCGACTCCCGACGTGACGAGCGCGATGCCGTCAGTGGGGGCCCCGCGTGTGGGGGCCTCGGCAGCGGGGGCAGAGGCAGCTGCGGCCTCGCGTTCGGACGTGAGCACGCGTGCCGCGGTGAGGGCGCCGAAGGGGCCGGACACGGTGAGGCGGTCACCGGGGGTCAGGTGGGTCAGCGCCGTGGAGACCGGGCCCCGGACGCCGACGATGACGGAGAACTCCGACTCGTCGACCAGTGCAGCGGTGTAGGTGCGCCACGTGTGACGGCCCTCGACCTGATGGTGGACGCGGACGTGGCGGCCCGGCTCCCACCCGGCGGCGAACCAGCGATAGGGATCGCGGAGTCGGAGCGCGTGCCGGCCGTCCTCGAGCGGACCGGAGTCGGTGACGACCATGGTGCGAGGCCCCGTGCCGACGGGCAGAGGATGGTCCGTGGTGTCGGACTCCACTGTGATCGGATCGTTCGGCTGCACGCGACCGGGGGACAGCACGGTGCCGTAGACGCCGCAGTGGATGTGGCCGAACTCGCTCGCGAGCATGCGCGGGATCCCCATGTCGCTGACTGCAGTGCGGGGGCCGACGGTCGTCGCACTGCACCGTTCGATCGTGGAGCGGATCAGCACGCGCGCCTCACCGATGCGGACGATCGACCCGACGAGGTCGAACTCCGCGAGCGGTTCGAATCCGTCGACCAGCAGGTTGCCCCGGAACCGCAGGGGATCGATCCGGCTCCCCGTCTGGGCCTCGAGCGCGCGCACCGTCGCCAGGGAGATGAGGCTCACATGGCCCTGCTCGCAGTCGAACATCCCCTGCGGGGCTGCGGGTGCGTAGGCGGTGACCACGTCGACGGGTCCGGGTCCGGCCGGCAGGTGTGCGGCGATGTCGATCGCGGCGCTGGAGCGCGAGTCGGGATCAGCGGGGTCGATGACGATCGGTGCACTGACGGAGGGAGGAGTGAGTGCCACCGCTCCGTCATCGCACGTGCGGACCGACCACGCGGCGAGGGCGGGACGCTTCTTGAGAGCGAAGAAGCGCGACCAGCGGTTCCAGGCTCCGGGAACCGTGCCGGCGGTGCCGTCCGATACCGCGAGCACACGGTCGCCGGGGACTCCTGCCCCCGGCTCGAGGTGGGCGCGCGTCACGTCCTCTGCAGGGAACCCCTTGACGGGGAACCGGTGGAGCGACACCACCTGTGGCTGCATCGTCGCCTCCTCCGTCCTGCCGCGCTGCCGTCCTGCGCGGGTAGGCCCTCGCGCGTCAGTCGTTGCGGCGGAAGCTCTTCTTCGCGTCCGCGCGGCTCACGTCACGGCCCCCCGGGCGCCCGGGCTTGCGGGCGTCACGATCACCACGGTACCCGCCGCTGTCGTTCGAGCGCTTGTTGTAGGGGCGACCCGGGCGTCCCTTGTCGGGACGCAGATCGATGGGTCGGCCCTGGATCTTGGTGCGCGAGAGACGGTTGAGCGTGCCATCGGGCAGGTTCTCCGGCAGGTCGACCAGTGAGTGCGTGGTGCGGATGTCGATCGCGCCGATCTGTGCGGAGGTCAGGCCGCCCTCGTTCGCGATCGCACCGACGATGCCGCCGGGCTGAACACGGTCATTGCGTCCCACTGCGATCCGGTAGGTGCGCATCCCCGACTTCTGGCCGTGGCGCTCGTTCCGGGTGTTCGTGGTGCGGGCCTTGGGCTCGGGCAGCGGTTCTGCCATGAGCGACTCGCCGTCGAGCACGAGGACGGCGAGCGCGGCAGCGACCTCTTCGGCGGTGACGTCGTGCGCCTGGATGTAGTCCTCGATGACGGGGCGGATGTCGGTGAGGTCCGAGGAGGTCCGCGATTCCGTGATCCGGCCGGCGAAGCGTGCGATCCGGCTGTTGGTCAGCTGCTCCACCGTCGGCAGCTCGAGCTTCTCGACCGGCTGGCGGGTGGCCTTCTCGATCTGGCGCAGCAGGTGGGTCTCGCGCGGTGTGACGAAGAGGATCGCCTCACCGGAGCGTCCCGCACGACCGGTGCGGCCGATGCGGTGGACGTAGGACTCGGTGTCGTGGGGGATGTCGTAGTTGACGACCAGTCCGATGCGCTCGACATCGAGTCCGCGGGCTGCGACGTCGGTGGCGACGAGGATGTCGATCTTGCCGCCGCGCAGCTGCTCGACGGTGCGCTCACGCGTCTGCTGAGGGACGTCGCCGTTGATGGCGGAGGCGGTGAACCCGCGTGCGCGCAGCTTGTCTGCGAGATCCTCCGTCGCCTGCTTCGTGCGGACGAACATGATGATCGCGTCGTACTCCTCGATCTCGAGCACCCGCGTGAGGGCGTCGAGCTTGTGGGAGTGCATGACGGTGAGGTAGCGCTGACGGATGTTCGGGCCGGTCGTCGTCTTCGACTCGACGCGGACCTCGACGGGGCTGTCGAGGTACTTCTTCGTGATCCGGTGGATGGACCCGGGCATCGTCGCGGAGAAGAGGGCGACCTGGCGCTGAGAGCCGGCCGTCGCGGCGAAGATCTCCTCGATGTCCTCCTGGAAGCCCATCTTGAGCATCTCGTCGGCCTCGTCCAGGACGAGGTGGCGGAGGGATCCCAGCTTGAGCGACCCCTTCTTGAGGTGGTCGATCACGCGGCCGGGAGTGCCGACGACGACCTGGGCGCCGCGACGGAGGCCCGCGAGCTGCGGACCGTATGCCTGTCCGCCGTAGATCGGGAGGACGGAGAAGTCCGACAGGTGCGTGGCATAGGACGTGAAGGCCTCGGCGACCTGGATCGCGAGTTCACGCGTGGGGGTCAGCACGAGGGCGTGCGGTCCGTCGGTGGCACGGCCGAGCTCCGCCATCGCGGAGAGAGTGGGGAGGGCGAACGCGGCAGTCTTGCCGGTGCCCGTCTGTGCGAGGCCGATGACGTCCCGACCTTCGAGGAGCGCGGGGATCGTCCTGTCCTGGATGGGCGACGGGGTCTCGTAGCCCAGGTCGTTCACGGCGGCCGCGACCGCGGGGTGGAGGGCCATCGCGGCGAAGCCGGTGGGGGCCTCGGCGGCTGTCGCGGTCGGCTCCTGGTCGTCGGGCTGGACCGCCGGGGTTTCGGCGTCGATGGTGTGGGGTGCTTCTGGCATGGTTGAGCTCATTCCTAAGACGTAGCGCGCGCACGACCGCAGAGGTCTTGGATGGCGGATGCGCGGGATTCGGCCGAAGGTGCTCGTCTCATGCACGGAGGCCGCGTGAGAATCCTACACGGGGTGCGGCGCCCGGGACGCACGCAGAGGCCACAATCGGTAGGGTTGTGTCCGATCGAACAGCAGCCAGCCGTTCACACCGACCCCCAAGAGGAGCACTTCAGTGGCATCGACCCTTGATTCCGTCATCACCCTGGCCAAGCGGCGCGGATTCGTCTTCCAGGCGGGTGAGATCTACGGAGGGTCCCGCTCCGCATGGGACTACGGTCCGCTGGGAGTGGAGCTCAAGGAGAACATCAAGGCACTCTGGTGGCAGAACTTCGTCCGCGGTCGCGAGGATATGGTCGGGCTCGACTCCTCCGTCATCCTCCCGCGCCGCGTCTGGGAGGCGTCCGGGCATGTCGAGACGTTCGTCGATCCGCTCGTCGAATCCCTCCACACGAACAAGCGCTACCGGTCCGACCACCTCATCGAGGCCTACGTCGCCAAGCACGGTCGCGAGCCGGCCAACGGTCTGGCCGACATCCGCGACCCGGAGACGGGCCAGGAGGGCAGGTGGACTGAGCCGCAGCAGTTCTCCGGACTCGTGAAGACCTACCTGGGCGCCGTCGACAACGAAGAGGGCCTGCACTACCTCCGCCCCGAGACTGCACAGGGCATCTTCGTGAACTTCAACAACGTCGTGACGGCGTCGCGGAAGAAGCCGCCCTTCGGCATCGGCCAGATCGGCAAGGCGTTCCGCAACGAGATCACCCCGGGCAACTTCATCTTCCGCACCCGTGAGTTCGAGCAGATGGAGATCGAGTTCTTCGTCCACCCCGAGGACGCGAAGCGGTTCTACGACGAGTGGGTCGAGGCCTGCTGGGACTGGTTCATCGACCTCGGCATCGATCCGGACAACCTGCGTCGCTTCGACGTGCCGGACGGCGAGCGCGCACACTACTCGGACGCCACGATCGACATCGAGTACAAGTTCGGATTCCAGGGGTCCGACTGGGGCGAGCTCATGGGCATCGCGAACCGCACCGATTACGACCTGGGCCGCCACACGGACGAGTCCGGGACGAAGCTCCAGTACTTCGACCAGGCGAGCGGCGACCGCTACACGCCGTACGTCATCGAGCCCAGCTTCGGTCTGACCCGCGCGATGATGGCCTTCCTCGTCGACGCGTACACGGAGGATGAGGCCCCCAACACCAAGGGCGGCACGGACACCCGCGCCTTCCTCAAGCTCGATCCGCGGCTGGCTCCGGTCAAGGCCGCGGTGCTGCCGCTGTCGCGCAACGAGAAGCTGAGCCCCAAGGCGCGCGAGCTGGCGGCGACCCTGCGCCAGAACTGGAACGTCGACTTCGACGACGCCGGTGCGATCGGCCGTCGCTACCGTCGCCAGGACGAGGTGGGCACACCGTTCTGCATCACGTACGACTTCGATTCGCTCGATGACGACGCGGTCACCATCCGCAAGCGCGACGACATGTCGCAGGAGCGCGTGGCGATCGCCGACGTTCCGGCCTACATCGCCGCAGGACTGCTCGGCGGGAGCTGACGCGGTCGGATACGTCCGGCATTCTCCGATCGGTCGGTCGGAGCAGCGGCCTCGTGCACTCACCGTGCGCGGGGCCGTTCTGCGTCCGGCCGGTCGGACGGTGAGGGTGCGGGCGGGCTGTCCGGTCGGGCGGTCCTGTCGGACTCAGACCGTGAGGGTGAGGGCGACGGCGACGCAGGCCGCGCTGACGGCGGAGAGGCCGACGGTCCAGAGGAGCACGGAGCGCTCGAGCGATTCACGCGTGTGCGCCGCGTCCGCCGGTGCTCCTGCGGGGCTCGGCTCCGCCGAGTGGGCCGAGTCCGGACCGTCGGAGGCGTCGGAATCATCTGCGGCCTCTCGAGCATCCGGGACATCGTGAGCATCGGGGGAGCGGTCCGCCGTCGGAAGCGCGGCGAGTGCCATCGTGACGGCGAGCGCCGCCCGTGCCGGGGAGGCTCCATTGGCGAGCCCCGACGATGCCATGCCGGCGGCGACCACCTGCAGGACCGGTGTGTCCGTGATGGACGCGATGGATCCGAACGTCGTCGCGAACATCGACAGGGAGCCCGTGATGGAGCCTGCGAGGATCGAGCCGACCATGCCGAGCGCGGGGACGGTCCACACGCCGAAGGCGGACAGCGCCTCTCCGATGCGAGTGCTCATGTCGAACACGGACAGCGACCAGCCCATCACCATGAACGATGCGGTCGCCACGCCGACGGGGACCCACGCGCGCACGCCTTCGCGCAGGATGGTTCCGGCGCCGGGTCCCCGGCTGAGCAGGCGCACGATCGCGGCGATGCAGCCGGCGGCCAGCCAGACCGGAGGGGACGTGAGCAGCGTCGTGACCGGGTGCGGCCAGACTGCGGCGATCGCGCTGCAGACCAGGAGCCCGACGGTGAGGACGCCGTAGGGGACGAGTGCGAGTGCGAGCTCGCGGTCGAAGGTCGCTCGTGCTCCGCCGATCCGGAAGACGAGCAGGAGGACGGCGACGACGAGCAGTGTGGCGAGGACACCGGCGAGCGGCGTGCCGATGAGTGAGTTGAAGCCCCAGAGCCCGATGCTCAGCACGGCACCGGCGATGAGGCTGTAGAGGAGCCCCGCGAGCCTGTCGCGCACGGCGAAGGTGAGCACGGCAGCGACGACGCACACCGGGAGGACGTTGTAGTGGGCCGTGGCGATGCCGAGCTCGGTGAGCGGGATGCCGAGGAGCCCGGACGCGACCTTCGCTCCCGGCGCCAGCCCGCCCCACGGTGCGGCGACCATGCCCAGCAGACCCAGGACGCTCGCCTTCCGGATGCCGAAGCCCAGGTGCACGAGGATCGGTATGCCGACGGTGATGCCGATGCCGAATCCCGTCACCGACTCGGCGAAGGGGACGATGCCGAACACGACGAGCACCGCCCCGGCCGTCGCCCCGGGTGACGCGGCAAGCACCCAGTCGCTGATCCGGGCCATCGCGCCGAGTGCTCCCAGGAGCCGTGCGAGCACCACGCCCGTGAGGAGGATGAGCGTCACCTCGACGACGACGGGGAGGAAGCCGAGGCCCTCGGCGGCGAAGGTCCCCACCGCGACGGGGAAGACGCCGATCCCCAGGCCCAGGGCGAGTGCCAGGCCCGCGAGTGAGGAGGTCACGGCGCCGCGGCCCAGCGCCAGCAGGGTGACGACGGCGAGCAGCGGCACGGCAGCCAGGAGGACGGACACGATCACGCGTCAACTCTGTCACCGGCATGTCCGTTTGTCAGCCGCACGGGGCGATCGCGAGACGGGTGGGGTGGGGACGGTTTGACCGATCGGAGACAATGATGCGGTGACTGCTGTGACCGAACCCCGAACCGATGCCTCTGCCCGCCCCGCACTGCGGATCGGCGACATCGAGCTGACCTCACCTGTCGTGCTCGCACCGATGGCCGGCATCACCAACACCGCCTTCCGCCGTCTGTGCCGTGAGTACGGCGGCGGCCTCTACGTGACGGAGATGGTGACGACCCGCGCCCTCGTCGAACGCAATGAGAAGACGATGCGGATCATCCACCACGAGCCGTTCGAGACTCCGCGGTCGGTGCAGCTCTACGGCGTCGACCCGGTCACGACGGGACAGGCAGTGCGGATGCTGGTCGAGGAGGATCGCGCCGACCACATCGACCTGAACTTCGGGTGCCCGGCGCCCAAGATCACGCGGAAGGGCGGCGGGTCGGCCCTGCCGTGGAAGTCGGACCTCTTCTCCTCGATCGTCCACACCGCCGTCCGCGAAGCCTCCCGGGGAGGCGTCCCGCTGACCATCAAGATGCGCAAGGGCATCGACGACGACCACCTCACGTACCTCGATGCGGCGCGCACCGCCGTCGATGCGGGCGTCTCTGCGATCACCCTCCACGGCAGGACGTGCGCACAGCTGTACTCCGGCACGGCGGACTGGACTGCTATAGCCACGCTCAAGGACGAGGTCGCACGGCTCGCGGGCGATTCGATCCCGGTGCTCGGCAACGGCGACATCTTCGCCGCGGAGGACGCGCTGTCGATGATGGAGCAGACCGGCTGCGACGGTGTGGTGGTGGGACGAGGCTGCCAGGGACGCCCCTGGCTCTTCGGCGACCTGGAGAACGCACTCTCGGGCAACCCCCTGCGCAACCAGCCGGACCTGGGCGGTGTCGCGGACGCAGTGCGCAGGCACGGGGAATACATGGTCGAGCACTACGAGGACGAGTTCATGGGGGTCCGCGACCTCAGGAAGCACATGGCCTGGTACTTCAAGGGGTATCCGGTGGGCGGTGACCTGCGCAGCCGCCTCGCGAAGGTGTCGTCGCTCGACGAGCTCGATGCCCTGCTGGGCGAACTGGACCCGACGCAGCCCTACCCCGGAGAGGCGGCCGAGGGCTCGCGCGGCCGGACCACTCGTGCGAAGCGCCCGCACCTGCCGGAGGGATGGCTCGACTCCCGGCAGATGGGCGACTCCTGGTATGCAGAGCTGGCCGAAGCCGAGCTCGACATCTCGGGGGGCTGACGTGGTGACCGGATACCTCTCGACTCCCGTGTTCGACTACGGCTCGAGCGACCGTGAACGCTGGGTCGACGAGCCGCCCAAGAACCCGCGGCGCACGGAGTTCCAGCGGGACCGCGCCCGCGTGCTCCACTCATCGGGCCTCCGACGCCTGGGGGCGAAGACCCAGGTGGTGTCCCCGGGCAGCGACGACTTCGTCCGCACGCGGCTGACCCACTCGCTCGAAGTGGCGCAGGTCGGTCGTGAGCTCGCCCGCTACCTGGGCTGCGATCCGGAGATCGTCGACACCGCGTGCCTCAGCCACGATCTCGGCCACCCGCCGTTCGGTCATAACGGGGAGACGGTCCTCGACGCGCTCGCGACGGATATCGGCGGCTTCGAGGGCAATGCTCAGACCCTTCGCGTGCTGACGCGCCTGGAGCCCAAGGTCGTCACGGACGCCGGCGGACCGGCGGGCCTCAACCTCACCCGCGCGACCCTCGACGCGTGCACGAAGTACCCCTGGCCGCGCAGCGACGCACCCGCAGGGCGGGAAGGCGCGCGGGTGCGGAAGTTCGGCGTCTACGAAGACGATCAGGAGGTCTTCGACTTCTACCGCGATGGTCATCCGAACGCGCAGCGGTGCCTCGAGGCCCAGATCATGGATCTCGCGGACGACATCTCCTACTCCGTCCACGATGTCGAGGACGCGATCGTCGCCGGGCACCTCCGCCTCGAGGAGTTCTCAGGAGACGACGCCATGGCGGGCCTCATCGACATCACCCGCGCCTGGTACCTGCCGGAGGCCCGCGACGAGGACATCGTCAGGGCGCTCGACCGGCTGCGGGCCGCCGCGTACTGGCCCGGGGACGAGTACAGCGGCAGCCGCCGCGACCAGGCGTCGCTGAAGCACATGACGAGCCAGCTGATCGGCCGTTTCGCCGCTGCCGCCGAGGCCGCGACGCGCGAGGAGTTCGGATGGGGTCCGCTGGGCCGGTACGCGGGAAGCCTCGTCGTGCCTGACGCGTCCATGCAGGAGATCGCAGTGCTGAAGGGGCTGGCGACCGTCACCGTCATGGTGGCCGAAGACCGGCTGCGGCTCCAGGAGATCCAGGCCGACGTGCTGCGGACGGTCGCGGAGTACTTCGGTGAGCATCCGGAGGCCATGGACCCCCTCTACACCGCGGATCACCGCGATGCGGACACGGACGCGCAGCGTCTGCGCGCCGTCGTCGATCAGCTGGCCTCCCTCACGGACCACTCGGCGTGGACGCACTACCACCGGCTGCGCGCGGGCCGGGCGGACCTGCTCTGATGGCGGGACTCATCAAGCGGGAGGACATCGACGAAGTCCGTTCCCGCACCCGGCTGGACGACGTCGTGGGCGAGTTCGTGTCGCTGCGCACCGCGGGAGTGGGCTCGCTCAAGGGACTCTGCCCGTTCCACGACGAGCGCACTCCGTCATTCCACGTCCGCACGCAGGTGGGCATGTACCACTGCTTCGGCTGCGGTGAGTCCGGCGATGTGTTCACGTTCCTCCAGAAGCTCGACGGAGTGACCTTCGCGGAGGCGGTCGAGCGACAGGCCGAGCGCGTCGGCGTGCAGCTGCGGTATGAGGAGGGCGAGGGCCCGCCGCGCGAAGAGGTCGGACGTCGCCAGCGACTCATCGAGATGCACCAGGTCGCAGAGGAGTACTACCGTCTCCAGCTGGGCGAGGCGGAGGCCCAGACCGCACGCGAGTACCTGGCGGCGCGCGGCTTCGACGCGGAGTCGCTCGACCGGTTCGGCGTCGGATACTCCCCGCGCGGCTGGGACAATCTGCTGCGGTTCGTGCGCGGGCGCGGTTTCACGACGGAGGAGATCACGGCCTCGGGCCTGGTGTCCGAAGGACGCCGCGGCATCTACGATCGCTTCCGCGGGCGCATCATGTGGCCCATCCGGGACGTCACCGGACGGACCATCGGATTCGGCGCCCGCAAGCTCTACGACGACGATCAGGGTCCCAAGTACCTCAACACCCCGGAGACTCCGCTCTATCGGAAGGCGCACGTCCTCTACGGACTCGACCTCGCGAAGCGGGAGATCGCCCGGACGAAGAGGGTCGTGGTCGTCGAGGGGTACACCGACGTCATGGCGGCGCACCTGGCGGGTGTGGGCCAGGCGGTCGCGACGTGCGGAACCGCCTTCGGAGAGGATCATGCGAAGGTCGTGAGTCGTCTGCTGGGTGACGAGGCCTCCGGATCCGGCGAGGTCGTCTTCACCTTCGACGGCGACGAGGCCGGACAGCGCGCTGCGCTCAAGGCCTTCGAACTCGAGCAGCGGTTCGTCGCCCAGACGTTCGTCGCGGTCGAGGCGGGAGGCCGAGACCCCTCGGACCTGCGGGCCGAGGAGGGCGACGCCGCAGTGCGCGACCTCGTCGACGGTCGACGGCCGCTCTTCGAGTTCGCGATCGCGCAGGCGATCTCCCGCTTCGACCTCTCGACGGTCGAAGGCCGCGTCGGGGCGATGCGCGCGGCGGCGCCCGTCGTCGCCTCCATCCGCGATGCAGCGATGCGGCCCGGCTATGAACGCCTCGTGGCGGGCCGACTGGGCGTCGGGATGGAGGAGGTCGCCGAGGCCGTCCGGCGCGCGAAGCCCGCGTCCGGCGGCCGTGGTCGCACGGGAGAGCGGCGGCCCGATTCGCCGTCGTCTGGCAGGGGCGGTCGGCAGGCCGGCCGGGGGGCTCAGCAGTCCGGGCCTCGGCAGTCCGGGGCTCAGCAGTCCGGAATTCAGCATTCCGGTCGAGGCGGCTGGGAGCGCTCGGCTCCGGCGCCTGCACAGGGTGTCGGATCACCCTCCAGCCCGTATGAGTCCGGCACCGCCGGACGGATCGAGGAGTACGCCGAACAGCTGGGCAGTGCAGCCTCGGCGGTCCCCGACTTCGACCCGGTGGCGGTCCGGATCGAACGAGGCGCGCTGCAGGTGGCCCTGCAGCAGCCGCAGTTCGTGAACGCGACGCTCTTCGACGGACTCAACGGCGAGGTGTTCACCCACCCCGATCTGCGGAACGTCCACGTCTGCATGCAGCAGTCGGGCGGCATCCGCGCGGGCCTCACGGATCCGGCCGGGTGGCCGGAGCGGGTGATGGAGACTGCGTCGGGTCGCGGAGACGAGCGGGTGCGGTCACTGGTGGGCGCACTGGCGGTGGAACCGCTGCCCGCTGAGGACGCAGCCGGTGTGGAGCGGTACTCCCGCGGCATCATCGCGCGCCTCTTCGATTCGGACATGGCCCGCATCGCCTCCGAACTGCACTCGCGCCTGCAGCGGACGGACCCCACGGACCTCGAGACGAGTTCCGCTCTGCTGAACCAGCTGCAGATCCTCGAACAGCAGAGGGCGCGCATCCGACAGCTCATGTAGGACTGTGCTCCGGACCACAGGGCGTGACGCATATCCTGCACTCACTGCACGTTTGCATTTGATGCAAGGATGCATACGGTGCAGAATCGTTGACTGTGAGTACAACGAGCTGTGTCCCCGGAGAAGGCGAGTCCCTGCGCGATCGCAAAGCGCGCCGGACCCGCGAGTCGATCCATCGCGCTGCAGTGCGGCTGTCCTGCGAACGCGGACTCGACGCGGCGACCGTCGCCCAGATCGCGGATGAGGCCGGCATCTCCCAGCGGACCTTCTTCAACTACTTCGCGAGCAAGGAGGACGCGATCATCGGGACGGCGACGAGCGGCCCCGATGAGCAGCTCGTCCGTGACGCCCTCGCGTCGACGGACTTCTCAGCCGGCGTGCTCGAGACGACGGCCGATCTGATCCGCGACATCCTCTCCCGCTCACTGGGCGACGAGGAGACCGAACGCATGCGCAGGGTCCTCTTCATGCGCAATCCCGCGCTCGTGCAGCGCAATGCCGATGCGGGCAGCGCCCTTGCCACGATGCTCATCGATGCGCTCACACCCAGACTCGCCGATGAGATCTCGGCCCTGGATCTGCCGGACGGGACCACTGCGCGGGACGTGGTGCGGATGATCGTCCTCATCGCGCTCGCTCCGCTGCGCCACTCGTTCGTGATCCCCACAGCCCCTCCCGCGCACGGCGATCCTGCCGACGACCCCGCCCCTCAGAACCTGCACGATCGGTTCGATCACTCCCTCACTCTGTTCCGCACAGTCCTGGAAGGCATCAGAATTTGAGACGCGCCCTCGCACTCGACGACTCGCCGAAGCCCGCTGCGGGACCACGATCGGACACTCCCGCCGGCGGCGAGGGATCCGGGACTCCGTCGACCGGGCAGATCGTCGCCCTGTTCGTCGGGCTGATGCTCGCGATGTTCATGTTCTCGCTGAATCAGACCGTGCTGGCCACCGCCCTGCCCACCATCGTGGGCGAGCTGAACGGTGTGGGCCAGATGCTGTGGGTGCAGACCGGCTTCATGCTGGCCTCCACCATCCTCATGCCCGCATACGGCCGACTGGGCGACCAGTTCGGACGCAAGGCCTTCTTCATCGCCGCCATCTCGATCTTCATCGGCGGCTCCTTCATCGGGTTCCTCGCGCCCACGATGGGATGGCTCATCGCCGGCCGGATCGTGCAGGGCGTGGGCGGCGGCGGGATGATGATCCTGTCGCAGGCGATCATCGCGGGCGTCGTGCCCGCCCGCCAGCGCGGCAAGTACATGGGCATCATGGGGTCCGTCTTCGCGGTCTCGTCCGTCGCGGGACCGCTGATCGGGGGCTGGCTCACGGAAGGTCCGGGATGGCGCTGGGCGTTCCTGCTGTCGCTGCCCCTGGGTGTGCTCGCGATCATCTCGACGATCTTCTTCTTCCGGGAGGACGCGAGCACCCGCACGGGAGAGCGCTCTGTGGACGTGCTCGGGCTCGCGCTCATCGCCGTGTTCACCAGCTCGGTCGTCCTCCTGTCCGCTTGGGGCGGCACCCAGTTCGCCTGGGCGTCCCCGGAGATCATCGGACTCATCAGCGCCGGGGTACTCGCGGCGGCGGCATTCGTCGTCGTGGAGCTGCGGGTGAAGGCGCCCATCATTCCGATGTGGCTCTTCAAGGACCGCAACTTCACGCTCGCCTCGATCGCCGGCATCAGCCTGTCCGTCGGGATGTTCGGAGTGATCTCCTACATGCCGACCTACCTGCAGATGACCCACGAGCTCTCACCCGCCAACGCGGGACTGTCCATGATCCCGCTCATGGCCACGATGCTCGTCGTCGGCACCAGCGTCGGCTTCCTCATCGCTCGGACCGGTCACTACAAGAGCTACCCGATCGCCGGCCTCTTCACCGCCACGGTGGGACTGGTGCTGCTGTCGACGGTCGAGCCCGGAACATCCGTCGGGGTCCTCATGGGCTTCCTCGCGGTGTTCGGCACCGGGCTGGGCCTGGCACTCCAGCAGCTGGTCCTCATCGTGCAGAACTCCTTCCCCGTCCGCATGGTCGGCACGGCGACCGCCTCGAACAACTACTTCCGGCAGGTGGGCGGCACGCTCGGCATGTCGCTCGTGGGGACGCTGTTCACCTCGCGGCTCATGGCCAACCTCGAATCGGGCCTCAGCGCTGTGCCCGGCGGTGCGGGGGACATCGGCTCCGCGAACAGCCTCACCCCGGATATCGTGGCGCATCTCCCGGCTCCGCTGTACGACATCGTCGTCACCGCGTACGACGACGCGCTCACACCTCTCTTCCTGTGGGTGGCGCCGCTCACACTGATCGGCGCAGTGATCGCGTGCTTCATCGACCCGAAGCCCCTTGCGACGACGATCGAGGCGGCGGAGGCGCCCCGGTCGACGGTGACGGCCGGCCCGCTCGATGGTGAGAGCGACCGCGACCCGACGACGCGCGGGTGAGAGGATGACGATATGACGATCCTCACCATCCTGACCAGCCCGGACAAGCCCCGACCCGCGGTCTTCGACCGGCTGAGCGCCGACGCCGAGGTCCGCTGGGTCGAGGCGGACACGCTCGCCTCAGCCCTGCCGGGTTCAGACGCACTGCTCATGTGGGACTTCTTCTCGACCGCGCTCGAAGACGCGCTGCCCGCCGCCGACAGGCTGTCGTGGGTCCACGCGGCGAGTGCCGGCGTCGATTCGCTGCGCTTCCGCGGGCTGGTCGACTCCGGCGCCACGGTCACGAATGCGCACGGCGTCTTCGACCAGGCGATCGCGGAGTACGTCCTGGGCGTCGTGCTCATGTTCGCGAAGAAGTCGGTGGAGAGCCTCGAACTCCAGCGGGACCACGTGTGGCACCGCCGCGAGACGGAGACGGTCGCGGGCACCCGTGCGCTCATCGTGGGGACCGGCGGCATCGGCAGACGCACAGCGCGGCTCCTGCGCGCGTTCGGCGTGGACGTCGTGGGGGCCGCGACCCGTGCGCGCCCGGGGGACGCTGACTTCTCCAAGATCATCGACTCCGCGCATCTGCGCGACCACCTGTCCGATGTCGACTGGCTGATCAACGCGGCACCGCTCACCGATGCGACCCGTGGGATGTTCGATGCCCCCGTGTTCGCGCAGCTGCCGAGCACCGCGCGCTTCGTGAGCATCGGACGGGGCGCGTCGACGCGTACGGACGATCTGCTGGCCGCGCTCACGGACGGCACGATCGCCGGTGCGGGCCTCGACGTCGTCGATCCCGAGCCGCTGCCGCCCGGTCACCCCCTGTGGGATGCCCCGAACACACTCATCACGGCGCACCTGTCGGGTGACACAGAGGGCTGGACCGACCGACTCGCACAGCAGTACCTCACCCACTGGGACGCCTGGATCGCGGGGGAGCCGTTCCCGCAGACGGTGGACCTGCGTGCCGGCTATGTGCCCAGCGATTCCTGAGGGGGCACCCAACCCAGGGACCGCTCGACCGCGGCCTCCCAGCGCGCACGACGATGCGCACGGTCCGGCTGGGGCATCGACGGCTCCCAGCGGCCCGTCTCCTCCCAGAGTGACTCCACGTCCTCCGTGCCGGAGTAGATGCCGCGGCCGATCCCGGCGGCGAAGGCCGCACCGATCCCCGTCGATTCGATCCCTCCGCGCACCACGGTGCAATCAGAGATGTCCGCCTGGAACTGCAGGAGGGCGTCGTTGACGGCCATCCCGCCATCCGCGCGGATCTCGTCGATCGCGAAGCCGGAATCGCGGCGCAGCGTCTCGATGACCTCGGTCGTCTGGAACACGGTCGATTCGAGCGCAGCACGGCTGATGTGGGCCTTCGTCGAATATCGCGTGAGCCCGACGATCGCTCCACGGGCGTCGGCGCGCCAGCGAGGGGCGTAGAGCCCCGAGAACGCGGGCACGAAGTAGACGTCCCCGGAATCCTCCACGGAATCCGCGAGCGCCTCGACCTCCGCGGAATCGCGGATGATCCCCAGGTTGTCCCTCAGCCACTGGACCAGGGAACCGGCGACGGCGATGGAGCCCTCCAGCGCGTACTGCGCCGGGAACCCGGTCTGCTGGAACGCCACGGTGGAGATGAGGCCGCCGCTGGCGCGCTCGATGACCGTGCCCGTGTTCGTGAGGAGGAAGCAACCTGTCCCGTACGTGTTCTTCGTAGCGCCGGCGGTGAAGGCGCACTGGCCGAACGCAGCCGCCTGCTGATCGCCCAGGACCCCCGTGATGGCCACGCCCCCCAGGAGGTGGCGCTCGTCGACCGTGCCGAAGTCCCCGATCGACGGGCGGATCTCCGGCAGGATGTCACGCGGTACGCCGGTGAGGGCGAGCATCTCCTCTGACCAGTCGAGCGTGGTGAGATCCATGAGCATCGTGCGCGACGCATTCGTCACGTCGGTCGCATGGAGCCCTCCGTCGACGCCCCCCGTGAGGTTCCAGATGAGCCACGAGTCGATCGTGCCGAACAGCAGGCGTCCCTGATCGACCGCGCGGCGGATCCCCTCATCGGACTCCAGCAGCCACAGCAGCTTCACCGCGGAGAAGTAGGTCGCCGGAGGCAGACCCGTGATCTCCGTGATCCGGTCCCCGGCGCGGTCCGCGAGGCGGGCGACGATCTCTTCGCCCCGGGTGTCCTGCCATACGATCGCAGGCGCCAGCGGACGTCCGGTCGTGGGATCCCAGACGACAGTGGTCTCCCGCTGGTCGGTGATGCCGATGCAGTCGACATCCGATGCGGTGAGCTGAGAGGTGCCGAGCACCTGTCCGATCATCTCGCGGGTGACCCGCCAGATCTCCAGCGCATCGTGCTCGACCCATCCGGGTCGCGGGAACGACTGACGGAACTCGCGCGAGGCAGAGGCGACCGTGCGGCCGCCCTCATCGAGGACGGCCGCACGGGTCGAGGTCGTGCCCTCATCGATCGCGAGGATGTGACCCACTGCGATGACCCCTCAGACGTTCAGATGCTCACGCGGACATGACGGGCAGCGACGGCATATCGAGCCCCGCCATCTGTGCGACGCAGCGGATGACCTGGCAGGAATAGCCGAACTCGTTGTCGTACCAGACGTAGACGACGGCGCGCTTCCCGTCGACGATCGTGGCGAGGCCGTCGACGATGCCTGCGCGCTTGGACCCGACGAAGTCCGTGGAGACGACCTCGGGGGAGTGGATGTAGTCGATCTGGTTGCGCAGAGAGGAGTTGAGCGATGTCTCCCGCAGGAACGCGTTGAGCTCGTCGACCGTCGTCTCGCGCTCGAGGTTGAGGTTGAGCACCGCCATCGACACATTCGGGGTGGGCACGCGGATCGCGTTGCCGGACAGCTTGCCCGCGAACTCCGGCAGCGCCTTCGAGACCGCCTTCGCCGCTCCCGTCTCCGTGAGCACCATGTTGAGGCCTGCAGCGCGGCCGCGACGCGAGCCCTTGTGGTAGTTGTCGATGAGGTTCTGGTCGTTCGTGAACGAGTGCACCGTCTCGACGTGGCCGTTCTGCACTCCGAACTCGTCGCCGATCACCTTGAGGACCGGAGTGATCGCGTTGGTCGTGCAGGAAGCTGCCGACACCACGGTGTCCTCGGGCAGGATCGCGTCCGAGTTCACGCCGTAGACGATGTTCTTCACGGAGCCCTTGCCGGGCGCCGTGAGGATGACCTTCGACGCGCCGGGGCAGGCGAGGTGCCTGCTCAGACCCTCGTCATCGCGCCAGATGCCGGTGTTGTCCACGACGATCGCGTCGTCGATGCCGTGCGCGGTGTAGTCCACCTGCGACGGATCGTTCGAGTAGATGACCTTGATGAGCGTCCCGTTCGCGAGGATCGTCTCGTTCTCCTCATCGACGACGATGTTGCCGTCGAACGTCCCGTGGACGGAGTCGCGGCGCAGCAGGGAGGCGCGCTTGACGATGTCGCCCTCGCCGCCCCGGCGCACGACGATCGCGCGAAGGCGCAGACCCGTGCCTCCGGCACGGTCGATGAGGATGCGGGCGAGCAGACGGCCGATCCGTCCGAAGCCGTAGAGGACCACGTCGCGGGGAGCATCGGAATCGCCCGCGGACTGTCCGAGCGCGGGTGCCAGCTGGTCCGCAAGCAGCACGGCGAGGTCGCCGCCGGTGCTGCGCTGGGCGGCCGCGAGCCGTCCGAGGTCGACCGTGCTGGGTCCCAGCTCCATCTCGCTCAGCTGCCGGGCGATCGCGAGGGTCTCTGCGAGGTCGAGCTCTGCGCCGTCGAAGTGGCGCGCATAGCGGTGGGCCTTGATGATCCCGGTGACGGACTTGTTGAGGAGACTGCGTCCGTACACCGTGAGCAGCACGTCGTTCTCGCGGTACAGGCGTCCGACGAGGGGCGTCAGCCCCTCTGCAGCGCTCTGCTTGGTCGCCCACGTCTGGGCGGCGGCCTGGATCTGGTCGGTCAAGAGACGAAACCTTTCACTCCACGGTGGTGTCCGGGTCATTGTACGCAGGTGGGGCAACCCGTCAGCGACGGCGGGAGGCGTCGTCTCCCCGGGACTGGTAGCGGTTGAAGCCGACGAGCGTCAGGCCGATGAGCGCGGAGGCCGTGAGGAGGGCTCCGATAGTCTCCGTCGGACGGTCCTCCGCGGAGACGACGCGCGCATCGGCCATCGGTGCGGGAGCGCTCGCGACGGTGTGGAACATCGAGTCGTCATCGGCAGTGCCCATCCACGCGGCCACCATGAGGATGATGCGAGCGACGATGTTCAGCGAGAGCATGATCGCGATGACCGGCCCGAACAGTGCTGCGGACGGCGACCCGGAGAACATGTCGATGAGGATCGTGGCGAACTGGACGACGAGCGCCAGCACGATGGCTCCGACGAAGGACCCCATCCGCTTCGTGCGGGGCGGGATCGGAGCGGAGGGCAGCAGGGTGAACACGAGGAACAGCAGCAGCCAGAACGTCGTGGCCATCACGACGAGCGGCACCAGCTGGAAGACCGGATCCATGAAGCCCGGGAGCTCGAGCCATGCCACGATCACGCTGCGCAGGCTCGTCGAGACGATCGAGAGGCTGACCGCGAGTCCCGCACCCACGAGGACGACGAGCAGCGTGACGGTGTTGTTGACGATGCGCGGGACGAATCCGTCCTGATCCTTCTGTACGCCGTCGTTCGACAGCTGGGACCGCACCGCGTCCTTGAGGTTCCCGATGAAGCCCTGTGCGGTGTACAGCGCGGAGACGATCGCGACGAGGCCGACCCCGCGCCAGCCGCTGAGGAACTGCTGGATCATATCGACGACTTCGGCGCTGCCACCCATCTCGGAGATCTGCTCGGTCGCGGCCGTCATGAGGTCCGGTCTCACGATCTCCAGGAAGAATCCCAGCGCGGAGAACGCGAACATGAGGATCGGGACGAGCGCGAGCACGAGGAAGTACGTGATCGCGGCGGCGAACTGATTTCCCAGTCTCTGCCCGTACCTCGTGAGGGTGTCGCGCAGGTGGGCGACGGCGGGTCGCCGCATCAGCCGCTGCGCGGTGCTGCGGCCCGCGGCACGCTTGGACGTCGTGAGGATGCGGTCGGCTGCGTTCGGGGTGGCAGTCATGTGTTTCATACTACGTGCGCGCCCGCTTCACGTGCAGGAACACCTGCCCCTCACCCTCACGAGACGCGCAGGCGGCGGTCGTATGCTTGCGCGCATGCCCGTGTCCCTCATCGCTCAGGTCCGCACTCCGGCGTCCTCCGTGGAGGCAGCCGCCCCGTCGCCCTCTCTCACTGACCGCTTCACGGAGTGGGTCGTGACGGTCATGGAGACCGTGGGCGCACCGGGTGTGGGGCTCCTCGTCGCCCTCGAGAACCTCTTCCCGCCGATCCCCAGCGAACTGATCCTCCCGCTGGCCGGGTTCACCGCCAGCCTGGGGGAGATGAGCCTCGTCTCCGCGATCGCCTGGGCGACGATCGGATCGGTGGTCGGTGCGCTCGCGCTCTACTGGGTGGGCCGTGCCTTCGGGCACGAGCGCATCTCACGCTGGGCGGGGATGCTGCCCCTCGTCGATCCCGACGATGTCGACCGTGCCGTGGAATGGTTCGGGCGCCACGGCCGCAGGGCCGTGTTCGTCGGTCGCATGATCCCGATCTTCCGGTCTCTGATCTCCATTCCTGCGGGCATCGAGCGCATGAGCCAGAGCTGGTTCCTGCTGCTGACGATGGCCGGCTCCCTCATCTGGAACACGGTGTTCGTGCTGCTGGGATTCTGGGTCGGCGAGAACTACACGGTGATCGAGGAGTATGCAGGCTGGTTCCAGCGCGTCGTCATCGTCCTGGTCATCGCGGTCGTCACGTGGTGGATCATCCGGCGAGTGCGCCGGAACCGGGCCCGCCGGCCCGGTGACGGTCCGGGCACACCGGCGACGGGCGCCTGAGCCGACTGACCGAGGCGCAGACTGCCCCAGACTGACTGAGGTCCCAGACTGACTGACGGACTCAGCCGGCCCAGGCGTCTGCGCTGTGCGCGTGGGGGACGACCTCGTCGGCAGGCGGCGGGCCCGGAGGGGTGCCCTCACCGAAGGGCTCGTCGTCCGCCAGCGCCTCCCGGCCGTGGTCCTCCAGCCATCCGGACAGGTCCGGGCCGGTCGGGACGACCCCCGTGGGATTGATGTCCTCGTGGACGATGTAGTAATGCTCCTTGATCTGCTGGAAGTCGACGGTGTCGCCGAACCCGGGGGTCTGGAACAGATCGCGGGCGTAGCCCCAGAGTGCGGGGAAGTCTGCGAGGCGCTGACGATTGCACTTGAAGTGCGAGTAGTAGACCGCGTCGAACCGGACGAGCGTCGTGAACAGTCGTACGTCCGCCTCTGTGATCCGGTCTCCCATGAGATAGCGGCGGGTCGTGAGGCGCTCCTCGATCGTGTCGAGTGCGGTGAAGAGGCGGTCGAACGCCTTCTCGTACGCAGCCTGTCCGCCTGCGAAGCCGCACCGGTACACGCCGTTGTTGATCTCCGTGTAGATCAGGCGCATGACGGGGTCCATCTGGTCGCGCAGCGACTCCGGGTACAGGACCGGGGCGCCTGCGCGGTGGAAGCGCGTCCACTGCGAGGAGAAGTCGAGGGTGATCTGCGGGAAGTCGTTCGTGACGACGGCTCCGGTGGGGACGTCCACCACGGCGGGCACGGTGATGCCGCGGGGATAGTCGGGGAAGCGTGCGAAGAACGCCTGCTGGAGGCGTTCGATCCCCAGCACGGGGTCGACTCCGCCGGGATCCAGGTCGAACGTCCACGAGCGTGCGTCGTGCGTGGGACCCGGCATGCCGAGTGAGATGGCGTCCTCGAGCCCCAGCAGACGCCGGACGATCATCGTGCGGTTCGCCCAGGGACAGGCCCGTGCTGCGACGAGCCGGTAGCGACCGGCCTCGACGGGCCAGTGGGCCTGCGGGTCATCGAGGATGCGGTCCTCGATGTACTGGGTGTCGCGGTTGAACTCCGCGCCCTGCTTCACGTAGTTGCCGCGGGTCGAATGGTCGTCAGCCATGATGCGCTCCTGATCCTGCTCGTGCTTCTGCTCGCTCACCGGCCCTGCTCCCGTGCGTCAGTCGCCGTAGATGTCGTCCAGCACCTCGGAGAAGTCGTCGAAGACGACATGGCGCTTCACCGACTGCTTCGCGGAGAGGTACCCGTTCTCCTCGCTCAGTGTCGCCGGGACGATCCTGAACTCACGGATCGACTCTGCGCGGGAGACCTTCTGATTGACGCGGTCCACGGCCTTCGACACGGCCTTCTGGACCGTCGGATGGGTCGCGGCGTCCTCGATGCTCAGTTCGCCGTGCGCCCCGTGGTTCGACAGCCAGCTCGGGAGCATCTCCTCATCGAGGAAGATCAGTGCGGCGATGAAGTTCCGGTTGTCGCCCACGACCATCGGCTGCCCGATGATGGGGTGGCGGCGCAGTTCGTCCTCGAGCGGTGCGGGCGCCACGTTCTTGCCCGACGACGTGACGATGAGCTCCTTCTTCCGGCCGGTGATGCGGAGGAAGCCGTCCGCGTCGATCTCACCGATGTCGCCTGTGCGCAGCCACTCGTCGTAGAAGGTGTCCGCGGTGGCCTCGTCGTTCTTCCAGTAGCCCTGGAAGACGCTCACGCCCTTCGCCAGGACCTCGCCGTCCGGTGCGATCGCGACCGCGCAGCCCGGCAGCGGCTTCCCGACAGAGCCCATGCGCGCATCGTCGGGGATGTTCACCGTGATGGGAGCAGTGGTCTCCGTGAGTCCGTACCCCTCGATGATGTTCACACCGATGCCGCGATAGAAGTGGCCCAGGTGCTCGCCCAGAGGCCCTCCGCCGGAGACCGCGTACTCGAGGCGGCCACCCATGACCGTGCGCAGCTTGCCGTAGACCAGCTTGTCGAACAGCGCGTGCTGGACCTTGAGGCTCAGCGAGGGACCGCCCTCGTCCAGAGCGCGGGAGTATGCGACCGCGGTCTTCTGCGCCGCGTCGAAGATCCTCCCCTTGCCCTCGGCCTCGGCCTTCGTGCGGGCGGAGTTGAACACCTTCTCGAAGACGCGGGGGACACCGAGGATGTAGGTGGGGCGCACCTCGGAGAGCGTGTCCGTGAGGCGTCCCAGGTCGGAGGTGTGGGCGAGCACGCTGCCGACGTTGATGGCGAGCATCTGGACGAAGCGCGCGAAGACGTGGGCCAGCGGCAGGAACAGGAGGCAGACCGAGCCGGGGGCGAAGACGGCGGGCACGTGCTGCTGCGCGGCGGCGACCGTCTGCACGAAGTTCCCGTGCGTGAGCACGCAGCCCTTCGAGCGGCCCGTCGTGCCGGAGGTGTAGATGAGGGTCGCCATCGTGTCGGCCGTGACGGCGGAGCGGCGGGATTCGAGCTCGTCATCGGTGATGTCCGCACCGAGCGCGCGGAGCTCGTCGAGGCCGTCATCCCCGAACACCCAGACGGGCACCGTGCCCGCCGCGATGCCCGCGTCCTGTGCACCGGAGCGCGCGCGATCCGCGTGCTCGCGCGTGTGGACGAGTCCGAACCCCACCCCGGCGTCCTCGATCATCCAGGCGAGCTGATCGCGTGACGAGGAGTCGTAGAAGGGGACCGTCACCCCACCGGCGAACCAGACGGCGTAGTCGCAGAGCGTCCACTCGTACGAGGTCGCGCCGAACAGTGCGACGCTGCCCTCCGGCTCCAGGCCGGCCGCGATGAGGCCCTTGGCGACGGAGGTGACGTCCTCGACGAACTGAGCGCCGCTCACGTCCTCCCACTCGCCGCGCGACGTCTCACGCAGCATGAGCGGGGCGGACGGCTCCGCACGGACCCGTTCGAGCAGGACGTCGGTGATGGAGGAACCGGTGCGGAAGTCGATCCCGTCGCCCGGCGTCTCGGTCTGCGGCATTGTCGTCGAGCCCATGGTGGTGCCTCTCTGCAGCGGGGGTGTGACACGCGGAACCTTCATGATACTGGGACGTAACCTCCGTCACGAAACGCGTGTGGTCTGCCGTCGTACCGGAGCCCGGCCGACAGCCCGGTCGGGCCGACAGGTCTAGGATGGGGTGGTCTCTACGCCTGCCTCCGGAAGGATCCCCGCTGATGACCGCACCATCCGATCAGTCGAGCCCCGTCGACCATCGGTACGACGCCGCTCTTGCGGATCGGATCGAGGAGAAGTGGCAGCGTCGCTGGGAGGAGGAGAAGACCTTCTCCGCCCCCAACCCGGTGGGAGACCTCGCGAGGACCGCGACCTCGGACGGCGCCGTCGAGGCGGGACGAGCCGACCGGGACCACGTCTATCTCATGGACATGTTCCCCTACCCGTCCGGCAGGGGACTGCACGTCGGCCATCCGCTGGGGTACCTCGCCACCGATGTCTACGCCCGGTACCACCGCATGCGCGGCCACAACGTCATGCATGCGCTCGGCTACGACGCCTTCGGCCTGCCGGCGGAGCAGTTCGCCGTCCAGACGGGCCAGCACCCGCGGGTGACGACGGAGGAGAACATCCGGAACATGCGGCGCCAGCTGTCGCGCCTGGGCCTGGGACACGACGTCGACCGCACCTTCGCGACCACGGACCCCGACTTCGTGCGCTGGACGCAGTGGATCTTCCTGCAGATCTTCAACAGCTGGTACGACCCGGAAGCCGCCGACGGCGCAGGTGCCGCACGTCCGATCGAGGCGCTCATCGGGCAGTTCGAGACCGGGCGCGCGACGGGACGTGACCGCGGATGGTCCGAACTCACCGCCGCAGAGCGCGAGGACGTCCTCCAGGAGCACCGCCTGGCGTACATCTCCGATTCGCCGGTGAACTGGTGCCCGGGCCTCGGCACGGTCCTGGCGAACGAGGAAGTCACTCCGGAGGGCCGCTCCGAGCGGGGCAACTTCCCCGTGTTCACCCGGCGCCTGCGCCAGTGGAACATGCGCATCACGGCGTACGCGGATCGGCTGGCCGATGATCTCGACCTCGTCGACTGGCCGGATGCGGTCAAGCAGATGCAGCGCAACTGGATCGGCCGGTCGACCGGCGCACTGCTGCGCTATCAGGCGGGCTCCTCAGTGATCGAGGTGTACACGACGCGGGCCGACACGCTGTTCGGCACGACGTATCTGGTGCTGTCGCCGGAGCACCCCCTGGTCGACGTGCTCACGCGTGATGCGTGGGACGCCGAGGTGCCGGACTCCTGGCGCGGCGATGCCGCGACCCCGCCCGAGGCCGTCGCCGCCTACCGGCGCACGGCCGCCGCGAAGACCTCGGTCGAGCGGCAGGAGGACCGGACCAAGACCGGTGTCTTCACAGGGACCTACGTCGAGAACCCGGCGACCGGCGCGCGCCTCCCCGTGTTCGTCGCCGACTACGTCCTCATGAACTACGGAACGGGCGCCGTCATGGGCGTGCCCGGCGAGGACGCGCGGGACTGGGACTTCGCGAAGGCCTTCGGGCTGCCCTACATCCGCACGGTGCAGCCGCCCGCCGACCACGACGAGGACACGGTCTTCACCGGCGACGGCGCGAAGATCAACTCCGCGAACGACGAGATCGACCTCAACGGCACGACCATCGGCGAGGCGAAGGACAGGACGCTCGCCTGGCTCGAGGGCAAGGGACTCGCTGAGGCATCGACACAGTACCGCCTGCGCGATTGGCTCTTCTCCCGCCAGCGCTACTGGGGCGAGCCGTTCCCGATCGTCTACGACGAGGACGGCGCGCCCCACGCCATCCCGGACGAACTGCTCCCGGTCGACCTGCCCGAGGTGCCCGACTTCTCGCCGCGCACCTTCGCCGCAGACGACGTGGACAGCGATCCGGAGGCACCGCTGAGCCGCAACCGCGACTGGGTCGAGGTGACTCTGGACCTGGGCGACGGGCCGCGCACCTACCGCCGCGACACGAACACCATGCCGAACTGGGCGGGCTCGTCCTGGTACCAGTTCCGCTATGCGGATCCGCACAATGCAGAAGCATTCGCGGCGCCGGAGAACGAATCGTACTGGCTGGGGCCGACCAGCGAGAAGCCGGCCGGCGGTGCGGACCTCTACGTCGGCGGCGTCGAGCATGCCGTGCTCCACCTCCTGTACTCCCGGTTCTGGCACAAGGTCCTCTTCGACCTGGGGCACTCCTCGTCGTTCGAACCGTTCCACCGACTCATCAACCAGGGGTACATCCAGGCCCACGCCTTCACAGACGCCCGTGGCACGTACGTCCCCGCGGAGGAGGTCGAGGAGAAGGTCGGAGACGACGGGACCTCGACCTGGTGGTTCGCCGGGGAGCAGGTCAGCCGCGAGTACGGCAAGATGGGCAAGTCGCTCAAGAACGTCGTGACTCCCGACGAGATGTACGAGCAGTACGGGGCGGACACCTTCCGCGTCTACGAGATGTCGATGGGCCCGCTCGAGGTGTCGCGCGCCTGGGAGACCCGTGCGGTCGTGGGCGCTCACCGCTTCCTCCAGCGCGTCTGGCGGCTCGTGGTCGATGAGGAGTCCGGCGCTCTGCGCGTGACGGACGATCCGGCTGATGCGGAGACCCTGCGGGTCCTGCACCAGACGATCGCCGGTGTGAGGGACGACTTCGAGAACTTCCGCAACAACACGGCCGTCTCCAAGCTCATCGTGCTCACGAATCACCTCACCAAGGCGGCGTCCGCACCATGTGAGGCCGTGGAACCGCTCACCCTCATGCTCGCCCCGCTCGCGCCTCACCTCGCGGAGGAGATCTGGGAGCTGCTGGGCCACGAGGAGACCCTCACCTACGCGGACTTCCCGCAGGCGGATCCGGCACACCTCGTGGCGGAGACCGTCACAGCCGTCGTGCAGGTGAAGGGCAAGGTCCGTGCGCGGCTCGAGGTCGCCCCCGATATCGGCGCGGACGACCTGGAGCGCCTGGCGCTCGAGGCTCCCGGAGCTGTACGGGCACTCAACGGCGCCGGTGTGCGGAAGGTGATCGTCAAGGCGCCCAAGCTCGTCAACATCGTGCCCGACGCCTGAACGGGTCGGTGCGGGGTCGGGTCTAGGCTGGTGGCATGAGCATCCCGACACCCGCCCAGATCCGCTCCGCACTGGGTGTGCGCCCGCAGCTCGACCCGCACACGGAGGTCGAGCGTCGGATCAGCTTCCTCGTGGAGTACGCACGGCGGACCGGATCCCGAGGATTCGTCCTCGGGATCTCCGGCGGCCAGGATTCCAGCCTCGCCGGTCGACTCTGCCAGTTGGCGGCCGAAGACCTCCGGCAGCAGGGGATGAAGGCCCGCTTCTGCGCGCTGCGCCTGCCGTACGGCTCGCAGCAGGACGCCGCCGACGCATCGCTCGCACTCGATTTCATCCGCCCGGATGACGTCGTCGAACTCGACGTGCGGCCTGCGACCGATGCTCTGGTCGGCACTCATGATGCGTCCACCGGGCGTCCGCTGGCGGATTTCCACCGCGGCAACGTGAAGGCGCGCATGCGCATGGTCGCGCAGTACGCAGTGGCAGGTTCGCGCGGGTCGCTGGTGGTGGGGACCGATCACGCGGCCGAGGCGCTGACCGGATTCTTCACGAAGTTCGGCGACGGCGCGGCGGACCTCGTCCCCCTCGCCGGACTGACGAAGCGGCAGGGGGCCGCGATGCTGCGTGCGCTCGGCAGCCCCGACCGTCTCTGGGAGAAGGTCCCCACAGCTGATCTGCTGGACGATGAGCCGGGACAGACGGACGAGAGCTCGCTGGGCGTGACTTACGACGAGATCGACGACTTCCTCGAGGGCCGCGACGTGCCCGCCGCTGTCACACGGACTCTCACGGAGAAGTTCTCCGTGTCCGAGCACAAGCGCCGCACCCCGCCGGGTCCGGACGACGACTGGTGGTGAGCGCCGGTCCCGGACAGTCCGCGATGCTCGCGGTCAGTCCTCGAGGAGCCGGTTCACGAGCACGACCCGGGAGAACTCCGACCGCGCCACCAGGAAGGCGTCCGCGTGCTCCTCTCCGGAGCGCTTGGCGTCGGCGAACGCCTGCCAGCCGCCCTCACGGGTGTCGCCGGGGACCAGGACCCGCTGGCCGTCGAACTGAGCGGTCTCCGTGCGGATCCACTGATCGAGGGCGCGGGCCGCGCGGTAGAGCGACATGAAGGCACGATGGACCTGGGGCTCGTCGAACCTCGTGTGCGAGTTGTCGGCGAGGAAGGTGGTCAGGGGAGCAGTGAGCTCCTCCGGGAAGTCGGTGACCTCCGCTTCGATCCGGAGTCTGCGGACGATGCCGTCGTCCTCCGGGAACCCGGCGACGATGTCCGCAGCGATCCTCGCGTCTGCTCGTGCCAGCTCCTCCTGAGGCGTCTGGCTCAGCTCGACCGGGATGTAGTCGTCGTGCGCTCCGGCGGATTCGGAGGCGAGCGCGTCGATCCGGTCCTGGAGATGGTTCCACGTGCGCGACCACCCGACGACGGCTCCGAGCACGACCAGGACCGCGAGCAGGAGAAGGACCCAGGCGATCGCGTGCAGCGGCGGGATGAGCGCGCAGACGAACAGGACCGCGGCCGCCGAGGACACGACGACGGCGGACGGAGTGTTCACGAGGAAGTCACCGATACGCTTCACTCCCTCAGAGTACCCGCGCGGTCGGTGTCGCCTAAGCTGAGGCGCGTACCGCGCGTCGCGCCGACGCGAGCATGACGAACGAAGGAGCACCATGACGACTGTGTCCGTGGTGGGTGTGGGATACCTCGGAGCCGTCCACGCGGCATCCATGGCCTCGATCGGTCACACGGTGATCGGAGTCGACGTCGATGAGCGGAAGCTCGCCGAGCTGTCGGCCGCCCGTGCGCCGTTCTTCGAGCCCGGGCTGCCGGAGCTGCTGGTCGAGACCCAGGACAGCGCCCGCCTGACCTTCACCTCGGACCCGTCCGCGGTCGCCGCGGCCACCGTCCACTTCGTCTGCGTGGGGACCCCGCAGAGCGCGGACGGCCTGCACGCAGACCTCACGTACGTCCACGCGGCGGTGGAGTCGATCCTTCCGCACATCGGTCCGGGGCACCTCGTGGTCGGCAAGTCGACGGTGCCCGTGGGCACAGCGGCGGAGCTCGCGGGCACGGTGCGCGCCACCGGTGCCGAACTCGCGTGGAACCCCGAGTTCCTCCGCGAGGGCAAGGCGGTGCAGGACACGCTGCGCCCCGACCGGCTCGTGTACGGGGTGCCGGACGGCGACGCCGGCGAGCAGGCGACGGAGCAGCTCGACGAGGTGTATGCGATCGTCCTCGACCGCGGGACTCCCCGCATCGTCGCGGACTACCCGACCGCGGAGCTCGTGAAGACTGCGGCGAACTCGTTCCTGGCGACGAAGATCTCCTTCATCAACGCGATGGCGGAGCTGTGCGAATCCGCGGGCGGCGACGTCACGGTGCTGGCGGATGCGATCGGGATCGACGACCGGATCGGCCGCAAGTTCCTGAACGCGGGACTGGGGTTCGGCGGCGGATGTCTGCCGAAGGACATCCGTGCCTTCATCGCTCGCGCTGACGACCTCGGCGCGGGGGAGGCCGTGAGCTTCCTCAGGGAGATCGACGCCATCAACCTCCGTCGTCGCGAGCGGATGGTCGAGCTGGCGCTCGGCGAATGCGGCGGCGACATCGACGGGGTGCGGGTGACCGTGCTGGGCGCGGCCTTCAAGCCGGACAGCGACGACACCCGCGACTCGCCGGCACTGGCGGTCGCAGCGGCGCTCCACGCACAGGGTGCGGTCGTCACGGTCACGGACCCGGAGGGACTTGAGAACGCACGTCGTCGCGAGCCGCAGCTCACGTACGAAGAGGACCTCACCACAGCGCTGACGGGAGCGGGCCTCGTCCTGCTGCTCACCGAATGGTCGGAGTACCGGCAGCTCGATCCCGTCACGGTGAAGCGGCTCGTGGAGCACCCGCGTCTGCTCGACGGGCGCAATGTGCTCGATCCCGCTGCATGGCGCGGCGCCGGCTGGACGTACCGCGCGCTCGGCCGACCATGACGGCGGCGGACGCGGCTCACCACGGACGGCCTCGGCGTCCCGGTGAGGATGACGGCGCGTCGGGGATCGGCCTGGTCGTCGATTCGACGGTGCTGCTCACGCCCGCCGAGCGCGCGCGGGTCTCGCGCGCGCTCGGCGGGCGGTTCGCCGTGGTTCCGCTGTCCGTGATCGTCGACGAGGTCGAGCACATCGACGGGGAGCTCGCGCCGTCCGCGCTCTGTGACGCGATGGTCGGCGGCGCACGCGTCAGCACCTCGATGCCCGCAGTCCACGCGTTCACGGACGCCTTCGAGCAGCTGCGCGAGCGCGGGAGCGACCACATCATCGTGCTGACGCTGTCGGCGGCACTGTCAGGGACCCACGGCACCGCGGAGTCCGCCGGACACGGGCTCGATGTGCCCCTCACCGTCATCGACACCCGGACGACGTCCGCCGCGGCCGGGGGAGCCGCCCTCGTCATCGCCGACGGCGTGGCGGAGGGCCGAGGCCCCGCAGCGCTGCGATCCGCAGCAGAGGACTACCTCCGGGATGAGACCTTCGTGGTCTTCTGCCCGGCGACCCTGGAGCACCTCGAACGCGGCGGTCGGATCGGCCGAGCCGCGTCCCTGCTGGGCCGTGCCCTCTCGATCGTGCCCGTCCTCGGCCTGCGCGATGGGCTCGTCGACGCCACCGCACGGGTCCGGACAGTGCGCAAAGCGCACGCGCGGATGATCGCGGATGCACTGGCCGCCGCTCGCGCGATGGGCTCCGTCGATGTGACGGTGCTCGTCTCGGAGGGGTCGCTCGACGATGCGGGTGATGCCGCGCGGGGGGTGCACGCGCAGATGGAGGCGGCGGCGCGCGCGGAAGGCTGGGGAATCAGCGCGGACGTGCTGTCCCCAGTGCTGACCGCGCACGTGGGCCCCGGCGCCGTGGGCATCGTCGTCCGAGGTCGCAGCTGAGTCACTCGCGGTCACAGGACGGTGGAGCGGCGCGGTTCCCACGCGTCGGTCATGCCGGGGATGTGCCGGTGTCCGTCCACCGGTGAGTGTGCGGGATGCGCGGCCGCAGGCGCGGAGGCGACAGTGGGCGCATGAGCCCATCACCCGCAGAGAGGTTCTCGTCGCTGCTGGCCCGCAGCGGCGAACGAGGATGGTCACCCGCAGACGACCTCGGCGACGGATCAGGGGATGTCGCCGGCGAACCCGGCGATGATGCGGCGGATCTCGACGACGGAACCGAGGAGGACGGCCACGCGGGGCCGGGAGCCCGGCCCGGACTGTCCCGGACGGTCCTGCTGTGCCTGCTGGGAGCTGCTCTGACGGGTGTGCTCGTCTTCGTCCTGGCCCCGTCGCTGCTGCGGGGCGAGAGCCCCCTCGCCGCCCAGAAGCATGCAGACACCTGGGAGGCCGCTCAGGCGGATGCGGAGGCCGCCGGGGACGGTGGTGGGAGCGCGGACGGGGGTGAGCGCACGACGGGTGGGGCGGCAGCCACCCCTGCTGCGCCGGTCGTCGTCCACGTCGTCGGTGCCGTGGTCACCCCCGGTGTCGTCGAACTGTCGCCGGGTGCGCGGGTGTCGGACGCACTCGCAGCCGTCGGCGGGGCCTCCGGGAGCGCCGACGTGGACGCGCTCAACCTCGCGCGCGTGCTCGTCGACGGTGAGCAGATCAGGGTGCCCGAGCCGGGGGACGAGACTGCCCTGGGCAGCGGTGGCGGCACGGAAGCGGGCAGCGCGCAGTCCGGTCCGGATCCTGCTGGTGCCGGATCGGGAGGGACGGGCGACGCACTCGTCGACCTCAACAGCGCAGACCTCGCGGCCCTCGAGACGCTGCCGGGTGTGGGGCCCGTGACAGCGCAGTCGATCCTCGACCACAGAGACGCGATCGGTCGCTTCACCACTGTGGACGAACTGCTCGACGTCAGCGGGATCGGAGACGCCACGCTCAGCAGGATCCGTGACAGCGTCACGGTCGGGTGAGGACCGCAGGACCGCGCTGTCCGCAGGCCCCGGCATGAGTGCGGCCCTGCGCGCGTGCGGCTCGCGGTGCGGCAGGATCCTCACAGCGAGGATCGGGACAGCGCGTGCCATCACGGCCGCCGCCGGTGCATGGGCGTCGATCACGTGGGCCGGGCGCCCCGCGATGGTCCTGGGTCTGTGCTGCGCCGTGCTGGGCGCAGTGCTCATCCTGGCGGGCCGACCGGCTGCGTGTGCCGGTCCCGCGAGGACGAGGAGGGCGGTGCGGCCGGCCGGGGCGGTCCTCGGCGGGGTCTTCGCAGCGCTCGGACTGTCCGGGCTCGTCGCGGGTGCGCACGCGCTCGCACTCGACGGGGCTCCGCAGCCTGGGGCCGCGATCGTTCGCGTCGTGACGGATCCTCAGGAGACCGAGTCTGGCCGCTTCCGGAGTGTCGTGACCGGTGAGGCCGGCAGGGTGACGGTCGTCGCCGAGGAGCCGCCCCCGCCTGCAGGGTCGCTGGTGCGCATGCAGCTGGAGTGGTGGGATGACGACCTCACGGGACTCGTGGGTGCCGAGGTGGTCGAGGAGCCCGGCGCGCGGTGGCGGATCCGTGCCGATCTGCGCGCGGGGCTGGCGAAGGTCTCCGGTGTCGGCACGCACGCGGGCGCAGATCTGCTGCCCGGCCTCGTGGTGGGCGACGTCGCCCACATCCGCACCGCGCTCGCAGATGCGATGCGCACGGTCTCCCTGACACACCTCACAGCGGTGTCCGGATCGAACATCCTCATCGTCGCGGGGGTCGTCGTGGCCCTGTGTGCCCGCCTGCGCAGTCCCTGGTGGACCCGCATCCTGCCGGCGGCGGCCGTGACGGCGGGCTACGTCTTCGTCGTCGGACCGGAGCCCAGCGTCATGCGGGCGACAGCGATGGCGGCTCTCGTGGCGGTCGGCATCCTGCGGCCCGCGGGCACACCCACGCTCGCGGTGCTCGCGACGGCCGTGACCGTGCTGCTCATCGGGCGTCCGCACCTGGCGTCGGAGATCGGGTTCGGACTGTCCGTGTGCGCGACGGCGGCTCTCGTCGTGCTCTCGCCGCCGCTCACCCGTGCACTCACCGACAGAGGGGTGCCTCGCCTCATCGCGGTCGCGCTCGCGGTGCCCGCGGCGGCGCAGGTCGGGTGCACCCCGCTGCTCGTCGTCCTCGACCCGACCGTCAGCCCCTGGGCGGTGCTCGCGAACGTCGCGGCCGCGCCGGCGGTCGCACCGGCGACCGTGCTGGGACTCGCCGGTCTCGCGCTCGAGGGAGCGGCGGGTGCGCTCCCTGAGACGCTCGGGACGCCGGCCCACCTGCTCGCACGCACGGCAGGTGCAGTCGGCGCGGCCTCGGCGTGGTGGATCACGGTCGTCGCCCATGGGTGCGCGGCGCTCCCCGGTGCCGCACTCGGCTGGACCGCGGGGCTCGGGGGAGTCGTCGTGGCTGCGGGGATGGTCGCAGGTCTGGCGTGCGCACTCCTGGGCCGGCGCAGCGTCCGCGCTGGCGGTGCGCTCGTGACGATCGTCTGCCTCCTGGCCGGTCTGGCGGTGCCGGTCGTGACCGCGACGGGTCGGGGCGCCTGGTCGGTCGTCGTGTGCGACGTCGGGCAGGGGAGCGCAGCACTCATCCGGAGTCGGGATGCGCCGCGGGACCACGCGCTGCTCGTGGACACCGGAGACGATCCCGCCCTGCTCGCCGCGTGCATGGAGGGTGCGGGCATCACTCGTCTCACGATCGCTCTGTCGCACTTCGACGCCGATCACGTCGCAGCGCTGCCCGCAGCGGTGGAAGCGGTGGACGAAGCCGTCGTCGTCCACCCCCTGGCCCTGGCCGACTCCCCGGACGCGACGAGGACCCGCGCTCTCGCGACGGTGGCTGCACCGGCGGTCGCAGGTGAGGAGCTGCCGGCTGACCTCCTGCCGGACGGGGTCACGGCGCGAGTCCTCTGGCCGCCCGTCGACGGGGGAGGCGTCCGTGACGGCAACGCGGCCTCGCTGGTCCTCCTCGTGCAGGTGGACGGCCTGAGCATCCTCCTGCCCGGTGATGTGGGTGCCGACCAGCAGCTGCGCATGGTCCCACAGATGGCGGTCTACGCGCCGGTCGACGTGCTCGTGGCCCCGCACCACGGCAGCGCGGACACGTCCGCCGCGTTCTTCCGGGCCGCACGTGCCCGTGTGGGGGTGGTCTCCGTCGGAGCCGGGAACACCTACGGTCACCCCGCACGGAAGGCCCTCGAAGCCTTCGGGTCCGTACCGGTGCTGCGCACCGACCAGTGCGGGAGCATCGCACTGACAGCGGAACTCGGGCTGCTGGGCGGCGCGATGGACTGCGGTGTCCCCGGCGGACGATAGTCTGGATCCGTGGCAGCGAAGAAGACGACAGTGGCGTGGCACCGGGCGGCTCCGGCACCCCTGGTGCTCCTGTCCGGCGGCGAGGACGTGCTCCTGCGCAACGCCCGGACCCGGATCGTGCAGGCGGTGAAGAAGAAGCACACGGATGTCGATCCGGTGAATCTCGACGCATCGTCCTATGAGGCCGGCTCCCTCTCCGCCTCCGCGGCTCCGTCGCTGTTCTCCGCCCACGGGCTCATCATCGTGAGTGATCTCGCGACGATGAACGACGATTTCCTGAAAGACGCTCTCGCCTACGCGGAGGATCCGAATCCCGACATGGTCGTGGTCCTCGAGCATCGGGGCGGGCAGCGCGGTGCGCGACTCCTCAAGGCCCTCGCAGCCGCGGGTGCGCCCACCGTCGACGTCGGAGTGCTCAAGAGCGAGGCCGATCGCGCGAAGTACGCACAGGACGCGTTCTCCCGGGCGAAGCGCACCCTCACGTCGGATGGCCTCGCCGCACTGATGAACGCGCTGGGTGCGAACCTGTCCGAGCTCGACGCGGGCGTGCGGCAGCTGCTGGCGGACACGGAGGGCACGGTCGGTGCGGAAGTCGTCGACGCGTACTACGGCGGCAGGATCGAGGCGACGGGCTTCAAGGTCGCAGACGCAGCCTGCACCGGCCGGACCGGGGAGGCGCTCTCACTGCTGCGCCACGCTCTGGCGACCGGGGCGGATCCCGTCCCGATCGTCGCCGCGGTCGCTCTCAAGCTGAGGAACCTGGCGAAGGTGGAGGGGCTGTCGGGATCACCGGGATCGCTCGCCGCAGAGCTGGGGATGGCGCCGTGGCAGGTCGACCGTGCACGGCGGGAATCGCGGGCATGGAATCCGGTGTCTCTGGGGCGCGCGATCCTCGCGGCTGCCGACGCCGATGCCGCGGTGAAGGGCGGAGGACGCGATCCGGTGTACGCCGTCGAATACCTCGTCGCCTACGTGTGCCGCCAATCGCGCGCACGGTGATCGTCGCACCGTGAGGACTGATCGTCGCACCCCCGTGCACGCCGCATCGAACACAGCACAAGGGCCGTCCCCCCGAAGGAGGACGGCCCTTGTCCGCGTGGAACGCGCTCAGAGGATCATGCTCAGAGAGCGTTGACCTTCTTCGCGAGATTCGACTTGCGGTTGGCTGCATTGTTCTTGTGCAGAACACCCTTCGACACGGCCTTGTCCAGAGTGCGCGAGGCATTCTGGAGAGCGGCCTGTGCGGAGGCGCTGTCGCCGGTCGCGAGCTGCTCGCGCACGGCGCGGACTGCGGTCTTCACTTCGCTGCGGACTTCGCGGTTGCGGAGTCGCGCCTTCTCGTTCGTGAGGTTCCGCTTGATCTGCGACTTGATGTTTGCCAACGTCAACACTCTTTCGTGTCAGTGATCATGGTCGTGAGGGCTCTCATCCGATCTGTGCCGGTCCGGCGGGGAAACACCAGCCGACGATCTTCCGAGGTGACGTCCGCCCGACCTGCGGGTGAGACACACCCAGACGGACGTACAGCAGATGATCGTACAGGATGCGCAGCGCTTCGAGCGAACCGCGGACGCCCCGCTCAGTCGGTTCCGCTCACACGGCGCGGACGGAATCGACGACGGTGGAGAATCGTTCCATCCGCATGATCGCGCCCTCGCGGCGGACGGCGGACGGCTCGATCCGGATGATCCGATCCAGGCGCACCTCCGAGGGCCTGCTCTGCGAATCCCAGTCGCCCGTGCCGATATTGATGTACGGGGTGCCGTGCTCGTCTGTACGGGTCTCGCCCACACCGCCGGGGACATTGTCCCTGCTCGTCAGCATGAGACCCAGCAGCCACCTGCCGTCGCGCCCGATGAGGAGGATCGGACGGTCCTTGCCCCGCGAGTGGTCCTCTTCGTAGGGGACCCACCCCCACACGACCTCGCCGGGGTCGGGGCTGCCGTCCAGGTCCGGCGCGTAGATGGGCTTGATCGGACCGCGGAAGTCACCCGGGTAGCCGCCGTCCGGGCGCTTCGGGAAGCGCTGAGCCGGCTTCGGACGAGCGGCGCGGCGCGAGCGGTCGTGTTCAGCGCGCTGGTCCGCTCCGGTCCGGCCTGCGCGGGCGCCTCCGGCAGTGCGGTGCTCTGCGCCGTCGCGGGGGCGTCCCCCGCGACGGCGGGAGCGGTCGGAGTCGGTCGAGGATCCGTCTCCGTTCCGCAGCAGGGAGTCGACGGCGCGCAGGGCGGACGAGTCCTTCCCTGACCTGCGCATGTAGCCGATTCCCTGCCGAACTCCGACACGTACGGCACGCTGAGCGAGGCTCTTCCAGTTCATGCCGTCAGCCTACTCGTCCGCCTTCCCATCTCAGGAGTGCCTGGACGGGGAAGTGATCGCTGGGGAAGCGTCCCCCGCGTGCGAAGGTGTTGGTCCCCACCGCAGTCGGTGTGAGTCCCGCAGAGTGCAGGATCCAGTCGATCCGCCGCCCGCTCCGCGTGACGCCGCGGTAGACGTGGAACGTGTCGACGTCTCCATCGCGCACGGATCCTTCGGGGGCACTCAGTGCGGCGTCTGCGATCGTTCCGTCCTGAGTGAGCATGCGGTGCAGGTCGTGGTCCTGGTCCGCGTTGAAGTCGCCGGTGACGACCACGTCCCGGCCCTCCTCGAGCGCCTGGTGAGCTTCGCCGAGCAGCATGCGCGCCGCATGCGGGCGTGCACGATTCGAACGATGGTCGACGTGGACGTTGAGCAGGCGGAAGCGGCGGCCGCCCACCCTGTCGCGGAAGTCGACGCGGGTGATCGTGCGGGGGTGGGACGACCCCCACGAGCGGGAGCCCGGGACATCGGGGGTCAGCGAGATCCAGCGGACGTCGACCGCTTCGGCGTCGAGTCGTCGGGTGTCGAAGACGACCGCGGTGAACTCCCCGTCGTTCCCGCCGGCGCGCCCTTCGCCGGTCCATGCGTAGTGGGCGGGGAGACGGTCTGCGAGTCCCTCGAGCTGGCCGAGGACCCCCTCCTGTGTCCCGATGACGTGCGGAGCCTCGTCGGACAGGAGTTCGGCCCACAGGGGGAGGCGCTCACTCCACGGGTGTCCGTCGCGGGCCGGGTACCGGAGGTTCGCCGTCATGACGGACAGGAGGCGACCGGACGGGGGCAGGAAGCTCATGCGTGCAGGGTAGCCGGACGGGCGCGAGGAGCGCGTGCGCGCGCATCGCCGTGGGCCGCAGCAGTTCGCGGAGGGTGGCTGATCGTGGAAGAATGAAGTTTTGACACGAATGAGAGGACGTCGGAAGACACATGGCACCTCAGGTGAGCGCTGAATCGCGGAAGCGGATCGACGTCGCAGCGACCCCGCCGGAACTGCTCCGGAACTTCTGCATCATCGCCCACATCGATCATGGGAAGTCGACGCTGGCGGACAGGATGCTCCAGATCACCGGAGCCGTGCAGCCTCGCAACATGCGGGCGCAGTACCTCGATCGCATGGACATCGAACGCGAGCGCGGCATCACGATCAAGTCGCAGGCCGTCCGCATGCCGTGGGAGGTGGACGGCACGCCGTACGCCCTCAACATGATCGATACTCCGGGCCACGTCGACTTCACGTACGAGGTCTCACGGTCGCTGGCCGCCTGCGAAGGCGCACTGCTGCTGGTGGACGCGTCTCAGGGGATCGAAGCGCAGACCCTCGCGAACCTCTACCTGGCCATGGAGCACGACCTCACGATCATCCCGATCCTCAACAAGATCGACCTGCCGTCCGCGCAGCCGGAGAAGTACGCCGAGGAGATCGCGAACCTCATCGGCGTGGATCCGGACGATGTCCTCCGGGTGTCGGGGAAGACCGGCGAAGGCGTGGAGGACGTGCTCGACCGCATCGTGGAGCAGATCGACGCGCCCGTCGGTGACGCAGACGCCCCGTCCCGTGCGATGATCTTCGACTCCGTCTACGACACCTACCGCGGCGTCGTCACGTACGTGCGAGTCGTCGACGGACGGTTCTCCCCCCGCGAGAAGGTCGAGATGATGTCGACCGGCACCGCGTACGAACTCCAGGAGATCGGCGTCTCCTCCCCGGAGCCCGTCCCTTCGGAGGGACTCGGCGTGGGCGAGGTCGGATACCTGATCACCGGCGTCAAGGACGTGCGCCAGTCGAAGGTCGGTGACACGGTCACGAACTCCCGCAGGCCCGCGGAGCAGTCCGTGCCCGGGTACGCGGAGCCCAAGCCGATGGTCTTCTCCGGCCTGTTCCCGATCGACGGCTCCGACTATCCGGTCCTGCGCGACGCGCTCGACAAGCTCAAGCTCAACGACGCCTCACTGGCCTACGAACCGGAGACCTCGACGGCCCTCGGCTTCGGCTTCCGGTGCGGCTTCCTGGGACTCCTGCACCTCGAGATCATCCGTGAGCGGCTCGAGCGGGAGTTCGACCTCTCGCTCATCTCCACCGCACCCTCTGTGGTGTACCGGGTCGTCATGGAGGACGGCACGGAGCACACGGTGACGAACCCGTCGGAGTACCCGGAGGGCAAGATCAAAGAGGTCCACGAGCCGATGGTGCGGGGGACGATCCTCACGCCCAGCGACTTCGTGGGCGCCGTCATGGAGCTGTGTCAGGGAAAGCGCGGCCAGATGCTCGGGATGGACTACCTGTCCGAGGACCGGGTGGAGCTGCGCTACCGACTGCCGCTGGCAGAGATCGTCTTCGACTTCTTCGACGCGCTCAAGTCGCGGACGAAGGGGTATGCCTCCCTCGACTACCAGGACGACGGCGAGGCATCGTCGGACCTCGTGAAGGTCGACATCCTCCTGCACGGCGATCACGTCGACGCGTTCTCCGCGATCGTCCACAAGGACAAGGCCTACTCGTACGGGGTGTCGATGGCGGGCAAGCTCCGCGCGCTCATCCCGCGCCAGCAGTTCGAAGTGCCCATCCAGGCGGCCGTCGGTTCGCGGATCATCGCCCGGGAGACCATCCGCGCCATCCGCAAGGACGTGCTCTCCAAGTGCTACGGCGGCGATATCAGCCGCAAGCGCAAGCTGCTGGAGAAGCAGAAGGCGGGTAAGAAGCGCATGAAGATGGTGGGCAACGTCGAGGTCCCGCAGGAGGCCTTCATCGCGGCGCTGTCATCCGACGGCTCCGCGCCCGACAAGAAGTCGGACAAGAAGTAGGAGTGCCTGCTCAGCCGGACGGGGACGTCCCACCACTGGACGGCGGGCTGCCGGCGGCCGCGATCGCACGCGCGGGCCGCGACACCTTCAGCGCCTACGTCCACGTCCCGTACTGCCGTGTGCGGTGCGGGTACTGCGACTTCAACACCTACACCGCGGACGAACTGGGCCCGGGTGCGAACCGCGCCGATTACCGGGATCAGCTCTCTCACGAGATCGCGCTCTCCCGTGACGTGGTCGCAGGCACGGGGCTGGAGGGCCGTGCGTTCGACACCGTCTTCTTCGGAGGCGGCACTCCGACCCTCCTGCCCGCGCAGACGCTCGCGGGCGTGCTCGGTGACCTCCGCGCGGGAATCGGTCTCGCCGCCGGTGCCGAAGTCACGACCGAGGCGAACCCGGACAGCGTGGACGCCGAGTATCTGCAGATGCTCGCCGATGCGGGCTTCACCCGCGTGTCGTTCGGCATGCAGTCCGCCGTTCCCCACGTGCTGCGCACACTGGACCGGACGCACGATCCTGCGCGCATCGGCGAGGTGGTCCAGGCCGCACGGGCCGCAGGGCTGGGTGTGAGCCTCGACCTGATCTACGGCACTCCGGGGGAGTCGCTGTCCGATTGGCGCACGAGCCTCGAGTCGGTGCTCGAGCATCGGCCGGACCACGTCTCCGCCTACTCGCTCATCGTGGAGCCGGGGACGCGGATGGGCATGCAGGTCCGCCGCGGAGAGCTGCCGATGCCCGACGAGGACGATCTCGCGGAGAAATACGAGCTCGCAGACGAGATCCTCGCCGAGGCCGGACTCGGCTGGTACGAGGTGAGCAATTTCTCGACCGGGGACGGCACGCGCTGCGAGCACAATCTCGCCTACTGGCGGAACGCCGACTGGTGGGGCTACGGTCCCGGTGCCCATTCGCATGTGGGCGGGGTGCGCTGGTGGAATGCGAAGCATCCCAGGGCCTGGGCGGATCGTCTGGGTCGAGGCGCTTCGCCTGCTGTGGGGCGCGAACTGCTCGACGACGACACCCGCGCGCTCGAGGACCTGATGCTCGCCGCACGCATCGATGGCGAGTTCCCGCTCGACCGCCTGCAGGAGTCGGCGCGCCCGCACATCAGCCGGATGCTGGCGGACGGGCTGCTCGCGCCCCGGACGCTGGTGGAGAAGCGGATCCACCTCACCCTGCGGGGACGGCTGCTCGCGGACGGGATCGTGCGGACCCTGTCCGATCACCTGGTGTGAGAATGCGACCCGACTGGCTCAGCAGGCCCGGCTGGGGCAGCAGAGACAGTCGGGGCAGCAGAGGCAGTCGGGTCAGCAGACCCGATCGGATCACTTGATGATGTCGATGACGAAGGGAATCCGGTACATCTCTCCCCTGTAGGCCTTGACCGCTGCGATGATCTGGAAGACCCAGCCGGTGACGATGACGAGCGGCAGCAGGATGAAGCCGATGAGCACCATCATCAGAAGGCTGGAGACGAATCCTGCGATGAGAAGCATGATCTGCAGGTTCAGCGACTGACGCGTGTGCTCGCGGATGAACGGCGAGTCGTCCTTCTTCAGGAGGAAGACGATGAGCGGGACGAGTGCGCTCACCAGCAGCGCGCCGAGGTGCGACAGCAGCGCGAGCGTCTTATCGTCCTGCGACGCCCTCCAGTAGCCGGCGGAGCCGTCTCGAAACGCTGAGTCGGGGTGGGGACCGCGCAGGGGCGGGGCTGCGGGTGCGCCGGATCCACCCGCCCCTGGCTGTGAGCCGTATGCGTGCGGGTGGTCTTCGGGGGTGCTGAATGGCGTGCTCATGGGGGGCTCCTCGGTCTGCCGTGCGGGCCGGCCGGTGCGAGCCCGTCTGCACCAGCATCTCATCCGCATCCGGCCTCGGCGAGCGCTGGGAGCGTGCTCGAGCGAACTGCGCATGCCGCCGACGGGGGACCGCCCACCGTCCGCTGCGTGACCGAGGCGATGCCGACCTGGTCCGCCCCAGTGTCAGCGTCGGCCGACTGTCAGTGTCGGTTGACTGTCAGTGTCGGTTGACGGTGACGAAGTCGATGAGCTCTTCGACGCGGCCGGACAGGGCCGGTTCGACATCGGCGATCGTGCTGACGGACCGCAGGATCCGGGCCCAGGCGCGGGCGACGTCCCGGTGGTCTGCGTGGTCCCAGCCGATCCGGCGCAGCACGCCCGTCTTCCATTCCTCGCCGCGCGGGACGTCTGGCCATCCAGCGATGCCGATGAGGGAGGGCCGGACCGCCTGCCAGACATCGACGAAGGGATGACCGATCACGCGCACGTTCCCGGTCCAGGCCGGGTCCTGCATGACCCGGTCGGCCAGGCGCATCTCCTTGGTCCCCCGGATCATGTGATCGGCGAGGACGCCCACCCGGTGGTCCGCATCGGGGCCGAACTCCGCGATCTGCTCCGGCAGATCGTCGAGGCCGCCCAGCGGTTCGACGACGACGCCCTCGATCCGCAGATCCTCGCCCCAGATCCGCTCGACGAGTTCCGCGTCGTGCTTCCCCTCGACCCAGATCCGCGAACCGCGCGCCACCCGGGCACGGGCGCCGGCGACCGCGCGGGATCCGCTCGCGGTCCGTCCCGTCGCAGGTCCGCGCCGCGGGCCCGACCCGCCTGCCTCGCTCCCGGAGTCTGCGTGCCGCGAGCGCGGGTCCGGACGAACGATCGAACACGGTCTGCCGTCGACGAGGTAGCCGGGGCCCAGGGGGAACGAGGCGCGCCTGCCCCGCCGGTCCTCGAGCACCATCGCGATCCCGCCCGGCGCCTTCTCCACGCGGATGACGGCTCCGACGTAGCCGGTCTCCGCGACCTCGACGACGAGCCCCGGGTCGGCGGGGATCTGGGGGAGTGACGGGCGTCGGTGCGTCCGGCCGCCGGACAGCACGTCGGGCCCATAGCGATCGTGGAAGGGCATCGGCTCAGGCTAGCGAGACGGCGCAGGTGCACGGCGAAGGCGCGCCGGAGCCTGAGCGCACGACGTTCCTCACATGCCCTCCCGGTGGAGGACGACAGCTTCAGCGAGTACGATTGGCACTCGTAGATCTCGAGTGCCAGACGCGCATGTCCGGAGTCGCACCAGCACCACCGGGCGGGAAGGAGGGGAAGTGAACGACGACCGTCGAGCACGGGTCCTCCGCGCGATCGTCGAAGACTACGTCTCGACCAACGAGCCGGTCGGCTCGAAGGCTCTCGTCGACCGCTACCGGCTGGGCGTCTCCTCGGCGACCATCCGCAACGACATGGCGGCGCTGGAGCAGGACGGACTCATCGCCCAGCCGCACACGTCGGCCGGTCGGATCCCCACCGACAAGGGCTACCGCGCGTTCGTCGACCGGATCGACGAGATCAAGCCGCTCTCCGCTGCGGAGAAGCGCGCGGTGGCGCGGGTCCTCGAGCACCCCGTGGACGTCGATGACATCCTGGACAGGACTGTGAGACTCCTCTCGCAGCTCACCCACCAGGTGGCCCTGGTGCAGTACCCGCGCCTCTCGCGGGCCAGCGTCCGGCACATCGAGCTCGTCGACATCGGGCCGTCCCGCCTCCTGGTGGTGCTCATCACCGATGCGGGTCAGGTCGAGCAGCGCCTCGTCGACACCGGCGCGCTGGTCACGGAGGAGGAGGTGGCGGTCCTCAGATCGCTCTTCCTCGCTGCTCTGTCCGGTGCGGCTGTGGCCGACGTCCCACGGTTCGTGGGTTCGATCGAGGCACGTCCCGAGCTGCGGGGGCCCGCGACCGCAGTAGGCTCGGTGCTCGCGGACCTCTCGCGCGGCTTCCGCACGGAGCGGCTCGTCATGGCCGGCACGGCGAACCTCGCCCGCGCCGGTCGAGACCTGGGCGAGCACATGGGGCCGCTGCTGGAGGCGTTCGAGGAGCAGGTGGTCCTGCTGCGCCTGCTGTCGGCCATGGCCGCCGACGGCCCGGACGTCGCCGTGAGCATCGGCACCGAGAACCCCCTCGACTCCTTCGCCTCGACATCCGTCGTCGCGACCAACTACGTTGCGGAAGGTGTCGAAGCGCGCATGGCGATCGTCGGACCCACCCGGATGGACTACCCCACGACGATGGCGGCGCTGCGCGCAGTCGCGAAGTACATCTCGACGATCCTGAGCGACTGACCCACCACGACATAATCGACCGCGCCCCTGCGGCGCACTAGGAGAACCGACACCGGTGAGCGATCACTACGAAACCCTGGGCGTGTCACGCGACGCGAGCGCAGCGGACATCAAGAAGGCGTACCGGAAGCTGGCGCGAGAGCTCCACCCGGACGTGAATCCGGGCCGTGAGGACGACTTCAAGGCGGTCTCCCTCGCCTACGACGTGCTGTCCGACGACTCCAAGCGGAGGAACTACGACCTCGGGGGCGGTGACAACGGCCAGGCCGGTGCCGGCGCCGGATTCGGCGGCTTCTCCGATCTGTTCGAGACGTTCTTCGGCGGCGGTGCGGGCGGCGGCCGGCCCCAGCCGGCCTCGCGCACCCGCCGCGGCAAGGACGCGCTCGTCGCCCTGCGGGTCGACCTGCGCACCGCGGCGTTCGGCGGCACCGCGGAGGTGGAGGTCGTCACGGCCGATGTGTGCGGCACCTGCGACGGCGAGGGTGCTCGTGAGGGCACTCAGGTCCGCACCTGCACCCTGTGCGACGGCCACGGCTCGGTCCAGCAGATGACGCGCACGCTGCTCGGACAGATGGTGACGAACCAGACCTGCCCCCAGTGCGGCGGATACGGCACCGTCATCGAGGACCCCTGCCAGAGCTGCCACGGCGACGGTCGGGTCAGGGCCGAGGAGACCATCACGGTGAAGGTCCCCGCCGGCGTGCGCGACGGCAACCGCATCCAGCTGTCCGGCCGCGGCGAGGTGGGCCCCGGCGGCGGCCCGCGCGGCGACCTGTACCTCGAGGTGATCGTCGAGGACCACGCCGTCTTCACCCGGGACGGCTCGGACCTGCGGTGCACGCTCACGATCCCGATGACGGCAGCGGCGCTGGGCGCGACCATCCCGCTCGAGACCTTCGACGGCGAGCAGGGCGTGGAGGTGCGTGCCGGTGCGCAGACGGGCGACACGATCCGTCTGAAGGGCCTGGGCGCACAGCAGCTGCGTCGTGACGGCCGCGGCGACATCTTCGTGACGCTCGCGGTGGAGACGCCCACGGCGCTCACGGCCGAGCAGCGAGACCTGCTGGAGCAGCTCGCCGAGGCCCGTGACGAGACGGCGCCCACCGGCAGCGCCGGTGAGACGCGCCACGGACCGTTCTCCCGTCTGCGGGAACGCCTGGCCGGTCGATGACCCGCTCGGTCTTCCTCGACCGGGACCTGCCCGAGGCGGAGGCCGGGGCCGAGGTCCCGGTCGCCTCCGGCGTCGCACACCACATCCGGGTGTCCCGGATCGCGGCGGACGAGGAGTTCGACCTCGTCGACGGCGAGGGCCGCAGACTGCGGGTCGTGCTCGCCGCATCGGAGGGGCCGGACGCGCGCCAGGGAGCCGAGCGCGCGGGCCCGCGCTCCGGGAGGCGGAGGTCCCGCACCGACGCGGCCGGGCCGCTGGCGGTGCGGGTCGTCGACGTCGCCCACGAGCAGACCGGAGCCCCAGAGCTCGTCCTCGTCCAGGCGCTCGCGAAGGCCGACCGCGACGAACAGGCGATCGAGTCCGCGACGGAGATCGGCGTCGACCGGGTCGTGCCCTGGGCCGCCGCCCGCTCGATCGCCGCGTGGCCGGCGCACAAGGAGGAGAAGCAGGCCTCCCGGTGGCAGGCGCTGCTGGACTCCGCGACGCAGCAGTCGAGACGGGCCCGAGCGCCCCGACTCGAGCCGTTGGCGCGCGGGCGGCGGGTGCGTGAGACCCTGCGGGACGACGACCTCGTCCTCGTGCTGCACGAGGACGCGACCGAACACCTCGCCGATGTGCTCGAGTCGATCGGCTCGCAGGCGCTGGGAGACCGCGTGGGCCGGATCGTGCTGGTGGTGGGTCCCGAAGGCGGCATCTCCCCGGAAGAGCTCGATGGCTTCCGTTCTGCGGGCGCCCGGCTCGTCCTCCTGGGGCCCACGGTGCTGCGTGCATCCTCCGCCGGTCCTGCGGGGCTGGCACTGGTGCAGGTCGCTCTGGGCCGTTGGCGTTCGAAGGCGTCCCCGCGTCGGTAGAATCGGGATCGGTGCCGCGCCCCGCGGTGCCGCGCGATCGGAAGGACACCCCCTGGAACCCACGCCACAGCAGACGACCGTGCGCCTCGCACTGCCCGAGGACCTCGACCTCGTCGCCTTCTTCGGCCCCGCAGAGGCGAACCTCGAGGCGCTGGAGCAGCTCGCGCCCGGTGTCGACGTGCACGTGCGCGACCGCGACATGACCCTGACGGGCGACGAGGACTCCGTCTCGGCCCTCGTGAGGATCATCGGGGAGCTCAAGCGCCTGCTGGCGGCCGGGGCCCTCATCGACCCGGACACCGTCGCCCGGGTCGGCGCGCTCGACTCGGAGGACACGTCCGCCGCGGACGTGCTCGGGACCAGCATCCTGTCGACACGCGGCAGGACGGTGCGGCCGAAGACGTTCGGACAGCACGAGTACGTGCGGGCGATCCGCAACCACACCATCACGTTCGGGCTCGGTCCGGCGGGCACCGGCAAGACGTACCTCGCGATGGCGATGGCGGTGAACGCACTGCAGCGTCGCGAGGTGTCCCGCATCATCCTCACCCGACCGGCGGTCGAGGCCGGTGAGCGGCTGGGGTTCCTGCCGGGCAGCCTCAACGAGAAGATCGATCCCTACGTGAGGCCGCTCTACGATGCGCTGCACGACATGCTGGACCCCGAACGCATCCCGCGCCTCATGGAGTCCGGCATGATCGAGGTCGCCCCGCTGGCGTACATGCGCGGCAGGACCCTCAACGACGCCTTCGTGATCCTGGACGAGGCCCAGAACTCCACGGCAGAGCAGATGAAGATGTTCCTCACACGGCTGGGCTTCGGATCGCGCATGGTCGTCACCGGGGACACGAGCCAGGTGGACCTGCCGACGGGGACGACCAGTGGGCTCCGCATCGTGCGGGGCATCCTCGAGGGCGTGGACGACATCGCGTTCGAAGCGCTCACGAGCAAGGACGTCGTCCGGCACTCGCTGGTCTCCGCGATCGTGGACGCGTATGACCTGTGGTCGGCATCGGAGCAGACGGCGGAGCCCGTCCGCCATCGGCACGGGCGATCGGACAGGAAGGGCGGGCACCGCCCCGCGGGAGGACAGCCCTCATGAGCATCGAGATCGTCGACGAATCGGGTGCGGGCATCGACCTCGACGCCGTCAAGCGACTGGCGACGCACGTGTACGAGCAGATGCGGATCCATGCGGAGGCGGACGTGTACGTGCGCTTCGTGGAGCCCGGCCCGATGGAGGAGCTCCACCTCGAGTGGATGGACCTCTCAGGCCCCACTGACGTCATGTCGTTCCCCATGGACGAGCTGAAGCCGGGCGAAGACGCCGAACCCGGCGTTCTGGGCGACATCGTCGTGTGCTCCGACGTCGCGGCGGAGCAGGCTCGAGCCGCCGGGCACAGCACGATGGACGAGGTCCTGCTCCTCGTCACCCACGGCCTGCTCCACCTGATGGGATACGACCACGGAGACGACGAGGAGAAGGCGGAGATGTTCGGCCTGCAGCGCCGCCTGCTGCTCACCTACTTCGCGGCCCGCGAACCGGGCCGCACTCGGATCCCGCAGCCGACGGAGGACTGACGTGGCCATCATGGGCTTCTTCGCCGCGGCACTCGCATGCCTTGCGATCGCCGCCGTCTTCGTGGCCGCGGACTCCGCCTTCGCGACCGTCTCCCGGTCGGAGGTCGCGGACGCGGCGGACGAGGGGCGCCGCGGCGCGCGGAAGGTCCTGCGGGTCTTCGCGGACCCGCTCGTCCACACCTACGTCCTGACCTTCATCCGGCAGCTGGCGGAGGCCTCGGCGACCGTCTTCATCGCGTTCGCCTACCTGCAGGTGTTCGACGTGGGGTGGGAGGCCGTCGTCTGCACGGTCGTCACGGCCTCGGTCGCCGTGTTCGTCGTCGCGGGAGTCTCCCCGCGCTCGGTCGCCCGGCACTACCCGCTGCAGACCTCGCTGCTGCTGGGCGGCCTGGTCTCCGGGCTCCGCGCAGCGCTGGGCCCCGTCGCGCTGGTCCTCGTGTGGCTCGGCAACATGCTGACACCGACGAAGGTGAGCGGAGCCGGTGCGCCCCTGTCGGAGTCCCAGCTGCTCGACTACGTCGATCGGGCGCAGGCCTCGGACGTCATCGAGGACGACGAGCGCGACATGATCGCGAACGTCATCTCCCTGGGGGACACACGCGTCTGGAAGATCATGGTCCCGCGCACCGACCTCGTGACGGTGCGAGCGGGCACGTCGCTCGACGAGGCGATGGTGCTCTTCCTCCGCTCCGGCTTCTCCCGCGTCCCGGTCACGGGTGAGGACATCGACGACGTGCGGGGCTTCCTCTACCTCAAGGACATCGCCAGACAGCTGCACATGCGCCCTGAGCTCAGTGTCGAGGCCATCGACGGGTTCGCCCGCGACGCCCGCTTCGTGCCGGACACGAAGCTCGTCGACGATCTGCTCCACGAGATGCAGGCGCGCAACACCCACGTCGCCGTCGTGGTCGACGAGTACGGCGGGACCGCCGGCATCGTCACCATCGAGGACATCGTGGAGGAGATCGTCGGCGAGATCGACGACGAATACGATGTGAGCGACGATGCGATGATCGGCGCGGACGGAGCGGCGGTCGTGAGCGCACGCCTGGACATCGACGACCTGGCCGACCTCTTCGACGTCCGGATCGAGGACGATGACGTCTCCAGCGTCGGCGGGCTGCTGCAGAAGCTCGTGGGCAGCGTGCCGATCGCAGGATCGCAGGCACAGATCGCAGGACTGAGGCTCGAAGCGCTTCCGGGCGAGGGCAGAAGACACAGGATCACCCGCGTGCACGTGTGCCGGGTCGAGACGATGAACACGCAGGAGGACTGACCATGGACCAGGACACGGCGGGGGACGGCCCCGAGGCAGCACTGGACGACAAGATCGCCGCGGCACTGGGGGAGAGCGGCTTCCGCACCGATGTGCCGGAGGACTACCGTGCCGGGTTCGCCTGCCTCGTCGGGCGGCCGAACACGGGCAAGTCGACTCTCGCGAACGCGCTCGTGGGCGAGAAGATCGCGATCACCTCGGCGAAGCCGCAGACCACGCGGCACACCGTCCGGGGAATCGTCCATCGCGAGGACCACCAGCTGATCCTCGTCGACACACCGGGCCTCCACCGGCCGCGGACCCTGCTGGGCGAGAGGTTGAACGACCTCGTGGCCGGCACCCTCGCCGAGGTCGATGTCATCGGCTTCTGCATCCCGGCGGATGAGCTGCCGGGACCCGGCGACCGGTACATCGCGGAGCAGCTCGCCCAGTTCTCGGGACGCACGCCGGTCGTCGCCCTCGTGACGAAGACCGACCTCGTCTCGAAGGACGAGGTCGGAGCGGCTCTGCTGCGCACTTCCCAGCTGGGTGATTTCGCGGACGTGGTGCCCGTGTCCGCGGGCGCCGGGTTCCAGGTCGACATCGTCGACGAGGTCCTGGCCGGCCACCTCCCGCTGTCGCCGCCCCTCTATCCGGACGGGGACCTGACCGACCAGCCCGAGGCCGTGATGGTCGCGGAGCTGGTCCGCGAGGCCGCGCTGGAGGATGTGCGCGACGAGCTCCCGCACTCGCTCGCCGTGCAGATCGAGGAGATGAATCCGCGGGAGGACCGCCCCGAGGACCGCCCCCTCTGGGACGTCCATGTGAATATCTACGTCGAGCGCGACAGCCAGAAGGCGATCATCATCGGACGCGGCGGTTCACGGCTCAAGCAGATCGGTTCCCGTGCACGGAAGGGGATCGAGGCGCTCCTGGGGACACCCGTCTACCTGGACATCCATGTGAAGGTGCTCAAGGACTGGCAGCGCGATCCGAAGTCGCTCGGCCGGTTGGGCTTCGACTTCTCCTGACCGCGGCGCGTCTCGTATCCCGCGAGTGCCCTGTGCGATCTCTGGGAATCTGTAGACTTGGCGCTCGTGAGCACCGCCCAGATCATCCACCTCTCAGAAGCCGATCCGCGCATCTCCCCGGACGAGCTGATCGACGGCCTTGTGCCGCCGCCGCAGTTCGAGGACGTGTCGTTCGGAAGCTACCGCCCCGACCCCGCCCAGCCCACGCAGACGCAGGCCCGGGACACGCTGAATGACTTCGTGTCGTCCGGAGGGGGCTCCTCCCGCCTGCTCGGGCGGCTGTTCGGAGGAGGACGGCGCAGCAAGGCGAAGGGCGTCTACCTGGACGGCGGATACGGCGTCGGCAAGACCCACCTGCTCGCCTCCACGTGGCACGCGAGCGAGAAGCCCGCCACCTTCGGGACGTTCGTCGAGTACACGAACCTCATCGGCGCACTGGGCTTCGTCCGGGCGCGCGACGAGCTGTCGCAGATGCGCCTGGTCTGCATCGACGAGTTCGAGCTCGACGATCCGGGGGACACCGTCATGATGTCGCGCCTCATGCGCGAACTCACCGACGCGGGCGTCAAGATCGTCGCGACCTCCAACACCCTTCCCGGATCGCTGGGACAGGGCCGCTTCGCCGCACAGGACTTCCTGCGGGAGATCCAGGCGCTGTCGGAGCAGTTCACGATCGTCTCGATCGACGGCGACGACTATCGCAGCCGTGGTCTGCCGGAGCCGCCTGCGCCGCAGACGACCGAAGAGCTGGACGCCGTGCTCGCGGAGGCGACCGGAACGGTGGCTCGGGACCGATTCGACGTCGCGGTCGAGCACCTGTCGACGATCCACCCGTCGCGCTATGGACGGATGCTCGACCAAGTCGACACCATCGTGTGGGACGAGGTCAGGACCATCGAGAACGAGGGAGTCGCACTGCGCTTCGTCGCTCTCGTGGACCGCATGTACGACCGTGATGTCGCCGTCCACGCCAGCGGTGTGAAGCTGGATGACGTCTTCACCGACGAGATGATCGCCGGCGGCTACCGCAAGAAGTACCTGCGCTGCCTGTCACGGCTCACGGCGCTCGCGCACAAGGCCCGGTCGTGACCGGCGGCGGGGACTCGCGCGGGCCGATCACGGACCCTGCGGGAGTCGCCGCCCTGCTGCGGTTCAGCCGGCAGAGGGGCTTCGCGGGGGTCGCCGCGGATTCGACGCCGGGATTCTCGGGCAAGAAGGCCGATGGCCGTCGTGCGCAGGACGACGACGCGGGGCTCATCCGCAGCGCGCAGGAGCGCCTCCACGCCCATGCTCTGCGTCCGGAAGGAGGCAGGCGCGCACTCATCCTGGTCCTGCAGGGCAGGGACGCCTCCGGCAAGGGCGGCATCATCCGCCACCTGTCCGGGGCCGTGGGCCCGCACGGACTGCAGACGTGGGCGTTCGGCGTCCCGACGGAGGAGGAGGCGGCGCACCACTTCCTCTGGCGGATCCAGCGCCGAGTGCCCGCGTGGGGCCGCATCGCAGCGTTCGACCGGTCCCAGTACGAGGACATCCTCGCCGTGCGCATGCACGGACTGGCCCCCCGTTCGGTGTGGGAGGGGCGCTACGACACGATCATCGACTTCGAGAACGGGCTCGCAGCCAGCGGCGTGGACGTCGTCAAGGTGATGCTGACGGTCTCGCAGGAGGAGCAGGCCGAGCGGCTGCGCGAGCGGATCACGCGGCCGGACAAGGCATGGAAGCATGCGGCCTCCGACCTCGCCGACCGCCGCCGCTGGCACGAGTACACGCAGGCCTTCGAGGACGTGCTCGTCCGCACGGACAGTGATGCGTCGCCGTGGTACGTGGTGCCGTCTGATCGCAAGTGGTACGCCCGCTGGGCGGTCGGCAGGATCCTTCTCCACCACCTCGAGTCGATGGACCTCGACTGGCCCGCGGCGGACTTCGATCCGATGGCGGCGGAGGCGGAGCTCGACGCGGCGACCGCGCTCATCGCCTGCGACTGACACGCACAGCCGGCAGGCGTGCGCGTCACCGGTCAGCGCAGTCCGGTCCAGAGCGGCACCCAGTCGCGGGGCACCCATCCGGGGAGACCCAGCCACAGCAGGACCAGCCACACCACGCCGATGACGACCGCGCACGACAGGAGAGCCAAGCTCGTCCCGATGGTCCAGTGGCTCGCCGTGACCCACTGCGTCCATGCCGTGAGCTTCTCCCGCGCGAAGCGCAGGAGCCTGCGCGCGAACGAGAATTCGGAGGCGATGATCGCCACTCCGGTGAGGACGATGAGCCAGCCCGGACCGGGAAGCGGAACGAGGACGAGGCCCAGGACGACGACGGTCGCACCCACGAAGCCGACGGTGACGCGGTAGGCCTGCGCCGTGCGGGGGCGCGAATCGAGGCGCAGGCGCCAGCGCATGTAGCCCAGCCGACCCCGTCGGTACCAGGGCCGCCCCTGCTTATGGCTGCGCGACAGCCAACCCTCCGGTCGCTTCCCGTTCACACTGGAATTCTAGGCTGTCGCCATCTGTGATCAGGGCCACACCAGATCGATTGGACGTGGGCTCGGACGGCGTGTAGATTTATCTCTCGTTGCCCGGGAAATACGGGGAGCGAAGAGCGGAAGCTCATGCGGATGTGGCTCAGCTGGTAGAGCATCACCTTGCCAAGGTGAGGGTCGCGGGTTCGAATCCCGTCATCCGCTCGGAGACAGGTCAACCGTCTCGCGGTGGAGTGGCCGAGTGGCGAGGCAGCGGCCTGCAAAGCCGTATACGGGGGTTCGAATCCCCTCTCCACCTCAGCCCGGCCCTTCGGCGGGCAGGGCGCGATTGGCGCAGCGGTAGCGCGCTTCCTTCACACGGAAGAGGTCACTGGTTCGATCCCAGTATCGCGCACAGCGGGATCCCCCGCACGCATCGGCTCCGATGCACGCACACAGCAGAATAGCCTGTACGACGGGCGCGATTGGCGCAGCGGTAGCGCGCTTCCCTGACACGGAAGAGGTCACTGGTTCGATCCCAGTATCGCGCACAGATGAAGCCGGAGAACGCGGAAGCGCTCTCCGGCTTCCTGCATTCAACGGCGGCTTCCTGCGTTCAGCAGCAGAGCCTCCTCCGGGGCTCCTCCGCAGCAGGTGGCGGTCCCCGGGCGCATCCGCGTTAGACTCGCACGTGGCGCGGGACCCGGTACGTCCCGCCACAGCACACATCGAAGGAGCAGACCGTGGCCCAGAGCATCACCCTCGAAGGACAGTCGCACGCGTTCGAGGAGGGGATGACGGCTGCGCAGCTGTTCGAGGGCCGGCGCGACGTCGTCGCGATCCGTCTCAATGGAGCACCCGCCGACCTGGACCGGGATCTGGTGCCGGGCGATGACATCGCACCGATCACGCTCGCGGACCAGGACGGCCTCGACATCCTCCGCCACTCCGCGGGGCACGTCGTCGCACAGGCGGTCCAGGAGCTCTTCCCGGGCACCACACTGGGCATCGGACCGTTCATCACCGACGGCTTCTACTTCGATTTCGGCGATGTGTCGCCCTTCACCCCAGAGGATCTCACGTCGATCGAGAAGCGGGCGAAGCAGATCATCAAGGAGGGGCAGACCTTCCACCGGGTCGTCGTGTCCGAGGAGGATGCGCTCGCTCGGATGGCGTCGGAGCCGTTGAAGTCCGAGCTCATCACCACCCGCTTCTCCTCGGGCGGCGATGAAGAATCGGCCGTCGAGGTCGCTGCCGGCGACCTCACCGTCTACGAGAACCGCAATCGTCGGGGAGAGGTCGTGTGGCAGGACCTCTGCCGCGGCCCGCATCTGCCCTCGACGAAGCTGATCGGCCAGGGCTTCGCGGTCACCCGCGCTTCTGCCGCGTACTGGCGCGGAGACCAGTCCCGCGACTCGCTCCAGCGCGTCTACGGCACCGCCTGGGCGAGCAAGGACGACCTGAGAGCGCATCAGGAGCGGCTGGCGGAGGCTGAGCGCCGCGACCACCGCAGGCTGGGCGTGGAGCTCGACCTCTTCTCATTCCCCGAGGAGCTGGGCTCCGGACTCCCGGTGTTCCATCCCAAGGGCGGCGTCATCAAGCGGGAGATGGAGGACTACGTCCGCACCCGCCACATCGAGGCCGGCTTCGAGTACGTGGGCACCCCCCACATCTCGAAGGAGGAGCTGTTCCACACCTCCGGCCACCTGCCGTACTACGCGGACGGGATGTTCCCGCCGCTGGCGGTCGATGAGGTCCGTGACGCCGATGGCAAGATCATCAAGCCGGGGCACCCCTACCGCCTCAAGGCGATGAACTGCCCCATGCACAACCTCATCTACCGGTCCCGCGGGAGGTCGTACCGTGAGCTGCCGCTGCGGTTGTTCGAGTTCGGCTCCGTGTACCGCGACGAGCCCTCCGGTGTGATCCACGGCCTCACGCGCGTGCGCGGCTTCGCGCAGGACGACTCCCATTCCTACGTCACGCAGGAGAGCGCCGCTGACGAGATCCGGCACCTGCTCCAGTTCGTCCTCGAGCTGCTGCGCGACTTCGGCCTGGGCGATTTCTACCTGGAGCTGTCGACCCGCGATGACGGGAAGAAGAAGGACAAGTTCATCGGCTCGGACGAGCAGTGGCAGACTGCGACGGCGGTGCTCGAGGAGGTGGGCCGGGAGACCGGCCTGGAACTCGTGCCGGATCCGGGCGGTGCGGCCTACTACGGACCGAAGATCTCCGTCCAGGCCCGCGACGCGATCGGCCGCACCTGGCAGATGTCGACCGTGCAGTACGACTTCAACCAGCCCGAGCGGTTCGACCTGGAGTACCAGGCCTCCGACGGCAGCCGGAAGCGCCCGGTCATGATCCACTCCGCGAAGTTCGGATCGATCGAGCGCTTCATGGGTGTCCTCACGGAGCACTACGCGGGGGCCTTCCCGGCGTGGCTCGCACCTGTGCAGGTGGTGGGCGTGCCCGTCGCCGATGCGTTCGTCCCGTACCTCGAGGAGATCAGAGGCAGGCTCACAGCGCGCGGTGTACGGGTCGAGATCGACGATTCGACGGATCGGATGCCGAAGAAGATCCGCACGGCCACCAAGCAGAAGGTGCCGTTCATCCTCATCGCAGGCGGCGAGGACCAGGAGGCGGGGGCCGTGTCGTTCCGCTTCCGCGACGGGACCCAGCGCAACGGAGTGCCGGTCGACGAGGCGATCGAGACGATCATGAGCTCGATCGAGACCAAGGCACAGGTATGACCACCGGAGACGGCCACGGAATCGGACCGGAAGCGGAGGACGCTGCGAGCTTCCCCCGTCAGACGGACGGGTTCGAGCGCCTCTGGACGCCGCACCGGATGGTCTACGTCGCGGGTCCGGCGAAGCCCACGGACGACGGGAACGCCGACTGCCCGTTCTGCGCTGCTCCGAGTCGGGAGGATTCCGAGGGGCTCATCGTGGCGCGCGGGGAGTCCGTCTTCGCGGTCCTCAACCTGTACCCCTACAATCCGGGGCACCTGCTCATCTGCCCGTATCGTCACGTTGCGGACTACACGGATCTCACTGCGGATGAGGCGCAGGAGCTCGGCGCCTTCACGCAGGAGGCGATGCGGACCATCCGGCGAGTGTCCGGTCCGGCCGGTTTCAACCTCGGGATGAATCAGGGTGCCGTGGCCGGCGCCGGCATCGCCGCGCATCTGCACCAGCACGTCGTCCCGCGGTTCAGCGGGGACGCGAACTTCCTCCCGATCATCGCCCAGACGAAGGCACTGCCGCAGGTGCACGACGAGGTCCGCAGGCTCGTGGCCGAGGCATGGGGTGGGGATGCCTGACGCGCACGCACTCGTGAGTTCCCTCCACACCCTCGGCCGCCCGGTGCTCGACGGCGACCGGGTCCTCTTCGAGATGACGCGTCCGGATGCGGTCTCCGACAGCTGCACGACCCGATTCCACACGGCGGCACTCGCGCCGGAGCCGTCCGCTCCGCGCGCAGCGCAGCGCATCTCATCCGGCTGGTCGGATAGGGCATTCACCCGCGCGGGGTCGGTCACCGCCCACCTCCGGGCGCCGCGCTCACAGCCGGCGCAGCTGTGGGTCACGGGAGAGGACGGGATGGGCCGTGCCGTGACTGACCTGCCGCTCGGTGCCACAGAATTCGTCCTCACGCCCGACGGGACGCAGGCCTACCTCGTCGCCCGCGACCCGGAGCCCGGCCGCTACGGGACGGATCCCGCCGTGAGCGCCGAGGCGGAGCCTCCCCGCAGGATCACGACGCTCACCTATCAGTCGAACGGTGTGGGCTACGTCCTCGATCGGCCCGCGCGCCTCGTGCGCGTGCCGCTGGCAGCCGAATCCGAGCCGGCACCGGCCGGCGAGATCCCGCTGCCGGATGTCCACGAGGTCCTCCGCCTCGACGGGGATGTCCGCGATGTGCGTGCACAGCACGGCAGGGTCTCCGTCCTCGGCCACGCGTCGGCCCCGGGCACCCGGGCCGATCTGCGGTCGACGGTGTGGATCGTCGAGGACGGGGAGCCGCGCGCGGTCGCCGTGGGAGATCTCAGCGTCCAGGCCCACGCCTGGATCGATGGTGACCGGATCGCACTGCTGGCGATCGATGTGGGCCCCAGCCGCTCGGACTTCGTCGCGCAGGTGGCGGGCCTCCACATCCACGACGTGCGCGATGGATCCACGCTCCGACTCACGCCCCGCGACCGAGGTGAGCTGGGAGGCGACCTCCGGATCGTGGGGGGTGAGGCGCTGTGCCTCATGACCGACGACGGTGCCGAACGCCTCGTGGCGGTGGACCTCGCCGACGGTGCGGCGGCCGATCAGCGGATCCGGGCGCTGACACCGGCGACGTGGACAGTCACCGGCTTCGATGCGGCGGCGGACGCGTCCGCAGTCGTCACCGCGGCCACTCCGCGCAGCTGCGGGGAGGTCTTCCGCGTCGATATCTCAGATCAGCAGTCTGCGCCGGTCCAGCTGACCGAGCTCGATCCGCGGGACTGGTACGCGGCGCACTCGGTGACGGCGGTGACCGCTGGGGGAGATGTGCACGGTTGGTGCGCGATCCCGCCGGGGCCGGGCCCTCATCCCGTCGTCCTCTCGATCCACGGCGGTCCGTTCGCGCAGTACACTGCGGCTGCCTTCGACGAGGTGCAGTCGCTGCTCGACGCGGGCGTCGCCGTCGTCTGGTCGAATCCGCGCGGCTCCGCCGGCCGCGGTCGTGCGTGGGGCGAGGCAGTGCGCGGCGATTTCGCGGCCCCGGCCGCCGATGACGTGCTCGCGGTCCTCGACGCCGCACTGTCGACCCACCCCGGGCTCGACGCAGAGCGCCTGGGAGTGCAGGGCGGGTCCTATGGCGGATACCTCACGGCGATGGTGATCGCCCGGGACCACCGCTTCGCGGGCGCGATCGTCGAACGGGGCCTCCTCGATCCGGTCGCCTTCGCAGGCACGAGCGACATCGGCGGGTTCTTCGGCCGCGAATACCTCGGCACGGACGCCGACGCCGTGGCACGGCAGTCTCCGCTCGCGCACGTGGAGGACATCCGCACACCCTGTCTGGTCGTCCACTCCGAGCAGGATCTCCGGTGCCCGCTCGAACAGGCCCAGCAGTTCTACGCGGGACTCCTGCGTCACGGTGTGGAAGCGGAGATGCTCGTCTTCCCGGGGGAGGACCACGAACTCTCCCGCAGCGGACGGCCGCTGCACCGCATCAGCCGGTTCGAAGCGATCAACGACTGGTGGTCCCGGCGCTTCGGCCTACCGGTCGCTCGCAGGCACGCGCAGGACGGCTGATGCTCAATTCGATCGCGCGTGCGGCCTTCACCCGGCTCTTCACTCCGCCGGCGCGCGGACTGCTGCGCATCGGGATCTCCCCGGACGCGGTGACGGTGATCGGGACGACCGGCGTGTGCATCGGCGCCCTCGTCGCGTATCCGCTCGGCCACCTGTTCTGGGGCACGGTCGTCATCACGGTGTTCGTGCTGGCCGACATGCTCGATGGGATCATGGCCAGGCTCTCCGGCGCCTCGTCGGCCTGGGGCGCGTTCCTCGACTCGACCCTCGACCGCATCGCCGACTCCGCGGTGTTCGTCGGACTGGCGCTGTGGTTCTTCCTGGGCGCCGACGACCCGCTCACGGCGCTGCTCGCACTCGTGTGCCTGGTGACCGGTTCGCTCGTGTCCTACGTGCGTGCCCGGGGCGAGGCGCTGGGGGTGCAGGCCGCCGGCGGGATCGCCGAGCGAGCGGACCGGCTGCTCGTCACGCTCGTCGTCACGGGCATCGTCGGCCTGGGTGTTCCGGTCGTGGTGCTCACCCTCGCGCTGGGGGTCCTCAGTCTGCTGTGCATCGTGACGGTCGTGCAGCGGATGGCGGCGGTGCGGTCCCAGCTGGGGGGACGGCCGACTGTAGAATGACGTGTCACTCGACACGCAGCAAGAGACACGCATCGGATCCGTAAGGAGAACACGTGGCAGGCCACTCCAAGTGGGCGACGACCAAGCACAAGAAGGCCGCGATCGACGCGAAGCGCGCCAAGCTCTTCGCCAAGATGATCAAGAACATCGAAGTGGCGGCGCGCAACGGCGGCCCCGACCTCGAAGGCAATCCCACGCTGTTCGACGCAGTGCAGCGGGCCAAGAAGCTCTCCGTCCCCAGCGACAACATCGATCGTGCGGTCAAGCGCGGCGGCGGCCTGGACGGCGGCGGCGTCGACTACGAGACGATCCTGTACGAGGGCTACGGCGCCGGCGGAGTCGCCCTCCTCATCGAATGCCTCACGGACAACCGCAACCGCGCAGCCTCCGACGTCCGCGTGGCGGTCACGCGGAACAACGGCTCGATGGGAGACCCCGGGTCCGTCGCCTACAACTTCAATCGCAAGGGCGTCGTCACGGTGCTGAAGTCGTCGGCTGACGAGGACGCGATCCTCGAGGCCACACTCGAGGCCGGGGCAGAAGAGGTCAAGGACGCGGGCGAGCAGTGGGAGATCGTGTCCGAGGCCACTGACCTCGTCGCCGTCCGCACCGCTCTCCAGGACTCGGGGCTCGAGTACGAGTCCGCGGAGGCGGCGTTCGTGGCGCACGTCGAGATGCCCGTGGACGCCGACGCGGCACGGAAGGTGTTCGGCCTCATCGAAGCGCTGGAGGATCTCGACGACGTGCAGAACGTGTACACGAACCTCGACGTGTCCGACGAGGTGCTCGCCGAACTCGACGAGGGCTGACCCGTGCGCGTCCTGGGTGTCGACCCCGGGCTCACCCGACTGGGCCTGGGCGTGGTCGAATCGGGTCGGCCCACACAGCCGGAGCTCGTCGCGGTGGGAGTCGTCCGGACACCGTCGGACGAGTCGGTCGATGTCCGGCTGGGACGCATCGCGGAGTCGTTCGACAGCTGGATCGACGAGCACCGGCCGGACGTCGTCGCGGTCGAGCGGGTCTTCGCACGGTCGGACGTCTCCACGATCATCGGGACCGCACAGGTCTCCGGACTCACGATGGGGCTGGCGGCGCGCCGGGGGATCCCCGTGGCGATGCACACGCCCTCCGAGGTGAAGGCGGCCGTCACCGGCAGCGGACGAGCCGACAAGAAGCAGGTGACGCACATGGTCGCCCGCATCCTTCGTCTGGACGCCCCGCCGAAGCCGGCGGACGCTGCGGATGCGCTCGCACTCGCGATCACCCACCTGTGGCGCGGCGCGACCGCCGGCGCGTCGACGCCCGGGAAGAACAAGGACGTGCTCAACCGGCGTGCCGCGGGCAGACAGGGTTCCGGCCTCACCGCTGCTCAGGAGCAGTGGGCGCGGGCGCTGCGCGCGGCGCAGTCGTGAACCCACCGCCGGATCGCTAGACTGACAATCGCACACGTGTTCGATAGCAGTCCCTGGTCGACTGCACCCCCAGGAGGAGAGCGCCGTTGATCGCGTACCTGTCCGGCACCGCCCGTTCCGCAGCAGCGGACTCCGTCATCCTCGTGTCCGGGGGAGTCGGAAGACTCGTCACCGTCACGCCGGCCCACGCCGCACGACTGCGCGACGGCATGGAGGTCGACCTGCACACCGAGCTCGTCGTCCGTGAGGATTCGCTCACCCTGTACGGCTTCGAAGCCGCAGACGAACGATCCGTGTTCCGCGTGCTGCTCACGGTGTCCGGAGTGGGGCCGAAGCTTGCGATGGCGGTGCTCGCCGTGCTCGGCTCCGATGGCGTGCGGGCGGCCGTCGCCGCCGAGGACCAGGCGGCTCTCACCACCGTCCCGGGGATCGGGAAGAAGGGCGCCGCACGGATGCTCCTCGAACTCACCGGCAAGCTGCCGGCAGGGGGAGTCGGACTCCCGGGGACTGATGCCGCTCCCGCCGTCGCCCCGGGCGACCAGGTCGTGGACGCGCTCATCGGTCTGGGGTGGAAGCAGATGCAGGCGGAGAACGCGGTCGCGCAGGCACGCGAGGCGACTCCCGATGCCGCCGTTCCCGCGCTGCTGCGCGATGCGCTGCGCACATTGGGCGGTCGCCTGTGACGGATCGCTCCTACGAAGTAGACGTCGACGACGACGGACCCACCGGCGCAGAGGAGGAGCAGCTCACCCGCGCCGGCGCGGGCGACCCCGAACGCGCTGCGGAGGCCGCGCTGCGTCCGCGCGGACTGGGCGACTTCGTCGGCCAGCCGCAGGTGCGAGAACAGCTCTCGCTGGTCCTCGATGCCGCGCAGGCCCGGGGCCGCGCACCGGATCATGTGCTGCTGTCCGGTCCTCCGGGCCTCGGCAAGACGACGCTCGCGATGATCATCGCCCATGAGATCGACAAGCCGCTCCGGGTCACGTCCGGGCCCGCGATCCAGCACGCGGGTGACCTCGCTGCGATCCTCTCCTCCCTGGAGGAGGGCGAAGTGCTCTTCGTCGATGAGATCCACCGGATGTCGCGGGCCGCGGAGGAGATGCTCTACGTCGCGATGGAGGACTTCCGGGTCGACGTGATCGTCGGGAAGGGGCCGGGCGCGACTGCGATCCCGCTGGAGCTGCCCTCCTTCACCCTGGTCGGGGCGACGACCCGCTCGGGTCTGCTGCCCGCGCCGCTGCGCGATCGCTTCGGCTTCACCGGACACCTCGACTTCTACTCCACGGAGGATCTGCACCGGGTCCTCGTCCGATCGGCGGGGAAGCTGGAGATCGCAGCGGATTCTGCCGGCCTGCAGGAGATCGCCTCCCGCTCGCGGGGCACACCGCGCATCGCGAACCGGCTCCTGCGGCGCGTGCGCGACTGGGCGCAGGTGCGGGGAGACGGCACCATCCACGAGGATGCCGCCCGCGCGGCGCTGCGCGTCTACGAGGTGGACGAGCTGGGCCTCGACCGACTCGACCGGTCCGTGCTGCAGGCCCTCTGCCGTCGCTTCCGGGGCGGCCCCGTCGGCCTCAGCACCCTCGCCGTGTCCGTGGCGGAGGAGGCGGAGACGGTCGAAGAGGTCGCGGAGCCGTTCCTCGTGCGAGAGGGCCTCATCACGCGTACCCCGCGCGGTCGCATCGTGACGGACGCCGGCTGGCGGCACCTCGGCTATGAGCCTCCCGAAGCGCCGTTCTGAGCACTCGGAGGCCCTGATGTGAGAGACTCGTGCGGTCGCACTAGACTGACACGCGGTCTACTCGACTCCACTGACGAAAGGCGGCTCCGGCCCCATGGAAATGATCCTGATCCTCGGATTCGGCGCTCTGCTCATCTTCTTCATGATGAACTCGCGGAAGAAGCAGCGGCAGCAGCAGGAGAAGCTGTCCTCCGGACTCGTCGTCGGCGCACGGGTCATGACGACCTTCGGTGTGTTCGGCACGGTCGTCGACGTCCTGCCCGAGGAGAACAAGGTGACGATCGAGGCGGGCCCCGGCACAGTGCTCACCGTCCACCGCCAGGCGATCGGCCAGATCGACGAGCCGGTCGACGCGGGCCTGCACGACGCCGGCGCGGACACGGATTCCGACCGGGTCGACGCCGATCTCGGTGACACGCAGATCCCGGACGACCTGTCCTCTCTCACCCCCACCGACGCGCATGATGACGAGCACGGCACCGCAGGGGCCCCGATCGACGGGGATGCGGACGTCGATGAGCGGGCGGACGCGGACGACTCGCGCGCAGATGCGGCAGACGGCTCCTCGCGTGAGACGTCCGACCCCGATGCCGATGATGCGGAGGACGTCGACGACGTGGACTCCGACGGCGACCGCCGCTGACTCGCACACCCTCCCCCTCCCGAAAGCGATAACGTGGCCGCACCCTCGAACAAACCGCGCCCGGTCCTGTCCTTCGTCTGGCTCGGCGTCGTCGCCGTGGCACTCACCGTGCTCATCGGCGCCGGCGCGATCTGGTCGAGCGCGACCTGGGCTCCGAAGCTCGCACTCGACCTCGAGGGCGGCACATCGATCATCCTGGAGCCCCAGGTCGACGAGGACACGGCGATCTCACAGGAGCAGCTGGAACAGGCCGTCGCGATCATCCGGCAGCGCGTCGACTCCACAGGCGTGTCGGAGGCGGAGATCTCGACGCAGGGCGACCGCAACATCGTCGTGAACCTCCCGGGCAATCCGGATGAGGAGACGCGCAACCTCGTGAGGTCGTCCGCGCAGCTCGCATTCCGGCGCGTCGCATTCGTGGGTGCGCCCGCGGCCGCCGATCAGCAGCAGGGGGAGCCTGCTCCGGAGGAGACGGAGGATCCGAACGCTGACCTCAGCGATGAGGATCGCCAGCGGCTCGAAGAGCTGCTGGGCGACGAGGCCGCTGCGGAGGGCAGTGCCGAGGACGCTCCCCAGGGCGGCGGCGCGGTCACTCCCGACGAGCAGGCGGGCCCGCAGGCGGGGGGAGGGGCTGAGGCCTCCGCTGACCAGGCCCAGGCCCCCGCCGGTGAAGGCGGCGAAGCGGACGGCACGGTACCGCGCTTCGACCCGCAGTCCGACATGTCGTGGGCCGATGACGAGGTCATGGCGCGGTTCGCGGAACTCGACTGCACGGACCCGGCGAACCGCACGGGCGGGACGACCGCCGACTCTGACGAGATGTTCGTGTCGTGCGCCCAGGACGGCAGCGCGAAGTACATTCTGGGGCCCGTCGAGCTGGACGGCTCGCACGTGGCGGACGCGGACCACGGCTTCGAGACGTCCTCGACCGGTACCCAGACGAACCGCGTGGCCGTCACGCTGGAGTTCGACAGTGTCGGACGCGAGGTGTTCGGCCAGATCACCACGGCGATCACCGGCCAGCAGCAGCCGTACGACCAGTTCGCCATCGTGCTCGACGGACTGGTCCTGTCCGCGCCGCAGTCGCAGACCCCCGTGACGGACGGCAACGCGCAGATCACAGGCGCCTTCACCATGGACGAGGGCGAGACGCTCGCCAACCAGCTGAAGAACGGCGCCCTGCCGATCAGCTTCCAGGTGCAGAGCGAGCAGCAGATCTCGCCGACGCTGGGCTCTGACTACTTGGCCAAGGGCATGCTCGCGGGCGCGATCGGCCTGGGCCTCGTCGTCATCTACTCGCTCGTGCAGTACCGCGTGCTCGGCACGGTCACCGTCTCGAGCCTCGCGGTCGCCGGCGGGCTCACCTATCTGCTCCTGCTGCTGGTGACCTGGCGGTACGGCTATCGCCTCTCGCTGGCGGGCGTGGCAGGCCTCATCGTCGGCATCGGTGCGGCAGCCGACTCGTTCATCGTGTACTTCGAACGCATCCGAGACGAGCTGCGGGGTGGTCGCAAGCTGACGTCCGCGGTCGAGATCGGCTGGTACCGCGCGAAGCGCACGATCTTCGCGTCCAAGGCAGTGAACCTGCTCGCTGCGGTGATCCTCTACCTGCTCGCGGTCGGAAGCGTCCGCGGCTTCGCCTTCACCCTGGGTCTCACCGTGGTCGTCGACCTGCTCGTGACAGTGCTGTTCACGCACCCGATCCTGCAGCTCCTCGCGCAGACCCGCTTCTTCGGCGACGGGCATCGGATGTCCGGCATGGATCCCCGCCAGCTGGGGGTCTCCCGGGCCAGCTACCGCGGCGCCCTCAACATCGACCTGGACCGCGCGAAGCGGGACGGGACGAAGAAGGGGTCCCACAAGGAGGCCGCGCGCCGACAGAAGGACGTCGACAAGCGCGAGGAGAGGGCCGGTGCGGGGCTGAGCCTCGCGGAGAGGAAGGCCCGCGCGCAGCGCGACGCGGAGGAATCCGGCCGCGATGCGACGCCGGTCGCGACCGACGAACCGACAGGAGGCGCACGATGAGGAAGTTCCTGTCGTGGGGCAATGATCTGCACAGTGGGCGCACGTCCATCCCCTTCGTGGGCAGGGCGAAGCTCTGGCTCATGATCGCCGCGGGACTGGGCCTCGTCTCCCTCGCCGTCCCGCTGATCTTCGGCTTCAATCTGGGCATCGCGTTCAAGGGCGGCTCGGAGTTCAAGGTCGACAACGTGTCCTCGGCGGAATCGCAGGTCGCGATGGACGCGGTCGGGTCCGTCGTGGGTGAGGCGGGGACGAACGTCGTCCCGACGTCCGACACGTCGGTGGACGTGACGACCCGACAGCTGACCGACGCGCAGATGCAGGAGGTCCGCGATGCGCTCGTGAGCTCCTACTCGATCGATGCGGAGGATGTCACCTCGAACTTCGTGGGCCCGGAGTGGGGGCAGGACGTCACGGACAAGATGGTGCGTGCGCTCGTGATCTTCCTGGGACTCGCGATGCTCTTCATGGCGATCTACTTCCGCACGTGGAAGATGTCGCTGGCGGCGATCATCGGCCTGTTCGCCGTCATGGTGGTGACCGTCGGCATCTACTCGGCTACCGGATTCGAGATCACACCGGCGGCCATCATCGGCTTCCTCACGGTGCTGAGCTTCTCGCTCTACGACACGGTCGTGGTGTTCGACAAGATCAGGGAGAACACCCAGGGCTTCGAGGACAACGTCCACATGAAGTTCTCCGAGCTGGTGAACCTGGGTGTGAATCAGACCACCGTGCGCTCGATCAACACGTCTGTCATCGCCGTGCTGCCGATCGGTGCGATCCTCTTCATCGGCGTGTTCCTCCTGGGTGCGGGCACGCTGACGGACATCTCCCTGTCCCTGTTCGTGGGCACGATCGTCGCGGCGCTGTCCACGCTGTTCGTCGCATCGCCCCTGTACGGACTGCTGCGCAGTCGCGAGGCGGCGGTGCAGGAGCAGGAGGCGGCGGTCGACGAGCGCCGGCGCGACAAGGACCTCCCGGATCGTGCTCCGGTGCTGGGCGATGAGGTGCCGGTGAGCGCCGGCCTCTGAGCGCGCGCCGGTCAGCGTTCGCCGCCGAGCGGCGGACGCTGGGCCCGCCTGGCGGCTCCCGCACCGTTTCGCCCGTACCATGGTGAGACGGCGGGAACGCACCGCCGCACTGAAGGGAGGCCCGCGTGGCACACGTCGACGAGACCGCCGGTTCGAAGCGGCGGGGTCTGGGCCGCCTCGCGTTCTGGACCGCACGCGCCCAGCAGGATCCGGCACGCCCCAAGGCCCTGGGTCCCCTCCTGCAGGCGCTCGAGGTCAACCACCCGCGCAGCGACACGGGCCTCGTGCTGCGCGCCTACCGGGTCGCGGAGCGCGCGCACGCGGGCCAGACGCGCAGAAGCGGCGACCCGTACATCACGCACCCGGTCGCGGTCGCGACGATCCTGGCAGAGATCGGGATGACGTCGACGACGCTGGCCGCAGCGCTGCTCCACGACACGGTGGAGGACACGGACTACTCGCTCGATCAGCTTCGCGAGGACTTCGGCGAGGAGATCGCCGTCATGGTCGATGGCGTGACGAAGCTCGACAAGATCGAGTACGGCGAAGCCGCTCAGTCCGAGACCGTGCGGAAGATGATCGTCGCGATGAGCCGCGACATCCGCGTCCTCGTCATCAAGCTCTCCGACCGCCTGCACAATGCGCGGACGTGGAAGTACGTCGCGGCCTCCTCCAGCGGGAGGAAGGCGAAGGAGACTCTCGAGATCTTCGCCCCGCTCGCGCACCGTCTGGGCATGAACACGATCAAGTGGGAGCTGGAGGACCTGTCCTTCCAGGTGCTCTATCCCAAGGTGTACGAGGAGATCGTCCGCCTCGTCGCGGAACGCGCTCCCGAACGTGAGAAGTACCTCGGCATCGTGTCGAAGGAGCTCGGTGATGAGCTCGTCGAGTCGAGCATCGACGGCTCGATCTCCGGGCGTCCGAAGCACTACTACTCGATCTACCAGAAGATGGTGGTCCGCGGCCACGAGTTCGCGGACATCTACGATCTGGTGGGTGCACGCGTCCTGGTGGAGACGGTCCGGGAGTGCTATGCGGTGCTGGGCATCGTCCACGCGCGCTGGTCGCCCGTGGCAGGTCGCTTCAAGGACTACATCGCGATGCCGAAGTTCAACATGTACCAGAGCCTGCACACGACCGTCATCGGACCCTACGGCCGCCCGGTCGAGATCCAGATCCGGACGCGCGAGATGCACCGGCGCGCGGAGTTCGGCGTCGCCGCCCACTGGAAGTACAAGGACCGCGGCGGCGCACGGGTCGGTGGCCGCACGGCGACGGTGGGGGATACGGGGAGCGTCGATGACGTGGCCTGGCTGCGTCAGCTGCTCGACTGGCAGAAGGAGGTGTCCGACCCGGAGGAGTTCCTGGACGGACTCCGCTACGAGGTGAATTCCCAGGAGGTCTACGCCTTCACGCCGAAGGGCGACATCATGGCACTGCCCGCGGGTTCGACGACGGTCGACTTCGCGTACGCGGTGCACACAGAGGTCGGGCACCGCACCATGGGTGCGCGTGTGAACGGCCGCCTCGTCGCGCTGGAGTCAGAGCTTGCGAACGGCGACGTCGTGGAGGTCTTCACGTCGAAGGACGAGACGGCCGGGCCCAGCCGCGACTGGCTGTCCTTCGTCCAGTCCCCCCGCGCGCGGAACAAGATCCGGCAGTGGTTCAGCAAGGAGCGGCGCGAAGAGGCGATCGAGAACGGGCGGCAGCAGCTGGCGCGCGCCATGCGGAGGCATCAGCTGTCCGCGGAGCGACTCATGTCCGCGGAGGGCCTCCTCAAGGTCGCGGAGGAACTGCGCCTGGCGGACGTGTCCGCCGTCTACGCCGCGATCGGCAACGGCACGACGTCCGCGCCCCATGTGGTCGACCTGCTCGCGAAGGCCACAGGGGCGGAGGACGAGAAGCCGGTCGTGCTCGGTCCCACGAACCGGACCGGACGTTCGAGCGGACATCATTCGACGGCCGATGGTGTGCGGGTCAAGGGCTCTGACGGGCTCCTCATCAAACTCGCCCGCTGCTGCACGCCCGTGCCGGGCGACACGATCGTGGGGTTCGTGACGCGTGGCGCCGGGGTGTCGGTCCACCGCGACGACTGCTCGAACCTCGAGCAGATGCGCACCCAGCCGGAGCGCTTCGTGGAGGTGGAGTGGACCGGCCGGACACGGGGACTCTACCTCGTGAACATCCAGGTCGAGGCGCTCGACCGCTCCGGACTGCTGTCAGACATCACTCGTGTGCTCTCCGAGCTCCACGTGAACATCCTGTCCGCCTCCGTCGCGACATCGCGGGCGCGCGTGGCGCAGTCGCGGTTCGTGTTCGAACTGGGCGACGGTACGCACCTGGACAATGTGCTGGCCGCAGTCCGGCGCATAGAGGGGGTCTTCGACGCCTACCGCGTGAGCGTCTGAGGTCCCGCGGCCGGCCGCCGCACCGCGGCGAACGCCAGCGCACGCGTGCGCGCGATGAAGGGCCGCCTCTCGATCCGGTCCAGCCACGCGAGGAATGCGTGCCTGTCCGCGTCGGGGACCCGGGCGAACGCACTGCGAGCCGCAGGGAGGGGATCCGCCATAGTGGTCGTACCGCGGAGGAGGTCGAAGAGGGTCCTCTCCGGTGACGTCACCCAGGTCCCGGACACATCCACCCGCTCCGACGGGGGCACGTCGCGTTCGTAGACCGTCCAGCTGCTCCTCGCAGCGCGCATGCGGCGGCGTGCGAGGGTCGTGTACTCGTTGAGCGCGGGTGCCCTGCCCGTCACGGAGCCCCACCAGACCCAGTGTGCGGTCCGGTGGGAGAGCGCCAGGCGGGGCCGCGGGGGTTCTCCCAGCGCGGTCGTGCGCAGCAGCGGGTCGGCGACTGTCCCGCGGGGGATCCACACGTCATGGGTGACGCGCTGGAGCAGCCCGTCGTACTCGAGTGCGAGCAGCCCTGAGAGCGGGAGGGGCGCATCGAGACGGTGGAACCCGGTCATGCTGACACTCTCGTGTCACACGGCCCCAGCCGCAAGGGGATCCGCCTGCCTGTGGACGACTGTCAGCGCACAGGCTGCGGGGTGTGACCGCGAGTGTCGCGACCTGCAGGCGAATGATCCTGCGGGCGAACGATCCTGCGGCGCCGCAGATCAGGCGAGCTCGTCAGCGGTCTGCCGCAGCTGCGCGAACCAGGACCGGCGGGCCTCCAGCGCCTCTTCAGCCGCGGCGACCCTCCGGGAGTCACCGGACTCGCGGGCCTTCACCACGTCGTCCTCGAGCTCTGCGATCGAGTCCTCGAGCTGCGCGAGCACGCCGGACGTGCGGGCGCGCGTCTCCGGGTTCGTGCGCTCCCATTCCGACGCCTCAGCGTCCGCGAGGGCCTTCTCCACCTCGCGGAGGCCGCCCTCGATCCGCGAGAGGTCCGCACGGGGGACCCGGCCGGCGTCCTCCCAGCGATCCTGGATGCCGCGCAGAGCCGTCTTCGTGGCGTCGATGTCCTTCACCGGCAGGAGGGCACGGGCCTCGTCGAGGAGCGCCTCCTTGACCGTGAGGTTGCCCCGGTACTCGTCGTCGATGCGAGCATTCTCCGCTGTGCGCGCGTCGAAGAAGACGTCCTGGGCGGCCCGGAATCGAGCCCACAGAGCGTCGTCGTCACGGCGTCCGGCCCGCGGAGCCGCCTTCCACTCGTCCATGAGGCCGCGGTACTTCGCAGCCGTGTCGCGCCACTCCGTCGAACCGGACAGCTCCTCCGCCCGGACGATCAGCTTCTCCTTGACCCGCTTGCCTTCTGACGAGCGCGCATCGAGCTGCGCGAAGTGCGCCTTGCGGCCGCGGTCGAAGGTGCTGCGAGCGGCGGAGAACCGTCCCCACAGCTCCTGGTCCTCGGCACGGGGAAGCCGTGGGTACTGGCCCTGGATGCTCTTCCAGGCGTCGAACAGCTCACGCATCCGCGCGGCGGACTGCTTCCACTGCGTGCGTTCGGGATCCTGCGCGGCCACGGACTCCGCCTCGGTGACGATCTGCGTGCGCTTCGCACGACCCTCGTCCAGTCGCTCAGCACGGTCTGCGCGCGCCTGCTCCTGCGCCGCATCAGTCCGTTCGATGAGTGCCGTGAGCTGTGCGGTGAGGGCAGTCATGTCGCCGATGGCGGCAAGCTCCGGGAGCTCTTCGAGGTGGGTGCGGGCCGAGGAGCGGACCTGAGCCGCGTCTGCACCGGCGGCCAGTCGCTGCTCGAGCAGATCGGCCTGGTCGACCGCATCGATGAAGCGGCCTGCGAAGTACTCCAGCGCTGCCTGCGGCTCGGCATCCGGATACTGTCCCACCTCGCGTTCGCCCTCCGGCGTGAGGAGGAAGACTCTCAGGTCGTCGTCGATGCGACCGTGAGCAGTGGCCGCGGCAACGGCCGCTGCCCGGTCAGCATCGCTGCGGGTGGGGGCGGCGACGGGTGCTGCTGCGGGACGTCGCTGGGGGCCGGGTCCCGGGACCGGCCTGGGGCCGGGGACGGGTGGCTGGTGCGGCGTGGGCTTGCTCATCGTGATCCTCGTGGCTGACCCCCGACCATGCGGCGGAGGGGTGCGGATGGGCCGCCGACACGGGTGCCGACGCTGACCGCACCAGCATATCCGCCGCACCGGGCGATGATCCTGCCGGTCTAGACTCGTGGACATGGAGATCACCGGAGTGCGTGCGCAGCTGCTCGACGTCAACTGCTATGCCGTGGCCGCGGGAGACGGGGCGGAAGGCTCGCCCTGCCTGCTCGTCGACGCGGGATACGACTGCGCCGACGACCTCGCCGACGTGCTGTCAGAGCGCGGATGGCGCCCCGCAGGGATCCTGCTGACCCACGGGCACGCCGACCACGTGCTCGGCCTGCCGCACCTGCTGGAGCGCTTCGCCGTGCCGGTGCACCTGGGGCGCCCGGATCTGTACCGGCTGGATGATCCCGCCGGCGGTGTGTCTCCGCAGTTCGCGCAGGCGCTCGCACCACTCGCCCAGGGGTGGGCGGCGCCGGATGCGCGTGCCGTGGACGACGGCGACGTGCTCGAGGTCGCGGGCCTGACGATCACCGCGACGCTCGCGCCGGGTCATACCGAGGGATCGATGCTGTACGCGATCGACGATCCGTCCTCGGCCGGCGACGGTCCCGCGTCAGTGCTCATGAGCGGTGACGTCCTGTTCGCCGGCAGCATCGGTCGGACGGATCTCCCCGGAGGCGACCCCGTCGCGATGGAGGCGTCACTCGCCGCTCTGCGCGACCGTCCCGACACCCCGGTGCTGCCGGGCCACGGCCCCGGGACCCGGCTGTCCCACGAACTCACGACGAATCCCTTCTTCTGAGGCATTCGCAGACTCATACCCCCGCAGGGACGCTCCGGCGCCCCGCCCACCGACCAGGAGTACCCATGGCACGTGCCGCCAGACTGTCCGGCTTCCCCGAATGGCTGCCCTCCGACCGCATCGTCGAGGAGAGGGTCATCGACCTCCTCAAGCATGTCTTCGAGCTCAACGGATTCGGCGCCATCCACACGCGGGCGATGGAGCCGATCAGCGCCCTCGCCAAGGACGGCGAGATCGACAAGGAGGTGTTCGCGGTGTCGCGGCTGCACGGTGAGCAGCACGACGCGAAGAACCCTCTGGGGCTGCACTTCGATCTCACCGTGCCGTTCGCCCGCTACGTGGTCGAGCACGCGGGCCACCTGGCGTTCCCCTTCAAGCGCTATCAGATCCAGCCCGTGTGGCGCGGCGAGAGGCCGCAGGACGGTCGCTTCCGCGAATTCGTGCAGGCGGACATCGACGTCGTGGGGGAGGACTCGCTGCCCCACCACTTCGAGGTCGAGGTGCCGCTGGTCATGGCAGCCGCGTTCGACGCCCTCCGTGAGCTCGGCGTGCCGCCCGTGAGGATCCTCGCGAACGATCGTCGCCTCATCGAGGGCTTCGCACGGGGAGCGGGTCTGGACGACATCCCCGCCGTGCTCCGCAGCATCGACAAGCTCGACAAGATCGGCGAGGAGGCCGTGGCCCGTCTGCTCGCCGAGCACGCGGGGGCGGACACTCGCCAGCAGGAGCTCTGCCTGGCACTCGCGCGGATCGAGAGCGCCGATACCGGATTCGCCGACGAGGTCGTCGCGCTCGGGGTGAGCCACCCGCTGCTGGACGAGGGTCTCGCGTCGCTGACCCGCATCCTCGAGGCCGCGCACCGTCGTGCGCCGGGAACCGTGTGGGCGCAGCTGAAGATCGCTCGGGGACTCGACTACTACACGGGCGCGGTGTACGAGACCCAGCTGGTGGGGCACGAGGACCTGGGATCGGTGGCCTCCGGCGGCCGGTACGACGCGCTCGCGTCCAACGGGCGGAGGACCTATCCCGGGGTCGGGATGTCCGTGGGCGTCTCCCGCCTCATGTCCCGCCTGGTCGGTGCGGACCGGATGGTCGCCGCGAGCCGTCCTGTCCCCACTGCGGTGCTCGTGTCGGTCACGGACGAGGAGCGGCGTGACGAGTCCGATCGGGTCGCCGAGGTGCTGCGTGCCCGCGGGATCCCCTCCGATGTGGCACCGGCGGCGGCGAAGTTCGGCAAGCAGATCCGCTATGCCGATCGCCGGGGCATCCCGTTCGTCTGGTTCGTCGACGGGGAGACGGGGCACGAGGTGAAGGACATCCGCTCCGGTGAGCAGCAGACGGCCGACCCCGAGGTGTGGACGCCGGCGGCGGAGGACCTCTGGCCGCGCGTCGAGCGGATCTCGGGCGACTGAGGCCTCAGCGGCGCGTGCGCCGCTGAGGCCTGCGCTCCGCGGGATCGGGGGCGAGCGAGCCGTCGGGGGCGATGTGCTCGAAGATCTCCTCGACCATCGCCACGACGTGGGGGTCGTCGACCGTGTAGATGATGCGGCGCCCCTCTCTGCGGGAGCTCACCAGTCCGGCCAGTCGGAGCTTCGCGAGGTGCTGCGAGACGGCCTGGACACTCACGTCAGCGAGCGTCGCGAGGGACGTCACATCGTGCTCCGCGTCCACGAGGATCCGTACGATGAGGAGTCGGGTCGACGACGACAGCATGCGGAAGGTCTCCGCCGCGACGTCGACCTGCGCTGACGTGGGCAGCGAGTCCTCATATGCCGCGTCCGTGTCCATGAGCGCCTCCTGGCTGTCCGTTCTGTGCGGTCCGCTGTGACTATCATGGACCTGCATCCCTCCCCAGACCTATCCGAGGAGTCCTCTTCGTGTTACGCACCCACTCGGCCGGAGCCCTCCGCGCCTCCGACGCCGGAACCACCGTCACCCTCGCAGGATGGGTGGACCGGCGCCGTGACCACGGCGGTGTGGCGTTCATCGACCTGCGCGACGCGACGGGGATCGTCCAGGTCGTCGTCCGCGAACAGGTCGCGGATCAGCTGCGGAACGAGACCGTCGTGTCGGTGACCGGCACCGTGTCGGTCCGGCCCGCGGGCAACGAGAACACCGGACTGCCGACGGGCGAGATCGAGGTCGTCGACACGGACGTGACGATCCTGTCCCAGTCCGCCGCCCTGCCGTTCCAGGTCTCCGACCACGCCGAGGACTCCGGTCAGGTGGGGGAGGAGACCCGCCTGCGACACCGGTACCTGGATCTGCGTCGGTCCGGACCCGCGAAGACGATGCGACTGCGGTCGGATGTCAACAGGGCGGCACGCGCGGTCCTCGACTCGCATTCCTTCGTCGAGGTCGAGACGCCGACTCTGACCCGCTCCACGCCCGAGGGCGCACGCGACTTCCTGGTCCCGGCGCGCCTGCGCCCCGGCTCCTGGTACGCCCTGCCGCAGTCGCCGCAGCTGTTCAAGCAGCTGCTCCAGGTCGGCGGCATCGAGCGCTACTACCAGATCGCGCGCTGCTACCGCGATGAGGACTTCCGCGCGGATCGCCAGCCGGAATTCACCCAGCTGGACATCGAGGCGTCGTTCGTCGAGCAGGACGATGTGATCCGGCTGGCCGAGGAGATCCTCCGTTCGCTGTGGAAGCTCATCGACGTCGACATCGCAGGTCCGATCCGTCGGATGACCTACCGCGAGGCGATGGCGCGGTACGGCTCCGACAAGCCCGACCTGCGGTTCGACATCGAGCTCGTCGAGCTCACCGAGTACTTCGCGAAGACCCCGTTCCGCGTCTTCCGCGCACCGTACGTGGGCGCTGTCGTGTACCCCGGCGGTTCCGCGCTGCCCCGGCGACAGCTCGACGGATGGCAGGAGTGGGCGAAGCAGCGCGGGGCGAAGGGCCTCGCCTACGTCCTCGTGCAGCCGGACGGAGAACTGACCGGACCGGTCGCGAAGAACCTCTCCGAGGACGAACGCGCCGGTCTCGCCGCAGCGACGGGTGCGGCTCCCGGCGACGCGATCTTCTTCGCCGCGTCGGATGCGCCCTCCGCGCGAGCGCTGCTGGGTGCTGCGCGCAAGGAGATCGCCGTGCGGGAGGGCCTGTTCGACGAGGACGAGTGGTCCTTCGTCTGGATCGTGGATGCGCCGATGTTCGAACCCGCCGCAGCCGCCGAGGCGGCCGGCGATGTGGCGGTGGGCAGCAGCGCCTGGACCGCCGTCCACCACGCTTTCACGTCTCCCCGGCCGGAGTTCCTCGAGACCTTCGACCAGGACCCCGGCGAAGCGCTGGCCTACGCATACGACATCGTGTGCAACGGCAATGAGATCGGCGGGGGATCGATCCGCATCCACTCCCGCGACGTGCAGGAGCGGGTCTTCAGCGTCATGGGCATCTCCCCGCAGGACGCGCAGGAGAAGTTCGGCTTCCTCCTGGAGGCGTTCAAGTACGGCGCGCCCCCGCACGGCGGCATCGCGTTCGGCTGGGACCGCATCGTCGCACTCCTGGCGGGTGCCGACTCGATCCGCGACGTCATCGCCTTCCCGAAGTCCGGCGGCGGCTACGACCCGCTCACCGATGCGCCCGCACCGATCACCTCGCAGCAGCGCGCGGAGGCCGGCGTGGACCACGAGCCGGAGGAAGAGGAGGACTGACCTGACGGCAGACCTCTTCAGCGACGCGCCGGACGCGGGTCGGGCACTCGACCCGCTCGCCGTCCGGATGCGTCCTCGCGCCCTCGACGAGGTGGTGGGCCAGGACCACCTCACGTTCCCGGGGTCACCCCTGCGCCAGCTGGTCGAAGCCAGCTCCGACGCGACCACCGGCCCGGCGTCCGTCATGCTGTGGGGCCCGCCCGGCGTCGGCAAGACGACGCTGGCCCACGTCATCTCCCACGCGGAGGGACGCAGCTTCGTCGAGCTGTCGGCCATCACCGCGGGAGTCCGGGACGTGCGCCAGGTGGTCGAGTCGGCACGGCAGGAGCGAGAGCTCCACGGGCGGACGACGGTCCTCTTCCTCGATGAGATCCACCGGTTCACCAAGGCGCAGCAGGACGCGCTCCTGCCGGCGGTGGAGAACCGGCTCGTCGTGCTCGTGGCGGCGACGACGGAGAATCCCAGCTTCTCCGTCATCGCCCCGCTGCTGTCGCGCTCGCTCCTGCTGACGCTGCGGCCCCTCGACGATGCGGCCGTCTCGGGACTCCTGGAGCGGGCGATCGACGACCCGCGGGGGCTGGCGGGCGAGTTCGCGCTCACGGACGACGCGCGCGACATGATCGTGCGGGTCTCGGGTGCGGATGCACGACGCTCGCTCACGATCCTCGAGGCGGCGGCCGGGATCGCCCGCGCCCGCACCGCGGCAGGGGCGGGCGACCCGTCCGAGGCCGCAGCGGACGCCTTCGCCGCGCGCTCCGACGGACGCCTCACGGTGACGGAGGACGATGTCTCGGAGGCGAGTGCGGAGGCGGTGATCCGCTACGACCGCGACGGTGATCAGCATTACGATGTGGTGTCCGCCTTCATCAAGTCGATCCGAGGGTCCGACCCGGATGCAGCGCTGCACTACCTCGCACGGATGATCGTGGCGGGCGAGGACCCGCGCTTCATCTGCCGACGGGTGGTGATCTCCGCCTCGGAGGATATCGGCATGGCCGACCCGCACGCCCTCACGATCGCGGTCTCCGCCCACCAGGCGGTCGAGCGGATCGGGATGCCGGAGGGCAGGATCCCGCTGGCGCAGGCGGTCGTCTACCTCGCGACCGCGCCCAAGTCGAATGCGTCGTACAGGGCGCTCGATGCCGCGATCGCAGATGTGAAGCAGGGACGTGCCGGGCAGGTGCCGTTCCACCTGCGGGATGCGCACTACCCCGGAGCCCAGGCGCTGGGCCATGGCGAGGGCTACCTCTACTCGCACGACTGGCCCTACGGGGTCTCGCCGCAGAGCTATCTTCCGGAGTCCCTCACCGGCAGCGTCTACTACCGTCCCACCCCGAACGGGGCGGAAGCGCGCATGGCGGATCGGCTCGGCTCGCTCGAGGCGCTGCGTCGGGACGGCCGGGACCCGCAGGGGTGAGCCGCCGGCACCGCGCGTGATAAGGTCGTGTGTTGCTGTGCCTCATCGAGAGGCGGTCGGGCGGAACCGGACTCGCGGATCCGCCCCTCTTTCCCGTACGGAGGGAAACAGCAGTCCGGCCCCCAGCGGGTCCACTGGCCCGGACGGCACTCACGAAGAAAGGCATTCCATGACTGCTCCCGCACGTCATCGTCGCCAGGTGCGCCTCTCGCGCGCACTCGGCATCCCGCTCACACCGAAGGCTGAGAAGTACTTCGAGCGTCGCCCGTACCCCCCGGGCGAGCACGGCCGCGCACGCCGCCGCAACGACTCGGACTACTCGGTCCGCCTCAAGGAGAAGCAGCGTCTCCGCGCGCAGTACGGCATCCGCGAGGTCCAGATGCTGAACACCTACAAGGAGGCGAAGCGCCTCTCGGGCATGACCGGTGAGAACCTCGTCGAGATGCTGGAGATGCGACTCGACGCACTCGTCCTGCGCTCCGGTTTCGCCCGGACGATCGCGCAGGCGCGCCAGTTCGTCGTGCACCGCCACATCATGGTCGACGGACAGCTCGTGGACCGCCCGTCCTTCCGCGTGAAGGAGGGGCAGATGATCCACGTGAAGCCGCGTTCGGCTGAGACCGATCCGTTCCAGGTCGCCGCCGCAGGTGCGCACCGCGACGTGCTCCCCGCCGTTCCGGGCTACCTGAAGGTCGAGCTCGAGGCTCTCCAGTCGACGCTGCTGCGTCGTCCGAAGCGCGTCGAGGTCCCCGTGACGGCCGACGTCCAGCTGGTCGTCGAGCACTACTCGCGCTGATCGGTCCTCAAGGACCCTGAGCGCATGCGGGCCGCCGCACACCACACAGGTGTGCGGCGGCCCGCTCGTACTCCCCCTCCACTATGCTGTGAGGCGGTTCGCCGACCTGCGGCGAACGGCCGTGAGAAAGGATGCCACCCGGATGAGGACTGCAGAGATCAGGAAGCGCTGGCTCACGTTCTTCGAGGAGAACGGCCACACCGTGGTCCCGTCCGCATCGGTCATCAGCGACGACCCGTCGATCCTCTTCAACATCGCGGGGATGGTCCAGTTCATCCCGTATCTCACGGGCCGCGAGCCCGCCCCGTTCGCGCGGGCGACGAGTGTCCAGAAGTGCGTGCGCACCCAGGACATCGAAGAGGTCGGCAAGACGACCCGTCACGGCACGTTCTTCCAGATGAACGGCAACTTCTCCTTCGGCGATTACTTCAAGGCGGAGGCGATCCGCTTCGCATGGCAGCTGCTCACGCACCCGGAGTCCGCCGGAGGTCTCGGATTCGATCCGGACCGGCTCTGGGCCACCGTCCACCACGACGATGCGGAGACGGTCGACCTGTGGCTGGCGGAGACGTCGGTCCCGCGTGAGCGCATCCAGTTCCGCGGCAGCGATGACAACTTCTGGCACACGGGCGGGCCCGGCCCCGGAGGCTACTGCTCAGAGATCTACTACGATCGCGGACCGGGCTACGGGGTCGAAGGGGGACCGGAGGCCGACGAGGACCGCTACATCGAGATCTGGAACCTCGTGTTCATGGAGTTCGAGCTGTCCGCTGTGCGTTCGAAGACGGATTTCGACATCGCGGGCGATCTGCCGGCCAAGAACATCGACACCGGCATGGGACTGGAGCGCGTCGCGTTCCTCAAGCAGGGTGTCGAGAACATGTACGAGATCGACGAGGTGTTCCCCGTCCTCGGTGCCGCGAGCCGTCTCTCCGGACGGACGTACGGCGCTGTCGAGGTCGACGACGTCCGCATGCGCGTCGTCGCCGACCACGTGCGCTCGGCACTCGTCATCATCGGCGATGGCGTCCGCCCGGCGAACGAGGGGCGGGGCTATATCCTCCGCCGGCTCCTGCGCCGCGCTGTGCGTGCGATGCGCCTGCTCGGCGTGACGGAGCCCGTGCTGCCCCACCTGCTCCCTCTGTCGATGGAGGTCATGAAGGCCTCCTACCCGGACCTCGAGACGGACTTCGAGCGGATCTCCCGCGTCGCCTACGCGGAGGAGACGGCATTCCTCCGGACGCTGGAGTCCGGCACCCAGCTGCTCGCCGGCGCAGTCGACCGGGTGGGCGCCGGCGGCGACATCTCCGGGGACATCGCCTTCGCCCTCCACGACACGCACGGCTTCCCGATCGACCTCACACTCGAGATGGCCGCCGAGCACGGCGTGTCCGTCGATGAAGAGGGCTTCCGGGGCCTCATGCAGGAGCAGCGTGAGCGCGCACGCGCGGACGCGAAGTCGAAGAAGGGCGGCGGCGCCGACCTCAGCGCGTATTCGCAGCTGCTGGACGAGGGCGCATCCGAGTTCGTCGGCTACGACGGACTCACATCGGACGCCCGCATCCGCGGTCTGGTGGCGGACGGCGGCGCCGTCGACCGTGCAGCAGCGGGTGACACCCTCGACCTCGTGCTCGACGTCACCCCCTTCTACGCCGAAGCGGGCGGACAGCGCGCTGACCGCGGGATCGTCCGCGGTGACGGCTTCACAGCGCGCGTGCTCGATGTCCAGGCACCCGTCAAGGGCCTCTCCGCACACAGGATCGAGGTCCTCGAGGGAGAACTGACCCGCGGGGCCGACGTGTTCGCGGAGGTGGATCCGGATCACCGCTTCGCGGCGGCGCAGGCCCACTCCGCGACCCACCTCGTCCACTCCGCGCTGCGCACCGTGCTCGGTCCGCACGCGGTGCAGGCGGGTTCGCTCAACCAGCCCGGCTACATGCGGTTCGACTATGCCTACCCGGACGCCCTCACCCCCGCCATGCGAGCCGAGATCGAGGACGCGGCGAACGTGGCGGTCCGCGATGACCTCGCGGTCAGCTACGAGTACCTGCCGCTCGATGATGCGAAGCGCTCCGGTGCGCTCGCGCTGTTCGGGGAGAAGTACCCGTCCGTGGTGCGGGTCGTCGACATCGGCGGTCCGTTCTCCCGCGAACTGTGCGGCGGCACCCACATCGGCCGCACCAGCCAGGTCGGCCCGATCTCGCTGCTGTCGGAGGCCTCGGTGGGCTCCGGCACCCGTCGCGTGGAGGCCTCCGTCGGACTCGATGCGTTCCGCGGTCTGGCCCGGGAGCGGACGATCCTCCGATCGCTGTCGGAGATGCTCAAGGTGCCGGGGACGGATGTGCCCGGCCGCGTCGAGTCCCTGCTCGAGCGGCTCAAGGACGCCGAGCGCAGGATCGCGGAGATGGGGCGGGACCGCGTGCTCGCAGCGTCTGCAGAGGCGGTCGCCTCCGCTCGGGACCTTCGCGGCGTGCGGTACTCCGCGACCGACCTGGGCGATGTGGCGGACGCCGGCGATGTGCGCAGCTTCGTCACCGACGTGCGGAACCGGATCGATGCGTCCGCAGTGGTCGTCGCTGCGGCGGCCACGGTGGGCGGCAAGCCCAGCGTCGTCGTCGCCGCGGATGCGGGAGCCCAGGCGCGCGGCCTGCGCGCGGGTGACCTCGTGAAGCGCGCGTGCGGCGAACTGGGCGGCGGCGGCGGCGGAAAGCCTGACCTCGCACAGGGCGGTGGGCAGGATCCCGCCCGGATCCCACAGGCGCTCGACGCCATCGCCGCCGTGATCTCGACCTCATGACCGGCTTCCGGAGAGGCCGCAGGATCGCGCTGGACGTCGGCAGCGTGCGCGTGGGCGTCGCCTCGTGCGATCCCGACGGGATCCTGGCGACCCCGCTCGACGTCGTCCGGCGCGATGACGACGCGGCTGCGGCGGCGAGGATCGCCGAGCTCGTCGCGGAGCAGTCCGCACTGGAGATCGTCGCCGGTCGACCCCGCTCCCTCGACGGGAGCGATCGCGCCGCGGTCGGGGCGGCGGAGGAGTTCCTCCGGGCGGTCGCCTCAGCGGTCGACGTGCCGATCAGGCTGGTCGATGAGAGGTTCACCACGGTGCAGGCGCACGGAGTCCTGCAGTCTGCGGGCCGGAATTCCAAGCAGCGTCGTGAGATCGTCGACGCAGTCGCAGCCGTCCTGATCCTGCAGGCGGCTCTCGATACGGAGAAGAGCGGCGGCAGCCCCGCGGGCACGCCCCTGAACGAGTAGGAGTACGCCCCCATGCACGACGTGGACGACTTGGGCATCGACGACCAGCTCACGCGGTCTGAGCTCAAGGCACGCCGACGGCGGCGGATGCTCAGACGACGGCGCACGACGATCATCGTCGTCGCGGCGCTGCTGGTGCTCGGCATCGGCGGGATCGTGGCCGTGAGCGTCACCACCGGTGCCGTGCAGGAGGTGCTCGACCGCTCCGACGACTACGAGGGCGAAGGCGGCGAACCCGTCGTCGTCGAGGTGCTGCCGGGCACCTCCACGACCCAGATCGCCAATCAGCTCGTCGAGCAGGACGTCATCAAGGCCTCGCGCCCGTTCATCCGGGAGGCGGAGGAGCGGGAGGTGTCGTTCCAGGCGCGGACCTACTCGATGCGCTCGCAGATGAGCGCTGCCGCTGCGGTCGAGGCGATGGTGAATCCCCTATCGGCCCCGCAGGTGGTGATCCCGGAGGGCCTGGCGCTCGTCGACATCCGGGCGCGGATGGTCGAAGCCGGGATGGCGGAGGACGACGTGGCGGCGGCGATCGACGAGCAGACGCCGGCGGACTACGGCCTCGACGTCGACGCTCCGAATCTGGAGGGCTACCTGTTCCCCGCGACGTACGACGTGCGACCGGGGGCCACGGCGGAGGCCCTCGTCCAGGAGATGGTCGAGCGGACGGCGCACGAACTGGACGACGCGGACATCGCCCTGGACGAGGCGCACGAGCTGCTCACCCTCGCGAGCCTCGTGGAGATCGAATCGCCCGCGGATCCGGAGGTCCGTCGCCAGGTGGCACGGGTGTTCCTCAACCGCACGGGCGACGACTCGAGGACGAGCGGACTCCTCCAGTCAGACGCGACGATCGCCTACATCCACGGGGCGCGGGACGACCTCACGACGACGGCGGACGAGCGCGCGGACGACAACCCGTACAACACGTACATGCACCCCGGCCTGCCGCCCGGACCGGTCAACTCCCCGGGTCGCGCAGCGGTCGACGCCGCGATGGACCCCGCCGACGGCGACTGGCAGTTCTTCGTCGCAGTCGATCCCGACACGGGGGAGACCCGCTTCGCCGAGACCTACGACGAGCACCTCGAGAACGTCGAGGAGTACCGCGAATGGCTGCGAGAACGCAGCGGGGGAGGGGAGTCCGATGGGTGAGTTCGCGGTTCTCGGATCGCCGATCGCCCACTCGCTCTCGCCTCAGCTGCACAGCGCCGCCGCAGCCGCTGTCGGTCTCACCGACTTCCGGTACGGCCGCATCGAGATGGCGGAGGCGGGACTGGAGGGCTTCCTCGACGCACGCCCCTCATTCGTGGGCCTCTCCCTCACGATGCCGCTGAAGCGCCGCCTCGTCGACCTGGCCGGTGAACATGAGTGGCAGGTCGATCCGGACGCCCTGTCGACGGGGGGCGGCAATACGCTCCTGCGCCCTCCGGGCGGGCCGGTCGAAGTGCTCAACACTGATGTGACGGGCATCGTCGAGGCGATCACGGAGTCGCTTCGCGCACGCAGCTTCGCAGCGGTGCCGTGGTCCGACGAGGCGGACATCCTGGGCGCCGGCGCCACTGCCGGCTCGGCGCTCGTGGCGGCTGCGCGTCTTGGGGTCTCGCACGTGCGCCTCTTCGTCCGCGACCGTACGCGGGCCGGCGGCGCGCGCTCGGTCGTCGAATCGCTCGGGCTCACGGCGACGGTCTGCGATCTGCCGGACTGGGTGCCGGGGGAGCGGGGGCTGACGCTCTCGACCCTGCCGGCCGGGGCACTCGATGCCCGGCGGCTGCCCTATCGTGCGAGCCTCGAAGGCCTCTTCTTCGATGCCGCCTACGCCGCATCCGCGGCCCCCGTCCATCGCGCTCTCGCGGATCGCGGGGCGATCGTGGTCGACGGCGGACGGATGCTGCTCCACCAGGCGGTCGAGCAGCACGTGCGGTTCGCCCGCCTCGCAGGGCTCCGTGCGGCCGATGCCGAGCACGCCCGCCCCTGCATCCGCGATGCGATGGACGCAGTGCTCCGGAACCGCTGATGGCCGCCCTCGCGACGATCGTCGCCGCCGTGGTCGCGGCGACGACGGTGGCCTGCGTCCTCGTCATGAGGCTTCCGTGGTTCATCGCGGACGAGGCGGGGGTCCGGCTGCTGCGGCCCGGGGGGCGGTCGCGCTGGTTCGAAGGCCTCCTCGTCGCTGCGGGAGCGGCCACTGCTGTCATCGCCCCTGCCGCGCTGCGCCTCCTCGCGCCCGCGGCCGCCTCTCCGACCGCCGCGTCGGTGCTCACCGCGCTCTGCCTGGGCCTTGCGGTGGGGGCCGCCGCGGGCGCGACCCCGTTCCTCCTGTGGATCGATCTGCGCATCCGCCGGCTTCCGGACCGGATCGTCCTGCCGCTCATCGCGCTCACGACGGCGGGTCTGCTCAGTGCGTGGGCGACGGGGGCGTCGACCCCGGTCGTGGGCGGCCACAGTCCACTCGGCGCTGTCGTGGTCGGAGCTGGCAGCGGTCTCCTCGTGCTGGTCGTGTCGGTGCTCGGCGGTCGCGGACGCGGCCTCGCGATCGGCCTGGGAGACGTGAAGCTCGCCGTGGTGCTCGGGTCACTCACCGCCCTGGTCGGGACGGGTGCCGTGCTCGCGGCGTTCGTCGTCGCGCAGCTGTGCGCGCTGGCCGAGGCCGCCGTCCGGGTGGCGGTGCTGGGGCAGGGGATGGCGACCCGGATCGCCTACGGCCCCCACCTGCTCGTCGGAATGTGGACCGGGCCGCTGGCGTACGCCGCGCTTCGGTAGACTCGGGAGAATGTTGCGTTGGCTTACTGCAGGCGAGTCCCATGGTGAGGAGCTCGTCGGAATCATCGAGGGCCTCCCCGCCCACATACCGATCACCCGCGACCAGGTGTCCGCGGCGCTCGCGCGCAGGCGCCTGGGCTACGGCCGAGGTGCCCGCATGAAGTTCGAGGCGGACGAGATCCGGTTCCTCGGCGGCGTGCGCCACGGTTTCACGATGGGTGGTCCCGTCGCGATCGAGATCGGGAACACCGAATGGCCCAAGTGGGAGCGGGTCATGAGCGCGGACCCCGTGGACCCGGACGAGCTCGAGGGGATGGCGCGTGCGGCGAAGCTCACGCGTCCCCGTCCGGGCCACGCGGACTTCGTCGGCATGCAGAAGTACGCGTTCGACGAGTCCCGGCCCGTGCTGGAGCGCGCCTCCGCCCGTGAGACGGCGACGCGCGTCGCGCTCGGCACCGTCGCCCAGGCGCTGCTGGCCGAACTCGGGATCCGTATGGTCTCCCACACCGTCGCGATCGGTCCGGTCGAGGGCGAGCGGGACGCTGTCATCCCATCGGCCGACGACGTCGAAGCACTCGACGCGGACCCGATGCGCTGCTTCGACTCCGAGCTGTCCGCACGGATGGTCGCTGAGGTCGACGATGCGCGTCGTGCCGGTGACACGCTGGGCGGGGTCGTCGAGGTCATCGCGGACGGGCTGCCGCCCGGCCTGGGGTCATTCGTCCACGGCGACCGCCGCCTGGACTCCCGACTCGCGGGGGCGCTCATGGGCATCCAGGCGATCAAGGGCGTCGAACTGGGTGACGGATTCGAAACGACCCGTCGGCGCGGCTCCGCAGCCCACGACGAGATGGAGCCGGCACCCGGCGGCGTCCGTCGTCTGAGCGACCGGTCAGGCGGCGTCGAGGGCGGCATGTCGACCGGCGGACCCCTGCGCGTGCGCGCCGGGATGAAGCCCATCGCCACCGTCCCGCGTGCGCTGAAGACCGTGGACGTCGCCACCGGCGAAGCCTCGAGCGCACACCACCAGCGCTCCGATGTGTGCGCCGTTCCGGCGGCGGGCGTGGTCGCCGAGTCGATGGTCGCGCTGGTCCTCGCGCAGGCGGTGCTGGAGAAGTTCGGCGGCGATTCCGTCGCGGAGGTGGACCGCAATATCCGCACCTACCGTGATGCGCTGCCGCTGAGCGCGGAATGAGGTGCGGTCAGTGATGGTGCCGGAGGAGGCTCCGCTTCCCCGCCCGGCCCCACCGCTCGACCCAGCTCCCGCGTCCGGCGCCCGGATCGTGCTGATCGGGCCCCCTGCGGCCGGGAAGTCGACCATCGGACGGCTGCTCGGAGCCCGGCTCGGACTGCCGCTGTACGACACCGACGCCCAGATCGTCTCGGCCCACGGCCCGATCCCGGAGATCTTCGCTGATCGCGGCGAACCGCGGTTCCGGGAGATCGAGCGCGAGGTCGTCAGACGGACGCTGCGCCGACTGCTGGACGAACCCGCGGTCGTGTCGCTGGGCGGCGGCGCGATCCTCAACAGCGGCACCCGCGCGCAGCTGCGGCATCCTGCACTCAAGGTCATCGGGATCGAGATCGACGACGAGACCGCGGCGCTGCGATTGGGCGGCTCGAGCCGCCCGCTGCTGGCCGGCGACGACGATCCCGTGGCACGGTGGCGGGCGATCGTCGATGACCGGAGACCCCTCTACGATGAGGTCGCGACCGCACAGGTGGCGGCCTCCCACGGGCCCCCGTCGACGGTCGTCAACCGGATCGTCGACGTGCTCACAGGTCTGCAGCGGGCAGAGGAGTACGCCCGCTACCAGGACACCCCTCCACACGAGGGAACCGAACACGGCCCCGACGGGGCCGACAGGAGGACAGAGGCATGACCGAACGCACCACCCTGGAGATCACGGGGGAGACGGGCACCTCCATCGTGTTCGGCCGCGGGCTCCTGGGAGAGCTCCCCGCCCTGCTCGGGGGCCGCACGCACCGCGTGCTGGTCATCCATCCCCGTGCGCTGCGCAGCACGGGGGAGGTCGTCCGCGATGAGCTCTCCGAAGCCGGCTTCGAAGCCGTCAGTGCGGAGATCCCGGACGCTGAAGAGGCGAAGCACCTGCAGGTGGCAGGCTTCTGCTGGCAGATCCTCGGGCAGTCGGACTTCACGCGGACGGATGCGATCGTGAATGTCGGCGGCGGGGCCGTGACGGACGTCGGCGGATTCGTCGCCGCCACCTGGCTGCGCGGCATCAAGTACATCAACATCCCGACGACCGTGCTCGGCATGATCGATGCCGCTGTGGGCGGCAAGACCGCGATCAACACCTCGGAGGGGAAGAACCTCGTCGGCGCCTTCCACTCTCCGTCGGCGGTCCTCATCGACACGGACACCCTCCAGACGCTGCCGGAGAACGAACTCTTCACGGGGCTCGCGGAAGCGGTGAAGTGCGGCTTCATCGCGGACCCGGCGATCCTCGATCTCATCGAGACCCACCCGCGGGACGAGCTCGCACGTCACGACTCCCCGGTCCTGCGCGAGGTGATCGAGCGGGCGGTGCGGGTCAAGGCCGCCGTCGTGTCCGAGGACTTCCGGGAGTCAGGACGCCGGGAGATCCTCAACTACGGACACACGCTCGCCCACGCGATCGAGCGCAATGAGCGCTACCAGTGGCGCCATGGCGCTGCAGTGGCTGTGGGGATGGTGTTCGCGGCCGAACTGTCCGCGATGCTGCGCAGCCTGGACTCCGAGGTCGTGGACCGTCATCGGAGCGTGCTCGCGAAGCTCGGACTGCCCGTCGGGTACCGGGGCGATCGCTGGCCCCAGCTGCTCGAGACGATGCGCCGGGACAAGAAGGCCCGCGGGACGATCCTCCGGTTCGTCCTGCTCGACGATGTGAGCGAGCCGGTCGTGGCCGAAGTCCCGGACGACGCGATCCTCTTCGCCGCCTACCAGGAGATCGGCGAGCAGTCGCCCACCACCACACTGGGGCCCGTCTCGCTCTGACCGGCTCCCCGCACGGAGGGCGCCGCCCGCCTTGCTACACTCGATCCGCGCACGCGCGCGGCTCACGCACTCAACGCAAAGGACACGATCTGTGGCAACGACCAACGACCTGAAGAACGGCATGGTGCTCAACCTCGAGGGACAGCTCTGGCAGGTCCAGGAGTTCCTCCACGTGAAGCCCGGCAAGGGCCCGGCGTTCGTGCGCACGAAGATCAAGAACGTCATGAGCGGCAAGACCATCGACAAGACCTTCAACGCGGGCACCAAGGTCGAGACCGCGAACGTGGACCGCCGCGACATGCAGTACCTCTACCACGACGGCACCGACTACGTGTTCATGGATTCGTCCGACTACGAGCAGGTCATGCTCTCCCCGCAGCTCGTGGGCGATGCGTCGAACTACATCCTCGAGAACCAGCAGCTCCAGGTCGCCTTCCACGACGGCACCCCGCTGTACGTCGAGCTGCCCCCGGCTGTCGAGATGACCATCACCCACACGGAGCCGGGACTGCAGGGCGACCGCTCGTCCGGAGGCACGAAGCCGGCGACGGTGGAGACGGGACTGGAGATCCAGGTTCCGCTGTTCCTCGACGAGGGCGTGAGGGTCCGCGTCGACACCCGCAACGGTGACTACCTGGGCCGCGTCAAGGAGTGAGTGCACGCACCCGCGCCCGCCGCCGGGCGCTCGAACTGCTCTTCGAGTCGGAGGCGCGCAGCATCGAGATCGGCGATCTCGTGCCGCTTCGCTCCAGCGATCCCGACTACCCGATGAAGGCGTATGCCGTGGAGATCGTCGATGGTGTGAGTGCGCACCGCGACGAGATCGACGACCTGATCCGCACCTACGCGCGCGGCTGGACGCTCGAGCGGATGCCCGCGGTCGACCGCGCGATCCTCAGGCTCGCGTCATGGGAGATCCTGCACAACGCGGACATCGACTCCCCGGTGGCGATCAGTGAGGCCCAAGCGCTCGCACGGGACTTCTCCACGGACGAATCGGCCACCTACGTGTCCGGCGTCCTGTCCCGCATCGCAGGGCTAGACTCGTAGGGCGTCCACAGCGAATCCTTTAACGCCGTCCGGAGAGACGGGGAAGGAACACAGATGAAGCAGCGAACCGTGCTCGATGGGCCTGAGATCCATCGCGCGCTCACCCGCATCGCGCACGAAGTGCTCGAGGCGAACAAGGGGCCCGGAGGCCTCGTGCTCCTCGGCGTCCCGACCCGCGGCGTGCCACTGGCCGCTCGCCTCGCAGAGGCGATCGCCCGTATCGAGCCGAACGCCGACGCGTCCGCCCTCGCCGGTGCGCTCGACATCACGATGCACCGCGATGATCTGCGGTCGGGGCGTCTGCGGTCCGCGGAACCCACGCACATCCCCGGCGGCACCATCGACGGACGGACGGTCGTCCTCGTCGACGACGTCCTGTTCTCCGGCCGCTCCGTCCGTGCGGCGCTCGATGCGGTCTCTGCGATCGGCCGCCCGGAGGCGGTGCGCCTCGCAGTGCTCGTGGACCGCGGTCATCGGCGGCTGCCGATCCGCGCAGACCACGTCGGGAAGAACATCCCCAGCGCGCTCGACGAACGGGTGGGCGTGCGCGTGCGCGAGATCGACGGCGCGGACGCCGTGACGATCACCGGTCCGGACACGGACGGGACGTCGGGCGACTCCGCGCAGGGGGAGGCACCATGAAGCACCTGCTGTCCACCGCAGACCTCTCGCGCATCGAGGCGATCGAGCTGCTCGACACAGCGGAGGAGATGAGCCTCGTCTCCACGCGTGAGGTGAAGAAGCTGCCGGTGCTCCGGGGCCTCACAGTGGTCAACCTCTTCTTCGAGGACTCGACCCGGACCCGGATCTCCTTCGAAGCCGCGGCGAAGCGCCTGTCAGCCGATGTCATCACCTTCTCCGCGAAGGGCTCGTCCGTGTCCAAGGGGGAGAGCCTCCAGGACACCGCTCAGACGCTCTCTGCGATGGGAGCGGACGGAGTCGTCATCCGTCACAGCGGGTCGGGGGCACCCCACCGGCTGGCCACCTCCGGCTGGATCGACGCCCCCGTGGTGAACGCGGGTGACGGGACGCATGAGCACCCGACGCAGGCGCTCCTCGACGCCTTCACCCTTCGCCGGGTGCTCGCCGGACTCCCCGCATCGGGTCCGGCGGACGGCGCTCGGGGTCTGGCGCTGGACGGCGCGGTCGTGGGGATCGTCGGAGACATCCTCCACTCACGCGTCGCACGCTCCAACGTGCATCTGCTCACGACCCTGGGAGCGCGCGTCGTGCTCATCGCCCCGCCCACCCTGCTCCCCATCGGGGCGGACACCTGGCAGTGCGACATCGCGTACGACCTCGACGCGGCCATCGCAGAGCACTCCTTCGACGTGGTCATGATGCTTCGCGTGCAGCAGGAGCGCATGCAGCAGGCGTTCTTCCCCACGGCACGGGAGTACGCCCGCAGGTGGGGGCTCACGGACACCCGGGCCCGCGCGCTCCCGGCGCACTGCGCGATCATGCACCCGGGCCCCATGAACCGGGGATTCGAGATCGGTGCGGCAGCCGCTGATTCCCCACGGGCGGTCGTGCTCGACCAGGTCGCGAACGGCGTGAGCGTGCGCATGAGCGTGCTCTACCGCCTCCTCACCGGACAGTCGGCCGCCGCAGGCGGTCGGGAAGGACAGTCGTGAACTCCACACTCATCCGTGCCGCACGGATGCCGGACGGCACCCGCGGCGACATCGCGATCGTCGACGGGCTCTTCGCCGACCCCGCCGATGCGGTGTCCCCCTCCACGGTGATCGATGCCGACGGACTGCTCGCGCTGCCCGGCCTCGTCGACATGCACACGCACCTGCGAGAGCCGGGGCGGGAGGACGCGGAGACCGTCCTCACCGGCTCCCGCGCAGCGGCTGCGGGCGGCTACACGGCTGTCCACGCGATGGCGAACACCTCGCCCGTCGCAGACACCGCAGGAGTCGTCGAACAGGTCCACAGGCTGGGTCGCGCCGCGGGCTTCACCCAGGTCGTCCCCGTCGGCGCGGTGACCGTCGGGCTCGAGGGCTCGACGCTCGCGGAGCTCGGTGCGATGGCCGACTCCGGGGCCCGGGTGCGGATGTTCTCCGATGACGGGCACTGCGTCTGGGACCCCCTCGTCATGCGGCGGGCCCTCGAGTACGTGAAGGCGTTCGACGGGATCATCGCGCAGCATGCGCAGGAACCGCGTCTGACGGAGGGCGCGCAGATGAACGAGGGCGCCGTGAGCGCGCAGCTCGGACTCCCCGGCTGGCCCGCGGTGGCGGAGGAATCGATCATCGCCCGCGACGTCCTGCTCGCTGAACACGTCGGGTCGCGCCTGCACGTCTGCCACGTCTCGACCGCCGGCAGCGTCGAACTCATCCGCTGGGCGAAGGCCCGCGGGATCCGGGTCACGGCTGAGGTGACCCCGCACCACCTGATCCTCACGGATGAGGAGGTGCGCAGCTACGACCCCGTCTTCAAGGTGAACCCCCCGCTGCGCACGGAGGAGGACGTCCACGCACTGCGTGCCGCACTGGCCGACGGGACGATCGACGTCGTGGGCACCGACCACGCCCCGCATCCGGCGGAGCACAAGTGCGTGGAATGGACCGCCGCAGCCATGGGGATGGTCGGCATGGAGACCGCCCTGCCCGTCGTCGCGCACGCGATGGCGGACCTCGACTTCTCCGCCTCCGACCTCGCTCGGGTCATGAGTGCCCGCCCTGCTCAGATCGCCGGACTCACGCATCACGGCTCGCTGCAGATCGGCACCGGGGCCAACCTGGTGCTCGTCGAACAGGACGCGGCACACACCGTCGATCCGGACCTGCACGCGACGATGGGGCGGAACAGCCCGTTCCGCGGACGGACACTGGGGACGCGGATCGTGGACACGTTCCTCTTCGGCCAGCGCGTGTATGCGGCGGGGGCGCTCGGCGCACCACTGGCGTTCACGGAGGCGGGACCATGGAACGACTGATCCCAGCGCTCGCGCTCCTGCTCGTCGTCGTCGTCGTCTTCCTGCTCATGCGGCGAGGATGGGCGCAGAGGACGGCGGCCCAGGCAGGGGTCCCCGCGCCCGCACGCCCTCTCGAGGGCACCCCCGTCATCCACGGACCGGTCGACGGCATGTACGTCGCGACCACCGCCGCCGGTGACCCGTACGATCGCATCGCCGTGCACGGCCTGGGCCTGCGGACCTCCGCAGACGTCGTCGTGACCGATGCGGGCATCGTCATCGATCGTGCCGGCACCGGCGACCTCCTCATCCCCTGGGCGGACGTCACCGGCGTCCGCAGCTCGCAGGGGATGATCGGCAAATTCGTCGAACCCGACGGCCTCGTGGTCATCGGCTGGACGCTCGGCGGCACAGCCCTCGAATCGGGCTTCCGCACACGCGCCGCCGACGCCCGCACGCCACTCATCACTTCCATCCGCCGCCAGATCGAGGAGGACTGACATGTCCCTGCTCTCACGTCCACCCGCCGTGCTCGTACTCGAGGACGGCCGAACCTTCCGGGGCCGTGCATACGGTGCGACTGGCCGAACCGTGGGCGAAGCCGTCTTCGCCACAGGTATGACCGGTTACCAGGAGACGCTCACCGACCCGTCCTACTACGGTCAGATCGTCGTCCAGACCGCACCCCACATCGGCAACACCGGGGTCAACGACGAGGACGACGAGTCGGACGGGTACTGGGTGAGCGGATACGTCGTCCGCGACGCCTCCCGACGCGTCTCCAGCTGGCGCGCGACGGAGAGCCTGGAGGACCGACTGAGTCGCCGCGGGATCGTCGGCATCAGCGGCGTCGACACTCGTGCCCTCACGCGCCATCTGCGCGATCGGGGAGCGATGCGCGCCGGGATCTTCTCCGGCGACGAGCTCCAGCTGGACGATGCCGCGCGGCTCGCCGCGGTGCGCGGCACAGCGCCCATGGCGGGGTCCCGACTCGTCGACAGGGTCACGACCGCCGAGGCCTACACCGTCCCGGCCGTGGGGGAGAAGCGGCTCACAGTGGTCGCGTACGACCTCGGCATCAAGTCGTCGACTCCCGAGCTGCTCGCGGAACGGGGGATCGAGGTGCACGTCGTGCCCGCCGCGACCCCGTTCGACGAGGTCGCGGCGATGGACCCCGACGGGGTGTTCTTCTCCAACGGGCCCGGCGACCCCGCAGCCTCCGACCATGAGGTCGACGTCATCCGCCGCGTGCTCGGCGCCGGGATCCCGTTCTTCGGCATCTGCTTCGGCAATCAGCTGCTGGGCAGAGCACTGGGCTTCGGCACCTACAAGCTCACATTCGGCCACCGCGGCGCCAACCAGCCGGTGCTGGACGTCGCCACCGGCAGAGTCGAGATCACGTCCCAGAACCACGGCTTCGCCGTCGACGCACCCGTCGGCGATCCGGTCACCGCTCCACAGGAGTCGTTCGGTCGCGTCCAGGTCAGCCACATCGGCCTCAACGACCGCGTCGTCGAGGGCCTCGTATGCCTCGACATCCCGGCGTTCTCCGTCCAGTTCCACCCCGAATCCGCCGCCGGTCCCCATGATTCGCGAGGTCTGTTCGACCGCTTCGCGGACATGATGGCCGTCCGCCGGACCGCAACCCGCGCCTGAGACGCACAAGGAGACCCAAGAAGTGCCCATCAGAGACGACCTCACATCAGTACTCGTCATCGGCTCAGGACCCATCGTCATCGGCCAGGCATGCGAGTTCGACTACTCCGGGACGCAGGCCTGCCGCGTCCTGACCAGCGAGGGGCTCCGCGTCATCCTCGTGAACTCCAACCCCGCGACGATCATGACCGACCCGGAGATCGCTGACGCCACGTACGTCGAGCCGATCGATCCCGACGTCATCGAGTCGATCATCGCGAAGGAGAGGCCGGACGCGCTGCTGCCGACCCTCGGCGGGCAGACCGCGCTCAATGCCGCGATCGCCCTCCACGAATCGGGTGTCCTCGAGAAGTACGGCGTCGAGCTCATCGGCGCCGACGTCGAGGCGATCCAGCGCGGCGAGGACCGCCAGAAGTTCAAGGACGTCGTCGAATCCGTCGGCGGCGAATCCGCCCGCTCGCTGATCTGCCAGTCCATGGACGAGGTCATCGCGGGTGCGGAGGAGCTCGGCTACCCGCTCGTGGTCCGCCCGTCCTTCACGATGGGCGGTCTGGGCTCGGGACTCGCCTACAACGAGGCCGACCTCCACCGCATCGCGGGCGACGGTCTGCACGACTCCATCACCAACGAGGTGCTGCTCGAGGAGAGCATCCTCGGGTGGAAGGAGTACGAACTCGAGCTCATGCGCGACCGCAACGACAACGTCGTGGTCATCTGTTCGATCGAGAACGTCGACCCGGTCGGCGTGCACACCGGCGACTCGATCACCGTGGCCCCGTCCCTCACCCTCACGGACCGCGAATACCAGCAGATGCGGGACATCGGCATCGCCGTCATCCGCGAGGTCGGCGTCGAGACGGGCGGCTGCAACATCCAGTACGCGGTCGATCCCAGGACGGGTCGGATCATCGTCATCGAGATGAACCCGCGCGTCTCCCGCTCATCGGCGCTGGCCTCCAAGGCGACAGGCTTCCCGATCGCCAAGATCGCCGCGAAGCTCGCCGTCGGATACACGCTGGACGAGATCCCCAACGACATCACCGAAGTCACCCCGGCGTCGTTCGAGCCCGCACTCGACTACGTCGTCGTGAAGATCCCGCGCTTCGCATTCGAGAAGTTCCCCGCGGCGGACCCCACGCTGACGACGACCATGAAGAGCGTCGGGGAAGTCATGGCGCTGGGCCGCAACTTCGGCCAGGCGCTGCTCAAGGCCATGCGGTCGCTCGAGCAGTCGGCAGCCGAATTCGACTTCTCTGCCCGCGTGGACCTGTCCGATGAGCAGGTGCGCGAGGACATCATCGCGAGACTCGCCCACCCCACCGCGGACCGCATCCACTCGGTCCGCCTGGCACTGGCCTCGGGGATGTCCATCGAAGACGTGTTCGAGGCCAGCTGGATCGACCCCTGGTACCTCGACCAGATCCTCCAGCTCCAGGAGGTCGCCGACGAGGTCGCGGGCGCGGGCTCGCTCACGCAGGAGCTCCTGGTGCTCGCGAAGGAGACCGGGCTCTCGGATCATCAGATCGCCGTGCTCCGCTCGATGGATGAGACGGTCGTCCGCGGCGTGCGCCACGCTCTGGCCGTGCGCCCCGTCTACAAGACGGTCGATACGTGTGCCGGCGAGTTCGAGGCCCGCACTCCGTACCACTACTCGAGCTACGAGGAGGAGTCGGAGGTGCTGCCCCGCGAGCGCGAGGCCGTCATCATCCTGGGCTCCGGCCCCAACCGGATCGGTCAGGGGATCGAGTTCGACTACTCGTGCGTCCACGCGACGATGGCACTGGGCGAGGCCGGCTACGAGACGGTCATGGTGAACTGCAACCCGGAGACCGTCTCGACGGACTACGACACCGCTGACCGCCTGTACTTCGAACCGCTCACGTTCGAGGACGTGATGGAGGTCTACGCCGCGGAATCGGCCGCGGGTCCCGTCGCGGGGGTCGTGTGCACCCTGGGCGGCCAGACGCCCCTGGGACTGGCCGCGGACCTCAAGGCCGCGGGAGTGCCGGTGCTCGGCACACAGCCCGAGGCCATCGATCTGGCAGAGGATCGCGGTGAGTTCGGCCAGGTGCTCGCCGCGGCCGGCCTGCAGGCCCCGCAGCACGGCACGGCCACGACGTACGCGGAGGCGGTGGAGACCGCGGACCGCATCGGCTATCCGGTGCTGGTGCGCCCCTCGTACGTCCTCGGCGGTCGGGGCATGCAGATCGTCTACGACGCGGAGCAGCTGCTCGGATACATGGAGACCGCGACAGAGGTCTCGATCGACAGGCCGGTGCTCGTCGACCGCTTCCTCGAGGACGCGATCGAGATCGACGTCGATGCCCTGTACGACGGCGAAGAGGTGTTCATCGGCGGCATCATGGAGCACATCGAGGAGGCCGGCATCCACTCCGGTGACTCCGCGTGCGTCCTGCCGCCGCTGACGCTGGGCGAGGCGGTGCTCGAACGTGTGCGCGCTGCCACGGCCGGGATCGCCGACGGCACCGGCGTGCGCGGACTGCTGAACATCCAGTTCGCCCTCGCGGCGGACGTGCTCTACGTCATCGAGGCGAACCCTCGCGCGTCGCGGACCGTGCCCTTCATCTCCAAGGGGACCGGCACGCAGCTCGCGAAGGCCGCGGCGCTCGTCGCTGTGGGCCGGACCATCGCCGATATGCGCGGCACCCTGCTCCCGCTCGAGGGCGACGGATCCCGGCTGCCCCCGGACCACCCCATCGCGGTGAAGGAGGCGGTCCTCCCGTTCCGCCGCTTCCGCACGGTCGACGGCCGGTCGATCGACTCGATCCTCGGACCGGAGATGCGATCGACGGGTGAGGTCATGGGAATCGACCGGGACTTCCCGCGCGCGTTCGCCAAGGCGATGCTCGGCGCATCCACCGCTCTGCCCACGTCCGGCACCGTCTTCGTGTCCGTGGCCGATCGGGACAAGCGGGCGCTGATCTTGCCCGTCAAGCTGCTCACCGACATGGGCTTCACGATCGTCGCGACGGCCGGCACGGCCGCGGTCCTGTCGCGGTACGGCATCGCCGCGGAGACGGTCCGCAAGCACTTCGAGACCGCGGGCGACGAGAAGTCGGCGCTCGACCGGATCGTGGAGCGCGAGTTCGACCTCGTGGTCAACGTGCCGGGAGGTCGGGAAGAGCGCGCGGACGGCTATGAGATCCGTGCCGCCGCCACCGTGTCGAACACGCCTCTGCTCACAACGGCCGACGAGCTGTCTGCCGCGGTGTCCGCGATCGAATCGCTCCAGACGGAGACGACGGATGTCCGCTCTCTGCAGGACTGGGCGTGACATCGGTCCCTGACCGGCTGAGCGCCGCACTCGCGGGGAGCCCGCTCTGCGTGGGGATCGATCCCCACGCGGGCGAGCTCGCGGCGTGGGGCCTCGAGGACACGGCAGCGGGTGCTCGCGCCTTCGCCGACCGGGTCCTCACCGCCGTCGCAGCCTCCCCGGCACGCATCGTGAAGCCGCAGGTCGCTCTCTTCGAGCGGTTCGGGTCCGCGGGCTTCGCGGTCCTCGAAGAGGTCCTGGCCGACGCCCGGGGCGCCGGACTGTTCACCATCGCGGATGCGAAGCGCGGGGACATCGGCTCGACGATGTCGGGCTACGCCTCCGCGTGGGTGCGACGCGGATCGCCGCTGCGGGCGGATGCGGTGACGGTCTCGCCCTACCTGGGCTTCGGCTCGCTCGCACCTGTGCTCGACCTGCTCGACGACGAGGACGCGATGGCCTTCGTGCTGGCGCTGACGTCGAATCCCTCCGGCCCGGACGTCCAGCACGCCCGCGGTGCGGACGGAGAATCCGTGGGCGGCGCGATCCTGCGGGACGCGGCAGAGGCGTCTGCGACACGCCCGGGACGCATCGGAGCCGTCGTCGGCGCGACGATCGGATCCGCCGCGGACGACCTCGGCATCGACCTCGGATCGTTCCCCGGGCCCATCCTCACGCCGGGGTACGGCGCGCAGGGAGCGGGTGCAGCGGACCTGCTCGCGCTCTTCGGTCCGATCGCCCGAGATCGCCGTCTCCTCGTGAACGCGTCGCGCGGAGTGAGCTCCGCAGGTCCGTCCACCGAGGCCCTGACCGGGAGGATCGCGGAACTCACAGGTGAACTCCTGGGGGGCCTCGGCGTAGACTGAGCCGACGAGAGCCTCCAGGCGGAGGCTCACCGGACCCCCGGACGAGGAGACACTGCCGTGGCACTTCCGCAGCTGACCCCGCAGGAGAGGGAAGCCGCCCTCGACAAGGCGTTCGCAGCCAGACAGGCGCGCGCCGAGGTCAAGGCGGCCCTGAAGAACGGTGAGACGACTCTTGCCGCTGTGCTCGAGAGAGCAGCGGCAGACGAATCTCTCAGCAAGATGAAGGTCCACGACCTCCTGCGCTCCCTTCCGGGTGTGGGCGACCGTCGTGCGACAGCACTCATGGAGGAGTTCGGCATCGCAGCCTCACGTCGCATCAAGGGGCTGGGTGTGCACCAGCGCGCCGCTCTGCTGGACCGCTTCGCCGGATGAGCCGCCTCACCGTCCTCGCGGGTCCGACCGCCGTCGGCAAGGGCACCGTGAGTGCGCGTGTCCGCGAGGCGTTCCCGGACGTCTGGTTCTCCGTGTCGGCGACGACACGCGCCCCACGCCCGGGGGAGGTCGACGGCGTGCACTACCGATTCGTGAGCGATGAGCAGTTCGACCGGATGATCGCCGAGGGCGAGCTGCTCGAGTACGCGGTGGTCCACGGACGCAACCGCTACGGCACGCCGCGCGGTCCCGTCGATGAGCAGATCGCGGCCGGGGGCTCGCCCCTTCTCGAGATCGACCTCCAGGGAGCACGGCAGGTGCGTGAGGCGATGCCCGACGCCCTGTTCGTGTTCCTGGCACCGCCCACATGGGACGAGCTGGTGCGCCGTCTCGTGGGACGGGGAACGGAATCGACGGTGGAGCAGCAGCGCAGGCTCGCGACCGCGGAGCAGGAGCTCGCCGCCGAGGCCGAGTTCGATGTCACCATCGTCAACCACGATGTGCATCGAGCCGCGGAGGAGCTAGTAGACTTGATGGGAGTCTCCCGACCCGCCTAGGGTCGGCACACCCATTCACCGCACGGCCCGACGGTCGTGCGCGCACCCGAACCAGAGGGAGAGTCAGTGGTACACACACCCGAGGGAATCACCTTCCCGCCGATCGACGACCTGCTCGCCGTGACGGATTCGAAGTACGAGCTCGTGGTCCAGAGCTCGCGCCGCGCCCGCCAGATCAACTCGTACTACGCACAGCTGCAGGAGGGCCTGCTCGAGAACGTGGGGCCGCTCGTCACGCCTGAGGCGAACGAGAAGTCGCTGTCGATCGCACTGCGCGAGATCCACGAGGGCAAGCTCATCATGCGTGAGCCCACGGAGGCCGACTTCGCTCCGGTGGCGGACATCGAGCACCCCCACAACTTCGCCTACGACGAGGCGTTCGGCGCCGACGCGTTCGCGTCTCCGATCTCTGAGGAGCCCGCACCGGAGGCCGGCACGGAATGAGGGTCGTCCTCGGTGTGACCGGGGGCATCGCGGCGTACAAGGCCGCACATGTGCTCCGGGGCCTGCGCGAGCGCGGCCATGCCGTGCGCGTGGTGCCGACCGAGGCCGCGCTCCGCTTCGTGGGTGCTCCCACGTGGGAGGCACTGAGCGGCGAACCCGTCTCCACCACCGTGTTCGAGGGCGTCGAGAACGTGGAGCACGTGCGGATCGGGCACGAGGCGGATCTGGTCGTCGTCGCCCCGGCGACCGCGGATCTGCTGGCCCGCGCACGCGGAGGCATGGCCGATGACCTCCTCACCGCCACACTTCTCACGGCCACGTGTCCCGTGGTCGTCGCGCCCGCCATGCATACGGAGATGTGGTTCAACGCCGCGACGGTCGACAACGTGGCAGCGCTGCGCGCCCGCGGGTGGACTGTCATCGAACCGGCCTCCGGCCGTCTCACGGGTGCGGACACCGGTCCCGGTCGGCTGCCGGAGCCCGATGACATCATCCGGACGGCCCTCGCGGCGACCGGACGGTCTGCGGCACCCGGGCCGCAGGACTCTCCCAGCGCTCACGGCCCACTCGCAGGCGCTGCGGTCGTCGTGAGCGCGGGCGGAACGCGCGAACCGCTCGATCCCGTCCGCTTCCTGGGCAACCGCTCCTCCGGGAAGCAGGGGGCGGCACTGGTCGCGGCGGCCGCGGCGGCCGGCGCACAGGCGACCCTCATCGCTGCGAACGTCGATTCCGGCGTGCTCGCAGAGCTCCCCGCCGCTGTGGCGGTCGAGCAGGTGAACACCACAGCAGAGCTCGAGGCGGCGTGCGCGGCGCATGCATCCCACGCCGATGTGATCATCATGGCCGCCGCAGTCGCCGATTACCGGCCCGCCGCAGCAGCAGAGCACAAGATGAAGAAGTCGGGTGACGACCTCACGATCGCCCTGGTCGAGAACCCTGACATCCTCCGCGGCCTCGTCGAGCTCCGCGATGCCGGACGCGCCCGCACGGGTCAGCTGCTCGTGGGCTTCGCGGCAGAGACCGGTTCGCACGACGGCTCAGCGGAGTCGCTCGCGCAGGCGAAGCTGCTCCGGAAGGGCTGTGACCTCCTCGTCTTCAACGACGTCTCCGGAGACCGCGCCTTCGGCAGGGACGACAACGCCGTGGTCGTCTACCGCGCCGGCACCGGCGGTGCGGAGGAAGTGACACGCAGCGAGGGGTCGAAGGCGGACGTGTCGAAGGATGTCATCGCCGCAGTCGCGGCCGAACGCAGTCGATAGGATCACCAGGTGACTTCTCCCCAGCTCCGCCACTTCACGTCCGAATCCGTCACCGAGGGCCATCCCGACAAGATCTGCGATCAGATCAGCGATGCGGTCCTCGACGAGCTCCTCCGGCAGGATCCGACCTCGAAGGTCGCCGTGGAGACTCTCGTGACGACGGGGCTCGTCCACGTCGCGGGTGAGGTGACCTCCTCCGCGTACGCGGACGTGGCGAACATCGTGAGGGACACGATCACCGGCATCGGGTACGACTCCTCCGACAAGGGCTTCGACGGCCACAGCTGCGGTGTCTCCGTCTCGATCGGTGCGCAGTCCTCGGACATCAGTGCGGGGATCACGACCTCCTACGAACGTCGTTCGGGCACGTCTGACGACACCGACCACGGCACGTCCCTGGGCGCCGGTGACCAGGGCCTCATGTTCGGGTATGCGGACGATTCCACGGACGTGCTCATGCCGCTGCCCATCCACCTCGCACACCGCCTCTCGGAGCAGCTGTCCCAGGTCCGCAAGCAGGGTGTGCTGCCCCACCTGCGGCCCGACGGCAAGACACAGGTGACGATCGGCTACGACGGCGAATCGGCGGTGTCCCTCGAAGCAGTGGTGGTCTCCACCCAGCACGCCCGGGACTACACGCACGCCCAGCTGAGCGCGGACATGCATGAGGCGGTGATCGGCCCCGTGCTCGCAGACTTCTCGCTCGACGCCTCCGGGACGGAGTACTTCATCAACCCGGCGGGCGACTTCGTGATCGGCGGCCCGATGGGCGACGCCGGCCTGACCGGTCGCAAGATCATCGTCGACACATACGGCGGGTTCGCCCGACACGGAGGCGGCGCGTTCTCCGGCAAGGACCCGTCGAAGGTCGACCGCTCCGCCGCGTACGCGATGCGCTGGGTGGCGAAGAACGTCGTGGCCGCAGGCCTCGCGAAGCGCGCGGAGGTCCAGGTCGCGTACGCGATCGGCCGCAGCGAGCCGGTGGGCCTCTACGTCGAGACCTTCGGCACGGAGCAGGCGGATCCGGAGCGGATCGCCTCCGCCATCCGCGAGGTCTTCCCCCTGCGTCCTGCAGAGATCATCCGCGCACTCGATCTCATCCGCCCCATCTACTCGCAGACAGCGACGTACGGGCACTTCGGCCGCACGGGCGACGCGTTCACGTGGGAGCGCACCGACAAGGCGGAGGCTCTCGCGGCGCTCGTCGGCTGATGGACTCCCAGCCGTCGCTCCTGGGCGAGGGGGAGCCCGCATCGGACGGCACGGGAATCAGGCTGCGGGGCGGAGCGTCCCCAGCCGCGGCGCGCCCCGTCGCGCGCGTCCTGCTCGAGACCGCCGTCCCGCACCTCGCGCGCCCCTTCGACTACGGCGTGACACAGGCACAGGACGCCGAGGCCGTCCCCGGCGTGCGTGTCCGCGTCCGCTTCTCCGGTCGTCTCGTCTCCGGCTTCCTCCTGGCGCGTGCTGCGGACACGGACGTGGCGGGGGAGATCGCTCCGCTCGAGCGCGTGGTCTCGCCGCTGCCGGTGGCTGACGACCGGCTCATGCCGCTGGTGCGCGAGGTCGCGGACCGCTGGGCGGGGTCGCTGCCGGATGTCCTGCGGCTCGCAGTGCCGCCCCGCCATGCAGCCGGGGAGCGCACGGCGCTCACCGCCGTCGCCCATCACCACGAGGAGCCTCCGCCGGTGCCGGGACCCGACGAGTTCCCGGTGCCGTCCGGAGCGCCCGCGTCGTATGAGGTCTATCTCGCGGCACTGTCGGAGTGGCTCAGCCCGACAGCCGTCGACACGGACCAGGACGACACGGTCCAGGACGACACGGACCAGGACGGCCCCCGCGCCGCGTACGCGCTGACTCCGGGGGGCGAGCCGGGCACCGGGTGGATCAGTGCGGGGCTGCGGGCAGCGGCGATCGCGGTGGCCGCGGGCCGGTCAGTCCTCTGGCTGGTGCCCGACCACCGCGAGCTCGACGCGCTGTCCGCCCGGCTCGGACCCCTGGCGCCCCATACCGTCCGCCTGTCGGCGGATCAGGGGCCGCAGGCACGATGGTCCGCGTGGGTCCGGGCCCACGGCGGCGCGGCCCGCCTGGTGATCGGCACGCGTGCCGCCGCCTTCGCGCCCCTCGACGATCTGGCGCTCGTCCTCCTCATGGATGACGGCAGCGACCACTACGCCGAGCAGCGCGCGCCCTACCCGCATGCCCGCGAGACCTGCCTCGTGCGCGTGCGCCAGACCGGTGCGGCGCTGCTCCTGCTCGACCACACGCGCACCGTCGAAGTGCAGCGCCTGGTCGAGTCCGGCTGGGTGGGGTCGATCGACATGGCCCGCGAGGACCGCAGGATGACGGCCCCGCTCGTCCTGCTGCCCCACGCCGACGGGGCTCCAGAGCGTATGCCGCCGGAGGCGTTCGAGGTGCTGCGGGGGGCGCTGGGACGCAGCAGGCGTGAGACCGCTCACGGCCCGGTGCTCGTCCAGGTGCCGCGTGCCGGCTACCTCCCCGTCGTCGCCTGCGCACGGTGCGGTGATCTGCTGGACTGTCCGCAGTGCGGTCGGAAGCTGTCCGCCGCCGGGGCCGGAGGGCCGTTCGCGTGCGCCGGGTGCGGTCTGCGCGAGGAACGCTGCCCGTGCCAGCGCTGCGGAGCGACCCGGGTGCGCGCGGTCGTCCGCGGCCTCGAGCGCACGGTGGAGGAACTGCAGCGCGCGTTCGCCGACGTGCCGGTCATCCGCTCCGGCGGAGAGGACATCGTGGGGTCGGTCGGCCCTCAGCAGGCCGTCGTCGTCGCGACGACGGGGGCGGAGCCGTATGCGGAGGGGGGCTACGCCGCGGCGGTGCTGCTCGACTCCCTCTGGCCCGGGCCCGGCCTGGACGGGGTGGGACGCGCCATCGCGCGCCGACTGCGGGCCCTCGCACTGGTCCGGGCGTCCGCGGACGGCGGCCGCGCGCTGGTGCTCGACGACACGGACATCGTCGTGCGCGTGCTCCAGACCTTCGACCCGGTCCGCTTCGCACACGCCGAGCTCGCGGACCGACGCTCGACACGGCTGCCTCCGGTCGTGCGGACCCTGCGCCTCACCGGTCCGCGCCGCGAGGTCCTCGACGTGCTCGGCCGGCTGACCGCAGAGCTCGGAGAGGGCATCCTCTCACCGCTGCTCGTCGAGGACGGCGAGGACGACGCGCACACGCGTCTGCTCGCCTTCGGGCTGACGGACTCCACCGCGGTCTCCGCAGCGCTGCGGACGATCGCCGTGCACCGGTCCGCGACCGGTGCGGACGTGGTCCGGCACGTCCTGGACCCGGTCAGCGCGCTCTGAGACTGCCGCGGCCCTAGACTGTCCGTCGTGAGAATCGTCTTCGCCGGTACCCCGCCCGCCGCAGTCCCGTCCCTTGATGCCCTGCATGCCGACCACGAGATCGTGAGCGTGCTGACCCGGCCGGACGCTCCCGTCGGGCGCAGGCGCGTCCTGACGCCCAGCCCCGTCAAGCACCGGGCCCAGGAGCTCGGCCTGCCGATCCTGGAGGCGGCGCGCCTGCGCGGCGACGTGCTGGAGCGGCTCGAAGAGCTCCATGCCGATGCCGTAGCCGTCGTCGCATTCGGCGCGATCGCCGGTCCCCGCGCTCTGGCGACGTCCCGGCTCGGCTGGTTCAACCTGCACTTCTCGCTGCTGCCGCAGTATCGCGGTGCGGCACCCGTGCAGCGCGCCCTCATGGACGGACGCACGCACTCCGGGCTCACCGTCTTCCAGATCGATGAGGGGATGGACACCGGACCCGTGCTTCTGCAGCGCTCCCTCGACCTGCCGGCCGCCGATGCGGGCTCCGTGCTCGCCTCCTATGCGGAACAGGGCGCAGGACTCCTCCGGTCTGCGTTCAGCCGCCTCGCGACGGGGGATTTCCACCTGACCCCGCAGGCCGGCGACGCGAGCCACGCGGCGAAGATCGATCCCGATGAGGCTCGGCTCGACCTGTCCCGCCCGGCCGCAGAGGTCCTGGGCCGCTTCCGGGGCGTGTCGCCCTCTCCCGGTGCCTGGGCGACGATCGAGGGCCGGCGGACCAAGATCGCGGGACTCTCGGAGGCCCGACCCGGGGACATCGCGCCCCGCCCGGGCGAGATCGCCGCGACCGAGGACGGAGTCGTCCTGGGCACGGGCGACGGGGCCGTGCGGGTGGCCGGCATCCAGCCCTTCGGCAGGCCGATGATGGACGCCTCCGATTTCCTGCGCGGCAGACCGGACGCCGTCTTCGACCTCGGCGACGACGATGAGCAGAGCGGGAGGCCATGATGAGTGAGCGCAGGAGCGGGAAGCAGAGCAGAGCCGGAGGGGGACCTCGGCGACGGGAGCCTGAGCGGCGATCGGCACGGGACGTGGCCCTGGGCGTCCTGACCGAAGTCGATGAGGCGGACGCGTACGCGAACCTCCTGCTGCCCGCGCGCCTGCGGGACGCGGGACTGGACCCACGGGACGCGTCTCTCGCGACCGAACTGACGTACGGGACGCTGCGCGGCCTCGGCCTCTACGATGCGGTCGCGGAGGCGGCGGCGGACAGACATCCCGCCGATCTCGACCCGCGCACCGCCTCGGCCGTCCGCATGGGCGTCCACCAGCTGCTGAACATGCGGGTGGCCGACCACGCGGCCGTCTCCGAGACCGTGGACGCGCTGCGACGGGCGGGCGGCGGACGCTCGAGCGGCCTCGTGAACGCCGTGCTGCGCCGTGTGTCCGCCCACGACGCGGACACCTGGATCGAGCGATTGACGGCCGACCGCGGCGCGGATGAGGCCCTCGCACTGCGGACCTCCCACCCCGCGTGGATCGTGCGCGCGCTGCGGATCGCCCTGCGCGGACACGGACGCGGGGGAGACGGACTGGAGGGGGCGCTGCAGGACGTGCTCGAGGCGGACAACGCTCCGGCGAAGGTCAGCCTCGCAGCGCTGCCGGGCCTCGCGGACCGGGACGGACTGACCGCGGTGGACGATCTGCCGGTGGCGCGTGCGGACCTGTCGCCGATCGGACTGGTGCTCGAAGCAGGCGACCCGCGGGACGTCCCCGGCGTCGCAGACGCGCACGTGCGGGTCCAGGACCAGGGCTCACAGCTCGTCGCCCTCGCACTCACCGCCGCAGACACCACTGCGGAACCGACCTGGCTCGACCTCTGTGCGGGACCGGGCGGCAAGACCGCAGTGCTGGGAGCAGTCGCCGCCGGTCGCGGAGGCCGTGTGCGCGCTGTCGACTCCTCCGAGCACCGGACGCGGCTCGTGCGCGAGTCCACCGCCGGCACTGCGGGCATCGTCGAGGCGGTCCACGCCGACGGCAGGACGGTCGGACGCGACCAGGCCGGGACGTTCTCCGGCGTGCTGGTCGACGTGCCCTGCACGGGCCTCGGTGCCCTGCGGCGCCGCCCGGAGGCGCGGTGGCGCAGGCGGCCCGACGACGTGGCGGCCCTGGCGCCCCTCCAGACGGAGCTGCTGCACTCGGCCATCGCGGCGGCGCGGCCCGGTGGGATCATCGCGTACTCGACCTGCTCACCGCACTGGGCGGAGACCGCGGGGATCGTCGATGACGTGCTCGGCGACGGTGAGGTGGAGCTGCTCGATGCGCCGGCGATCCTGTCGGAGCTCACCGGACGCTCGGCGGAGACCTTCGCATCGGCTGCGCGCGGAGGGGGCCGCTTCGCCCAGCTGTGGCCCGACGTCCACGGCACGGACGCCATGTTCCTCGCCCTGCTGGCGCGGCGCTAGGGTGGGTCCGTGGGCATTCACATCAATCCGAGCATCCTCTCCGCCGACTTCGCCGACCTCGCAGGTGAGCTGAGCCGCATCAGCAGCGCGGACATGGCGCACGTCGACGTCATGGACAACCACTTCGTGCCGAACCTCACGTTCGGCCCGCCGGTCGTCGAACGCATCCGGGACGTGTCGCCCATCCCGCTGGACGCGCACCTCATGATCGAGGACCCCGACACGTGGGCCCCCGTGTACGCGGAGATCGGGTGCGAGTCCGTCACGTTCCACGCGGAGGCCGCCGCCGCACCCGTGCGCCTGGCACGTGAACTGCGTCGGCTGGGCGCCCGGGCCAGCATCGCCGTGCGTCCGGGGACGCCGATCGAACCGCTCATCGATCTCCTGCCGGAGTTCGATCAGGTGCTCGTCATGACCGTTGAACCGGGATTCGGCGGTCAGAAGTTCCTCGACGTCTGCCTCCCGAAGATCCGCCGGATGCGCAACGCGATCAGCGAGGCGGGGCTCGACGTCATGCTCCAGGTGGACGGCGGAGTGTCGGCCTCGACGATCGATCGCGCGGTCGACGCCGGCGCGAACGTGCTCGTCGCGGGCTCCGCCGTCTACGGCGCGGACGACGCGGACGCAGCGATCGCCTCGCTGAGGACAGCGGCCGAACGCGCGCAGCGGGACTGACGCGTGGAGCTCCTCGACCTCCTCAACACGCCGGTGTTCACGCTGGCGGGGGTGCCGGTCCCGTGGTCGGACCTCATCGGCAACATCTGCGCGATCGCGACGGTGTTCCTGGCGCTGCGTCGATCGATCCTGTCCTGGCCCGTCCAGATCACCGGTTCGATCCTCCTGCTGAGCGCGAGCATCGGTGCGGGGCTGGGCGGCAACGCATCCCGTCAGGTCGTCATCATCGCCGCCGCGGTCTGGGGCTGGACCCGGTGGCGGCAGGCGAAGCAGGAGTCCGGAGAGATCAGGGTCCGCTGGGGCACGTGGACGGAGCGCGGCCTGCTGCTCGGGTTCCTCATCCTCGGCACCGCGGTCTTCGGCACCGTGCTCGCATGGGGCGGCTGGTCGTGGAACCCGTATCCGGATGCGTACATCTTCGTGGGATCGCTGGCGGCGATGGCCGCCCAGGGGCGCGCGATCGTCGAGTTCTGGTTCGTGTGGCTGCTCGTCGACCTGGTCGGCATCCCCCTCGCGCTCATGGGCGGACTGGTCTTCTCCGGAGCCGTCTACTTCGTGTTCCTGGTCATGGTCGTCGTGGGCATCATCGACTGGAGCAGGCGCTCACGGCAGCGGATCGCCTCGCCGTCCGACTTCTCCCCCGACGTCTCACGTGCGGACCCCGCATGACCGCCGACGCAGGACTGGACTACCCTGAACCTGTGAAGGACTTCGAGACCCTGTTCGCGGAACTGACCCAGAAGGCACAGACACGTCCGGCCGGTTCGTCCACCGTGGCGGAACTGGACGCGGGCATCCATCAGATCGGGAAGAAGATCGTGGAGGAGGCGGCCGAAGTGTGGATGGCCGCCGAATACCAGAGCGACGACGAACTCGCCGAGGAGATCTCACAGGCGATCTACCACCTGCAGGTCATGATGATCGCCCGCGGCCTCGCTCCGACGGACGTCTACCGACATCTCTGAGCGGTCGTCCCGCACCCAGCCGCCGCCGGTCATCCCACACCCAGGAGCCCCATACCCATGCTTCGCATCGCGGTGCCCAACAAGGGCACCCTCTCCGAATCCGCCACCACCATGCTGCGCGAGGCGGGCTACCAGCTGCGCACGAACTCGAAGACGCTGGTCAGCCGCGACGACACGAACGGCATCGAGTTCTTCTACCTGCGTCCCCGCGACATCGCGGTGTACATCGGCGAGGGGATCCTCGACCTCGGCGTCACGGGGCGCGACCTGCTCCTCGAGTCAGAGGCGGGCGCACTCGAGATCCTGCCGCTGGGCTTCGGCCGCTCGCGGTTCCACTACGCGAGCCCGGCCGGGACGTTCACGGACGTCGCGGAGCTCGCCGGCCGACGCATCGCGACGAGCTACCCCATCCTCGTGAAGAAGGACCTCGAGGACCGCGGGATCGATGCGCGGACCGTCAGCCTCGACGGGGCCGTCGAGGTGTCGATCGAGCTGGGCGTCGCGGACGCCATCGCGGACGTCGTCGAGACGGGCACGACGCTGCGCCAGGCGGGGCTGGAGACGTTCGGCGAACCGCTCATGCGCTCCGAGGGGGTCCTCGTCGCACCGCAGGACCGCCCGCAGCTGTCGGAGGCGGCTCAGGTCGTGGTCCGACGGCTCGAGAGCGTCATGGTCGCCCGCAGCTACGTGATGCTGGACTACGACGTGCCGGTGGAGAAGCTGTCCGCCGCAGTGGCGGTGACCCCGGGCTTCGAGAGCCCGACCGTCTCACCCATGCGGGACCCCGAGTGGGTCGCCGTGCGCGCGATGGTGTCCGCGGACGCCCAGCACACGGTGATGGACCAGCTGTACACGGCCGGAGCCCGCGCGATCCTGGTGACGAATATTGCAGCCTGCCGCGTCTGACCCCGTCGAGGTCGTGTTCCGCCCGCGGATGGTCCGTATTGTCGGGCTGGTCCTCGCTCCTATCATCGTCGTCAGTTTCACGGCGATGGCGGTATTCATCATCCAAGATGACTGGCCTGGCTGGAAACCTAGTCCTGAGGCGTACGCAATGTGGCTGATCGGGATAGGCGTCCTGTTCGGCCTCGTGCTCCTGCGCTTCGCCTCGATCTGCGCGAAGGCGAGCCCCGCAGGGCTCTTCGTCCGCAACATCGTCGCCACGCACCGCTATGAGTGGAGCCAGATCGTCAGCGTCTCGTACTCCGAGGCCCTGGGCGACTCGTGGGCCACTCTCAGCCTCTCCGACGGCACCACGTCCGCGGTCATGGCGATCCAGGCGGCGGACGGTCCGCGGGCGCGGGAGGCGACAGACCGATTGCGTATCCTCGTAGACGAGCACACCCCACCCGGAGGCACCACGTGAACATCCCCCACACCCCCCGCACCGCCGGCCCTCTCGCGGGAAGCGTCGTCGTCGACCTGTCCCGCGCGCTGGCAGGCCCCCACGCAGGTCAGATGCTCGGAGACCTGGGCGCCCGCGTCATCAAGGTCGAGAACCCCGGAGCGGGAGACGACTCCCGCAGCTGGGGCCCTCCCTTCGCGGGTCCGGAGGACGACCCCCAGTCGACCTACTACCTCTCCTGCAACCGGAACAAGGAATCGATCGCGCTCGACCTCAAGAGCGATGACGGTGCGGAGACCCTCCGCCGCCTCATCTCTCGCGCGGACGTCCTCATCGAGAACTTCCGCTCCGGTGTGCTCGACCGCCTGGGCTTCTCGACGACCGCGATGACGGAGCTCAACCCCCGCCTCGTGGTCCTGTCGATCACCGGGTTCGGCCACGACGGACCGGAGGCGAGCCGCGCGGGCTACGACCAGATCGCCCAGGGCGAGGGCGGCCTCATGTCGCTCACCGGATCCGGTCCCGACGACATGCAGAGGGTCGGCGTGCCGATCGCGGACCTGCTCGCAGGCATCCACGGCGCCTACGGCGTGCTCGCGGCACTGCTCGAGCGCGAGCGCACGGGCCGCGGGAAGGTCGTCCGCACCTCGCTCATCGCGGGCATGGTGGGCGTCCACGCGTTCCAGGGCACCCGCGCGACCATCGGAGGCATGGAGCCGCTGCCCGGCGGCAACCACCACGCGACGCTCGCACCGTACGGACTCTTCGAGTGCCAGGACGGTGCGGTCCAGATCTCCGTGGGCAACGAGCGGATGTGGCTGCGCTTCTGCGAGGAGTTCGGCATCGACTCCGCCGACCCCCGCTTCGCGACCAACGGCGACCGCTTCGCGAACCGCGACGCGCTCATCGCGGCCATCGAGGACGCGTTCTCCGCGTACACCCCCGAACCGTTGCTTCAGAAGCTCTCCGAAGCCGGCATCCCCGCGGGAGTCGTGCGGACGCTCCCGGAGGTCTACGCCTGGGAGCAGGCGCTGTCGCAGGGCCTCAAGATCTCCGCGCCGCACCCGACGATCGGCGACATCGACCTGCCGGGTCCGCCGCTGCGGTTCTTCGACGCGGACGCGTCCGGGGAGACGGAGACGACGGTGACCGAGCACCTGGCTCCACCGCGCCTCTCCGAGCAGGAGGCGACCATCCGCGAGTGGCTGGAGGGCTGAGGTGGCGAAGCGACTGAGCGCCCGTGAGCTCATCGAACGGGTCGTCGACGCCGGCAGCTTCACATCGTGGGACACGACGCCCCTCGTCCCGGCCGGCGGGATCGATGAGGCCTATGCGGCCGAGCTCGCGGCCGCCCGGGAGAAGTCCGGGGTCGACGAGGCCGTCATCACCGGCGAGGGCCTCATCCACGGCCGCCGCGTCGCGATCGTCGCGTGCGAGTTCCGGTTCCTCGCCGGGTCGATCGGCGTCGCGGCCGCCCACCGTCTGGTCGAAGCGCTGGAGCGCGCGACGCTCGAGGGCCTCCCGGTGCTCGCCGGACCCTCGTCCGGAGGCACGCGGATGCAGGAGGGGACCGTCGCGTTCCTCTCCATGGTGAAGATCACCGCGGCGGTCGTCGCGCACAAGGCGGCGGGGCTGCCCTTCCTCGTCTACCTCCGCCACCCCACGACCGGCGGCGTCTTCGCCTCGTGGGGCTCACTGGGGCACGTGACCGTCGCGGAGCCGGACTCCCTCATCGGATTCCTGGGCCCGCGCGTCTTCGAGCAGATCTACGACCGTGAGTTCCCCGCCGGGGTGCAGTCGGGGGAGAACCTCCAGCGCCACGGCATCATCGATGCGGTCCTGGGGCCGGACCGCATCCACGACACGGTGGCACGCGTCCTCGACGTCCTCATGGGCGCCCGGGAGGTCCCGGAGCGCGTCTGCGACCCCGAGTCGCGCCCGTCCGAAGCCGACGAGCGCTCGGCCTGGGACGTCATCACGGCCTCCCGCAGGCCGGAGCGCCCGGGCGTTAGGGACCTGCTGCGACACGGCGCGACCCACGTCCTCCCCCTGCGCGGCACCGGCCAGGGCGAGAAGGACCCCGGACTGCTGCTCGCGATCGCGAAGTTCGGGTCGGCCCCCTGCATCGTGCTCGGACAGGACCGCTACCGCCAGCACGCCCGTGAGCCCATGGGACCCGCGGCCCTCCGCGAGGCGCGCCGCGGGATGAGGCTGTCGGAGGAGCTCGGACTGCCCCTGGTCACGATCATCGACACGCCGGGCGCCGCACTGTCCAAGGAGGCGGAGGAGGGAGGCCTCGCGGGCGAGATCGCCCGCAGCCTCGCAGACCTCATCGCACTGACGTCTCCCAGCGTCTCCGTCATCATGGGCGAGGGCTCCGGCGGTGGCGCACTCGCGCTGATCCCCGCCGATCGCGTCCTGTCCGCCCAGAACGGGTGGCTCTCACCGCTGCCGCCCGAAGGCGCATCCGCGATCGTGCACCGGGACACGGACCACGCTCCGGAGATGGCGCAGGCGCAGCGGGTCCAGTCGGCGCAGCTGATGGCCGGCGGCGTCGTCGACCGCGTCATCGGGGAGCCCGTCGACGCGTCGGACGACCCGTCGAGCTTCATCACCGCGCTGTCCGCGACTCTCGAGCACGAGATCATCGAGCTCATGCGCACTCCCGCGTACCTGCGGGAGGGAGCGCGCGTGGCTCGCTACAGGAGGTTGGGTCTGTGAGCACTGCCGTGCGGGTCATCCCGTGCCTCGACGTCGACGCCGGACGCGTCGTCAAGGGCGTGAACTTCGCCGACCTGCGCGACGCGGGGGATCCCGTCGAACTCGCGCACCGCTACGACGCGCAGGGCGCCGACGAGCTCACGTTCCTCGACGTGACCGCGACGACGGGCGACCGCTCGACGACCTATGACATGGTCACCCGCTGCGCCGAGCAGCTCTTCATCCCGCTCACCGTCGGCGGCGGTGTGCGATCCGTCGAGGACGTCGACCGGCTGCTGCGCAGCGGAGCGGACAAGGTGGGGGTCAACAGCGCGGCCGTGGCACGGCCCGCACTGATCGGCGAGATCGCGCAGCGCTTCGGCAGCCAGGTCCTCGTCCTGTCCGTGGACGCCCGGCGGGTGCCCGAGGGCCAGGCCCCGACCGCCTCGGGCTATGAGGTCACGACCCATGGCGGCCGGCGCGGGACAGGCGTCTGCGCCGTCGCGTGGGCCGCACAGGCCGCGGAGTCCGGCGCCGGTGAGATCCTGCTCAACAGCATCGACGCGGACGGGACGCGGGCGGGCTTCGACCTGCCGATGCTGCGCGACGTCCGGGCGGCGGTGAGCGTCCCGCTCATCGCCTCCGGCGGTGCCGGTGCCCCCGAGCACTTCCCACCCGCCGTGGACGCCGGAGCGGATGCCGTGCTCGCCGCGAGCATCCTGCACTTCGGCGACACGACGATCGGAGCGATCAAGGAGGAGCTGGCCCGTGCCGGACACGAAGTGCGCTGAGAAGAGCCCTGCGACCCCCCTCGTCTTCGACGAGCGCGGACTGCTCCCCGTCGTGGTCCAGGAGGCCGCGACGAAGGACGTCCTCATGCTCGCGTGGGCGAACGCCGAGGCCGTCGACCGCACGCTGCAGACCGGTCGTGCGACGTACTGGTCACGATCCCGCGGAGAGCTGTGGGTGAAGGGCGAGACATCCGGCAATGCCCAGCGGGTGGTCTCCGTCGCGACGGACTGCGACGGCGACACCCTCCTCTACTCGGTCGAGCAGACCGGGCCCGCATGCCATACGGGCACGCAGACCTGCTTCACAGGACGGGAGCTGTCATGAGGCTCACACCGACCCGCGAGGAGTTCCGCGCCCGCGGCGCCCACCATCGGATCGTCCCCGTGCACACGACCGTGCTGGCAGACACGGAGACACCGCTCACCCTCTACCGTCGGCTCGCAGAGGGGCGACCCGGCGGGTTCCTCCTCGAATCGGCGTCGCAGGACAGGTGGAGCAGGTACTCGTTCGTGGGACGCGGACCGGTCGCAACACTCACGGAGGTCGACGGCGAGGCGGTCTGGCTGGGCACTCCGCCCGCGGGCCTGCCGACGGGCGGGGATCCCCACGCCGCGCTGGCGGAAGCCCTCCGCGTGCTCGCGACGGGTCGGAACGACAGCGGCCTGCCGCCCATGGTGTCGTCGTTCGTCGGCTACCTGGGGTGGGACTCAGTGCGGCGGTTCGAGAACCTCGGTCCGGGTCCGCTGCCGGAGCACCCGGTGCCGGAGCTCAGCATGTCCATCCCCGGCGATGTCGCGATCCTCGATCACTTCACCTCCCGCCTCACACTCGTGGCGAACGCCGTGAATGTCGATGGTCGTCCGGACGGGATCGACGCCGCGTACGACGCGGCCGTCGCCCGCATCGAGGGGATGCTCGAGGACCTCTCCGCTCCGCTCGTCCCGTCGCTCGCAGTGCACGACAAGCCGGAGCCGGAGGTGAAGGCGCGCACCCACCCCGATGACTACCTCGAGGCGGTCGCCGCAGCGAAGCGCGACATCGTCGACGGCGAGATCTTCCAGGTCGTGCTCGGCCAGCGCTTCGACGCCCAGATCGACGCCTCCGCCACGGACGTCTACCGCATGCTGCGGGCGTCGAACCCCAGCCCGTACATGTACCTCCTCGATGTTCCGGTGGCCGAAGGATCGCCGCTGACGATCATCGGGTCGTCCCCCGAGGCTCTCGTGACGGTCTCCGAGGAGACGGTCACGACGCATCCGATCGCCGGCACCCGACCGCGCGGCGCCACCGCCGACGAGGACCGCGCACTCGCCGCCGACCTGCTCGCGGACCAGAAGGAGCGCGCCGAACACCTCATGCTCGTCGACCTCGCCCGCAACGACGTGGCGAAGGTCAGCGCCCCGGGTTCCGTGGACGTCGCCGAGTTCATGGAGATCGAGCTCTACAGCCACGTCATGCACATCGTGTCGACCGTGACCGGTCGGCTGCGAGAGGGCGTCGACGGGCTCGACGTCCTGCGGGCGACGTTCCCCGCGGGAACGCTCTCCGGTGCTCCGAAGCCGCGTGCGCTGCAGATCATCGATCGGCTGGAGCCGACCGCGCGCGGCGTGTACGGGGGAGTGGTCGGCTACCTCTCGTTCACCGGCGACCTCGACGTCGCGATCGCGATCCGCACGGGGATCCTGCGCGACGGGCTCCTCACGGTGTCCGCCGGTGCGGGGATCGTGGCCGATTCCGATCCGCAGGCGGAGCTCGACGAATGCCACCGGAAGGCCGCCGCGGTGCTGCGTGCCGCCGCCGCGGCCCACACACTCCGGTCGCCGCTGGACGCGGCGTCCGCGGAGGACGGCTCGGGAGGATCCGCGTGACGAAGGGCAGAGCCGTCGTGGTCCTGCTGGTGCTCGCGGGCGCCGTCTGGATCCTCGCCACCCTTCCCTGGGGCGTCGAGGCGCCCGGCGCCGGCACGGGTCCGTCCGGGGTCGCGGAGGTGGCGGGGGAGGACGGGAGCGGTTCCCACCCCCTGCTGAGCGCGAGTGCGGCTGTCCTGGCCGTCGCGGCACTGCTGCTGGCGATGCTCGGCCGGATCGGACGCATCGTCGTGTGCGTCCTGATCGGCGCGGTGGGGGTGGGCGTGGTGCTCACCGCAGTCTCCTCGCAGGCTCCCGCCACGACGCTCGTGCCGACGATCGCAGCGGGCGCCGGCGTGCTCGTCGCCGCGGTGTGGTCCGCCGTCGCGAGCCTCGGATGGCGGGTCTCCGGCCGCTACGACCGCCAGACGGACACTGCCGCTCCGCAAGCGGACGACGACGACCCCGCAGCCGCGTGGGACGCCCTGTCGCGGGGCGAGGACCCCAGCTGAGCCGCGCGTCGCGACATGCGATAATGCACCCATAGGATCTCCAGGATCTCGAAACCCAAGCCGTGCGGGCCCACCCCCGCCAGATGAGGAGTGACATGTCATCGACAGTCCACAGCGGAGCCCCCGACCTCGACCGCGACGCGATCGACTACGAGAAGATCAAGGACCCCGGCCACGGCAACACTCCGGCGGCCTGGACCGGCGTGTTCCTCATGCTGCTCGGAGGCACGATCCTCTCGATCGGCTTCGTCATGGGAATCGACATCATCACGTACGTGGGCCTCGCGGTCTTCGTCGCCGGTCCGATCGTCGGCCTGATCATGCGCGCGGCCGGAAAGGGCAAGCCGCGTTCGTGACGGTCCTCGACGACATCATCACGGGTGTCCGCGAGGACCTCGGCGATCGCCGCCGGACACGGACGCTGGCCGATGTCCGCAGTGCGGCCGCGGACGCCCCACCGGCGCGCCCCTTCCCACCGGATTCCGACTTCGGACTCATCTGCGAGGTGAAGCGCTCGTCCCCGTCGAAGGGCGCGCTCGCGGACATCGCCGACCCCGCGGCCCTGGCCGCCGCCTATGCGGACGGCGGAGCCGCCGCGATCAGCGTGCTGACGGAGCGCCGTCGGTTCGGCGGCTCACTCGCAGACCTCGACGCGGTGCGCGCGGCAGTGGACATCCCGGTGCTGCGCAAGGACTTCATGGTCGACGAGTACCAGTTCTACGAAGCGCGCGCGCACGGTGCGGACATCGTCCTCATCATCGTCGCCGCACTCGACGACGCGCAGCTGCAGGACCAGCTGGCGCTGGCCTCCGAGCTGGGCATGGCGGCGCTCGTGGAGACCCACACCGTCGACGAACTGGCACGCGCGAGCGCGGTCGGGGCGAGTCTCGTGGGCGTGAACACCCGCAACCTCAAGGACCTGAGCGTCGATCCCGCACGGTTCGCCGCACTCGCGCCGCATGCCCCGTCCGGGGCCGTGCTGGTCGCGGAATCGGGCGTGAGCGATGCGGAGACCGTCGCCCAATACGCGCGCGCCGGGGCTCACCTGGGCCTCGTCGGCGAGGCGCTCGTCATCGGCGGCGACCCCCGGACCGCAGTCGCCGCATTCACCGAAGCAGGGCGGGCGGCGCGTCCGTGAGACGCGCGTGAGCGCCCGCCCGCACCACGCCACGAGGAGCGACCACATGATCGAGCAGTTCTCCCGTCCCGACTCCAAGCTCCCGCAGGGGCCGCGATTCGGCGAGTTCGGGGGGCGGTACATCCCCGAAGCACTCGTCCCCGCGTGCGAGGAGATCGAGGAGGCGTTCGGGAAGGCGGTCCTCGATCAGGAGTTCCGGGCCGAGTACCGCCGGCTGCTCGACGAGTACGTCGGTCGCCCCAGCCTGCTGAGCGAGGCCGCGCGGTTCTCCGAGCATGCGGGCGGCGCCCGCATCCTGCTCAAGCGCGAGGACCTCAACCACACCGGCAGCCACAAGATCAACAACGCCCTGGGCCAGGCGCTGCTCGCGAAGAGGCTGGGCAAGACCCGTCTCATCGCGGAGACCGGCGCGGGTCAGCACGGCGTCGCCACCGCGACCGCCGCCGCCCTCATGGGCATGGAGTGCCGGATCTACATGGGGGCCGTCGACGTCGAGCGCCAGGCTCTCAACGTCGCCCGGATGAACCTGCTGGGTGCTGAGGTGACCGCGGTCGAGGCCGGGTCCCGCACCCTCAAGGACGCGATCAACGAGACGTTCCGCGACTGGGTCGCGTCCGTGGAGAGCACGCACTACGTGTTCGGCACGGTCGCGGGACCGCACCCGTTCCCCGTCCTGGTGCGCGAGTTCCAGCGCATCATCGGGCTGGAGGCCCGCGGTCAGGTGATCGAGCGGACCGGAAGCCTTCCCGACGCCGTCGTCGCATGCGTGGGCGGCGGATCCAACGCCATCGGCGCATTCCACGCATTCATCCCGGACGAGGACGTGCGACTGGTCGGCTGCGAGGCGGCCGGTGAGGGCATCGAGACGCCCAGGCACGCCGCGACGCTGACGAAGGGCACCGTCGGAGTCCTCCACGGTGCGAAGTCCTACCAGCTGCAGGACGAGGACGGCCAGACGCAGGAGAGCCATTCGATCTCAGCGGGGCTGGACTACTCCGGGGTGGGCCCCGAGCACGCGTGGCTGCACGCGAGCGGTCGCGGGGACTACCGCCCCGTCACCGACGCGCAGGCGATGGATGCGTTCCGTCTGCTCTGCCGCACCGAGGGGATCATCCCTGCGATCGAGAGCTCGCACGCACTCGCAGGCGCCCTCGAACTGGGTCGAGAGCTGGGACCGGACGCGACGATCCTCGTCTGCCTGTCCGGTCGCGGCGACAAGGACGTGACGACCGCCGGACGCTGGTTCGGCTACCTGGACTCGGAGGGGGAGACGGCATGAGCACGACGACGCGAGAGGACCGCGGCAGCGCGGCAGCACTGGCCGCGTGCAGGTCGGAGGGCCGCTCCGCGCTGATCGGGTACCTCCCCGTGGGCTATCCGGACGTCCCCGGTTCGGTCGAGGCCGTCCGCGCGCTGGTGGCCGGCGGCGCGGACGTGGTCGAGATCGGCATGCCCTACACGGATCCGGGACTGGACGGTCCGGTCATCGAAGCGGCCAGCGTCAAGGCCCTGAGCGGCGGAGTCCGCGTGCGTGACGTGTTCACCGCCGTGCAGGCGGCGGCGGACGCGGGGGCCACGCCCGTCGTCATGAGCTACTGGAACCTCATCCTGCAGTACGGCGTCGACGCCTATGCGCGCGACCTCGCCGCAGCCGGCGGCGTCGGCATCGTCACTCCCGACCTCATCCCGGACGAGGCAGACGAATGGATCGCCGCCTCGGACGCCCACGACCTCGATCGGATCTTCCTCGTGGCTCCGTCCTCGTCCCCGGATCGGATCTCCGCAGTCGTCGAGGCCGGTCGCGGGTTCGTCTACGCCGCCTCGACGATGGGCGTGACGGGCACGCGCGCGGAGGTCGGCGGGAAGGCCGCGGGCCTCGTGGCCGACACGCGCGCCGCGGGTGCGCAGAACGTGTGCGTGGGCCTCGGCGTCTCGACTCGCGAGCACGCGGCGGAGGTCGCCTCCTACGCCGACGGCGTGATCGTCGGCTCGGCGTTCGTCCGTGCGCTGAGCGAGGGCGGCCCGGCCGCCGTCGCCCGTGCGGCAGAGCAGTTCGCGGAGGGCGTGCGTGACTGATCTCCTCGCATCCATCCCGTCACCCGCATGGAGCGGGTTCGACATCGGACCGCTGCGCATCCACGCCTACGCACTGTGCATCCTCGTGGGCATCGTGCTGGCACTGTGGCTCACGAACCGGCGCTGGCAGGCACGGGGCGGGACCGAGGACGACCTCTGGACCCTCGCCGTGTGGGCGATCCCGTCGGGCATCATCGGCGGTCGGATCTACCACGTCTTCTCGACGCCGGCACCGTACTTCGGGCCAGGCGGCGACCCTGTCGCCGCCCTCTACATCTGGAACGGCGGCCTCGGCATCTGGGGAGCCGTCGCGCTGGGTGTGCTCGTGGTCCTGCTCGTGTGCCGCAGGCACGGTTTCCGATTCACCTCGTTCCTCGACGCGGCCGCTCCCGGACTCATCCTCGCCCAGGCCGCGGGGCGGTGGGGCAACTGGTTCAACCAGGAGCTCTTCGGCGCACCCACCGATCTGCCGTGGGGGCTGGAGATCGACCGGACCAGCCCGACCTGGCCGGACCCCTCGCTTCCGGCGGACACGCTCTTCCACCCGACCTTCCTCTACGAATCGCTGTGGAACGTGGTCGGCTGCTTCGTGCTGCTGTGGGCCGGGCGCCGCTTCTCGCTGTGGCGCGGCCAGGTCTTCTTCCTCTACCTCGCTTACTACACGCTGGGACGCGTGTGGATCGAGGCACTGCGCATCGATGATGCGGAGCACATCCTCGGTCTGCGCCTCAACGTGTGGACCTCGATCGTGATCTTCGTCCTGGGCGCCGTGCTGCTGACGGTGTCCCGCAGGCGCCACGGCGGCGGGGAGGACTCGGCGTACACCGATGACCGACCACGACCGGAGGCGGATTCCACCGAGGCCGGCACGGATCCGGGCGCGCCGGAGCCCGCCGAACGCACTGACGACGACGGCGAGCAGCCGGCCCGCCGCGGCGGATTCGGATTCTTCGGTGCCGTGACCTCGGCGATCTCCATCGTTCCCCAGCTCACCGGACGGACTGATCGGGAGTCCGGTCAGGACACGGCGGACACGAACGACGCGCAGGGTATGAAGGATTCGCAGGACTCGGGGGATTCGCAGGGCACGAACACGCAGGGCCAAAACGCGCGGGGCCAAAACGCGCGGGGCACGACCGAGCCGTAGAGACAGGTCGTGCCCGGCCGGCGGGGCCTCTGTGAGAGAGGTCTCGCACGAGGACGCTGCGCGAGTGTCCGCACCGCGGTCCGATGCAGGTGGGGGACGCCGCCGGTCGACTAGGCTGACGGCATGAGGCATGCCAAGATCGTTGCGACACTCGGACCTGCACAGACTTCCTACGAAGACATGCGCGCGCTCCTCGATGAGGGGATGAACGTCGCGCGCTTCAACATGAGCCACGGCTCCCATGCAGACCACGAGCAGAGGCTCGCATGGCTGCGCCAGGCGTCGGAGGACGCCGCCCGTCCCGTCGCGGTGCTCGTCGACCTGCAGGGCCCGAAGATCCGCGTCGGCACATTCGCCGACGGGCAGAAGCCGACCCTGGTCGCCGGGGAGCAGTTCACCATCACCACCCGTCCGGTCGACGGCACGGACCGGATCGTGAGCACGTCGTACGCGGGCCTGCCCGGGGACGTGCAGCCGGGCGACCCGCTCCTCGTCGACGACGGACGCATCCAGCTGCGCGCCCGCGAGGTGACGGAGACGGACATCATCACGGAGGTGGAGATCCCCGGCCGGATCTCCGACCACAAGGGGATCAACCTCCCCGGCGTGGCCGTCTCCGTCCCCGCGATGACGGAGAAGGACCTCGAGGACCTCCGCTGGGGCCTGCGCGCGGGCGCGGACTGGGTCGCACTGAGCTTCGTCCGCGGGCCGGAGGACGTGCTCGACGTGCGCCGCATCATGGACGAGGAGGGCATCCGCGTCCCCGTCATGGCGAAGCTCGAGAAGCCGCAGGCCGTCGATCGTCTGCGCGACATCGTGGCGGCGTTCGACGGAATCATGGTCGCCCGTGGCGACCTGGGCGTCGAGCTGCCGCTGGAGCACGTGCCGCTCGTGCAGAAGCGGGCGATCGAGATCGCGCGCCGCCAGGCCAAGCCCGTCATCGTCGCGACCCAGATGCTCGAATCGATGATCGAGGCGCCCCGGCCCACCCGGGCGGAGGCCAGCGACTGCGCGAATGCCGTGCTCGACGGCGCAGACGCCCTCATGCTGTCGGGGGAGTCGTCCGTGGGCGCGTACTGGCTGGACTCGGTGCGCACCATGGCGCGGATCATCGAATCGACGGAGCGCGAGGGGCTCGATCGCATCCCCTCCCTGGGCAGCACGCCGCACACCCGCGGCGGTGCGATCACGGCGGCCGCGGCGCAGATCGCAGAGCAGCTGAACATCGACCTGCTGTGCACGTTCACGCAGTCGGGCGACTCCGTGAGGCGGATGTCGCGACTGCGCCAGCGCCGCCCGATCATCGCCTTCACCCCGGACCCCAGGGTGCGGAACCAGATGGAGCTCAGCTGGGGGGTCCGCAGCCACCTCGTGCGCTCCGTGCACCACACGGACCAGATGGCGCGCCAGGTCGACAAGGTGCTCCTGAGCTTCGGCGAGGGGGAGGACGGTCAGCTCTGCGTGATCGTCGCGGGCTCGCCTCCCGGGATCGTCGGATCGACGAATGCGCTGCGGGTGCACGTGCTCGGCGATGCCCTGCGCGGCACTGCGGCGGCGTACCGCGACGAGGTCGACGACGAAGGAGTCTGAGCAGCGCGGGCCCGTCCCACCGGGGAGCGCACCACGACGACGGCGAGGCGGTCGGTCCACATCTGCGGGATGTGGACCGACCGCCTCGCTGTGTGAGACACCGCACACTGAGACACCGCACACGGAGTCAGTGGTGCCGGATGAGGGACTCGAACCCTCACACCCGAAGGCGGCGCATTTTGAGTGCGCTGCGTCTACCGATTCCGCCAATCCGGCCCAAGGGAAGTGTAGACGACGGACACGCGCCCCGCGCGTCGAGGACGCCATCCGGAGCCACCGATCGTGCTCCCGCGGGCGACCGGCGGTACGATGGGGCGCGTGACCGATAACGAAGAGACCCCCAGCACCGAACAGGGACCCGTCCGGCGCGTCGTCGTGGCGGAGGACGAGGCCGTCATCCGGCTCGACATCGTGGAGATGCTCCGCGAAGTCGGCTACGACGTGGTCGGTGAGGCCGCGGACGGCGAATCAGCGATCCGCCTCGCGGAGGAGCTGCGTCCCGACCTCGTGGTGATGGACATCAAGATGCCCGTGCTCGACGGCATCTCCGCCGCAGAGCGGATCGCGAAGGCGCGGATCGCGCCCGTCGTCCTCCTGACCGCCTTCTCGCAGAAGGAGCTCGTCGAGCGCGCGCGCGACGCCGGTGCGATGGCGTACGTCGTGAAGCCCTTCAGCGCGAACGACCTGCTGCCGGCACTCGAGATCGCGCTGTCCCGCCACGCGGAGATCACGGCCCTCGAATCGGAGATCTCCGATCTCACGGATCGGTTCGAGACCCGCAAGCTCGTCGAGCGTGCGAAGGGCCTCCTCATCTCGTCGATGGGGCTCACGGAGCCGGAGGCGTTCCGCTGGATCCAGAAGACGTCGATGGACCGCCGGCTCACCATGCGCGAAGTCGCGGAGACGGTGCTCAACCAGATCGGCTCGGCGAAGAAGTGAGCACGGGCGGCGCAGCGCGCCGCCCGGTCCTCAGGACGGACACAGGTCCCTCAGGACGAACCCAGAACCATATTGGAGATGCGGACGATCGACAGGAGTCGGTCGTCCGCATCAGTCATCCTCACCTCGTGGTTGAACAGGCGCCGGCCGCCGTGCAGCACCTGGGCCCGGGCGTAGACGGTCCCGGACGTGATCGATCTGAGATGGGTCGCATTGAGGTCGACGCCGACCACCGGGGCGCCTGACCGCACTGCCGCGTGCATCGACGCGAGCGTCTCCGCGATGACCACGTACCCGCCGCCGTGGAAGAGGCCCGCCGGCTGGAGATTGCCCGCGACGGGGCAGGTTCCCTCGATCCAGTCCCAGCCGAGCCGTGCGACCTCGATCCCCATCCGTGCCACGAGGGTGTCGGACGGGATCTCCCACGCGTCGACGAGGCGCGCGTACTCCGCTTCCTCCATATCCGGTGACAGGGCGGGGAAGGTGGGGCTCTGACTCATCGTGTCTCCTGGTGGGCATGTCTGGTGGGTGTTCTCGGACGCTCGCACGTCCGGTCCCACTCTAGCGATCCGGTGCCCGGTACCCTGGGATCGTGAGCACACCGACCAGCCCCCAGACCGATCCATCGATCCTCCTCATCGACGGGCATTCGATGGCCTACCGGGCGTATCACGCCCTGCCGCCGGAGAAGTTCTCGACGGCGACGGGGCAGACGACGAACGCGGTGTTCGGGTTCGTCTCCATGCTGCTGACGGCTCTCGATGCAGAGGCTCCGACTCACATCGTCGTCGCGTTCGACCGCGGGCGACCCCAGTTCCGCCTTGATCAGCACCCCGGCTACAAGGCGGGCAGAGCGAAGACCCCGCCGGACTTCCACGGGCAGGTGGAGCTCATCGAGGACGTGCTCGCAGCGCTGCGCATCCCCGTGGTCGGGCTCGAGGCCGTCGAGGCCGATGACGTGCTCGCGACGCTCGCCCGTCTTGCGGAGGAGGCGGGCGTCGAGGCGCGGATCGCCTCCGGTGACAAGGATGCGTTCCAGCTCGTGCGCCCGGGGGTCACGGTCCTCTACCCGCGCAAGGGCATGACCGACCTCGTGCGCATGACCCCCGAGGCCGTGGAGGAGAAGTGCGGAGTCACTCCCGCCCAGTACCGCGGTCACGCCGCGCTCGTGGGCGAGAAGGCGGACAACCTGCCGGGCGTGCCCGGGGTCGGCCCCAAGACCGCGGCGAAGTGGCTCACGACCTACGGGGACCTCGACGGGATCCTTGAGAACGCCGATGACATCAAGGGCAAGGCGGGGGAGAACCTGCGCGCCCATGTCGACGACGTCGCCCGCAACTACCGGCTGAACCGGCTGCTCGATGACGTGGAGCTGCCGCTGGGCATCGCCGACGCCGTCCGTCGCGAGCCGGACCGCGAGGCGCTGGGCACGCTGTTCGACCAGCTCGAGTTCGCGGTGCTGGGTCGCCGGGTCGAGGCGGTGCTCGGTGCCGGTGAGGGCACCGACGTCGCCGCAGCCGAGGTCCCGGAGCCCGTCCGGGTCGACTCCGGCTCCCTGCGGCACGAGCTGGACGCCGTGCGTGCGACGGACTGGGTCGCCGTCGCGACGGACGCCGCGTACGTGCTGGGCCAGGGGACTGTCGACCATCTGGCGCTGGCCGCGGGCGACCGGGTGTCGCTCATCGACCTCACCGACCTCGATGCGCCGGCGACCGACGCGCTGTCAGCGTTCCTCACCGACCATCCGCGGCTTGTGGCGCACGACGCGAAGCCCCAGCTCAAGGCACTCTGGGATGCCGGGTTCACGGGTGCGGACGTGGCGTGGGACACCCAGCTGGCCGGGTACCTCATCGAACCCGACAAGCGCAGCCACGACCTCGGCGACCTCGCCTCGACGCACCTCGGGGGAGCACTGCCCACCGCACCGGACGACGAGCCGGGCGCGGAGCTCGCCGCACGGGCGTGGGCGATCGCGCAGCTGCGTCCCGCGCTCGCGGACCAGCTCGACGCCCACGGGGCGTCGGCGATCATGGAGCAGATCGAAGTGCCGGTCCTCGACATCCTCGCGCGCATGGAGACGCGGGGGATCGCAGTCGATCGCGGCCGGCTCGACGCGCTCGGCGACGAGTTCCGAGAGCAGGCCGACGCCAGTGCGCAGGCTGCGTACGCCGCGATCGGGCACGAGGTGAACCTGGGATCTCCCAAGCAGCTGCAGGAGGTCCTGTTCGACGAGCTGGACATGCCCAAGACCAAGAAGACGAAGACCGGCTACACGACGGACGCCGCAGCGCTCGCGGACCTGTTCGCGCGGACGGAGCACCCGTTCCTCCATCACCTCCTGGCGCACCGTGACCGGACCAGGCTCAGCCAGACGGTCGTGGGGCTCGAGAAGACCCTCGCGGATGACGGTCGCATCCACACGACCTACCTGCAGACGGTCGCCGCGACGGGAAGGCTGTCTTCGAAGGACCCGAACCTGCAGAACATCCCGGTCCGGACGGAGGCGGGCCGGCGGATCCGCGAGGTGTTCGTGCCGGGAGCGGGGGCCGACGCGCTCCTGACGGCCGACTACTCGCAGATCGAGATGCGCATCATGGCGCACCTGTCCGGCGACTCCTCGCTCATCAGCGCCTTCCTCGCGGGGGAGGACCTCCATGCATTCGTCGGTGCGCAGGTGTTCGGCGTGGAGACCGCGGATGTCACGCCTGAGATGCGCGCGAAGGTCAAGGCGATGTCCTACGGGCTGGTCTACGGTCTGTCCGCCTACGGGCTGGCGCAGCAGCTCGCGATCGGCGTCGACGAGGCGCGGGGACTGATGGACGGGTACTTCGCACGGTTCGGCGCCGTGCGCGACTACCTGTCGACCGTCGTGGAGGAAGCGCGCTCGCGCGGCTACACGGAGACCATGGACGGTCGCCGCCGGTACCTGCCGGCACTGCAGTCGGACCGTCGGCAGATGCGTGAGATGGCGGAGCGCGCCGCGCTCAACGCGCCCATCCAGGGCAGCGCCGCTGACATCATGAAGAAGGCCATGATCCGGGTGGACGGCGCGATCCGGAAGGCGGACCTCACGAGCCGCGCACTCCTGCAGGTCCACGACGAGATCATCGTCGAACTGGCGCCGGGGGAGCACGAGGCGGTCACGGACATCGTGCTCCGCGAGATGGCAGGAGCAGCCTCCCTGAGCGTCCCCCTGGAGGTGAACGTGGGCATCGGCTCCAGCTGGCAGGACGCGGCGCACTGAGGCGCGCCCGCGCCGCGGACCTCAGCCGCGCAGGCGGGTCGAGAAGATCGTGGTGCCGGGCATGAGGCGTCCGCGCAGGGGCGACCAGCCGCCCCACGACAGCTCGTTGTCGTCCGGCCACTCCGGCTCCGTGAGCCCCGTGAGCTCGAAGCCCGCATCGATGAGCAGGCGCACCCAGTCGCCCATCGTCCGGTGGTGCTCCGCGTAGACCGGCTGACCGCTGCCGTCGACCTCGACGTAGGGAGTCCGGTCGAAGTAGGAGTACTCGACGGTCAGACCGGCCTCGCCCGGCACGTCGGGGAACATCCACCGGAGCGGGTGGGTGACGGAGAACGTCCAGAGACCGCCGGGACGGAGCACGCGAGCGGCCTCTGCGAGCACGGACTCGGCATCCTTGACGAAGGGCAGCGCCCCGTAGGACGAGAACGCGATGTCGAAGCTGCCGGAGGGGAAGGGCAGCGATCGGGCGTCGGCCTGGAGGAAGGTGGGCGGCACCGCGCCGTCCGCCAGGGGCTGCTCCCGCTGGAGGCGGGAGGCCTGCTCGAGCATTCCGGACGACAGGTCCACGCCGGTCGCCAGCGCGCCGTGCTCCGCGAGCCAGCGCGAGCACTGCCCCGCACCGCAGCCGATCTCGAGGACCTGCTGCTTGACGACGTCGCCGAGCAGTCGCACGTCGTCCTCGCGCACGCCCTCCGGACACCAGACGAACTCCGAGGCGCCCAGGAAGCTGCCGTGCTCCGCCAGGTACTCCTCTGCGGATCCGTCCCAATACGATCGGTTCGCGCGGACGGACTCCTCTTCGCCGATCGACAGATAGCCGCCGCTGATGATCTCCGGCGAATACTCTCCCTCGCTCACATGCACTCCCTGCTGGTCGAGTCGGGCATCGTGCCCGGTCGATGCCGATCCGGTGCAGTCTCCGATGCTGGTCGAAGGGGCCGAGCACGTGCGCTCGCACCCTTCGTGGTGCTAGCATATTGGACTGTATGCACTTCGCGCACAGAAACCACACACCGCAGCCGTGCTGCGGGTGGCGCACGATGTGCTGCGCACACACAACACCCATCACGAGACCGTGCCCCCGTTCCCCCGGGATCGCGGGCCACATTCCATCTACGGAGTCCCTTACCTAATGACCACCACCACGCCTGGCTCGGCGCAGCAGAAGCAGGTTGCCGTCAACGATATCGGCACATCGGAAGACTTCCTCGCCGCCATCGACGAAACCATCAAGTACTTCAACGACGGAGACATCGTTGAAGGCACCGTCGTCAAGGTCGACCGCGACGAGGTGCTCGTCGACATCGGATACAAGACCGAAGGCGTCATCCTCTCCCGCGAGCTGTCGATCAAGCACGACGTCGAGCCCTCCGAGGTCGTCGAGGTCGGCGACGCGCTCGAAGCTCTCGTCCTCACCAAGGAAGACAAGGACGGGCGGCTGATGCTGTCCAAGAAGCGTGCGCAGTACGAGCGCGCCTGGGGCGACATCGAGCGGATCAAGGACGAGGACGGAGTCGTCACCGGCACCGTCATCGAGGTCGTCAAGGGCGGTCTCATCGTCGACATCGGACTGCGCGGCTTCCTGCCGGCGTCCCTCGTCGAGATGCGCCGTGTGCGCGACCTCGCTCCGTACATCGGCCAGGAGGTCGAGGCGAAGATCATCGAGCTCGACAAGAACCGCAACAACGTCGTCCTGTCGCGCCGCGCATGGCTCGAGCAGACGCAGTCCGCGGTCCGCCACGACTTCCTGCAGACCCTCCAGAAGGGCCAGGTCCGTCCGGGCGTCGTCTCCTCGATCGTCAACTTCGGTGCCTTCGTGGACCTCGGCGGCGTGGACGGCCTCGTCCACGTGTCCGAACTGTCCTGGAAGCACATCGAGCACCCCTCCGAGGTCGTCGCCGTGGGCGACGAGGTCACGGTCGAGGTCCTGGACGTCGACATGGACCGCGAGCGCGTCTCGCTGTCGCTCAAGGCGACGCAGGAGGATCCGTGGCAGCACTTCGCACGGACCCACGTCATCGGTCAGATCGTGCCCGGCAAGGTCACGAAGCTGGTTCCGTTCGGCGCGTTCGTGCGCGTCGAGGACGGCATCGAGGGCCTCGTGCACATCTCCGAGCTCGCAGTGCGCCACATCGACCTGCCCGAGCAGGTCGTGGGCGTCGACGAGACGATCTACGTCAAGGTCATCGACATCGACCTGGACCGCCGCCGCATCTCGCTCTCGCTCAAGCAGGCGAACGAGGGCGTGGACCCGGAGGCCGAGGAGTTCCTCGACCCCGCGCTCTACGGCATGCTCCAGGAGTACGACGAGGACGGGAACTACAAGTACCCGGAGGGCTTCGACCCGGAGACCAACGAATGGCTCGAGGGCTACGAGACCCAGCGCGAAGAGTGGGAGCAGCAGTACGCTTCGGCTCAGGCGCACTGGGAAGAGCACAAGAAGCAGGTCGCGAAGGCCATCTCGGCCGACGCGGACGCCGCTGCCTCGACGTCCGTCAGCTCGGAGTCCGCTCCGGCTGCGAACTACGCCAGCGAAGCACCGGTCACCGATGCCGGTACCCTCGCCAGCGACGAAGCGCTCGCTGCTCTGCGTGAGAAGCTCGCCGGCAGCTGAGCTGCCGGACGACTGACTCATCGACTTTGAGCAGAACGCAGGAGAACTCCCGGACCACGGTCCGGGAGTTCTCTCCGTCTCAGGCCCGCACGACTCCGCTGCTGCGTGAGCGCCTGCGGCCGTGGCTGATCTTCGCCGCGGTCCTCATCGCACTCGCGCTCCTCACGTTCCGCGGCCTGCTCGCGGAGCCCGGGGGCCGCGTATATGCGGAGAACGATGACACGTCGCTCTTCGTGTGGTGGTTCGCGAACGGTGCGGACGCCGTCGCGTCCCTGTTCGGCGCAGGCTCCGGCGCCAGCGGATTCCTCTACACCGTCCAGATGAATTGGCCCGATGGGGTCAACGGCGCATGGAACACCGGCGCGCTCGGCCTCACGGTGCCGCTGGCCCCGATCACCTGGCTGTGGGGCCCCGTCGTCGCCTACAACGTGGCGATCATCGCCTCACCCGTGGCCGCATCGCTCGCGGCGGCGCTGTTCCTCACACGCTTCGCAGATCGCCTCCCCGCGTTCATCGGCGCTGCGCTCTACGGCTTCTCCCCGTACCTGATCGCACAGGCCGGGGGACACCTCAACCTGAGCTTCGCGGTCCTCCCTCCGCTGGTCGCGGCGTTCCTCTGGCAGGCGGCGGTCGGTCCCGGCGGAGGAGCCGCCCGCGCACGGGTCGCCGCGCTCGTGCCCTGGGGCGTGCTGCTGGGCGGAGCGATCGGCTGGCAGTTCTACATGTCCAGCGAGCTCCTCGCAGGGACCTTCCTCGCAGCGCTCACAGGTGTGCTCGCGATCGCCGCAGTGCTCCGTCGCAGGATCCTGCCCCGCCTCGTGCCGACCCTCGCCGCGAGCGGGGCGGCGGTCGTCACCGCCCTCCTGCTGGCGTCTCCTCTCCTCATGACGATGGTGAACGCACCGAACCGGCCGGACGGCGCGATCCGTCCCCACGGCGTCTGGAACAACGACCTCGCCGACCTCGTCGTTCCTCCCCTGTTCGCTCCGGGCCACGGCCTGGTCCCGGACATCCCCCGCGTGCTGCACATCGATCCGGCGGAGATCGGCGGATACGTGTCCGTCGCGTGGCTCGTCGTCGCGGTCTGGGCCGTCGTCCGGCACCGCCGCAGCGCGCGTCATGGGGGCCTCGTGCGCGTGCTCGCGGTCACCGTGGTCCTCATGTGGCTGCTGTCGATGGGGTCGCCGCTGCGGGTCTTCGGAGCCGAGGTGCCGACCCCGGGCCCGTTCCGCGTCATCGAGCACATACCCGTCCTCATGAACATCCTCCCGATGCGCCTGGCGGTGCACGTGGTGCTGTGCCTGAGTGCGCTGACCGCAGTGCTGCTGCACCATGCGCTGCGGGACGCGCACAGGCGCCGCGCGGCTGGTGAGCGCATCCGCGGTGCCGCGAGTCTGGGTCCCTTCGCCGCAGTGCTCCTGACCTGCGTGCTGATCGCTCCCGTCGCGGTCCCCACCCGCGACATCACCGTGCCGCGCTTCTTCACATCGGATGCGGTCACCGACACGATCCCCGCCGGAGCGGTGGTGAAGGCACTGCCCACCCCACGGGCGGTCGCAGAGGCGGACTACGCGCAGTCCATGGTGTGGCAGGCGGTGACGGGGATGCACTATCGGGAGACCGGCGGCTACTTCATCGGCGGCACCGACAGCCACGCGGTGACGTACCAGGCGCTGCTCGATCCGCTGGATCAGCTCCTGCGCGACGAGGAGCAGACCGCGGTCCGGGACTTCGACGAGGGCCGGACCGCCGAGGCCGTCCGCGGCATCCGCGCGGGCGGCACCGATTTCGTCCTCATCCCCGTCGATCCGCCTCTGCTGCACTGGCCCGCGGACGAACTCGCGGGCCTGCTCGCGCAGACGCCGGGTGCACGAGCGGAACTCGTCGCAGACGTCTGGGTCGTCGACCTCCGGGGGATCGACGACGCGTCGTAGGCTTGAGCCCATGACGGACTCTCAGCGCGCGCTCGGCCCCCTGCTCATCGGACTGACAGGGGGGATCGGCGCCGGAAAATCAACGGTGGCCTCCCTCTTCCGGTCCCGCGGTGCGGCGGTGGTGGATGCCGACGCGATCGCCCGCGAGGTCGTGGAGCCCGGAGAACCCGCTCTCCTTGCGCTCACGGAGGAGTTCGGAGACGGGATCCTCACGGAGGCGGGCGAGCTGGATCGGGCGGCGCTGGCCACGGCGGCCTTCGCCTCGGCGGATCGCACCGCGGCCCTGAACGCGATCATGCATCCGGCGATCGGTGACCGGACGCACGCGCGCATGGCCGAACTGGCCGACCACGGCGTCGTCGTCCACGACGTCCCGCTCCTCGTGGAGAACGGGATGACCGCGCGCTATCACCTGAGCGTCCTCGTCGACGTGTCGGAGGACATCCGCCTCGAGCGCCTCACGACGAGCCGGGGGCTCGACCGCGAGGACGCGCTGCGGCGCATCCGTGCACAGGCCGCTGACGAGCAGCGTCGCCGCGCCTGCGACGCGATCCTCGACAACTCGACCACCGAGCAGCAGCTCGAGGCGCGGTTCAGCACACTGTGGGAGGAGCGGATCGAACCGTTCCGCCGCCATCGTGCGGCGGGAACTCCCGCACAGCCGTCTGAGCTCGCGGCGGGGGAGACGTCCTCGGAGGCGCAGGAGGCGGCGGGGGCGCGCCTGGTCGCCCGGATCGAACGCGCCGCGTCCGCTGCCGGGATGACGTGCACGGCCACCCATGAGCCCGGGCCCCAGGGCGTGGAGATCGCTCTCTCGGTGGTGGACGGAGACACCGCGTCCCGCGTGCGCAGCGTTCTCGCCGATGTGGGGTTCGCACCCGTCGCGGAGGATGCAGCGCCGCACGCAGCGACGGAGCGGTACGCACACACCGATCCGGGGCGCCCGGCGTTCGTCTCCGTCAGCTGAGGTCGCTCCGGCTGAGGTCCGGCTGAGCCCTCCCCAGCCGGACCTCGCCAGCCCGACCTCAGCGCAGCGAGGCGGTGAGGTCGATCGAGACGCCCTTGAGGGCGCGGGAGACGGGGCAGTCCTTCTTCGCCTTCTGTGCGGCAGTGCGGAAGTCCTCCTCGGACAGGCCCGGTACGGCACCGACGACGTACAGATGAATGCCGGTGATCCCGTTCGCGGGGGAGAAGCTGACATCCGCGCCGGTCGAGAGCTCTTCGGGAGGCGTTCCCTGCTGCGTGAGGGCGTTCGACAGCGCCATGGAGAAGCATGCGGAGTGAGCGGCACCGATCAGCTCCTCCGGCGTCGTCGCGCCGTTGGCGCCCTCTGCCCGCGCGGCCCACGTCACGCCGAGCGTGCCGGAGCCGGAGCTGTCCAGCGAGACGGATCCCGAGCCCTCGGGAAGCGTGCCGCGCCAGACCGTGTGCGCCTTCGAGACCGTGTCCATCGATTCCTCCTCATGAGTGGGTATGTCGTACCTCTCACGAGTCTAGGCCGATCTCACGAGTCTGGGCCGACCAGCGGTCGCTGCGGACGAGCGGAGTCCTCTCCCCGTGTCCGTGTGGCGCGCTATCGTGAACCGTATGACTGCGCAGCCACCCGACTCACGCCCCCAGGACGCTCCGCAGAGGCCCGTCCCGCGGGTGGGGCACCGTCCGGAGATCGTCCGCTCCGTCGCACCGTTCGACGTGGTGTCCGACTATCAGCCCTCCGGTGATCAGCCCGCTGCCATCGCGGACATGACGGAGAGGCTGGATCGGGGGGAGAAGGACGTCGTGCTGCTGGGTGCGACCGGCACGGGCAAGTCCGCGACGACCGCTTGGCTGATCGAGCGCATCCAGCGCCCCACGCTGATCATGGCCCACAACAAGACGCTCGCAGCGCAGCTCGCGAACGAGTTCCGCCAGCTGCTGCCGAACAACGCCGTCGAATACTTCGTCTCCTACTACGACTACTACCAGCCGGAGGCGTACGTCCCGCAGACGGACACCTTCATCGAGAAGGACTCGTCGATCAACGACGAAGTGGAGCGGCTGCGGCACTCGGCCACCAACTCCCTGCTCACCCGGCGCGACGTGGTCGTCGTGTCGACCGTCAGCTGCATCTACGGCCTGGGCACCCCGGAGGAGTACGTCGACCGCATGGTGTCGCTGAAGATCGGCGATGAACTCGATCGTGACGAACTGCTGAAGCGGTTCGTCTCGATGCAGTACTCGCGCAACGACATGGCGTTCACCCGGGGCACCTTCCGGGTGCGCGGCGACACGGTGGAGATCATCCCGCAGTACGAGGAGCTGGCGCTGCGCATCGAGTTCTTCGGCGATGAGATCGAGGCCCTCTACACCCTCCACCCGCTCACGGGCGAGATCGTGCGGCAGGAGGAGGTCGTCCACATCTTCCCGGCCAGCCACTACGTCGCCGGCGAAGAGCGGATGGGCCGTGCCATCACGGACATCGAGCAGGAGCTCGCGGACCGCCTCCAGGAGCTGGAGGGGCAGAACAAGCTGATCGAGGCCCAGCGGCTGCAGATGCGCACCACGTACGACCTCGAGATGATGCGGTCGATGGGCTTCACCTCCGGCATCGAGAACTACTCGCGGCACATCGACGGGCGCGCCGGCGGCACGGCGCCCAACTGCCTGCTCGACTACTTCCCGGAGGACTTCCTCCTGGTGATCGACGAATCCCATGCGACGATCCCGCAGATCGGCGGGATGTACGAGGGGGACATGTCGCGCAAGCGCACCCTCGTGGACCACGGGTTCCGGCTGCCCAGTGCGATGGACAACCGGCCGCTGAAGTTCAACGAGTTCCTCGAGCGGATCGGCCAGACCGTGTACCTCTCCGCGACCCCCGGCCCCTTCGAGCTGGAGCGCGCGAACGGCTACGTCGAGCAGATCATCCGTCCGACCGGACTCATCGACCCGAAGGTGACGGTGAAGCCCACCCGCGGGCAGATCGACGACCTGCTGGAGCAGATCCGGGTGCGCGTCGAGCGGAACGAGCGCGTGCTCGTCACGACTCTGACGAAGAAGATGGCTGAGGACCTCACGGACTACCTCCTCGAGCACGACGTGCGCGTCGAATACCTGCACTCCGATGTCGACACCCTCCGCAGGGTGGAGCTGCTCAGTGAGCTGCGGGCAGGCGACTTCGACGTGCTCGTCGGCATCAACCTCCTCCGCGAGGGCCTCGACCTCCCGGAGGTCTCCCTCGTGTCGATCCTGGACGCGGACAAGGAGGGCTTCCTGCGGTCCGCGACCTCACTCATCCAGACGATCGGACGCGCCGCGCGCAACCTGCACGGCGAAGTCCACATGTACGCGGACACGATCACACGGTCGATGCGGCAGGCGATCGATGAGACGGACCGACGGCGCGAGGTCCAGCGGAAGCACAACGAGGAGCACGGCATCGACCCGCAGCCGCTGGTGAAGAAGCTGTCCGACATCACGGAGCGCCTCCGCCGGGAGGACGCGGACACCCGCGAGATCCTCGCAGAATTCGACTACGGCAAGGGCAAGCGGGGCTTCAACGCGACGATCACGGACGAGCAGCGCGCCGCCTTCGAACGCAGCAAGTCCGACGGAGCCCCGCTGGCGCCGCCCGCGGAGGATCTGGTCGAGCTCATCGCCTCGCTGACCGACCAGATGCACGCCGCGGCGGCGGACCTGCAGTTCGAGCTCGCGGCGCGGCTGCGCGACGAACTGGGCGACCTCAAACGCGAACTGCGGCAGATGAAGGAGGCGGGCCACGCGTGAGACGTGTACGATGAGGCGTCGTTGAAGGGGAGTATCCCTCGCTCATCCACGTTCGTCATCACGATCGCAGCACGGCGCGATCCGGATGTGGAGCGGCCCGAACCGGGACCGTGGGAGAGACTTTCGACCGCATGATGCGCACCACTCCTCTGAAAGGCCCCCATGCAAGAGTTCTTCCAGGATCCCTATCACGTGTTCGAGGTCGTCTCGAGCGTCGTGCTCGTGCTGATCCTCGTCGCGGACCTCCTCCTCGTCGTCAAACGGCCGCACACGCCCTCCATGAAGGAGGCCTCTCTCTGGGTCGCCTTCTACGTGACACTCGCGCTCGTCTTCGCCGGGATCCTCTTCGCGATGGGCGACGCGCAGCGCGGCGGTGAGTTCCTCGCCGGCTGGTTGACGGAGTACAGCCTCAGCATCGACAACCTGTTCGTCTTCGTCATCATCATGACCGGCTTCGCGGTGCCCAAGAAGTACCAGCAGCAGGTGCTCATGGTGGGCATCATCCTGGCGCTGATCTTCCGCGGCATCTTCATCCTCGCCGGCGCCGCGATCATCGAGAGCTTCATCGAGGTCTTCTTCATCTTCGGCGTCTTCCTCCTGTGGACCGCGTGGAAGCAGGCCTTCAGCGGTGACGACGACGAAGACGCGGAGAACGGCTTCATCCGCTTCCTCCGCAAGCGCATCAACATCACCGACGATTACCACGACAACAAGCTGCGCGTGACGATCGACGGGAAGAAGTTCTGGACCCCGATGCTCATCGTGTTCGTCGCGATCGGCACGACCGACATCATGTTCGCGCTCGATTCGATCCCCGCGATCTTCGGCATCACCCAGGACACCTTCCTCGTGTTCACGGCGAACGTGTTCGCGCTCATGGGCCTGCGCCAGCTCTACTTCCTGCTGGGTGGTCTGCTCGACAAGCTGCCCTACCTCCACTACGGCATCGCCGCGATCCTCGCGTTCATCGGCGTAAAGCTGTTCCTCCACGCCCTCCACGAGACGGAGTGGCTGCCGAGTGCCTTCACCTCGCAGGTCCCGGTCATCAACACGTGGATGTCGTTGGGCTTCATCATCACGGCGATGCTCGTCGCGACGGTCGCCAGCCTCATCGCGATGCGACGCAACGAGGAGGCGTCCCTGCGCAGGGACTGACCTCCCCTCCCCAGACGCTGAGGCGCCGGTCACCCTCGTGGGTGACTGGCGCCTCGGCGTGCGTGCCCAGCGGCACGAGGAGCGTCAGGCCTCGAACGGCCCGAACACCGGCGTCCACGACCGCACGAGCGTCTCCGCGATGACGCCCGCGTCGTGGTAGGGATCCTGCGCCAGCAGCTGACTGATCTGGTCCTTCGACTCTCCCTGCATGATCAGGAGGCCCCCGGGCGTGAGCTCGTCCTCGAGCGGACCGGAGGCGAGCAGGGTGCCCGCCTCCAGCTGCGCTGCCTGCCACTCGCGGTGTGCGGGACGGATGCTCATCCGGGTGTCCGTGTCAGGACCGTACGTGTAGGTGACGGCGAAGACTGCCATGGCTCTCCTGTGTGTCGAGGTGGGACTGGTGGGATACTCGTAGCGGTGCGTGTGAGCGCATCGTGATCCGAGACTAACCCCGAAGACCCTCCAGGAGCCCCTCCGTGTCCCGACTCCCGCACATACCCGACGACTTCGCGGACGCCGACACCGTGTGGGACATGTTCGAAGCCCATACGAGGGAGCAGGGCCTGACGCTGTACCCGGCGCAGGAGGAGGCGATCCTCTCCGTCCTGGCCGGCGAGAACACGATCGTCGCCACACCGACCGGTTCGGGGAAGTCCATGGTCGCGCTCGCGGCGCTCTACTACGCGGTGTCCACCGGGCGCACCGCGTACTACACGGCTCCGCTCAAGGCACTGGTGAGCGAGAAGTTCTTCTCCCTCGTCGAGGCGCTGGGCCGGGAGAACGTGGGCATGGTGACGGGCGACAGCTCTGTGAACGCGGATGCCCCCGTCATCTGCGCGACGGCGGAGATCCTGGCCAACCACGCGCTGCGCGAAGGTGCCAATCTCGACGTCGCACTGGTCGTCATGGACGAGTTCCACTACTTCGGCGACCCTCAGCGCGGGTGGGCATGGCAGGTGCCGCTGCTCGAGATGCCGCAGTCGCAGTTCGTGCTCATGTCCGCGACGCTGGGCGACACGACGGAGATCCAGCAGCGGCTCACCGACCTCACGGGCCGCGACACCGCGTACGTCGGCTCGGCGGAGCGCCCCGTCCCGCTCGAGTACGACTACTCCCGGACGGCGCTGTTGGAGAAGCTCGCACAGCTCGTGGCCGAGGACCGCGCACCGGTCTATGTCGTGTCCTTCGTCCAGGCCCGCACGATCGAGCTCGCGCAGTCCATCGTCGCCGCCAATCTCACGACGCGCGCCCAGCGGGATCTGATCGCCGAGGAGGTCCGGGGCTTCCGCTTCGGCAAGGGCTTCGGAGTCACGCTGCGCCGCCTGGTGCTCGCCGGCGTCGGCGTGCACCACGCGGGCATGCTGCCGCGGTACCGCAGGCTGGTCGAGCACCTCACGCTCAAGGGACTGCTGAGCGCCGTCTGCGGGACGGACACCCTGGGAGTGGGCATCAACGTGCCGATCCGCACGGTGCTGCTCACCTCGCTCACGAAGTTCGACGGCCGCCGCGTGCGGCAGCTGCAGGTCCGGGAGTTCCAGCAGATCTCCGGGCGGGCGGGACGCGCGGGCTTCGACGCGGTCGGCTACGTCGTCGTCCAGGCGCCGGAGCACGAGATCGAGAACGCCATCGCGGTCGCCAAGGCCGGTGACGACCCGAAGAAGCGGAAGAAGCTCAAGCGCAAGCAGGCGCCGGAGGGCTTCGTCGGCTGGTCGGAGCAGACGTTCGAGAACCTCATCCACGGCACGCCGGAGCAGCTGCGCTCGCACATGCGCATCACGCACTCGACGATCGTGAACCTGCTGGCGCGCCCGCGCGCCGGGATCGACACGATCAGGGACTTCCTCGAACGCACGCACGAGACGCGGGATCGGAAGCTCGACCTCATGCTCCGCGCACTGCGGGTGGGGCGCAGCCTCATCGCCGGAGGGGTCGTCGAGCGCGTCGACGGCGGCGAGGGACGGAGCGAGTACCGGTTGAGCGAGGACCTCGGTCCCGACTTCGCGCTGAATCAGCCGCTCAGTCCCTTCGCGCTGGCCGCTCTGGATCTCTTCGACTCGGAGTCCGAGACGTGGGCCATGGACGCGCTGAGCGTCATCGAGGCGACGACGCAGATCCAGCACCACATCATCCGCGGGCAGCTGGACCGGGTGAAGGGCGACGAGCTCGCCGCACTCAAGGCGGACGGGGTCGAGTACACGGAGCGCATGGCCATCCTCGATGAGCTCGACGTGCCGCGGCCCAACGGCGAGGTCCTCGAAGCGGCGTTCGAGTCCTACGCGGAGGCCGCGCCGTGGGTGCGGGAGATCGGCATCGAGCCGAAGGCGATCGTCGCCGACATGATCGAGCAGTCGATGAACTTCTCGCAGTTCGTCGCCTACTACGGGATCAGCCGGGTGGAGGGGGGTCTGCTCCGCTACCTCCTCGACGTGTGGCGGGCACTGGTGCAGACCGTCCCGGTCGACCGGCGGGGCGAGGAGCTGGACGCGATCATCGAATGGCTGGGTGATCTGGTCGTCCGGGTCGATTCCAGCCTCGTCGAGGAGTGGGCGAAGCTCACGGAACCGGGGGAGGAGCTCCCGGACGTCGCGCTGAATGCGCTGGAGAGGACATTCACCTCCGATACCCGCCGCTTCACCGCCGCGGTGCGCAACGCACTCTTCCACCGCGTCCTCCTGGCGGAGCGCGCGGCCTATCGGGAGCTCGGTGCGCTCGACGCCGAATCGGGGTGGGGCACCCGCGAGTGGGAGGACGCGATCGAATCCTTCTACGACGAGTACGGAGAGCTGGGGATCGACGCGAACGCACGGTCCGCCGCGATGGTGAGGATCACGGAATCGGGACGCACCTGGTCCGTGCAGCAGACCCTCGCAGATCCGGACGGAGACCGCGATTGGGCGATCCGCGCGACCGTCGACCTCGACGCCAGCGACGAGGCGGGCGAGGCCGTGGTGCGGATCGACGGGGTGGGTCCGCTCACAGAGGCGTGAGCGTGTCCGTCCCGGTGACTAGAGTGGGGGCGTGACTCCGCAGAACTCCGTGAAGAAGACCACCGTGGCCCCGGCGCACACGTCGTCCCTCGACGACGATGCCCCGGTCATCCGCGTCGAGGGCGCTCGTGCCCACAACCTCAAGGACGCGTCGGTCACCATCCCGCGCGACTCGATGGTGGTGTTCACCGGGCTGAGCGGTTCCGGCAAGTCGTCCCTGGCGTTCGACACGATCTTCGCGGAGGGCCAGCGCAGGTACGTCGAATCCCTGTCCGCCTACGCGCGGCAGTTCCTGGGGCAGGTCGACAAGCCGGACGTCGACTTCATCGAGGGGCTGTCCCCGGCGGTCTCGATCGATCAGAAGTCGACATCGAAGAATCCGCGCTCGACCGTCGGCACGATCACGGAGGTCCATGACTTCCTCCGTCTCCTCTGGGCGCGGATCGGCGTCCCGCACTGCCCGACGTGCGGGGAGGTGATCGAGAAGCAGAGCCCTCAGCAGATCGTCGACCGCCTCCTCGAGCTGCCGGAGCGGACCAAGCTGGTGGTGATGGCACCGCTCGTCCGCGACCGGAAGGGCGAGTTCAAGGATCTCTTCCCGAAGCTCCTGGCGCAGGGCTATTCGCGCGCGATGGTCGACGGGGAGCAGATCCGCCTGGACGACCCGCCGGAGCTGAAGAAGCAGTACAAGCACTCGATCTCCGTGATCGTCGACCGCGTCGTCGTCCGCGACGGCATCCGACAGCGGCTGGCCGACTCCGTGGAGACGGGTCTGGCGCTGGCAGAGGGTCGGATCGACATCGACCTCGTCGATGAGGGCACCGTGCGCACCTACTCGGAGAACCTCCGCTGCCCCAACGACCATCCCCTCGTCCTCGACGAGATCGAACCGCGCACCTTCTCCTTCAACTCGCCGTTCGGCGCATGCCCCGCGTGCGACGGGATCGGCACGAAGCTGAGCGTCGACGAGTCGCTCGTCATCCCGGACGATGACCTGTCCCTCACAGAGGGCGCGATCGCCCCGTGGGCGACCGGCAAGACGACTGCCCAGTACTTCCTGCGGATCGTCAAGGGGCTCGGCGACGAACTGGGCTTCGATATGACGACGCCGTGGAAGGACCTGCCCGGGGCGGCCCGCAGTGCGCTGCTGGAGGGGAAGGACTACAAGGTCCAGGTCCGGTACCGGAACCGCTTCGGCCGGGAGCGCAAGTACTCGACGGGCTTCGAAGGAGTCTTCCAGTACATCCTCCGCAAGCATGAGGAGACGGAGTCGGATGCCTCGCGTGAGCGCTACGAGGCGTACATGCGAGAGATCCCGTGCGCCGTCTGCGCCGGCACACGACTGCGTCCCGAAGTCCTCGCGGTGACCGTGGGGGACCGTTCGATCGCACAGGTCTCCGCGCTGCCCATCGACGAAGCGGCGGTGTTCCTCGACGGGCTCACGCTGTCGGATCGCGACGCCGCCATCGCGGCGCAGGTCATGAAGGAGATCAGTGCTCGGCTTCGGTTCCTGCTCGACGTGGGTCTGGACTACCTGAGCCTGGATCGGACCGCGGGCACGCTGTCCGGCGGCGAAGCACAGCGGATCCGTCTCGCGACGCAGATCGGATCGGGGCTCGTGGGTGTCCTCTACGTCCTCGACGAACCGAGCATCGGCCTGCACCAGCGGGACAACCGTCGCCTCATCGGAACGCTCGCGAAGCTGCGCGACCTCGGGAACACCCTCATCGTCGTCGAGCACGACGAGGAGACGATCGAATCCGCGGACTGGATGGTCGACATCGGCCCTCGCGCCGGCGAGCACGGCGGTGAGATCGTGTACTCGGGACCGGTCTCCGGCATCGTCGACGCACCGCGGTCCATCACCGGCGACTACCTCTCCGGCCGCTCGTTCATCCCGCTGCCGGAAGCTCGGCGACCCGTGGACCCGGACCGTATCGTGACGGTCGAGCGCGCACGGGAGAACAACCTCCAGGACGTGACGGTCGATTTCCCGCTGGGAGTCTTCACCGCCATCACCGGTGTCTCCGGATCGGGCAAGTCGACCCTGGTGAACGACATCCTGTACACGGAGCTCGCGAACAGGCTCAACAAGGCGCGCCGCGTGCCCGGTCGCCACAAGCGGATCACGGGTCTGGAGAACCTGGACAAGGTCATCCACGTCGATCAGTCGCCGATCGGGCGCACGCCGCGGTCGAACCCCGCGACCTACACCGGGGTCTTCGACCACGTCCGCAGGCTCTTCTCCGAAACAGAGGTCTCCCGCGTCCGCGGCTATCAGCCGGGCCGGTTCTCCTTCAATGTGAAGGGCGGCCGCTGCGAGAACTGCAAGGGCGACGGCACGATCAAGATCGAGATGAACTTCCTGCCGGACGTGTACGTACCGTGCGAGGTCTGCGACGGGGCCCGTTACAACCGGGAGACCCTCGAAGCCACGTTCAAGGGCAGGTCGATCGCTGCGGTCCTCGACATGCCGATCGACGAGGCCGCGGAGTTCTTCGAAGCCGTTCCGGCGATCTCCCGTCATCTGAAGACCCTCGTGGAGGTGGGGCTCGGCTACGTGCGCCTCGGACAGCCGGCGACGACTCTGTCGGGTGGTGAGGCGCAGCGCGTGAAGCTCGCCTCCGAACTGCAGAAGCGCACCCGCGGGCGCACCGTCTACGTCCTCGACGAGCCGACGACGGGTCTCCACTTCGAGGACATCTCCCGCCTGCTGGCCGTGCTCCAGGGACTCGTGGACAAGGGCAACACGGTCCTCGTCATCGAGCACAATCTGGATGTGATCGGCTCCGCCGACCATGTCATCGACATGGGGCCGGAAGGCGGCCGCGGTGGCGGCAGCGTGGTCGCAGAGGGCACTCCGGAGCAGGTCGCGCAGATCGCGGGCAGCCACACGGGCCAGTACATCGCGGAACTGCTCCGCAGGAGGAGCGTCGGTGGACCCCAGTGAGTACCGGCCCGCGTCGGGGGAGATCCCGACACAGGCGGGAGTCTACCGGTTTCGCGACGAGGACCGCAGGGTCCTCTACGTCGGGAAGGCGAAGAACCTCCGACAGCGCCTGAACTCGTACTTCGCAGACCCTGCGGGGCTGCACCCGCGCACGTTCCGCATGGTCCACTCCGCCTCATCGGTCGAATGGACGGTCGTCACGACGGAGGTCGAGGCCCTCCAGCTCGAATGGACGTGGATCCGCGAGTTCTCCCCGCGGTTCAACGTCATGTTCCGCGACGACAAGTCGTATCCCTACCTGGCGATCACGACCCAGGACCGCGTGCCGCGGGTCTACGTGACCCGGGGGAAGCGCCGGCAGGGCGTCACCTACTTCGGTCCCTTCGGCCAGGCCTGGGCGATCCGCGAGTCCCTCGACCAGCTGCTGCGCGTGTTCCCGGTCCGCACGTGCACCTCGGGCGTCTTCAAGCGCGCCGAGCGCAGCGGCAGACCCTGCCTGCTGGGCTACATCGGGAAGTGCGCCGCCCCCTGCGTCGGCCGGGTGAGCGAGGACGAGCACCGCGACCTGGTGCGCGGGATCACGGATTTCATGTCCGGGTCGACGGGCACGATGATCTCGTCGCGGAAGAAGGAGATGGCGGCTGCGGCCGCAGACCTGGACTATGAGCACGCGGCGCGGCTGCGGGACCAGATCCAGGCTCTCGAGACGGTCCTCGCGAAGAACGCCGTCGTCCTGTCCATGAACGTGGACTGCGACATCTTCGCCCTCCATCTGGACGAGCTCGAAGCCGCCGTACAGGTCTTCCACGTGCGCGGAGGCCGGATCCGCGGTGAGCGCGGCTGGATCGTCGAGCGCCTCGAGGGCACGACTCGCGGGGAACTCACCTCCGACTACCTCCGGCAGGCATACGGCGACGTGGCCCCCGAAGCCGTTCCGCCCGAAGTGCTCGTCGACGTCGGTCCGGACGATCGTGCGTCGATGGAGGAATGGCTGCGAGAGCGGCGCGGCGGCAGCCGCGTGACGCTGAGGGTCCCGGAGCGCGGCGAGAAGAAGGCCCTGCTCGACACCGTCCGGCAGAACGCGGAGCAGTCGCTGGTGCTGCATCGGACACGGAGGGCGTCGGATCTCACGACCCGCAGCGAGGCGCTGCGGGAGGTCCACGAGCTGCTCGGACTCGATGAGCCGCCGCTGCGGATCGAGTGCATCGACAATTCCCACACACAGGGACAGGACGTCGTCGGCTCCCTGATCGTCTTCGAGGACGGGCTGCCGAAGAAGCGCGACTACCGGCACTTCTCCGTGCGCGGGGAGGCAGCGCGCGATGACACGTCGGCGATGTATGACGTCGTGTCCAGACGCTTCTCCCGGTACCTCGAGAGCCTGGCCTCCGACGAACCCGACGAGCGCTTCGGCTACCGTCCGTCCCTGCTGCTGGTCGACGGAGGCCCGTCTCAGGTGTCTGCGGCACGCCGGGCGCTGGACGACCTGGGGCTCGCAGGCATCGCGGTCGCGGGCCTCGCGAAGAGGCTCGAGGAGGTCTGGCTGCCGGGCGACGACTATCCGACGGTGTTCCCCCGCAGCTCCGAAGGGCTCTACCTGCTGCAGCGGATCCGCGACGAGGCGCACCGCTTCGCGATCTCCTTCCATCGGAAGAAGCGCGCCGCGACTGCGAAGACCTCTGCGCTCGATGCCATCCCGGGACTCGGACCCGCCCGGCGGAAGGCTCTGCTCAAGCAGTTCGGATCGGTCGCACGGATCCGGAAGGCCTCTGTGGAGGACCTCCAGGCGGCCGAGGGAGTCGGCGCAGCTCTGGCGGCTACGATTCACGAAGGATTGAAGGAAGGGGCTGCACAGGATGACAGCTGACACCACCGCTCGGGGACACCAGCCTGAAGTCGTCCTCGTGACCGGGATGTCCGGAGCAGGCAAGACGACGGCCGCGCGCGTCCTCGAGGACCTCGACTGGTACGTCGTCGACAACCTGCCGGCCCAGATGATCCCTGCGCTGCTCGAGCTCGTCGGGCGTGCCGAAGGGGCACTGCCCAACGTCGCGATCGTCACGGACATCCGGGGCCGCGGCACACCGCGGACCGATCTGGCGGCAGCCGTCGATGAGTACCTCCACCAGGGCATCGCCCTGCGGGTCCTCTTCCTCGATGCCGGTGACGACATGCTCGTGCGCCGGTACGAATCCGTCCGCCGCCCGCACCCCATCCAGGGCGAGGGCACGCTTCTCGACGGGATCTCCGCGGAGCGGGCGGTCCTGGAGAACCTCCGCCACCGGGCGGATGTCGTCATCGACACCTCCGACCTCAACGTCCACGAGCTGGCCCGCGAAGTACGCAGCGCATTCGCGGAGAACGGCGGCGATGCGCTGCGGATCACCGTTCTGAGCTTCGGGTTCAAATACGGGATCCCCAAGGATGCGGATCATGTGGCGGACGTGCGGTTCCTGCCGAACCCCCACTGGATCCCGCACCTGCGCCCGTTCAACGGCACGGATTCCGAAGTCGCGGACTACGTCTTCCAGAAGCCGAACGCGTCCGCATTCCTCGATGACTACACCCGAGCACTCGCGACCGCAGTCGCCGGGTACGTGGACGAGGGCCGTGCCTTCGCGACCGTCGCCCTGGGCTGCACGGGTGGCAAGCACCGGTCGGTCGCGATGTCGGAGGAGCTTGCCCGTCGCCTCCGCCACGCAACGGGTGTGCGGGTGTCTGTCCGCCATCGGGACCTCGGAAGTGAGTGAGAGATCATGAGCACACACGGAGCACCCGACATGGGGCGCGCCCCCAGCACAGAAGAACTGCCGCTGCTGCTGGGGGGAGTCTTCGGCCGCAAGCACGACGATCACGGGAGCAGGGGCGAACCGCGCATCGTGAGCTTCGGGGGAGGGCACGGCCTCTATGCGGCGCTGCGCGCCTTCCGCCTCATCACGGAGAACCTCACCGCGGTGGTGACCGTCGCGGACGACGGCGGGTCATCGGGCCGGCTCCGCAGCGAGATGGGCGGTCTGCCGCCCGGCGACCTGCGGATGGCGCTGGCGGCGCTCTGCGACGACGGGGAATGGGGACGCGTCTGGCGCGATGTCATCCAGCATCGCTTCACGTCCGCCGGATCACTCGAGGGCCATGCCGTGGGCAACCTCCTCATCGCGGCCCTGTGGCAGATCCACGACGACCATGTGGTCGGCCTCGACTGGATCGCCCGGCTCCTGCGCGCGCACGGCCGGGTGCTGCCCATGTCGTCGCTGCCGCTGACCATCGAGGCGGACGTCCAGTCCACCCCGAGCGAACCGACGACGGTCATCCGCGGCCAGTCCGTCCTGGCGGCCACGCCCGGCAGGGTGACCGAGGTGCGTCTGGATCCGGCCTCGCCGCCCGCGCGCAGTGAGACGATCGCAGCCGTCGAGCAGGCCGACGTCCTCAACCTGGGGCCCGGCTCGTGGTACACGTCCGTGATGCCGCACCTCCTGGTGCCGGATCTGGCCCGGGCGATCTGCGAATCGGATGCGCTGCGCACACTCACGCTCAACCTGGGTGCAGCACCGGGGGAGACGGCGGACCTCTCCCTGGTCGACCACCTGCAGTCGCTGCACAACCACGCGCCAGAGCTGCGTCTCGACTACGTACTCGTCGATGCCTTGGCAGCAGCGGGCGAGCCCGCACTCGTCGACATCGCCGCCTCGCTCTTCGGCGCCGCCGTGCGCACCCATCCACTCACGTCGCGGCGGCCCGGTCAGCACGACAGCCTCAAGCTGGCGGCCTGCTACCGTGACATGCTGCTGGACTCCGGGCTGCTCGCGGAGGAGCAGTGGTGACGGACGACAGAACGAAGGAGGCGGAGTGCCCATGGCACTGACCGCGCAGGTCAAGGACGAGGTCGCCCGGTTCGACGTGATGAGGGTGTCCGCCCGGAAGGCGGAGGTGTCGGCGATGCTCAGGTTCGCCGGCGCTCTGCACATGTCCGGCGGATCGATCCTCATCGAGGCGGAGCTGGACACCGCCGCTGCGGCTCGACGACTCCGCGGGGAGATCCGTGGACTCTTCGACCACCCCTCGGAGATCATCGCGATCACGGGCAGCGGACTGCGGCGGGGAAGCCGGTACATGGTCCGGGTGACCGCCAACGGCGCTGCGCTCGCACGGCAGACGGGCCTGCTCGATGCTCGAGGACGTCCGGTGCGCGGGCTGCCCTCGACGATCGTCAACGGCGCTGTGGCAGACTGCGAAGCGGCATGGCGGGGCGCCTTCCTGGCCCACGGATCGCTCACGGAACCAGGACGGTCCGCGGCACTGGAGATCACGTGCCCCGGACCGGAAGCAGCACTCGCTCTGGTCGGGGCAGCTCGTCGCCTCTCCATCACTGCGAAGGCGCGCGAGGTGCGCGGCACCGATCGCGTCGTCATCCGCGACGGTGACGCGATCGCCGCCCTGCTGACCAGGATGGGCGCTCATGACGCGGTGCTCGTGTGGGAGGAGCGCCGCATGCGGCGCGAGGTCCGGGCGACCGCGAACCGCCTGGCGAACTTCGATGATGCGAACCTCCGCCGGTCCGCTCGTGCGGCAGTGGCCGCCGGTGCGCGAGTCGAGCGGGCGCTGGAGATCCTCGGCGACGACGTGCCGGAGCACCTCCGCTACGCCGGGGCGCTGCGACTCACCCACAAGCAGGCCTCTCTCGAGGAGCTCGGGCAGCTCGCGGATCCCGTCATGACGAAGGATGCGGTCGCCGGCCGCATCCGACGGCTCCTCGCCACCGCGGACAAGCTGGCCGAGGACACGGGCATCCCCGGCACGGACGCGCACCTCACATCGGAGATGCTCGAAGAGGAATGAGAGGAGCTCCAGCCATGGCCACTCGCATCGGCATCAACGGTTTCGGGCGCATCGGGAGGTCGTTCCTGCGACAGTCGCTCGCCACGGCCGGCGTCGACGTCGTCGCGGTCAACGACCTCACCGACAACGCATCACTCGCCCACCTCCTGAAGTACGACTCCGTCTGGGGCCGCATCGACGCCGACGTGTCCTACGACGACAGCTCACTCATCGTCGACGGCCGCAGCATCCGGGCGACGGACCACTCCGTTCCCGCAGACATCCCGTGGTCGGAGTACGGGGTCGACATCGTCATCGAGGCGACCGGTCGGTTCAGGACGGCCGACCAGGCCCGAGGTCACCTGGAGGCCGGGGCCACGACCGTGATCCTCTCGTCGCCCGGCAGGGGGGTCGACGGGATGTTCGTCATGGGGGTCAACCACACGGACTTCGACCCGGCCCGGCACTCGATCGTGTCGAACGCCTCGTGCACGACGAACTGCCTCGCCCCCGTCGCCAGAGTCCTGCACGACGGCGTCGGCATCGCGTCCGGACTGATGACGACGGTGCACGCGTACACCGGTGACCAGCGTCTGGTGGACGGCAACCACAAGGATCCCCGCCGTGCGCGCGCCGCCGCTGTCAACATCGTTCCGACCACCACCGGCGCCGCGGCAGCGGTGGGGCAGGTCCTGCCTGAGCTCGCGGGCCGCCTCAGCGGCATCGCCGTGCGCGTACCGGTCCCCACCGGATCGCTCGTGGACCTCGTCTTCACGCCGGAGCGGGCAACCGACGTCGCCGAGGTGAATGCGCTGCTGCGCGAGGCGGCGGCCGGCGGACTCTCCGGCATCCTCGCCTATACCGAGGACCCCATCGTGTCGTCCGACATCGTCATGGACGACCACTCGGCGATCGTCGACGGCCTGCTCACGGAGCAGGTGGGCGACCAGATCAAGGTCATCGCCTGGTACGACAACGAATGGGGCTACTCGCACCGTCTGCTCGATCTCGCCGCGCACATCGGCACAGAGCTCTCCTGAGGCCGTACCGGCCCGTGCACAGCCCGAAAGGAACCCCATGCTGACCCTCACCCCCTCCGTCGACGTCGCGAGCAGGCGAGTGCTCGTCCGCAGCGACCTCAACGTCCCGCTCTCCGACGGTGCCATCGCGGACCGCGGTCGGATCACTGCATCGGCCCCGACCATCCGCTCGCTCGCCGAGGCCGGTGCGCGGGTCATCGTCGTCGCCCACCTGGGGAGGCCCCAGGGAGCCCCGGTCGCCGAACTGTCACTCGGCCCGGTCGCCGAGGCGCTGGCCGAGGAGATCGGCCGCCCCGTCGCCTTCGCGACGGACACGGTGGGGGAGTCCGCCCGAGCAGCGGTGGACGCACTCGCCGACGGCGAGGTCGTGCTCCTGGAGAACCTTCGGTTCAATCCGGGTGAGACGGCGAAGGACGATGCGGAGCGCGGTGCCTTCGCGCAGCGGCTCGCACAGTTCGCGGACCTCTTCGTGTCCGACGGCTTCGGCGTCGTCCACCGCAAGCAGGCGAGCGTCTTCGACGTGGCGCGCCTCGTCCCGGCCTACGCGGGTGGACTCGTGGCCGCTGAGGTGGAGGTCTCACGCAGGCTGCTGGAGGATCCGGTCCGTCCGTATGCGGTCGTCCTGGGCGGTTCCAAGGTCTCGGACAAGCTGGGGGTGATCGACAGCCTGCTCGACCGTGCCGACCTGCTCGCGATCGGCGGCGGCATGGTGTTCACGTTCCTCAGAGCGCAGGGCCATGCGATCGGGGCGAGCCTCGTGGAGGAGGACCAGCTCGACACGGTGCGCGGGTACCTCGCCAAGGCCGCTGCGAAGGGCGTGGAGATCCTCCTGCCGGACGACATCGTCATGGCGGCCTCCTTCGACCGTGACGCAGACCACTGGACGGCCGAGGTCGACGCGCTCGAATCGACTCCGGCCGGCGCCTCGGCGCTGGGCCTGGACATCGGGCCGCGTGCTGCCGCCGCCTATGCGGAGCGGATCCGCGCGGCGCAGACGGTGTTCTGGAACGGCCCCATGGGCGTCTTCGAGTTCCCCGCGTTCGCAGCGGGCACCCAGGCGGTCGCCGAGGCGCTCACGAGTGCTCACGGCGGACGGGAGGACGGCAGACTGACCGTGGTCGGCGGCGGCGATTCCGCGGCCGCCGTCCGCGCACTCGGCTTCGCGGACGACGATTTCGGACACATCTCGACCGGCGGGGGCGCCTCGCTCGAGTTCCTCGAGGGACGCACCCTCCCCGGCCTCGACGTCCTGGAGGACTGACAGCATGGCACAGACACAGCGCACCCCCCTCATCGCGGGGAACTGGAAGATGAACCTCGATCACTTCGAGGCCCTGACACTCGTGCAGAAGCTCGCCTGGGCGCTGCGGGACTCCAAAGTGGATCTCCAGGAGATCGACGTGGCCCTGCTGCCGCCCTTCACCGACATCCGGTCCGTGCAGACTCTGGTGCAGGGCGAGAAGATGGACCTGGCCTACGGAGCGCAGGATCTCTCACCGCATGATGCGGGCGCGTACACGGGCGACGTCTCCGGCGCGTTCCTGAAGCGTCTGGGCTGCATGTACGCCCTCGTCGGGCACAGCGAGCGCCGTGAGCACCACGCTGAGGACGACGCGCTGGTGAGCGCGAAGATCAAGGCGGCGCTGCGACACGATCTGGCTCCCGTCCTCTGCGTGGGCGAAGCGCTCGACGTGCGTCAGGCAGGCGACCACGTCGCCTACGTCCTGGACCAGGTGGACGCCGCGCTCGACGGTTCGTCGGCGGACGCGCTGGCGGGGCTCGTCATCGCATACGAACCCGTGTGGGCGATCGGCACGGGGGAGACCGCCGGCCCCGCCGACGCACAGGAGATGGCGGCCGCCATCCGCGCGCGCGTCGTCGACACGCACGGCGAAGCATGCGGCGACGCGACACGGATCCTGTACGGCGGCAGCGTCAAGACGGACAACGCCGCGGCGATCGTATCGGGCGAGGACGTCGACGGAGCGCTCGTCGGGGGAGCGAGTCTCGACCCGACGGGGTTCGCTGACCTGATCGACGCAGTACACCGAGTAGACTGAGGTCATTATGGAGATCCTCAACTGGACGCTGATCGCGCTCCTCATCCTCACCAGTGCCTTCCTGATCCTTCTCATCCTCATGCACAAGGGGAAGGGCGGCGGCATGTCGGACATGTTCGGCGGCGGAATGAGCTCATCGCTCGGTTCGTCGGGTGTCGCAGAGCGGAACCTCAACCGGTTCACCACGCTCGTGGCGATCGTCTGGGCGGCGAGCATCGTCCTCCTGGGCGTCATAGTCCGCTTCGCCTGACGAATCCCCACGATGCACTGATCTGAACCGCATACGTGGAAGGCCCGGAGGAGAGATCCTCCGGGCCTTCCACATGCAGGGGGCGCCCACGTCTGCCGACGTGCGCAGAGCTGATCAGCGCAGGCGCTCTTCCTCCTCGCGGCCTTCGTCCGGGAAGTCGGCATCCGCTGCCGGGCCGGCATCCGTGGTCTCCGATGCGTCGCTGACGTCCGAGTCGTCGAGGGCCTCGACGTCCTCATCCTCGGGACGCCGCGGTGGGGGATCGGGCAGGGCTTCGATCGCGCCGAGCACATGCGCCACGCCCTCCTGCCGGTCCGCGAGCGTCAGATGGACGACTCGTCGACCGAGATCCGCCAGCACCTGCGCGTCGCCCTCCGCCTGAGCGGCCTGCAGCCTCGCGAAGTCGAACCCCGCCTCGGGCACGGCCACCGTAGGCCCGGTCGCCGGATCAGCGGAGATGAAGAGGAACGTCCCGTCCGGACGCCCTCCCTTGTGGATCTGACCCGTGGAGTGGAGGTAGCGGGGACCCCACCCGAAGGCGACCGTTCCACCTGACTTCCGGGCGAGCAGTTCGCGCAGTGACGCCGCAGCCTCATCGTGCTCCGCGCTCAGGAACACCTGCACGGCCAGGTACTCGTCCTCGTCGTCCTGGGACGGGAAGAGAGCGGCGATGGACGCGGCGAGCGACACCTCGCCGGCCTCGCTGTCCTCGGTGTCCTCGGTGTCGGGTGCGGGCGTGCTGTCCATCGTGTGCACGGTGACGGGGCCGTCGACGAAGGCGGGTGCGACCGCGGGCGCAGCCGTCAACGACGCGTCGGGCTGCAGCATGGCGCGCGCGCGCTCCTTGGCGGCCTCCACGTCCGGCTGGTTGAAGGGATCGACTCCGATGCCGGCGCACAGCAGCGCCGTCGCGGTCTCCCACACGAGCAGCTGCGAGCCCAGCGGCGCCTCATAGGACAGCGCGACTCCCGATATCGGCTGATGCGTCCCCATTGCGGGACCGAGGTAGCCGAGCGCCGTGGCGGCGTGCGCGTCCTCGAAGCCGGCCGCGTCCACCGACTCGCAGGCGATCGGCAGCATGCCCGCCCCCTCCTTGCCGGAGGATTCCGCGACGAGCTGCTCGATCCAGTCGGGGAGTCCGACGAGTGACTCGTCGGTCGCGGCCAGCGCCAGGGTGCGCACGCCGCGCGCGTGGGCAGCGGTCAGCAGCGCTCCGATGCGCAGAGCGGGATTCTCCGGATCGTCGGCACGCACGCCGTCTGCGACCTCAGCGGCCTCGTCGACGACCCGTTGGACGTCCGCACCAGCGAGTCCGGCGGGGACCAGACCGAACGCGGCCAGAGCACTGTAGCGGCCGCCGACGCTGGGGTCTGTGAGGAAGACGCGGCGCCATCCCTCCTCCAACGCCTGCTCAGCCATCGGCGTGTCAGGATCCGTCACGGCGATGAGCCGGCGGCGCGGTTCGATCCCGGCCGCCAGCAGAGCCTGGGCGAACGCAGAGGCCGCAGAGACCGTCTCGATCGTCGTGCCCGATTTCGTGGCGACGACCATGGCCGAACGCTCGAGGTCATCGCCGTCGCACAGCGCTGCGATGTCCATCGGATCGGTGGTGTCGAGGACGATCAGGTCGGCTCCATGTGCGCGAGCGATGACCTCGGCGCCCAGGGACGAACCGCCCATGCCCGCCAGGACGATGCGGTCGATGCCGTCGTCTGCGAGCTCGGCGCGCAGCGTGTCGATCTGCTCGATGAGCCCCGCGGCGCGCGTGTGCAGGTCGGTCCAGCCCAGATGCGATGCGGCGAGCTGCGCAGCGTCCGGACCCCAGATCGTCGCGTCGCGCTGCGCGATGCGGGAGGCCAGTCGCAGATCCACCATGCGGTCGAGTTCGGCCTCGAACACGTCGGGGGCCGGGAATCCGATGTCTGTGGTCATCGCTGCTCCTTCACTCGTCGGAGCGGCCCGAATCTGCGCCGCTTGCGTCTGTTTCGCTGGAACCCGCGAGTCGACCGGTCACCGTGGCGACCAGCTCGTCCCAGCTCGCGGAGAACTTCTCGAGTCCCTCGCGCTCCAGCTTGTCCATGACGTCGGCGTAGTCGATGCCGAGCCCGGAGAGCGCATCGAAGTGCGCGTCGGCCTCGGCGTAGGTGCCCGGCATCGAGTCGCCGCCGACGGTGCCGTGGTCGGCGAACGCCTCGAGCGTCTTCTCCGGCATCGTGTTCACCGTGTCCGGTGTGACGAGTCCCGTCACGTACATCGTGTCCGGGTAGGACGGATCCTTCGTCCCCGTCGAGGCCCAGAGCAGCCGCTGTGCGCGAGCGCCCGCGGCTTCGAGGACGCGGAAGCGCTCCGAGTCGAAGATCTGCGAGCGCACCCGATGAGTGAGCCGGCAGTTGGCCAGCCCCGCCTCGCCGCGCAGACCGACGGCCTCGTCAGAGCCGATCGCGTCGAGGCGGGCATCCACCTCCCCGTCGATGCGAGACACGAAGACGGATGCGACGGAATGCAGTGTCGAGAGATCGACGCCTGCCTCGCGGGCCCGTTCCAGACCGGAGAGGTACGCCTCGACGACCTTCCGGTACTGATCGAGACTGAAGATCAGGGTGACGTTCACGCTGATCCCGCGCTCCATGACACGGGGGATCGCGAAGACGCCCTCCTCGGTGGCGGGGATCTTGATCATGACGTTCGGGCGGTCGACGGCCGCGGCGAGGCGGCTGGCCGCCTCGATCGTCCCCTCGCCGTCGTGGGCCAGGGACGGGGGCACCTCCAGGGAGACGCGCCCGTCGACGGCATCCGTGCGCTGCCACACGGGCTCGAGGAGATCACAGGCCGCGCGGACGTCGGCGACCGTCAGCGCGTCGATCGCCTCCTCGGGGGAGACCCCCGCCCGTGCCAGTTCGTGCGTCTGCTCCGTGTACGCGGCGTCGGATGCGATCGCGGACGCGAAGATCGTCGGATTGGTCGTGACTCCCACGATGGAGCGCGTCTCGACCAGTTCTGCCAGCGACCCCGATTCGAGCCGCGTCCGGGACAGGTCGTCGAGCCACACGGAGACTCCCGAGGTGCTCAGATCGGCGAGCGGCGCATTCTGTGTCATGATGCCTCCTTGCGCGAGTCGGCGAGCGAGTCGCGGGCCGCGTCTGCGACGGCCTCTGCGGTGAACCCGAACTTCTCGAACAGGACCGCACCCGCGGCAGACGCTCCGTAGTGCTCGAGGGACACGGCACGTCCGTGCGTGCCCAGCCAGCGGTGCCAGCTCTGGGCGATCCCGGCCTCGACGCTCACGCGTGCGCGCACCGACGACGGCAGGACCTCCTCCCGGTACTCCCGGGACTCCTGCTCGAACCACTCCATGCAGGGGACGGACACGACCCGGGCCTGCGTGCCCTCGGTCGCGAGAGCCTCACGCGCGGCGAGGGCGAGCTGCACCTCGGACCCCGAGGCCATGAGGATGACATCCGGCTCACCGGCGGCGTCGGCGAGCACGTACGCACCGCGGCGCGCACCGTCTGCACCGGCGACGGCATTCCTGTCGAGGACCGGGAGCCCCTGACGTGTGAGCACCAGGCCGGACGGTCCGTCGGCGCGCTCGAGGACGCGCAGCCAGCAGACAGCCGTCTCCGTCGCGTCGGCCGGACGGACCACGTCCAGGCCGGGGATCGCACGCAGGGCACTCACGTGCTCGACCGGCTGGTGGGTGGGACCATCCTCACCGACGCCGATCGAGTCGTGCGTCCACACGAAGATGTTGGGCAGCTGCTGCAGCGCGGCGAGGCGCACAGCGGGTCGCTGGTAGTCACTGAAGACCAGGAACGTGCCGTTGTAGGGACGCGTCGGACCGTGCAGGGCGATGCCGTTGCACACGAGGCCCGCGGCGAACTCGCGGACACCGAAGTGGAGGTTCCGGCCGTAGGGGTTGCCCGGGAACATCGTCGAGGAGCGCTCGACGGGCAGGAACGACGGCTCACCCTTCACCAGCGTGTTGTTCGATCCCGCGAGGTCCGCTGAACCGCCCCACAGCTCAGGCATGAGGGGAGCGATCGCGTTCAGGACAGTGCCCGAGGCCGCACGCGTCGCGACCGAGGCACCGGCTTCGAAGGAGGGCAGTGCCTCTGCCAGGCCGTCCGGGAGTGCGCCGGAGCGCAGACGGTCGAACAGCTGCGCGCGTTCGGGGTTGGCCGCACGCCACGCGTCGAACCGCGTGTTCCAGGCGGCGTGCGCCGCTGCGCCGCGGTCGCGGCGGACGGCTCGCGTGTGTGCGAGGACCTCGTCCTCGACGATGAAGCTGCTCTCCGGGTCGAATCCGAGCAGCTCCTTCGTCGCGGCCACCTCGTCCGTGCCCAGCGCCGCGCCGTGCGCAGCGCCGGTGTTCTGCACGTTCGGCGCAGGCCAGCCGATGATCGTCGACAGGCGGATGAAGGAGGGGCGCGGGTCCGCCGTGGCCGCTTCGAACGCCTCGTGGAGAGCATCGACGTCCTCACGGTACTCCGCACCGCCGTGCGTGAAGTCGACGTGCTGCACGTGCCAGCCGTATGCGGCGTACCGGGCCTCGGGATCCTCGGTGAACGCGATGGACGTGTCGTCCTCGATCGAGATCCGGTTGTCGTCCCACAGCACGACGAGGTTCCCGAGCTGCTGCGTGCCGGCCAGTGACGACGCCTCGCCGGATACTCCCTCCTGCAGGTCGCCGTCGCCGGCGACGACCACGACGCGGTGGTCGAAGACGGATTCACCGGCGGGCGCCTCGGGATCGAACAGACCGCGCTCGCGCCGCTGCGCCATCGCCATCCCGACAGCGGAGGCCAGCCCGGAGCCCAGGGGACCGGTGGTGACCTCGACACCATCGGTGTGGCCGACCTCCGGGTGGCCCGGGGTCAGGGAGCCCCACGTGCGGAGGGCCTTCAGGTCATCGAGCTCCAGTCCGGTGCCCGACAGGAAGAGCTGGATGTACTGGGTGAGGCTCGAATGGCCCGCGGACAGCACGAAGCGGTCGCGTCCGACCCAGGCCGTGTCCGCCGGATCGTGGACCATCCCGTGCTGGTAGAGGTAATACGCGGCGGGGGCGAGGCTCATGGCCGTCCCGGGATGCCCGTTGCCGACCTTCTCCACCGCGTCCACGGCGAGGAGTCGTGCGGTGTCGACGGCCCGGTTGTCGAGTGAGGACCACGTGAGGCTGCTCGTGCTGGTCATGCGCGCGATTCGTTCCTTCAGGAAGGCTGCTTGCCCGCCCGCGTCGGGAAGGCACTGACGGCCCTCACTCTACCGGGACGCGCCGGATGTGCGTGCATGTGCAGAACTCTTCTACGAGGGATAGAATCATTCCGACGATCCCGATACCAGGAAGGCGCAGCCGGCACCGTGTCTCTCCCTCAGCGCTCCGCGCACAACCACTCCGCAGAAGAGCAGCCTCTGCAGCGGACGATCGACGAACGACGCGCAGGAGCGCGCGGCACAGGCTCACTGGGCGACACCATCCGCGCGTATGTCGCCCTCACCAAGCCGCGGGTCATCGAACTGCTCCTCGTCACGACCGCTCCTGTCATGTTCCTCGCGGAGCGCGGCCTGCCGAGCCTCTGGCTCGTCGTCGCGACACTGATCGGCGGAGCGGCGGCCGCGGCCTCCGCATCCGTCTTCAACTGCATCGCCGACCGCGATATCGATGCCAAGATGCGGCGCACGGAGAACCGTCCCCTCGTGACCGGGGAGATCACCCCGCGCGCCGCGACGATCTTCGCCTTCGCGCTGGGGTTCGGCTCGATCTTCTGGCTGGGAGGCTTCACGAACTGGGTCGCCGCCGGCCTCACCGCCATCGCGATCCTCCTCTACGCCGTGTTCTACACGCTCGTCCTCAAGCGCCGCACGACCCAGAACATCGTGTGGGGCGGAGCCGCGGGGTGCATGCCCGTTCTGATCGGCTGGTCCGCGGTCACGGGTTCGCTCGGCTGGGAGCCGATCCTGCTGTTCCTGGTCGTCTTCTTCTGGACGCCCCCGCACTACTGGCCCCTGGCCATCAAGTACAAGGCGGACTACGAGGCCGCAGACGTGCCGATGCTGCCGAACAAGGTGCCGCCGGCGAACGTGGCCAGGCAGATGATCTGGTACACGATCGCGATGCTCGCGTCCTCGTTCGCGCTGATCGCGGTCGCTCCGATGGGCCCGGTGTACATCGTGGCCTCGGTGGCGGCGGGCGCCTGGTTCCTCGGGGAGTGCATCGCCTTCATCAGGCGTGCGAAGGCCGGGCTGTCCGGCACGCGGCTCCGCGCGATGCGCGTCTTCCACGGATCGATCACGTATCTGTCCGTGCTCTTCCTCGCAGTGGCGATCGATCCGTTCCTCAGCCCCTGGGTCTGATCGACGGGCACTCGTGAGGACGTCCCCGCGGGGACGCGAAGTCCGAGATCTCGGACTCTGCGTCCCCGCGGGGACGTTTCTCTGCGCGGCGGACAGTCCCGCCGCGGCAGGGACTCAGGCGGCTGCGGCCTCAGCGGCCTCGTCGTCGCGGAACTCGACACCGTTCTCGCGGGCGAGCTGCGCTTCGCGCTCACGGACGCGGGGGATGATCTCCTCACCGAAGGTCGTGAGCTCCTCCTGGAAGTGCAGGTACGCCGTCAGGAGCAGATTCACGCCCTGCTTCTTGTACTCGATGATCCGATCGGCGATCTCGTCGAACGTGCCGATCAGACCGGTCTTGAAGCCGTCGTTGTACTGCACGAGGTCCTCGAAGGACGAATCCGCCCACATGCCCTTCCGGTCTCCGGTCGACGCCCCCGCCTGCTGCACGGACCGCTGGAATCCCTCGACGGCGGGCCGGTGCGCATTGCCGACGATCTCACGGAGCTGTTCGACGGCCTCGTCGTGCGTGTCGCGCGCGATCACGAATCCGTTGATGCCGAATCGCGGTGCGGCCGGTGCGCTGCGGTCACCCGACCGCGAGGCCTCGATGACGCCTGCGACATTGTCCGCGTAGTCCTCGAGAGAGCGACCGTTCGAGAAGTACCAGTCCGCCACACGACCCGCGGTCGCCTGTGCCGCTGACGAATTGCCGCCGAAGAAGACGTCCGGGTGCGCGCGTCCCGGGACGTCGACCGGGCCGGGCCGGAGGCTCACACCATCGATCGAGTAGTACCGACCATGCTGGGTGTAGTCGTCCCGTGTCCAGATGCCGCGCAGGGCACGGATGAACTCGTCGGTGCGGACGTATCGCTCATCGTGCTCGAGCCAGGGGAGCCCGAACCCGGTGAACTCGTCCTTGAGCCAGCCGGAGACGACGTTGACGGCTGCGCGGCCGCCTGAGAGCTGGTCAGCGGTGTTGATGAACTTCGCCAGCACCCCCGGGTGCCACATGCCCGGGTGGACGGCGGAGATCACCTTGAGCCTCTCCGTGGCGAGCAGGAGTGCGAGCGAGAAGCTCGTGGCCTCATGCTGCTCCGACGCGCCGTAGCTGGCCTGGTAGCGCGTCTGCGTCAGGGCGTACTCGAAGCCCAGTCGCTCCGCAGTCTGCGCGAGCGTCCGGTTGTAGGAGATGCCCCAGTCCGTTCGCTGCTCGACGGTGGAGATGACGAGGCCGCCGGACACGTTCGGCACCCAGTATGCGAACTTCAGCGGTGAGGCCAGATCTGCAGCGGGGGAGATCGGTGCTGCCATGGTGTTCCCTTCGGTCGGTGCATGCGGCGCGAGCCGAGGGCTCGCGCTTCAAGCATCCGCCGAAGGGGAGGTGTCGCACCGCGTGTTCGTCATAGTCCAGACGTGCGGCGTCACACGGCGACGCATCGTGTCATGTCGCAGCGGGCGCCGGTTCCCGGATGTCACCGCCGTCGGAGGGCGCGGCGGGGCCGTCGCCCTGGGGCGGGCGCTGGTAGTGCGCGTCGACCAGCCAGCCGACCGCTGCCAGGACGGAGCAGACGCCGATGATGTGCAGCGCCACCAGCACCTCGGGCACGCCGGTGAAGAACTGCACGTACCCGAGCAGCCCCTGTGCGAGGACGACGAGTGCGAAGGCGATGGCGGGGCGGCGCAGCGTGCGCGCGTGAGGGTGCCCACGGCGCACGGCCCGCTGCGCCAGGATGACCATCGCGATGGTCACCGCCACGAGCGCCCAGACCGGCGCCGCGTGCAGGCGGGCCATCAGCAGGGTGTCCAATCCGTTGCGCGCGCTCAGCTCATCGCCTGCGTGCGGTCCTGCGCCTGTGACGAGCACCCCCAGGAGCACGACGGCCCAGGTGAGGGCGAACGCAGTCCAGGCGAGGGCGCGGCCCGTGCGTGTCCCCACGGGCCGCGACGGCCCACCTGAGTCGTAGGTGCGGCGGACGAAGAGGACGGAGACGACCACGGCGACGGCCGAGGGCACGAAGTGGCCCGCCACCACCCAGGGATTGAGGCCGGTGAGGACGGTGACCCCGCCGATCACGGCCTGGACCGGCACGATCGCGGTGAGCCCCACGGCGAACCAGACGAGGTCGCGTCGTGTCCGGAATCGCCGGAGCAGAACGAGGATCGTGACGACGCCGAGCACTCCCAGGCTCACGCCCAGGAGGCGGTTGCCGAATTCGATCGCGGAGTGCATCGTGAGCTCTCCCTGCGGCGTGACCGAATCGGCCGTGCAGCGCGGCCAGGTCGGGCAGCCCAGGCCGGAACCGGTGAGTCGCACCAGAGCGCCCGTGAAGATGATGAGTGATTGGGCGCTGAGCATCATCCAGGCCAGGATGCGGTCTATTCGCGACGTCACAGTCGTAGGTCCTCACTCGGGTCGTGCAGACGGGCGGTCAGTATTCTAATGGGCGCCGACGGCAGGTGCTCGCCGGAGCGGGGAGTGGGACAGCCGGTCTCACTCCCCGACGTTGCGCGGGTGGAGCGCGCCTCAGTCCGAGAGCACGCCTCAGTCGAACGAGAACCAGCGCCGTGCCGCGAGGGTCCCGATCAGCGCCCACACCGCCAGGACGGCCAGCGCCGGCCACGCGATCGTGCCGTCGACGACGGATGCGCGCAGTGCGGTCCCGAGTGCTCCGGGCGGAAGGAACTCCATCACTCGTCCCCACGTCCCCTCGCGATGGAAGAGCAGTCCTCCGACCGACGCCATGAGGACCCAGAGGAGGTTCGCGACGGCGAGCGTCGCCTCTGGTCGCAGCGTGCCGGCCATGAGGACACCCCACGAGACGAGCGCCGAGGCACCGGTCAGCAGCGAGAGGATCATCCCCGGCCAGTTCAGCGTGACGAAGGACAGACCCAGTGCGGCAGCGGCGGCGAGCAGCAGCGTCGTCTGGACGACGAGCACGCAGACCACCGCACCGAGCTTGCCCCAGATGACACCCGCGGCACCGAGCGGAGTCGTGGCGAGCTGCCGGAGCACCCCGTACCGCCGGTCGAACGCGGTCTGGATCCCCTGTCCGGTGAACGCGATCGAGGCGACTGCGACGCCCAGCACCCCGGCGGCCGCGAACTGGACGGCCGACGACCCCGGGGGAACAGCCGTCAGCGACGACAGCACCTCCGTGCGGCCGAGGCCGACGAGGATGATGAGAGGCAGGATCACCGCGAGCAGCAGCTGCTCGCCGTTGCGGAGCACCGCGAGAGTCTCGAAGCGCGCTTGCGCCATGACGCGGCGCAGAGAGGCGGAGATCGTCATCGGAGGCTCCTCCCGGTCAGCTCGAGGAACACGTCGCCGAGTGACTTGCCGCGGAAGTCGAGTGAGCGCACCTCGACAGCGTGGTCGGCCAGCACGCCCGTGATCCGGTGGAGATCTGCGGTCGTGGGGCGCGCATCCAGTGTGATGACGTTCCCGTCGACGTGGACCGTTCCCTCCGCGGCGAGCGCGATGAGCGCCGACTCCGGTGGGGGGTCGTCCAGAATGATCCGCGCGGTCTTCCCGGGGACATCGCCGGCTTCCGTCCTCGTCAGTCCGGGCACAGTGCCGTGCGCGATGACGCGGCCGTGGTCGATGACCGTCACGACGTCTGCGAGGCGCTCCGCATCGGCCATGTCGTGGGTCGTCAGCACGATCGCCGCACCGGCTGTGCGCAGGTCCTGGACGACCTCGTCGACGGCGATGCGCGCCTGCGGATCCAGCCCCGCGGTCGGCTCGTCGAGGAAGACGAGGCGCGGCCGACCGATGAGGGCTGCGGCCAGTCCGACGCGCTGTCGCTGCCCTCCGGAGAGCCGCCGGATCGACCTGCCGGCGAACGCATCGATGCCCAGGCGGCCGACGAGGTCGTCCACGTCCGCCGGGTCCCGATAGAGCCGGGCGAGGTGGCGGAGGACCGCCACCGGCCGAGCCGACATCGGCAGGCCGCCGTCCTGGAGCATGACTCCCGTGCGCTCTGCCGTCTGCGCGTGGCTGCGCCCGGGGTCCAGCCCGAAGATGCGCACCTCGCCGGACTGAGGGGTGCGGAGTCCCACCGCACAGGCGATCGTGGAGGACTTCCCGGCGCCGTTGGGGCCCAGCAGCGCATGGACCTGCCCCTCGCGGGCTGTGAGTGAGACGTCCTCGACGGCGGTCGACCGACCGTACGACAGGGCGATGCGCTCGACGCACAGGGGGAGGGTGCTCATAGGGACCTCACTGTACTGTGTCCTGATCGGCCGCTCGGAGGCCCCGTCCCTGTGGTGGGGAGGACATCCGCACGGGTCGTGCGCCGCCCGGGGACCTCGACGTGAGGTACCTGACACGTTCCCTGGAACAAGGTCGGTGGCCCCCAGCGTTTACATCAGTACAATTAGGGCAGAGACTTGTTGCAGAAACGAGCGTACGAACTGGTGGGGAGGTGTCCGTGACCGCAGCAGAAGCGTTGCCGACCGATGATGGAAGGACCCGCCAGCGTGTGCTGGGCTCCGTCCTGGACCACGGGCCGATCTCTGCATCGTCGCTGGCGAAGATGATGGGACTGACTGCAGCCGCCATCCGCCGCCACCTGGACGCACTCACCGACGAAGGCCTCATCGAGGTCCGAGCACTCGCCGGTCAGCGTGCCGGACGGGGTCGCCCCGCTCGTCACTACACCGTCACATCTGCCGGTCACGCGCAGATCTCACACACCTACGACGAACTCGCAGTCGACGTGCTCGAGTACGTCAAGGATGCCGCCGGACCGGAGCTCGTCGAGGGGTTCGTCCGGCAGCACACGGATCGTCTGCGGGACCGCCTGCGCGATCGTCTGCCCGACTTCCGGAACGGCGCACACGGGGAGGGGACCGTCGCAGAGCGTTCGCGTCGGCTCGCCCGGGCGCTGGACCGGGAGGGCTTCGCAGCATCGGCGACACCGGTGGCAGCCGGAACGCCGATGGAGGCGATGCAGCTCTGTCAGGGCCACTGCCCCATCCGCAACGTGGCCGAGCGCTTCCCCGAGTTCTGCGAAGCGGAGCTCGGGGTGCTGTCCGAATACGTCGGCGTCGACGTGCGCCGCCTGTCGACCCTCGCGGGCGGCGCACACGTCTGCACCACACACATCCCCACGTCCGCACTGGCTCGCCCCCTCATCGGCGAGCCCGGCTCGGACCCCAGACAAGGAGGTTCACGGTGACCGACACCGCCGAGACCAACAGGATCCTCGAGCTCAACCCCGAACTCGAGGGCATCGGTGCCTACCAGTACGGCTGGCACGACAAGGACGAGGCCGGTGAGACCGCAGAGCGCGGCCTCAGCGAGGACGTCGTCCGGAACATCTCCGAGATCAAGGAGGAGCCGGACTGGATGCTCCAGCGCCGGCTCAAGGCGCTGAAGCTCTTCGAGAAGAAGCCCATGCCGTCGTGGGGCGCCGATCTCTCCGGCATCCACTTCGACGACATCAAGTACTTCGTGCGCTCCACCGAGGGCCAGGTGCAGTCGTGGGAGGACCTCCCCGAGGACATCAAGACGACCTACGACCGTCTCGGCATCCCGGAGGCGGAGAAGCAGCGCCTCGTCGCGGGCGTCGCCGCGCAGTACGAGTCCGAGGTCGTGTACCACCGCATCAATGAGGAGCTCGAGCGCCAGGGCGTCATCTTCATGGATACGGACACGGCTCTCAAGGAGCACCCTGAGATCTTCGAGGAGTACTTCGGGACGGTCATCCCCTCCGGCGACAACAAGTTCTCCGCGCTCAACACCGCCGTGTGGTCGGGCGGCTCGTTCGTCTACGTCCCCAAGGGCGTCCACGTCGAGATCCCGCTGCAGGCCTACTTCCGCATCAACACGGAGAACATGGGGCAGTTCGAGCGGACGCTGATCATCGCGGACGAGGGCTCCTACGTCCACTACGTCGAGGGCTGCACCGCACCCATCTACAAGTCCGACTCCCTGCACTCCGCAGTGGTCGAGATCATCGCGAAGAAGGACGCACGCGTCCGCTACACGACGATCCAGAACTGGTCGAACAACGTGTACAACCTCGTGACGAAGCGTGCGATCGCAGAGCAGGGCGCGACCATGGAATGGGTCGACGGCAACATCGGCTCCAAGGTCACGATGAAGTACCCGGCGATCTGGCTGACGGGCGAGTACGCGCGCGGCGAGACGCTGTCGGTCGCCTTCGCCGGCGCGGGCCAGCACCAGGACACCGGTTCCAAGATGGTGCACGCGGCGCCGCACACGCAGTCATCGATCGTCGCGAAGTCCGTGGCCCGAGCAGGTGGCCGGTCGGGCTACCGAGGCCTCGTCCACATCCACCCCGGTGCGCACGGGTCCTCGAACAACGTGCTGTGCGATGCGCTGCTCGTCGACGACGACTCGCGGTCGGACACATACCCGTACATCGACATCCGCGAGGACGACGTGACCCTGGGCCACGAGGCGACGGTGTCGAAGGTGAGCGAGGACCAGCTCTTCTACCTCATGTCCCGCGGGATGGAGGAGACGGAGGCGATGGCGATGATCGTGCGCGGCTTCATCGAGCCGATCGCGCGTGAGCTCCCCATGGAGTACGCGCTCGAACTCAACAAGCTGATCGAACTGCAGATGGAGGGTTCCCTGGGCTGATCTGGTCGTCACAGACCTCGCTCAGCACACTCGGAACCACCAGGAGACCTAAGACACATGACACAGACATTGGATACGCGCTCCGGCGTGCCCGCCCTCCTCAACGGCCGCCAGGACCGCACCCGCAGCTTCGACCTCGCGGACTTCCCGCCGGTCAACGGCCGGGAGGAGGAGTGGCGCTTCACCCCTGTGAAGCGCCTGGCCGACTTCTTCGAGGACAGCGGATCGGACGCGACGCTCTCGATCACCACTGACCTGCCCGAGGCGGTGACTGTCGAGACGATCACTCTCGATGCGGCGCGCGCACACGGAATCCTCGAGCCCGAGGACCGTCCCGCAGCGATCGCCGCAGCGAGAGCCGGGGGAGTCACCCACTACTCGATCCCTCCGGATGCCGAGATCGACGACCCCGTCGTCATCCGCGCGAACGGCACGGGCGACGACACCGTCCACGGCCACGTCCTGCTCACGATCGGCGCCAACGCGAAGGCGACTGTCGTCTTCGAGCACGAGGGCCGCGCACGGTACTCGGAGTTCTTCTCCGTCGTCGTCGAGGACGGCGCCTCGCTCACGCTGGCCTCCCTGCAGCTGTGGGACGACGAGTCCGTCCACCTGGGGCAGCACGACGCGCTCGTCGGCAAGGACGCGTACTACCGCCACATCTCCGTGACGCTCGGCGGCGACATCGTCCGTCTGGGCTCCAACGTCCGCTACCGGGGCCCCGGCGGCGAAGCGGAGCTGCTGGGCCTCTACTTCGCTGACGCGGGCCAGCACCTCGAGCACCGCACCTTCATCGACCACAACACCCCGAAGGCGACCTCGAACGTCATGTACAAGGGTGCGCTGCAGGGGAAGGACGCCCGCAGCGTCTGGGTGGGCGACGTGCTCATCCGTCCCGAGGCAGAGGGCATCGACACGTACGAGCTCAACCGCAATCTCATCCTCACGGACGGCGCACGAGCCGACTCGGTGCCCAACCTCGAGATCGAGACCGGCAACATCGAAGGTGCGGGTCACGCGTCGTCGACCGGCCGATTCGACGAGCAGCACCTGTTCTACCTCATGAGCCGGGGGATCGCCGAAGAGGAAGCGCGCCGACTCGTGGTCCGCGGCTTCTTCAACGAGGTGATCCAGAAGATCGGCATCCCGGAGATCGAATCCGTTCTCAACGAGAAGATCGAGGAAGAGCTCGCGCGGAGCGTTCTGTGAGCCTCGTCCCCGTACTCGCAGCAGACGACCTGGCCGCCGGGTCCGCTGTGCGCATCATCGTCGAGGACCGAGAGGTCTGCATCGCGCGGACTGAGGACGGGACCGTCCATGCCATCGACGACGTGTGCACGCACGGGGAGGTCTCCCTCGCCGAGGGCGACGTCCTCGGATGCACGGTCGAGTGCTGGCTGCACGGTTCCGCCTTCGACCTCCGCAACGGGGAACCCACGACACCGCCGGCGTTCGAACCCGTCGAGGTCTACGCGTGCGAAGAGCGCGACGGACAGATCTTCGTCGACGTCGCCGGCTGACGACACACTTCCACTCAGACACGAATACGAGGTAGTCATGACCACTCTCTCCATCAAGGATCTGCACGTCTCCGTCGAAACGGAGACGGGAGCGAAGGAGATCCTGAAGGGCCTCACGCTCGACATCAACAGCACCGAGACCCACGCGATCATGGGGCCCAACGGCTCCGGCAAGTCGACTCTCGCCTACGCACTCGCGGGCCACCCCCGCTACGAGGTGACCTCCGGCTCCGTCACGCTCGGCGGTGAGGACGTCCTCGAGATGACCGTGGACGAGCGCGCGAAGGCGGGCCTGTTCCTCGCGATGCAGTACCCCGTCGAGGTCCCCGGCGTCACCGTCACGAACTTCCTGCGCACCGCGAAGACCGCGGTCGACGGTGAGGCTCCCAAGCTCCGCACGTGGACCAAGGAGCTGTCGGCGTCCATGAAGAACCTGCGCATGGACCCGGACTTCGCGTCGCGCAGCGTGAACGAGGGCTTCTCCGGCGGTGAGAAGAAGCGCCACGAGATCCTGCAGATGCAGATGCTCAAGCCGCAGTTCGCCGTCCTGGACGAGACGGACTCCGGTCTCGACGTCGATGCTCTGCGCGTCGTGTCCGAGGGCGTCAACGCCGCGAAGGAGAACAGCGATCTGGGCGTCCTGCTCATCACGCACTACACGCGCATCCTGCAGTACGTCCGCCCCGACCACGTCCACGTGCTCGTGAACGGCCGCGTCGCGGAATCCGGCGGTCCCGAGCTGGCCGATCGCCTCGAGTCCGAGGGCTACGACCGCTTCCTCGTCGAGGCCTGAGCGGATACGCGTCGATGGATCCCCTCGAGACCACCCGAGTGCGTGGTGATTTCCCGCTGCTGGAGCGCACGATGAACGGCAGACGGCTCGCGTACCTGGATTCGGGTGCGACCGCTCAGAAGCCGACGTGCGTCATCGACGCGGAGCAGGACTTCCTCACCCGCTCGAACGCCGCCGTCCACCGCGGGGCCCACAGCCTCGCGGTGGAGGCGACGGATGCCTTCGAAGCCGGCCGTTCGGCCATGGCCGGCTTCGTGGGCGCAGCGGTGGAGGAGATCGTCTGGACGAAGAACGCCACGGAGTCGCTCAACGTGGTCTCCTACGGCTTCGCGAACGCCTCCGCCGGACTCGGCGGTTCCGAGGCCGAGCGATTCCGCGTGGGTCCCGGGGACTCGATCGTCGTCACGGAGATGGAGCACCATGCGAACCTGGTCCCGTGGCAGCAGCTCGCGCTGCGCACCGGAGCCGAGCTTCGCTGGCTCCCGCTCACGGACGACGGATTCCTCGACCTCACCGACCTGACCGAGGTCGTCGACGCCTCCACCCGCGTGCTCGCGTTCACACACGTGTCCAATGTCCTGGGAACCGTCAACGACGTCCCCAGACTCGTAGAACGGGCACGTGAGGTCGGAGCCTTCACGGTCCTCGACGCGTGCCAGTCAGCGGCGCACCTGCCTCTCGACCTCCGGGAGCTCGATGTGGACTTCGCGGCGTTCTCCGGGCACAAGATGCTGGGGCCCACCGGCGTCGGCGTGCTCTACGGCCGCAAGGAGCTGCTCGACGCCCTGCCGCCGGTCCTCACCGGCGGTTCCATGATCACGACGGTGACGATGGAGGAGTCGGGCTTCCTGCCCGCACCCCAGCGGTTCGAGGCGGGCACGCAGCCCGTCGCACAGATCGTGGGACTCGCGGCGGCGGTCGAGTATCTGAGCGAGATCGGGATGGACGTCGTCGCCGCGCATGAACGCGCGGTCGGCGCCGCCATGCTCGAGGGAGTCGCGTCGGTTCCGGGAGTCCGTATCCTGGGCCCGCAGGATCCGGCCGTCCGCATCGGATCCGTCTCGTTCGACGTGGACGGCGTGCACGCCCACGACGTCGGACAGTTCCTCGATGCGCAGGGCGTCGCCGCACGGGTGGGCCACCACTGCGCCCAGCCGCTGCACAGGCGCTACGGCATCACCGCCTCGACACGCGCCAGCGCCGCCGTCTACACCGACCGGGAAGACGTCGACCAGTTCGTCGCGGCACTCCGAGACGTCCGGCCGTTCTTCGGCCTGGATCGAGGCACACCATGACGGATCTCTCACAGCTCTACCAGCAGGTGATCCTCGACCACGCGAAGCAGCGCGTCGGCGAGGGCACTCTGCGCGCACCGTCCGCACACGATCGGCCTGCCGGCTTCGGCTCGTCCCATCAGGTCAATCCCACCTGCGGCGATGAGATCACCGTGGAGTTCGGGACTGCCACCAGCACGGACCCTCCGCTGGTGTGGGACGGAGCGGGCTGCTCCATCTCGATGGCGTCCGCGTCCGTCGCGAGCGAGATGCTCCTGGAGCAGGGGGTCCCGGGCTTCCGCGCAGCGGCACCCGCTTTCCGCGAGCTCATGCACTCACGCGGCAGGGGCGAGCCTGATGAGAGCCTCTTGGGAGACGCTGCCGCGTTCCAGGGCGTGTCGAAGTTCCCCGGTCGTATCAAATGCGCTCTGCTTGCGTGGGTGGCGTTCGAGGACGCGATCGCGCAAGCTGAGACTACGAAGGAGTGATCACTTATGCCCGATGTCATCGACTCACCCTCCACCGCGTCGCCCGACGAGGTGACCGAAGCGCTCTATGACGTGATGGACCCCGAACTGGGCGTCAACATCGTCGACCTCGGGCTGCTGTACGGCGTCAGCGTCGACGACGAGGGCGTCGCGATCGTCGAGATGACCCTCACCTCCGCAGCATGCCCGCTCACCGACGTGCTCGAGGACCAGGTGGCCCAGGTGCTCGACGGGATCGTCCCGGCGTTCCGGCTCAACTGGGTCTGGATGCCGCCGTGGGGACCGGAGAAGATCACCGAGGACGGCCGCGAGCAGATGCGGGCGCTCGGCTTCAATATCTGATCCACCGCATCACCGGGGCGCAGGGGCTCCCGCACCGTCGGCACTGACACGTGCCGACGGATGTGGGGGCCTCTGCGTCGTTCCCGTAGCATGGTGTGGCCCCGACGGTCGCCGTCGGAGCACGCCCTCGCAGCACGCCCCACCTCGAAACGGAGAATCTGTGACCCTCACCGCCGCCGCCGATGGCTCGGCCCTCGGCAACCCCGGACCCGCAGGCTGGGCCTGGTACATCGACGAGGAGCGCTGGGCGGCGGGCGGCTGGCCCTCGGGGACGAACAACCGCGGTGAGCTGCAGGCTGTCATCGAACTCCTCGAAGCCGCCGCCGACGTCGATGACCTGCACATCCTCTGCGACTCGAAGTACGTCATCAACTCAGTCACGAAGTGGATGCCGAAGTGGAAGCTCCAGGGCTGGAAGAAGGCCAACAAGGAGGATGTCCTCAACCGTGACCAGATGGAACGACTCGACGCACTCATGACGGCCCGGAGCGCCGCGAATCGCGGGGTGCGCTTCGAATGGGTGAAGGGCCATTCGGGGCATGCCCTCAACGATGCCGCCGACGAGCGCGCACGCGGAGCCGCGGAGGCCATGCGCGCGGGCGCGCAGGTCCCCGCCGGGCCCGGGATGGGGGAGCCGGGCGTCGTCCCGGTGGAGGCCTCCGTGGAGTCGGCCGACGCCTCGACAGTGGTCGTCTCGTGTCCGCTCGACATCGACCTCGCCGAGGCGATCGTGTCCCGCGCCCGGTCCGCCGGTCGCAGTCCGCAGGAACTGCTCGCGGACTTGATCCGCACCGGTTGGGAGGCCCGCGCATGATCTCTGCAGGAGACATCAGCGTCGTCGTCGGTTCGCGCACACTCATGACGGGTGTGTCGTTCCGCGTCGACAAGGGGGACCGCGTAGGCCTCGTCGGTCGGAACGGCGCGGGGAAGACCACGCTCACCAAGGTGCTCATGGAGGAGATGCAGCCCGCTGACGGCACGGTGTCCCGCTCCGGTTCCATGGGCTACCTCCCGCAGGATCCGCGAGCCGGCGACCCGAAGTCCACCGGCCGGGAACGGATCCTCGGAGCTCGTGAACTCGATGTGCTCGCACGGCGCATGCGTCGCGCCGAGGAGCAGATGTCCTCACCGGATCCCAAGGTGATGGAGAAGGCCATCGACAAGTATCCGCGCATCGAGGCGGAGTTCGTCGCGGCCGGCGGCTACGCGGCGGAATCGGAGGCGTTCTCGATCGCGGCGAACCTGGGCCTCGACGAGGACCGTCTGAATCAGACGCTCGACACGCTGTCCGGCGGTCAGCGCCGGCGGGTCGAACTCGCACGGATACTCTTCGCCGCCCCGGACACGATGATCCTCGATGAGCCGACGAACCACCTCGACGCGGAGTCCGTGACATGGCTGCGCGATTACCTCAAGACGTACTCCGGCGGGCTCGTGATCATCTCGCACGACCTCGATCTGATCGACGAGGTCGTGAACAAGGTGTTCTTCCTCGACGCGAACCGTCAGGTCATCGACATCTACTCGATGTCGTACCGCCAGTACCTCAAGCAGCGGGAGGCGGACGAGAGGCGCCGCCGCCGGGAGCGCACGAACGCGGAGAAGAAGGCGTCCGCGCTGCATGCGCAGGCGGACAAGATGCGTGCGAAGGCGACCAAGACGGTCGCGGCGCAGAACATGGCGAAGCGAGCGGACAAGATGCTGTCCGGCCTCGAGGCGGAGCGTGCGGCCGACAAGATCGCGCACCTGCGATTCCCCGCGCCTGCCTCCTGCGGTCGCGTTCCCCTCACAGCGTCGGGCCTGTCGCAGTCGTATGGATCGACCGAGGTGTTCACCGGCGTCGACCTCGCGATCGATCGCGGCACGCGCGTCGTCGTCCTGGGCTTCAACGGCGCCGGGAAGACGACGCTGCTGCGCCTGCTGGCCGGTGTGGAGGATGCGGATTCCGGCGAGGTCCTGCCCGGCCACGGCCTCAAGCTCGGCTACTACGCGCAGGAGCACGAGACTCTCGACATGTCGAAGTCCGTGCTGGAGAACATGCGGGCGGAATCACCGCACCTCGATGACACCGGGGTGCGCACGGTGCTGGGCTCGTTCCTCTTCAGTGGAGACGACGTCCACAAGCCGGCGAACGTGCTGTCCGGTGGTGAGAAGACTCGACTGGCACTGGCCACGCTCGTCGTCTCCAGCGCGAACGTGCTGCTGCTGGACGAGCCGACCAACAACCTCGACCCTGCGTCACGCGAGGAGATCCTGTCGGCGATCCGCCGCTACGAGGGCGCCATCGTGCTCGTCACCCACGATGAGGGTGCGGTCCAGGCCCTCGATCCGGATCGTGTCCTGCTCCTGCCGGACGGCGACGAGGACCACTGGTCGGAGTCCTACCTGGACCTCGTCACACTGACCTGACTGAGGACCGCGGCCCCGGCCGGGTGTCTGAGACCCGGCCGGGTCTCAGACACCCAGCTGGGAGTCGAGGGCCGCATCCTCGTCCTCCTGCTCGCGCCTGCGTGAGCGTGGGATCAGTCGTGGTTCCGGACTGCGGCTGCCGGCCGCGGCGGCCCTCCGCGACGCGGCAGGACTGCGGCCGGGGCGCTTGACACCTCCGGCCCGCAGCGCTTCCTTGTCGACCACGACGTACTCGACCCCGTCCACGACGGAATCCTCCGCGATCTCTGCGTCACGTTCACCGCGGCGGATGGCAGCCCGCTCTCTCTTGGCGGCGTAGACGACGCCGCCCAGGATCATGATGCCGAAGGTGATCCATTGGAACGTGTAGCTCAGGTGTGAGCCGGGGTCCGTGTTCGGAACGGGGAGGGCCTCGAGGGATGCGGCCGGGGCCGGCTCCTCGGCGTCGAGGTACCCGTACGCATTCGCGTAGGCGTCGTCTCCCACGAGGAGCGGCGGATCGATCGCCACGACGGATTCGCCGGTGTTCTCCGCCGGGTCACCGTCCTGGGCAGGACGCAGCCACGCGGAGAGCGTGACCTCCCCCGGGGGAGGTGCGGGTGCCTCGGCGGCGGTCGCATCCGCACCGGAACCCGGCTCCCAACCGCGGGCCACGAGCAGCGTGCCACCGCCCTCCACGTCGAACGGGACGAGGACCCAGTAGCCCGCGCCGCCGTCCTTGGGACGGTTGCGGGCGACGAGCGACTCGTCCGCGCGGTAGGTGCCCGTCGCCCGGACGTGCGTCCACTCCTCGTGCTCCGCGAACGGCGCATCCGCATCCGGCAGGACCTCGGAGAGGGGAACCTCCGGTGCGCCGTAGTGCCTCTCGATGCGCTCGATCTCGGCATCCCGGTCCTCGCGGCGGTCGTTCTGCCACGATGCGAGGAGACCGCAGAACAGCGCTGCGAGGACGGCGAAGGCGAAGTACTGCAGCCAGCGACGGGAGAGGAGGAACCTCATCCGGCGCCCTCGGGGATCGCATGGGCGTCGACCGTCTCTCGGAGGAAGCCGCGCAGCGTGAGGAACTCCTCGAGGTGCTCGCGGTGCTCGTCGCACGCGAGCCAGACCTTGCGCCGCTCCTCGGTGTGGAGCGACGGGTTGTTCCACAGCAGGGCGTGGGCGGCTGCACCGCGGCAGCCCTTCGCGGAACAGATGAGCGCGGGTGCCTCAGCTGTCATCCTCGTCCTCCTCGTTGTCTGTCATGCGGGCCGCCTCCGGCGTGTCCCGGTCCAGTGTGTCGGCCAGGACCTCGCCGACGATCAGCAGCTCCTCCGAAGCGTCCGGCACGTCGGGCGCATCGGGCTGGCGGTCCGTCGACTCGGGCGACGGGGTCGCCTCTGCCGGCAGGACCGGCTGCGGCGGACCGTCGACGCCTGTCATCTCGTAGTGCACCAGCCGTTCGTTGCGGGAGTTCGCTATGACGACCGCGATATACGGCAGCACGACGGCACCGCCCAGCATGACCCACCGGAGCGGACCGGAGACGACGAAGGCGAGCAGCAGGCACACGACTCGGATGATCATCGAGATCGTGTAGCGCCGCACGCGCTGTTCGTAGTCCTTGTCAGCGGATTCCTGTGCATCCGAGACAGAGGTCGGGGGTCTGTTCTCCACCATAGCCACTGCTCATTCTATCTCCGATAGTGTGGTCCCTGTTCATGCCCTCCCGCAGTCCGTGTACGACCTGCGGCTCACCTCGACCCGCCCAGGAGCGATGACAATGACTCAGACCACCCCGAGCGCCGGAGAGGCCGCGGCGACCCCCCGCGTCGTGCTCGTCACCGGCGGCAACCGCGGCATCGGACGGACGATCGCGGAGCAGATGATCGCCACCGGCCATCGAATCGCGGTCACGTCTCGCAGCGGCGACGCGCCGGAGGGTGCACTCGCCGTCGCGGCGGACGTGACGGATGCGGAGTCGCTGGATCAGGCGTTCACCACCGTCGAGGCCGAACTGGGCGCGGTCGAGGTCGTCGTCGCGAACGCGGGCATCACCGCGGACAACCTCCTCATGCGCATGACGGACGACGAGTTCTCGTCGGTCATCGACACCAATCTGGGCGGCGCCTACCGCACGGCTCGACGCGCGATCACGAACATGATCCGCGCGAAGTTCGGCCGCATCGTCCTCATCTCGTCGGTCTCCGGTCTCTACGGCGTCGCAGGGCAGTCCAACTACTCCTCGTCGAAGGCGGGGCTCGTGGGCCTTGCCCGATCGATCACACGCGAGGTGGGCTCCCGCGGCATCACCGCCAACGTCGTCGCGCCGGGCTTCGTCCGCACCGACATGACCGACGAGCTGCCGGAGAAGCAGCAGAAGGAGTACCTGCAGCAGATCCCGGCGAAGCGCTTCGCGGAGCCGGACGAGGTCGCGCAGGTGGTCCGCTGGATCGCCTCGGACGAGGCCGCGTACATCTCCGGTGCCGTCATCCCGGTCGACGGCGGTCTCGGCATGGGACACTGATCCACAGCATTCTTCGAAGGCAGACGTCGCCTTCGACGGTCTCTGATTAGAAAGGCCCCCATATGGGAATCCTCGACGGTAAGCGCATCCTCGTCACCGGCGTGCTCACGGAGGCGTCGATCGCCTTCGCCGCGGCCCGCCTCGCGCAGGAGCAGGGAGCGGAGGTCATCCTCTCTTCCTTCGGGCGCCAGATGAAGATCACCTCGGTCATCTCGGAGCGTCTTCCGCAGCCGGCTCAGGTCATCGAGCTCGATGCAACGGACGAGGACGACCTCGCCGCACTGCCCGAGCGTCTGGGCGGCAACATCGACGGCATCGTCCACGCGATCGCCTTCGCGCCGAAGGACGCACTGGGCGGCGTCTTCCTCGACACCCCCTTCGAGTCCGTGTCCAACGCCATGCACGTCTCGGCGTTCTCGCTGAAGTCGATCGCGGTCGCCGCGAAGCCGGCGCTCAATCCCGGAGCAGGCATCGTCGCACTCACCTTCGACGCGACCGTCGCGTGGCCCGTGTATGACTGGATGGGCGTGGCCAAGGCGGCCCTCGAGTCCACCGCCCGCTACCTCGCCAAGTACCTGGGCGAGGACGACATCCGCGTGAACCTCGTGTCCGCCGGGCCGCTCAAGACGACGGCAGCGACATCGATCCCCGGCTTCGAAGGCCTCGAGAACATGTGGGCGGACCGCGCACCGCTGGGCTGGGACCAGAAGAACACGGAGCCCGCGGGCAAGGCGATCGTCTCCCTCCTGTCCGATTGGTTCCCGGCGACGACCGGCGAGATGGTCCACGTCGACGGCGGCCTCCACATGACAGGCGCCTGACGCGGACTCCGATGCGGTCGGCTGACCGCTGACACCCCCGTGGCGGGCGGGTACGGTGAGAGCATGCCTCTCCTCGTACTCGCCCGCCACGCGCATACCATCCCCGCTGCCGAGGCCGGAACCGACGACGTCGACCGGCCGCTGAGCGACGCCGGCCGGGCCCAGGCCCGTCGGATGGGTGAGCATCTGGCGACGTACTCACCGGGGGTCGACACGGTCATCGCGTCATCAGCAGTCCGCACGATCGCCACCGCCGAGGCCGTCGCCGCCGGCATCGGGATCGATCCTGCCGCTGTGGTCCGGGAGCCGTCGCTCTACAACGGCTGGGTGGATGACTGGGCCGAGGCGATGGCGACCATCCCCGCCGATGCGTCCGGAGCCGTCATCGTGGGACACGAGCCGACCGTGAGCGCTGTCGTCGCGCACGTCACCGACGGCGGAGCCTCCGGACAGGTGCCCCGGTTCCCACCGAGCTCCATCGCGGTGTTCCGCCTGGAGTCGTGGGACGCGCTGGATGCACCGGGCGTCGCCGGTGCGGCCCGACCAGAGCTCATCCGTCACTTCAAGGACTGAGACACGTCAGGCGGTGAGCGCGCTCTGCGCCGCCTCCCACACGATCGTGAGATCGCGGTCGTCCACGATCACGTCCGCGTGAGGCCTGAGCGCCGGCTTCGCGCAGAAGGCGACGCCCACCGCCGCGGCCTCGAGCATGTCGATGTCGTTGGCGCCGTCGCCCACTGCGATCGTGCGCGTGGGGTCGATGCCGCGTGCGTCGGCGATCTCCCGCAGGTGCCGAGCCTTGCCCTCACGGTCGACGATCTCTCCCAGGACCCTGCCCGTGAGGACCTCGGACGCGCCCTCTGAGCGGGTCTCGAGATGGTTCGCGCGGACCTCGTCGATCCCCATTCCACGCGTCACCTGCTCGATGACGGTGGTGAAGCCCCCGGACAGGAGCGCCACGGACCAGCCCGCAGCATGAGCCGCGGCGACGACCTCGGCGGCACCGCGGGTGAGGGTCACGGCGGCTGCCGCATCGGCGAAGACGCTCACCGGCAGTCCCTCGAGGACCGCCACCCGTTCCCGGAGGCTCTGGGCGAAGTCCAGTTCACCGCGCATCGCGCGCTCAGTCACCGCGGCGACCTCGGACCTGAGTCCCGTCGCATCGGCGAGCAGCTCGATGACCTCCTCCTCGATGAAGGTGGAGTCGACGTCGAACACGAGCAGGCCCTGATCAGTCATGGTTCGATCCTATGCCGCGTGAGTGCGGTGATGACGCGAGCCGCCGCGCTGTGGACCTCTGCGAGCGCCGGGCCGACCGTGGGGCCTCCCGTCTGCGCGGGCACCGCGAGCGACGAGAGGCTCCCGTGCACGTGCAGTGCCGTGTGGAGGCTGCGAGCCGCATCGTGGTCTCCTGTGAGCAGCGCGAGAGCGGTGTGCTGGGTGTCGTCGTGATCCCCGGAGAGGTCCGCCTGCCAATCGCGCCACGGCAGATCGGCGACGGGCACGGTCGCTGCGTCCGTGTGCGACTCCACGGCCTTCAGCGCGTGCATGACGGACTCGCGCAGGCGGCGTGAGGCCTCGGCCGGGGTCGTGTGGTCGACGGGGGCGAACACGGAGGGTGCACAGGACACGGCTGCGACATCACCCTCCAGACCGACGGCGGCGACCGCCAGAGCCGCACCGGCCGCGTCCTCGACGACGCACAGCGCGCGGGTCCGCGCAGAGGCCCTCGCCGTCGCCCGGCGTCCGTCGCGGTCCAGTCGCGGCACCCGCAGCGGAAGAGACGGGTGCACGGGCTCGGCACGGACCCGGACCGCTCCGGCGCGGCGCAGTCCGGCGGCCCAGAGGAGCAGCCCGGCAGGCACCTCGGCGCCGGGTCCTGCCGGCGGCGCGAACACCGTGTCGGAGACGACCAGAGGCACCGGCAGACCAGCGGAGACGAACGCCTCCGACACGTCGTCCGGGACAGTGCGTTCCGCCAGCCGTGCGGTGACCGCAGTGGCGAAGAGGACAGGGAGGAGGGGTGTCGTCGTGGTCATCGCTGGAAGTATAGGGTGACAGGTATGAGTGCAGTGGTGGAGTTCGATTCGGTCAGTGTCCGTCGCGGTCAGACGATCCTCCTGGAGGATCTCAGCCTGACGGTGCGCGAAGGCGAGCACTGGGCGATTCTGGGGCCCAACGGTGCGGGCAAGACGACCCTCCTGCAGCTCGCCGGTGCGCGCATGCACCCCACCACGGGCACGGTGCACCTCCTCGAGGAGCAGCTGGGTCGCGTCGACGTGTTCGAACTGCGACCGCGCATCGGCTTCGCGTCGTCCAATCTGGCGCAGCAGATGCCCGGTTCGGAGATCGTGCGGGACCTCGTGCTCACCGCGGCCTACGGAGTGCTGGGCCGGTGGACCGAGGAGTACGAGGATTCCGACGTGCAGCGAGCAGAGGACCTGCTCCACGCGTTCCGGATCGGCGAGCTCGCGCACCGACCGTTCGGCACGCTCAGCGAAGGCGAGCGGAAGCGCGCGCAGGTCGCTCGCTCGCTCATGACGGACCCGGAGCTGCTCCTGCTCGACGAGCCCGCCAGCGGCCTCGACCTGGGTGGTCGTGAGGAGCTCCTGCTGGCGCTCACGGAGATCCTCGGCTCGCCCGGCGCGCCGACGACGATGATGGTCACCCATCACGTCGAGGAGATCCCCCAGGGCATCACCCACGCGCTGCTCCTGCGGGACGGCGGCATCGTGGCCGCGGGTCCGCTGCACGAAGCGCTGACCGCGGAGAACCTCACCGCCACGTTCGACGTCCCCGTCATCCTCCACGAGCAGGACGGGCGCTTCACCGCTCGCGCGCAGTTCTGATCCGTGGAGATCTACGAGATCATCGCCGTCCTCCTCGCGGGGGTCGGCGCCGGGGCGATCAACGCCGCAGTGGGTTCGGGCACGCTCATCACCTTCCCCGCGCTCGTCGCGTTCGGGGTCCCTCCGGTCACGGCGACGATGAGCAACGCGATCGGGCTGATCCCCGGCGGCATCGCATCCTCGTTCGGGTATCGCGAGGAGATCCGAGGCCAGGGCAGGCGGCTGCTGAAGCTGGTGCCGGCGTCGCTGCTCGGTTCACTGGTGGGAGCGTTCCTCCTCCTCAACCTGCCGGATGACACGTTCGAGTCGATCGTCCCCATCCTCATCGTGCTGGCGCTGGTGCTGGTGGTCTTCCAGCCGATGGTGCAGCGCTTCCTGCGGCGGAAGAAGACTGCTGAGATCGCGGAGGTCGCTGAGGTCGCTCCGGCTTCCGCGGGCATGGGGCTCCTGTCGCCCGGCCGATGGACGCTCGTCACCCTGATCGTGCTCCTCACCGCGATCTACGGCGGCTATTTCGCGGCGGCGCAGGGGATCATCCTCGTGGGCCTTCTGGGACTGGTCCTGCCTGACAGCCTGCAGCGGATCAACGGCGCGAAGAACGTGCTCGTGCTCGTCGTGAACATCACCTCTGCCACGGTCTACACGATCGTCGGCTTCGACCGCATCCACTGGCTCGCTGTGCTGCTCATCGCGATCGGATCTCTGTTCGGCGGGTACTTCGGCGCACGCGTGGCGCGGAAGCTGAGCCCTGTCCTGCTGCGCGTCATCATCGTGGCCCTGGGCCTCGTGGCGTTCTGGCGCATCCTCGCCCTGTGATCGGCGGGAGGAAGCCCCGGTGAACACTCCGAAGAAGCCCGAACCGACTGATGCGGAGATCCTCGCACTCGCAGAGGAGTGGGGGATCGACCCGACGCGTCTGAGGTTCGTCGACGCGGGTTCTGGTGACGCGGGTTCTGGTCACGCGGGATCTGGTGTCGGCCACGATGCAGCGGAGTGTGCACGGACGGCGGCTCTCAGCGCGGAGTATTGGAAGCTGACCGATGTACGGCTGCGCGCGTCGACCGAGTCCTCCCACGGCATCTACATCGCTGAGTCGACCAAGATCATCGACCGTGCACTCGCTGCGTCGCACACGCCGCGGTCGTTCTTCATGACCAGGCTGTGGTTCCCGCGGCTGGCGGCACGGCTGGGTGGGCAGTGGAGCTCCGACGCCCCGATCCTCGTCGGCTCGGACGCCAGTGTGGAAGACGTCACCGGGTTCCATCTGCACCGGGGAGCGCTTGCCGCGATGGAGCGTCCGGACCCGGTGTCCGTCGCAGAGACGGTGGCGGGCGCCCGGCGGGTCGTGGTCGTGGAAGACGTCGTCGATCATACGAATCTGGGGGCGATCTTCCGGTCTGCGGCGGGCCTCGGCGTCGACGCAGTCCTGCTCTCTCCCGAATGCGCCGACCCCCTCTACCGACGCTCCATCCGCGTGTCGATGGGGACGGTCTTCCAAGTGCCGTGGGCCCGCTTCACACGATGGCCGAGTGGTCTGGGGGAGCTGCGGGAGAACGGCTTCACGGTCGCGGCGCTCGCACTCGAGGCGGACAGCATCCCCGTGAAGGAGTTCGCGGCCGACGCCCCCGATCGGGTGGCTGTGGTCATGGGCACCGAGGGCGACGGACTGAGGAGATCGACCATCGCTTCGGCCGACGCGACCGTCCTCATACCGATGGCGCACGGAGTCGATTCCCTCAACGTCGCCGCGGCGACGGCAGTCGCCTGCTACGCCCTCCAGATCGACGAATGAAGAGATCGACGAGTTCGAAGAAGGAGTCGCTTCCATGACGATGCATCAGCCGCCGCGAGAGTCCACACCCCGAGTGCGGCCCGATCGCGCAGTCCTGGCCCGGCACCTCGACGCCGTGGGAATCACGGGTCGGGTCGCGACCCCGCGGGAGAACAACCTGTCTCACATCGGCCGCTTCCTCGCACAGGAGAGGCAGTTCGACTTCGGCGTCGCACTCCTGCGGGAGTGGACCCATGACGAAGTGTTCGACCTCATGGTCGACAGAGTCGGGATCAGCGATGACCGACGGTTCGTCGAAGGCGTGGACACGATCTCTGCGGACAAGTGCATCGACGCGCTGGACCGGATGCGATCCGTGCTGCTGGAGGTCGTGGAAGCGCGAGGGGTTGTCCTCTTCGCAACGGGTCACCCGGCGGGGCTTCTGCCCGTGCACCAGGCAGTGGCCGCATGGGCGGAGTCGCGTGGAGCCACGATCGCGGGTCTCCCGGTCGAGGAGCAGTCCGAACCGCTCTGGGTGAGTGCCCCAGTGGGCGGCGACGTGCGGCGGATCGACCGCGTGCATGTCTGGCATCAGCACGGCGGTCTGCCGCACACGCATTTCGCCGAGCCGATGCTCGCGCTGCGCGAAGCACTGCAGTCGGCGGGGGAGAGGACGCCGGACCTGGTCGTCGCCGATCACGGATGGGCTGGGGCCGCCGGCACCACCGGCCTGCGCACGGTGGGGTACGCGGACTGCAACGATCCCGCGCTGTTCGTCGCCGAGGCACAGGGACAGGTCGACGCAGCCGTCCCCCTGGACGACAATGTCCTTCCCCAGTTCTACGAGCTCCTCATCGACTACCTGATCGGGGAGTAGAGCGGGTTCTCAGCCGGCCGCGCAGAGCTCTCACCCAGCAGCGCAGTCCGTGCCGTAGGGGTTCTCGTTGCAGTCATCCTCGACGCGGTACTTGTGATAGCGGTAGACGGTCATGGACAGGCCGTCGCTCTGGACTGCTGCGGTTCCCGCGATGGAACTCCAGCCGCCGCCGTAGTTGTACTCGCCTGTGTAGACGGTCGTGAGCGTGACGGTGCGGTCGCCCTTGTCGCTGAAGGTATGGGTGATCGACCCGTACTGGGGGTGGCTGGGCTCCCTGCCCGGAGACTCCGCGGATGTGGAGTTCCCGTCGCCGAAGTCCCAATGGAACTCGATCGGTGTCGCGCGCACCTGCAGCGGGAAGCCCAGCAGCTCCGCGGAGAACTCCTTGACGCTCGCATCCGCCCAGAAGGCGGTGGGCTTGCCGATGACGGTCCAGTCGACGGGGAGGGCATGAGGAGTCGAGGGCGGAATATCGAAGGTCGCGAAGTCGGACTCGCTCGGGATCGGGGGAGCGATGCTGCCGCCGCCATCCGGTTCGGACTCGGGATCGCCATGCTCGCAGATGGTCGCCTCCTGGCCCTCTGGAATCTCGCACCATGACCCAGGATCGCGGTCCGGATTCGTTCGAGGGCCGCCGCCACCGCCGCCGCCACCTCGGTCGCCGCGGTCGCCGCCGCCGTCGCCATCCCTGCCGTCATCATTTCCCCGACATTCAGCCTTGCCTCCGTCAAACAAGCTACAGTCTGGACCCGCAGTTTGAATTGGTTTCTGGGATGCATGAACCCCTTCGCTCAACATGAGTAGATTGAAGATGATCATCACAGATACGAGGATCACGCTGCTAGCTAATCGAGGCACATTCATTACTCTCGTCATCGAAGCGAAGGTTCTGAAGAGTCCAAGTTGTCTCCTTGGAAACGGCCTCTATTTCGGCTACCTGATACCTGATGCCATCAAGCGACTCTCCATCGGCGGTCAATCCTGTATCAGGATCGATAAGACCCCAGCTGTCAAACTCGATACACAGACCGAAATGGGCGTAGTCGTCTCGCGCGAACGCCCATACTGCACTGCCCTGAATCTCAAGACTGCCTGTTGCTTGAAGACCTTTTTCGTTGGCATCACTCACTGTATTGCGGTAAGCCTCTTCAAGACCCTCCGATAAGTGTGGTGATATCTTCGCGATCCCCTGTGAGTTGAAATCATCAATTCCAGACGAATAGCTCACAAACTCATCAATCAGCAGCAGGAGTTCTTCGACTTCGGCTTCGTCCTCGGCCGACAGGTCGACGTCGCTCGTGTAGGGCGGCAGTGTGGGCTCGTAATCGGCCGGCTCCACAGACTCGTCAGCACCGGCAGTGGGACCGACTGTGGGTGCGGCATCGGCTGCTCCCGAGCACCCCGACAGCCCGATCAGCGCCAGCATTGCCAATGCAGCACCGGTGAGTCTCAGCGCTCGGCGAGTTCTCTCACCTGGGCGCGACGCTCGAGACGCTCCGTGGCACAGCTGTACGCCGGTTCGGAACTCCTCCACTCACGACCACCTCATCAGCATTGATGCCAGTGAGCGTCAATCTATACGCTCTCCCCGAGTTTCGGAAGAGAGCGATCAGGAGCTGTGGAAAACCTCCGAGCGCTGAGCCTCGGGTTCGCGACCCCTCTGTCAGGCGATCTCGACCGCGAGGTCCTCGACGACCTCGGCTTCGGGAAGCTGAGCGAGGGCGGGACCGGGGAGCACGATCTTCGACCCGCGGATCCCGGAGCCGATGACCACTTCCGCCTGCTCGACCACGCGTGAGTCGATCAGCAGTCGCCAGCCGCCCGGCAGCCCGATCGGACAGATGCCCCCGTACTCCATCCCGGAGTCCTCAACAGCCCGGTCCATCGACAGGAAGGACGCCTTGCGCACGTCCAGCAGCTTCCTGGCCCGCTTGTTCACGTCCGCACGCGTCGACGCCAGCACCACGCACGCCGCGACGCGCTCATCGCCGTCCCGCGTCCCTGCGATCACCACACAGTTCGCGGACGCCTCCGCAGGCAGGCCGTACGCCTCCATCAGCGCTGCGGTGTCCGCGAGGTCCGGATCGATCGCGAAGGCGCGGGCGTCCTGCAGTGCGGCCGGGGCCTCGGCGGCGGTTCGGGCGACCGGGCCTCCCAGGAGAGGCGGCTGCCGCTCCGCTGCCTCGGACAGTGCGAACGTGGTGACGGACTCGGGAAGAATGCTCATGCCCTCAGCCTAACCAGGAGCGCTCTCCTGACCAGGAGTGCTCCGCCCCCGTGTACAATGAGTAGCCGGTCCGCGCGCGGCCCTACGGGGCCAGGCCTCCATGTCGGTCGCGGACCAGTGCGGAATTCGGGCACTGGCAGGCAGCGCGAGCTGCATCAGGGCCTGATCAGAATTCACAGCAAAGGACTCAGAATGAAGAAGGACATCCACCCGGAGTACAGCCCGGTCATCTTCAATGACCTCGCTTCCGGCACCCAGTTCCTCACCCGGTCGACCGCGACGAGCGAGAAGACCCTCGAGTGGGAGGACGGCAACACGTACCCCGTGATCGACGTCGAGATCTCTTCGGCATCGCACCCGTTCTACACGGGCAAGCAGCGCATCCTCGACTCCGCCGGCCGCGTGGAGAAGTTCAAGGACCGCTACAAGGGCTTCGGCCGCCGCTGAACGCGTCCTCGCACGACCGCGGGCCCGGAATCCTCTGCGCGAGGGTTCCGGGCCCGCAGTCATTCGGTCTGAGCGTTCAGTCCTCCGCGCCGTAGTCCTCCACTGTCACGAACAGTCCCTCCTGCGGCTGCACACGCGCGGCGGGGTGGAAGAGCGAATCGACCCCGGTCGCGTTCACGAGCGAGGAGGCGATCCCGTGGGCGACCCGGGCCTTCGCGCTCCGGACCGCCTCCGCGACGTCAAGACCCGTGGCGAGTCCCGCCGCGATCGATGAGGCGAAGGAGCATCCCGCACCGTTCACGAGCTTCTCGTTCGCCTTCGGTGCTGTGAGAACAGTGATGCGCTCTCCCGACTCCGTCTCCTCGAGAAGGACGTCGATGGCGTCCGGTCCGGCCAGACGCGCGCCGCCCTTCACGACGACGTGCTCGGCGCCCATCGCCTTGATCGCGCGAGCGGCCGTGACCATCTCGTCGATCGACTCGATCGGATCCGCGTCGGTCAGCGTCGCCGCCTCCTCGAGGTTCGGGGTGATGACAGTCGCCAGTGGCACGAGGTTCTCGACGAACAGGTCCTTGAGGTCGACCATCGTGCCGCTGCCCTTGCAGACGAGCACCGGATCGAACACGTAGGGCAGCTCGTTCTCACGGAGACGGCCGGCGAGGGCGAGCGCCGAATCGACGGACCCGAGCATCCCCGATTTGATGACGGAGAAGTCGTGGATCGCGAGTGTGGATTCCAGCTGCTGGACGATGAGGTCCGTGTCGAGGAAGCTGATGGCGTGCCCGAACGAGTCGTCCGGATCGAATGTGACGACGCAGGTGACGACGGCGGTGCCGAACGCACCGTACTCGTTGATCATCTTGAGGTCCGCTTCGATGCCCGCGCCTCCGGACACATCAGATCCTGCAATGGTGAGGACACGGGGAGTGGTGGGATCAGTCATGCGAGACGATGTCCTTCGTCGTTGGTCTTCAGTGTCTGCTTCCGCAGCCGCAGTCAGCTGCGTCCGCGGAGGCTTCCGAGCTTCGACGACGGGCCTGGGGGAGGCGCATCGCTGAGCCCGAACGGTTCGCCCCGATCATATCGCTTCGTCACGCCCCGCCGGGGTACCCGTGCTGCCGCCAGGCTTCGTAGACCGCGATCGAGGCGGAGTTCGCAAGGTTGAGTGACCGGCGGGACGGCTGCATGGGGATCCGCACCTGGAGGTCGACGTGCGGATCGTCGACGACCTCGTCGGGCAGCCCCGTGGACTCCCTCCCGAACAGGAGCACGTCACCGGGCTGGTAGGCGACGTCCGCGAAGCTGTCCTGCGTGCGCGTCGTGAAGGCGATGACGCGGCGCTCACCCAGCGTCTCCCACACATCCTCCAGGGTCGGGTGGACGGTCACGTGCGCGAGGTCGTGGTAGTCGAGCCCTGCTCGCCGCAGCTTGGCGTCGGACAGGTCGAACCCCAGGGGTTCGACGAGGTGCAGATGCGCTCCGGTCACGGCCGCAAGACGGATTGCATTGCCGGTGTTGCCGGGGATCTCTGGCGTGTGGAAGACGATGCTCAGGCCCTTCATAAGGGCTTCAGCCTACTGCCGTCCCCGCGGGGACGCTGCAGGGGTCCGCACGGAAGCCACGAAGACGGTCAGTTCGCTTGATCTGTCGATCATGATGATCGAGTGCATAGCAGTGAGGTCAGAAGATCGTCTTCCCGTGTCCGTGCCTCCTTCTACTGTGTCAGCACAGCGGCAGATCGGGGAGCCCGCCCGCGACGACGAGGTCGCGGATCCCCGGCGGCACCCAGGAGGATGCGATGACAGGCAGCACCGACGGACTCAGCACCGACGGCCCTCACGACGCGGTCGGGATCGACGAGGCGCAGGAGATCGCAGACCGGATGCGTCGACTCGCCGGCAGTATCGCCCGGCAGCAGGCGCAGTTCCTGCAGCTGCTCGACCGGATCGACCGATCAGAGGCATGGACGCACTGGATCGGAATCCGCACCCTCGCCCAGTGGGTGTCCTTCGTCTGCGAGATGGATTCGCACACCGCACGGGAGCACATCCGGGTCATGCGGGGCCTTCGCGATCTGCCACAGGTCGCCTCCCTGCTGGAGGAGGGGAGGATCTCCTTCAGCAAGGCGCGGGAGATCACCCGTCTGAGCGGTCGCATCGACGACGAGGAAGCGGCAGAGATCACCCGCCACGCGACCGCCTCCCAGATCTCCGCGATGGTCGCCGCCTACCGGCGACTCGACTCCTCGGATCCGGAGGAACTGCTCGGATCGCTCGTGGGCCGCATGCCGGAGGACATCGCCGAGCTCCGGGTCCCCCTGACCCCCTCCGCCGAGGCTCCCACCCGTGAGGACTCCGAGGTCACCGAAGATGCTGGGGCCACCGAAGATGCTGAGGTCGCCGTTCGTCTGCCTCGTCGGCTGGAGCAGGACTCTCTGCACATCTCCACCCAGCAGTACGGGCGGACCCGCATCATCCTGGATCTGCCGGAGGCCGATGCGATCGAACTCCTCGAAGCGCTCGATGCAGTCCGCGAGCGCCTCGAGCGCGCGGATGAGTCTGACGACGAAGCCGACGAGCCGCCCGTGCGCGCCGAACATCGCGCGACGCGGGTCGACGCCCTCTGCGAGGTCATCCGGGAACATCGGGATGAGCTGACACGGAAGGATCGGGGGCGCGCGGCACGCGCCACGGTCGTCGTGCACGTCTCGCCGGAAGCCCTCGGCGCCGGCAGCGGCGCAGACGTCCCCGCGGGGACGTCACAGGGATGCAGGGAACGCTGCCACACGGCGGAGCGCGGTCCGCTGACGACCGCCTCCGCTGCTCGCCTGGCCTGTGGAGGCGAACTGGTCGGGGCCCTGGTCGACGCCAGCGGCGATGTGCTTGCGCTGGGACGCTCCCGCAGGCTGGCATCTCCTCAGCAGCGCATCGCCCTGTCCGCCAGGGACCTCCACTGCCAGTTCCCCGACTGCACCCGTCGTCACAGCCTGGAAGCCCATCACATCCGCATGTGGAGCGAGGGCGGTCCCACCGACATGGACAACATGCTCCTCCTCTGCCGCTCGCACCACATCGCCGTCCACGAGAACCGTCTGCGCATCACCCGAGCCGTCGCTCGGCCACTCACAGGTGCTCTCCGCGCGGGGTCGGGATTCGACTTCCACACAGAAGAAGGCGCGCTTCTCCGTGCAGGCGATGAACTGCCCGCCGACCTCAGGGCCGCAGCGACCGTCACCCACCCGTCACTCGTCGACCTCCCGAACGCCCGTCTGGGGCCCTGCGAGCCGGACATCGTGACGATCGGCGGAGGGTGGGGCTTCACCCTCGATGCAGGAGTCGCCTGGCTGTTCGACGCGGAGAGGACTCTGTGTGAGCATCGGGGCGATGAGCAGACGCAGAGCTCTGCGTGAGCGACACCAGCACACTTGCCGCGTTCGAACGTGTGTTCGATACTGGAGGTATGTCCGTCGCCCCCACGCCCGCCACCGCCGCTGCAGATGCAGTGACGGATGCGCGCGCACTCACGCAGAAGCTGAGTCGCTCACTGGGCATCCCCACGGCGACGGCCCTCATCGATCAAGCTCGCCCCCGGCCGGTCAGCTCCGCACTCGCAGGACTCTTCGCCCGAGGAGGCCTTCCCCCGGGAGAAGTCGTCTCCATCAGCGGTCGGGCCGTGCTCTCCCTCGCGCTGGCCTGCTGCGCGGAGACGACCAGGGACGGAGGGTGGTGTGCGGGCATCGGGCTGGGAGCACCGGCGGCCGCAGCCATGCGGGATCTGGGAGTCGATCTGTCGCGCTTCGTCTGTCTCGACACCCCTGCGCAGGACTGGATGCGCGTGACGTCGATCCTGCTGGAGTCCTTCGATGTGCTCGTCGTCGACCCGGGCTTCTCCGCCTCGGCGGGGGACAGGGCGCGGATCGCCGCCAAGCTCCGAGACAGCAGAGCGACTCTCATCCTGCTGAATGGCGGTAGGGCAGTGAAGGACCGGGGAAGCGCGTTCCCCGGCAGCTCCGAACGCCTGACAGTCCTCGAGGAGTCTTGGGAGGGAACGGACCGCGGCACGGGCCGCCTGCGGAGGCGGACCCTGCGCCTGCGCAGCGCGCACACTGGGGAGCACACCCTCGTCCTCCCAGACCCCCACGGCGCGATCACCACCCCGCAGCCTCGCACCACCCCGCAGCCTCGCACCTCTCCCTCCTCCGACGCCCCCACATCCTCCAGCGTCCCCGCGGGGACGCTCCGACTCGTCTCGAACGCACCAGATCCCTCGAGCGCCTCAGACCCCTCGAACACCGCAGACCCTTCGAACACCTCCGAGCGCTCCGCCGGTGCCTCATGACGCAGCGGCTCCTCGCCCTCATCGTTCCCGACTGGCCGGCGCTCGCAGCGGCGATCGACGCGGACCTGTCTGCCACGGACCCCGTCGCCGTCATGCGGGCGAACCGCGTGGTCTCTGCGAATGCGCCGGCCCGAGCACTGGGGATCAGTCGGAACATGGTGACCCGAGCGGCTCGGAGTCGCTGCCCGGGCCTGGTCCTCGCAGCGTGGGATCCGGAGGGGGAGGCCCGCCTCTTCGTCGCAGCGACTCAGGCCCTCGACACCGCAGTCGCCCGCTTCACCGTGCTGGGGCCCGGAGCGGTGAGCGTTCCGGCCGACTCCCTGCAGCACGTGCACACGGATGAGGCCTCGGCGGTGGAGCATCTGCTCGCTCGGCTCACGGAGTCGACCGGCTGGGAGTTCCTGCCCGGGATCGCGGACACGCCCTTCGCCGCGCTCCTGGCCGCACGCACCTCCACCCGTGTCGAGGCCGGTCGCACCCCGAAGTTCCTCGCCGCGCAGCCCGTCCACGCACTCGAAGCCGCAGATCTCCTCGACGAGACCCTCGATCCGGAGGACCTCAGAGACCTTGTGAGTGTGCTCACCCGGCTGGGGCTCCGCACACTGGGCGACCTCGCACTGCTCGATCCGGCGGACGTAGGAACGCGGTTCGGGCAGCTGGGGATGCGCGCGCGGGAACTCGCACGGGGCCTCGGCCATCGAGGGCTGCGCGACCACACGCGCGAAGCGGACCTGTCCGTCGAGGCGCCCCTCGAACCTCCGACACCGCGCACGGACGTCCTCGCCTTCCGCGCCCGCAGCGCCGCCGCCGAGCTCTTCGCCGCGGTCCGACGGCGCGCACTCGCGTGCACCCAGGTGACGATCCGACTCACCGCAACCTCAGGAGAGCACCACGAGCGGACGTGGCGGCTCGAAGACATGGACGACAACCGGGTCGCGGACCGGGTCCGCTGGCAGGCAGAGGGATGGCTGAGCTCCCGAAGCCCTCGAAACCCCCGGACCAACCCCTCCTCCGCGCCCGAAGACGGCCTCGGGGTCGACGAGGGGATCGCGCTCCTCACACTCACCGCGGCAGAGCTCGCCGCCCCGCTCGAGACCCAGCGCAGCCTCCTCGACGGGAGCTCAGGCGACGTCTCCCACAGCCTCGAGCGGGTGCAGGGCCTGTTCGGTCCCGACTCCGTGCTGGTCCCCGGCCTGCAGGGAGGCCGGGATCCCGGGGAGACGACCCTCTGGACGCCGTGGCAGCAGACGCCCCGCGCCGAACGCGATCCCAAGGCCCCCTGGCCGGGCGCGATCCCTGCCCCTCACCCCGTGCGCGTTCTCGACACTCCCATCGAACTGCTCGATGAGTCCGGTGGGACTGTCAGCGCACGGCCGGCAGGCCTCGACAGACCGCCTGCCCTCCTGCGGATCCCCGGGTCCGGCGCGCGCCGGATCGTGGATCATTCGTCAGCATGGCCGGTCGACACCGGCTGGTGGGATCCCGCCGTCCGTCAGTACCGGGTGCGTCTCCAGGTGCTCGCCGACGACGGCGCCGCCTTCCTCGTGTGCAAAGAGGCAGGGCGCTGGCGTCTGCTGGGCGAGTACGCATGAGGGGAGCCTCCGCATGACGGGCTTCAATCCCCGCACCCCCTGGTCCGAGCTCGAACGCAAGCTCTCCGACCGGCCTCCGCCCGAACAGGCGGGCACAGACCTGCCCGTCTCCGTCGGATCGTGGGGGGCTCGACCTGCCCGGACGCTGCCGGACGCACCGGCACCCCGCGTCCCCGCGGGGACGTCCTATGCGGAGCTCCACGTCCATTCGGACTTCAGCTTCCTCGATGGGGCCTCGGAGCCGGAGGAGCTCGTCGAGACAGCGGTCGAAGCGGGACTCGCGGGACTCGCCCTCACCGATCACAACGGCCTCTACGGCGCACCGCGCTTCGCCTCCGCCGCGGCGCAGGCCGACCTCTCCACGATCTTCGGCGCAGAGCTGTCGATCGGCCTCACCGAACGCATTCCCGGTCAGGTGGATCCGGACGCGGAGCACCTCCTCGTGCTGGCCCGCGGGGTAGACGGCTACCGGCGCCTGTCCGCCGCGATCACGACCGCGAACATGCGCGGCGAGAAGAACCGTCCGGTCTTCCACGCGGAAGAGCTCTACGAGGAGACGCGGACCTCCGACGCCTGGCAGCTCCTCACCGGGTGCCGGAAGGGTCCGCTCGCCCGCGCACTCGCCGACCCCGCGGACCCCGACGGCGGGCTCACCGCCCTGCGGAATCTGCGCGACGCCGCAGGCAGGGACAACCTCGCGGTCGAGCTCACCCGCCACGGGCTGCCGGACGACGACGAGCGCATCCGCCACCTCACCGAGCTCGCCGAACGGACGGGTCTGCCCCTCGTCGCGACGAACGCGGTCCACTACGCGACACGAGCCCGCCACCGCGACGCGCAGGTGCGCGCGGCCGTCCGCTCCCGCCGCAGCCTCGAGGCGATGGCCGGCTGGCTGCCGCCCACCGCCTCGGCCCGCATCCACACGAGTGAGGAGATGCTCGCCCGCTTCCCCCGCGCCGCGGTCACCCACTCCGCGCGCATCGCCGCCGAGGCCGCCTTCAGCCTCCGTGCCGCCGCACCCCGCCTGCCCACCACTCCGATCCCGCCGGGACACACGGAGGCGGAGTACCTGCGCGGTCTCGTCTTCTCCGGCGCCCTCCACCGGTACGGTTCCCGAGAAGCGGCACCGGCGGCATGGGCGCAGGTCGACCGCGAGCTCGACACGATCGAATCGATGGGCTTCTGCGGCTACTTCCTCATCGTGTGGGACATCGCCCGGTTCTGCCGGAAGCACGACATCTTCTGCCAGGGCAGAGGATCGGCCGCGAACTCCGCCGTCTGCTACGTCCTGGGCATCACAGCAGTGGACGCGGTGCGCTTCGGACTGCTCTTCGACCGCTTCCTCACCCCCGACCGCGAGGGGTACCCGGACATCGACATCGACATCGAATCCGACCGCCGCGAGAAGGTCATCCAGTATGTCTACGACCACTACGGCAGAGACCGGGCGGCGCAGGTCGCGAACGTCATCACGTACCGGGCGAAGTCGGCGGTCCGGGACGCGGCCTCCGCTCTGGGCTACGCCCCCGGCCAGCAGGACGCCTTCTCGAAGGGCATCCGCCGCTGGTCGAGCCTGCCCGCGGCCGGTGAGCCGGTGGGCGACAACGAGGACGGAGTCCCCGCCCCGGTCCTCGACGCCGCAGCCGGCCTGCTGGGGACCCCACGGCACCTCGGCATCCATTCCGGCGGGATGATCCTCGCGGACCGGCCGATCGGCGAGGTCGTCCCCATCGAGCCCGCCACGATGGAAGGGCGCACCGTCGTCCAGTGGGACAAGGACGACTGCGCTGCGATGGACCTCGTGAAGTTCGATCTGCTGGGGCTCGGGATGCTCACCGCCCTCCACGAATCGATCGATCTCATCGCCCGGCACACGGGGGAGCGGATCGATCGGGCCGAGCTCCCGCAGGAGGACCCCGACGTCTTCGACATGCTCTGCGCCGCCGACGCGGTGGGCGTCTTCCAGGTCGAGTCCCGCGCGCAGATCGGCACCCTGCCCCGTCTGGCCCCCCGCAGCTTCTACGACCTCGCCGTCCAGGTCGCGCTCATCCGACCGGGTCCCATCCAGGGCGGCTCCGTCCACCCCTACATCCGCCGTCGGCAGAAGAAGGAGGAGGTCACCTATCTGCACCCGCTGCTGCGCTCGAGCCTCGAGAAGACTCTGGGCGTGCCGCTGTTCCAGGAGCAGCTCATGCAGATGGCGATGGACGTGGGCGGCTACACCGGGGCGGATGCGGACGAGCTGCGCCGCGCGATGGGATCCCGCCGGTCCGATACGCGGATGAGGCTCCTGTCCGAGCGCTTCCTCACAGGAGCCGCTGCCCGTGGCGTCGACGAGGAGGTCGCTGTGCAGATCTTCGACAAGATCGCCGCGTTCGCGAACTACGGATTCCCGGAATCGCACGCGATCAGCTTCGCGAACCTCGTATACGATTCCGCCTGGCTCAAGCGGCACCACCACGCGGCCTTCACCGCCGGGCTGCTGCGCGCCCAGCCGATGGGCTTCTACTCCCCGCAGTCGCTCCTCGCCGATGCCCGCCGCCACGGGGTCGGCGTCCGTCCCGTCGACGTGAACGCCTCCGAGGTGCTCGCGGACCTCGAGGAGGACCCCGCGTCCGGGGGCGGATGGCCCGATGCCGCCGGGGGACTGGCGATCCGGGTGGGCCTGGCCTCTGTGCGAGACGTGGGGAAGGACGCCGCCGAAGTCATCGTCACAGCCCGCAGGAGTGACGGCCCCTTCGCGTCGGTGGGCGAGGTCGCGCAGCGGACAGGGCTGCCCACCCGCGCGCTCGAAGGACTCGCGACGGCCGGCGCGTTCGCCTCCCTCGGCCTGGGCCGCAGGGAGGCACTGTGGGTGGCCGGCGGGCAGGCAGGTGCCTCGCCCGCGACACTGCCGGGGACCTCGGGTCCGGAGACCGCACCGGCGCTGCCGGGCATGGACGCCTTCGAGACGACGCTCGCCGAGCTGTGGGCGACGGGGGTGACCGTCGACGGGTACCCGACGGAGGTGCTGAGGGACGCTCTGCGCACCCGCGGGTACGGCTCCACGCGTGAGGCATGGGACGTGCACGACGGCACCCGTGTGACGGTTGCCGGCATCGTCACGCACCGCCAGCGGCCGTCGACCGCCGACGGCATCACATTCTTCAACCTCGAGGACGAGTTCGGCATGCTCAACGTCGTGTGCACCCGCGGACTCATGCAGCGGCACCGCAGGATCGCACTCACGAAGAACGTCCTCGCGGTGACCGGTCTCATCCAGCGGGCGGACGGGGCGCTGCGCCCCGATGGCGCTCCGGGTGCGGCAGTCGTGAGTCTGTACGCGCACCGGCTGACACCGATCGCCACGGACATCGCCCCTCGCGCACGGGACTTCCAATGAGACGTCCGGGGAGACCTCCCGCGAGGCCCATGACTTCCGATGACACCCTGTGACACCCCACGAGGCCGATTGTGACGTTCGATGACGTACTCCTCACCCGACCGCTGCGGGTTCAGCCACGATGGACTCAGTACGATGCCCGGCGTCACGCCAGCGCACCCTCCAGCGAAGGAGCTCCCATGACCGCGTTCGAGACCCTCCAGATCCACGCCGGCCAGGAGCCGGATTCGCAGACCGGCGCCCGCGCACTGCCGATCTATCAGACCACCTCCTTCGTCTTCGACTCGCAGAAGACCGCGGCGGACCGCTTCGCCCTGTCGGATCTCGGTCCGATCTACACACGTCTGGGCAACCCCACGAACGAAGCGGTCGAGGCCCGCGTCGCGGCGCTGGAGGGCGGAGTCGGCGCAGTACTCGTCGCTTCCGGCCAGTCGGCAGAGTTCCTCGCCCTCCTCAACGTCGCGGGCGCGGGCGACCACATCGTCGCGAGCGGCAGTCTCTACGGCGGCACCTACAACCTCTTCGCGGTGACCCTCCCGAAGCTCGGCATCGAGACGACCTTCGTCGAGGCGGGCGACCCCCAGGCCTGGAAGGACGCGGTCCGGGAGAACACGAAGGCGTTCTTCGCCGAATCGATCGCGAACCCGCGCTCCGAGGTCCTCGACATCGCGACCGTGGCGGATCTGGCCCACGACGCCGGCGTCCCGCTCATCGTCGACAACACGATGGCGACCCCCTACCTCGTCAAGCCGATCGAGCACGGCGCGGACGTCGTCGTCCACTCGGCGACGAAGTTCCTGGGAGGCCACGGCACCTCGATCGCAGGCGTCATCGTCGACTCCGGGAACTTCGACTACACGCGCTACCCCGATCGCTTCCCCGGCTTCAACGAGCCCGACGAGTCCTACAACGGCCTCGTCTTCGGCCGTGACCTGGGCCCCGACTCGCCCTTCGGCGCGAACGTGTCCTACGGCATCAAGATCCGCGTCCAGCTGCTGCGCGACCTGGGTCCCGCGGCCTCGCCGTTCAACGCCTTCCTCATCGCCCAGGGCATCGAGACGCTCAGCCTGCGCATCGAGCGCCACGTGGAGAACGCCAAGAAGGTCATCGACTTCCTCGACGGCCACCCGCAGGTGGAGAAGATCCACTTCGCCGGACACTCATCGAGCCCCTGGTACGAACTGGGCAAGAAGTACCTGCCGAAGGGCGCGGGCTCCGTGCTCGGCTTCGACATCGCCGGAGGATTCGACGCGGCGGTCGCCTTCGTGGACGCCCTCGAGCTGCACTCGCACGTGGCCAACATCGGCGACGTCCGCTCCCTCGTCATCCACCCCGCGTCGACGACCCACTCGCAGCTGAGCGAGGAGGCACTCGTCGCTGCGGGCGTGACCCAGAGCTTCGTGCGACTGGCCGTGGGGATCGAGGGGATCGACGACATCCTCGCGGACCTGGAGACGGGCTTCGCCGCCGCGCAGGCAGCGGCGGGAGCCTCCTCGGGTCAGGACACCCAGGGCGTTCAGTGACAGCCGTCGTCCCCGAGACCTCGCACCGCACGCGCACCGCGCGTCTGGGAGCACTGACGCTGGAGACCGGCGTCGTGCTCCCGGACGTGACGCTCGCCTACGACACGTACGGCGTGCTGTCCCCGCAGCGGGACAACGCGATCCTCATCGAGCACGCACTCACGGGCGACTCGCATGCCCACGAGTGGTGGGAGGGACTGATCGGCCCCGGTCGGACGTTCGACACCGACCGCTGGTTCGTGGTCTGTGCGAATGTGCTGGGCGGATGCTCGGGGTCGACGGGGCCGGCCGGTCCCACGAGCGCCGAGCAGGCGGGGAGCAACTTCCCGCTCATCACGCTCCGTGACACCGTGCACGCAGAGCTGCGTCTCGCCGATCACCTGGGAATCGATGTGTGGCATGCCGTCCTGGGCGGGTCGATGGGCGGCGCTCGTGCACTCGAGACCGCACTCATCGCCCCGGACCGGGTGGCCCGCACCGGCGTCTTCGCGGCTCCCGCGTTCTCCGACGCGGACCAGATCGCGTGGGGTCATATCCAGATCGCCGCGATCCGCGCGGATCGGGAGCGCGGCCTCGGCATCGCACGGCAGATCGCCCACCTGACGTATCGCGCCGATGCGGAGCTCAACCACCGGTTCGAGGCGCGCCAGCAGGCGACGAGTGCCCCCGCGCAGGAACCGGGGGAGAGGTACTACGCGATCCAGAGCTACCTCGACCACCAGGCAGGGAAGCTCCAGGGCCGCTTCGACCCGGATTCGTACGTGACACTGTCACAGGCGCTCATGGACCACGACGTCCGCCGAGGCCGTGGCTCGGACCTGCGTCAGGTCCTCGCGGGGGCCGGCGGGCAGTTCCTCGTGGCCGCCGTCAGCAGCGACCGGCTCTACACCCCTCCACAGGTGCGGCTGCTCGCCGACAGCCTGCCCGCCGGTGCCGAGTTCAGGACGATCACCAGCTGGGCAGGCCACGACGGCTTCCTCACGGAATCCGATCAGGTCGGAGCGCTCATCTCCGAGCTGCTCTCTTCCTGAGCTCCTTCTCGTCCACAGGCCAATCGGACGTCGCACGCGCGGCACGGAAGTACGCGCGCGCCTCGTCCTGTCTGGCGGCCTCCGCCCCGTCGGCGATCGGAGCACGGCGGTGCGCCGGCCCGTACCCGAACGCCTCGACGAGGTCGAGTGAATTCTGGGCGAGCTTCTCGCACAGCGAGTTGATCGTCGGTCCGATGAGGCGGGCGCGGGCCATCGGGAGTCGCCCGTACATGCTGTGCCAGCCCATGTGCTTCTCGATGAGGCTCAGCCCGTAGAGGTCACGGATCCGACGCAGGACCTTCGCCTCCTCCGTGTGCTTCCCACCGTCCTCGATGCGGTGCATCTCCGTGTTCAGACCCTGCCACTTGAGCAGTTCGATGTAGGCGATCGAGGCCTCGATGAGCTCGTTCTGGTGCTCATTGAACAGGCGCGCGCCGTCCGCCTGGCTCATCGAGCGAGCCGGCCGCAGGGACTGGGCCAGGGACGCGACCATGGTGTCGACCCGGTCGGACAGCAGCGCCTCCTGCACCTTGCCGGAGCGCACGCGCTTCTCATTGACGGAGACGGTGACGAGGTCACTGATCGTCCGCCCGATGTTCGCGAAGCCGGTGCGGAAGAGTGTGTGCTCCGCCGCCTGCGCACCGATCAGCCGCGCAGCACCACCGAAGTCGATGTCCTTGAGCTCCTTCGCGTAGTCGGTGAGCAGACGCTTGCCGACCAGCTGGAGCAGCACGGTGTTGTCACCCTCGAATGTGACATACACATCGAGGTCCCCACGGAGCCCCACGAGACGGTTCTCGGCCATGTAGCCGGCGCCGCCGCACGCCTCGCGCGCCTCCTGGATCGTGGTGAGGGCATCCCACGTGCTCAGCGCCTTGAAGCCTGCGGCCTGCGTCTCCAGCAGCTCGCGCGCCTGGTCGGAGTCGTCTTCACCGGAGAACACCACGTCGAAGGTGTGCAGGAGCGTGTCGTGGGAGATCGCATTGGCGTACGCCTGGCTGATGAGCGGCATGAGCCGGCGCTGGTGGCGCTGGTAGTCGATGAGCCGCGTCTCCTCGACCGGTGAGGTCGACGTGAACTGCCGGCGGTCATGCGCGTATCGCACCGCGATGTCAAGCGCGAGCTTCGACGCGACGACCGCGGCCCCGTCGAGCGACACGCGGCCCTGCACCAGAGTGCCGAGCATCGTGAAGAAGCGTCGCCCGGGCGACTCGATCGGTGAGGAGTAGTCGCCGTCGGCAGAGACGGCACCGTAGCGGGTCAGGAGGTTCTCGCGGGGGATCCGCACCTGGTCGAACGCGATCCGGCCGTTGTCGACTCCCGGCAGACCGCCCTTCAGCCCGTCGTCCTCGAGCGCGATGCCGGGCAGCGGACCGCCCTCCTCATCGCGCAGCGGCACGAAGAACGCGTGCACGCCGTGGTTCACGCCCTTCGTCACGAGCTGGGCGAACACCACCGCGGCGCGGGCGTCGCGGGCGGCGTTGCCGATATACTCCTTCGTCGCCGCGCGGAACGGTGTGTGGACCTCGAACTCCTGCGCGTCGACGTCGTAGACCGCAGTGGTCCCGACCTCTGCGACGTCGGATCCGTGGCCGATCTCCGTCATCGCGAAGCTGCCCGGCAGCCGCCCGGAGAGGGCGTCCTCCAACCACTTCGCGTGCTGCTCGTCGTTGCCCAGGTGCATGATCGCACCCCCGAAGAGCCCGAACTGCACACCCGCCTTGATCTGCAGGCTGGGCGAGGCGGTCACGAGCTCCTCGAAGCCCGCGACGTACTCTCCGTGCTTCTCACTGCCGCCCTCGTCCTCCGACATCGGCAGGCGGGCGAGCCCGGATTCGGCGACCGCACCGACTGCAGCGGTCGTCGCGGCCCGCATGTCTTCGAGCGTGCCGTCCGCCGGCAGGTGCAGAGCGGGATCCTCGCAGAGGTCACGGATGCGGCGCCGGGCCTCCGTCCACTCACCGTCGAGCACGTCCCGCAGCACCGTCGCGTCGAGCGTGAGCGGCGTCTTCCCTCGGTTCATTCTTCATCCTTTCGTGATGCCCACAGCCACGTGGCGAGGCGGGTGGTGAACTGTTCGGTCGAATCGGCGTCGGCGGAGCGGTCGCCGCCCAGCCAGTTCAGGGTGCAGCTGCGGACGAAGCCCACAGCGCCCGAGGCCCACATCCGCTCCGTCGCACCGCTCAGGCCCATGCGCGCGCAGAGCAGATCGACGACGTCGTCGAGGAATGCGCCCCCGCCGTCGTCGGCGGTGACGACGGAGTCGCAGAAGCGGTAGACGGCGGGTGACCGCACCCCCAGAGCGACGAATGCCGCGATCATCGCTTCCAGCGCCTCCTGCGGCGTGCCGTCCGGTCGGCCCGCCTCGTCGAGCGATCGGCGGATCACCTCCATGGCCCAGTCGCCCATCGCCTGCTGCAGGCCCCGACGGTCGTGGAAATAGCGGTAGAACACCGTCTTCGACGTCCCCGTCGCCTCAGCGAGTCCATCCATGGACACCGTCTCGCCCTGCACAGAGATCGCGATGCGCGCGCTGCGGAGCAGTTCACGGCGACGCGTGCGGCGGTGCTGCTCCCAGCGGAGGCTCCGACCATCGCGGACGGTCTCGTCGGTCATTGCTCGGGCTTTCATGTGACTGACGGTATCAGGTACGGTCGGTACCGGTGAATCAGCTCACAGCTGACCGAATCCTTCAGCGTGACACCCTCAGAGAGGACCCACTCCATGACCCAGTCCCCGCAGCCCGCAGCGATCCTCGGCGGCAACCGGATCCCGTTCGCGCGCGCCCACAAGCAGTACGCGCGCGCATCGAACCAGGACATGCTCACCAGCGCTCTCGACGGACTCGTCGCCCGCTTCGGACTGGCGGGGGAGAGGCTGGGCGAAGTGGCCGGCGGCGCCGTGCTCAAGCACTCCCGGGACCTCAACCTCACGCGCGAGGCCGTGCTCGGCTCCGCGCTGTCGCCCCAGACCCCCGCGTTCGACCTCGGACAGGCCTGCGCCACGGGGCTCGAGGCGACGGTGTCCATCGCACAGAAGATCCGACTGGGGCAGATCGATGTGGGGATCGGGTCCGGCGTGGACTCCGCCTCGGACGCCCCGATCGCAGTGAGCGAGGAGCTGCGCGGCGTCCTGCTGGAGCTCAATCGCGCGAAGACGGTGGCACAGCGCCTCAAGGCCATCTCCCGCCTGCGGCCCTCCGACCTCGCACCGGCGCTGCCGAGCAACGGCGAGGCCCGCACGGGACTGTCGATGGGCGAGCACCAGGCGATCACCACCGCCGCATGGGGCATCTCGCGCCAGGACCAGGATGCTCTGGCCCTGGCCTCGCATCAGCGGATGGCGGCCGCCTGGGAGCGCGGATTCTTCGACGACCTCGTCACCCCCTACCTGGGCGTCTCGCGCGACACCACTCTGCGGGCGGACTCCACGCAGGAATCGCTGGGCGCGCTCAAGCCCGCGTTCGGGCGCGGCCTGTCCGCGACGCCCACCATGACTGCGGGCAATTCGACCCCGCTCACCGATGGCGCCTCCACCGTGCTGCTGTCGTCGGAGGAGTGGGCTGCGGACCACGGCATCGAGCCGCTGGCGTACCTCGTCGACGCCGAGGCGGCCGCGGTCGACTTCGTCACCGGCACCGAAGGCCTCCTCATGGCTCCGGCCTACGCCGTCCCCCGACTCCTGGCCCGAAACGGGCTCACGTTCGCAGACGTCGACGTCTTCGAGATCCATGAGGCGTTCGCCTCGACGGTGCTCACGCACATGGCCGCGTGGGAGAGCGAAGAGTTCTGCCGCGAGAAGCTGGGCCTCGATGCGCCCCTCGGTCCGATCGACCGCGACAAGCTGAACCCCAACGGCTCGTCCCTCGCCGCCGGCCACCCGTTCGCCGCCACCGGCGGGCGGATCATCGCCTCGGTCGCGAAGCACCTCAAGGAGACGGGCCAGCGCCGTGCGCTCGTCTCGATCTGCGCGGCCGGCGGCCAGGGACTCACCGCGATCGTCGAGGCCTGAGCGGCACACCCGCCGGCACCATCCACAGATCGCCTCTCGACCGCACACCCCTCGGAGGACCCCATGACTGATCGCTACACCCGCCTCGCCAACGGACCGCTCAAGGCCCTGGTCAAGACCCTCGGGCTGCCCAGCCCCGTCCCACTGCGCCGCTACCGGGACGGCGCCTACCTCAGCGAGCCCGTGCTCGTGCTGGGAGCCGGCGCCGCCGCAGACGCGTACGCGCAGATCCTGCTGGACAACGGCTTCGAGGTCCGCCGCAAGCCCACCTCGGAGAAGCTGTCGGCCGTCCTCGCATTCTTCGATGAGGCCCAGACTCCGACCGACCTGTCGGAGACCGCCCTCGAGATCGGGGGAGCACTGCGCGGACTCGTCCGCTGTTCCCGCGTGGTCGTGTTCTCCCGCGACGCCCACATCGCGCCCGAGCGTCCCGCAGACGTCGACCCCGCCCTCAACGCGGCTCGCAGCGGCACCCTCGGCCTCATGCGATCGCTCGCCCATGAGATGCGCGGCGGGTCGACCGCCAACGGGATCGTCGTCTCGGATGGAGTGCCGATGGATGCCCCGAGCGTGCAGGGCGCCCTCTGGTTCCTCCTGTCCTCGAAGTCCGCCTATGTGTCGGGACAGCCGCTGCACGTCACGACGGCGGACGGAGAGGCCACCACCGCCGAGGCACTGGCCGGCACACATCTGGACGGTCGAGTGGCCGTCGTCACCGGTGCGGCCCGGGGGATCGGAGCGGCGATCGCCGCAACGCTCGCCAGGGACGGCGCGAGCGTCGTGGGCGTCGACGTGCCGCAGGCCGGTGACGCGCTCGCTCGCACGATGAACGAGGTCGGCGGGACCGCGCTGCAGCTGGACATCACCGCGGAGGATGCGGGGCGCGTCATCGCGCAGCGCGTCGGGGCGCCGATCGACATCTTCGTCCACAACGCGGGCATCACCCGTGATCGGATGCTCGCGAACATGGAGTCCTCGCGCTGGGACTCCGTCATCGCCGTGAACATCGATGCGCAGCTGCGGATCAACGCGCAGCTCACGGAGGCCGGCGCCTGGGGCAGCTCTCCGAGGGTCGTGTCACTGGCCTCCACCTCCGGCATCGCGGGGAACCGCGGCCAGACGAACTACTCCGCCTCGAAGGCCGGCGTCATCGGCATGGCTGCGGCAGCTGCCGACTCGTTCGCCGCGCAGGGCGGAACGATCAACGCCGTCGCTCCGGGCTTCATCGAGACGGAGATGACCGCGACGATGCCCACGCTCACGCGCGAGGTGGCCCGCCGCATCGCAAGCCTCCAGCAGGGTGGCCTCCCCGACGACGTCGCAGAGGCGATCGCCTTCCTCGCGGCGGGATCATCCGGGGGGATCTCCGGCACGACACTGCGGGTGTGCGGACAGAACATGGTGGGTGCCTGATGCTCGGAACATACCTGGCCGCCGCCGGATCGAGCGTGCTCAAGCGCATCCGGTCCGCCCCCGCGGTCCCACTCGCCCAGGTGGCCGGACCGGACTCTCCCCGTCGGACGAAGACCGTCACGGCTGACCCGCAGACGGTGGCGGAGTTCTGCCGCGCCGTCGGCGAGCCGGTCCGCAGCACCGTGCCCGTCACGTGGCTGCATACCCAGGGGTTCGGAGCCAGTCTCTCGCTCCTGAGCGCTCCGGACTTCCCCGCTCCGGCCCTGGGGATGGTGCACGTCGCGAACTCCCTCACGCAGCTGCGTCCGGTGCACGTGGGCGACACGGTGACCGCAGCGGTGTGGATCGACCAGATCCGCACGCATCCGAAGGGGACTGAGGTCGTCGTCGCCGCCGCGTTCGACGTCGATGGTCTGCGCTGCGTCGACGAGCGCTCCCACTACCTTGCCAAGGGCGTGGAGGTGGACGGGGCGACTCCGCACACTGCGGGGGAGCGCACCCCCTTCGAGGCGCCCGATGCCACGATGACCTGGAAGCTGACGCCGCGGACCGCGGACGTGTACGCCCGGGTCTCCGGCGACGTGAACCCGATCCATCTGAATGGCCTGGCGGCGAAGGCATTCGGCTTCCCGGGCCGCATCGTCCACGGGATGTACACCGCGGCCCGTGCGCTGGCGACCGTGCAGGTCAGGACCGATTCCTTCTCCTGGGACGTCGAGTTCGCCACCCCCGTGGTCCTGCCCGCCACGGTGTCGGTGCGAGTCGCCCACGACGGTGCTCAGACGTCCGTCGACGTGTGGAATCCGCGCGACGGCAGGCCCCACATGCTGTCCTCCGTGCGCACGGAGAACGGGCGGCAGTGAGCCCCCTCACACGAGGTCGAATCGATTTGGACTGGGCCTGAGGAGTGTGTAGTCTTGTCTCTGTTGCCCGCGCGGGTGGCGGAAGTGGTAGACGCGCTAGCTTGAGGTGCTAGTGCCCTATTAATGGGCGTGGGGGTTCAAGTCCCCCTCCGCGCACAGCAGTGGGTGAGGCCCCTGACAACGGAGAGATCCGAGGTCAGGGGCCTTACTCATGCGGGTATGAGACTGCTTCAGGCATGAGACTGCCGTCCCTCAGCTGAGGGACGGCAGTGCGGGCTTCATCGGTCGGCCGAACAGGGCCATGCGCCAGCCGGGCGGACGGTGATCCGACCAGTACCGCTCCACGGCCTCTTCATATCCGCCGACGAGGCTCTCCGTCGCTGCGCGCCAGCCCTGCTTCTCCGTCTCCCGACGACCGCCGGCGGACAGCCGTTCCCGCAGCTCCGCATCCTCGAGCACACGCGTGACCTTCGCCGTGATGTCGTCGACGGAGCCAGGCTCATGGAGCAGGCCGCCGACGCCGTCGCTCACCGCGAAGGGCAGCCCACCGGCACGTGCGCCGATGACGGGGACGCCGGAGGCCATCGATTCGAGGGCGACGAGGCCCAGCGTCTCCGTGGTCGACGGGAACACGAAGAGGTCAGCGCTCGCGTAGGCGGCGGACAGCTCCTCGCCGCCCATGTACCCCGTGAAGACGGTGCGCGTGCCCGCGAACAGGCGCTCCAGCTCATCCCGGTGCGGTCCCGAACCGACGAAGGCCAGCCTGACGTTCGCCGGGAGGCGATCCATCATCGGGCGCAGCAGGTCGAGGTCCTTCTCCTTCGACAGCCTGCCGACGTAGACGAGCAGCCGGTCGTCCGGATTGCCTGCTGTCAGCCGCTCGCGCATGGCGCGGTCGGCGCGGTCGGGCCGATACGCCTCGGTGTCGACGGCCTTCGGCCACAGCTGGACGTTCCGGATCCCCGAGCCGCGCGCACGCTGCACCATCTGCTGGGAGGTGCAGAGGTTCACCTGCGCGAAGTTGTGCATCCAGGTGATCCACCGACTCGTGGTGTCGGTGATCCACTCCAGGCCCAGCCGTTCGGTGTACGACGGCACATCGGTGTGGAAGCTGGCGACCAGCGGCAGATCGCGCCTCCGCGCCGACAGTGTCCCGTAGGCCGCGAGCCAGATCGGATTCACCGCATGCACGACGTGGGGATGGAACCGCTCCATGACCCGTGCGATCTCCGGAGTCGGCAGACCCACGGACAGCTCCGGGTACCACGGACGGAACGGAACCGCCCGCACCCGGATGACCTCGAAGCCCGCGAACGATTCGGGAGGATGCCCGGGCGCGAAGACGACGACCTCGTGCCCCATCGCCTGGAGCTGCTCGAGGGAGCGGACCAGCCGCGTGACGACCCCGTCGACCTTGGGGAGGAAGACCTCCGTGAAGACGGCGATGCGCACTGGGTCAGCCCGCCGTCACGCGGTTTCGGCGATCCGCGTCGGCGCACCGACCGCCTGGGCCTCGGTCCACAGCGATGTCGCCGGGATCTTCGACTGATCCGCGCGGTCGGCGTACCGACGCGCTGTCTCCTCGACCTCCTGCAGGAGTCCGGAGGACAGGGTGGTCGGCTCGAGGCCCAGGTCGAGGAAGGTCCGGTTCGACGCGTACAGGTCGTTCTCCGCCGACTCCTGACGAGGGTTCGGGACGAGTTCCAGCGAGGCGCCGGAGATCTCGCAGATGAGCTCCGCCAGGTCGCGGACCCGGTGCGTCTCCGTCATCTGGTTGAAGATCTTGACCTTCTCCCCGCCCGCAGGCGGGTTGTCGACTGCGATCGCGATGCATCGCACCATGTCCTGGATATGGATGAAGGCGCGCGTCTGTCCGCCGGTGCCGTGGACGGTCAGGGGGTAGCCGACGGCTGCCTGCATGAGGAAGCGGTTGAGGACCGTGCCGTAGTCGCCGTCGTAGTCGAAGCGGTTGATGAGGCGCTCATCGAGCTGGGTCTCCTCCGTGTGCGTGCCCCAGATGATGCCCTGGTGGAGGTCCGTGATCCGCAGCTTGTCGTTCTTCGCGTAGAACGCGAAGAGATGCTGGTCGAGGACCTTCGTCATGTGGTAGATCGAGCCGGGGTTCGTCGGGTAGAGCATCGTCTGGTCGAGGAGCTCACCGGTCGCATTCCCGTCCGGGTCCTCGCCCGGGACCTTCACGTCGAGGTAGCCCTCGGGGATCCGCATGCCCGCCGTGCCGTAGCCGTAGACGCCCATCGTGCCCAGATGGACGAGGTGCACATCGAGATCGGATTCGACGATCGCTGACAGCACGTTGTGCGTCGCGTTCACGTTGTTGTCGATCGTGTACCGCTTGTGGGTGGGCGATTTCATCGAGTATGGGGCGGCTCGCTGCTCCGCGAAGTGGACGACCACCTCCGGACGGGTCTGCGACAGCAGTGCCACGAACCCCTCGTAGTCCTGGGCGATGTCGACCTCGTGGAAGTCGATCGTGCGCCCGGTCGCGTCCGTCCACGCCGCGAGGCGCTCCTGCGGGGTGCGGATGGGGGTCAGCGAGTCAGTCCCGAGCTCCTCATCGATTCGCCGACGCGACAGGTTGTCGACGATTCCGACGTCGTGGCCCAGCTGCGACAGGTGGAGGGCTGCCGGCCATCCGCAGAAGCCGTCTCCGCCGAGGACAAGGATGCGCACGTATGTCTCCTTCAAACGTTCATTGCGAGCTCTGTTCGCGTTCGTCGCTCCACACTACCCGGCCCGTAGACTGGCCGATGGACAGTGTTCTACAGAGAGGTGAACTCATGACGGACACCCGGGTCGGGCCCCCGCTTCCGCACATGCCCGATGACTTCTCATCAGTGCTGGTGATCGTGGCACACCCCGATGACCCCGAGTACGGGATCGGGTCCGCCGTCGCAGCCTGGACACGTGCCGGGAAGCGGGTGGGCTACCTGCTCGCGAGCCGGGGCGAGGCCGGCATCGCGGGGATGGATCCCTCCGTCTGCGCGACCGTCCGCACGAAGGAGCAGGAGGCAGCGTGCCGGGAGGTCGGCGTCGAGTCGCTCGTCTTCCTCGATGAGCCCGACGGTCGGATCCTCGCGACCCCGCAGCTGCGCACGAAGATCGCTCATGAGGTGCGCCGGTTCCGACCGGAACTCGTCGTGCTGCTGAACTTCCAGTCCACGTGGGGCGGACGGTTCTTCAACTCCGCGGACCACCGCAACCTCGGTCAGGCAGCGGTCGACGGCATCGCAGACGCCGGCAACGAATGGATCGTGCCCGGCGCACGCTATGACGGAGTCGGCCACATCGCGGAGTTCGGCGCCGACCCCACCCACCGGATCGATGTGACCGATGGTGTCGAAGCGGCTGTCGCCTCCCTCACCTGCCACCGGGAGTACCTGTCCGCGCTCTCCGACGAACCCGTGGAGCAGCAGGCGCGCGCTCAGATCGACTCGACACTCACCCACGAGGAGGGACGCTCCTACCTCGGTTTCCGACTGTACGGCTGACGTACCCGCCCACACGGCCGAACACCGCCCTGACGAAAGGACCTGTTCCATGACGCAGTCACCCGATCCCTACGCGAGCGCTGTCGCAGAGACCACACAGATCGCGCAGCGGCTCATCCGATTCGATACGCAGAACTGGGGCGAGGGGAAGGCAAACCCCGAACTCGAGGCCACGGAATGGATCGCCGCCCAGCTGGCGGAGGTCGGTCTCGAGTCCACCATCAAGGAATCGGAGCCCGGACGTGCGAGCCTCGTCGCCCGCATCCCCGGCACCGACCCGGACGCCGGGGCGCTCGTCGTCCACGGCCACACCGACGTGGTCCCGGCCGACGAATCGGAGTGGTCCGTGGATCCCTTCGGCGGCGTGATCAAGGACGGGCTGCTCTGGGGCCGCGGTGCCGTGGACATGAAGAACATGGACGCGATGATCATCTCCAGCGTCCGCGACATGCTCCGCAAGGGGCTGCGTCCCCGGCGCGACCTCATCATCGCGTTCTTCGCGGATGAGGAGGCCGGCGGTGGGTACGGCGCCGGGTGGATGGTCGAGAACCACCCGGAGCTGTTCGACGGGGCCACCGAGGCGATCAGCGAGGTGGGCGGCTATTCGACGACCATCCGAGGACAGCGCGTCTACCTCGTCCAGACCGCGGAGAAGGGACTCGCCTGGCTTCGCCTGCTCGCCCACGGCACTGCCGGACACGGCTCGATGGTGAACGAGGACAACCCCATCACCCGGCTCGCAGGGGCGATCGCCCGGATCGGCGCCCATGAGTGGCCGGAGGACATGCCCCAGTCCACGCGGGACCTTCTCGAGGGAGTCTCGGAGATCACCGGCATCCCGTTCACTGCGGAGACGACGGAGGAGCTCATCAGCGAGCTCGGCACAGTGTCGCGCTTCGTCGGCCCCACCCTGCGCAACACGTCGAATCCGACCATCCTCCAGGCCGGATACAAGCACAACGTCATCCCCGCGACGGCGCAGGCCTTCGTCGACTGCCGCGTGCTGCCGGGCCAGTTCGAGGACGTCATGCTGACGATCAAGGAGCTCGTGGGGGAGGGGATCGATGTGGAACCCGTGACCGTGGGCGACGCCGTCGAATCCCCGTTCAGCGGTCGGCTGGTCGACACCATGCAGGCGTGCCTGCTCGACGCGGACCCCGGCGCGAAGGTGCTGCCGCACACGATGAGCGGTGGCACGGACAACAAGTCGCTGGCGCGACTGGGGATCGTCGGCTACGGCTTCGCGCCCCTGCAGCTGACAGACGATCTGGACTTCGCTGCGATGTTCCACGGCAAGGACGAGCGGGTGGCCCTGTCCTCGCTGGACTTCGGCACGCGCGTGCTCAGTCGGTTCATGCTGGAGGCGTGACTCATGCTGGACGCGTGACGACCGTGCGCCGCGGCGGCTGCTGCCGTCGCGGCCACGACGCGATGAGCACACCGATCAGCACGCAGGTCATCGCCGCGATCGTCGTGATCGTGATCGTCGCGCCCGGGTGGAGGAGGTCCACGACGAGCGAGCTCAGCAGGTTCCCGAACAGCGATGTCATCGACACGAGCAGGACCCCCAGCTGACTGACCGTCGTCGATGTCACGCCGATGAACACGACACCGAGCGCGCCTCCGACCAGCAGCCACGCCTCGCCCGGCATCTGCGGCAGCCGATCCACCCGTGTGCCTGCCGCCCACACGGCCGCGCTGCACGCGAGCAGGAAGAGGAAGCCCACCATGAAGTTCACCGTCGTCGCGGTGATCGCTGAACGGGACGACTCCCGCACCCTGCCGTTGAGAGCCGCCTGCACAGACGTGAGGGATCCCGCCAGCAGCGGCACCAGGGGGGCCCAGAGCGGGATGCCGCGTGAGAACCCGCCCACGGACACCAGCACGACACCTGCGAGCACGACGATCGTGCCGATGTGCCTCCGCACCGACGGCGGTGTGCGGCCACTGGGCGGCAGTGCGGTGTTGTCCACGACCAGCGCTCCCAGCAGCTGTCCGCAGACGAACGACATCGTGAGTACGGAGACACCGATGAGCGGCACGGTGAGGGCCTGTGCGAGCACGACCGTCGAACCGCCCAGTCCACCGAGCAGCATCCACCAGCGCACCGCGCCTCCGCGCAGATCCGCGATGAGACGGCCCACGCCGCGCCGCGCCCCCGATGACACCGCGAGAACGAGCGCCATGAGGATCAGGCCGCCGAAGAAGCTGAGGGTCGCGGCGTAGACACCCGAGCCGATGACGCCGGCGAGCGATCCGTTGGCACGCGACTGGATGGCCATGAGGAAGCCGGCGAACGCCGTCGCGGCACCGGCCAGGAGGATCGTTCCGTCTACCCGCACCCGGTGACCGTATCACCGGCCTATCCTGGGGTGATGGAGATCATCCTGGTGCGCCACGGCGAATCCACCGCGAATGCGGGCGGAGTGCTGGCCGGACGCGACGATTCCGTCGAACTCACTGATCAGGGCCGCACCCAGGTGCGCGAGGCCCGCGACCTCATACCGGAGCTCACGAGCGATAGGCCCGCAGCGGTCTTCAGCTCGCCCATCCGGCGCTGCCTGATGACAGCGCACGAACTCATGAACGTGCACGAACCCATCGCCGCGGCCGACCCTGCGGCCAGCCCGCAGAGTCGGGGACCGCACAGTCCCTGCACGGTGCTCCAGGACCTCTCCGAGGTCGACTACGGCGACTGGACCGGCAGGAGGATCCGCGACCTCCTCGATGAGCCCCTCTGGGAGACGGTCCGTGCCGCCCCCAGCCGCGCCCGGTTCCCGGGAGGCGAGTCGCTCGCCGAGGTCGCCCTCCGGTCCCGCTCCGCTCTCGAGTCCGCGTGCGAGCAGGCTCGCGACAGTGGTGCGAAGGTGGCGATCCTCGTGTCCCACGGCGATGTCATCAAACTGATGCTGGCCCACGCGCTCGGCATGGAGGTCGACTGCTTCCAGCGGATCGCGGTCGCACCGGCGTCCGTGTCACGGCTCATGGTGGGGAAGAACGGGTCGGTCCCGCCCATGACGGTCACCATGCTGGGTGCGACCGCACGGGGGCGGCGCGCACAGGCGCGCCAGCCCGGTGGGGGACGGTGATCAGAGGGGCTGCAGGACCCCGGTGCCCAGCAGGATGTAGATGAGGACGCCGATGGCCACTCGATACCAGACGAAGACGGCGAACGACTTCGTCTGGACGAACTTGAGGAAGCCGACGATGACGACGTAGCCGACGATGAAGCTCACCAGGGTCGCAATGGCGGTGGGGCCCCAGCCCAGCACCATCTCGTTGCCGGCGGACACCTCCGCCATAGACTTGTAGAGGCCGTAGAAGCCGGATCCCATGACCGCCGGCACTGCCAGCAGGAACGAGTAGCGCGCGGCCTCGGGACGGGTGAAGCCCATGAAGCGACCGGCCATGATGGTGCCGCCGGACCGTGACACGCCGGGAACGAGCGCGAGCGCCTGTGCGAAGCCGTAGGCGAGACCCTGCCCCCACGTCATCTTGTCGAGCGTCTGGACGCGCGGACCGACCTTGTCCGCCAGGCCCAGGATCAGGCCGAAGACGATCAGCATGGTCGCGGTGATCCACAGACTGCGCAGGACCGAGTCGATCGCATCTTCGAAGACGAGGCCCAGGACGACGATGGGCACCGAGCCGATGATGATCAGCCACCCCAGCCGCACCTTCGGATCCCTGCGATCCACCCTGCCGACGAGCGATCGGCACCATGCGCCGATGATTCCGGTGATGTCCTTCCAGAAGTAGACGATGACGGCGGACTCCGTGCCGATCTGGACGATCGCTGTGAAGAATGCTCCGGGGTCCTGACCGGGCAGCAGGAACTCACCGACGATCCGCAGATGCGCAGACGACGAGACCGGCAGGAATTCGGTGAGGCCCTGGACGATGCCCAGGATCACGGCGATGATCCAGTCCATGGAGGGTCATGTCCTTTGCTTCGGGGGCGTGAACCACGTCAGGCTACCCGCATCCGGTAGCCTTCGGAACTATGCATTCCAACCGGATGGGCAATACGGGCCTGCAGGTGTCCGATCTCTCACTGGGGACCTTCGAATGGGGTCGACGCGTTGACGTCGCGACCGCTCGGGAACTCCTCGATGCCTACGCGTCCGCTGGGGGAACCGCACTCGAGCTCCCCGCCTTCGATGCCCCCGCCGTGGGTCTCGTCACCGACATGCGGATCCCGTCCCGCGTGCAGCTCCTCGCACGGGTGGGCGTGCGCGCGACCGAAGCGGGGGGCACGCCCCAGCTGAGGACGGGCCGCTCCGACCTCCTGACCGATGTGCGCAGTCTGCTCGGCGCACTCGATCGCGATCACCTCGATGTGCTGGTGCTCGACGCCTTCGACGACCGGATCCCGGTGGAGGAGTCCGCCTCGATCCTGCGCACGCTCGTGGACACAGGGGACGTCGGCTATGTGCTGCTGTCGCACCACTCCGCATGGCAGCTGTCGCTGCGAGCCGCGGACTCCGGACTCCCGTTCGCCGGTGCGATCGCGGAGTACTCGCTCCTGAGAAGGGACGCCGAGACCTCGCTGCGGCCCGCGCTCGACTACCTGGGCCTCGGGCTGATCGCCGGCGCCGGCCTCGGACGCGGGGTCCTGTCCGGTCAGTACCTGCGTGGACTGCCCGCGGGGAGTCGGGGTGCGGGGGACCTCGGCGGATACGTCGGTGAGCTGCTCGACGACGACACGACCGGTGTCGTGCAGGGCGTCGTCAAGGCGGCGACGGCGCTGGGAGTCGACCCGATCGACATCGCCCTCGCGTGGAATCGTCGTTCGCTGTGCGCTTCGACGATCGTGTCACCGCGCACCCGCGAGCAGCTGGATCAGCTGCTCGCGTCCGATCTGGAGCTCGCGAACGAGATCAGCGAGGTCCTCGATCAGATATCGGATCCCTGCGGCTGACGTCGTCTGCGCTCGCGGAACCACCGGACGCCGGACCCGCGTCGTCGGCCTCCACATCACCGTCGTACGCGTCCTCGTCGTCGTAGTAGTCGTCCTGGTCGCTCGAGTCGCCGTCGTAGTCGTCCTCGTCCTCGTCCTCGTCACGATCGTCCTCGACGTCATCGAAGAGTTCGAACGGAGTCACCTCGCCGTACGCGGTGTAGAGGGAGTCCTCGTAGATCTCGAACGCGTCCGCGAGCGCCATGTACGAGGCCTCGACGCGGGGGTCGGTCTCCGATGTGCGGTGCGCAGACGCAGCGAAGTGTTCGCGGACGGCGGAGAGGAAGTCTTCGAGGGCAGCGCTCGGATCCGTGCTCATGCTCCCCACTCTAGCGCTACCCGAGGGTGTCGGACAGGGGTCGGCATCCTCGTATAGCCTGGGCGTATGCCCGCCCACGCCTTCGAGCACTCCGCACCCGACCGCTTCGTCGCCGGGACCGTCGGCCTTCCCGGAGAGCGCACCTTCTACCTGCAGGCATCCTCGGACGGCGCGGTCCACTCCGTCACGCTCGAGAAGGAGCAGGTGGAGATCCTCGCGGAGCGGGTCGATGAGCTGCTCGACCTGGTGCGCTCGCGCTCCGATGACGCGCACGGCGTCCCTGCGGCACCTCTTCCCGAACTCGAGGACAACGGCGGCCTCGTGACCCCCGTCGACCCGGAGTTCCGCGTCGGCACGATGAGCCTGGGGTGGGACACCGAGGACCATCGCCTCATCATCGAGTGCTTCGAGCTGACCCGCGCGGATGCGGAGGCGGGCGCGAGCTCCGAGCCCGGCGCGGACGGCGAGGACAGGTCAGTGCTGCGCATCCGTCTCACCGGACCGCAGGCACGCGAGTTCGCCCGCCGCGGCGAGCAGGTCGTCACCTCCGGCCGTGGCGAGTGCCCGCTGTGCCACCAGGCGCTGGAACCCTCCGGTCACGTGTGCCCGCGTCTCAACGGGGTGGCTCGCTGAGCAGCGGAATGTGCCGTCTGCTGTCCACCGGGACCGTCCGTCCCCTGGGCAGGATGCGCGGTGCCAGCAACGAGACGCTGCTTGCCACCGTCACGGGATCCGACGTCCCCGAGGGGCCGCAGCGCACCGTCCGCACTGTGCTGAAGACGCGTGCGGGGGAGCGTCCGCTGCACGATTTCCCCTCCGGCACGCTGTCGCTGCGGGAGGTCGCCTCCCATCGTCTGTCGGCACACCTCGGCCTCGATGTGGTGCCGCCCACCGTCTGGCGCGACGACATCGGGACGGGCGCCTCGCTCCAGGCCTACGTGGAATCGGATCCGACCGCCGAGGAGCCGGTCGTGCTCGCGGCGGAGGAAGCAGTGGACGACGGGCTGGCCCCCGTCCTGCGGGCCGTGCTGAGCGATGGCACCGATGTGGTGCTCGCGCACTCCCTCACAGCGGACATGCGTGCGCTGGCCCTCTTCGACGTCCTCATCAACAATGCGGACCGCAAGGGCGGTCACGTGCTGCGAGGAGCCTGGGAGTTCGACGGCCACTCGCCTCCGCGGGTGGCCCTCCAGGCGATCGACAACGGGCTGTCGTTCCACGCGGAGCCGAAGCTGCGCACGGTCCTCTGGGGCTTCGCCGGATCACCGCTCACCGCTGACGAACGGGCACTGGTCGAGCGCGTGCAGAGCGAGGACCTGGATCCTGTGCTGGGAGACGTCCTTGCGACCGCAGAGATCGACGCGCTGTCCGAGCGCGCGGCGATACTGCTGGACGCGGGGACCCTGCCGCTTCCCGACGACGATCGCCACGTGGTGCCCTGGCCGCCCCTGTGAGCTGTCGCCCCTGTGAGCTGTCACGCAGGCCGCCCTACGATGCGGATCATCCGCTGAGCGACCCGTGTGTGCCAAGTTCGCGTTGCACGCGACGAAGTGCGATGCTGGGCGCGTGAAGTCCTGGTCATCCCCTGAAATCCCCTCTGTCTCCGGCCGCGGGAAGCGTCCGACCGTGTTCTGCACCTCGCACCGCGGTCCGGCCGACACTCCTCGCAAGCTCAAGGAGGCGCGTCTCTACGTCTGCGGCATCACCCCGTACGATGCGACGCACCTGGGTCACGCCGCCACATACGTCGCCTTCGACGTGCTCTTCCGCACGTGGAAGGACGCCGGGGTGGACGTGACGTACGCGCAGAACATCACCGACGTCGACGACCCGCTGCTCGAGCGCGCCGACGCCATCGGGATGGACTGGCGCGAACTCGCGGAGTCGCAGATCGATCTGTTCCGGTCGGACATGGAGCTGCTGCGCGTCATTCCGCCGGACGCCTACATCGGTGCCGTCGAATCCATCGACCGCGTCGTGGATGCAGTCACCCGCCTGCTCGACAAGGGAGCGGCCTACACACTGGACAGCGGCGATGTGTACTACCGCGTCGGCACCCGCATCGAACCCCCGTTCGGCTCCACGTCGCACCTCGAACGGCACGAGATGCTCGAGCTCTTCGCGGAGCGCGGCGGCGACCCGGAGACCGCCGGCAAGGCGGATCCGCTCGACCCGCTGCTGTGGCGGGCCGAACGTGCGGGGGAGCCCGCATGGGACGGCGGCCGTCTGGGAGCAGGCCGGCCCGGCTGGCACATCGAATGCGCCGTCATCGCCCAGGACCACGCGGGTCTGCCGCTGACCGTCCAGGGCGGCGGCTCCGATCTTGCCTTCCCCCACCACGAGATGTGCGCAGCCCACGCGACGGCGCTCACCGGCGTCAATTTCGCGAAGGCCTACATGCACGTCGGCATGGTCGGGTACGAGGGCGAGAAGATCTCGAAGTCGAAGGGCAACCTGGTCCTCGTCTCGAAGCTCGTCGAGCAGGGGGAGGATCCCATGGCGATCCGTGCGCTCCTGCTCGCGCACCACTACCGCAGCGACTGGATGTACACCGACCCCCTCCTCGCGGAGTCCCGTGAGCGGCTCGCCGCATGGCGCGCCGCCGCTCGCTCCGGGACGACCATGGATGCTGCGGAGGAGATCCTCGAGGACATGCGGCAGAACCTCGGCGACGATCTCGACACCCCGGCAGTCCTCGACACGCTCGACGAATGGGCCGACTCCGTGGGGGACGACGGCACTGCAGAAGGAACCGCACTGGTGGTCGACGCGGTCGACGCGCTGCTCGGCATCACACTGCGCTGACACAGACCTCACAGCCGTCAGACCTCACAGCCGTCAGACGACACGGCCGTCAGTCGTCACCGCGGCGGTCGAGGTACCGCTCGAACTCCCGGGCGATCGCGTCCCCGCTCGCCTCGGGAAGATCCGCAGCGTCCGTCATGCTCTCGAGCCGGTGGATGTAGGCGGCGAGATCGTCGTCCGCTGCGACGGCGGCCTCGGCCTCCATCTCCCAGTCCCGGGTGCCGTCCACGAGGTCTCCCTGGTCGAGGACCAGCCCCGTCAGCTCTTCGAAGGCTCCCTGGAGTGCCAGCTGCGCCTTGGGGGAGGGGACTCCGGCGACGTATCCCGGCACTGCGGCCCACATCGACACGGCGGGATGACCGGATGCCGACAGTTCGTGAGCGAGCACTCCGATGATGCCCGTCGGCCCCTCGTACTCCGAGCGGATCGCGTCCGCGGCCGGGATGTCCTCCGGCCTGTCGGTCGTGACGGTGACGGGGATCGGACGGGAATGGACCGTGTCCGCGAGCAGCGCCCCCATGAGGACGACCGCATCGCCGTCCTCGACCCGATCGACGATGAGCGACGCGAAGCGCTGCCAGAGGAATGCGGGCTCGTCGCCCACGATCACCTCGAGCAGGGTGCCGGTGCCGGGAACGCTGCCCGTGTGGATCTCTGTGCCGGGCCAATCGATCCGCGCGGTGCCGTCGTCGCCGCGGACCACGTTCGGGCGTGCGGTCTGGAAGTCGTAGAACTCCTCACCGCCGATCATCCCCGTGCGGGTGAGGCCCATCTGCGCGACGAGGTCCTTCGTGAACCTCGATGCGGATTCCGCAGCGTCGTTCCACCCCTCGAAGGCGATGACGATGAGGCGGGAACCCGGGTCCGGCAGGTAGTCCATGCACCCACAGTACGCGCTCGGACACCGCTCGGTAGGGTGGGGTGATATGAGCACTCCCGCACGCGCCTTCGACGCGGTCCTCTGGGACATGGACGGCACTCTCGTCGACACCGAGCCGTATTGGATGAAGGCTGAGATCGAGCTCATGGGCCGGTACGGCCTCCACTGGGACGAGACCCTGGGCGAGCTCATGGTCGGGAACACGCTGCTGCGCAGTGCGGAGATCCTCGGTGAGCACGGCCTGCCGCTGCCGCCGGAGCAGACTGTCGAGATCCTGCTCGACGGCGTGGTCGCCCGGGTGCGGGAGCACGTGCCCTTCCGCCCCGGAGCGCTCGACCTCCTGGCGGATCTGCGCGCACACGACGTGCCGTGCGCACTCGTGACGATGTCCTACCGCAGGCTGGCCGAGGCCGTCGTCACCGCCTGCGACCCCGGCACCTTCACAGCGCTCATCACCGGTGACGAGGTGTCCGCCGGCAAACCCGATCCGGAGCCGTACCGCGCGGGCGCGGAAGCGGTCGGGCTGCCGCCGAGTGCGTGCGCTGCGCTCGAGGACTCGCTGCCGGGACTGCATTCCGCGGTCGCCGCGGGAACACGGGCTGTGGGCATCCCGCACATCGTGCCGCTGCCGCAGCTCGAGGGCGCCGTGCTCGTCGACTCCCTCGCGGGGATGACGACCGCAGGCCTCAGCGACCTGCTATCGCGGTGATCTCCGGAGTGGGCGGGGGAGTGCCGCCCCATGCGGGGCAGATCGGCTTGAAGTGGCACCAGCCGCACAGAGGGCTGCGCCGGGGCCGCCATTCGTCGGACTCCGCCGCCCGGGCGATCGACTCCCAGAGCTCCAGGATCTCCATCTCCGTCCGCTCGATGTCCCCCGCGGTGGGACGCTTCGTGACGGTCGTGCGGCTGCCCAGGTAGAAGAGCTGCAGGGTGTGCACCAGCTCGCGCCTGCTCAGCCAGTGGACGAGCGCGTAGAACCTCATCTGGAAGTCGGCCTCACCGCTGTACTGCGGCTTGGGCTGCTTGCCGGTCTTGTAGTCGACCAGCCGCACCTGGCCGCCGGGGGCGCGATCCGTGCGATCGACGACGCCGCGCAGCAGCAGGCCGCTGTCCATGGGGGCGGAGACGAACTCCTCACGCGCAGCCGGCTCCAACCGGTCCGGCAGCTCAAGGGCGAAGTAGGCCTCCAGGAGTGTGCGCGCCTGCTCCTGCAGCCTGATGACCTGGTCGGGTCCGGGGAACAGTTCCTCCACGGTCTGGGGATCCTTGGCGCGCAGCGCCTCGAGCGCGGGTGCGATCCCGTCGACCGCGCGTTCGATCGTGCGCTCCGGAGCGGAGGCGTCGAACAGCCGCTCCAGCACGGAATGGACCAGCGTTCCGCGGAAGGCCGCCTCCGAGGGCGGCTCCGGGAGCCTGTCGATCGTCCGCAGGCGGAATTTCAGCGGACACTGCACGAAGTCGTTGGCGCGTGACGGTGACAGTGCGAGCAGTTCGGCCATGGGGCAACCGTACCCGTACGATGGTGCGGTGCCCGAAAAGACCGTATCCGCAGACGCCCGTGCGCCCGGCGCCTCCGGAGGACTCCGGCTCGGCACGGTGCTGGGCGCCCCCGTCCAGCTCGCGTGGTCGTGGTTCATAGCCGCCGGAGCGATCGCGCTCCTCTTCTCTCCCTGGATCTCCCGTGTCCGCCCGGATCTGGGCCCGGGCGCATACGTCATCGGACTGATCTTCGCGATCGTCCTCTTCGGGTCCGTCTTCCTCCACGAACTGGCCCATGCCGTCGCTGGCCGCATGGCCGGATACCGCATCGCGGCGATCGAGCTCAACGTCTGGGGAGGCTTCACCCGGTTCGAGCCCCGTGAGGAGCCCGATTCCCCGCGATCGGCATGGACGAGCTTCTTCATCTCCGTCGTCGGGCCCGTCGTGAACCTGGCGCTGGGCGGGATGGGCTGGCTCCTGCTCGACGCGTTCGGCCGGGGGAGCGTCATCTGGCTGCTGCTGTTCGGGTTCGTGTTCGCCAACCTCGCGCTGGGTGCGATCAATCTGCTCCCGGGCATCCCCCTGGACGGCGGATGGGCGCTTCAGGCGGTGTTCTGGCGGATCACCGGCAGCCCCTTCATGGGGACGATCCTCGCGGCCTGGGCAGGACGCGTCATCGCGCTCGGATTCGTCGCGTGGGCGATCTTCCAGCCGCTGCTGGTCGGTGGACGCCCGGACCTCGTGACAGTCATGTGGACGACGGCGATCGCCGTGATGATCTGGGTCTCCGCCGCGGACGCGGCGAAGAACGCGACGCGGGCCCGCCGCGTGGAGACCTTCGACATGCGCCTCGTCATCCAGCCCGCGGTGGCCGCAGCGTGGTCGGCACCCATCGCGGAGGCCCTCGGCTATGCGGATCCCGGCACAGGCAGGCGCCCTCTCATCGTGGTCCTCGACCGATCCGGCATCCCGTACGGACTCGTCGATCGCAGCTCGGCGCAGGAGGCACCGGGCTCTGCGCTGGTCCACGATCACGTGCGCCCCCTCGGTCCGTGGATCGGCGCCCCCCGCGACATCACCGCCCCGCATCTGCTCGAGTCACTCACGCACCGTCCCAAGGCGACTCACTGCCTCGTCCTCGACGAGGACTCGCTGGTGGGCTTCATCGACCTGCAGGAGTTCTTCGACGAGCTGCTCGACCACTGAGCGCTCACACCCTGCCCGCACGGCGAGGACGACGACTAGAGTGGAGGCGATGAACACGACCCCTCACGACCCGGCTCCCACCGGCACCCGCGTTCTGCGCGGACCGTTCCGACCCGGCGACAAAGTGCAGCTCACAGATCCTCGCGGACGACTCAACACCATCGTCCTGGTGCCCGGGGACAAGTTCCACACCCACAAGGGGTGGATCGAGCACGACGACCTGCTCGGAAGACCCTCCGGTGTGACGGTGCACAGCACCGCGGGCATAGAGTTCCAGGCGATGAGGCCCGGCTACGAGGACTTCGTGCTGTCGATGCCGCGCGGGGCCGCCGTCATCTACCCGAAGGATGCGGCTCTCATCACGACGCTGGGCGACGTGTTCCCCGGCGCGGTCGTGGTCGAGGCCGGGGTCGGCTCCGGTGCGCTCACCCTCGCCCTGCTGCGCGCGGTCGGCGACCACGGACGCGTCCTGTCGTTCGAGCGCCGTCAGGAGTTCGCCGACATCGCCTCCGGGAACGTCGCGGACTTCTTCGGCAGCCCCCATCCCGCATGGTCGTGCACCGTCGGCGACCTCGGCCAGGAGCTGCCGCGGGCCCTGGAGGTCGGCGAGGCCGATCGCGTGGTCCTCGACATGCTCGCCCCCTGGGAGTGCGTCGATGTCGCAGCCGATGCACTCACCGCCGGCGGCATGCTCATCGTCTACATCGCCACTGCCTCGCAGCTGTCGCGCACGGCGGAGGCCGTGCGGAGCACCAAGCGCTTCGCAGAGCCGCGGGCGCTCGAGTCGATGGTCCGCGACTGGCACCTCGAGGGCCTCGCGGTCCGTCCCGAGCACAGGATGATCGGGCACACCGGATTCCTCCTCTTCGCCCGCAGGATGGATGAGGGCATCGAGCCGCTGGAGAGGTCGCGCCGACCGCAGGGCAGCACACCCAGCGACGAGGACCTCGACGCCTGGTTCGAACCCGAGATCACAGAGCAGGACATCGGTCAGCGGACGGCGCCGCCCAAACGGCTGCGCAAGCTCGGTCGTGCCGCAGGGTCGCGTGCCCGGGTGGAAGCGGCACAGGACAGCGCAGCCACAGACGAGGAGGTCACGGATGACACACGAGAAGACTGACGGCACGACCGACGAAGAGGTGACGATGCGCCGCGAGAACGCGATGATGCGCCAGCAGCTCGTCGCCGCGGGGAAGCGCAACGAGACCCTCACGTCGACGCTGCGCAGCGCGCGGGAGGAGCTCGCCCGCATCAGATCCGAGGTCGCGTCGCTGTCCGAGCCCCCGAACACCTACGGGACGGTCGTCGCCGCACCCCACGGCGCCGGGGAGTCGAGGACCGTCGACGTCCTCGCGTCCGGCCGCCGCATGCGTCTGGCTGTCGCGCCGGACCTCTCCGACGAGGTGCTCGCGCCCGGTGCGGACGTGCGGCTGTCCGAGGGCCTCGTCGTGCTCGAACCCGCGGAGGGCCGGGGCGTCGGCGACGTGGCACCGGTGCGCGAGGTGATGCCCGACGGTGACCGCATCATCATCGGGGGACCGAACGACGACGAGCTCGTCTGCCGTCTCACGGCGCAGCTGCAGGAGCACGGTGTGCGCGTGGGCGACCACGTGCTCGTCGACAGGCGCACGCAGTTCGTCCTCGAGATCATCGAGAAGCCCGAGGTGCAGACTCTCCTCCTCGAAGAGGTGCCCGACATCTCGTACGAGGACGTCGGCGGTCTCGCGGCGCAGATCGGCCAGATCCAGGATGCGGTGGAGATGCCGTTCGAGAACCCGGAGCTGTTCGCCGAGCACGAACTCAAGCCGCCCAAGGGCATCCTCCTCTACGGTCCTCCCGGATGCGGCAAGACGCTCATCGCGAAGGCGGTCGCGAACTCGCTGTCAGCGCGCAGGACGGACCGTGCGTCGAAGAGCTACTTCATCAATGTGAAGGGTCCGGAGCTGCTCGACAAGTACGTGGGCGAGACGGAGCGCCAGCTGCGGATCATCTTCTCCCGCGCCCGGGAGAAGGCGACGGCCGGCTCTCCCGTCGTCGTGTTCTTCGATGAGATGGAATCGCTCTTCCGCACGCGCGGGACCGGCAAGTCGTCTGATGTGGAGACGACGATCGTGCCCCAGCTTCTCGCGGAGATCGACGGCGTCGAGTCCCTGGAGAACGTCATCGTGATCGGTGCGTCCAACCGGGAGGACCTCATAGACCCGGCGATCCTGCGGCCCGGCCGCCTCGACGTGAAGATCCGGATCGAGCGTCCCGATGCGGACGCCGCACGGGACATCTACTCGAAGTACGTGACGGATCGGCTGCCGCTCCACGACTCGCTCGCGGATGGCGGCGCCTCCGCCCTCATCGACCGGTGCGTCGACCGGATGTACACCCGATCACGCGCGAACGAGTTCGTCGAGGTGACCTATGCGGACGGCCGCAGAGAGGTCCTCTTCTTCGCTGACTTCGCGTCCGGTGCCATGATCCACAACGTCGTCGACCGCGCCAAGAAGCATGCCATCAAGGCGGTGCTGTCCGGCGAGGGACGCGGTATGCGCTGGGAGCACTTCGACCTCGCGATCGAGGAGGAGTTCGGCGAGCACGAGGACCTGCCGAACACGACCAACCCGGATGAGTGGGCGCGGATCAGCGGGCGCAGGGGTGAGCGGATCACGCACCTGCGGATGATCCACACGGGTCAGCAGACGCCGACGCCCGTGTGAGCCTCACCGGGCGCTGCGTCCCACTGCCGTGGAGGCGATGAGGCGCCACCCCACCAGTGTCACGAAGTTCAGCCCGGTGGCGACGATGAGGAACGCCTCTGCGACGGAGACCCCGCTGATCGCACGCAGCGTCAGGCCGACGAGCACCATGACCGCCCAGACTCCGGTGCCGGTCGCGAGCGGCGACAGCGGTCGGTCCCAGACGCGGATGAGCAGCCAGGCGAGGACCAGCGACGCGACGAACGGCCACGCGGTCTGCACGAGCGCTGACGGATCGAAGTCCCGGTAGTGCTGGTAGTGCCCGATCACGATGAACGCGAGCACCAGCACGAGGTCGACGATGAGGGCGAGGACGAGATGAGACGATTTCTTCGAGGCCACGCCTCGATTGTAGGGGGCTGAGCCGCTGCTCGGTCCGGGGAGGAGAAGCATGAGCCACCACGAGGTCGCGCCCTTGAGCGTCGTCCGCGTCATGGGTGCGGAGACGGAGTTCGGCATCAGCCAGCCGGGGCGTCCCGGTGCGAACCCCATGAGGGACTCCGCACGCGTCGTCGACGCCTACGCGGCGCCGCGCGGACTGCGGTCGGCGCAGAGCTTCTGGGACTTCAGCGCGGAGACGCCCCTGGCCGACGCCCGCGGGTTCCTCATGCACGAGTCAGACGCGCATGCCACCCAGCTGACGCATCTGCCCGACGCGATGCCCGACGCCCAGTACCTCGCGAACGTCGTCCTGCCGAACGGCGCACGCCTCTACGTCGATCACGCACATCCGGAGTACTCGTCACCGGAGGTCCTCACGCCCCGCGACGCCGTCCTGTGGGATCGTGCGGGCGATCGGGTCGCAGAAGAGTGCGTGCGCACGCTGTCCACCGGCCCGGAGCCTGTGAACCTCTACAAGAACAACACGGATTCGAAGGGGTCGTCCTACGGCACGCACGAGAACTACATCGTGCGCCGCGACGTCGACTTCGAGGCGCTCGCGGAACAGCTCATCCCGTTCTTCACGACGCGGGCCATCCTCTGCGGAGCGGGGCGCGTGGGGATCGGACGCAGCGGCGAGGAGCCCGGCTACCAGATCTCGTCCCGCGCAGACTTCTTCGAGGAGCAGATCGGACTCGAGACGACCCTGCGCAGACCGATCATCAATACGCGCGACGAGCCGCACGCAGATGGGACGCACTGGCGCAGGCTCCATGTCATCATCGGCGATGCGACACTCGCGGAGCCGGCGACCCTCGTGCGCTTCGGCTCCACCTCGCTGGTCCTCGGCCTCATCGAGGCAGGGATCTGCCCGGACATCCGGTTCGCCGATCCGGTCACCGCGCTCCAGACGGTGAGCCACGACCTCACTCTCACCGCCGAACTGCCCCTGGAGGACGGCACCACGACGACTGCTCTGGAGGTCCAGCGCACCTACCTCGCCGCGGCCCGTGAGGCCGCCGGCGCAGCACCGGACGCGGACACGGCCGAGGTGCTCGAGGAGTGGGAGCGCTTCCTCACCTCTCTCGCGCAGGACCCGATGCAGCTCGTCGCGGACATCGACTGGGTGGCGAAGCTCGCGCTGCTGGACAGCTACCGGACGCGGGAGGGGCTGGCCTGGGACAGCCCGAAGCTCGCCCTCATCGACGTCCAGTACTCCGACGTCCGGGACGGCAAAGGACTGTTCTACCGCCTCGAGGCGGCGGGACGCATCCGGCGCCTCACGACGGACGACGACGTCACCCGCGCCGTGGAGGCGGCACCGGGGAGCACGCGTGCCTTCCTGCGCGGGGGCGCGGTCGCCCGCTTCACAGAGGCGGTCGCCGCCGCGAGCTGGGATTCGCTCGTGCTGGAGCGGGCCGACGGCTCGCTCGTGCGGATCGCCCTGCGCGACCCGCACGGGTTCACCCGCGACGAGGTGGGCGACGCCCTCACCGGAGCACAGGACGCCGATGATCTCGTCGCACGACTGTCCGCACCCGGTGACCCGGGGACGGACGCGGCGTCCGATCATTAGACTGTGCCTCACACGACTCCCGAAGGGCGGAACATGACGAGCAGCAGCGAACAGGCGAACAGGGACCGCAATGAGCGTCCCGATCTCCCGGAGGACGACGGACCGGTCGCACCGCAGGCGCAGACCCAGGTCGATGCGACGGCTGTCGATTCCATCCTCGACGACATCGACAGCGTGCTCGAGTCGAACGCGGAGGAGTTCGTGAAGAACTTCGTGCAGAAGGGCGGCCAGTGAGCGGATTCGGCCCCGCGTTCCTCACCTCGACGTCGACGTCGTTCTTCGACCTGGTGAGCTCGCTCAGGCCGGAGGCCCTGCCGGCGACGCCGGGGACTCCGCAGTCCCTGCCTCCGGAGGGCACGACAGTGCTCGCCTTCCGGACCGCGGACGGTGTCCTCATGGCCGGTGACCGGAGGGCGACCGCCGGACACCACATCGCGAGCCGACGGATCGAGAAGGTCCATCGCGCCGACGCGACCTCCGTGATCGGCATCGCGGGCACCGCGGGCCTCGCCCTCGAGCTGATCCGGCTGTTCCAGGTCGAGCTCGAGCACTACGAGAAGATCGAGGGCACGCCCCTCTCACTCGAGGGGCGGGCGAACCGCCTCGCAGCGATGCTGCGCTCCAACCTCGGCCTCGCACTGCAGGGGCTCGCAGTCGTACCCCTCTTCGCGGGACTCGGAGCCCGGAGCGCGCGGGACCCCAGCCCCGTCGGGCGGATCTTCAGCTTCGACGTGACCGGCGGCAAGTACGAAGAGGTCGACCACCACGCCATCGGATCCGGAGCGGGCCCCGCACGCTCGGCGCTCAAGCGCCTGTGGCACGAGGGACTCGATACGGAGACGGGCGTGCGCATCGCGCTCGAGGCCCTGACCGACGCCGCGGACGACGACGCGGCGACCGGAGGTCCCGACATCGTGCGGGGAATCGCACCGCTCATCCGCGCCGTCGGCCCCGACGGGGAGCAGAGGGTGCCGGAGGACGAGGTCCTGGCAGCGGCCTCGGCGCTCGCAGACGTTCAGATGCGCGGGGAGGCGACCCCATGAGCACTCCGTTCTACGTGTCACCCGAGCAGCTCATGAAGGACCGTGCGGAGTTCGCGCGGAAGGGCATCGCCCGCGGGCGGCCCGTCCTGGTCCTCAGCTGCGCCGACGGCATCCTCCTCCTGGCGGAGAATCCGTCGTCCTCGCTGCACAAGATCGCAGAGGTCTATGACCGCATCGGCTTCGCGGCGGTCGGCAAGTACAACGAGTTCGAGGGACTGCGGCAGGCCGGGGTGCGGTACGCGGACCTGCGCGGATACTCCTATGACCGGGGCGATGTGAGCGCCCGCGGACTCGCCAACGCGTACGCCCAGACGCTCGCAGGCGTCTTCACGACGGAGCAGAAGCCGTTCGAGGTGGACCTCATCGTCGCGGAGCTGGGTGCAGCCCCGGAGGACGACCGGCTGTTCCGCATCTCCTTCGACGGCTCCGTCTCCCACGAGAGGGGACACGTGGCGCTCGGTGCGGGAGCCGACGCGATCGCGAAGCGGCTGGCCGACGTCGACGTCACCGCGCTCGGCCTCTCCGAAGCCCTGCGGAGGGGACGGGAGGCCATGGGACTGGCGGCGGACACCGCGATCGAGGCCGCAGTGCTGGACCGCGCCACCGACTTCCACCGCACCTTCCGCAGACTCGAGGGGGACGCATGAAGCGCATCTACGGCCTGGAGACCGAATACGGGATCGCCTTCACCGCGGGGGACTCCCGCCGACTGGGCCCGGAGGAGGTCGCACGATACCTCTTCCGCCCCGTCGTGGAGTGGGGTCGCTCCTCCAACGTCTTCCTGCCGAACGGGGCGCGCCTCTACCTCGACGTCGGCTCCCACCCGGAGTATGCGACGGCCGAATGCGACCGTCTGGACGACCTGATCGCACAGGATGCCGCCGGCGATGCGATCCTCACTGATCTGCTGGCCCGCGCGCAGACCGCGCTCGAAGCCGACGGCCACGACGGCCGCGCCCACCTCGTGAAGAACAACACGGATGCGCAGGGCAACTCATACGGCAGCCACGAGAACCTCCTGGTGCGCCGCTCGATGGACTTCTCTCACCTCACCTCCGTGCTGCTGCCGTTCCTCGTCACGCGGCAGCTGATGGTCGGGGCAGGAGCCCTCATACCCTCCCGGCCGAGCATGCAGGCTCCCGCAGCAGAGTCGAACCGCGCAGCTTCGCAGCAGGAGCAGGGGCCGGCCGCCGGCGAGATCGCCGCGGGCGGATCGCGCGCCTTCGGACTCTCCGCGCGCTCCGATGTCATGTGGGAGGGCCTCTCGTCCGCCACGACCCGCTCCCGACCCATCATCAACGCGCGCGACGAACCCCACGCGGACGCGGAGAAGTACCGCAGGCTCCACGTCATCGTCGGCGATTCGTCGATGCTCCAGGCGACGACCGAACTCAAGGTCGGCACAGCGATCCTCGTCCTCGATCTCATCGAATCGGGCGTGCCCATGGGCGATCGCTCGCTGCGTCACCCCATCCGCGACATCCGACTGGTCGCCCGCGACCTCTCCGGACGCACCGCCCTCGAATCGGCGGCCGGCGGCACGACGAGCGCACTCGCGCTCCAGTCCCTCTACCTCGAGCACGCGACTCGCCTGGTCGAGCGCGGGGACCATTCGCTGGGCGACGACGCCACGGCTCACCGCGTGATCGACCGCTGGCGGCGCATGATCGAGGCACTCGAGGCGGGCGACACCTCGCCCATGGCCGGGGAGATCGACTGGGTGCTCAAGAAGACCCTCATGGACCGCTATCTGGCGCGCAGCGGCGCGGACTGGGACGATCCGCGCCTGACCCGCCTGGACGTCGCCTACCACGACATCACGCCGGGCGTCGGCCTGCTCGGTCCACTGGCGGAATCGGGCCGCACCACCCGGGTCGTCGGCGACGACGCGGTCACCGCGGCGCGCAGCACGCCGCCTGCCACCACGCGCGCGGCGCTGCGGGGGCGATTCGTCGAGGCCGCCCACGCCGCGCGCCGCGATTTCACAGTCGATTGGGTCCACCTGCGGCTCAACGATCAATCGCATCGCGCGGTCGTCCTCAAGGACCCGTTCGCGCCGGACAGCGAACGCGCGGAGGCAGTCATCGACGCCCTCATCGACGAAGCGCCCAGCTCGACCGTCTAGGATCGCTCCGGCACCCATCGGAAGGAAACCCCTGTGAAGAAGACCGTGCTCACCACGGCAGCGGCCACTGCGGCGCTCGTGCTCGTGCTGTCCGCGTGCAGTGCGGAGGAGGCGGACCAGACCGCACCCTCACCCACTGCGGACGTGACGCCGGCCGCGACGTCACTCGACGAGGTGACCGTCGGGGGCGACGTCGGCGAACAGCCCGACGTGAGCTTCGACGCGCCGCTCGTCATCGAGGACACCCAGACCTCAGTGATCTCGGAGGGCGACGGCGAGGCCGTCGAAGAGGGACAGCAGGTCACCGCACACATGACCCTGGTGTCCGGAACGTCCGGCGAGGTCGTCGAATCATCGTATGAGGCGGGAAGTCCCTCGGGATTCCCGACCGACACGGAGCAGATCAACTCAGGTCTCCTCGAAGCCGTCGTCGACCAGCCCGTGGGCTCGCGCGTCCTGCTCTCCCTCAACGGCGCGGCATCCGCCGGACAGCAGTCGGAGACGCTCATCTACGTGATCGACATCGAAGGCGTCGAGGACATCCCGGAGCCGCTCGAGCGTGCGGAGGGCGAGGAGCAGGAGCTGCCCGAGGAGTTCCCGGAGCTCACCCGCGGGGATGACGGTGCGCCGTCCATCTCGCAGCCGGAGGCCGAGGCGCCCTCCGAGCTCACGACCGCCGTCGCGATCGCCGGCGAGGGCCCGGAGGTCGAGGAGGGGCAGAACGTGTCCGTCCACTACACCGGCTGGCTGTGGGACGACGCGAGCGAGCCCTTCGACAGCTCGTGGGAGCGCGGGGAGCCGTTCGTCGTCCAGGGCGTGGGCTCCGCTCCCGTCATCGACGGATGGAACGAATCGCTCGTCGGCCAGCAGGTCGGTTCGCAGATCGTCGTCGCCATCCCACCTGAGAAGGGCTACGGCGAGGCCGGTTCGCCTCCGAACATCCCCGGCGACGCGACACTCGTGTTCGTCGTCGACATCCTGTCCTCGGTCGGCTGAGAAGCCGTACCGACGTACCCCGAGAACACACCGCTCACCCTCGAAGGAGCATGCATCATGGCGAAGCAGAAGCCCGAGATCGATTTCCCCGGCGACACCGCCCCCACCGACCTGGAGGTCGTCGACGATGTCGTGGGCACCGGGCCCGAGGCGAAGGCCGGCGACACCGTGTCAGTCAACTACGTGGGCGTCGCCTTCACGACCGGTGAGGAGTTCGACGCCTCCTACAACCGCGGCACCCCGCTGCAGTTCAAGCTGGGCGTGGGCATGGTCATCACCGGCTGGGACCAGGGCGTCCAGGGCATGAGGGTGGGCGGCCGTCGCACGCTGCGCATCCCGCCCCACCTGGCCTACGGAGCGGGCGGAGTGCCCGGCACGATCGGCCCGAACGAGAGCCTCATCTTCGTGTGCGACCTCGAAGGCGTCGCCGGCGCCTGACGCGCCTCAGGCCACCGGTACGACGGCCGCGGCCGCAGCGCGCCCTGCGGCCGCGGCCGCCAGGAACGCGATGGGATCGGCGGCCAGTCCGCGCCCCATCGTCGACAGGCGGACGGGGGACCCCTCCAGCGCGGAGAGCAGACCCTCGAGACCCACGTCGACCAGCGAATGGCCGGCCTCGGCCAGCTCCGGCAGCTGCGCACGGGTCGTCTCCGCGACCGCACCGGGACTGTGCTCCCATGCGGAGGCGACCGCGGCCTCGGCGTCGGTGAGGGTGTCCGGAGTGGGGACCGGGATGACGCACCCGGGCCGTGCGACCCGCGTCACCGCGGTGAGGGTGTGATGGGAGATCCCGCGGTGACGCTCCCGCGCGTCGGCCTGCGACATGCGCAGGGCGGCGATCGGGACGCCCCCCAGCAGAGCGGCCGCATTCAGATGCTCGCCGACGACGAGCCCGGAGTAGCCGTACGGCGTGCCGGTGCCGAGGTTGCCCGGACCCTGTGCGACCACGACGACGTCTGCGCCGGCGACGTGCACTGCAGCGAGCAGGCCCGTATGGACCGTGACGGCCTCGTAGTCGCCGCCGTGCGCCTGGCCGACGGTCACGGTCGCGTGCAGCCAGCCCGCCTCCCTGAGGCCGTGGACGGCGTGGGAGAACGCCAGCGGCAGCGCGGCCCCGTCCGTCATGATGTACACGACGCGAGCCTGCGGCCGGTCGGCCCGGATCCCCGCGATGATCGCCGGCAGCGAGGAGTGCAGATCGGCGACGATGACCGGGGTGCCGCTGATCTCAGCGGCCTCGGCGAGCGTCCGGTGGTGGGGCGACTCCTGGTCGTCGACCCCCAGCACCATCGTCTGCGACGGGGAGTACCGGTCCTTCACGAGATGACCGGGGCTCGGCGGTGGATCCGCGGGGAGGCGGTCGGGGATCGCCGTCACGAGAGCGAAGCCCCCCGTTCCGAGCCTCCGCGCCAGCGCCGACACGTTCAGGAGCACGTCGTCGTCCGGCTCGGGGGCACCGACGAGGTCGGTGAAGGCCAGCGCCCGCACCTCAGCGGCGTCTTCGGCACCCGGCAGCGGGGTGTGGAGCGCTGCTGTCACCTCCCGTGCACCCGGGCGGTCTGTCAGGACTGTGCGGACTGTCGCGCGACGCCAGTGGATCATGATGAGTACTGTAGGGGACGTGACACGAGTGCGACGTCAGACTGAGCGGCTGATGAACCTGCTCATCGCCCTGCGCGCCGCCCGCGGGTGGACGGACAGGGATGATCTGCGCCGCAGCATCGCCGATTACGCCGATCTCGACGACACGGCGTTCGATCGGCAGTTCTCCCGTGACAAGGCTGCCCTCGAAGCGATGGGGATGGCGATCTCCACGACGTCCTGGGACGATCCCTTCACAGACGGCACGGGCTACGGGTACCGCATCGACGACGCGGGATACGCACTGACCCAGATCGACTTCACCCCGGAGGAGGCGGCCGTCGTGTCCGTCACGCAGTCGCTCCTGGCCGACACCGCGCTCGAATCCGACGCCCGTTCGGCCCTGAACAAGCTGCGCGGACTGGGGGAGGGCTTCGCGCTCGATCCCGCCGACGACTCCGGATCCCGGACTCCGGACGCTCCCTTCGCCGCCGTCCCCGCGCACATCGCGGGCACCGTCTTCGCCGGGCTCCTGCGGGCGGTCGAGGCCCGCCGCGCCGTCGCCTTCGACTACCGCCGTCCCGGTGCGCAGACCTCACGGCGCACGCTCGAGCCGTACGCGCTCCTCACGCGGGGCGACCGTTCGTACGTGGTCGGCCGCGACGTCGACCGGGACGCCGTGCGCACCTTCCGCCTCACGCGCATCCAGGGGCGCCTCCGATCGGCCCCCAGGCGCAGGGACGGCGACTACGGCGTCCCTGACGGCTTCGACGCCGCAGCGCACACCACTCTGGACGGGGCACTCGCACCGCACGACGAGGACGCGAGGAACCCGGCCGTCGACGTCGTGCTCGCGGTGGCGCCGGGACGCGCGGTGCCCCTGCGGGAGTCCGCGCATGACGCGGTCCCGACGGTCCCCGCCGAGGCTCCCACGATCCCCCCGGGCTGGGATGTGCTCGGCCTGCGCACCAACGACCAGTCCGCGTTCGCCGACGGGCTGCTCGAGTACTCGCCGTCCGTCCTCGTGCTCGCCCCCGATTCGCTCGCGCAGCACCACGTCGCGTGCCTCACGCGCACCGCCGATTCGCTCGACGCGCTGGTCGGCCAGCCGCCGGAGACGACCGTCGGAGAAGCAGGGGGCGACCATGCCTGAACGCGCGCACGACCGTCTGTCACGTCTGCTGGGGCTCGTCCCTTACCTCACGCGCAGACCCGGGACCGACCTCGCCGATGTCGCCGCACACTTCGACGTGGCCGCGGAGCAGATCGTCGATGACCTGGAGCTCCTGTTCGTGACCGGGCGTCCCGGGCATATGCCGGACGACCTCATCGAAGCGGAATGGGAGGGGGGCCGGGTGTACGTCGGCAACGCCGACGAGGTCTCCGTCCCCGTCCGTCTGAGCCCCCACGAGGTCGGGGGGCTCCTCCTGGCACTCGACTACCTCGAGTCCGCCCACGAAGCCGACCCCACGACGATCCGCTCCGTGCGGGAGAAGCTGCAGCGCGCCTCGGGCGAGAACTCCGGCGGGATGCTCGACATCTCACCGCCCCGCCTCCCCGAGGAGCTGGCCGAGACCGTGCGCGGCGCCCTGCACGGGGGGACCGCACTCGACATCCGCTACTACGTGCCCGCCCGCGACGAACTCACGGAGCGCACCATCCGTCCGCTGCGGCTGCGGCTGGGCCGCGTCTGGTATCTGGACGCCCACTGCCTCACCTCCGGCGGCGATCGCTCGTTCGCCGTCGACCGGATCCGTGCGGCGACCCCTGCGCCGGCCCCCGCTGCCGGCTCCGTCGCGGACCGTCACGTCGACGCCCCGTCCGCTCCCGCCGTCGCCGAGGTCCCGGACGCCTGCGCCTCCGGAGCCCCGCAGTCCGCGGCGGCGGGACGAACGGGGGTCTGCCTCACTCTGCGGCCCGAGTCCGCGTGGCTCGCTGATGAGATCGACGCGGTCGCCGCCGGCGGGACCCGTCACGACGATGAGCACGGTGCAGGCACGGTCTCACTCGAGCTCCCGCGCGTGGGTCGTGCGTGGGCGGTGCGTCTGCTGAGCGCCCACGGCGGGGGAATGCTGGCCGCGGATCCTCAGGAGGTCGTGCGCCGGGCCGCCGATGTGACCCACGAGGCCCTCGCCCTGTACGCGCGACGAACACCCGAGGACTAGAATGTCCTGGAGCATCGACCCCTAGGAGCCGGAATGCGCCCTGAGCCCATCCATATTCTCATCCTCGTCATCGTCATCCTTCTGATCTTCGGCGCACCCAAGCTGCCGATGATCGCGAAGAACATCGGCAAGTCCCTCAAGGTCTTCAAGTCCGAGGTGGACGACCTCCGCGGCGACAAGGGCGAGAAGGACTCCGAGGGTGGAGAGCGCAGAGAGGTCACGGGCACCGGGTCGGCCCCGTCCGTCGACGACGTGACCGGGAGGAGCTCCGCGGAGTCGCAGAGCAGTGACGACCAGGCGCTGCCCGAAGACGACCAGCGCCGCGACTCCTGAGTCCTTCGGACCCGACGACGACGGTGGAGGCAGAGGACAGAGCGGGCTGGAAACGCTCGAAGAGGAACCCTGACAAGCGGATGCCGCTGTCGGAGCACCTCGTCGAGTTCCGCAACCGTGCGATCGTCTGCAGCGTGGTCCTGGGGCTGGCATCGGTGCTCGGCTGGTTCCTCTACGACCCGGTCCTCGAGATCCTGCAGGCGCCGGTCAACGAGATCGCGGCGCAGGACGACCGGATCGCAGAGCTCAACTTCGCGGGCATCGCCTCGCCCTTCGACATGAAGATCAAGGTGTCGCTCTTCATCGGCTTCATCCTGTCGTCGCCGGTGTGGATCCAGCAGCTGTGGGGGTTCATCGTCCCGGGCCTCACCAAGACGGAGAAGCGGTACACGCTGGGCTTCGTGGCCGCGTCCATCCCGCTGTTCCTCGCAGGCGCGTGCCTGGCGTTCTTCGCGATGCCGAACGCGGTGCGGGCCCTCACGTCCTTCACGCCCGCCGGGGCCAGCAACATCATCCCGGCTCAGGACTACCTCACGTTCGTCATGATCATCATCGTGGTGTTCGGCATCGCGTTCGTCCTGCCGGTCCTCATGGTCGGCCTCAACATGCTGGGGATCCTCAGCGCCGACCGGATCCGCAGGTCGTGGCGCATCGTGGTCCTCATCGTGTTCGTGTTCGCAGCGATCGCGACGCCCGCGCCGGACGCCATCTCGATGTTCTTCCTCGTCATCCCGATGCTCGCGCTCTTCTTCATGGCCTGGGTCATCTGCCTCCTGGGCGACAGGCGGCGCAGGAAGCGACTGATCGCGCAGGGCCTGTGGGAGGATCCGGCTGAGGACTGACGCAGAGAGCGCAGCGCATGCAGTGGATGCACCCGTACGGATCAGCAGCGGCACAGCCGCACGATGAGAGGAGCGTGACGATGAGCGCTGAGCACGACCCCCTCACCGCGTTCGAAGCAGGTCTGGGATTCCCCCTCGATCGATTCCAGCGCACCGCCTGCCAGGATCTCGAGGAGGACCGCTCCGTCCTCGTCGCGGCGCCCACCGGCGCGGGCAAGACAGTCGTCGCGCAGTTCGCGGTGGCCCTCGCACAGCATCGAGGCGTCCGCGTCTTCTACACGTCGCCCATCAAGGCGCTCAGCAACCAGAAGTTCGCTGAGTTCTCGCGCGACTACGGTCCGGAGAACGTCGGGCTGCTCACGGGGGACACGTCGATCAACCGCGAAGCTCCGATCGTGGTCATGACGACCGAAGTGCTGCGGAACATGCTGTACTCCGGCGAAGCGCTCACGGACCTGGGCTTCGTCGTCCTCGACGAGGTCCACTATCTCGCCGACCGCTTCCGCGGACCCGTGTGGGAAGAGGTCATCATCCACCTCCCCGCGCACGTCCGCATCGTCGGCCTGTCCGCGACGGTGTCCAACGCGGACGAGTTCGGAGCGTGGCTGCGGGAGGTCCGCGGCCGCCTGGACATCGTCGTGACCGAGCACAGGCCCGTCCCGCTCCACAACCACATGATGGTGGACGGCCGGATCCATCGCCTGTTCCGCGCGGGTTCGGGAACAGAACTGGAGCCGGACCTGGTCCGCGCGATCCGCCAGCACGAGAAGTCGCAGGGCGGGGGACAGGGGAACCGTCGCGGACGGGGCGGCCCGCCGCGCCGTCGAGCCCGCGCGCCCAGGGCATCGCGCATGGAGATCCTCAACCGCCTCCACGAGGACTCTCTGCTCCCTGCGATCTTCTTCATCTTCTCCCGCAACGGGTGCGACGAAGCCGTCGAACAGCTGCTCACGCGAGGGGTCGACCTCACGGATGCGGAGGATAAGCGCGCGATCGAGGCCAGACTGGACGAGCTCGTCGAACAGATGCCGCGAGAGGACTTGGGCGTCCTCGGCTTCGGGACCTTCTCCACGGGGCTCCTGCACGGATTCGCCGCCCACCACGCAGGCATGATCCCGCAGTTCAAGGAACTGGTCGAAGACCTCTTCGCTGCGGGACACCTGCGGGCGATCTTCGCGACGGAGACGCTCGCCCTCGGCATCAACATGCCGGCACGCACCGTCGTGCTCGAGAAGCTCGTGAAGTTCAACGGGGAAGCGCACGTGCAGATCACGCCGGGGGAGTACACCCAGCTGACCGGACGCGCCGGGCGGCGGGGCATCGACACGGAGGGCCACGCGCTCGTCGTGTGGCAGCCGGGGGTCGACGTCGCGGACATCGGCGCCCTCGCATCGAAGCGCACCTACGCCCTGCGCAGCCAGTTCGTCCCCACGTACAACATGGCGGCGAATCTGCTCGCGCGCATGGACCGCGATTCGGCCGGAAGCGTGCTGGAGACGTCGTTCGCGCAGTTCCAGGCCGACACCGGCGTCGTGGGGCTGGCCAAGAAGCTGCGCCGCAACGAGGAGGCGGTGGACGGCTACCGCAGGTCCATGACGTGCGATCGCGGTGACTTCGCCGAGTACTCGCAGCTGCGTCGCGCGGTGTCCGTGGAGGAGAAGCGGCAGCGGCGCACCCGTTCGAAGTTCCGTCAGCGCGAAGTCATGGAGTCGCTGGGCCTGCTGCGAGTGGGCGATGCCATCACGCTGCCGTCGAAGCGGTCACTGGGTGCGTGCATCGTCCTCACCCCGATGCAGCGCAAGGAGTCGGACACGCGCCTGCCCAGCGTGCTCACGGAGGAGGGCCGCGTCTGGCACCTGCGGCCGCACGAGGTGACGGAGCCCGCAGTGAAGCTGGGGCGGGTGAAGTTCCCCAAGAAGTTCAACCATCGTGTCGTCGAGCAGCGCAGGCGACTGGGCGAGACGCTCATCGATGCCCTGGCCGACGGCCGCGTGAAGGATCCGACGACGGCGATGGCAGAAGCCCGCGAGTCCGGGAAGAAGGACCGTCCGCCGAATCCCGACGCGGCCCGCGTCGAGCAGCTGCGCGAGGAGATCCGGACGCACCCGTGCCATTCCTGCCCGGACCGCGAGAACCATGCGCGCTGGGCCGAACGGGCGGAGAGGCTCGAAGCGGAATCGGCCTCCCTGCGGGCGAAGATCGAAGGTCGCACCACGTCGATAGCGATGGTCTTCGACCGTGTCTGCGACGTGCTCACGTCCGTCGGATTCCTGCCCGACAGCCAGATCCTCCGTCGGATCTACGGTGAGCGGGACCTCGTCACCGCACTCGCCGTGCGGGGCGGGGTCTTCGACTCCCTCAGCGAGCCGGAGATCGCCGCACTGGCCTCCGGGCTGGTCTACTCCGCACGGCAGACAGAGACCTTCGGCGTCCCCCGTATGCCGACGGCATCGCTCGACGCCGCAGTCCTGGACGTGCACGGTCTCTGGAGGACGGTGACGGAGCTCGAGCGCTCCGCACGGCTGAGTGACACCCCCGAACCCGACTTCGGGATCGGGCGGCTCGTGTACAACTGGACGGAGGGCGCCTCTCTGGCGAGCACTCTCCGGGGGTCCGGCATCGCCGCCGGAGACTTCGTCCGGTGGGCGAAGCAGACGCTCGACATCCTCGGGCAGATCGCGGACGTCGCCGAGCCCGCGACCGCCGTGCGCGTCCGCAGGGCTGCTGAGTCGATCCGTCGCGGAGTCGTCGCGGACTGACGGTGCGGCGCAGGCGCCGTGAGGCGCCTGCACCGCGGACTCGTGTCCGTGCCGCCGTCGCCGTGTCAGGGTCGCCGCAGCGACTTCACCACCGTCTCGAGGTCGGAGCCGAAGACGTTCTCCGTCGTCAGGTAGGTCCAGGTCGACGACGGCCGCTTGAGGCCGTGGGCCGGCAGATCCACCCCCTCGCCGGTGAAGTCCGCTTCTGCGAGCACATCGTGCGCACGGGTCAGGACGTCATCCCAGAAGCTCGCGAACGCGCCGATGGACTCTTCGTTGAACGCCTCGTGGGGCTTCTCCCGCGCCAGGGTGCGCAGGTGGATGCCCTCGCGGAGGTCGTTGAGGAACGCGAGGTGATCGACCCAGCGCTCGTCGACGGCGAAGAGGAGGATGTCGCGGATGGCGGTGTCGAGCACGTCGGCGGACTGCTCGCCCTCGATCTGTGAGACCCGTTCCTCACCCAGCAGGTCTCGGACCTCGTCGGGTCCCCGCGTGCCGTCGCGCACCTCGTCGCGACGCGTGAGAACCAGCTGACGCTGCTTCGCCATGAGGTCGTTGAAGCGCCACGTGTCGCGGTGCACCGCGGTGTTCTCGCCCTCGGCCATGCGCTGTGCGTGCTCGACGAGCAGCGCCGCGCGCTTCGAGGTGATGAGACCCGTCTCGTCGCCCTCCTCCACGAACCGCTGCGCCTCCGGCACGCGGCTCATGAGTTCGTCCTCGAGGCTCGTGAAGAAGACGGAGCTGCCCGGGTCGCCCTGGCGTCCCGCACGACCGCGCAGCTGATCGTCCAGTCGGGACGATTCATAGCGTCCGGCACCGATCACCAGCAGTCCGCCGGCCTCCGCCACCTCCTCGCCGCCCAGCCTGATGTCGGTTCCGCGACCGGCCATCTGCGTGGAGACGGTGACAGCGCCCGCTTCACCGGCACGGGCGATGATCTGCGCCTCGCGGGTGTCGTCCTTCGCATTCAGCACCTCGCAGTCGATGCCCCGCTCGCGGAGCCTCTCCGCGAGCGACTCGCTCTCCGCGACGGAGCGCGTGCCGACGAGGACCGGGCGATCGAATGCGTGGGCCTCCGCCACCTCCTCGACGATCGCCCGCTCCTTCGACTCCTGGAAGGTGTACAGCCTGTCGACCTCATCGATGCGGATGACCGGCTCATGGGGTTCGACGGGTACGATCTCCAGCTCGTAGAACTCACGGAGGTCGTCGCCCACAGCCAGCGCGGTCCCGGTCATCCCGCACACGTGGCGGTACGAATGGACGAGCTCCTCGACCGTCATCTGATCGAGGATCTCACCGCTGGTCGACGTCTCGACCTTCTCCTTCGCCTCGACGGCGGCCTGCAGGCCATCGGGCCAGCGCTGCAGCGAAGCGATGCGGCCGCGCGATGCGTCGATGAGCTTGATGGCGCCGTCGACCACCAGGTAGTCGACGTCGCGGTGGACGAGCATGCGTGCATAGAGGGCCAGGTTCACCGAGGCGAGGGTCCCGGCGTCCTGCCCGTACAGCTCGACGTCGAGTGCATCCTCGACCTCGTCGATGCCCGCGGTCGTGAGCGAGACTGCTCTGCGATCGTCGGTCACCTCGATGTGCTCGTTCGGGTCGAGCCGCGCCACCAGCCGGGCCACGCGCTGATCAGCGTCCTCCTTCTGCGTCGAGCCGGCCAGAACCAGCGGTACGCGGGCCTCGTCGATGAGGACTGAGTCCGCTTCATCGACGATCACGACGTCGCGGGACTCGACCCGGACGTCCTCATCGGGCAGCCGGAACCGATCGCGGAGGACATCGAAGCCGATCTCCGACACGGAGCCGTAGACGACCTCCGCGCGGTAGGCCTCGCGGCGCTCCTCCTGGGACATCGTGCCGGACACTGCCGAAACGGAGACGCCCAGCAGCTCGAAGACCGGCCCCATCCAGCCCCGGTCGCGCACGGCGAGGTAGTCGTTGACGCTCACGACGTGGACGCGTCGCCCCTGGAGGGCGTAGCCCGCGGCTGCGAGCGCGCCGACGAGGGTCTTGCCCTCACCGGTGAGCATCTGCACGACGGTGCCGTCCAGCAGTCCCACGAGGCCGCGCAGCTGTGTGTCGTACGGACGCTCGTCCAGCACCCGCTCCGCGGCTTCGCGCGCCAGCGCGACGAAGCGGATGAGCTGCTCCTCGCGGCTGCCCGTATCGAACACCACGGCTGCGGCAGCGGTGAGCTGTTCATCCGTCGAGTCGGTGTACTCCTCCTGCCGCTGTGCGACGGAGTCCTGTGCGCGGTCGAACCAGCCGATCCGCTTGTCGGCCTGCTCTCCGGGCCGGTTGAGCAGTCGCGAGAAGAGTCCCATTCGTCGTGTGCACCTCGTCGATAGCGTGTGGGGCCGCCGGGTCCACCCGGGGTCGGACCCGAGTCAGTCTAGGCGTTCCAGCGGCCAGTCCCCGCTGACCACCGCTGTGGGTCGCCTGCGTCGCAGGAACTCCTGCAGCGAAGCGGCCTGTTCGCGCTTCCACACGGTCTGCTGGTCGTGGAGGGCGACGGCCGGCGTCTCCGCCAGTGCGGGGGAGGAGCGGGCGAGGGCGAGGGCGATGAGACCGGCTGCCCGCGCGTCCTCGAGTGCGTCGTGAGCATCATCGAGCGACACGCCGTAGTGCTGCGCCAGGGCTCCCAGAGTGCGCGGTCCCCGGCGGTACGTGTCCACCTCCCGATCCACGACCAGCGTGTCGAGGACGGGTGGGAGGCGGTCGAGCAGCGAATCGGGGGAGGGGAGGATCCCTGCCCGCACCGCCTCCGCCGCGAGCACGGTCAGGTCGTAGACGATGTTGTGCCCGACGAGCGTCGTGCCGGACGCAGACAGGGCGCACACGGCGTCCATGATCTGCGGCAGTGCCACGGCGGTCGGCTGACCCTCTGCACGCGCGCGCTCGGTCGAGATGCCGTGGACCCGCTGAGCGGCCTCCGGGATCTCCACACCGGGATCGACGAGCCACGTGCGGGCGGGGCCCTCGTCGCCGCCGGCGAAGGGGAGCAGGGCCGCGGACACGATCCGACCGGTGTGCGGATCCACCCCCGTCGTCTCGAGGTCGAAGGCGCAGAAGTCCGCGGCCCACCCTGCCGAGGTGCTGTCGACCGCGCGATCGACGGGTGCGCCTCCGACGACGGGCTCCGCCGTCGCTCTCACGTGCTCGGTCGTCTGCACCTCGACGTCGTCGCCGGTGAGGGTGGCCAGCAGCCGTGCGACGGATCGTTCGAGGCCCCACAGACCGCTGAGCTCTGCGATCCGCGCCGTGTCCGGCTCACCGCCCGCAGCGGCGACGAAGTCCGACACCGCCAGGTCCGTGAGGCCCTCCATCACCCGCTCGCCCGCACGCACGCCGTCGGCGTGGGCGAGGATGTTCTCGCGGCGTCGGGCAGAGAGTCCGTGCTCCTTGTCACCGCGCTGCGCGGCGGCGATGATCGCATCAAGGCCTCCGTAGCCGGCCACGAGCCTCGCCGCCGTCTTCTCCCCGATCCCGGGGACACCGGGGATGCCGTCCGACGGGTCGCCCCGCAGAGCCGCGAGAGCGCGATACGCGTCCCCGTCCGCCACGCCGTAGGCGGCCGGCAGATCTGCGAGCGCCGTGGTCTCCCAGCGTCCACCGGTCCGCGGGCGGTGCACGCACACCCTGCGACCGGGCGCCAGCAGTGCCAGGAGATCCCGGTCGGACGAGACCACGACGATGTCTTCGTCACCGCCCTGGGCGACGATCGACGCGATGACGTCGTCCGCTTCGGTGCCCGGCACCTCGGCGATGGGGATGCCGAAGGCATCGAGGGCATCGAAGATCACAGGCAGCTGGGCCTCCAGCTCCGGCGGCGTCTCCGTCCCCCGGGCGGGATCGGTGATCCGATGCGCCTTGTACTCGGGCAGGAGCGCGGTGCGGAAGTCCGGACGCCAGTCCGCGTCCATGACCGCGATGATCCTGCGGGAGTCCCATCGACCGACCAGCTGGCTGATCGTGTCGAGCAGACCCTTCGCCGCATTGACGGGTCGACCGTGGGGCGACCTGATGGTGTCCGGCAGACCGTGGAACGACCGGTAGTAGAGAGCCGGGGTGTCGAGCACGAGCAGTGGTGGTGTCACGAGCGCCACCCTACCGGGTGCCTCCGACGCAGAACCGGACGTGGGAGAATCGCGGAATGACCGATATGCCGACGATCCTCCACAGCGGCGACGTGTACTCCAGCGTCGATCCCTTCGCCACCGCCATCTCCTTCGCAGGTCCGACCGTGTCCTGGGTCGGCGAGGACGAGGCGGCCGCTGCGACGGACGGAGATCACACGGACCTCGACGGCGACCTCGTCGCCCCCGGATTCGTCCATGCGGGGCTGCTCCTCACCGGCGACGATCCCCAGCCCGGCGCACTCGTGGAGGCGGGCATCACCACCGTCCACGTGCTCGGCCCCGCGGACGCCGTCGCAGCCTTCTGCGACGCGGCACCGGCCGCCCTCGCGATCACCGCGTACCCGGCGGCCTCCGACACTGGGGCGACCAGCATCGCTGCCCGTGACCTCGCGGACGCCCTCACGGTGGACCGACCTCTCTACATCGTGGCGGAGGATGAGGCGGACCTCACAGCGGTCCTCGACGCCCTCGACGACGCCGAGGTCCGCACGCGGGCCCAGCGTTCGCTCTGGCGGATCCTGGTGACCGGCCCGGTCCCCGGCGACGCCGTGGACCGGCTCGCTGCGACCGGCGTGGGTGTCACGCTCGACCCCCAGGCGCATGACCAGCCGCTCGCCCCGCTCCTGGCCACGGGGGCTCAGGTCAGCTTCGTGCTCGATCCGGCTTCTCCGTGGAGGACCCTCGCAGCGGCCGTCTTCAGCGGCAGCGCCGGCATCTCCGCCCGGGCGGCCTTCAACGCCGCCACGCGATTCGGCTTCCGGGCGATCGGGAGCTTCGAGGGCGGTGTGCTCGCTCCCGGCGCAGAGGCCACGGCAGTGCGCTGGAAGGTGGGCGAGCTGATCGTCCAGGTGGCTGACGATCGTCTGGCCGCGTGGAGCACCGATCCGCGCTCCGGCACACCCGGACTCCCGGACCTGTCCGGCGAGTCGCCTCTGCCCGTCGTCCGCGACGTCTGGGTGCGCGGACAGCGACACGCGTCGTGTTCTGCACCGATGCAGACGCCGTGACAGCGCCGGTTGCGACAGCAGTTACCCCTGGGTAGATTGCTCCCAGACGCCCTCCAGGGGCGAGGTCCGGCGGCGGGCCATTAGACAACGCAGGTGCCCTGCACCTGCGGCCCGAAGGCCCAGCCGCCGGACCGTTTCGCTTCTGGCCGGACAGATCACGACCGCCTCGACGCTCCGCTAGAGTTGCACCGATGAAGACACTGGTCGTGATCCCCACGTACAACGAGATCGACTCCCTCCCGCGGACACTCGCAGCCCTGGACACCTGGGCTCCTGCCGCACATGTGCTGGTGGTCGACGACGGCTCACCCGATGGGACGGGAGAGTGGGCGGACCGTCATGCGGAATCCGATTCCCGCGTGAACGTCCTGCACAACTCCGTCAAGAGCGGGCTGGGCGGAGCCTACCTCGCCGGTTTCCGGTGGGCGCTGGCCCGCGACTGGGACATCGTCTGCGAGATGGACGCCGATGGGTCGCACCGCGCACGTGACCTGCCGCAGCTGCTCGCCGCTGTGCGCGATGGAGCGGATCTGGCCATCGGGTCCCGCTGGGTGCCCGGGGGCGCGGTCGTCAACTGGCCGCGCAACCGCCACCTGCTGTCCCGGGGCGCCAACCTCTACGCGAACGTGCTCATCGGACTCGGCGTCAGCGACGCGACCGCCGGCTTCCGCGCATTCCGTCGCGAGACCCTCGAGACCCTGGACCTCGAGGACGTGGAGTCGACGGGCTACTGCTTCCAGATCGACATGACCCGACGGGTGAAGGAGGCGGGGCTGCGCATCGCAGAGATCCCCGTCACCTTCGTCGAACGAGAGCTCGGCGAGTCGAAGATGGACGGCGACATCATCAATGAAGCGCTCGTCCGTGTGGCGCGCTGGGGCGTGCAGCGCCGCGGTCGCCAGCTGCGCGGCCTCGCCCGCCGCTGAACACGGTTGCGCGCAGGCCGGGACCGGTCCCGGAGACGACACGAGGCCCGCACGAAGGCGGGCCTCGTCGCCTCACTGAAGAGGCGGATTCTCACATCGTCCGAGCCGATCGCTCAGTTCGCGGCGGGAAGATCCCCGCGGCGGTAGGCGAGCCTCTCGTCCAGGAGCACCTGGAGCTCTTCGAAGGAGCGGCGCTCGAGAAGCATGTCCCAGTGCGTGCGCACGGGCTTCACGTCCGATTCCTCCGTGGCACCCCCGTCGACGCGGAGACCCACGCCGTGGGTACCGGAGTCCCACTGTGCAGGGATGTCCGCCTCGACGGAGAAGGGCACGCTGAACCTGTGCCCGTCCTCACAGCGGTACTCGACGAGCTGGCGCGGCGCCGGCTCGACGCCCGCTTCCGATTCGAGGCTCCGGGATCCCAGCTGTGTCCCTCGCAGGCTGCGTTCGCTCATATGACTCTCACTTCTCCGCGTCTACTCTGCGTCGTCCGACTCGGTCGTCTGACTCGTCCACTGACAATTGTCTGCACCGAACACAACAGCCTACCCTCCCTGGACATTCCCGTGCCGACAGGGGGATCATGGTCGTATGACCAGCACGCGTGAGCCCATCGAACCCGACGACGTCTACGAATCCGGCGAATGGACCGCGGGCAGGCGGCTCCGCCACGCCGCCGACACGGTCGCCCGGGGCGCCGGCACGGCATCCCGCACTGCCGTGGACGCCACGCGCACGGCGAGGCACTACGCGGGGAGCGCCGCCCGGTATGCCCGCGAGGGCGCCACCCGCGCGGCGGCTCCCGGCGGCGCGGTCGACTGGACCGAAGAGCGCCTGACCCGCGTGCTCGACGATGTCTCCGGTCGTGTGCCGACCAGCGGTGAACGCACGGATCGCGCCTTCGACACCGCCCGATCGACCGTCGTCGTCGGTGCACGCCGCGCACGCAGGCTGCTGCGCGGCTGATGAGCCCCCGGCACTGATCGATCGGGCCCGTCGTGGATCGTCGCACCCTCGCAGGACTGCGCATCACCGCGCAGGGGCTCCCCACAGCCGCCGCCTGGACCTCGGTCCACGCGGCGGCGAGTGCGTTCGGCGCCCATCAGGGACAGGACCTCGCCGGCGTCGTCGCCTCGCTCGCGCTGCGGACCTCCGGCGCAGTCGATCCGGTCCTCGACGCCTTCTCCACCGGCCGCATCGTCCGCGGCTACCCCATGCGGGGGACGGTCTTCGCCGTCGCTGCGGAGGACCTCTCCTGGATGACCCAGCTGTGCGCTGACGGCCCGATCCGGGCAGCGGTGAAGCGCCGGCCCCAGCTGGGACTCGAGGATTGGCACGTCTCACGCGCGGCTGACGTCCTCCTCGGCCTCGCCCACGACCGCTCCGCACCGGGACGGGGGACCGGGGTGCCGCGCGCCGAACTCTTCGACGCATGGCGCATGGCGGGCATCGACCCGACGGGCGGGCGCGGCTACCATCTGCTCGTCCACCTCATCTCGACCGGTGTCGCCGCCTACGGGCCGTGGACGGGGGAGGACACAGCCGTCGTCGATGCCGCACGGTGGCTGCCTGCGGGGTCGACTCTGAGCGATCGGTTCGACGATGATCGGGTCGCCGCGACCGCGGAGCTGCTGAGTCGCTATCTCCAGTCGCACGGACCTGCGACCCTGCGGGACTTCGCATGGTGGACGAAGCTGCCGCTGCGCACGATCCGCTCTGCGCTGCCGCTCATCGAGGACACCGTGGAGTCCGGACCGATTCCGGGCACGGAGGAGACCGCGTACTGGAGACCCGGGCTCACAGAGGAGTATGCCGCGGGGGAGAAGGACGCGATGCGCGAGCTGCTGCTGCCGGGCTTCGACGAACTGGTGCTGGGCTACCCCGATCGGCTGACATTCATGGACGCCGCGGACCACGCAGCGCTCGTCCCCGGCAACAACGGCGTGTTCAAGAGGGCTGCGATCCGCCGCGGCCGGGTCGTCGGCACCTGGACGAGGAAGGGCGCGGCCGGGCGCAGAAGCCTGTCGCTGACCCCGCTCGCAGCCGTATCCGACGCCCAGCGCGCGCGCTTCGAGCGCCTCTTCGCGGCATTCCCCTACACTGCGCTCTGACGCAATCACTGAGGAGCTCCATCGTGACAGAAGCGACCGCGCGTGCGGATTCCCACCATCGCATCCGTGTGCACGGCGCACGTGAGAACAATCTCCGCGACGTGAGCCTCACCCTCCCCAAGCGACGGCTCACGGTCTTCACCGGAGTGTCGGGGTCGGGGAAGAGCTCGCTCGTGTTCGGAACGATCGCCGCGGAGTCGCAGAGACTCATCAACGAGACGTATCCGGCATTCGTCCAGGGCTTCATGCCCTCACCGGGTCGACCGGACGTCGATGTCCTCGAAGGGCTCACGACTGCGATCATCGTCGACCAGGAGCGACTGGGGTCGAACCCCCGGTCCACGGTCGGGACCGCGACCGATGCGAATGCGATGCTGCGGATCCTCTTCTCCCGCATCGCGCGACCGCACATCGGCGGAGCACAGGCGTACTCCTTCAACGTCGCGTCGATATCCGGCGCGGGCGCCGTGACCTTCGAGCAGCCGGACGGCACGACGAAGAGGGAGCGTCGCGACTTCGCGGTGGTCGGCGGCATGTGCCCCCACTGCGAGGGCACCGGCACGGTCCACGACGTCGATCTCGCAGAGCTGTTCGATGACTCCCTGTCCCTGCACGACGGTGCGATCACCGTGCCCGGCTACAAGGCCGGGGGCTGGATGGTGAAGTACTACGCGGAGTCCGGGCTGGTTCCCGCGGACCTGCCGATCCGCGAGTTCGACGCGCAGCAGATGAGCGACTTCCTTTGGAAAGAGCCCACGAAGATGAAGTTCCGGGGCATCAACTCGACGTACGAGGGCCTGGTCCCTCGAATCCGGAAGTCGATGCTCACGAAGGACCGGGAATCGATGCAGCCCCACATCAGGGAGTTCGTCGATCGTGCCTTCACGTATGTGTCCTGCCCCGAGTGCGACGGGACGAGGCTCAGCGCGGCGACCCGCTCCTCGCACATCGCCGGGCTGTCGATCGCGGATGCGTGCGCACTGGAGATCGCGGATCTCGCGGAGTGGGTCCGGGGACTCGAGGAGCCGGCCGTCGCTCCGCTGCTCTCGGGCCTCGCGGAGCTGCTCGACTCACTCGTGCGCCTGGGACTGGGATACCTCTCACTCGAGCGTCCGTCCGGCTCGCTGTCCGGCGGTGAGGCGCAGAGGATCAAGATGGTCCGTCAGCTGGGGTCGCCCCTCACCGATGTGACGTACGTCTTCGACGAGCCGACGACGGGACTCCACCCCCATGACATCTCCCGGATGAACGACCTCCTCCTGCAGCTGCGGGACAAGGGGAACACCGTGCTCGTCGTCGAGCACAAGCCGGAGACGATCACGATCGCCGACCACGTCGTCGACCTCGGCCCGGGCCCGGGCACCGACGGCGGTGAGATCGTGTACGAGGGGACAGTCGCGGGTCTCGCCGGTGCTGACACGCCCACCGGCAGGCACCTGCACGATCGGGTTCGGATCAAGGACGAGGTGCGGACGGCCTCGGGCACGTGGGAGATCCGTGGCGCCGACCTCCACAACCTCGTCGACGTCGACGTCGACGTGCCGGGCGGCGTGCTCACGGTCGTGACCGGGGTCGCCGGTTCGGGGAAGAGCTCGCTCATCCACGGTTCCCTCACAGGCCGCGACGGGGTGGTCGTCGTCGACCAGACGGCCATCCGGGGTTCGCGGCGCAGCAACCCGGCGACGTACACGGGGATGCTCGAACCCATCCGCAAGGCGTTCGCGAAGGCGAATGGGGTGAAGCCCGCGCTCTTCAGCCCCAATTCCGAGGGCGCGTGCCCGACCTGCAAGGGTGCCGGGGTCATCTACTCCGACATTCCGACGATGGCAGGAGTGGCTGTCACGTGCGAGGCGTGCCAGGGCCGCCGGTTCCAGGAGGAGGTGCTCGAGTACCGGCTGGGGGAGAAGTCCATCGCCGAGGTCCTCCTGCTGTCGGCCGCCGAGGCCCACGCATTCTTCTCCGAGGGCGAGGCGAAGGTGCCGGCAGCAGCCAGGATCCTTGGCCGGCTCGTCGACGTGGGCCTCGGGTACGTGACCATCGGACAGCCGCTCACGACCCTTTCCGGCGGAGAGCGCCAGCGGCTGAAGCTGGCCGTGCGGATGGCGGGCGACGGCGAGGTCTACGTGCTCGACGAGCCGACGACGGGCCTGCATCTCCAGGACGTCGAGGCGATGCTGGCCATGCTCGACTGCCTCGTGGACTCCGGGAAGACGGTCATCGTGATCGAGCATCACCAGGCGGTCATGGCCCACGCCGATTGGCTCATCGACATGGGTCCCGGAGCAGGTCACGAAGGTGGACGCGTCGTCTTCGAGGGCACGCCGGCAGCCCTCATCGCACACGCACGCGCGGGGGAGAGGACCCTCACCGGCGAGCACCTCGCGGCGTATGTGGCGGAGTGACGCGAGGCCTGGTGCACGTGTGCACGACCCAGCAGGCCATCACGGTCAGGTGGCACTGAGGCGACTCTGGGTGAATGCGCACCGCTGATCAGCGGTGCGGGCTGTCATGAGCGCCCGTGGGCTCGCTACCGTGTAACAGCCCGGTAACGAACCGGGCGCTGACATGCACGCCGTGCGCACGCACGACGTCGGACGACACCGAGGCGCGCATCGGCAGGGGAGCACCCCGGCCCTGCGCTCCGAAGGAGAACGACACCGTGAAGACCACCATGAGGAACAACCTTCGCAGGATCGCACTGCTCGGCGGCGCCGGAGCGGTCGCAGCCGTCGGCTTCGTGGGGGCGGCCGGCCCTGCACAGGCGGACTCGGGATCCGTCTGGGACCGCGTCGCGGAATGCGAGTCCGGCGGGGACTGGGACATCAACACCGGCAACGGCTACTACGGGGGACTGCAGTTCTCCCAGCAGACCTGGGAGGCGTTCGGCGGTGAGGGCATGCCGCACGAAGCGAGCAGGTCCGAGCAGATCGACATCGCCCAGGAGACTCTCAAGGAGCAGGGACCGGGCGCATGGCCGGTGTGCAGTGAGGAAGCAGGGCTCACGAAGGAGAACGGGCTGGCGGACGACGGCTCGGGATCCGACGACTCGGATGAAGGACGCTCCGATGACGACGGCGAGTCCGACGGCGACTCAGGCAAGCCGCAGCTCGGCGGCGCCTGAGCCGCAGGGCAACGAGTCACGCTCCGTGACCGCGGGAGATCTCCCGCGGTCACGTCCTGCGTAGAGCGCCGATAATCTACATTATGTTAAGTAGATTCCTGAGGGCACCCCACCGGTCGTCATACGAAGACCTCACACGAGCACCGCAGAACCGACGAGCAGCACGAACGGCAGTGTCACGAACGATGCCACCGTCTGGAACGCGATGAGTGCGGCCATGAGCGATGAGTCGCCGCCCAGCTGGCGCGCGAGCACGTAGGCCGTGCTCGCCGTGCCGATCGATTGGAAGATCAGTGCGACGAGAGCCACCGGGCCGCTCACACCCACCAGGACGAGCCCTCCCAGCGTGAGCGCCGGCAGGACGAGCAGCTTCGCCGACGACGCCACGACGACCCCCACCGCATGTGTCCGCAGCTCGATCCGCCGCAGCCCGGCGCCGACGCACAGCAGGCCCACCGGCAGCGCAGCGGCCGCGAGCGGATTCAAGACTCCGACGACCACCTCGGGCATCTCGAACGGCAGCGCTCCCGCCGCCGCGCCCAGCACACATGCGAGCACCAGCGGGTTCAGCACGACTTTGCCGGCGAGTGAGAGCAGCGAGCTCCTCTCGACGAGGAACACCTCGAAGCCCAGCGTCGCGATCACGTTCACCAGCGGCACCAGCACCGCGCCCACGATCCCCGCGAGTGCGGCGCCCTCCCCCGGCACCAGGCTGACCGCCAGCGATACTCCGACATACGTATTGAAGCGGACCGAGCCCTGCAGCACGGAGGTGAACGCAGCGGCGTTCGGTGCGACCACTCTGCTGAGTGCGAACAGGATTCCGGTGACGAGGAGCGTCGGAGCGACGACGGCCACCGCCACCCTCCCCACCGGAATGCCCGCGAGGTCGACCGTCGAGATGCTCGTGAACAGGAGCGTCGGGAGCAGGAGGAAATATGCGAGCCTCTCCGCCCCTGCCCAGAACTCAGGACTCGAGAACCCTCGCAGTCGGCGCAGTGCAGCACCCAGCGCGAGCAGTGCCGCGATCGGCACCAGCGCTGCCGCGATCGCTCCCACAGACATGCCGCTCCCCCGTTGTGACCTGCACGAGCAGACCTGCTCCGCCCGCGCCCCCTCCCCGTCATATCACGTCCCCGCGGCGTCATGGCGCGGCCGTTCGCGCGACTTCCGCGGATCACTGAAAGCGACTAGATTCGAGTGTGTCGGACTCGACGCAGCGAGCCTTCGAGCACGAGCCACGCCGAACGAAAGGACCACCCTCATGGCCGGATCCACTTTCAACCCGATTCGCGACATCGATCGCTTCTTCTCAGAGGTCACGAGGACGCCCAATGCCGTGGGCCTGCCGATGGACCTCTTCCGCGACGGCGAGATGTTCGTCGCCCGTATCGACATGCCCGGCGTCGACCCGTCCAGCATCGACGTGGACGTCGAGGACCGCACACTCACCGTTCGCGCCGAGCGGACCACCCCCGATCCGGAGCCGGAGGTCACGTGGCTCACCCGCGAGCGTCCGACGGGGACATTCGCCCGGCAGCTCACACTTGGGAATCGTGTCGCCGTCGACCAGATCTCAGCTGAGTACTCCGACGGCGTCCTCTCACTGACGATCCCAGTCGCAGACGACGCGAAGCCACGGAAGATCTCCGTCGCGCACGCAGACAGCGCGCGATCGGGCACAGTCATCTCCTCGGAGCAGCCGTCGGCCGACCGGTCGGCGCCCGGAGACCCCGCACAGGGGCTCTGAGCCACGAACTCGGAGCCACTCAGCCCTCATGAGCGTCGTTGCGTCAGATACGCGAGGCACAGATAGGGCAGCTCGAACATATCCGGCTCCCCCGCTGCGGTGAGGAGGCTGCCGGACTCGGCCGCGAGCCCGCGCCCCTCGTCTGAGAGGAACGAGCGGATGTTCGCCTCCACGCGCTCTCGGACCCTCGGCCCGTTGCGCAGCCAGTACGATCGCGTCGCCGCCAATTCGACCACATCGTCCGCACTCACACCTGTGGTGAACGTGAACTCGGCCGCGGTCGGATCCGCGAATCCTGCGAGTGCGGGCCTCCACGCCGGCCGGTAGACATCACCCGCATGCATGATGCGTGCGAGCCTGAGCACCCACTCCACTCGCACATCCAGCTGGTTCAGGACGATCGCCACCGCACCGGTCCGCGTGAGGACGCGACGGAACTCTGCAGCAGCGGGGATCGGGTCGATCCAGTGCCATGCCTGCGCGACCGTCACCAGATCGACGGACTCGTCGTCCAGAGGGAGCGCCTCCGCGGTCCCGCCGCGGGCGGGCTCCGGGTGGAGGGCGAGCAGGTCCTGATCCGGGTCGATGCCGACCACCGACCAGCCGCGATCACGCAGTCCAGCCCCGAAGATGCCCGTTCCTGCGCCCACGTCCGCACAGCGCACGGGGGCCATGACCTCTTCCGCGAGCCAGTCGTAGACGGCGTCCGGATACCTGGGCCGCACGCGGTCGTAGACGGCGGCCGCCTCTCCGAACCGTGTGCCCACCGCCTCGCGGGTCGCCTGCGCCACCGCAGGGCGCACAGCCCGCTGGCCCGTCCTCCCCCACGAACCGTCGTCGGGCGGGGACGGGGAGGTCGGCTGTCGGCTCATGCCCTCTCGACGAGTGCGAAGTCGCTGTCCAGCTCCGTGCTCAGTGCGCGCAGCTGGTCGACGAGCGCCTCCGCGAGTGGGACTCCGTGCTCCAACCGGTCGGCGCGGGTGAGGAAGTCGCGGTCCCCTGTCGCCTGCACCGGCTCGGCCGCCTCGAGCGGTTCCATCCCGCGAAGGGTGTCGCGCAGTTCGCGCACGTAGTCCCCTGCATCGGTTGGAGCGCCGAAGGCCGCCGGATCGATGGCGAGGAAGAAGTACCCGATGTCCTGGTAGCCGTCGACGTTGCCCGGCTGGCCCGCACCCGGCAGGGCTGCGGAGAGGATCTGCACCATCGTCGCAAGGGCGGAGCCCTTGTGCCCGCCGGTGAAGAATCCTCGGCCGCCCAGGGGCAGGAGCCCCACTCCCCCGTCCTTGCCGTACTCCAGGCGGGAATAGATCTCCTGCGCGTCATGGAGGGGCGCTCCCTCACCGTCGACCGCCCACTCCTCCGGGAGATCCTCGCCGCGCAGCCCGTAGAGCTTGACCTTGTTGAGGGGGACCGTCGTCGTCGACATGTCGACCAGGACGGGCTCCTCACCCGGCACGGGCGCGGCGAACGCGATCGGGTTCGTGCCCATCAGGGCACTCTTGGCCCGGTGCGGCACCTGCAGTGCGTTCGCAGTCGAGCACAGCGAGATCCCCATGAGCCCCGCGTCCGCAGCCATACGCGCGTAGTAGCCTGCTGCGCCGTAGTGATTCGTCTGTCCCACGACGCCGATGCCCACGCCGAACGAGCGCGCAGCCTCGATCGCCTTCGTCATCGCGAGGTGCGCGCCGGTGTGCCCGAAGCCCCTCTTCCCGTCGACGCGGACGACCGCCCCGAACGAGTGCGCGACCGCGGGCTCCGCCGTGGGGTCGATGTGTCCCTTCGCGATCTCGGAGGCGTAGTACGGAAGCATCGAGATCCCGTGGGAATCGACCCCCATGAGATCCGTGTCGTACATGACGTCCGTGCACACGGTGCGCGTGTGGTCATCAGCACCGAACCCGCGGAGGGTCGAATCGATCTGGGCACGAACGGAAGCGGGGTCGAATCGTCTCATGTGCGCGAGACTACACAATCGGAGAGGCCGGGACGCCGGCGCCTCTCCGTGCGGAGGGAGGCCTCACCCCGGCGCAGGACACCGGCGACTAGGATTGGGGTGTCCCGGCCCACCCGCACTCCCCCATATGAAAGGGACCCGCGCATGTCGCTCAGTTCGCTCACCCCACAAGAGATCGCGTCGCGCCTCGAGACCGCCACCGCGGACTACGAGCGGTTCGCCGCGCGCGGACTCAGCCTGGACATCACGCGGGGCAAGCCGTCCGCAGCTCAGCTGGACCTCGCCGACGAACTCCTCACCGCTGTCACGGGCGCCGACGCCGCGTCGGCGGACGGGACGGACACGCGCAACTACGGCGGCCTGCACGGGCTTCCGGAGCTGCGCGAGATCTTCTCACCGCTCCTCGGAGTGCCGACCGAGCAGCTGCTCGCCCAGGGCAACTCGTCGCTGACCCTCATGCGCGATGCGCTCGCCTTCGCGATGCTCCACGGCCGTCCGGATTCGGCCGCCCCGTGGGCAGGCACGCCCGTGCGGATGCTGTGCCCGGTGCCGGGGTATGACCGGCACTTCGGTCTCGCCGAGTCACTGGGCTTCGAGCTGGTGCCGGTGGCCACGGATGCAGAGGGTCCCGACGTGGACCAGGTCGCGTCGCTCGTCGCGGGAGATCCCTCGATCAAGGGCATCTGGATCGTGCCGGTCCATTCGAATCCGATCGGTGTCTCCATCTCGGAGCGCCGCACCCGTGAGCTGATGGCTCTCCCGGCCGCGGCCGGCGATTTCACCGTGCTCTGGGACAACGCGTACGCGCTCCACCATCTGCGGGAGCCGCACCCTGAACCGATCGATGTCCTGGGGATCGCGGCGGAGGCCGGCAACGCGGATCGCCCACTCGTCTTCGCCTCGACGTCGAAGATCACGCACGCCGGCGCCGGCGTCGCGTTCTTCGGGGCATCCCCCACCCTCGTCGACTGGTTCGCGCGCCACACGGCAGCCGGTGCGATCGGTCCGGACAAGGTCAACCACCTCCGCCACGCCCGCTTCTTCGGTTCCCCGGAAGGCGTCCGCGCGCACATGCGGAAGCACGCGGAACTGCTCAACCCCAAGTTCGCCGCAGTCGACGAGGTCTTCTCCCGCGAATTGGGACCCGAGGACCTCGCCGCGTGGACGAACCCGTCCGGCGGCTACTTCATCACGCTCGCAGTGCCGCCGGGCACCGCCTCGCACGTGGTGAAGCTGGCCGCCGAGGCCGGGGTCAAGCTGACTCCCGCAGGCGCCACGCATCCCCACGGAGTGGATCCGGATGATGCGATCATCCGGATCGCGCCGACCATGCCGCCTCTCGAGGAGGTCGAGGTCGCCGCCGAGGTCGTCGCCGCCTGCGTGCGGGTCGCCGCCTACGAGGCGGTCGCGTCACCGCGCGGCTGAGCCCAGCAGCATCCGCGCAGCACGGACGGGCATGAGGAAGGGTCCGGACCGATGGTCCGGACCCTTCCTCATGCCCTGCAGAAGCGGGTCTTCAGCGCGTCGGAGTACTCGTCACGTCGCGCTGTAGTCGTAGAAGCCGCGTCCGGTCTTCACACCGAGCAGCCCTGCGTCGACCATGCGAGACAGCAGCACGGGCGGCTTGGCCGCGGGGTCTCCGGTCTCCTCGTGGATGCTCTTCCCGACGAACAGGCAGGTGTCCAGTCCCACCCTGTCTGCCAGGGCGATCGGACCCATCGGATGGGCGCACCCGTTCACCATGCCGAGGTCGACGTCCTCCTTCGTCGCATGGCCCGCCTCGACCATGCGGATCGCGGAGAACAGGAAGGGGATCAGCAGTGCGTTGACGACGAAGCCGGGGCGATCCGATGCGCGGATCGTCACCTTGCCCAGCACGTCTGTCGCGAAGGCGTCCATCGCGTCGACGACACCCGGGTCCGTGAGTTCGGAGACCACGAGCTCGACCAGCGGCTGCACGGGTGCCGGGTTGAAGAAGTGGATCCCCAGCACGCGATCGGGCCGGCCGGTGGCCTGCGCGAAGCGGATGATCGGCATCGACGAGGTGTTCGACGCGAGGATCGCGTCCTTCGCCGTCACCACCGTGTCGAGCTCTGCGAAGATCGCCTTCTTGACGTCCTCGTTCTCGCTGGCCGCCTCGATGACCAGCTGGCGGTCTGCGAAGTCTGCCATGTCGACGGTGAAGTGCAGGCGAGCCAGAGCAGCGTCGCGATCGTCTGACGACAGCTTGCCGCGCTGCACGCCCTTCTCGAGGCTCTTCTCGATGCTGGCGCGGCCGGAGGCGATGGCCTCCGCGCTGATGTCACGGACGACGACGTCGAGCCCCGCACGTGCGAGCACTTCTGCGATGCCGGATCCCATCAGTCCGGAGCCCACGACTCCGGCGCGTTCAATAGCCATATCTCCTCATTTCTTCACGTCTGCCGGTCCGTCTGTGCCGTCCGGACCCTGTGCTTCGTCAGTGAGTTCCCTCTGCGGGTGTCCTCGATGTCAGAGCGTCAGAACCAGTCCGCCCGACGGACCGCCGCCAGTGCTTCCCGCTTCCGCTCCTTGGGGAGCGTCTCGATGTAGACGGTCCCGTCGAGATGGTCGGTCTCATGCTGCAGCATCTGAGCGAACACCCCTTCGCCCTCGACGCGAACCTGCTCGCCGTCCACGTCGAGACCTTCGACGGCGGCGAACTCCCACCGCGGAGTGGGGAACCATAGCCCCGGCACCGACAGGCAGCCTTCATCGATGTCACGAAGCCGCCCTCCGGTCTCCACCACCACCGGATTCACGATATGTCCCACCCTGCCGTCGAGGTGGAAGGCGAAGATCCGCCTGTCCACCCCGATCTGCGGGGCGGCGACCGCCGCGCGGCCGTCCGGTGCCGCAGTGTCTGCGAGATCCCGGACGAGCGCACGCAGCGAATCGTCGAACGCGGAGACCGGTGTGCATACCGTGCGCAGAACCGGATCTCCGAAGTGCCGTATGGGACGGTCAGTCATCGATCACGACGACGAGGTCGCCGCCCTCGAGCTGCTGGACCGGACCGATGGCCAGCCGCGACACGGTGCCGTCCACGTGCGAGGTGATCGATGCCTCCATCTTCATGGCCTCGATCGTTGCGACCGTCTGTCCCGCCTTCACCTGGTCGCCCGCCTCGACCTGGAGGGTCACGACTCCGGCGAACGGGCTGGCGACGTGTCCCTGCTTGTCCGGATCGGCCTTCTCCGCGGCAGCGACATTCACATCGACGCTGCGGTCGCGCACCGAGATCGGGCGCAGCTGACCATTCAGGGTGCACATGATCGTCCGCATGCCGCGTTCGTCCGCGGGACCGACCGCCTGGATGCCGACCAGGAGCGCCTTGCCCTTGCCGATGACGACGCTGTACTCCGATCCCTCCTCGAGTCCGTAGAGGTACAGCGACGTCTCCAGGACGGACAGATCGCCGTACTGATCGCGCATCCGGTCGAATTCCTTGTGGGGCTGTGGGAACAGGAGCCTGTTGAGAGTGTCCTGACGCGTGCGGCCCGGCTCGTTCAGGAGCGCGGAGTCCTCGGCGTCGAGGTGCGAGACGGGGACCCTGTGGGTGCGTCCCTCGAGCGCCTTGCTGCGGAACGGCTCCGGCCATCCGCCCGGAGGATCGCCCAGATCGCCGTTGAGGAAGCCGATGACGGAATCCGGCACGTCGAACTTCTGCGGGTTCTGCTCGAACTCGTCCGGATCCGCGCCGACCGCCACGAGGTGGAGGGCGAGGTCGCCCACGACCTTCGAGGACGGCGTGACCTTCACCAGGTGGCCGAGGATCCGGTCCGCCGCCTCGTACATCGCCTCGATCTCCTCGAACTTCTCCCCCAGACCCAGCGCGACGGCCTGCTGACGGAGATTGGAGAGCTGCCCGCCCGGGATCTCATGGCGGTACACGCGTCCCGTGGGACCCGGGAGGCCGGATTCGAACGGCTTGTAGACATTGCGCACTGCTTCCCAATACGGCTCCAGGTCTCCGACAGCACTCAGGCTGAGACCCGTGTCACGCTCAGTGTTCTCCAGTGCCGCCACGAGTGCCGACAGGGACGGCTGGCTCGTCGTACCGGCCATCGACGCGCTGGCGGCGTCGACGGCGTCTGCGCCTGCGGCGGAGGCGGCGAGAAGGGTCGCGAGCTGTCCGCCTGCCGTGTCGTGGGTGTGGACGTGGACCGGGAGGTCGAAGTTCTCGCGCAGTGCGGTGACGAGCGTGGTGGCTGCCGCGGGACGCAGCAGTCCGGCCATGTCCTTCACTGCCAGCACATGCGCTCCGGCCTCGACGATCTGCTCCGCGAGACGCATGTAGTAGTCGAGCGTATAGAGCGACTCGTCAGGGTTGGAGAGGTCCGACGTGTAGCAGAGCGCGACTTCGGCGACGGTCGTCCCGGTGGCCCGCACTGCGTCGATGGCAGGCCGCATCTGCGACACGTCGTTGAGCGCGTCGAAGATGCGGAAGACGTCCACACCCACGTCTGCAGCCTCTGCGACGAAGGCGTCGGTGACCTCCGTGGGGTACGGCGTGTAGCCGACGGTGTTGCGTCCGCGCAGGAGCATCTGGAGGTTGATGTTCGGCACGGCCTCCCGCAGCTTCGCGAGCCTCTCCCACGGATCCTCCGCGAGGAAGCGCAGTGCGACGTCGTACGTCGCACCGCCCCAGGCCTCGATGCTCAGGAGGTCCGACGTCATCTTCGAGACGTACTCCGCCGGAGTGACGAGGTCCTTCGTCCGCACGCGCGTGGCGAGCAGCGACTGGTGGGCGTCGCGGAACGTCGTGTCCGTGACCGCCAGCGCCGTCTGCTCGCGCAGTGCCCTGGCCCAGCCGTCCGGTCCCAGCTCCTGGAGCTTCTGGCGGGATCCGGCGGGAGCGGCTGCTCCGCTGAGCGAATCGGGCAGGGCCGGCAGCTTGTCCACCGGGTCGAGTGTGACCGGAGCGTCGCCGTTCGGACGGTTGACCGTCACATCGGCGAGGAACTCCAGGATCTTCGATCCCCGGTCCGCTCCCACGCGCGCGTCGAGCAGGTGAGGATGGTCGTCGATGAACGACGTCGCGAGGTCGCCGTCGCGGAACTTCTCCTCTGCGAGCACTGCGCGCAGGAAGCCGATGTTCGATGCGACGCCGCGGATCCGGAACTCCGCGAGCGCACGGCGTGCACGGTCGACCGCCTGCTCGAAGCTGCGTCCGCGCGTGGTGCACTTCACGAGCATGGAGTCGAAGTGCGCGGAGACCTCGGCACCCGCGTACGCGGTGCCGCCGTCCAGGCGCACACCCGCCCCACCGGCGGATCGATAGGCTGTGATCACGCCGGTGTCGGGGCGGAAGGAGTTGGTGGGATCCTCCGTCGTGATGCGGCACTGCAGCGCCGCACCCTTGATCCGGATCATGTCCTGGGAGAGGCCCAGGTCATCCAGAGTGCCGCCTGCGGCGACGAGCATCTGGGACTGGACGAGATCGATGTCTGTGATCTCCTCCGTCACCGTGTGCTCGACCTGGATGCGGGGGTTCATCTCGATGAACGCATGCTTGCCCGCGCGAGGTCCCGCCGTCTCGAGGAGGAACTCGACGGTGCCCGCGTTCTGATAGTCGATCTCACGTGCGAACTGGAGCGCATCGCTCCGCAGCGCGTCCGCGACCTCCGGGTCGAGGTTGGGCGCGGGCGCGATCTCGACGACCTTCTGATGGCGACGCTGGATGGAGCAGTCGCGCTCGAAGAGGTGGACCGCGTTCGAGTCGTTGTCGGCCAGCACCTGGACTTCGATGTGGCGCGGCCGCTGCACGGCCTGCTCGATGAAGACGGTGGGGTCGCCGAAGGCGCCTTCCGCTTCGCGCATCGCCGCTTTGAGCGACTCGAGCAGCCCGTCGCTGCTGTCGACGCGGCGCATGCCGCGTCCGCCGCCGCCGGCGACCGCCTTCACGAAGAGGGGGTACTCCATGTCCGCGGCCTGCTCGAGCAGTTCGTCGATGTCTGCCGACGGCGACGTCGAATCGAGCGTCGGAACTCCTGCTCGACGCGCCGCCTCCAGGGCGTGGACCTTGTTGCCGGCCATCTCGAGCACGTCGGCGCGAGGACCGACGAAAGTGATCCCCGCTTCCTCGCATGCACGGGCCAGTTCAGGGTTCTCGGAGAGGAAGCCGTAGCCGGGGTACACGGCGTCGGCTCCCGATTCGGTCGCCACGCGCATGATCTCGGAGACATCGAGGTACGCGCGGACCGGGTGCCCCTCCTCTCCGATCTGGTACGCCTCATCGGCCTTCAGCCGATGCTCGGAGTTGCGGTCCTCATAGGGGAACACGGCCACGGTCTCCGCGCCGAGCTCGTAAGCAGCGCGGAAAGCACGGACGGCGATCTCGCCACGGTTGGCGACAAGCACCTTTCGGAACATTCGAACTCGTTTCTTCCGGCGCCGGTTCACGACGCGTCCTGCGGAACAGCCCCACTGTACAAGTGGTCGGGGACACAGCGGTCAGGGGGTGCGCGTGCCGGGGCACCCCCGTGTCCGTGCCCTTGGCTACTGTGAAGCGCATGCGGATCCTCCACACTTCCGACTGGCACCTGGGCAGACGGCTGCACGGCGTCGACCTCACGGACGAGCACCGCGCGTTCCTCGACTGGCTGCACGCGCTCGTCGAAGAGCGCGCCATCGACGTCATCGCCATCGCCGGGGATGTCTACGACCGTGCGATCCCCCATCCGGATGCGCTGGGACTCTGGGAGCACGGCGTCGCAGGCCTCCTGGACCGGGGCGTGCGGGTGGTCGCGTCGAGCGGCAACCACGACTCGTTCGTCCGGCTGGGTCTCAACCGGCACCACCTCGAGCGCGCCGGGGTGCATCTCCGCACCCACCTGTCGGACATCCGGCGGCCCGTGCGGATCGGCTTCGACGGAGCGCTGCTCCCGGATGCAGATCCGACCCCGGGGGTCTCCCTCCACGGGGTCCCCTACCTCGAACCGTCGCTCGTCTGGGAGCGCATGGGCGCCGTTCGTCGCACGCACGCGTCAGTCCTGAGCACGGCGATGGAGCGCATCAGGGCTCGCAGGGACTCACATTCCCCCGAGGATCGGCTCGTCGTCCTGGCCCACGCGTTCGTCGCGGGATCGACGTCGAGCGAATCCGAGCGCGATGTGTCACTGGGCGGGGTCGGCGTCACTCCTGCGTCCGTATTCGAGGATGCGGACTATGCGGCGCTCGGTCACCTCCATCGACCCCAGGCGATCTCGGACCGCGTCCGGTACAGCGGGTCTCCCGTGCCGTTCTCGTTCGGCGAGGCCCGCTTCTCGAAGGAGGTCGTCGAAGTCGAGTTCAGCGAGCGGGACGCGAGCGGAGTGCCGAGGGTGACATCGCACCCGGTCCCCGAATTCCGACCCGTGCGCACGCTGCGCGGCACCCTCGACGATGTCGTGTCGCAGTCCTCTGACCATGAGGAGGCGCTCATCGCAGCAGAGCTCACCGACGCACAGCGCGTCCCCGGTGCGGTCGACCGGCTGCGAGCCGCCTTCCCAGGCTTCATCAGGATGTCGTGGACCGGGCTCGACGAGCCGACCGGCACCTCGGCGACGGGGTCCGCCTCCACGACGGCCGTCCGCACGGACGAAGAGGTCTTCGCGGACTTCCACCGTGCGCAGCGCGGTGGCCCGCCCCCGCCGAACATTCGCCGCCGGTTCGGCGATGCACTGGCACGGGTCCACGCTGCCGCCGGTCCTGCAGAAGGGTCGGTGTGACACATGCGTCCCCACCGGCTGGTCATCGAGGGCTTCGGCCCCTTCCGCGACAGGCAGACCGTCGACTTCGACGCGGTGTCCCACGACGGGCTGTTCCTCATATCCGGCCCCACGGGTGCCGGCAAGACGAGCATCCTCGACGCGCTCTGCTTCGCGCTGTTCAACACGGTCCCCGGCCCGCGCGGTTCCGCATCGGACCTGCGTTCCCACCTCGCCGCGCCCCACGATCCGACGCGGGTCGAACTCGTCTTCAGCGCGGGGACCCGGCGCTTCCGCATCGAGCGGGTCCCCCAGCACCTGCGCCCCCGCAAGCGCGGTTCGGGGATGACGACGCAGCAGCACACCGTCGCGTTGGCGGAACGGGTCGACGGCGAATGGGCCGGCATCTCCCGCACAGCGCAGGAGACGCAGTCGTTCCTCGACGGCATCCTCGGCCTGAACGCGGCTCAGTTCACCAAGCTGGTGGTCCTGCCCCAGGGTGATTTCGCGGCCTTCCTCCACGCCGATCCGTCCGAACGCGAATCGATCCTGGAGAAGCTCTTCGCCACGGAGCACTTCCAGGCGGTGGAACGCGTGCTCGCCGATCGGGCGACGGAGGCACGGCGTCGCACGGAGCAGGATTCGCAGCGGCGTCGGTTCGCGGTGGAGACGGCGGCAGAGGCCTCGTGGGAGGCTCTGCCCCTCCCCGATGCGGCACCCGGCGTTCTCGACACTCTCGCGTTCCTCGGCGCCGCAGCAGTCGTCGCCGACGAACGCGCGGCGGTCGCGGACGTCACCGCCCGGCTCGCGCTCGGACAGGCGGAGAGTGCGACGGACACGGCCCAGTCGTGGAGGCGGCGTGCTGAGGATCGCGAGGCGCTCTCCGCCCTGCGCCAGGACGAAGCCGCGTGGAACGACGAGGCCGAAGGACGCGAATCCCGGCGCAGAGAGCTGGAGCGCGCACGTGCAGCACAGGCACTCGGGGCTCGCCTGACCGCACTGCGACGCGCAGGCTCTGAAGCCGAGCGGCTCGAGGCCGGAGCGCAGCGTGCTCAGCGCTCCGCGGTCGCTGCGCTGCCGGCGCACGCCCGTGTCCGCCTGGAGGACCTGACTGACTCCGATGTCGCTGCAGCGCAGGCTCACCTCGACAGCGCAGATGACCGGCTGCGCCGTCATGTGCAGCTCGAGGAGCGGAGTGCCTCCGCCGGTTCAGCCGCGGTGACCGCGCAGAAGGAGCTGGAAGGTGCGAAGAACAGACTCGCGGCGCTGCGGACGGAGGAGGAGGGACTGCGGTCCCGGTCAGATGACCTCCGCGGCACCTATGACTCGCTCGAGGCGGCGGCATCGTCACGGGATCGGCTCCGCGAGCAGGAGCGCCTCGCAGCCGCCGTGCGCACCGCCCTCGCTCAGCGCGATGCGGCGCACGAACAGGACGTCAACACGATGCATCGGGCGGAGGAGACCGCTCATGTCCTCGCAGCGACCCGTCGTGCGATGCGCAGGGACAGTGCCGGGACCCTCGCGGAGCTCCTCCAGACCGATCAGCCGTGCCCCGTCTGCGGGTCCTGCGACCACCCTGACCCCGCTGTGCCGACCGACGGCGGGCCCACCTCTGACGACGAAGCGCGCGAGGAAGCCGCGGACGCGGCGGCACGATCCGCCCGCGCTGCTGCCCGGGCCTCGCTCGCGGCAGCGGAATCGACGCTCGAGCGGACACGCGCAGAGGCGGAGGGGATCGACGAGGACGCTCTGGCATCGCGCCTGGCGGCGGCGGAAGAGGCGGCTGCCGAACGCACACGGCTGAAGACCCGACTCGACTCGGCCACCGCAGAGCTGCGCGCCCTGCGACCCCGCCTCGAAGAGGCGCAGGGCCTGCTGACCACGGCAGAGGCGACCAGCAGCCGCGCCGCGACAGCCCATGCGGAAGCGCGCAGCAGGCTGGAGGAGGTCGCCGTCGCAGACACGACAGCGGTGCCCGCATCGTGGCAGCGCTTCGGCATCGATGCGCCTGCTGATCTCCGCGCCGCAGCCCGCACGCGGAAGGAGCTGGAGGGCTTCGCCCGCGCACGCACTGCATGGGCGACAGCCCGGCAGGAGGCCGACGCCGCTCGCCGCGACGCTCGCGTGCGCGGTGAAGAGCTCTCGGCTGCGCTCCGGGACTCCCCGTTCGCAGACGTCGGAGCACTCGAAACAGCTGCCGCTCTCCCCCTGGACCGGCTGGAGGCGCAGGTCGAAGAGCAGCGGGCCCATGCCTCGCGACTCGCCCTGCGCAGGGAGTCTGATCTCATACGTCGTGCACTCGCCGATCCGGCTCAGGATGCGGAGCTCGCCGAGTCCTCGGCACGCACCGCGGCACGTGCCGAAGACGCGCAGGCGCGCTCCGATGCGGCGTCGCAGCGCAGTGCCGTCGTACGGGCAGCAGCGGCGCGGGCCCACGAGGCCCACCAGCAGGCGGCTTCCGACCGCGCGCAGAATGAAGCGCAGGTCGCAGAGCTGCTGCGGGATATCGACCTCGCAGAGCTCGTCCTGGGCACCAGCTCTGACGCCGCGAGCCGCATGTCGCTGTCATCCTTCGCCCTCGCCTCGCTGTTCGAGGACGTCGCCGCACACGCCTCCGACAGACTCGTCGACATGACCGCAGGACGATATCGCCTCGCCCACGACCTGGAGCGGCGTCGGGGAGAGCGCCGCTCGGGGCTCGGCCTCAAGATCATCGACACCTTCACGGAGGAGTCGCGCGACCCGCGCACGCTGTCAGGCGGTGAGGGCTTCATGGCCTCCTTGGCACTCGCGCTGGGGATGGCTGACACGGTCCGCGGAGCGGCGGGCGGCATCGACCTCGATGCCCTGTTCCTCGATGAGGGGTTCGGCACACTCGACCCGGACGCGCTGAGCGACGTCCTGGCAGTACTGGACCGTCTGCGCACGGGTGGCCGGACGATCGGCATCATCTCCCACGTCGCGGAACTCCAGCAGGCGATCACCACCCGGATCATGGTCGAACCGAGCCCCACCGGCGCGAGCGTCCGCCTCGAGTCCCCGCACGAAGGATCAGATGAATGACACGCCAGGTCGGGCGGGTTGCCCACAGGAAATGCCACCGCGATCGGTTACGGTAGATCACGTGCTCGTCATCAGTGTCTCAAGCCTCAAAGGCGGCGTCGGGAAGACTTCGGTCGCCCTCGGCCTGGCCTCCGCCGCCCACAACCGCGGCCTGCCCACGCTCGTCGTGGACATGGACCCGCAGGCGGACGCGTCCACGGGCCTCGATGTTCCGGTGACCACACCGCTCGACATCGCGGACGTCCTCGCCGCTCCGAAAGCGAAGATCATGTCGCAGGCGATCGTGCCCTCGGGATGGTCGGGCGGAGCCAAGGGCGCACTCGATGTGATCCCGGGCAGTCCCCGGTCGGCGGAGTTCGACCGCCCCACGATGTCAGAGCGGTTCCTCCGCCGACTCAAGGACGCTCTTGCGACCGTGAGCGACGACTACCGACTCGTCATCATCGACTGCCCGCCCTCGATGAACGGCCTCACACGCGCGGCGTGGATGGCGAGCCAGCGCGTCGCCGTCGTCACCGAGCCGGGGCTCTTCTCTGTCGCAGCCGCTGATCGCGCACTCCGCGCAGTCGCAGAGCTGCGCCGCCGGGGTGCGCCGGACCTGCAGCCACTCGGCATCATCGCGAACCGCGTGCGGACGAAGTCCCGCGAGCATTCCTTCCGCGTCGATGAGATGCGGGAGATGTTCGGCCCCCTCCTGCTCACTCCCCCGCTGTCGGAGAGAACAGTGCTCCAGCAGGCCCAGGGATCCGCACGGCCGATCCACTCGTGGCCGGGACAGGCAGCCAGTGAACTCGCCGGCTCCTTCGATGCGCTCCTGGACCGGGGGCTGCGCACATCGACCATGCGGTCGCGCGGGAATCCCCGCGATGTGCAGGCCGCGGATGCACCGGCAGCCGGTGCGCACGCCGGCGACGCGCAGGCCGGTGATGTGCAGACCCCACCGAAGCCCACCACGGAAGCGCCTGAGCAGAACCTCACGGACTCCTCCGTGCCTGGAGCCGGGGACCAGGACAGCACGACTCCATTCACCGGCGACTCCGCCGCCAGCGCGGACACCCCCATCACGGAGGATGCCGAGGGGACGCTGCGCCGACCGCGCAACCGCCCCTGATACTCAGGTCAGCTTCACCGGGCCCTCATCCACCGTCGCAGGACGGAGAGTGAGGGCCCGACTCGTCTGAGGCACGACTGCGGGCACGACCGATCCGATCCGTACGACACTCGAGCCTGCGTCCGCACACGACTGAGGGCGCCCGCCGCTTCCCGGCCAGGCGCCCTCAGTTCTGCTCTTCTCCGCGTCGCCTCGAACTCAGCCGAGAGGACGGGCGTTCATCAGCCCGCTGACTTCTGTGCCCTGCGCGCGGCGAGTTCGTCCACCTCGACGATCTCGTCTTCGGGCCGCTCGCTCGGAAGCTCCGAGAGCGTGCCCTGGACTTCGCGCCAGACGTGGCCCACCGCGATGCCGAAGACGCCCTGGCCGCCCTGCACGAGGTCGATGACCTCATTGGCCGACGTGCAGGCGAACACGGACGAACCGTCGCTCATGAGTGTGATCTGGGAGAGGTCGTCGACGCCCTGCCCCTGCAGGTGGCTGACTGCGACGCGGATCTGCTGGAGGGAGACCCCGGCGTCCAGGAGCCTCTTGACGATCTTGACGACCAGTACGTCCCGGAAGCTGTAGAGGCGCTGCGACCCGGAACCGGTGGCGGCCCTGATCGACGGGACGATGAGCGAGGTGCGAGCCCAGTAGTCGAGCTGGCGGTACGTGATGCCGACGACGCTGCAGACAGTCGGTCCGCGGTATCCGGCCTCATCATCGAGAGCCGGGATGTCGTCGTCGAAGAGGAGCCCCTGCGCGTCGCGCGGCAATGACTCCATCTGCATCGATTCCTGTTCAGAGCGGTTCACACCGACTCCTCCTTTTCACCCCAGGGGGAAGCGGGGCGCAAGCGGCGGTGAGCTGGTGCAGACGATTCTACACCTCTCGACCACTGCGCCGGGGTTGTGGGCACATCACGAAGGTATGGGGTGGGGCAGCGCGGGTCACGCACGCAGGCTGTAACGATTCCGCGTGTCGCCGTTACAGGAGTAATCGAACACGGATACGACCGCCCGTCACTCTGCGCCGGCGGGTCTGCCACCGGTGCTCTCGTCCTGCTGGGCGGACCCCTCAGTCGGCGTCGACGTCAGCAGGGTCGCCGCATGCGCCGTCGCATAGGTGTCGCTGTACTCCTGGCCCGACAGCCGCATGATCTCGTACATGATCTCGTCCGTGGCCGCTCGGAGCACATGCCTGTCGTCGGACCGGCCCTCATACCGCGAGAAGTCCAACGGCTCACCGAAGACCACGCCCACCCGACGGATCCGGGGGATGTTCTTCCCCTTGGGCTGCACCGCATCCGTGCCGATGAGCGCTGCCGGGACGACCGGGACGCCTGCCGCGATCGCCAGTCGGGCGACGCCGGTCCTGCCGCGGTGGAGCCGACCGTCCGGACTCCTGGTGCCCTCGGGGTAGATGCCCAGGAGGGAACCGGACTTCAGGACGTCCAGTCCGGCACGGAGCGAGTTCTCCGAGCCGGAGCCGCCGCCTCGGTCCATCGGGAGCTGGTTCGTCAGCTGGAAGAACCAGCGCTGGAGACGGCCGCGGATGCCCGGCCTGGTGAAGTAGTCGTTCTTCGCCAGGTAGACCACGGGACGGGGCGCAGCGATGGGCACGAAGATGGAGTCGATGAAGGACAGATGGTTCGCTGCGATGATCGCCCCGCCGTCTGCCGGGAGATGCTCGAGGCCTCGAGTCCACGGTCGGAAGAGGATGCGCAGGATCGGGCCCACGACGATGCGCTTGAGCAACCAGTAGAACAACTCCCGACCTGCTTCCGTTCAGTGGACTGCGATTCGGATCTGCGGCTCACCACCACTATATGGGGACGAACAGCCGGTTCACCGCTCTGCCGACTCGATGCCCGTATGGGATGCTGGGGCCATGGCCCCGCACGATTCGACCCGCCAGCCGCAGACCGCTTCGGATGATGAGATCTCGTTCCCCCCGGACTCTCCGCACACGGCGTGGCACCAGCTCGGCAGCGCGGACCTCCCCGCGGTCCTGCTGCTCCACGGGTTCACCGGCAGCCCTTCCTCCATGCGCCCGCTCGCGGAATCGTTGCAGGACACCTCCGCGACTCTGAGTGTTCCGCGCCTCCCGGGCCACGGCGGAACATGGCAGCAGCTTCGCAGGACGGGCTGGGATCACTGGCGTGGGGCCGCGATCGCGGCGTATGACGAACTGGCCGACGAGCACCCGGGAGTCATCGTCGTCGGGCAGTCCATGGGCGGGGCGCTCGCGCTGGCACTCGGCATCGACAGGAGGCCCGAGGCGATCATCACGGTCAACCCTGCACTGCACGTCGACTCTCCCCTCGCCCCCGCGCTGCCGCTCCTGTGGCCGTTCGTCGCGACCGTCCCATCCATCGGAGGGGACATCGAGAAGGCCGGAGTCGTCGAAGGCGCCAACGATCGGACTCCGGTGCGCGCCGTGGCGAGCATGCACCGCGGTCTGGCGGGGCTCCGCGACGAGCTCTGGATGATCGACTGCCCGGTCACGGTCTGCCTGTCGGGTCGAGACGGCGTGGTCTCCCCGCGCTCCTTCCGGACGCTGCGCAGTCGACTCGGCACTCCCCCGCGCACGGTCGCACTGCGTCGCAGCCGCCACGTGGCGACCCTCGATCACGACGCGGACGTCATCGCCGGGGAGATCCGCAGAGCACTGCAGACGCCCATCGGAGGTGCTGCGTGACCTCAGATCCGAACGATCGCGGCGGATCCGACGACGACAGGGACCCGGACGACGACCTCACTCCGGACACGGAGTCGCTGCCGGAGGACGAGCGCGTCGATGATTCCACGTGGTCATCGTTCGTGGACAACATCACCTGGCACACGTCCCCCTCGCCGGACATACCGCCCGATGAGATGCGCGAAGCACTCGACGATGAAGAGGAGTGGGTCGCTCCCGAACCGGAGCCGATCGGATGGCGCACGACGTCCCCGTCTCTCGTCCTCGGGCTCTTCGGCGCCCTGGGCGGGGCCTTCGCACTGTTCGTCATCGCCATCTTCCTGCGCCCCGTACCGGGATGGGTCCTGCTGGTCACCATCGCCGTGACCGTAGGATCCGCGGCAGTGCTCTTCACCCATCTGCCGCAGCGGCGCGACCCCTTCTCCGACGGTCGTGAGGTGTGAGGCGGCGACGACCTCGACGGACGTAGGTCCCCTCCGGGAGGGGCGAGCCCCGTGTCCGTGCCCCGTGCGACCATGGACGCCATGCCGTCCTTCGATCGCAGCCACACGCACACTCGCGGCGGCCAACTGTCCCTCGCCGACCTCGGCACACCCCTGCACGACGTCGACTTCGTCATCGTCGACCTCGAGACCACCGGTGCGCATTCGGCGGACAACGCGATCACGGAGATCGGTGCCGTGCGGGTCCGCGGCGGCGAAGTGCTCGGCGAGTTCCAGTCGCTCGTACGTCCGGTCGGTTCCGTCATCTCCCCCTTCGTCGCGCGACTGACCGGGATCACCAACGGCATGGTCGCGGATGCTCCCCGCATCGAAGCCGTCCTGCCCAGCTTCCTCGAGTTCATGCGGGGCGCCGTCCTCGTCGCCCACAACGCGCCGTTCGACGTCGGCTTCCTGCGCGCGGCCTGCGCACGGCTCGACTACACATGGCCCGCGCCGAAGGTCCTCGACACCGTCGCCCTCGCGCGCAAGGCGCTGCCACGCACCGAGGTCCGCAATCACAAGCTCGCCACACTCGCCGCTTTCTTCGGCACCGACACGGAACCGGACCACCGGGCGCTGTCGGACGCACGCGCCACGGTCGGAGTCCTGCACGCGCTGTTCGAGATCTACGGCTCGCACGGCATCGTGACGCTCGAAGACCTCTCGACGGTTCGGACCACCGGCTGGTCCCGGCGACGGCGGAAGACCCACCTCGCGGACGGCCTCCCCCACGGGCCCGGTGTGTACACATTCCTCGACGGCTCACGGAGGGTGCTCTACATCGGTTCGAGCGGGGACATGCGCGCACGCGTGCGCTCGTACTTCACTGAGTCGGAGACCCGCGGACGCATGACGGAGATGGTCACCGCCGCTCAGGAGGTCTCGCCCCTGCTGTGTGCGACCGTGCTCGAAGCACGTGTGCGGGAAGTGCGGCTGATCGGTGAGCTGGAGCCTCCGTACAACAGGCGGTCCAAACGACCGGAGAAGCGTCACTGGCTCGTCGAGACGCAGGAGGAGTTCCCGCGCCTTTCCGCCGTGCGCTCGCTCACCCGCGAACGTGTCGACGCAGGACGCACCCTGGGCCCCTTCCGATCCGCAGCCTCCGCTCGCGCCGCCAAGCAGCTCCTCGAAACGGTCTTCCCGCTCAAGTCCTGCACCGGATCGCCCGGTTCTGCTCGGTTCGCACCCTGCGCCGCGGCCCAGGTGGATCGTTGCCACGGTCCGTGTGCGGGGCTGCTGGATCCTGCCGAGTACGCGCAGTCCCTCGCAGGGCTCAGAGGTCTCTTCGCCGGGGACCCCGGTCAGTTCCTCGCCGGAGCCCGTCAGAGGATCTCCGACCTCGCATCGCAGGAGAGGTTCGAGACTGCAGCGGAGGTCCGCGATGCCGTCGGCGGGGCCCTCCACTCGACAGCGGGACACAGCACCAGATCCTCACTCCGGTCGATCGAGGAGGTCGTCGCCGCCGAACGGAGGGAGGACGGGGGCTGGGATCTTGCCGTGATCCGACACGGCCGGCTGGCCGCCGCCGGCTCCAGTCATCGGGGAGTCAGCCCCTACCCCGCGATCGACGCGCTCCGGCTATCAGCCGAATTCGTCGCCCCTCACGACCCGGTCACCCCGCAGACCACTGACGAAGAGACGGATCTCCTGGTCTCCTGGCTCTCGAGCGGAACGACACGGCTGGTGCGGAGCAGCACCGCGTGGTCACAGGCTGCACACGGCATCGAAGCCGCTCGCCTCGCATGGACGCAGCTCATCCGGCCGGGGAGCTGACCGCTCAGGTCCCCGCGGAGGGCCCATCACCCCGCCGCGAGGCGAGTGGACGCTTCGATCATCGCGTCCAGCTTGCCTGCGGCGGCTCCGGAGTCCAGCGCCTCCTTCGAGACCGCGAACGACGCTGCGAGCCGATCGATCAGCGACCCTTCGACTTCTGATGACGCCGCGACGAGCGCAGCAGCAGCGTTGAGAAGAACGATGTCCCGCACGGGGCCGTGCTCACCCTCAAGGGTCCGGCGCATCACGTCAGCGTTGAATGACGGGTCCCCGCCGCGCAGGTCAGCCTTGGTGGCACGCGGCAGACCCAGATCCCGCGCATCGATCGCCTGCTCGACGACCTCACCGTTCCGCACTTCCCAGACGTCCGTCACCGCAGTCGTGCTGAACTCATCGAGACCGTCACGGGATCGGAAGACGAGGGCCGAGTCCCCACGCGCTGCGAGCACGCCGGCGACCAGGGGTGCCATCGCAGAGTCGGCGACACCGATCGCGGTCGCGCGCGTGCGTGCGGGATTGGTGAGGGGGCCGAGTACGTTGAAGGCGGACGGAACTGCGATCTGCCTCCGCACAGGCGCGATGAACCGCATCGCAGGGTGGTAGACGTTCGCGAAGGCGAACGCCATACCGACCTCCTGGGCCAGTGTCACGGACTGAGCAGGGGTGAGATCGAGAGCGAGTCCGAGCACCTCCAGGACGTCAGCCGATCCCGACGCCGAGGATGTCGCTCGGTTCCCGTGCTTCACGAGGCGCTGGCCCGTTCCCGCGATCACGAAGGAGGCGGTCGATGACACGTTCACCGTCTTCGCGCGGTCACCGCCGGTCCCGACGATGTCGACGGCGTCGGAGAGCCCCGGAAGGTCCACGGCGTGGGCGTACATCGCGCGGACGAGACCCGAGATCTCGTCAACGGTCTCACCCTTGCCGTGATGCGCCACGAGGAACGCCGCCATGGTCACATCCGGGACGCTGCCCTCCATGATCTGATCCATCGCCCACGCCGCGGTGTCCGCGTCCATGTGCTTGCCGTCCATCAGACCCACCAGAAGATCCGGCCATTCCCTCACACCTGTGATGTCGTCGACTGCTCCATCGGCGACTGGTTGCTGGGGATGGGGCGCGGCGGTCGTGGACACGGAGGTCTCCTCGCGAAGTGATCGGTGGACTCCGTCATCGTAACGGCGCAGGAGCGTACAACCACGGGTGGGTCCACTCCCCGGAACCACCGGTGAGGGACACTGTTGCACGACCCACGGAGCACGTCGACCGCGTCCCGACGCAGAGAGGCGCGCCACACGGAGGACATTTTTCTCATCGATCTCACAGGCTCCGATCCGCGCCAACATGCGGTTCTTGCTACACGCTGTAGAAGTACAGGACCGCGCAACCTGTGTACAAGGTGAATTCCGCCTGCAAAACGGGTAATAATGGGGGCGTGTCAACCGTAGCTGCATCTCCCTCAGCGCCAGTTCGTCCCGCTGTGAACAGGCCAGACTCGACAACCGTCGGGATGATTGTCTGGCTGGCCAGCGAGCTGATGTTCTTCGCCGCGCTCTTCGCCATGTACTTCACGCTGCGCTCCGTCGTGCCCGAAATGTGGGAGGTGGAGACCGCAAAACTCGACGTGCCGTACGCGACGGTGAATACCCTCATCCTCGTGTCATCGTCCTTCACCTGCCAGATCGGCGTGTGGAAGGCCGAGCACAGCTTCAAGCCGTACCGCACGGGTGGGCTGCTCAACATCAAGTCCTGGGGCATGGTGGAGTGGTTCTTCCTCACCTTCATCCTGGGCTCGGTGTTCGTCGCCGGTCAGGTCATGGAGTACGCGACGCTCGTCTCGCACGGCATCGCCATCAACTCCAACGGGTACGGTTCAGCCTTCTACCTCACCACCGGATTCCACGGACTCCACGTTCTGGGCGGGCTGATCGCCTTCCTGTTCGTGATCGGTCGTGCTTACGGGGCCAAGCGGTTCGGTCACCGCGAGGCGACCTTCGCCACGTGCGTCTCGTACTACTGGCACTTCGTGGACATCGTGTGGGTCGCGCTGTTCCTGATCATCTACGCGATCCAGTGATCAGCACCTCAGCCTGCGCCCACGTCAGATCAGAAAAGGACTCTCAGTGAAGCTACTCGCCGCTCGCCGTCGGCATCCGATGGCCCTCGTCGTCCTTCTGCTGGTGGGCATGCTGCTCACCGGCGGCGCGTACTCGCTCTTCACCGGCAACACGACCGCGAAGGCGGAGGAGTACAGCACCGCTCAGGTCGAAGACGGAGAAAAGCTCTTCGTGACAAACTGTGCGACATGCCACGGCATGAACGCCGAAGGCTCCGAGAACGGCCCGAGCCTCATCGGCGTCGGCGCCGCCGCTGTCGACTTCCAGGTGAGCACCGGGCGCATGCCGCTGCAGATGCACGGTCCGCAGGCGCAGGTGAAGGAGCCGCAGTTCTCCGAGGAGGAGATCGCAGCGATGGCGGGCTACGTCGCCTCGCTGGGCCCCGGACCCGCCGTGCCGGATGAGGAATGGCTCAATACCGCAGAGGGCGACTCCGCATCTGGTGGCGGTCTCTTCCGCACGAACTGCGCGATGTGCCACAATGTCGTCGGCTCCGGCGGTGCACTGACACGCGGCAAGTACGCGCCCAATCTCTCCGAGGTCTCCGAGAAGCATCTCTACGAGGCGATGCAGACCGGGCCGCAGAACATGCCGATCTTCAATGACGCGAACCTGACCCCCGAAGAGAAGCGGGACGTCATCACGTACGTCCGCGAGGTTTCCGAGACCCCGTCCGCGGGTGGCTTCAAGCTCGGCTCGCTGGGACCTGTCGCCGAAGGCCTGTTCATCTGGTTCTTCGGATTGGCCGGTGTCATCGGCATCACGGTCTGGCTCACAGCCCGCTCCAAGTGAGCACCAAGTCTCTATCCGCAACGAGTACTAGACGAGGAAGCGAATGACCTCGATTGAGAGCAGCGGCGGCCAGGGCGGCCAGCTCGCGGAGATGAACGGGTTCGAGAACCCGGGCCTTCCCGAGCACAAGCCGCGCATCACCGACAGCAGCCCGACCGCAGAGCGCCTCGCTGAGCGCCAGATCGCCGCCTGGTTCATCGTCTCGATGATCGGCACCATCTGGTTCATCGTGGCCTACTTCCTGTTCCCCGTCGGGGACTCGGGAGCGCTGGTCCGTATCCACACCATGGCCGTGGGCCTGGGTGCCACAGCAGCACTCGCCGGCATCGGCATCGGCATCATCCTCTGGGCGAAGACCCTTGTCACAGATGCCGAGATCGTCGAAGAGCGCCACGACATGGGCGGGACCGAAGAGGACCAGGCCATCGCGCTGGAGATCCTCAACCAGGCGAAGGACGAGTCCGGCATCGCACGCCGGTCCCTCATCCGGAACACCCTCATCGCGGCTGTGGCCATCGCGCCGCTTCCTGCGATCCTCGTGTTCCGCGACCTGGGCCCTCTCCCCGGCGACAAGCTCTTCCAGACGCTGTGGGGACCGGGAATCCGTCTCTGCAAGGACATCGGGATGATCCCGGAGCAGAGCCAGATCATGCCCATCAGGGCCGCGGACGTCACGATCGGCTCCGCGTTCCACGTGATTCCGGAGAACCTCCGCGATTCCGGTCACCCGCTCGACGAGAAGGCGAAGGCAGCCGTGCTGCTCATGCGCGCCGACCCGAATGAGCTGAATACCGATCCGGACCGTGAGTCGTGGGGCGTCGATGGAATCGTCGCCTATTCGAAGGTCTGCACCCACGTCGGCTGCCCGGTCGCACTGTACGAGCACCAGACGCACCATCTGCTCTGCCCGTGCCACCAGTCGACCTTCGACGTCACGAACCACTGCAAGGTGATCTTCGGACCCGCCAAGCGGCCGTTGCCTCAGCTGCCCATCGCAGTGGACGACGAAGGCTACCTCGTCGCCCAGTCCGACTTCACGGAGCCTGTGGGACCGACCTTCTGGGAGATCAACACTCGGGAGACGAACGCATGAGCACCACACAGCAGACCAACAAGACCACCGCGCTCGTGGGCAATGTCGCGCAGTGGACAGAGGACCGCACGAGCGCCTCAACCGCCGTGCGGGTCTTCGCTCGGAAGATCTTCCCATCGCACTGGTCGTTCATGCTCGGTGAGGTGGCGCTCTACAGCTTCGTCATCCTCGTGCTCACCGGTACATTCCTCACGTTCTGGTTCAAGCCGGCGATGGCCGAAGTCATCTACAACGGCCCGTGGACACCGCTGCGCGGCGTGACGATCTCCGAGGCCTACCAGTCCACACTCGAGATCTCGTTCGAGGTCCGCGGCGGTCTCTTCATCCGTCAGATGCACCACTGGGCAGCTCTGCTGTTCATGGCCGGTCTGAGCATCCACGCTCTGCGCGTCTTCTTCACCGGGGCGTTCCGCAAGCCGCGTGAGCTCAACTGGGTCATCGGCATCGTCCTGTCGATGGTCGGCCTCGGCGCCGGCTTCACCGGCTACTCCCTGCCCGACGATCTGCTCTCCGGCAACGGCCTGCGGATCATCGACGGCCTCCTGAAGTCGATCCCGCTCGTCGGCACCTATATCTCGTTCTTCCTGTTCGGTGGCGAGTTCCCTGGTATCGACATCGTGTCGCGGCTCTATTCGCTGCACATCATGATCCTCCCGGCGGTGCTCATCGCACTCATCGGCGTGCACATGATGTTCCTCGTGATCCACAAGCACACTCACTGGGCCGGCCCGGGGCACACGCAGAAGAACGTCGTGGGTGAACCGGTTCTGCCGTCGTTCGCGGCGAAGGCCGGCGGGTTCTTCTTCATGATCTTCGCGGTCATAGCGTTCATATCCGCGCTGTTCACGACGAACCCGATCTGGAACTACGGTCCGTACGACCCCTCCCCCGTCTCCGCTGGCACCCAGCCGGACTGGTACGTCGGATGGGCAGACGGCATCCTCCGCATCATGCCGGGATGGATGGAGTTCTACATCTTCGGCTACCCCATCAGCTTGAATATCAATATCGCGATCATCATCATGATGGCCTTCTGGGGCATCGCGGCGGTGTGGCCGTGGATCGAATCATGGCTGCTGAAGGACAAGCGCGAGCACCACATCCTGGACCGTCCGCGCAATGCGCCGACGCGTACAGCACTCGGTGTCGCAGCCGTCGTCTGGTATGCGGTGATGTGGGCAGGCGCTTCGGGTGACCTCGTGGCGGTCTTCTTCCACATGTCCCTGAACGATATGATCTACATCTTCCGAGTGCTCTTCATCGTCGGACCGTTCATCGCCTTCTATCTCACGCGCCGCATCTGCATCAGCCTGCAGCGCAAGGATCGCGAGCTCGTTCTGCACGGCCATGAGTCGGGACACATCATCCGTCTTCCCCACGGTGAGTTCCAGGAGCGCCACATTCCGCTCACACCTCACGAGAGCTGGAAGCTGACTGCGTTCGAGGCACCGCCGGCCATCCCGGCACAGCCTGGAGCCGACGGCAAGGTGTCCGGTCTCGAGCGAGTGCGCGCCTCGATGGCGAAGTACTTCTACGAGGAGCGCGTCACCCCGGTGACCAAGGCTGAGCTCGACGCCGCCCATGGGGAGCACCACGGTGCGATCGAGGGTGACGGCCACGGAGACAGCGCAGGCCTCGAGAAGTAAGGTCTGCTGACTCTGGCGAGTCACTCAGAAGAGTGCCGGAACAGGTATTGCACCTGTTCCGGCCCTTCTCTGCATCCGTCCCCTTGGTAGGACGCCTGAGCATTCCTTCGCCTGCACACGGGCCCCATGCCGCACTGCGGGAACTCGGCTCCTGCATCTTGCGCGTTTCCTGCCACCCGCCGTGCCGAGATCGGAGGCCGAGATGCTGTCACGGCAGACGGAGGTCCGGTTTTCCGCCGGTCACGCTGCGGAGCGCGAGCTTTTTGCAGCGCTCTCTAGAACCAGTGCTCGCCCTCACCGCACCGGTCAGACGAGGGCAACGCACGAACCTGCCCACCGACCACCACCTTTCATCAGACCGACCACCTTCCTGGGCCTGTTGCTCTTTGCCGTGTCGGTCTCGTTACTGGCGGCGCTTGGTGGCAGGGTCGGGCTATGGCGAAGTCGTATCGTGAGATAGAATGTGATCAGGAGTTCTTGTTGCCTCCGGACATGCAGGAATGGCTGGCCGAGGGCCACGTGGTGGGGTTCCTCATCGAGGCGACCGAGCAGATGGACACGACGCTTGCGGTGAAGACGATGGGCAGGAGTCTCATAGAGGCTCATATGTGTCCCTAGGGCGTGTCTGACAAAGATTCGGGACGCTCGCTGAGAGCGTGTTCCTATGTCGCGTTTCCAGTTGCTCTCGGATGCCCAGTGGTCGCTGATCAAGGACATGCTCCCACGTCCGACCGGACGCAGAGGCAGACCGTTCTCCGATGCCCGCAGGATGGTCGAAGCGATCATCTACCGGTACCGATCCGGCATCGCATGGCGCGATCTCCCAGAGGTCTTCGGACCGTGGCAGACGGTCTGGACCTGGCACCGCAGGATGGCAGCCGAAGGGACCTGGGACGAAGTCCTCGACACCCTCACCGCCGCCGCTGACGCGGAAGGGCTGGTCGACTGGTCGGTATCGGTGGACGCGACCATCGTTCGCGCTCATCAGCACGCGACGAACGCCACTCGTGTCACAGGGGGCTTCATCGAGTTACAAGAATCCGGGCATCGAGCCGCCTGATCACGGCATCGGCCGCTCCCGCGGCGGCTTGTCCACGAAGATCCATCAACTCGTCGACGGCCACGGACTGCCACTGGTCACGCTGTTGAGTCCAGGTGTAAGCGGACAGTAGAAGATCCCTGTAGGCGGACAGGGACTTCCTCGTAGACGGACAGCTGATCTCCCTGTCGCAGCTGAGTCCCGGGGCCGTGTCGGTCCTAGAGAAGTAGCCCCTTCCCGGTTCTGATCGTGAGTGTCTCACCACACACGAAGCAGTTCCCGGCGAAGGGGCCACATGAAGAAGTCTGACAGGGAAGTCATGGAAATTCTTGAAGCATTCGACACGACAGGCAACGCGCATTCCGCAGCAGAGCTTGCGGGTGTCGATCCGAAGACTGTTCGCAGATACGTCGCGCAACGAGACGCTGGTCGCCCGGTAACAGGACCGGGCAGACGAGAGAGGATCACGGACCCGTACGGTCCGAAGATCGAGGAATGGGTGGAGCGTTCCCACGGCAGTGTGCGTGCTGATGTGATCCACGCGCGGTTGGTTGATCTGGGGTTCACAGGCACGGAACGCTCCACGCGTCGAGCCGTGGCCGAGGCGAAGAAGGTCTGGCGGGCCGGTCGGCGGCGGGCGTATCGTCCGTGGATCGCGGAGCCGGGGCTGTGGCTGCAGTTCGATTGGGGACAAGGGCCGAAGGTGCCGGGCCCCGACGGGGTGCTGCGGCAGACATGGCTGTTCTGTGCATGGCTGGCGTTTTCACGCTTCCGGGTGGTGATCCCGGTGTGGGACCTGACGCTGGCGGGGCTGGTGGCGTGCTTGGACCAGACGCTGCGCACGATCGGTGGGGTGCCGTCGTTCCTGCTGACGGACAACCCGAAGACCGTCACGATCGAGCACGTGGCCGGGGTCGCGGTGCGGCATCCGGACATCGTGGCCGCGGGTCGTCACTATGGCACGCAGGTCCATACGTGCGTGCCGTATGACCCCGAATCGAAGGGCGGGGCGGAGGCGACGGTGAGGATCGCGAAAGCGGATCTGGTGCCCACGAGCGCGAACCTGGCCGGTCAGTACGCGTCGTTTGCGCAGTTGGAGGAGGCGTGCGCCGGGTTCTGCGCACGGGTGAATGCGCGGAAGCATCGGGAGTCCCACAGGGTGCCGAACGAGGCCCTCGTCGAGGAGCGGCGTCGTTTGCACAGGCTGCCGCAGCAGCCGCACACGCTGGCACTGGGAGTCACGAGGCACGTGGGGGTGGATCAGACGATCCGGTTCAATTCGGTGCGCTACTCGACTCCTGCCGGTTTGGTCGATGCCGAGGTGTGGGTGCGTGTCGCGGGATCCGAACTGGTCATCGTGGCGAATCTAGACGCCCTGCCAGTGACCCCGGAGTGGGCTGCGGGCAGATGCGGGCTGGTTGAAGTCGCTCGGCATCAGACATCGACGCCGGGCAGTCCGCGAATCGATCTTGCCCACTATCCGGATCATCCACAGGAGCCGGGTGGTGGTCCCAGGCCGCCGGTGGTCAAACCCCGGACCGTGGCGGAGGAGACGTTCCTGGCACTGGGGAAAGGCGCGAAGCTGTGGCTTGTCGAGGCATCCGCGGTCGGAGCCTCACGGATCCGGGCGAAGATGGCGTCCGCTGTCGAGCTGGCCGCACTGGTCGGTGTCAGTCGGGTCGATCATGGGTTGGGAGTCGCGGCCGCGGCAGGACGGTTCGGGGAGACGGATCTGGCGATGATCGTCGATCACCACACCGTGACCGGTGCTGTCGATCGTGTGATCGCGGATGACGCGTTTTCCGTCCAGCCGGGCACCAGCGCGTGGGCGGGATTCACCACCGAGACTGCTGCGCCGGTGCAGGAGGTGAGGAACGGATGAGTCTGTCAACGAGCGAGGCGCGTCGGGTGTCGTCGAGTCCGTCCCCGCCGCCGCTGCCGGACGAGCTTGTCGAGTTGTTGAAGAGGATGCGGATGCCGTATCTGAGAGCGATCGCAGCTGATGTTCTGGCTACGGCGAAGGCTCAGCGGTGGGATCCTGCGGAGGTGTTGCGGGTGCTGTTGGCGGAAGAGGCCCGGGGTCGGGACGAGGCGACGAAAGCCGGGGCTGACCCCCGGGTGGTGGACACGCTGAGCCTGGCCCATACTGGGCCGGAGAATGCGAGTCACCACCATGCCGACGAACATGTACTCCGATGAGTTCAAAGCCGATGCCGTGGCCCTGTACGAGTCGCGCCCGGAGCTGTCCTACTCGAAGACCGCAGCGGATCTGGGGATCTCTCGCGGCGCGCTGAAGACGTGGGTCCACAAGGCCCGCAAGGCAGCCGGAAAGGTCCCGACGCATCCAGACACTGCCACGAGGGACCCAGAGACGTCCGAAGAGGAGCTGGCACGCCTGCGCGTGGAGAACGAGGCGTTGCGGAACGAGAGAACGTCGCTGCGCGGTGACGTCGAACGGCTCGCGGAGGAGCGGGCGATCCTGCGGAAAGCCACGAAGTATTTCGCGGCAGAGACAACCTGGTGATCCGCTTCCAGTTCGTCGAGGACCACCGTCACACCCACCGGGTGAAGCGGATGTGCCAGCTGCTGGGCCTGCAGCGATCCTCGTTCTACAAGTGGCGTGAGTCCCGCCCGGCGCGGCAGCGTCGAGAGGGTGTGGACGCGCAGCTGGTCGCCCGGATGCACGAGGTCCATGAGGAGCGGGATCACACGTACGGGTACCGGAGGATGACTGCGGAGCTCGCGTGCGATCCGCGCGTTGATGGTCCGGTGAACCACAAGCGAGTCGCTCGACTGATGCGTGAGCACCAGCTGGTCGGTGTGCATCTGCGCAAGCCGTTCCGAACGACCGTCAGAGATCCCGGCGCCCGGGTGTTCCCTGACCTGCTCGAGCGGGACTTCACTACCTCCGAGTCGGGCACGAGGTTCGTCGGCGATATTACCTATCTGCCGTATGGGGCGGAGGGGAAGAATCTGTATCTGGCCACGGTCATCGATGTGTGCTCGAAGAGGATCGTGGGCTGGTCAATCGCGGAGCACATGCGCACGAGTCTCGTTGAGGACGCGCTCCATCACGCATCACACAACAGAGTAAGTATGTTCCGCTCTATTATGCATACGGACCACGGTCGCCAGTACACGTCTTCGGCTTTCCAGGCGACGTGCCGCCGGCTGGGGGTGATCCAGTCGATGGGCCGGATCGGGTCGAGCGCGGACAACGCGCTGGCCGAAGCTCTCAACGCCACGCTGAAGCGCGAGACGCTGCAGGGCGCGAAGCGGTGGTCCAGCGGGCCCGAATGCCGTCAGGACGTCTTTCGGTGGATCGTGCGCTACAACACCAGTCGGAGGCACTCCGCCCTCGCGTATCGATCCCCGCTTGACTACGAGGCCGCATGCGCCTCTACGCTGGACCTTGCCGCCTGAAATGACACACCGTCGTGTCCACTACTCAGGGGTCAGGCCCGCCAGTCGGCGTAAGCAGGCAGGGCTGCCGGCGGGTAAGACGTTCTCTTCGTGGCGGGAGGCTGATTCCTCGATACCGTTGCCGGCCCAGCAGGCCCTTGCCGGGTTGGAATGGGTCCACCGGTCAGAGAACCTCGCGTTGAGCGGACCATCGGGCACGGGTAAGACGCATTTCGTGGAAGCGCTTGCGCACAAGGCCATCGATGAGGGGCTGCGTGTGGCGTGGCACACGCTGGAGTCGTTGGAGCAGGCGGTATCGAGCGCGGCGGTCGATGGCAGTATCGCCAGAACGATCGGACGGATCACCCGATGCGACGTCATCGTCGTTGATGACATCGGGATGCTGCCGTCGGGACAGGCTGCTGGAGAGGCGTTCTACAGACTGTGTATGAGCGTCGCAGCCTGGTCGTGACGTCGAATCTTCATCCTTCGGGGTTTGATTCGATCATGCCGAAAACGATCGCGACCGCGGCGGTGGATCGGTTGTTGCATCACGCGCACGTCATCGAAACCGAGGGCCCGTCGATGCGGCTGTCCGAGGCTACCGGGGGTCGCGGGGTGATCGCGTTGAGCTGAGGAGGTGGAGCGGGGCAGAGGAGATCCGTTGTCCGTGGACAGGGAGATGAGCTGTCCGCCAGCAGGGAGATCTGGTGTCCGCCCACAGGGAGGTCCCACTGTCCCTTGACACCAGGGCAGGCAGGTGACTCACCGATGTTCCTGCCGCTGATGCAGCACCTGCGGGTGCCCAGGAACGTCGGGCGTCCACGTACCCGTCCCGACGCGGTCCGGGCGGACAAGGCGTACTCGTCTCGCGCGATCCGCAACCACCTGCGCGCTCGCGGGATCAAGGCGGTCATCCCCGAACCAGAGGGCCAGAAAGGCCATCGGAAGCGTCGTGGAGCTCGCGGTGGACGTCCAGTCGAGCTCGATGTTGCTGACTATAAGAACCGCAACGTCGTCGAGCGTCGCTACAGCCACATCAAGCAGTGGCGCGGACTCGCCACCCGCTACGACAAATACGCTGTGACCTACCGAGCTGCGGTCGTCCTCCACACCGTCATCGCCTGGACCAGACATTTATCAGACATGCCCTAGTCTGGCATGTCGAATTGGTGCGTGTGTGATGGTGAGGCGGTTTCTAGATGATGGTCTCGAAGCCGCCGATCATGCCTTGGAGGCTGTTGACCCAGTGCGTCCACACACCGCTGACGAGCAGCAGGCCGATGATGATGAGCATGCCGCCACCGATGCGTGTGATCAGGGTGTGATTGTCGCGTGCCCACTGCAGCTTCCCGGTCCCCTTCACGATCATGATGGCGAGGCCGAGGAATGGCACGCCGAGGCCGAGGCAGTACATGAGCGTCAAGATCGCTCCGCGCCAGATCCCGTCCGTCCCGGTCGTGCCGAAGCTGCTGGAGAGTGCCAGCACAGCGGCGAGGGTGGGGCCCATGCAGGGCGCCCAGCTCAGCGCGAATGTGGCCCCGAGCACAGGTGCGCCGGCGAGGCCGGCGCGGGGGCGGCGTTGGAGCTGCTTCTTCTGCTGGAACATGCCCATCCCGCCCATGAAGACGACGCCGGCGAGGATGACGATGACGCCCATGATGCGGTTGAGGAGGTCAGCCCATTCGCTCAGCAGTACGCCCGCGAGGCTGAACATCAGGCCCATGGCGACGAACACGATGGCGAAGCCGCTGATGAACAGCGAGACGCCGAGGATGACTCTGCCCATCTTCTGATCGGTCAGTGCACCCCCACCCAAGCCGGTGACGTATCCCATGTATCCGGGCACCAGGGGCAGGACGCAAGGAGAGAGGAACGAGACGACGCCGGCCAGGATCGCGACGGGGATCGCCAGCAGCATGGGGCCGGACAGTGCGGTCTGCGAGAAGATCTCTCCGATCGAGGCGGCCGCGATCATGAGTCTTCTGCCAGGACGTCGGAGATCAGGGCTTTGAGGGTGGAGTCTTCGATTGCTCCGACCGCGCGAGCAGCAGTCCGTCCCTGGTCGTCGAGGACGACGGTGGAGGGAACTGCTTGGGGCGGCAGGACGCCTGCGAGGGCCATGACAGCCTCGCCTCTGAGATCGAGCATAGAGGGGAATGTCAGCCCGAACGTCTTCGCGAATGCGTCGGCGGCTGGAGCCTGGTCGCGCACGTTGATGCCCAGGAATTCCACGTCATCGTCTTGGAAGCGTTCGTAGTTCGCTTGCAGCGCCGGTGCCTCCTCGCGGCAAGGCGGGCAGGCTGCGTACCAGAGGTTGAGCACGACCGGTGCGCCTCTCCACTCCGTCAGGTTGAAAGGTGTGCCATCGGTGTACTCGCCCGCAAGCTCGATGGGCTCCCCGCGTTCTGCGGTGGCCAGCTGGGTGATGACGCCTGCGCCGGAGACGTATCCCTGGTCGCCGCCATCGTTGCCCTGCACGGCATCATCGCTTGGGGCGCAGCCGAGCAGGGTGAGGGTCGAGGCGCCGGCGAGCAAGCTGCCAGCTCTGAGCAGCGCCCTGCGGGTCGTGTCGCTGGAAGTCATGGGCGTTGTTCGCCTCCTGCACGTCGAATGGGACCAGGCTGTGCTGGGCTCGGTGCGAGCCCGTGGATAGTTTCAAATGCAACTTGTTCTACGCCACATTTTCTACACAGCCGCGTAGGAGAAATGCGCAAAGCGTGGCCTTGGCGGTCACCATGCGATGGCCGAAGCGTTGGAATGCCGATGTCCCATAAGCATTGAACTCTCATCGTGTAGGTCCTCTTCGCGCACAGGAGGTGCAGCAATGTGGATCGTTGCGTAACAGTGCCTGAGTCATGATGACTCGGACGCGGGCGGTGCTTGCGCATTCGGCTATTCCCTCAGACTCCTGCGTATGAGTGGAGACCGCTGATGTACAGGTTCACGACGGAGAAGTTGAAGACCACCGTCCCGATGCCGATGAGGTTCAGCACCGCCACGCGAGTAGGCGTCCAGCCTCGTGTGGCACGTGCGTGGAGGTATGCCGCGTAGACGACCCACACGACGAACGTCCAGACCTCTTTTGGGTCCCAGCCCCAGTAGCGGCCCCAGGCGATCTCCGCCCAGAAGGCACCGGCCACGAGCGTGAACGTCCACGTCACGAAACCCACGGCCGCCAAGCGATAGGAGGTCTTCTCGAGGTCCTTGGACACCGGCAGCGCGTTGATGAAGCGCAGCGGTCCCCGCCACGGCTTCGACTCGCTGCGGGTACGCAGGATCTGGACGAGCGCAATGGTCGCGGACAGGTAGAGCAGTGCCGTCGACAGGATCGCGATCGGTACGTGGATCCAGATCCAGTAGTTGTCCAGAGCGGGGATGATCTGCGCCGCCGGGGTGCGGAATACCGTGATGCAGAGTCCCAGCACCAGCAGGACGGAGAAGGTCACGAACGTCCCCAGGTAGCGGAAGTCGCGGAACTTCAGCAGCACGAGGTATGTGACCGCGGTGAATGCGGAGGCGATGAGCGCGTACTCCATCATGTTCGACCACGGCACACGCATCACCGCGAGAGTCCGGGTGACGATCGCACCCAACAGGAACGCCGTGGCCAGCACGGTCAGCGCGGTGCCTGCCCTGGCCCAGCGCCGGAGGTCGAGCGTCCTTCCGCCGTCAGACTCCCCTCCAGCGGAGTCTCCACCGCCGTCCTCCAGGACTGCGATCGCGGTCGGCGCGGCCCCGTCGTGTGCCGTCGTCGAGCCGTGGCTGCTTTCGCTCTTGCGGCCGACACTCCGACCCGTACGATCTGACGTCCGAGCGGTCTTCGCGCCCGTCTTCTCATCAGCTGCTTGCGTGTCTCCGGCGAACGCAGGGCCGAACAGGTCGAACGCGTAGATGATGAACGCGAATGCGTAGACCGCCATCGCTGAATAGATCAGCAGGTTCGACCACTGTGCGAGTGCGACGTTGACGTCCATGACCTCTACTTTCCGGAACGATTCGGTGCGGAGCCCGCGCCTGGATCAGCAGATTCCGGCTCGAGCAATTCTAATGCGAGAACCTGTGTGAGTTCTTCGACGGCCTCATCGACGCGCGGGTCCTCACCGCGTGCCAGCCCCGCGATCTCCACCTCCCCGCCGCTCACACGCACCCAGACGCGCCTGCGAGCCACGAACAGCGTCAGGGACAGTCCGCCGAACAAGAGAACCATGAACGGCAGCATCCAGACCTGCACGGGGTCGCGGTGGACGTCGAGCGCCGCGTACTTGCGGATCTCCTCGAACGTCACGCTGCCGTGGCCGTCGGGCAGTTCGGCGGTGTCGCCTGGCTGCATGACCATCTGGTAGGTAGATCCGTCATCGGCGGTTAGCTGCTCCATGGAGTCGGACTCCAGCTGGTACACCGACTGCGGAACGCCCGAGTCCAGGCCTAGGTCGCCGCGGTAGGCGTCCATGACGAGCAGCGGGTTGCGCAGCTCCGCGAACGTCGAGATGAGCTCGCCGTCGTCGTTGCGACCGGTCGTCGGCAGGAGCACTCCCCCGAAGCCCAGCTGGTCGGGGCTGGCATCGGGGACCTTCACGACGCCGGTGGACGTGTACACGCCGTCTTGCGGCAGGAAGACCGCCGGACCAGAGTAGGTGACGTCCCCGTTCGCGTTGCGGGCCGTGATGACAGGGGCGTAGCCGTTGCCGATGAGGTAGACCCGTGAGCCGTCGACGCGCACCGGCTCGTTGGGCCGGAGCATAAAACTGCTCTCCCCCTCCGGGGTATTGAGCGTCACGTTCGCGTCGAACTGGCGCGGCTGGCCGAACTGGGCACCGCTCGCCTCATCATCGAAACGAGTCTCCAACTGGTTGAGCGTGAGCCGGAACTCCGCCAGAGAGTTCGCATCGAAGAACGTGCCAGGGTCGAACGAGTCGTAGGACACGAGCGAGTTAGAGAAGGTATCGCCCTCGACCAGCACACGCTGCCCGTAATATCCGAGCAACCCGCCCATCGCCATGACGATGACGGTCGCCAGGATCGAGACGTGGAAGACGAGGTTGCCCGTCTCCTTGAGGTAGCCGCGTTCGGCGGCGATGTGGTCATCGGCACGGACGGTGCGGTAGCCGGACTCCTTCAGCTGCGTCTGGGCCGCGTCCAGGAGCTCATCCGCCGTGCGCTGCTGCGACTCCCTCGACAGCGGCGTCGTACGGTAGGCGGACATGCGGGTGAGCCTGCGCGGGGCCTTGGGCGGGGCCTGGCGCATCGCCTGGAAGTGGTGCTTGGTTCGCGGGATGATGCAGCCCACGAGTGACACCATGAGGAGGATGTAGACCGCGGAGAACCAGACGGATTCGTAGACGTCGAACAGCTGGACGGTGTCGAGGAACTCGCCCCACGCACCGTTCTCCTCGATGAACGTCGAGACGGCACCGGGATCCTGGATGCGCTGGGGCAGCAACGATCCGGGAATTGCGGCGAGGGCGAGGACGAGCAGCAGGATGAGTGCCGCCCGCATGGTGGTCAGCTGTCGCCACGCCCACCGCAGCATGCCGACGAAGCCGATATCCGCTGCGGAGGCAGCCTTCTTCGCGTCGTTCTTCCGCGCGTTCACTAGATGACTACCTCGAATCCTGCGATCTGCTGATCCACCTCGTCCAGACCCACTTAGCAGAAGCACACCCAGGACGACGAGCATGACCCAATCGGCTCGCATGGTGGCGAGCTGATGGCACCCCCTCCATCCTGACGAATCCCTTATGGGTGAGGAGCATAATGCCGGTGGGCGGGATGACCTGTCTCAGACAGTAGACGAAGGCGCGCAGCAGGACTCCGCAGGCGAGTGCTTGCAACGCTCTGAATCCAACCGACAGGCGAGTACCGCAACATAGGTGAGACCCAACAAGGCGCCTGCTCAGCGCGATAACCACGCCCAGGCGGGGGCTTCGGCCAGACCCGGACCTCCGCTTCATTCGGTACTCGACTGCTGGTATGTTCATGGACGCCCGACCAGCGCCGCAGGGCGCGGTGTGCGGGTGCGCGCCGCGCGCAGCCCGTTGAGGATCACGACCACCTCGGCGAGCTCGTGGACGAGGACGACTGCCGCCAGGCCGAGCACTCCCGTGATGGCCAGCGGCAGCAGCACGATGATGATGAGCAGGGACAGGACGATGTTCTGGTTGATGATGCGCCGACCTTGCCGTGCGTGGGCGAGAGCCTGCGGGAGCAGGCGCAGGTCGTTGCCGGTGAATGCGATGTCAGCTGATTCGATCGCTGCGTCTGATCCGGTGGCACCCATCGCGATCCCCACGTCGGCGGCAGCGAGCGCGGGTGCGTCATTGATGCCGTCTCCGATCATCGCCGTGGGCCGTGTGCGGGACAGCGCAGCGACGGCGCCCGCTTTGTCCTCCGGCCGCAGCTCCGCCTGCACATCACTGATGCCGGCTTGGGCGGCCAGCGTGTGGGCCGTGCGCACATTGTCGCCGGTCAGCATCGTCACCCCCACAGCGCGTTCTGCGAGCGTGCTGATCACCTCAGGCACTTCGGGACGCAGTTCGTCTCGGACCCCGATCGCTCCGACCGGGGCCTGGTCGCGATGCACGACGACCACGGTCATCCCATCGCTCTCCAGTGCTTCGACCTCGTCTGCGAGTTCCCCGGATCTCAGCCACCGGGGACTGCCGACAGTGATGGTTCCGGTGCTGAGGCTTCCAGTGATGCCGTGTCCGGCGGTCTCGGTCACCCCCGCAGCCGGGGTCGCGTCCGGGACAGCTGCGACGATCGCAGCCGCCAGCGGATGGGTGCTGTGCTGTTCGAGACTCGCCGCCCAGGACAGCACATCCTCGGGTGCGGCCCGGGGGATCGTGATGACGCGAGCGACGGTCGGCTGGTTGCGGGTCAGCGTGCCCGTCTTGTCAACGGCGAGATGCCGGATCCCGCCGAATCGTTCGAAGGCGGCACCGGATTTGATGACGACGCCGAACCTGCTGGCAGAACCGATCGCTGAGACGACCGTGACCGGCACCGCGATCCCCAGCGCGCACGGGGAGGCAGCGACCAGCACGATCAATGCGCGTGTGATCCACAGTTCCGGGTCCCCGAACAGAGAGCCGACGAGTGCAACGACGACCGCGAGCACGATCACGCCCGGCACGAGTGGGCGTGCGATCCGATCTGCGAGGCGGGCGCGTTCGCCCTTCTCCGCCTGAGCCTGTTCGACCAGGTCGACGATGGTGGTCAGCGAGTTGTCAGTGCCTGCCGCGGTCGCTTCGACCTCCAGAGCTCCAGAGTTGTTGATCGACCCTGCCAGGACCTCGTCACCGGGTGCGACCTCGACCGGGATCGACTCGCCCGTGATGGTCGAGGTGTCCAGGCTGCTGCGCCCGCTTCGCACGGTCCCGTCCGTGGGCAGTCGTTCGCCGGGACGCACCAGCAGTGTCTGGCCTATCTGGAGGCTGCGGCCAGGGACCGTATGCGTCGTACCGTCCTCGATGACGGTCGCAGTCTCGGGCACGAGCTTCAGCAGCGCCCGCAGTCCTGCGTGTGCCCGATCCATCGCCTTGTCCTCCAGTGCTTCAGCGATGGAGTAGAGGAATGCCAGCGCGGCAGCTTCCGCGACATACCCGAGGATCACGGCCCCGACTGCGCTGATCGTCATCAGCAGTCCGATTCCGACCTTGCGCCGGGTGAACAGCTGACGCAGTGCACCCGGTGCGAATGTGGACGCGCCCAGCAGAAGCCCCGTCCAGAACAGCACCAGCGCCACGATGCCGACTCCGGTCCACTCACCGATCAGACCTGCCAGGAAGGCGACGCCGGAGGCCGCCGGAATCAGAACGGCACGGTCCTTCCACCACGGCACGTGGACGTCTTCGGCAACGGTCTGCTCGACCGCCGCGCAGCATACCGCGCTCATGATGAAGCCTCCGACGTCTCACAGCAGCCTGGGACGGGGCAGACCGGATCATTGCACGGCGCATCCTCATCGACCGCCAGCGTCACGTCGAACAGCGCGGTCAACGCCCTCGTCAGATGTGGGTCTGCGATCTCATAGCGCGTGTGCCGCCCCTCCATCTCCGCGACCACGATGCCGCAGTCCCGCAGACACGTGAGATGGTTCGACACGTTCGGGCGTGTGAGCTCGAGGTCTCGTGCAAGCTGAGCCGGGTATCCGGGTCGCTCCAAGAGCGTGAGAAGAATCCGCGACCGTGTGGGGTCGGCCATCGCACGGCCGAGGCGATTCACCACATCAAGACGATCGACAATGGTCAGCATGTGATGAACTGTACAGCATGGGGTGACCTATCTGACGACCGCCAGTGGTTCCGCTGGGTGGGGAGACGTTCCGCGAAGGCGGTGGAAAACGCCGGACATTTCTGGTAGGTCCGAGCGCACCCGTCGCTCCTCAACCGCATCGCGGAGCAAACCCCGTCACGATCAGACTGCCGCTCGTTAGCGGCCGGGTGTTCAGATCAGTTGAAGGAGACGTGCACGTGATCGAGGTGGTTGGCGGTAGCTGAGCCCCGGTCCTCCATCGGCCGCCCTTCCCAGCCTGTATAGGGGGCGTAGAGCTTCTGCTCGAAGATTACGTACTTCACACCGAGATCCGAGGCGTGCTCAATTCCGAACTCCTTGATCTGTTCGCCCGTCGAGCCCGCGATCATGACGTCGAGAGCCTTCCCGGTGTGGTGGTCCGAGCCCGGGTCGTTCCGGGGTCCCCCGAACGTGTCGACTTCAGGGAACTCGGCACAAATGGCCCGGTAGCCCTTCGTGGCATTGGGGCTGAGCTTGGACTCGATGGATTCCGACACTGAGCAGGGCTCGTTCGAGAGACCCCCGGGAGATTCACCGCCGTCTTCTGAGCCGGTCTCCGCGGAATCGGCAGATTCCTCGGATTCACCTGAACCGTCGGAGACACCAGATTCCTCGGAGGCGGCGGATGCTTCCTCCGCGGCCTCGGTGGTCTCGGGCGCTGACAGATCGGCATCCACTTCGGAGCTGTACTTGGGGTCGTCCTGGATGGACTTCTTGTACTCCTCGGCGGCCTGATCCTGCTCCTTCTGCAACGCCTTCTCATCCATTGTGGGTGACTCAGACGCGCCAGCTTCCGCGTTTGCCGTCGCTGACTGACTGTCGGCTGCCACCACACCCGCGTCTTGACCCGGCGCGAAGGCCAAGGATGATGCAACGACCGCGGTTGCCGCAGCCGCCGGCAGTGCGATCGCTGCAACCATGGGCCGCCGCCTCACGGTGCTGGGAACACCCAGGGTGGGATTCGATTCGTCCCTGTGGCGTCCGCTGGACTTGCGCCCCGTAGCGGAGATGCCCCGCACAGCATTTCGTGCGGTGGCACCCCATGAAGGCTTCTGGCCTGAGTGTCTACCCAATGCGACTATTCCTTAACATATCTGTATCCGATCCGAGACCCAACCAGGGTATCTTCGCACAAGCAGATAACACAAGGATAACGACGCTTCGGGCTCTCCACTTCACCGAACTGGACTCGGAGCGTGGCGGTCGGGAATATCTGGCGTGGCCGCGCTGGAGGAAGCGGGGCGATGCGCGAGGAGCTGCACGACTCCAACCAGAAGGTCTTTTCCGCCCTGTTCCTCGTCGGGATCAGCGCCACCAATCGTGACGCGCTCGACCAGTACGTGCAGCAGGCGCTCACGGGCCGCTGGGTCCGTGATCACGTCACAGGTCGGGGACGACTCGAGGAGAGGCGCTCCGGAGCCTTCAGGCTCCCTTGATGTCCTTGCGGGCGGGGACGTACTCCCAGTGCCAGGGCTCGTACTGGCTGCCCTTCGCCCAGTCAGGGTTCTCCCAGCCGTACTCCGCACCGTTCGCGACCAGCCAGTCGTACTGCTGGCCGGACGCGCTGCCGGTGCCGCCGCCGAAGTCGATCGCTATGCCCCAGCCGTGCAGGGACGTACCGGCACGTGCCGCGAGACCGGGCTTGCGGCCGGCGACGGACACCTGGGACTCGAGGGACCGGTAGGTATCGGTGAGCTCCATGTCCTCACCGGTGTCCTCCTTGTAGGCGGCGTTCATCTTCGAGAACGCGATCGCGGCGTCGGCGCGCAGCTTGTGCTCGCCGACGCCCAGGTCGCACATCCAGGATTCCGGCAGCTCCCCGTTGCCCGCGTCCCCGAAGTCCACATCCTCGGAGCAGCCCGGCAGGACGGTCTTCGTGATGGAGCGGCCGGCCGCCTGGACGTCGCCGTCTTTAGCGCTGGGGGCCGATCCCGAGGCGGTGCGCCCCGTGGCCGCATCCGCGTCGCCTCCGACATCGGTAGAGACGGCCTCCGAGCCGAGCGCGGTGAGGACTGGCGCGTCGTCGTTCGGCTCCGCAGCCTGCGCCTGCCCAGTTCCGTTGCCGGAGATCAGCACGACTGCAGCGGCGGCACCTGCGAGGGAGACGCCCGCGAGTGCGGTCGTCACCACGGCACGGCGGCGACGCATCCCACGGACGATCGAGCCATCGGACCCACGGAACGCGACTGCGCCCGCACCCACCTGGCCGCGCACGGCGGCAGGCGGGTACTGCGGTGCGGGAGACGATGTGCTGAGACTCTGAAGCCGGCGCGACGAACGGAGGCCGGTCTCTTCAGCCATGCGACGTTCGCGGCGGCTGGCAAAGACCGGCTCGGCGGACTGCTCGGACATGCATTACTCCGGAAAGATTCGGAACCGGACCCAGGTATGACCTCCAGGCCCCTTCGACGTGTCACAAGACTATAACGACAACGTTGCAACGGAGTCCACTCAAGATATACACGCAGCCCGGCTCCTCGCCACCGAGGTAGGTCTCATCCACTTCCACCCGTCCGGCTATGCCACCCACCTTCGGCACATCTCCAGGCCGGGCAACGAGGACCTTTTTCCTGCGCTCCTGACTGATCCGTGGGCTATCTCCGGCCGGGGAGGGCAGGTTGGTGGCCACCGAGGGTGAGCAGCGCGAGCGCGATGAGGGCCTCAGGCGATTTGAAGCCGAACGCCATCCGGGTGATCAATCGGATCTTGGTGTTGGTCGAGTCGATCAGCCCGTTGGAGAGGTTGTGCTCGATCGCAGCGAGGATCCGGGCGCGATGCTTGACGATGCTTCTTTGGAGCTTCACGAAGGCTGGGATCCGGCAGCGACGCGCCCAGCTGATCCACCGCTCCAGCGCTTCAGCAGCCGCGTCCAGAGGTAGCTGGAACACGGTTCGCAGGCCTTCTTTGAGGAGGTAGGCCCGATACAGCCGGGGGTCCGTATCGGCGATCCAGGCGAGCTTGACCTGCTGGTTCTCGGTGAGGTTCTCCGGGTTCTTCCACAGCGAGTAGCGGGCGCCCTTGAGGCCCTTGGCGCGCTCACTTCCCGGCCGTGGGGGCGCATCGGCACGCGGTCGGCCTCGGCCACGTTTAGGCTCGTTGCGGGCCAGCGCACGAGCATCGTTCCACGTTGCCCGGCGGACCTCGTCAAGCGCTTCGGTGGCCCATTTGACGATGTGGAACGGATCGGACACCCGCACCGCGCCCGGGCACTTCTGGGCGACGATCGTATCGATGAAATCCGCGCCATCAGCGGAAACATGGGTGATCTGACCACATCGCTCGGGACCCAGGAAATCGAAGAACTCCCGGACCGTGGCACTGTTGCGCCCCGGGGCGGTCCAGACAAGGCGGCGAGCGTCGTGGTCGACCACGACCATCAGATACTTGTGGCCCTTCTTGTAGCTGATCTCGTCGATCCCGATCCGTCGCAGCCCGGCGAATCGATCATGCTGGGCGTCGACGTCGGCCCAGACACGAGTTGAACCGTCCTGGGTTTCGTTCCGATCCGTTTGATCTAGGAGGATTGGAACATGGCCAAGACGTACACCCCGCAGTTCAAGGAGCGGGCTCTGCGGATGATGGACGACCACCGCCGCACGGAAGAGACCTCAGAATGGGGCGCAGCCACCGATGTCGGGCATAAGCTCGGCGTCTCCCCGCACACGCTGCGAGGATGGTCGAAGCAAGCCCGCCGCGACGCCGGCCTCGAGGAGGGGCCCACGAGTGCGGACCTCGAGGAGCTCAAGCGGCTCCGCCGTGAGGTCAAGGAGCTCAAACGGGCAAACGAGATCCTCAAGACCGCGTCGGCGTTTTTCGCCGCGGAGCTCGACCGGCCCACGACGAAATGATCCGGTTCATCGACACGTTCCGCGATCGCTTCGGGGTCGAGCTCATCTGTCGCATCTTGGGCGCGACAGCACGTGGGTTCATCACCTCACGCGGATACCGCGCGGCGAAGACCCGTACGCCGGCGGCGCGGACCGTGCGCGACGAGGTTCTCGTCGAGGAGGTCCGGCGGGTGCACGCGGCGAACTACGGCGTCTACGGGGCACGGAAGATGTGGCACGCGCTGCGCCGCGCCGGGTGGGACGTCGGACGGGATCAGACGGCCAGGCTCATGCGCCTGGCGGGGGTCACCGGTGTCGTGCGCGGTCGGAAGCCGCGCACGACGGTGCCAGGGTCGATACCGGATCATCGTCCGGATCTGGTGATGCGGGACTTCAAGGCACCGGCCCCGAACCAGCTCTGGGTCGCTGACATCACCTATGTGCGCACCTCGTGCGGATTCGTCTACACAGCGTTCGTCATCGATGCCTACAGTCGCCGGATTACCGGGTGGGCGACCCGGTCTTCGATGACGACTGAGGCGCTCTCGCTCGAGGCGCTCGAGCATGCGCTCAACACCGCCCAGGGCAGCACTGATCAGCTCGTCCACCACTCCGATTATGCCGAGGATTTCGTTATCCCGAGGAATCGTGCTCTGGCCCGTGCTGGCACCGATCGGTGAGGATTGTTCGGCTTAACGTTCCTGCTTATCGGAGGCTGTAGAGAGCCGCGAGGGTGTCCTCGGTGAGCCGATCGGCAGCCGGGTTATCTGCTCTGGGGGTGGCGGTGTTGATGGCGTCGCGCATCATGTCCAGCGTCGCGAACGCGTAGAACGCCTGCGTGGTCGAGGCGTTCTCGTGGCCGAGCAGTCGCATGATGATCGGCAGCGGAATGCCATTTTGGTAGAGATCCATGGCTTTGGTCTTGCGCAGCATGTGGCAATGGATACCCGCGGGCACCGAGGGACAGCGGCTCCGCGCGGCGTGGGCGGCTTTCTTCAACACGGTGGAGACCGTATCCGTGGACAGACGCGTCGGCTGTCCTCTGTGCAGGCTGTAGAAGACCGGCCGAGTCGCAGGTAGGCGAGCGGGGTTCGGGTGGAACTCTTCACGATAGACGCGCAGATGCTCGATCGTTTTCTCACTCAAGGGCACCACGCGGGTCTTGTTGCGTTTACCGGTCAGCGTCACATGTCCCGGCGCGGTCAGGGAGAGGTCTTGGAGTGTCAGAGCGGTGAGCTCGCCGACGCGGGCGGCGGTGTCGTAGAGCAGGATGAGCAGCATCCTGTTCCGCCGTGACTTGGCTGTTTGGCCGGTGTGCGCAGCGAGAACTGCCCGTGTTTCGTCTTCGGTGAGGTAGGCGATCGGTGCCCGTGGCAAGGGCGGCGCTTTCAGCGTCCTCGCTGCCTGGTGGAGGGCGACGAGGGTGATGTCTTCGGCGGCGGCGTAGGACAAGAACGCCTTGAGCGCGGAGAGCCTGAGTGTGATCGTTGCCGACGCGTAGCCACGTTCAGCGTTCATCCACGTCAACCATGCTTTCAGATGTGCACGGTCGAAGTGGTCGAAGGTGATGTCGGCGCGGTCGACGTGTTCGTGGTCGGTGAGGAAAGCGATGAAGCACTCCAGACTGATCCGATAGGCGGTGATCGTCTTCACTGACAGTCCCCGGACCGTGGGCATGTAGGCGTTCAGGAAGTCCCGGGCGAAGACGAAGACGTTTGCGGTGTCGGTGGCGGGGTCGCGTTTCATGCGAATCCGACCTCCGGCAGCAGCGACTGGCTCTCCTGAGTGATGTCGGCGTAGGAGTCCATGAAGTCCGGGCTGGTGTGGATGTAGTAGTAGGTGGAATCGAAGGTCGCGTGTCCCATGTAGCGGGCAAGATAGGGCAGCATCGCGGTGACGTCGGTGCCGCCTGCCATCCAGCGTTCGAGGTTGGCGTAGGCGAAGTGATGTCGGAAGTCATAGGGCCGTGGCTGCTTGCCGTCGGCCGGTCGCGGGAGTCTGGCTTGGTCCCAGATCCGGTTGAACATCACTCCCACACTTGCTGGGGCGACCGGTGCCCCGGTCGAGGAGACGAAGAACGTCCGTCGTGGGCCCAGATGCGTGTGTGAGGTCGTGTCGCAGGAGGCCAGGATGGCGATGACGTCGTCGGTCAGTGGCAGTCGTCGGCTGCGGTGGCCTTTGGCGTTGACGATATCGATGTGGCCATCGCCGAGATCGACTTGGCTGGTCAGGAGATTGCGGGCTTCACCGGTTCGGATTCCGGCTGAGTGCATGAGCGTGAAGAAGGCGACGGATTGCCAGGCCCACGGCGATTGGGCGTCCACGTGGGCTGCGGTGGTGAAGAAGCCTTCGATCTCTTCGTGTGTGAGTAGGTAGGGCCGCGGGCGGATGATCGGTGCTTTCCACTGGTCGGAGAGGATGTAGGCGTCCGGGTGTGCGTGGGCGTGGAGCCACCTGCCGAAGTCACGGATGTAGGACATCCACGATCGATACTTTCCTGAGCGTTGCAGCTGGTCGGTGACCCATCCTTCGACGGTGGCCCGATCGAAGGTGCTGAGATTGTGGGCGGTGGCGTAGGCGTCGAACCGTCGCAGATACACGGTGCGGGAGGCGCCGTAGAAGCCCATCTTCTTCTTGAACGCCAGGTACTCGTCCAGATCAGTGGCGAAGGTGCTGGTGAAATGGGTGGTGTTCATGATCGTGCTCCTGTCGGGACGGGCAGCACGCACGCGAGGAGATGGTCATGATCGACGTTCATGTAGACGTTGGTCGATTCCTGGCTGGCGTGGCCGAGCACGGCGGCGATCGTCGGTAGTGGAGTCGCTGCCCGCAGAAGCCGGGAGGCAGCGGTGTGCCGCAAGAAGCGCGTGCCGGCCTTCACATCGGTCACTCCGGCTTTCCTGAACGTTGCCGCCGTGATCACGTAAATGGACGCGTGATCGGCAAGCTGGGTGGGCGGAGCCACGCTGCGCAGGAAGACGTGATCATCATCCGAGTCGGGGCGGTCTTCCAGGACGTAGTCAGCCAGTCTGGTCGCCAGCAGTCCCGGCAGAGGCAGGAGCACAGGGTTGTGCGTCTTCTGCTGGATGAGTGAGATCGTCTGGGTCCGCCACTCAATGTCGTCCAGCCGGAGATTGATGATGTCGCAGGCCCGCAGTCCTGTTAGCAGTGCCAGCAGGGTGATCGCAGCGTCGCGGCTGCTGATCATCGGTGAGGAGGCGCACGCGTTGACGAGGCGTTCTGCATCGTCGTCGGTGAGGACGGGGATGATTGCGTGGGAGCGGCGTGCACCGATGAGAGCGATCGCGTCGACGAGATCGCAGCGTCCGGTGAATTTCATGAATGGGCGGAAGTTCGACACCTGCCAGGACAAGGACGACTGTGCCCAGCCGTGATCGAGCAGGTAGGTGAAGTAGCCGGTGATCGTGGCTGGTCCCGCGTCATCGAGGTCGGAGATGCCCTGGTCTTCGAGATACACGAGATAGCCGCGGGCGACGCGTCCGTAGGCTTCACGGGTCGCCGGGGCCAGTCCCCGTTCGTGCATGTCTTCTTCCCACTCCGCATTCAACGCAGTGAACTCGTCGCAGGTCGGCTGTCGTCCCCCGCCGCCCCGGCTGCGTATCGATAGGTCGACGTGACCGGTCCGCACGTAGGAGTCGATCACGTCGATGAGTCTGCCGAAATCAAACCGCCGCTGCACGCTGAACCGCCCTGTGCGCGGACTGATCGTCATCGAGGCGAACTCAGCACCCAACTCGGGGGTGTAGGCACTGCCGCGGTCGGCGGCGAATTCCGTCAGTGCTTTGATCGTCTTCTGATAGTTGCCGATCGTAGATTCCATGTAACCAGCCGCGCGTAGCGCTACGATGACGACCGTACCCAGATGTGTGACTGTCGTATCCATGACCGCGTCCCTTCCATAGACGGATGGATACGGCGGAGACTAGCGATCGACAGCAGGAACGTTAAGCCGAACAATCCTCACCGATCGGTGCCAGCACGGGCCAGAGCACGATTCCTCGGGATAACGAAATCCTCGGCATAATCGGCGTTAACCCGAATTCGTGTTAACTCCGACAGAGGATCCCAGTACGTTGCCGTGGCCTATACCGACCGGCTCATCGACGCGGGGATCTATCCCTCCGTGGGAACCGTCGGCGACAGCTATGACAACGCTCTGGCCGAGACGGTCAACGGGCTGTACAAGACCGAACTGATCTACTCGCAACCGGCGTGGGCGGGCCTGACCGAAGTGGAGTTCGCCACGATGAGCTGGGTGCATTGGTGGAACACCGGCAGGTTGCATGAAGGGCTCGGACATCGGACCCCGGCAGAGGTCGAGGCAGAGCACTTTGAAACAAGCACCCAGCAGGTCGATACTTTAACTGCCGTCTAGGAACGAAACCCAGGACGGTTCAAGTGATGATCGACCCGACAGTGCGCCAGGCGATCCGCATCAACTGAACCGCGGTGGACTTCGAAGCCTGGGTCGCCAGCCACGCCACCTGATCATCGAAGGCATAGGTATGGCCCGCGTCGTGACGCGCCCACGGCACCGAAGCGACGACCACCCCATGCTCGGGGCACCTCACCCGCGGCGACTCCGCCTCTATCACCGCCTGGACGGTGCCCAGATCCAGCGTCCGCCAACGACGCCGACCCTCACCGGAGTCGTAACCCGGGCACCGGCGCCGGCACCTCCCGCACCGCCTCCGCTGTCGACTCTTCGGACGGACGTGAGCGACCAACAGCTCCGCATCCGACCCGCTCGATGACCGTCTTGTCGACGCCCAACAGGACACGCCATAGGCTGGTATCGCGCACGCCGCTCTCCGCTTCACTGGTTCTGGATCCTTAGACAGTTCAAGAACCTACGTGGGAGCGGCGTGTCGCGCATCGGCAGGTCAAGAAACCACCCACGGATGCGTCAGGAGAGCCCGTTTTTGACCAGCAGGATCGCTACGACGAGGACTGGCTCGCCGAGACCGAGTCGATACGTCAACGCCAAGATCGGCTCACGCCATATCCCACCGGTCCGAGGGCACCGAAGCAGACGCCTGAAACGCTTGTCGAAGCGCTTGGTGATGCAGCAGTTGCACTCTCTCCGGCCGTATTCTACAGTGGGTAGAATTGCGTGGTGGCCGAACGTACTAGTGGGTGACGTTCGGCACTGCGGGACACGGAACACAAGGAGTAGTTCTCATGCATGCTGCTGGGCAATTGAAGTTGTGGTTCAGCTCGGGAGTACTGGCCGCGGTGCTTCTCGGGTTGGGCCTGCTGCTGTCACCGCCAGCGGCTGCCCATGACCAGATGACCACTTCAAACCCTGAAGATGGAGCGGTTGTGGACGAAGTCCCGGAAGCGATCGAGTTGGATTTCAGCGGCGAGCTGCAGGAGTTGGGTTCGGAGATCCAGGTAACCGCCGGGGATCAAGCTGTCGCTGTCGACGAACCAGTCATCGCAGGACAGACCATCACCAGCGATTTGTCGGGTGAGATGCCGGCCGGCGAGTACGCCGTGGCATGGCGGGTCGTGTCCTCGGATGGCCATCCGATCAGCGGCGAATACTCCTTCACCGTCAACAGCGGCAGTGCAGGCGGGCAAGAGCCGGAGCCGACTGAAACTGAGCAGAATGCTCCCGCCAGCGACGATCCCGCCGCTGAAACTGCGCCTGTAAATGCGGATGGCGAGCTTGCCGATTCGGGGATGCCGCTGACACTCGTGGTCCTGTTGAGCGTGGGGATCGTCGCCGTCATCGCGATCGTTGCGATTATGCTGACCCGGAAGATGAAAGTTGAACGATCTGACGGGGAGCAGTGACCGCGAAGCGAGGGTCCGGGTTCACAATCGTCCGTAGTCTCGGGGAATGCCTCCCGGAAAATACGGGCATGATCTACTGCCTTGACACGAAAGAACGGTGTGGCGGTATGGGCCGCGGTGCCGTGAAAGCTCTGATTGGACATAGATGAGTACTGTTCTTGAACGACGCCTCAGAATCGGCCTGTGGGCCGCTATCGCCCTGGTCGTCGTAGCAGCAGTGATCGCGGTGCTGGTTGTCCGATCCTCCTCAACGGAGGAGCTTCCCGATGACGTGGGACAGGTGACTCGCAGCAACAGTCATGTGCTCTCTCAAGCGCCGAACGAACAAGCTGTCCTGGTGGAGTTCGTCGACTTCGAGTGTGAGGGGTGCCGGGCGGCGTTCCCCGTCGTGGAGGATCTGCGGTCGCAGCACGCCGACACCCTCACCGTCATCCAACGCTACTTCCCGCTGCCCGGTCACCAGAACGGGATGAACGCGGCCTTAGCGGTCGAGGCTGCCGCACAGCAGGGAGAGTACGACCAGATGCAGCAGACGATGTTCACCACCCAAGCCGAATGGGGAGAGTCAACAGAAGATAAATCCGATGTGTTTCGTGGTTTCGCCCAGGATCTCGGCCTGGACATGACTGCCTACGACGCTGCCGTAGCCGATCCTGCCACGCAACAGCGCGTTGAGCTCGATATCGCCGATGGTTTCACCCTTGGGGTGAGTGGGACGCCTACGTTCTTCCTCAATGGGCAGCCCCTTCCCCTGGAGTCGCTGGAGGAGTTTGAGTCGACGGTCGCCACCGCAGCTGAAGGGTGAGGCACGATGAGTGACCCTGTCTACAGATCCGTGGGTCCCACGACGTCCACCCGTCGGCTGATGCTGACCAGCCTGCCCCTCGCTGTGGTGGCGACAGCCGTGGTGTTGCTGGCCGCACTGGAGTTCGCTGGTGTCACTGCTCCCCGCCAACTGCTCGATCCCGGGCCCCTCGTGCGGTGGGCACTGCCGATCACGACCACCCTCCACCATTTCGCCATGTCGCTGACCTGGGCGGCGCTGGTGTTCGCCGTAGCAGTCGTCCCCCGCGGCAACGGCGAAGAGCCTGCATACAAACGAACCCTGGCCATCGCCTGGGGAGCAGCCATGGTGTGGACCTTTGCGGCGGTAGCTATCGTCATCCTCGGGTACGCCGACACCACCGGTCAGCCGCTGACGGGATCGGACGCGTTCGTTGCGCAGCTGTTTTACTACATCACTGACATCATTCTCGGACAGGCATGGGGCGCAACGGCCGTCATCGCGGCCCTGACAGCAACGCTGATCGCCTTGACCCGATCTCGCGCAGGAATTGCTATCACCGCAGTCATCTCGCTTGCCGCGGTCATCCCTCTCTCCCAGCTAGGCCACGTCGCCGGGGTCGAAGACCACGATGGGGCTGTCAACGCTTTAGCGCTTCACTACCTGGGTGCTGGACTCTGGACTGGTGGGATCATCGTCCTGGCTACGATCAGCACCGCTCTCTTCAAGAGCGGCTACCTGACGGCCGACCGTGTCCTTGCCCGGTTCTCTGGACTGGCAGTGGTCGCATTCGTCTTGGTAGTGATCTCCGGGATCATCAACACCGTCTACCGGCTGGATAGCTGGGAAGCGCTGGCATCGGTCTACGGAACACTCGTGATCGTTAAGACAGTGGCGACTTTGGCCTTGGGATTCGTCGGCTACCTCAATCGTCGCCTCATCATCGCCCGGAGTGGCGAGAGCGGGGTGCGTACCCGCGTGTGGCAGCTGATCGCCGGCGAAGTCATCGTGCTCTCGGCGGTGATGGCGCTTGGAGCCGTCCTGGCGCGCACCAACCCGGGCCTCGAAAGAGTCCGGGAACCTGACGTCACCCCGGCCGAAGTGCTGACTGACTACATCCTTCCGCCCCCTTTGGGCCTAGCGGAATGGGTGACACAGTGGCGGTTCGATTGGCTGTGGATCGCCGTGGCTGTCCTCGCTCTCACCGCTTATGCTGCCGGGGTACTGCGACTGCGGGCAACGGGGCGGTCATGGCCGTTCCTGCGGACGGCGGCCTTCGTCGCCGGACTGGTGGTTCTCGTCTACGCGACGAGTGGTGTGCCCAATATCTACGCTCCCATCCTGTTCAGCATCCACTCTCTGCGCCACCTGGTCTTGGTGTTCGTCGTGTCCACGCTGCTCATCGCAGGACACCCCCACAGGCTGACCAGTCTCCTGGCCCGGCCGCGGACCGACGGGACGACAGGATGGTACGAGTTCGTGCGCGCCTGGAAGACCTCAGCTCTCGGGCAGATGCTCTCGCGCCCGAGTGTGACGGCTGTGCTGGTCGTGGCCGTGGCGATTGGCTTCTACTACACGCCGTTGTTCCCCCTGGCCCTGCATACACTCGTCGGCCAAGAGCTGGCGAATACTGCCGCGCTGCTGGCCGGCCTGCTTTTCGCTGCCAGCGTTCTTCGCGTCCCGGGTGACAGTCGGCGGATTCTGACCGTGCTCTCGGTCGCGATCGCAGTAGGAGCATGGGCGGTGCTCATCGCGACCTCACCGGTCCTGTTGCAACCGGAGTGGTTCACCGGACTCGGCAGAGATTGGGGCGTTGCCCCGCTTGCCGATCAGCAACGCGCCGCCACCGGCCTCATACTGACCGGGACCATGCCACTGCTGAGCGCCGCTGCTTTCTTGCTGTTGAAGCCCCGCTCCCCCAAGGTTGCTTCCGCTTCAAATACTGCTTTGCCGGTAGCCGCTCGCGACTGACTAGGCGATCGCACTCCTGGACCCACAGGGCGTCGGCTACCCGCCCCCGCCTCGTAGCCAGGGTCGTTTCCCACTACAGCCGCCGGGATCAACCGGGCCAACAGTTGGGTCGCCCGCCGCACCGAAGCCGATGCAGACACCTTGTGGGTGATCGAAGGTGGGCCTGACCCCTGAGTGCTCTCCTACGCTGGACTATGCCGCCTGACAGTACACAAAGCCGTGTCCACCACTCAGGGGTCAGGCCTGTGGAAGAATGGAGCGGTTACTGTCGATGCATTGGTGACTATGGATGATCTCAGCATGAATGGACCGGTCTGGATCCCGACCCAGCCTGGAGACCTTCTTGGCTCCTACGGTGCAGCCCCTTCCCCTCCTCCCGGGTATCGCCGTGGTGATGGGGCTGCTGAATTTGGCCGGAGCAATCCGGTTGTGGAGTGGAGGCCGGCGGTGGCCGGTGTGGCGGGCCCTGTGCTTCCTGCTGGGGTGTGCTGCCCTCGCGGTGACCATGGGCGCTGGTGTCGAAGGCTACGGATTCCGGATGTTCTCCGTATTCATGTTCCAGCAGCTGACCTTAATGATGGCCATCCCCCCGCTGCTAGTGCTCGGCAGCCCGGGCACTCTGTTGTTGCGGGCCATGCCGCATCGCGGGCTTTGTCAAGCCCCGAGTTTTGTAGAGGGATTTCTATCTGGAAATTGATGCCAACGCCCGAGCAGGCAGCTGCGCGTGGACTACTTCGAACTCGACAGGAGGCACGTGCCCGATCTCGCCATGAAGACGG
>NZ_FXZM01000044.1 GCF_900169175.1 Brevibacterium jeotgali | reverse complement strand
TCCTGATACACACCCCAGGTCGCTTCAACCTCGACATGGCGCTGGTCGGCGAACACCTCCTCGAGTCGCGCATGCTGCTTCTCGGTGAGAAGACCCGCTCCTGTCAGCAGAGTCCGGCGGACCCGGTGGGGCTGACCCCCGGGTGGTGGACACGCTGAGGCTGGCCCATACTGGGCCGGAGAATGCGAGTTACCACTATGCCGACGAACATGTACTCCGATGAGTTCAAGACCGACGCCGTGGCGCTGTACGAGTCGCGACCCGAGCTGTCGTACTCGAGCGCCGCTGCTGATCTGGGGATCGCCCGCGCGACACTGAAGACGTGGGTCCACAAGGCCCGCAAAGCGGCCGGGAAGGTGCCAACACGTCCCGACGGCGCGGGGACGGAGCCGGAGATGCCCGAGGAGGAGCTGGCCCGCCTGCGCATCGAGAACGAGACCTTGCGGGACGAGAGAAAGACGCTGCGCGGTGATGTCGACAGGCTCACAGAGGAGCGGACGATCCTGCAGAAGGCCACGAAGTATTTCGCGGCCGAGACGACCTGGTGATCCGCTTCCAGCTCGTCGCCGACCACCGTCACGCCCATGGGGTGAAGCGGATGTGTACTGTGCTGGGCATCCAGCGGTCGAGCTTCTACGCGTGGCGCGAGGGTCGGGCCGCGCGCCGGCAGCGGCAGGAGGCCGACGCACGTCTTGTGGCCAGGATGCAGGCCGTGCACGAGGAACGGGACCACACGTATGGGTACCGGCGGATGAGCGTGGAGCTTGCCCGCGATCCCCGGGTGGAGGGTCCCGTCAATCACAAGAAGGTCGCCCGGCTGATGCGAGAGAATCAGCTCGTCGGGGTGCATCTGCGCAAGCCACGGATCACGACGGTCAAGGATCCCGGCGCGCAGGTGTTCCCGGACCTGCTCGAGCGGGACTTCAGCGCCTCCGAGGCGGGCAGACGGTACGTCGGCGACATTACCTACCTCCCATACGGGACGGAGGGCAAGAACCTGTATCTGGCCACGGTCATCGACCTGTACTCGAAGCGTCTGGTGGGGTGGTCGATCGCCGAGCATATGCGCACGAGTCTTGTCGAAGACGCACTCCATCAGGCATTAAACCGGCTCTTCGCAGATGAGGGTGTAGAGCCTGGTGCTGTGGGTCCGTCCGTGTCGTTGCCTGGGTAGACGTCGAGGTCTCCCTGAAGATGGAAGTTCTCACACTCTCCATCCGGAAGACCTCGACATGGGCAAGCCTAGCTTCACGACCCCCGATCTTGACGCGTTCTGCCTCCT
>NZ_FXZM01000012.1 GCF_900169175.1 Brevibacterium jeotgali | reverse complement strand
ATCTTTGCGCGCATCGATCGCCATCCTCGTGGCTCGCTCGCGTAGCTCGTCGGGGTACTTTCGTGGTGCGACCATGCCGCCCATCCTTCCGGGTTATCGATGTCTCCATTAAACCCGGGGCGATTCACACCGAAGCGATCACCCAGCATCGCCGAGGAACAGATCGGGCCAGCTGCCTATGACACCGCGTTCAGCCCGGAAGACGGCAACGGGATCCAGCAAGGATGGGGAGGAAGATCCCGGTAGACACGCCCAAGCCAGACACACTTTTTGGCCTTTAACCCCCAGCGTCCCCGCGCACGGCAGGACCCGTGGGGTACGGGCGCGGTGAATGCGAAGAAGCCCCGTCATCCGACGGGGCTTCTTCCGCTTGCTCATCTACGTGGAGGTAAGGGGATTCGAACCCCTGACCTTCTCCATGCCATGGAGACGCGCTACCAACTGCGCCATACCCCCGTAGGTGTCCTCCCGCGTCCGGGCGACTCGATACATATTAGGTCGACTCGCAGTCGAATGCAAAACGAGCGACGGGCGGTGACCGTAGACTCCGACTATGCAGTTCCCGCCCTCTCAGAGGCTCGTTGCCGGCAGCGACTTCCCCTGGCCGTTCCCGAGTGGTCCATCCCCGGACTCACCGCCGCGGGCGGCTGCCGCCTCCTCCGCCGCCACCGTGCGCACGGCAGCCGCTCCACCTGCAGTCTGGCTGTACCCGGCGAGGAGCTCGGCAGACGCACCGTCGACGCGCCGAAGGCCCCTCGTGCTCATCCACGGCTTCCGCGGGGACCACCACGGCCTCGCCCTCATCGCCCATGAGCTGCGCGACCGCGATGTCTGGGTCCCCGATCTCCCGGGATTCGGCAGTGCTCCCGTGCCCCGAGCCGGACTCGACCTCGCTGCATTCACCACCCACATCCAGGCCCTCTGCGCCGCGGCGGAATCGGCGTCCGGCGCACGGCCGACCCTGGTCGGACACAGCTTCGGATCCGTGCTCGCGGCACATGCCTACGCGCACTCACCGGACATCAGCTGCGGTGTGGGACTCCTCTCCCCCATCGTGCAGCCGGCTCTCGAGGGCTCCGCACGGCTGCTCACCCAGCTCACCCGCCTCTACTACGCCGCAGGCGCTGCTCTGCCGGACCGGCTGGGCTCCGCGCTGCTCGCGAACCCCTTCATCGTCCGCGGCATGAGCGAGGTGATGGCCACGTCATCCGATCGCATGACCCGGCGCTTCATCCACGATCAGCACGCACGCCACTTCTCTGAGTACGCGGACCGGCGGTCGCTGGCAGAGGCGTACCGCGTCTCGACCGAGCACACCGTCGCCGAGGTCGCAGCCGAACTGGCGCGCACGTCGGGCCCCCTGCTGGTGGTCGCCGGCGACGACGACCTCATCGCGCCGATCGAGGCGGCCCGGGGCTTCGTGGCCGATCTGCGCGAGAGGCACGTTCCGGTCGACGCGGAGACACTGACGGGAGTGGGCCATCTGCTCCACTACGAACGCCCTGCCGCGGTGGCCGACGCGATCGAGACGTTCGCGCGCACGATGGATCAGGACTGACGGCGGGGACAAGCGCGTGCAGGACGCGCACGCTGCCGGGACTCGGCGGTCAGTTGCCCGCCGGGTCGTCGCCGCGGGGCTCGTCGCCCACCTGCGCTTCGTCGCCCACCTGCGCCTCGTCGGGTTCATGCATCGCAGCAGGACCATCGACGTGCGGGTCCTCGCCGCGGGCGTACGCCAGGCGATTGGGACGCGTGTACCTGTGCACCGGTGAGCCCGACAGCAGGGTCGCGCGCGACAGCGTGTTCGAAGCGATCGAGCTGACGATGATGAGCGAGGCGAACCCGACGAGCCCGATGAACAGGTGGTAGAGGGAGAAGCCCTCCCGCTGGAGCAGGTACACGTAGCATCCCACGATGACCAGCGGCATGCCCAGACCGGTCGCCGGTGAGAACACGTTGATCCGGGACAGCGCGTCCTTCGCGCGGAACATCGCGAGCGCGCTGGTCAGAACCAGCAGGGAACCGCTCAGGACGCAGAAGGCGATGAAGACATCGATGGCGGTGGTCATCAGCGATGCCCCCTCGTGAGGATCCGGGCCAGTGCGATCGTCGCGAGGATGCCCAGCAGCGACGACAGGAAGATCACATCGAGCATGATCGATATGTCGGTGAGCATCGCGATCATCGTGAGGATGCCGATAGCGGCGAAGTACACGAGGTCTCCGATGATCGCACGTGAGCCCAGATCCTTCGCCGATGCCACCCGCACGAGCCCCACACCGATCGCGACGGCGAAGATCGCGATCGCGGTCCAGAAGACGAATGTCATGCTTCATCCCTCCCGAAGACCTCGAGCGCAGGACGGGGCGGCTTGCCGCGCATCGCCGTCAGCAATCGCCTCTCCATGTCGTAGAGATCAGTCATCGCCTCGTCCTCGGAGCCGGCGAAGAGCACGTGCACGAACAATGTGGGCGGATCGTCGGCTCCATCGCTCGCCGCGATCGCGGCGACGAGTGTGCCGGGAGTGATCGTGATCGAGGATGCGAACATCGTGATCTCCAGATCCGTTGTGCACCGCAGCGGGAGCTGGACGATCATCGGGCTGCTGTACCCCCGAGGGGTGAACAGAGCGACGATGACATCGACCGTGCCGGTCACGATCTCCTTGCCCATCCAGAGGAAGTATCCGATGAGCCTGAGCGGATTAACCATGGCCGAGCACCGCCCTGATGTAGTCGCCGTTGGAGAGCAGTCCGTCCGCAGACCTCTGCGTCACGTCGATGAGCGGCTGCGGCGCGATGAAGAGCATCACGGACAGACCGATGAGGACCGCGCCCGGAACCAGCAGCCGGGCGGGTATCCGCACATCAGCGGTCAGGGACGTCGCCCGTGATCGCCCGGTGAGGCGGCCGTCGGGATAGTACGTGTCCGGATCATCGCCCCAGAAGACGCCGCGCCACAGCCGGATGAGGGCGAAGAGGCTCAGGGCGGAACCGACGATGATCGCCGCGATGAGCACCCAGCCCATGACGGATGTGGAGTCGCCGTCCGTGGGGACGGCAGCTGCCACGACCAGTCCCACCTTGCCCCACAGTCCCGATGTCGGCGGCAGCCCGACGAGTGAGAAGAGCCCCAGCACGACGAGGACGGCGGTCGCCTTCTCTCGTCTCGCGAGTCCCGTCAGCTTCCGATACAGCCCGGTGCCGTACGTCTGCTCCACGGCTCCGAACACCAGGAGCAGCCCCGCCATCGTGAGGATGTGATGGACGGTGTAGAAGATTCCTGCCTGGAGTGCCGCCGACGTGAGCAGGACGACGCCCACGAGGATGTGCCCCACGCCGGATGTCATCTGCACGGCGAGGGTGTTGCGCACACGGTTCTCCGCCATGCCGGACAGCGAGCCCACGAGGATCGATGCGACCGCGACGATCGCCAGCGCCCACGTCCACGCGGGTGGTTCCCCGAAGATCGTGCCGTAGATCCGGAAGATCGCATAGATCGCGACCTTGCTGTGGAGTGCGGAGAACAGAGCCATCATCCCGGCGGATGTGTTGGGGTACGACCGCACCAGCCAGGTGTGCGCGGGCACGGCGCCGGCCTTGATGAGGAACGCCACGACCACGACGCCCAGAGCGAGCTGGCCCGGTGCGTCGATCTCGTCCATCGCCGCGAGTGTCCCGATGTTCACGGTGCCCATCGTCCCGTAGACGAAGCCCACCCCCGCCAAGAGGAGCGTCGAGGTCAGAAGATTCACGATGACGAACATCCGAGCGACACCCAGTCGGCGCCATGTGCCCGTCACCGCGATGAGTGCGTAGGACGGGAGCACCATCACCTCGACGAACACGAACATGTTGAAGAGATCGCCGGTGAGGATCGTGCCGTACACACCCGTCACCATCATGAGGATGAGCGCGGGCACGAAGCGGTACTGGTCCTCGCCCGTGGAGATGAGGAACCAGCCGCACAGGACGGACGCGATGCTCGTCACGAGCAGGAGCAGAGCGGCGAAGCTGTCCGACACGATCGGGATCGCGAGCCCGTTGAGGTACCCGCCCACGGAATGGGCGATCACCGGCTGATCCACGTGGAGCACCAGCAGCACGACCGCCGCAGCACCCACGAAGACGGGTACGCCGATGAGCAGTGTGCGGTCGAATGCCCGCGATTTGATGAGTGTGCTCAGCGCGGTGGCGGCGAGCGGCACGGCGAGGAGCAGAAGCAGCAGTGCGGAATCGCCGGGTGCTGCGATAGGAGGATTCTCCATCAGCGCTCCTCCCCTGTCTCCGGAAGACGGTACTGGTCGTCGTCGTGGCCGAACACCGCGGTCGACAACATGAAGATGGTGATGGCCAGCGTGATGACGATGGCGGTGAGGACGAAAGCCTGCGGAAGCGGATCGGCGGCGAGCGTGACGTCAGTGCGGCCGTTGAGCGGCTCGCCGCGCCACGCGGACACCCCGGAGGCCAGCAGCATGAAGTTCGCCGCGTGGGAGATCATCGTCATCCCGAAGACCGCGCGCACCATCGAGCGCTGCAGCGTGAGATACACACCGCCGGTCACCAGGACCGCAACTGTCACAGCGAGGATCATGATCCGTTCCCCTCTGACTCCCGACCACGGGACATGGACGCCGTGTGCGCTCGTCGACGCCGCTTGCGCTGGTCCGGGGTCCGGCGCCACCAGGAGGGGCGCTCACCCCGCACCGAATCCATGGGGCCCGACATCTCGCCGTACACCATCTCGTCGACGCGCTCGCGCGTGCTCTCAGTCGTCTCGTCGTCGACGTCTCGGATCATGGTCCCCTCGACCAGGACGTCGTCGCCCGCGGGGGTGAACGCGGAATCGGAGGTCCCCAATAGGTTGAAGCTGATGAGGATGAGGCCGAGCACCGCGATGTAGACACCCACGTCGAACAGCATCGAGGTCGTGAAGTGCTCGCCCAGGAAGTAGCCGTGCAACGGCTCGAGGAACGAACCGGCGAAGATGAGACCCACACCACCGGTGAGGACTGCGATGAGCACCCCGCCGCCGATCAGTCCGACAGGCGCCTGCGGCGGACCGATCGCACGATCCGTGGTCGTCGACATGTAGAGCAGTCCGATGACTGCCGACCCGATGAGGGCGGCGATGAAGCCTCCGCCCGGCTCGTTGTGCCCGCGCCAGAACACGATCGCCGAGGTGATGACGAGGATCGGGATCAGGCGACGGACCGTGAGCTGGACCGGAATCACGTTCGGCCAGGCGACGAACGCAGCACGCTGCGCCGCGGTGTGGCCGAGCCGCACGTACGGAGTGCGCGGCACTTCGGGGACATCCGAGGCGGGAGGATCGATGTATCGGTCGCGCACCGACGACATGACGGCCACGATCGCGATGCCGGCCATGCCGAGCACCGTGAGCTCGCCCAGTGTATCCAGAGCGCGGAACTCGACGAGGATCGTATTCACGATGTTGTCGCCGCCGGAGACCTCGGGAGCCTGCTCGAGGTAGTACATCGCGAGATCGGAGCGCTCGCGGCGACCCACCAGCGCCCACGTCGCGACACCCATGGAGACGCCGATGAGGAGGGCGAACGCTCCGCGCTTGAGCTGGGCTCTGCGCGGATACTTCCAGAAGGTGCGGGGGAGCTTCTGCAGCACCAGCATCATGATGATGATCGTCATGGCCTCGACGAGGAGCTGCGTGAGGGTGACGTCCGGCGCCCCGAGCGACATGATCTGGACGGTCGCGAGGATGCCGACGGCGGACAGGGCCACGATTGCTGTCATCCGCGACTGTGCGAGGCAGGCGACCGCGACTGCGATCGTGATCAGGACGAGGAGGACCGCATCGATGGGGCGATTGAGCCCTTCCTGCAAGGGGGGCAGACCCGGTCCCTGCACGATCGCTGCGACTCCGGCCAGTATCACGACGGCGAGCAGTCCCAGGCCCGGAACCACGTGCCGGGCGGCGCGCACAGGTGCAGTGAAGCGGAAGAGTGCGTGGGCGGGACGGATGAACGCCGATTCGATCGCGTTGATGACGTCCGCCCCGTCGAAGGGGAGGACGGCACGACCGAAGAACCGCCACACCCTGCGGCGCGCGACGATGATGACGACTCCGATCGCGAAGATCGCCGTCGTCGCAGCCAGTTCAGGAGTGAGACCGTGCCAGAGAGCGAGATGCGGTTCCGGCGCCGTGCCCGGCAGCGCGGCTGTCACCGCGGGGACGACTAGGCGCTCGAGCTGCGGGAGCATGAAGGCCAGCGGGACGGACGCGAGGATCGGCAGCGCAGCGAACACGAGCATGACCGGCGACTGAGAACCGAGTTCGTCGTCCTGGGGTGCGTCGCCGTCGACGAATGAGCCGAAGACGAGCTTGGCGCAGTAGGCGAACGTGAGGATTGAGGCTGCTGCACCGGCGATCAGTGCGGCCCAGCCCGTCCACGCGGCCCCAGGAGCGTCGAGCAGGCCCGTGAACACGGACTCCTTCGACACGAAGCCCAGCATCGGCGGCACCCCGGCCATCGAGGCGCAGCCCACCACCACGACCGCGAACGAGGCGGGTGCGCGTCCGATGAGCCGCGGGATCCTGCCGACCTCACGGGTGTGAGCCACGTGGTCGATGACGCCCACCATCATGAACAGACCGGACTTGAAGAGCGCGTGGGCGATCACGTGGAGCACCGCCGCCACCATCGCCATCTCCGTGCCCACACCGATCGCGGCGGTGATGAGTCCCAACTGGCTGACGGTCGAGTAGGCCATCAGCTTCTTGATGTCGGACTGGTTGAGTGCGAACCATCCGCCGAGTGCTGTCGTGACGAGCCCCGCGACGATGAGGAGTCCGTTCCAGGCCGGAACATCGTTGAAGGCGGGGCTGAAGCGGATGAGCAGGAAGACACCCGCCTTCACGACTGCGGCGGCGTGCAGGTAGGCACTCACAGGGGTCGCTGCGGCCATGGCGTCGGGCAGCCAGGAGTGGAACGGGAACTGTGCGGACTTCGTCATCGCCGCCACTGCGACCAGCACGGCGATCGTCGCGACGAGCGCGGGATCGGCACCCTCCCAGGCCGCCGACGTGAGCGCTTCGCTGATGCGGGTCGTCCCGGTGACGACGATGATTCCGGCGATCGCCACCAGGAGTGTCAGCCCACCGAGGAAGGTGAGGAGGAGAGTCCTCATCGAGGGGGCCTCGGCCGTGGTGCCGGACCGCGCGATGAGCAGGAAGGAGGCGAGGCTGGTCACTTCCCAGCAGAGGAACAGGACCAGCAGGTCATCGGTCAGGACCAGCCCGGTCATCGCGAGCGTGAAGGTGCACATCAGCCAGTAGAAGCTGAGCTGTCGGCCAGCGCCCAGATAGCCGGTGGAGTAGGCGAGCACCGCAGCCCCCACGAGCAGGGCGATGAGGGTGAAGACGACGCCGATCCCGTCTGCGCGGAACGCCAGTTCGACTCCCAGGCCCGGGATCCACGGACGCGTCCATTCGAGCGGCGCACCGTCGAGAGCCGCCTTCACGGCCGGCAGGAAGGTCGCGGTCGCAGCCAGATACCCCGCAGCGAGCACCCAGCCCGAATGCCTGCCGAGGCGCGCGGTGATGGCGGGCGTGAGAGCCACGATCACCGCGAGCACACCCAGTGTCCACACGATCGACACCCTCGCTCACCTCCGGTTCGCTGTCAGTTCCTCACGGCAGTGACAGCGTCGTCCGGAGGTAGAAGTTTCAGTTACTTCACCTTACAGAGTCGTGTGAAAGGGGTGCAAAGTCGCCGCCGCTCGGGACCTGGCGGGGCGGATACGCTGAGGAGCATGAGATTCTTGTTCGATGCGCGGTACACCCGCTGGCCGCGGCATGACGGCATCTCTCGGTACGGAGCGGGGATCCTGGGCGGTCTCACGCGTCTCGCCGCAGTGGATCCGACCGTGTCTGTCGAGGCGCTCGTGAGCGACCCCCGGCAGGTCGAGATGCTCCCTCCCGTTCCCACCCATCGGGTCTCGGCCCCCACGTCGCCGGCAGAGCCCCTCCTGGCCCGCCAGGTGAACAAGCTGGATCCGGACATCGTCTTCTCCCCCATGCAGACCATGGGCTCGTGGGGCAGGGACTACCAGCTGATACTCACCCTGCACGACCTCATCTACTACGCATACCCCACTCCGCCGCGGGACCTCCCGCTGCCGATCCGGGGCCTCTGGCGCGCGTTCCACACGTCGTACTGGCCACAGCGGCTGCTGCTCGATCGCGCAGATGCCGTCGCGACGGTGTCGCAGACCACACGGGACCTCATGGTCGAGCACTCACTCACGCGTCGGCCACCGACGGTCGTCCCGAATGCGGCTGACCCGGTCGACCCGCTGCCCGCACGCGCCAGCGGGCACGACGCGCGCACCCTCGTCTACATGGGCGCGTTCCTGCCCTACAAGAACGCCGAGGCCCTGGTCCGATCGCTCGCGTGGCTGCCCGGATACACGCTGCACCTGGCCTCGCGCATCTCACCGCGGCGAGAGGCAGAGCTGCGTGCACTCGTGCCGGACGGTGCGCGTGCGGTCTTCCACCGTGGAATCAGTGATGAGGAGTACGCCTCGCTGCTGGATCGCGCGACGGCACTCGTCACGGCCTCGCGCGCCGAAGGATACGGTCTGCCCGTCGTCGAAGCCCTGTCACGCGGGGTCCCCGTCGTCCTGACGGACATGCCGATCTTCCGCGAGATCGCAGGCGGCACGGAGACTGCCGGCTCCCCCGCGCGGTTCGCCGATCCCGACGACCCTCAGGACTTCGCCCGTGCAGTCCGCAGCCTGGAGGACCCTGCCCAGTGGTCCCGGGCTTCGGCCGCCGCGCCGCAGCGGGCGGCTGCTCACTCCTGGGACTCGTCGGCCCGCACCCTGCTGGAACTGGCACGCAGCCTGATGGAATGACTGTCTGGTGGGATGACTGCCTGGAAGACTGCGTGGAGGGCTGCCTGGTGGGCTGCCTGGTGGGCTGGTACTCAGGGATTGGAGAGTATGTGCGCTCAGCGGCTGGAGAGTGCGCTCAGCGCGCGGCGACGACCGTGGCGTCCTCGCCCGGACGCGCGAGCGCGACCGATTCGGCTCCGCCTTCCCAGCTGCGCAGCACCCAGCCGTCGCGGCCCGGGCTCAGCCGCGCATACGTGCAGTTGGAGAGCACGCCCAGACGACCTTCGCCGTGCTCCATCCCGAGCAGCATCTCCGCTGCTCCGCGGATGACAGCACCATGGGCGACCACCACGAGGTCGCTGTCCGCGCCGGATTCCGCAACCAGCCGCGTGATCGCACCGTGGACGCGCGTCGCCGACTCATCACGGCTCTCTCCACCGGGCGGGCGCATGTCGACTCCGGCGAGCCAGGCATCGAGCTCATCCGGCCACATCGTCGCGACCTCATCGCGGGTGTGGCCTTCCCAGTCGCCCACGGAGATCTCCCGCAGCGCACTGTCGAACTCCACTGCGACATCCGCCTCATCGGAGAGGGCCTGAGCGGTCTGCGCGGCACGGCGCAGGTCCGATGACACGATGCGCGAAACGGTCGATGACCCCGCGAGGTGCACCCCTACCGCACGGGCCTGTGCCTCGCCGAGTTCGTCGAGAGGGACGTCCACCTGGCCCTGGAACCGACCTTCGGCGTTGTAGGAGGTGCGTCCGTGGCGCAGGAGCGTGAGTGATCGAACCACCGTCACTCCTCCTCGGATCCGGGATCAGCCGGCGCGATGGCCTCGGCCGAGGCGACGGCCTCCGCCACGTCGACCACGGGGCAGTCCTTCCACAGGCGCTCCAGCGCGTAGAACTCCCGATCCTCCTGATGGAAGACGTGCACGACGATATCGGCGAAGTCCAGCAGGACCCAGCGGCCCCCGCTCTTCCCCTCCCGGCGTACGGGCTTCGCTCCGTGCTCCTCGAGCAGGAGCTCTTCGACTCGATCGACGATGCCCGCAACCTGACGCTCCGAGGAGGCCGATACGACGACGAACACGTCCGTGATCACCAGCTGCGCGCTGACGTCCAGCGCGACGATGTCCGATCCGCGCCTCTCAGCGGCGCCGAAGGCGGCGGATCGGGCGAGGGAGACGGCTTCAGGTGTGGCTGACACAAGGTCCTTCCGGGATGCGGTCAGAGGAGCAGGAACAGAGCGATGACGACCAGGGCGAGGGCGACGAAGCCCGCAGCGCCCAGGACGATGTACGGGACCATGGAATTGCGTTCGGCGACCAGGATCTCGCCGTCCTCGTTCGTCACGGACCGAGCGCTCATGGGCGTGGCCGGCGGCTCTTCGAGTTCATCGGAGTCCTCTTCTTCGTCGGCGCCGCCAGCCCCGGCACCATGCCACACGTCACTGCGAGCGGCGGTTGCGACGGTGGCCTGACCGGTTGATGCGCGCGAGGCGGTGCTGAACGTGCCGGTACCGAGCGATGCTTCATCGATCGCCGCCAGCGGGGTCGTCGGAGGGTTCTCATCGAGGTCCTCCGGGGTGATGATCGGCAGGGCTCCGGTCACGACGCGGATGTTCGAGCCCGTCGGAGGCTTGACCACGGGAGTGCGGCGGCGCAGTGGCGCATCGAAGTCGCCGATGGCGGACGGCGCGATGACGGCCGTGGAACTGGTCTCGAAATCGGGGCCGGACGGGCTCGCATCGACGCGATGCCGCGCGAGATCGAAGTCTGCCGTCGGGTCGCTCGCGGCAGCGGCATCCCGGTCCGCACCCTCAGCTGACTCGTCCGCGACCAGGTCAGCATCCGTGTCGGTATCGCCGTCGGCCTGTGCTGAAGCCGCGTCGGGTGCTGAGGCCGCGTCGGGTGCCGTGACCGTGCCGGGTGCTGTAGCCGCGCCGGGTGCGGTGGCCGCATCGGGTGCTGTGGCCGCGTCAGCGTCGGCCGGCAGTGCCTCCACGTCCTCGTCGACCGGTTCTTCCGCTTCGGAGACGTTCTCGTCGAGGTCTGTGACCCCCGCAGGTTCGACGTCTGCTTCCCCTGCGGGCCCCTGGTTCGCGCTGGAGTCGGCGTGGATCTCCGGGGCCGTGGCAGCGGACTCTTCAGCGGGCGTGCCTGCGACTGCTGCGGTTGGCTGAGTGCCGGCTGCGGACTGGCCACCACCGGAACCGTCCGGATCCGAAGCGTCCTGATCCGAAGCGTCCTGGGGCGCGTCTCCTGTCGACGCTTCAGCCGTGGCGTCTCCTGCATCTCGCTCGGCCAGAACCTGGGGAATAGCGGCCGTCGAGATGTCCGACGGGAGGTCGTGCTCGCGCAGGAACCTCTTGCGCTCGCCGCGTGATGCGAACCGGGGCACCTCAGGAGTCTCTGCGGGTGTGTCAGTCTCTGCGGGTGTGTCGGTCTCTGCGGGAGCGTCAATGCCTCCGGGAGCGTCAGTCTCTGCGGGAGCGTCAGTCCCTGCAGGAGTGCCGGGAGTCGTGGGCTCCGGTTCGGGAGCGTCCGCAGGCGCCTCATCCGGTGCGGGAGAGGTCGTCGCCTCCGGCTCCTTGTCAAGAGTCTCAGCAGGCGCCCCTGCTTCTTCTGCCTCAGGCGACTGCTGAGCGTCGTACGCCTCGTCTGCCGCGCGGCGCTCGGCTTCGCGGCGCTCCCGTCGCGTCATGAACTTCTCAGCCAATGTCACTCCTGTACAGATTGTGCTTAGCGATGTACTGGACGACGCCGTCCGGCACCAGGTACCAGACGGGCAGATCCTTCTCCGCACGCTCTCGACACTCGGTGGACGAGATCGCGAGCGCTGGGATCTGCAGCAGACTGAGCCTGCCGGTCGGCAGTCCATCGCCGGTCAGCGCGTGCCCGGGACGGGATACGCCCACGAAGTGCGCGAGGGCGAAGAGTTCGTCCGAATCCTTCCACGACAGGATCTGCGCGAGCGCGTCTGCGCCCGTGATGAAGAATATGTCCGCGCCTTCACCGTACACCTGGCGGAGGTCCCTCAGCGTGTCGATCGTATAGGTGTGTCCCGGTCGATCGATGTCCGCACGCGACACCGTGAAGCGCGGGTTCGATGCCGTCGCGATGACCGTCATGAGGTAGCGGTCCTCCGCGGCGGACACCTGGCGCTCCTCCTTCTGCCATGGCCGGCCGGTCGGCACGAACACCACTTCGTCCAACTCGAAGGTCGCCGCTGCTTCGCTCGCGGCGACGAGGTGACCGTGGTGGATGGGATCGAAAGTACCGCCCATGACACCGATGCGGCGGGGCGGTACGTCTGCGTGGACGGGATTCACTCGCTGAGAAGTCGTAGTTCGACGAACGTATCAGTGGCGGTGTGCGATGCCCTTCCACGACAGCGTGATGACGCCCAGGAACATGAGGATCGCGAAGGTGATGAGCCCGAAGCCGATCGGAGGGATCGGGAGCTCGTACACGACGTGCGGGGTCGCCGCAACGGAAGCGAGGATGGAAGTCGCCATGGTCTACGTCCTTCGATTTCGTGTCTGTGGTCGATAGTTCGGGACAAGTCTCTCATGTCGTATCGGCGATTGCAGAAGCGGCCCGCCGCCCGAACTCCGGCTGCATGCGGCTACGTGCGGATCTGCCCGCTGCCGCGCATGATCCATTTGGTGGTCGTGAGCGCGTCGAGGCCCATCGGACCCCGTGCGTGGAGCTTCTGCGTCGAGATCCCGACCTCGGCACCCAGACCGAGCTGTCCGCCATCGGTGAAGCGGGTCGAGACATTGACTCCCACAGCCGCGGCGTCGACCGCCTGGACGAAGGTGTCGGCATTCGACAGGTCGTTCGTCACGATGACTTCGGTGTGGCCGGAGGTGTACGCGTGGATGTGCTCGATCGCCTCGTCGACGTTCGCCACCAGCTTCACGGCCAGTTCGAGGCCGAGGTACTCCTTGGCCCAGTCCCGCCGTGTGACGCGCCGGATCTTCATGCCCTCCGGAGCGAACTCCTCGACGGACTTGTCTGCACGCACCACGACGCCGGCCGCGTGCAGCGCCGTGAGGATCTTCGGCAGCACCCGCTTGGCAGCCTTCTCATGGATCAGCAGGTTCTCCAGCGCATTGCAGACGCTGGGACGATGCGTCTTCGAGTTGAGGACGAGATCCGTGGCCATCCGGACCGGGGCAGAAGAGTCGACGAACATGTGCACGTTGCCCACTCCCGTCTCGATGACGGGGACCAGTGATTCGTGCACCACCGTGGAGATGAGGTCCGCTCCCCCGCGCGGGATCAGCAGGTCCACATAGTCCCGTGCCTGCATGAGCACGGTCGTGCCGTCGCGGCCGAATTCGTCGATCCCGCTCACGCTCGCCGCGGGCAGCCCGACGGACTCCGCAGCCTTGCGGAGGAGTTCGATGAGGAGCGTGTTCGACGAACGGGCTGCGGACCCGCCCCTCAGGACCACCGCGTTGCCGGACTTGAGCGCGAGCGCCGCGATGTCGACCGTGACGTTCGGGCGCGCTTCGTAGATCGCACCGACGACTCCGACCGGTACGCGCTCCTGCGAGACGCGCATCCCATTGGGCATCGTCCTGCCGTGCTCCACCGTTCCCACCGGATCGGGCAGTCGAATGACTTCGCGGACAGCGCCTGCGATGTCCAGGATCCTTGCTTCCGACAGGCTCAGGCGGTCGATGAGCGGCTCGTCGATCCCGCGCTTGCGCGCAGTCTCGATGTCCTCTGCGTTCGCCGCCAGGATGTCCTCGACATTCTCTTCCAGACTCCGCGCGATCGCTTCGAGCGCTTCGTCCTTGAGACGCGTCGATGCCTGGGCAACACCGCTGGACGCCCCCTTCGCCGCCGCCACGACACGCGTGACCCCGCGGACCACCCGTGGGCTGATGTCAGTCGTCATTGTTCCCCTTGCTCGAAAACCGCGTCCGTGAGGACCATGTCGTTCCGGTGGATGACCTCTCTACGGTAGTCCGCCCCGAGAGTGTTGCCCAACTCCTCCGACGACTTCCCGAGCATCGCGGGGAGTTCGTCCTCGGCGAAGTTGACGATGCCGCGCGCCACGAGCGCGCTATCGGGACCGCGGACGTCCACGGGATCGCCCGCGTCGAAGCCGCCGTCCGCACCCGTCACACCGACGGCGAGGAGGGACCGGCCCCTCTCCGACACCGCTCGGGCCGCACCCTCGTCCACGTGCACGGTCCCGTGCTTCTGCGCGAGATGCGCCAACCACAGGAGACGCGTGGATCGTCGGCGGTGGGTCACGCCGAAGGCCGTTCCGACGTCGTCGCCCGCGACGGCCTCCGCCACGCGGTCTGCCGACGTGAGGATGGTGGCGATCCCGGAGTCGGCCGCCATCGTCGCGGCCTGGACCTTGGTCACCATTCCACCGGTCCCGGTCCCTGCCGCACCGGTGCCGCCGATGCTCAGCTCCTCCAGATGCTCGGGGCCCGATACGAACGGCACCCGCTCGCTGCCCGGAGTCCCCGGCGGCGCGGTGCACAGCGCATCGACGTCGGAGAGGAGGACGAGCGCCTCCGCATGGATGAGGTGGGCGACCAGTGCCGAGAGCCGGTCGTTGTCACCGAACCGCACGCCGTGGGAGACGACTGCGTCGTTCTCGTTCACGATGGGGAAGATCCCCAAAGACAGCATGCGCTCGACGGCGCGTTGGGCATTGCGGTACTTCGCGCGGTGGATGAGATCGTCGGCCGTGAGCAGCACCTGCGCGGGGACCAGTCGATGCGCGGCCAGCGCCTGGGTGTAGGCCGCCATCAGAAGACTCTGTCCCACTCCCGCGGCAGCCTGCTTCGTCGCCTGGTCCTTGGGGCGCCGGGAAATGCCCATCGGATCGAGTCCTGCGGCGACAGCTCCGGACGACACCAGGACGACCTCCCGGCCGGCGGCGCGTTCGGCGCCCAGGACGTCTGCGATCCGGCGCAGCCGGTCGTGGTCGAGCCCGTCCGCCATCGTCGTGAGCGACGACGAGCCGATCTTCACGACGATCCGCTTCGCCTCGCTCACCTGGGCCCTGGTCAGGGCCTCAGAGATCACGACCGCCCGTCCTCGCCGCCGTCCTCGTCACGCGCCTGTGCAGAGCGGGCAGCCTGCTCCGCACGAGCCTCGCGCTCCCTGGCCACGTTCTCCGCGACGCGCTCAGCCTCGAACTCCGCGCGGGTCGCCGCCTTCGCATCCATACGGTCGTGGAATGCTTCCTTGCGCTCGCGGCGCGTTGCACGCGTGCGATCCTCGAAGCGTGCGTCCGAACCACGGCCGCCGAGCAGTTCGGCACCTCCGACCATCGTGGGGTCCCAGTCGAAGACGACTCCGTCACCCGCACCGACGACGACCGTCGAACCGGGCACCGCACCGGCACGGAAGAGCTCCGGCTCGATTCCCAGACGATCGAGCCGGTCGCTCAGATAGCCGACAGCCTCGTCATTGGCGAAGTCCGTCTGCAGGATCCATCGCTCGGGCTTGTCGCCCAGGATCCGGTAGACGGGCTCATCATCGGCATGCTCGACGACGACGCGGAAGCCCTTGTCGTCGACCGCGCGAGGTCGCAGGACCACCCGCTCCGGCACTTCGGGATCAGCCTCGCGACGGGCGCGCTCGGCCTCCACGAGGCCAGCCATCGCGAACGACAGCTCGCGCAGGCCCTCGTGCGACACGGCGGAGATCTCGAAGACGCGGTAGCCCGCAGCCTCCAGATCGGGGCGCACCATATCGGCCATCTCCCGACCATCGGTCACGTCGATCTTGTTGAGGGCGACGAGGGTCGGCCGCTCGTCGAGCGGAAGCAGATCACCGCCGTGGGCGATGTCGACTGCGTAGTCGGAGAGCTCCGCCTCGATCGCCCGCAGGTCGTTCACGGGGTCCCGTTCGGGCTCCCACGTCGCGAGGTCGATCACGTGGACCAGGCCTGCACAGCGCTCGACGTGACGCAGGAACTCGAGCCCGAGTCCCCTGCCCTCTGCGGCACCCGGAATGAGGCCGGGGACATCAGCGACGGTGAAGCGGGTCCCGCCCGCCTCCACGACACCGAGGTTGGGCACCAGAGTCGTGAACGGATACTCCGCGATCTTGGGCCGTGCCGCTGACATCGCCGCGATGAGGCTGGACTTCCCCGCAGACGGGAATCCCACGAGGGCGATGTCCGCCACCGACTTGATCTCGAGGACGAGCGAGCGCTCCTCCCCCGGAATCCCGAGCAGAGCGAAGCCTGGAGCCTTGCGCTTCCTCGACGCGAGTGCGGCGTTGCCGAGACCGCCACGTCCGCCCGCAGCGGCGATGTAGCGCGTCCCGTGGCCCACCAGGTCCGCCAGCACCTCACCGGTCTTCGTCTTCACGACGGTGCCCTCTGGAACGGGGAGGACCAGCTCGCCTCCGTCGGCACCGTGGCGCAGATCGCCCTTGCCGATTCCACCGTGAGCTGCCCTGCGGTGCGGGGAGCGGTGGTAGGGCAGGAGCGTCGTGGTCTGCGAGTCGACCTCGAGCACGACGGTTCCTCCGTCGCCGCCGTTCGCACCGTCGGGGCCGCCCAGAGGCTTGAACTTCTCACGTCTGATGGAGACGCAGCCATTTCCGCCGTCGCCGCCTGCGATGTGCAGGGTGACGCGGTCGATGAACTCAGTGGCCATGGGTGCCTCACAGGGATGGAAGGGACGGGATGACGGAGGTGGGGCGCACCCACGATCCTACGGTGGTGGCCGATCCCACGCACCGTACGGGTCGGAGAACGCAGGAGCGGGGCGAGTCGTGATCGACTCGCCCCGCTCGTACTGCGGTTCGCAGAGGTGCTGGTATCAGCCCGCGAGGATGTTGACGACCTTGCGGCCGCCCTTCGCGCCGAACTCGACAGTGCCGGCCGACAGCGCGAACAGCGTGTCGTCCTTGCCGCGCCCCACATTCGCGCCGGGGTGGAAGGCAGTGCCGCGCTGGCGGACGAGGATCTCGCCCGCGCTGACGACCTGGCCGCCGAAGCGCTTCACGCCGAGGCGCTGGGCATTCGAGTCGCGGCCGTTCTTCGTGGAGCTTGCGCCCTTCTTTGTTGCCATGGGTATTCTCCTTCAGATGTCGCTGTCGCTCAGGCGATGCCGGTGATCTTGAGTCGGGTGAGGTCCTGGCGGTGGCCCTGACGCTTCTTGTAACCCGTCTTGTTCTTGTACTTCTGGATGACGATCTTGGGTCCGCGGAGTTCGTTCTGAACCTCTGCGGAGACCGAGATCTTCGACAGCGCATCTGCAGCCGTGGTGACGGTATCGCCATCCACGTGGAGGACTGCGGGGAGCTCGACGGAATCGCCGGCCTCCGCCTTGATCCGATTGACGGTGATGACGTCGCCGACGCTGACCTTCTCCTGATGGCCGCCGACGCGGACGATGGCGTAGACCATGTGCGTACCTCTCGCTTCACTCCTGCGCGCGGCCGTATGCCGCGCGGCTTCTCCATGTGCGGAGCGACCCCTCCTTGGATTCCGGCGCCGGTGGGGACCGGCTGATCCCGGAGGTCCCATTACGAGGGGGGATCTGCTCGTCGGTGCTCAGAGCACCGACGAGCAACCTTAGCGCACGGGTGGATCAGCGGTCAAAGCGAGGGCTCGCCCCCTGGGGCGTCTCCGCCGCCGGCCCCGCGGGCCTCGTCGGCGATCCGCTCGTGGTGGCGGATGACCTCTGCGACGATGAAGGCGAGGAACGTCTCCGCGAACTCAGGGTCGAGGTGCGCCTCCTCAGCGAGCGTCCGCAGCCGCGCCACCTGGCGGGCCTCGCGTCCCGGGTCCGCAGCCGGGAGCTCGTGCTCCGCCTTGAGCCGCCCCACCCGCTCCGTCAGCTTGAACCGCTCCGCCAGAACGTGGATGAGAACCGCATCGAGATTGTCGATGCTGTCGCGCAGAGAGGCGAGCTCTCGGGGGATATCGGCCATTCCGCCTCCTGTGTCCACGGTGTCACGGGTCGCCGTCGACGCCCCTGACGGGCGCCCGACGCTCCTCGAGCCCCCACGATACAGCGCTGCGCGCCCCGGCGTGTGCCGAGGCGCGCAGCGCGTCTGAGAGGAGACCTGATCAGTGACGCGGGTCAGGCATTGCCCTGCTCCTCCCTGATCCTCTGCAGGTGCGCATCGTCTTCGGCGCCCAGCTCGTGGAGCTTGCCGGACTTCCGATCGGCCAGGTACTCCTTCATCTCACGCTTGACGACCGGCATGAGGATGTAGAGGCCGAGGATGTTCACGAATGCACAGCAGAACAGTGCGGCATCGGCGAAGTTCACGATCTGCCCGAAGGAGGCGATGCAGCCGATGATGATGAAGGCGAGCAGGATGCAGCGGAACACGACGTCCGAGGACTTCCGGCGGCCGAAGAGGTAGTGCCACGCCTTCTGGCCGTAGTACGCCCACGTGATGAGGGTCGAGATCGCGAACAGCATGACCGCGAAGGCGAGGAACACCGGCCACCACGGCGAGATGGTCGCGAACCCGGCCGAGACGAGCGACACGCCGTCCGGGGAGAGCCCGGTCTCTGCGAACTCAGCCAGTGCACCGTCGTACGCCGCGCCCGCGGCGATGACGATCGTGAGTGCCGTCATGAGGCAGACGACGATCGTGTCGAGGAACGGCTCCAGGAGGGCGACGAAGCCCTCGGAGACCGGACGACGGGTCTTCACCGCCGAGTGCGCGATCGGCGCGGAGCCGATGCCGGCTTCATTGGAGAATGCCGCCCGCTGGAAGCCCACGACCATGGTGCCGAAGATGCCGCCGGCCACACTGTCCATGGAGAAGGCGCCCGAGACGATCGTGGCGAGTGCCGGGCCGACCTGGTCCAGGTTGCCGAAGATGACGATGAGGCAGGAGATCACGTAGAAGATGCCCATCGCCGGCACGAGCCGACTGGTGACCCTGCCGATCGACTTGATCCCGCCGAGGATCACGAGGCCGACCACGAACGCGATGAGGAGGCCGATGACCAGCCCACCCGTCGGCCCGGCGATGATGCTCTGCTCGCCGCCGGAGACCTCGCGAAGCTGCACATAGGTCTGATTGGCCTGGAACATGCCGCCGCCGGCCACACCGAAGACCAGGATGGCGATGGCGAAGAAGCCGGTCAGTGCGCTGGCCACGGCGCGGGGGAACTTCTTGAAGGCCACGGGGAGGTACTTGAAGGGGCCGCCGTTGACGACTCCGTCGGCGTCGATCTCGCGGTACTTCACGCCGAGGGTGCACTCCACGAACTTCGTGCACATGCCGAGCAGCCCGGCGATGATCATCCAGAACGCCGCGCCGGGGCCGCCCATGGCGAGCGCGGCCCCCACACCGGCGATGTTGCCCAGGCCGACGGTGCCCGAGACTGCCGACGTCAGAGCCTGGAAGTGCGTGACCTCACCGGGGTCGCTGGGGCTGGAGTACCTGCCGGAGACGACTTCGAGTCCGACTTTGAAGCCGCGGATCTGGATGAAGCCGAAGTAGATCGTGAAGACGACGGCGGCGACGATCAGCCAGATCACGACGATGGGGACGGGCCCCACGGCGAAGAAGACGACATTGCCGATGGCCGTGACGACAGGTTCGAGGACGCCGTTGACGGCCTCTTCGATCTTGACGACCTGCTCCTGTCCGGCAGGCTGCGCGCTCACGTGCGCCAGAGTCTGTGTGTTCATGGTCACAGACACTACAAGTGCACATGACTCACGTCACACTCCGGGCCGGACAACACGGCACTGTTTACCTGATTGTTACCTGTGCAGACATGAACAGATCACCGAAAAGGTAAGGACCCGGGCATCGCTGGCGCGATGCCCGGGTCCCTGCCGGACGGAGGATCAGCGGCGGATGCGGGTCAGTCGTCCATGCCGAGCATCAGGATGGGCGCGGCCGGAGCCTGTGACTCCGTCGTCGTGGCAGCCGCTGACTCCGACGCACCTGCGCCCGCCGGCTCGGTGCTGAGCGTCTCTGTGCTCGGAGAGTCCTCCGTCGTGCTCGGGGAGTCCTCCGTGACAGGTCCAGCCGTGGGCCGATCTGCCGTCTTCGCGACCTTCGTCTGCACCGTCGTCGTGGAGTCGGCGCCGATCATGAGCGGCATCGGGCCGGTCGACTCCGGGGCGGACGGTGCCTTCGGCTGAGTGTCCGCCGCGGCGGGTGAGTCCTGATGATCCGCCGCACCTTCTTCCGCGGGACTGCCGTCGGTGCGCTGCGAATCGGTGTTCTTCGCCGACGAGCGCGAACGGCCGCCTCGGCGGCGTGATCTCCGTCCCTCCGACTTCGAGTCATCCGACGTGCTCGGTGACGCGTCGGTCGCCGCTGCAGCCGCCTCCTGGCCGGTCTCCTCGTCGGACTTCTTGAGCGTGGCCTTCGCGATGGCAGCGACTGCAGAGCGCGACTGGCTCGTCTGCTCGTCCACGCCCCGCTCGTCGTCCTGTGCCGCAGGCTGCTCCTTCGACCCGCGCGACGACCCGCCCGAGCCACGTCCGCCGTCGGACCCGCGGCGTGAGTCCGAGCTGCGCGACGATCCTCCGTCGCCGCCCTTCCCCTGGCTGCGGCCGCGCTGGCCGCCGCGCTGTGATCCGCCCGCATCCTTCTCGTCGCTTCCCGGCAGCATGAGTCCGCGACCCGCCAGATCCTCGCCGGCCGCGGAGAGCGATTCCGCGAGGCCGGTGCCGATCCGTTTGCGGGTCATCTGCACGAGCCCCAGCGACGTGACCTCTGCGACCTGGTGACGGGTCCTGTCGCGTGCGAGGCACTCGACGAGCCTGCGTGTCACGAGGTCGCGGTTCGACTCGAGCACCATGTCGATGAAGTCGACGACGATGATCCCGCCGATGTCACGCAGACGCAGCTGTCGGATGACCTCGTCAGCGGCCTCGAGGTTGTTCTTCGTCACCGTCTCCTCGAGATTGCCCCCGGATCCGGTGAACTTCCCCGTGTTGACGTCGACCACGGTCATGGCCTCGGTCCGGTCGATGACCAGCGAACCGCCCGAAGGCAGGTTCACCTTCCGGCTGAGCGCCTTCTCGATCTGTTCGTTCACGCGGAAGTGGTCGAAGATGTCCGTGCCGGCGGCACCGGACTCCGCGGTGGGGGTCCCCTCCGCTCCGTAGCGGCTCACACGGTCCAGGAGATCGGGGGCCACTGCTTCGACGTACTCGTGGATCGTGTCCCATGCGCCCTCGCCGTCGACGACGAGCGCTTCGAAGTCCTCGTTGAACACGTCGCGGATGATGCGGACGATCATGTCGGGCTCGCTGTAGAGCAGCTTGGGTGCCGACGGCTTGGGCGCCTTCGACTTCTTCTGGATCGACTCCCACCGCTTCGTGAGACGGTCCACGTCTCGTCGCAGCTCCTCGTCCGACGCACCTTCGGACGCAGTGCGCACGATGACGCCGGCCTGCTCCGGAAGAATCTCCTTGAGCAGCTTCTTGAGACGTGCGCGCTCGTTGTCCGGCAGCTTCCGGCTGATCCCCGTCATGGAGTTGCCGGGAATGTAGACCAGGAAGCGGCCGGGCAGCGAGATCTGGCTGGTCAGCCGCGCACCCTTGTGGCCCACAGGGTCCTTCGTCACCTGGACGAGGACCGAGTCGCCGGAGCTCAGCGCCTGTTCGATGCGCTGCGGCTTGCCGTTCATGCCGAGGGCGTCCCAGTTCACCTCACCGGCGTAGAGCACCGCATTGCGGCCCTTGCCGATGTCGATGAACGCGGCCTCCATGCTGGGCAGGACGTTCTGGACGCGGCCCATGTAGACGTTCCCGATGAGGGAGGCCTGCGCCTTGTGCTCGCTGAGGTAGTGCTCGACGGTGACGCCGTCTTCGAGGACGACCAGCTGCGTGCGGTCGGTCTGCTCGCGGACGAGCATCGTCCGATCCACGGATTCGCGACGTGCCAGGAACTCCGCTTCGGTGAGCAGCGGACGCCGCCTGCCCGCCTCCCTGCCCTCACGACGGCGCTGGCGCTTCGCCTCGAGCCGCGTCGAGCCCTTGATCGAGGTGACCTGATCGTCGCCCGTCGATCCGGTGTCTCCCCCGCCGCCGTCGCGACGGGATGAGCGCCCACGACGGCGACGGCGACGGCGCGACGAACTGGAGTCGTCGTCGGAATCGTTCTGGGCGTCTCCCGAGTCGTCGGACGACCCGCCATGGCGCTGGTCCGACGAGTCTCCGGACTCACTGCCGCTGTCGCCTGATGACCGTCGACCGGACCGATCGCCGACCGCCTGGCCGCCGTCGGAACGACCGCTGCGAGACGCGTCGTCGTCGGACTCGCCGTGGGCGACCCGCTCGCCCGAGCCGCCGTCCCCGCCGGCACCGGAGTCCGCACCGCTGTCGCCATGCGCGTCGTCGCTGCCGGACGACGTGCGGCGGCGTCCGCGCCGGCTGCCGCGCCGACCGCCGTCCGCGTCTGACGTCGACCCGTCGTCACCACTGCGATCGGCTGCGCTGTGGCCGCCGTCCGACTCGTCGTCGGATCCGTCATCCGAGGAGCGGTCGCGACCGCGGGAGCGACGGCCCCTGCCCCCGCGGCGACGACGAGAACGGCCGCGTCCGTCCCCACCGTCGTCATCCGATCCGGTGCTGTCGCTGTCGGACGACGAGTCTGCGTCGTCGTCCGTGGACTCCTGATCGTCATAGCGGTCCTCGGAGTCGTACTCGTCGTCGGAGTCATCGTCCGTGTACCAGTCGGGGTCCGCCGGCTGTGCGAAGTCCTCCTGCGGCGGCTGGAAGAGCAGGCCGCCCCCGGCGGGCACCGCGGCCGGAGCGAAGGCACCGGTCGCGGCATCGGAGGAGTGGGAGAACGGATTGCGCGGATCCACCGACGGCGACGGTGACGCGCCGTCCGAGTCGTCTCGCGCTCCGGCGCCCGAAGGGGCACCGGAGCGGGAGACGCCCTCGGAACGAGCAGCGGAGGAGCTGTGGGAATCCTCGTCGTCGGAGTCCCGATCCGATGCGTACGACTCGAAGACCAGGCCGCTCGAAGCCCCCGCCGAGCGCTCTGAGCGGGCCGATCGCGCTCTGGACTCCTGGCCCGAGGCCGTCGTCGTCTGCGCCGTGCGGGCTGCGGGGGCGTCGCGGTCGCCGTCCCCGCCCTCAGCGTCGTCGGGGACCGCGTCGTCGTCCTCGTGTTCACGGAGTCGGGCGGCGGCCGCCGCGATCTCATCGAGTGCGGAGAGTCTGTCCGGGTCGGAGTCGGAGGAGTCGTCGGCTGCATCGCGCGAGGCGCGCAGTGATGCCAGATCGGCCAGGATGCCCTCGGTGGGGTCCAGGTCGTCGTCGTGGGTGTTGGACATGGGTCGGATCTCCTGCCCACGATCGGGGCGCCACACCTGCGTCCCGACCGCGGTCGGTCGTCAGCGCCCGGCGATCAGCGGCGGGCATGGAAACCTGCGGTGCGTCGTGTCCGGCTCGCGCGAATGCGCGCGGCGGCCTGACACGTGCCGCTTCTGCTTGGCGTACCGGCGCGAGGGTGCCGCACGACGAGGAATCCGTCGTGCGCTGCTCGGCTCGGTGGAAGCGGGCCTGGCCCGGGTGTGTACGGACCTGCACTTCGATCATTATGTCACAGGCAGACTGCGCATTCTCTGAAGACGGCGCCACAGATCCAGCGCGTATCCGACCGTGGACACCACGCGCACCCCGTCGCGCGCACGTTCCGGCCCGGCGGACGTATGGTCCGGCAGGCGTGTCGTGGACGGAGTACCGGGTGCGACGTCATCGATCGGCACCCACGCCGCGTACTCCGTGCTGCCACCCACTTCCAGTGTGCCGAGCGTGCCGCCGGTCACCACAGCTTCGAAGATGACCGCGGCGCTCTTGAACGGCCTCCCGTCCGGCTCCCCGCTCCCGCGCCGCTGCGGAGTGAACGTCCGAGCGCCGAGCACACCCAGGATCTCCGCGTCGTAGCCGGTCTCCTCCCTGACCTCCCGCAGGGCCGCGCCTTCAAAGCCCTCGTCGTACTCCACTCCCCCACCCGGCAGAGTCCACATGCTCCCCCACCGCGTCCGCTCGGCGCTGAGCATGCTGAGGAGGACGCAGTCGCGCCCGTCCTCCTGGGCGACGATGACGCAATAGGCAGCGAGCCTGGTGTCGTAGTCCCGGAACTCCATGCCAGCAGAGTACCGCCCGATGGAGTACCGTCCGATCGGCGCTGATCCGCCTGACAAGGACTCTCAGCCTTTGCGCACCCGGCCGCCCGCTGGCATCCTTTCGGAGTGAGCACTCTCGACGCGTCCCCCGCACCCGTACAGCCCCGCCGGTGGTTCACCGGGCAGCGCGGGATGGGCGCCTTCCTCATCCTCACCGGGGTCGTGGGACTCCTGTCGTCTTTCGCCCTCACCATCGACAAGCTCAGGCTCCTCGCGAACCCTGACGCTGTGCTCGCCTGCGATCTGAATCCGTTCTTCTCGTGCGGCAGCGTCATGGCCTACCCGCAGTCCGAGATCTTCGGGTTCCCCAATCAGCTCATCGGAGTCGTCGCCTTCGTCGTCCCGATCGTCCTGGGCGTGCTGCTCCTGACACGCGTCGATATTCCGCGCTGGGTCATGAACGGACTCTCAGTCGGCCTGCTGGGCGGGATCGTGCTGGTGACGTTCCTGCAGTACACCTCGATCTTCACGATCGGCGTCGGCTGCCCCTGGTGCATGATCGTGTGGGTCGTGACGATCATGCAGTTCTGCGTGGTCGTCGCTGCGAACGTTCTGCGCGGCACGTTCGGGCGGACCGCGCAGGATTCGACGGTCCTCCGCGTCCTCGCCTCGATGCCACTCCTCATCGCCGGAGTCTGGCTGCTGATCATCGCGACCACCATGGTCACGCAGTTCTGGACGTATTTCGGTTCACTCATCTGAGTTACCTGTTCTGAGTTCCCTCATGTGTGAGTTCGCTCGGCTCTGACTCCACCCAGCGCTCCGACTCCATACACCGCGAGGGCGGGACCGGTCGATGACCCGTCCCGCCCTCGCGGTTCACTCAGCACGGTGCCCTCAGGCGCCTGCGGTTCCCTCAGGCGTCCGCCGCCTGTCGGTGAGCAGCCGGCTCAGGCGCTCTCCGGAAACCAGATGCCGATCTCGCGCTCTGCGGACTCGACGGAATCCGAGCCGTGCACGATGTTCTTCTGGACCTTCTCGCCCCAGTCGCGGGCGAGATCGCCCCGCACGGTTCCGGGAGCGGCCTCCGTGGGGTCCGTGGTTCCCGCGAGCACGCGGAAGCCGCGGATGACGCCCTCACCGGACGCGATGACCGCGACGACGGGGCCGGACTTCATGAAGTCGACGAGGGGCTGGTAGAAGGGCTTGCCCTCGTGCTCCTCGTAGTGCGCGGCCAGCTGCGCGTCCGTCGGGTGCACGAGCTCGAGTCGGTCGAGGCGGTACCCCTTCCGCTCGATGCGGGCGAGCACGTCGCCCACGAGTCCGCGTTCGACGCCGTCGGGCTTCACTAGGATGAGCGTGCGCTCTGACATGGAGTCTCCGTTTCTGAGATGAGCAGCTTCTGGCTGGAGCATGTGGTGATCAGCGGGTCTTTCCGGTGGCCCAGTCTAACGGCGACGGACCTACGCCTCGCGTTCAGCCGCCTCGCGTTCAGCCGCTTCGCGGTCGATCCGGCGGCCCCAGTATGCTCCGACAGCCCACATCGAGCCGAAGATGGCGGCGATGAGGATCAGCGCCGGCATGATGATGCCCAGCGCGAGGATCAGCCCTTGGCCGGTCCAGCCGAGGAGCATGCCGGGACGCTTCTCGAACCTCCTGCGCGGCAGCAGTGCGGCGGCCGTGATGAGGACGAGGGCGGTGAACGTCAGCAGTCCGACGAACACTCCGTACGGGACGAGGTCCGGCCGCAGGCCGTACCCCGTGAGTCCCGCGAAGTAGAGCACCAGCACTTCACTCACGATCACGGTGCCGCACAGGAGCGGCAGCTTCGACTTCGCCTGGACGCTCATGCGATCCCGCCTCGCCCCAGGAGGACCCGCGCCTCCGCCGCCGTGAGGAGTGAACCCGTCACGGCGATCCCGGCGCGGGCACGTTCTCCGGCAGAGGCCTCGGCGGTGTCCGCCAGGTCCAGCGCGGTCATGAGCGCGTCCTTGACGCTGGGGCGGATCATCACATCGTCCTCGTCGAACCATTCCGCCGCCGCGGCCGCGAGCTCCTCGGGATCCATCGCGCGGTCGCTGAGCGTCTGCGTCACGATGACGCGGTCCGCGAAGCGATGCACGTGCTCGAGCACCCCGTGGGGGTCCTTGTCCGCGAACATCCCGAGGACGGCTGTCACGTCGGTGAGGTCGAACGTCTCGTCCATCGCCTCTGCGAGCGCCCGGGCACCATCGGGATTGTGCGCGCCGTCGACCAGGATGGTCGGCTCCGCCTTGAGGACCTCGAGACGGCCGGGGCTCGTCATCGCGGCGAATGCCTCTGTGATCGTGTCCTCGCCCAGGGGACGTTCGCCGCCGGTGAGGAATGCCTCTGTCAGCGCCACTGCGGTCGTCGCGTTGTGCGCCTGATGCGCACCGTGCAGCGGGAGGAACAGCTCCGGGTAGTCGCCGCCGATGCCGCGCAGCGACACCATCTGGCCGTCCACGGCCAGGGTGCGGTCGATCACGCCGTAGCCCTGCCCCTCGGTCCACGCACGGACCTCCCGGCGAGACGCCTCGTCTGCGAGCACGGCGAGCACGCCGTCAGCCGGCTGGTCAGCGATGATGGCGAGAGGCTCCGGCTCCGGAGTGGGATCGACGGAGCGATCCAGGATCCCCGCCTTCGTACGGGCGATCTCCTGCACCGTGTCTCCGAGGTAGGCCTGGTGATCGAGTCCCACAGCGGTGAAGCCGCAGACGCGTGCGTCGACGACATTCGTCGAATCCCATTCGCCGCCCATGCCCACCTCAAGCACCATGACATCGACCGGAGCATCCGCGAACACAGCCAGAGCGAGCACCGTGAGCGCCTCGAAGAACGTCAGTCCCGGTCGACCCTCGTCCGCGAGTGCCGCGTCGATCATCTGCAGGTACGGTTCGATCTCGTCGTAGACACGGGCGAACGTCGCAGCATGGATGTCATTCCCGTCGACGCCGATCCGTTCCGTCACGCGCGTGAGGTGCGGGCTCGTGAACCGACCCACGCGCAGGTTGTGCGCGCCCAGCAGCGTGTCGACCATCCGGACCGTCGACGTCTTCCCGTTCGTCCCGGTCACCATGATCGCCGGAGCCGCGGTGTGGATGTCGCCCAGCAGCTCGCACGCGCGCCGGGTCGCGTCGAGGCGGAGTTCGACCTGGGTCTCCCCCGCGCGTGCCAGCAGTGCCGCGTATACGCGGGCGAGCGCCGCAGTGTCCTCCGCGGTCTCGACCGGCGCGTCGAGGGCCTCCTCCTCCGGTGCTCCGGCCCCATCGGCGAGGGCGTCGCCGGAGTCATCGGCCGAGTCGGCCCAGAACGCGGACCCCGTCACGGCCTCGGCGTCGTCGTCCTCCGGCAGGATCGGCGCGAGCTCGTCGTCGTGGCCGGTCATGCCCGCACCACGCGCACGGAGACGCCCTCACCCAGTTCGCGGACGGTCGTCGCATCGGCTGCCGCTGCGTCCGATCCGGCGACGTCGAGGGCTTCGGCGAGCACTTCGCCGGCCACGAGGTCACGATGAGCGGTCAGTGCCGTCGCGACGGCCTCGGGTGCGTACAGAGTGACCCGGATGCGATCCGACACGTGAAGCGCCAACTGCTTGCGCACGCCCTGGATGGCACGGATCGCATCGCGCGCCGTGCCCTCCGCCTCGAGTTCGTCGTTCAGCGCGGTGTCGAGCGCGATGAAGCCGCCGTCCACCGGCGCGAGCGCCAGGGATTCCGACGCGGACTCCGCGTGCTCCTCGAGTGCGTACTCGCCGTCGACGAGTGCGAATCCGCCCGAGGTGACGACTCCGTCCTCGACCGACCAGTCACCCGTCTTCGACCCGCGTATCGCCTGCTGCACATCCCTGCCCAGGCGGGGACCTGCCGCACGGGCGTTCACGGTCAGCCTGCGTTCGAAGGAGAAGCCCGCATCGCGTGCCTCAGCGGTCCCGAGCACACGCACGGACTTGACGTTGAGCTCGTCCGCGATGATCGTCGTGAACTCCTCGCCCAGCGCAAGATCCGTGACGAGGACCAGGCCCGACAGCGGCAGGCGCACGCGGAGGTTGCGTGCCTTGCGCAGCGCGGAGCCCGCCGAGCACACCTCACGGGTGAAGTCCATCGCGTCGACGAGGTCCTGGTCCGCGGGGAACGCCTGGGCGTCCGGGTAGTCCGCGAGGTGGACCGAACGGCCGCCGGTGAGGCTCTTCCAGATCTCCTCCGTCGCGAACGGCAGGAGCGGGGCGATCGCGCGCAGCAGCGCCTCGAAGCTCGTGGCGAAGACGTCGAAGGTCGGGTGCGTCTCCTCCGTGCCGTCCCAGAAGCGTCGACGGGAACGGCGGACGTACCAGTTCGTCAGCATGTCGAGATGGCTGTCCGCCAGCCCGCATGCCGCCCAGATGTCGTACGCGTCCATCGCGGACTGGAACTCGTCGAGGAACTCCCGCGTCTTCGCAACGAGGTAGCGGTCGAGCACCTGGTCGGACTGCAGCGAGTCCTGCGCCTCGTAGCCGGAGGCGGGACCTGCCGGGCCGTCCGCCGTGTTCGCGTAGGTGGCGAAGAACTGCCAGGTGTTCCACAGCGGCAGCAGTACCTGTCGCACCCCATCGCGGATGCCCTGCTCGGTCACGACGAGGTTGCCGCCGCGCAGGATCGAGCTGGACATGAGGAACCAGCGCATCGCGTCGGAGCCGTCGCGGTCGAAGACCTCGCTGACGTCCGGGTAGTTGCGCAGGCTCTTCGACATCTTCTGCCCGTCGGATCCCAGGACGATCCCGTGGCAGATCACATCGCGGAACGCCGGCTTCTCGAACAGTGCCGCCGCCAGGATGTGCAGCGTGTAGAACCAGCCGCGCGTCTGGCCGATGTACTCGACGATGAAATCCGCCGGGTAGTGGTTCTCGAACCATTCGGCGTTCTCGAACGGGTAGTGCACCTGGCCGTACGGCATCGAGCCGGAGTCGAACCACACGTCGAGGACGTCCTCGACACGGCGCATCGTCGACCTCCCCGTCGGATCGTCGGGATTCGGGCGGGTGAGGTCGTCGACGTAGGGACGGTGGAGGTTCGGCTCCCCGTCGTCGCCCACGGGCAGCCGGCCGAAGTCGCGCTCGATCTCCGCGAACGAGCCGTAGACATCGAGGCGCGGGTACTCCGGATCGTCCGACCGCCAGACCGGGACGGGCGAGCCCCAGAACCGGTTGCGGGTGATCGACCAGTCGCGGGCGTTCTCCAGCCACCTGCCGAACTGCCCGTGCTTGACGTTGTCGGGGACCCAGGTGATCTCCTCATTCGTCGCGAGCATCGTCTCCTTGATCGCCGTGACGGACACGAACCAGGACGACACAGCGCGGTAGATCAGGGGGTTCCGGCAGCGCCAGCAGTGGGGGTACGAGTGGTCGTACGTCTCGTGGCGCAGGAGCAGCGCGGAGCGGCCCTCCATCGGTCCCGTGCGGTTCTTGAGGTCGCGGACGATGTCGCGGTTCGCGTCGAAGACCTGCTGCCCGCGGTAGTCCGGCACCTGGTGGTCGAATCGTCCCGCGTCGTCCACCGGGCGCACCGCCGTGATGCCGTACTCGTCGGTGAGGAGCTTGTCCTCCTCACCGAACGCCGGCGACTGGTGGACGATGCCCGTGCCGTCGTCCGTCGTGACGAAGTCGGCAGACAGGATCGTGTGCATCCGCTCGCCGTACTCGGACTGCTTGCCCTCGAAGTACGGGAAGGGCGGCTCGTAGGTGCGGCCCACGAGGTCGGCGCCCGTGTACTCGCGGATGACCTGAGGCGCCTCCCCCAGTTCGCGCGAGTGCGCGGCGAGGAGGGCGCGGGCGAGCACGAACGTCTTCCCGGCGAACTCCTCCGGCGCGTCCGCAGAGGCCCTGACCGCGACGTAGTCGGTGTCCGGGTGCACGGCGACTGCCTGGTTGCTGGGCACCGTCCACGGGGTCGTCGTCCAGATGAGGACCCATTCGTCATCGCCGTCCGCGCCCGGTTCACTCAGCTTGTAGCCGATCGTCACCGCCGGGTCCTGCCGCATCTTGTAGACGTCGTCGTCCATGCGCAGCTCGTGGTTGGACAACGGAGTCTCATCGGACCAGCAGTAGGGCAGGACGCGGTAGCCCTCGTAGATGAGGCCCTTGTCGAAGAGGGTCTTGAAGACCCACAGGACGGACTCCATGAAGGTGGGGTTGAGGGTCTTGTAGTCGTTCTCGAAATCGACCCAGCGGCCCATCCGATTGACGTATTCCTGCCACTCGTCCGTGTACTTGAGGACGGAGGCGCGCGCGGCCTCGTTGAACGTACCGACCCCCATCTCGAGGATCTCGTCCTTCGTCTTGAGGCCCAGCTGCTTCATCGCCTCGAGTTCGGCGGGCAGTCCGTGGGTGTCCCAGCCGAAGCGGCGCTCGACCTTCTTGCCGCGCATCGTCTGATAGCGGGGCACCACGTCCTTCACATAACTGGTGAGGAGGTGGCCGTAGTGCGGCAGGCCGTTCGCGAACGGCGGTCCGTCATAGAAGACGAACTCGTTCTCGCCGGCGGCTCCCGCATCCCGCGCCTCGACGCTCGCCCGGAACGTGTCGTCGGTGTCCCAGAAGTCGAGGATGCGCTTCTCGAGCGAGGGGAACGAGGGCGAGGCTGACAGGCCGAAGGCCGATCCCTGCTTGGGATAGATGCTTTCGCTCATGAGCGTCCTTTGGTGAGCGGGGCCGCGCACCCGGTGGCACCCGTCCCCTGTTTACGGTTCTTCCCGTGCGAGGACGACTGCACGCGCACGCGCTGCCGCGGTACCACCCCGCTTATCCGCATCCGCGTCCTGTCGGGGACGTACGAGCGGATCGCTCATTCGGCTGTGTCGGGCCGTCCCGTCCGGTTCTAGTGGGCGGCGCCGCTGGCGTCTGCCGTTCTTCCGGATGCTCCCCGGTGATGGCCGGATCGATGCACAGGCGAGTCTAGCGCACCCCGAGGCCTCCGCGCACAGTACGGCTGCATGCCGCTGAGTCCCGAGGAGGCGCCCCGCAGCAGAAGCGCCTCGCAGCAGCCTGAGACGGCACTCCAGCACAGAGCACGGGAGTCTGGCGTGCGCGCGTGACGTCTCGATGCGCTGGAGTGTCGGCTCGCAGCGATGCACGGGAGCGTCGGCTCGCAGCGATGCACTGGAGTGGTCGGCTCGCTGCGACATCGTGTGCGTCCGGGAGAGCCGCTCGTGCGGCGATCTGACTGGGGATTCGGTCCCGGAGATGCGCACATCTTCCCGTGGAGAAGCGGGTGCCCGTCCACAGGCGCCGTGACCACACATGCATCGGGCGCCGTCGCCGTACTGTCCGCTGCATGCCACAGCACTCGGACGAGCACACGATCATCTGGGCGCCGATTCTTGTCACCCAGGGCAACAGCGCGGAACTCGGGCTGCCGCGATCAGCAGCGATGACGAGGCCTCGCCGGAAGCCCATCGTTCCCGGCGTCCACCCTCACCCGTGGAATGTCGAGCCGATCGCCGTCCCCGGCTGGGTCGACGATCGGTGGACCGACATCCGTCAGAGAGCGGAGGCGCTCCAATTGTCACGACCGGACGCCGTCGTCTCACATTCGTCGGCCGCGATCCTTCACGGATGGCCCCTGCCGAACCGGCTCCGCACCGCAGACATCCACGTGACCAGCCGCCGCACGCGAGTTCGACGCCGCGGCTTCCGGGGACATGTCGCCGATCGATTGGGCTTCCTCCACCGATACCGCATCGCCGTCGCGGGTCACCACGACACCCTGCGGCAGCTGGCCGGAATGATGAGCGCCCGTGAACTCATCGACATTCTCGACACCATGTGCGGCTCGTGGCACGGTCCGGCACTCACCACTCCCGATGAGCTCCGAACCATCGCAGCCTCCTGGCCGCGCTTCCGCGGACGAACGGCACTGCAGCACGCATTGCGGATGGTGCGTGCCGGAGTGGGATCGCCGCAGGAGACCGCTCTGAGACTCTCGATCCTCCACGCAGGACTCCCCGAACCCGAGGTGACCGCGCCGATCACGATCGGCGGACGGACATACCGCCCCGATCTCTCCTACCCTCCTCTGCGGATCGCCATCGAGTACGAAGGCGCACACCACCTCACTCACAGGTGGCAGTGGACCAGCGATATCACGCGGGAACGCGACTTCAACGACCACGGGTGGATCTATATCCGCGTCACCGCAGACACCGACCCGGATGATCTCCTCACGTATCTGCGGCAGAGGCTCGTGGAGCGCGCAGGCGCAGGCAGCTGATCAGCCGAAGCTTCGGGTTCACCCGTCCGCCCAGGATCACACCGAGGCAGCAACCCAGCACACACGGCACGCTGGCACTCGCAGGGCAACTCAGCACACACGGCACGCCGGCACTCGCAGGGCAACTCAGCACACTGACTCGTCACTGGCGCACAGCAATCAGACAGATCGTGTGCACCACTGACCGTTCACCGACGAACACAGCGCGCTGGGTGCTGGGTGGTGGGTGGTGGGTGGTGGGTGCTGTGGTCAGGCTGGGTGCTGGGTGCCGTCACCCGCTCAGAGTCCCTGGTTGCGGGCGACCTTGTGCTGGGCCGCCTGCGCGATGGGGCGGATGACCATGAGGTCGACGTTGAAGTGGTGCGGCCGGGTGAGCGTCCACACCACGGCCTCAGCGCAGTCCGCGGCGGTCAGGGGCTTCTCGACGCCCGCGTACACCTTGTCGGCCGCGTCCTGCGAGCCCAGGCGCTTGCGGGAGAACTCCTCCGTGGCGACCATGCCCGGCGCGATCTCGATGACGCGGACGGGACGCCCTGCGAGCTCGAGCCGCAGGGTCGCCGCGACAGAATGCGCGCCGTGCTTCGACGCGACGTACCCGCCGCCGCCCTCATAGGCGATGTGGCCCGCAGTCGACGACATGACCACGATGTCGCCGCGGCCGGACTCCTCCAGCGCGGGCAGCAGCGACTTCACGCAGCGCACGACGCCCAGGACGTTGAGGTCGAACATCCCCGCCCAGTCATCGACGTCGGCGTCTGCCACCTGGTCCTGTCCGTAGGCGGCTCCGGCATTCGCGACCAGTGAGTTCACCGGGCCGCCCGCCAGCACCGTCTCAGCCATCGCGGCGACTGACTCATCACTCGTCATGTCCGCGACGACGACCTCGCAGCCCGTCTCCTGCGCCAGGTCTGCGAGCGCATCCTCCCGTCGAGCGACGGCCACGACGTCCCAGCCCTGTCCCCTCAGCTGTCGAACGGTCTCCCGGCCCATCCCCGAGCTTGCTCCCGTGACGACGGCTCGCAGTGCACTCATGTGTCTCTCCTCTTCGCAGAACGGTCTCTCCGCACGCTCCGCGGCGGTGCGGCAGCGGACTCCTCAGCCAGTCTAGTGAACCTGCTCAGGCGGGAGCAGGACGATCGCGGTCGTCCGGGTCACCTGCATCGGTCGCCTCAGGCGAGGGGACCTCGGGCACGGAGTCCGTCTCCGGCGGTGGAACGGCTGCGGCACCGGCCGGAATCTCACCGAAGGCGATCCGCACGACCGGGGTCCGCAGGGCTGCCTTGGTGACGACTGCGCAGATGAAGGCATAGACCAGCGGCAGCAGCAGGCCGTGCAGCAGGACCGCGCCGACCGTGTCCGGCACCCCGATCACGTCGCGCAGCGAGTACACGAGGAGCGGATGGAGGAGGAACACTCCGAACGAGTAGGGGAAGAGACGACGCAGGCCCATGTACCTGCGCGCATCGTTCGAGAAGAACCGGTGGAGGATGAGGTATCCGGTGAGGCTCATGACCACGACGGTCGGTGCCATGTACTCGTAGACGATCATCCACGGCTGCTCTCCGGGGCCGAAGCCCGCCCACAGCGCGGTGAAGACGATGGAGCCGACGAAGCCCACCCACGCCCACACGAGGCCGGCGCCGCGGACCAGGTAGTCGCGCATGATCCAGCCCAGCAGGTAGTACCCCATGAGCGGGAGGAACCGCGTGGCGATGTTCGGCTCCCCCACCCCCGCGAGCACTGCGGAGAAGTGGTCGATGATGCCGATGGCCAGCAGGACGAGCGCGGTGCCCCACTGGGCCCGCCGCGATCCGTGCACGGTCAGCTGCCGCATGAACGGGGTCAGCAGCGTGAGCAGAGCCAGCACGTAGAGGAAGTAGAGCTGGACGAACGGCGAACCCGTGAGGATCGCAGTCAGGGGGTCCCACCCGGTCTCCCGGCCGGACATCGCGAACAGTCGATAGGGCACGTAGACGGCGGTCCACACCACCAGTGGGACTCCGATGCGCCAGAAGCGCTTGGAGAGGAAGTCCCGGGGTCGGCCGCCCTTCGTCGGGTCCAGTGCGAGCGCGCCGGCGATCATGAGGAAGACCGGGACGGACCAGCGGCTCGCCGAGTCGATGCTGTTCGCGATCCACCAGGAGCCGCTGCCGTGATCGGTGAACCGCAGGCCGACCGTGTCTGCGATCGCGTGGATCGCGACGACGGCGAGGATCGCCAGCGAGCGGGTGGGGTTCATCCACTGGGTGGACCGCGGAGGCGGTCCGTTCTCATCCACTCGGTCGATCAGCGCCATGGGCAACATCATGGCAGGGAGGCGGGGCGGATCCCATCTCCGCCCCGTGCTCGACCGCCTCACCGCGGCAGACGACCGCCTCCACCAGGCAGGGGGCAGTCCCCCGTATGGAACAATCGCACGCATGACGACTTCCGACAGCACACATGACTCGGTGCACCTTCCGGACAAGCCGGCCCTCGAAGGCCTCAGGGACAAGTGGGACGCCGCATGGGGTGAGAGCGGGGTCTACGCGTTCGACCCGGACACCACCCGCGAGGACGTCTACTCGATCGATACGCCCCCGCCCACGGCCTCGGGCTCGCTCCACGTGGGACACGTGTTCTCCTACACGCAGACGGACGTCATCGCCCGCTACCAGCGGATGACGGGCAAGAACGTCTTCTATCCCCTGGGCTGGGACGACAACGGCCTGCCGACCGAACGCCGCGTGCAGAACTACTACGGCGTGACGTGCGATCCCTCACTCCCCTACGACGCGGACTTCACTCCCCCGGCGAAGGCTCCGCGCAGCGCACGGGACTACGTCAAGGTCTCCCGGCAGAACTTCATCGAGCTGTGCCTCACCCTCTCCGCCGAGGACGAGGCGGTCTTCGAGCACCTGTTCCGCTCGGTGGGCCTGTCGGTCGACTGGACGTACACGTACCGGACGATCGAGGACACGGCCCGCGCCGTCTCCCAGCGCGCGTTCCTCGCGGACCTCGCCACCGGGAACGCCTACTCTCAGGACGCCCCGACGATGTGGGACGTGACGTTCGGCACTGCCGTCGCGCAGGCCGAGCTCGAGGATCGTGAGAAGGACGGCGCCTACCACCGCGTCGCCTTCTATCCGACCGCCGCTGACGGCACCGCTGACACGTCTGCAGACCCCGTCGTCATCGTCACGTCGCGTCCGGAGCTCATTCCCGCAGTGGTCGCGCTCGTCGCGCATCCGGACGATGAGCGCTACCAGCCACTCTTCGGCAAGACCGTGGTGTCCCCGCTGTTCGGCGTCGAGGTGGACGTCCGCTCGCACCACCTGGCGAAGGCCGACAAGGGCACGGGCATCGCGATGGTCTGCACCTTCGGCGACCTCACCGACGTCACCTGGTGGCGCGAACTCGACCTCCCGACGCGCGCGGTCGTCGCGCGCGACGGCCGTCTGCAGCGCGAGACGCCCGATTGGATCACCGAATCCGCGACGGCGGGTGCCGCCGAGGCCTACCAGAAGATCGCGGGCAAGACGACGTTCACCGCTCGGAAGGACATCGCAGAGCTGCTCGCCGAGTCCGGCGACCTGCTCGAGGCTCCCGAGGCGATCACGCATCCGGTGCCCTTCTACGAGAAGGGCGACAAGCCGCTCGAGGTCGTCGCCTCGCGCCAGTGGTACATCCGCAACGGCGGCCGGTCCGCTGATCTGCGGGACGACCTCCTCGCCCGCGGCCGTGAGGTCGAGTGGTACCCGGGCTACATGCGCTCGCGGTACGAGAACTGGGTCGACGGGCTGAACGGCGACTGGCTGGTCTCGCGACAGCGCCACTTCGGTGTGGCGATCCCGCTGTGGTATCGACTCGATGCCGACGGCACCCCGGACTACGACACCCCGATCGTCCCCGACGACGCCCGGCTGCCGGTCGATCCGCTCGCATCCGCACCGGACGGCTTCAGTGAGGACCAGCGCGATGTGGCCGGGGGCTTCACGGCCGACCCGGACGTCCTCGACACGTGGGCCACCTCATCGCTCACCCCGCAGCTGGTGAGCGGCTGGTCCCGCGACGAGGAGCTGTTCGCGAACGTGTTCCCGATGGATCTGCGTCCGCAGGGCCACGACATCATCCGCACCTGGCTCTTCTCGACGGTCGTCCGTGCGAACTCGCTCAACGACTCCGTGCCGTGGCGCCGCACCGCGCTGTCCGGGTGGATCCTCGACCCGGACCGGAAGAAGATGTCGAAGTCGAAGGGGAATGTCGTCGTTCCCAGCGACATCCTCGCGGAGCAGAAGCCCGGCTTCGGCCCCGACGCGGTCCGCTACTGGGCCGCCAGCGCCAAGTTCGGCGCGGACACCGCATATGACACCCAGCAGATGCAGATCGGCCGTCGTCTGTCGATGAAGCTGCTGAATGCCTCGAAGTTCGCTCTGGCGCAGGGCGTGCACGCCGACCTCATCGGTCGCGAGGACCTCATCACCCATGAGCTGGACCGGTCCGTGGCCGCAGCACTGCGCACGGTCGTCGCCGACGCGGGCCGCCACATGGCCGCGTACGACAACGCGCAGGCCCTGCGCATCGTCGAGTCGTTCTTCTGGGACTTCACGGACGACTACGTGGAGCTGGTGAAGGATCGGTCGTACGGGGCACAGGGCGCGGAGGCGCAGCAGTCCGCGCACGCGACGCTCGCGACCTCACTCGACACGCTCCTGCGACTGTTCGCACCGTTCCTCCCCTTCGTGACGGAAGAGGTCTGGTCGTGGTGGCGCGAGGGGTCCATCCACCGAGCGGCATGGCCGACCGCAGAGCCGGCGCAGGTCCCCACCGACATGCTCGGGAAGGTGGCATCCGCGCTGTCGAAGCTCCGCCAGACGAAGACGGAGGCGAAGGTCTCGCAGAAGACCCGCATCACCAGCGCGGTCCTCCACGCGCCGACCGACGTCCTCACCGCCGTGACTGCGGCGCGTGGCGACCTGCTCGCCGCCAGCCGGGTCGACGACCTGGACGTGCGGACGAGCTCCCTCACCGCGGCCGAGGTCCCGGCCGGTGCAGAAGGCGCCGACGTCGAGGCGTCCGTCAGCGTCTCGGACGTCGTCTTCGCCGAGTCTCCGGCCTGATCCGCGAGGGATGGTGCTGATCTGCACCATCCCTCGCCGCGTCTCCACGACGCGAGCGCATTACTGTGGGGCGGGGCACCTGCATCGGGTGCCCCGCCCCACAGTCGTTCGTCCGTACCCACGGACGCAGGAAGAACAGGTGAGCCATGAGGTCAGAGCTCTTCGACAAGCGGAATGCGGAGATCCAGTCGACGGAGCGGTGGACGATGCAGTCGCAGAAGATGCTGCGCACGCTCGTCACGCCGCAGTCCCCCATCGTCGCCACCAAGGGGGCCATGGTCGCGTATCAGGGCAGCGTCCAGTTCAAGCACCAGGGATCCGGCTCTGTCGGGAACTTCCTCAAGAAGCAGGTCACGGGCGAGGACACGCCGATGATGCGCGCAGAGGGCACCGGCGAGGTCTTCTTCGCTCGCAATGCGGCGAACATCTTCATGATGCAGCTCGAGGGACCCAACGATGCCCTGAGCGTGAACTCCGCATCCCTGCTCGCATACGACCCGACCCTGAACGAGGACATCCGGCGGGTCAAGGGCCTCGGCTCGATGGCCTCAGGCGCCGGCCTCTTCAACGTGGTCCTGTCCGGCCAGGGCATGGCTGCGCTCGCGTGCCAGGGAGACCCGCTGGTCCTCGACTGCTCGCAGCAGCCCACCTTCGTCGACCCGCAGGCGGCTGTGTGCTGGTCTGCCAACCTGTCGCCGGACATCCACACCGACGTCTCGATCGGATCATTCGTGGGCCGCGGTTCGGGAGAATCAGTCCAGATGAAGTTCCACGGTCCCGGCTTCGTCGTCGTGCAGCCGTCGGAGATGTGAGGCGCACTCCCACCCGCCGTTCTGCCTCCTGCAGCGACTGAGGGGCTCCCTCTCACACAGAGGGAGCCCCTCAGTCGTCGTGGTCGGCGCGTGTCAGGGTGCGGGGATCTCGAACTCCGCCTCGAAGGGATCGATCACCTCGTCCGAGCCGATCACCTCCGCACCTGCGCGGGTGTAGCTCATGTGGTACGAGTCCGCCCGCTCGTCTGCGAAGAATGCGATCCAACCGGTGTGCTCTCCCCCGTCCCGCCGAGGCACGTCTTCGAAGACCGGGTGGTCGGCCGCCTCCAGCTCCTCCTCGACCATCCGCGTCTTGTTGTTCCAGAAGTCCGCACCGTCGTCCCACGAGATCTCGAAGTTGCCCATCGACACGAGACCGCCGTACTCCTCGCCGGGCCTGACCGACACCTCGAGCAGGACGACTTCCCCGCCGTCCGCGATCAGATCGGCCTGCTCCTCGGACGGGAAGTCCCGTACGGCCGCGAGCACCTCGATCGTGTCGCCCATGTCCGGGTCTTCGAGCGTCTCCCCGATCTCCACCTGGGTCGCTTCCCCGGCCGCTCCCGCGGAATCGTCGGAGTCAGACCCTTCGGCGGGATCCTCTGCCCCATCGTCCGCGTCGCCGACCGCATCGAGTTCGTCGTCCGACCCGGCCTCGTCCCCCGACCCGGCCTCGTCGCCCGAGCCCTCGTCAGCATCTCCAGCAGACGCGTCCTGCTGGGACTCCATCGCCGTGTCGTCCGCCGCGCTTCCACCGCCTCCGCACCCACTGGCGGTCAATGCGATGCCGCATGCGGCGGCTGCGGCGAATAAAGGGCGGAGGGTCTTTCCACGGGCGTTCGTCTTCATGATGTCCTCACAGTGCTTCAGGTACGCGCGGGCGATGTCGCCATGATGGAGGCGAACCTCCCGGGGCGATGCCCTTCGGATACCGCCGAGCCTATTCACCCGTACAGGTCGTGAAGGGCATTCGGTGTGGCAGCCCCGGCACACGAGAGTCCGGATGGGAACAGGCGCCGCGCGGAACGCACGAAGGTCCACCGCCGCAGCGATGGACCTTCGGATGACGAGGCCTGGAGCACGGATGGCCGTGCTCCTCGTGTCAGGCGCTCTTGCGCCGGGACTGACCGCGCCCCGATTTCGACGCGTCCTTCGGAATGAGTGTCGGAGCGACGTTGTCTTCGACCACGTCCTTCGTCACGAGGACGCGGTCCACATCGTCGCGGGACGGGATGTCGAACATCACCGGCTGGAGGACTTCCTCCATGATCGAACGCAGTCCGCGCGCACCCGTTCCCCGCAGCAGTGCGAGGTCCGCGATGGCTTCGAGCGCCTCCTGCTCGAACTCCAATTCGACGCCGTCGAACTCGAACATACGCTGGTACTGCTTCATGAGAGCGTTCTTGGGCTCGGTGAGGATCTCCATGAGAGCCGCACGGTCCAAGTTGCCGACAGCGGCGATCACGGGAAGACGACCGATGAACTCCGGGATGAGCCCGAACTTGTGGAGGTCCTCCGGAAGCAGTTCCTGGTAGATGTCCGCGTCGTCATCGTCGGCCGACTGCAGGAGCGCGCCGAACCCGATCCCGTGCTTGCCCCTGCGCGACGAGATGATCTCGTCGAGGCCGGCGAACGCACCCGCCACGATGAAGAGCACATTGGTCGTGTCGATCGTGAGGAATTCCTGGTGAGGATGCTTCCGACCGCCCTGTGGCGGGACCGCCGCCTCCGTGCCCTCGAGGATCTTCAGCAGCGCCTGCTGGACGCCTTCACCGGACACGTCACGGGTGATGGAGGGATTCTCCGACTTCCGGGCGACCTTGTCGATCTCATCGATGTAGATGATGCCGCGCTGGGCTCGCTCGATGTCGAAGTCCGCCGCCTGGATGAGCTTGAGGAGGATGTTCTCCACGTCTTCGCCCACGTAGCCCGCCTCCGTCAGCGCCGTGGCGTCCGCGACGGCGAACGGGACGTCGAGCTTCCGTGCGAGTGTCTGCGCGAGATAGGTCTTGCCGGAGCCCGTGGGCCCGACCATGAGGATGTTCGACTTCGCGATCTCCACATCATCGTCGCGCTGAGCCTCTGACTGCGTCCGGAGGCGCTTGTAGTGGTTGTAGACAGCGACCGCGAGGGCGCGCTTCGCGGGATCCTGCCCGACGACGTACTCGCCCAGGAAGTCGTAGATCTCACGGGGCTTCGGGAGGGCGGTGTCCTCGACGTCCTCTGCGGCGGAGCTCAGCTCCTCCTCGATGATCTCGTTGCACAGGCCGATGCATTCGTCGCAGATGTACACGCCCGGACCTGCAATGAGCTTCCGGACCTGCTTCTGGGACTTCCCGCAGAAATTGCACTTGAGGAGATCAGCTCCCTCTGCACTGCGCGCCACTGTCACCGCCTTCCCCAGGGTGCGCCGACTGCCAGCGCACGCCCCGGTCATGTGTCTGTTCACAGCATCCCATACCGCACGGACACGGCGGTCCAAGACCCGTCAGGCGTGTCACGCCCGACCCTGCCCTGGACCGCCGTCCGGAGTGCGGTGTGCCCGACGTCACGCGGGGCGCGACGCCTTGCGCGACGAGAGGACCTGGTCGACGAGACCGTAGTCCTTCGCCTGCGCCGCAGTGAGGAACAGATCGCGCTCGATGTCGCTGGAGACCTGCTCCGGTGTCTTGTTGGAGTGGTCCGACAGAGTCTGCTCGAGCCACTCGCGCATGCGCAGCACCTCATTCGCCTGGATCTCGATGTCCGAGGCCTGGCCGTGGCCCTGCCCCTGCATCGACGGCTGATGGATGAGCACGCGCGCATTCGGCAGTGCGAGGCGCTTGCCCGGCGCACCGGCCGCCAGCAGCACGGCGGCTGCGGAGGCGGCCTGGCCGAGGCAGACCGTCTGGATCTCCGGCTTCACGTACTGCATCGTGTCGTAGATCGCGGTCAGCGCCGTGAACGAGCCGCCGGGCGAATTGATGTAGAGCGTGATGTCCCGGTCCGGATCCTGCGATTCGAGGACGAGCAGCTGGGCCATCACATCGTCGGCGCTCGTGTCATCGACCTGGACCCCCAGGAAGATCACGCGGTCGTCGAACAGCTTCGTGTAGGGATCCTGGCGCTTGAAGCCGTATGGGGTCCGCTCCTCGAACTGCGGCATGACGTAGCGGGAGGTGGGCATCTGTCCGGCAGAGCCCCACGGAGTCTGGTTCATCATGTGTCCTTCAGTGTTCCCTTCGCTGCCGTGAGTCATTTGCTCGCAGGGCTCGTGACGTCCTTGGCGCTCTGGACGACTCCGTCGATGAAGCCGTAGTCCAGTGCCTCGTCCGCCGTGAACCAGTGGTCGCGATCGTTGTCCTCGAGGATCTGCTCGACGGACTTGCCCGTCTGCTCGGCCGTGAGTTCGGCCATCTGGCGCTTCATGTGCAGGATGAGCTCCGCCTGGATCTTGATGTCCGTGGCGGTGCCGCCGATCCCGCCCAGCGGCTGGTGCATGAGGATACGGGTGTGCGGGGTCGCGAAGCGCTTGCCCTTGGCGCCGGAGGACAGGAGGAACTGCCCCATCGATGCCGCCATGCCCATAGCCACCGTGCCGACGTCGGGCTGCACGTACTGCATCGTGTCGTAGATGGCCATGCCCGCCGTGACGGAGCCGCCCGGCGAGTTGATGTAGAGCCAGATGTCCTTCTCCGGATCCTCGGCAGCCAGCAGCATCAGCTGCGCGCAGATGACGTTCGCGTTGTCGTCGCGGACGTCGGATCCCAACCAGATGATCCGCTCACGGAGAAGTCTGTTGTAGATGTGGTCGTCGAGACCCAGTCCGCCCTGTGTGTCGGCCATGACGGGGCTCGCCGAGGAGTTTCCTCCAGTGCTCACGTCTCACTCCTGTCGTCGGTGTCGGTATGTCTCGAAGCGTAACCCGCACCTCCCCCCGAATAGTCCTCCGGACACCCTCTGTTCGCCCTCAGCGTGAACACCGCTGGATTGCGCTGCTGGAGTGGGCCGGACACAGGTGGGGAGGACAGGCGAGCCGGACACGCGGGCCGGACAGGTGGGCACGAGCACCGGGGCGCACGAGCTCCAGGGCGGCACGGTCCGGCATGAGCAGAGCCCCCGGACAGCGTCCGGGGGCTCTGAGCGTCTGCGCGGTCAAGGACCGGTGACGAGCGCTCTGCTGGAGAGCGTCCGCGTCACTCCTTGTCGGCGGACTCCTCTGCGGCCTCCGCCGCCGAGGCGCCGGTCGTCTCCGACTCGACGGTCTCCTCGGTGCCTGCGGCCTCCTCCTCGGCAGCGGCCTCGGCGGCAGCGCCGCCGGGGGTCGTGAAGGCGGTCATGTCGAGGACGTTGCCGGCGGCATCCTTGACGACGGACTTCGCCAGCGCCTCGGCGAGGCCCTTGCGCCGCGCGACGTCACCCATGAGCGCCTGGACCTGACCCTGCTGGTCGAGCATCTGCGCGAACTGGTTCGGGTCCATGCCGTACTGCTGCGACGCGTTGATGATGTACTCGATGAGCTCCTGCTGCGAGACCTCGATCTCCTCGGCCTTGACGACGGCGTCGAGCACGAACTGCACGCGCAGGTTGCGAGTCGTCTCCTCCGTGACCTCGGCGCGGTGCTCGTCGTCCTCGAGGCGGCTCTCGCCCTCGAGGTGACGGTGCACCTCGGCCTCGACCATCTTCGCCGGGACCGGCGGGTCGATGCGCTCGAGGAGAGCGTCGAGGACCTTGTCGCGCGCCTGGACGCCCTGGTCGAACTCCTTCTTCTCCGCCGCCTGCTTCTGCAGGTCCTCGCGGAGCTCGTCGACGGTGTCGAATTCAGAGGCCAGCTGTGCGAACTCGTCGTCCACCTCGGGCAGCTCGCGGACCTTGACGTTCTTGACGCTCAGCGTGACCACACCGGTCTCGCCGGAGCGCTCACCGCCCGCCATCGTCGTCTCGAAGGTCGTCTCCTCGCCCTCGGACAGGCCGTCCAGCGCCTCGTCCATGCCTTCCAGCATGGTGCCGGAGCCCACCTGGTAGGAGATGTCCGCGGCCTGGTCGATCTCCTCGTCGTCGATCTTCGCGACGAGGTCCAGCGTGACGAAGTCATCCTTCGATGCCGGGCGATCGACCGTCACGAGCGTGCCGAAGCGCTCGCGCAGCTCGTCGAGCTGCGCGGCCACGTCTTCGTCGGTCACCTCGATGTCGTCGACCTCGACCTCGATGGAGTCGAAGGCGGGCAGTTCGATCGTCGGGGCCACGTCGACCTCGATCGTGAACGTCAGGTCGCCCTCGTCCTTGCCGTCCAGTCCGGGGATGTCGGTGACCTCGACCTCGGGCTGGCCCAGAGGAGTGAGGTCGTTCTCTGCGAGCGCCTCCTGGTAGAAGCCGTCCAAGCTGTTGTTGACGGCTTCCTGGATGACGGCCGGGCGGCCGACGCGCTGATCGATGATGCGCGCGGGGGCCTTTCCGCGACGGAACCCGGGGATGTTCACCTGCTTGGCGAGTTCCCGGTATGCCTCGTCGACGCTCGGCTTGAGCTCGGCGAACGGCGCGTCGATGCTGAGCTTGACCCGGGTGGGGTCGATGGTCTCGACGGAGCTCTTCACAGTTTCCCTCTCGTTGTCTGCTGCGCTGTAGCGTGTGCACGGCCGGGCCGTACACGGCGCGATGCGGAGCGGACGGTCACGTGCTGATGTCTGCGGGCGCACACGGGCGTCCGCAGATAATCTGCAATATTACGCACCGTCCGCTTCATTTGCAGAATCAGGCGGTGGCGCGGCGCCTCGGATGCCGCCCGGGGGCGACGGCCCGTGAGACCAGAGCGAGCACGCCATCGAGCGCCAGCGCGACGCCGGCGACGAGGGCTGCACCCACGAGGACCCGCCCGTAGTCGTAGAGCGCGAGGCCGTCGAAGATGAAGCGCCCGAGGCCGCCGAGGTTGACGAACGCAGCGATCGTCGCCGTCGCCACGACCTGCAGGGTCGCGGCGCGGAATCCGCCGACGATGAGCGGCAGCGCGATCGGCAGCTCGACCTGGATGAGCACCTGCCGCTCGGTCATCCCCATCGCCCGAGCGGCGTCGACCGTCGCCGGATCCGCATGGGCGACGCCTGCAGCTGTATTCGCGAGGATGGGCGGGATCGCGAGGAGGACGAGTGCGGTGATCGGCGGCACGATTCCCGCACCGATGAACAGGACGAGCAGCGTCATGAGGCCCAGGCTGGGCAGAGCGCGCAGGGCGTTGGCGACTCCGATGGTCCACGTCCCCCGGCCGGTGTGGCCGATCAGCAGTCCCAGTGGCAGCGCGATCAGCGCCGAGACCCCCACTGCGAGGCCGGTGTACCCGAGGTGCTCGAGCATGCGGAGGAGGATCGTGCTGAGGTCAGTCATGCGGGCCCCCGTCGACCTTCGGTGGCTTCGTCACGTCGACGTTCGGTCTTCTCGTCATGCCGCGGCCCCAGCCGTCCGCCGCCAGCGCGTCAGCGACCATCCGGCGAGCGCGATGAGGCGGTCCAGGAGGAGTGCGAGGACCACGGTTCCGATGATCCCCGCGAAGATCTGGTCGGGATAGCTGCGCTGATAGCCGGCGGTGAAGAGACTGCCGAGGCCCCCGATCCCGATCACCGCGCCGACGGATACGAGCGACACATTGGTGACTGCCACGACGCGCAGAGCAGGCACCAGCACGGGCACGGCGACCGGGAGGTCGACGGCGACGATGCGGCGCAGCGGCGCATAGCCCATCGCGCGAGCTGCATCGCGCACGTCACCCGGCACCGCATCGAGCGCGTCGAGGACGGATCGGACGAGCAGTGCGAGGGAGTACATGCTCAGCGCCAGCACGACGTTCACGGGGTCGAGGATGCGGGTGCCGATGAGGCCGGGGATGACGACGAAGAGGGCCAGGGACGGGATCGTGAAGACGATCCCCGCGACGACGACGGCGATCGTGCGCGCTCGCGGAAGACCGCGCAGCATCGCCCCGAGCGGGACGGCGAGGAGCAGTCCGATGACGGTCGGCAGGAGGGAGAGCACCGTGTGCTCCCCGAGCAGTTCGGTGAACATCCCGCCGTTCGTGAGCATCCAGCTCATGAGCGGTCCTCGGGGACTGAGAGTGCGCGGAGGACTGCGTTCCGGTCCAGCCACCCCACTGCGCGCCCCTCGTCGACGACGACGGCGGCATCCGCAGGTGACGCGAGGACCGCATCGAGTGCGGATCGGAGTCCGGCACCCGCGACGTGCCCCTCACCGGCGGGGATCCGTGACTCCCCGCGCAACCATGCGACCGGACCGCCCTCCTCGTCGAGGAGGAGGCGCCACGGGCCCTCAGCGGAGTGCCCCTCAGACGAGTGAGCCGTCACAGCACCCTGTGCGTCCCTCTCCCCGAGTGGGTGGACGGGCAGGTCGTCGGTCTGGAAGCCCAGTGACCGGAACCCCCGATCGCGGCCGACCATCTGGGCGACGAAGGAGTCGGCCGGACGTTCGAGGATCGTCTGCGGCTTTGCGTACTGGTGGACGGTCCCACCGGGGCCGAAGACGGCGATGCGGTCACCGAGCAGCAGCGCCTCGTCGATGTCATGGGTGACGAAGACGATCGTCTGGGACAGCGTCTTCCGCAGGTGCAGGAGCTCGGCCTGGAGCTCCGCGCGGACGACGGGGTCGACCGCGGAGAACGGCTCGTCCATCAGCAGGACCGGCGGGTCCGCGGCGAGGGCCCGTGCGACACCCACGCGCTGCTGCTGTCCGCCGGAGAGCTGGCTCGGGAACCGATCGTCGAGCTCCGGCCGCAGACGGACCAGGCGCAGCGCGTCGCGTGCCTTCTCCCGGGCCTCGGCTCTGGACATGCCCGTCAGCCGCAGCGTGGTCGCGGCGTTGTCCAGTGCGGTCCGGTGGGGGAACAGGCCCGCGCCCTGGAGCACGTAGCCCATCGATTGGCGCAGTCGCACGGTCGGGACTGCGGCGATGTCCTCCCCATCGACGAGGATTCGACCCGTCGTCGGCTCGACCATGCGGTTGATCATCCGCATGGACGTGGTCTTCCCACAGCCACTGGGGCCGACGAACACCGTGAGGGAACCGGAGGGGACGACCAGATCAAGCTGCTCGATCGCCGTCGTCCCGTCCGGATACGTCTTCGAGACCCCCTCGAACTCGATCATGAGTCGAGGAGTCCCCGCTCCTCGAGCCAGTCGGCGGCCGCTGTGGCGGGTTCGACCTTCTCATCCCCCGACACCCGGAGGTTGAGGGCGACGAGGTCCTCCGTCGTCAGTTCTGCGGAAACGGCATCGAGTGCGGCCTGAGCATCGTCCGTGAGGCGGTCCTGTCGCACCACCGGTACGACGTTCTGCGCGGCGAAGTGTCCTTCGGGGTCCCCCAGCACGACGAGGTCCTCTGCCTCGATCGCCGGATTCGTCGAGAAGATGTTCGCCGCCTGCACGTCGCCGCCCACCAGTGCGTCGACCGTGGCAGGGCCACCCCCGTCGGCGATCGGCTCGAAGCTGTCCACCGTCACGCCGTACGTCTCCTCGAGACCGGGCAGACCGACCGCTCGTTCCGCGAACTCCGGGGGGCCGGCCATCGTGAGGTCGTCGCCATGCTCTGCGAGGTCCCCGATCTGCTCGAGGTCCCAGTCCTCCGCTGTCTCTGCGGTGACGACGACCGAGTCCTTGTTCTCCGCGTCTGCGGGTTCGAGGCCGTCGAGCCCTTCCGCCTCGAGTGCGGCGGGCAGCGCCTCCGCGATCGTGTCAGGGCTCGACACGTCTGCTTCCGGGTCGAGGAAGAGCAGGAGGTTGCCGGTGTATTCGGGGATCACATCGATGGACCCGTCGGAGAGCGCGGGGATGTAGGCCTCGCGCGAACCGATGTTGAACTGCGTCTCCACGTCCACTCCGGCGCTCTCGAGCGCCTGGGAGTAGAGGTTGCCGATGATCTCGGACTCCGTGAAGTTCGCGCTGGAGACCACGATCGGCCCGTCGCCGGCCTCCTCACCGCCGCCGGAGAGCGGATCTGACCCACAACCTCCCAGCGTGACGAGCACTGCTGCGGCCATGGCCGTCGTGAATAGGGGTCTGGATCTCACAGCGGGTCCGCCTCGCCTCAGGTGCCTCGACACTGCGGTACTTCATCACCCGGCGCCTCGACACGTCTGTCCTGGTCTGTGTTCTGAGCGTACAACGGACAACGCCGCTTGTGGCGGAGACTCACGCGGCTTCTGTCACCGATGAGCGCTGGTGGGAGGCTTGGTGAGCGAGGTCCACCGGTCAGCCGGTCCCCCATCGATACGGTCAGGCGATGCGCTCTGACGGGATCGCGAGACCTGGATGGGGTCAGGAGACCTGGATGTGTCAGGAGACCGCGGCGGACGGCACGACCCGGATCTGCGGGTCGAAGAGGTCCATGACCCGCAGTGCGGCGGATCGGGCAGAGCTCCTTCACTGCGGACGTGCGATTCGGGATCGATCCTAGTCGACGAAGCGCCCTTCATCGCGCTTCTGCGATAAAGTCGTGCGGTCCGTCCGCCGCGCGCGGACGCCGACGACGATCCCACGCAGGAGGAGTGGCACGAGGAGGGCCACCGCGACCATCACCCCGGCGAGCGCCACGCGCTGCACCTCGCCGGGGACAGGACTGAGCGCGACGACGAGACCCGTGTTGAGCACGGCGAATCGGGCCCACAGCAGTCGCCCGAATTCCGCGTCCACAGCGGCTCGGACACGCGGCCCACCGCCCAGGACCGTCGGGATGAGCTGCGACAGCGCACCGGTGAGCAGCTGCAGGGTGAAGCCCAGGACTGCGATCAGAGTGATCGGCTGGTAGCCGCCCGCGATCGTGCCCCACGAGCCGGACGTCGCGACATGCACGACGAGGGACACGAGGAGTACCAGACCCCAGACCAGCGCCGCGGCCGCGAAGACCCCGGGCGCACGACGAGGGGGTGCCGTTCGGAAGGGCCCCGCCAGCGCACGCCCCCACCAGATCACTCCCACCAGGTGAACGATCAGACCCGCCACGACCAGCCAGCGCACCGCGGCGAGCGCGCCGATGTCGATGAGGGTGAGGCCCGCGAGCACGATCGGGAGCGCCTGCTGCGCGAGCACCGAGGCCCGCGGATCGACGCGTGTCCGAAGCATCGTGGGCCAGAAGGTCACGAGCGTGCCCATGATCGTCAGGCCCAGCCAGCCCAGCAGCATCGTCAGCGTGTGCGCGACGAGGAGCCTGCCGAACAGCTCACTCGCGGGCCAGCGCGCCAGCAGCACCCCGAGCACCGCTCCCACCGGCAGGCATACGGACGCGGCGAGGTAGTACCGGACGGTGACCGCGAACCTGCTCGGCAGTGCGGCGCGGAGCCTCCGGCCCATGGCGATCCCGTGCCAGACCACCGCAGCGGCGACCACGGTCGCACCGACGAGCACGAGCGGCCACAGCGACGTGGGCACGCCGGTGATCACGCAGCAGACTCCGACGACCATGCCCGCCTGGCGGATCGACTGATGCGCGGCGGGGTCGACGGACTCCGGCGTCTTGAGAAGAGCCTGGGCGAAGAAGGTGCTCCAGACGAGCACCGCGTGGGTCATCGCACCGAGCAGAGCGAGGTGGACCATCACCCACACGGCCTCACGCAGATACGGCTGGAAGACGGCGGCGACGGCCGCGAGCAGCAGCCAGAGGACGACCGGGAGGTCGCGGAGCGGTGACACCCCACGGCGACGCGGGCTTCCCGCGCGCGGCCGGCTCGCCGGTCCTGGTGACAGTCCCATGCTCAGCATTCTACGAACCGCTGAACGCTCAGCCCGTCCCGTCGTCGGGACGGTGATTTGATCTGCTGCTGTGTCTCGCGCTTCCATGTCCTGAGAACGTTCTGCGCCGACGAGGTCAGCGTGGACGCGGACATGTCAGACCGAAAGGGACCCGATGCCAGACGCCACCCCGTTCAGCTCCTACCTCGCCTGCACGCCGACGCAGCGCACACAGCACCTGGGGGAGGCCCGGGCACTCGCCGAGGAACACCCTGAGAACCCGATCGGCCTCACGCTCATCCTCGAGCATCTGGAAGCGATGTGAGGCGCGCGACGCCTCCGGGCTCATCGCACTTCCGGACAGACGAGAGTAGGGGCACCGCCTGTGCGATGCCCCGACCATCCTGCTCGTCGGGATGACAGGATTTGAACCTGCGACCCTCTGCTCCCAAAGCAGATGCGCTACCAAGCTGCGCTACATCCCGCGACCTCGTCATAGTAGCCCAGCAGAGGAGCCTCCTGCTAAACGGCCCATGCAGGCAGCCGATCGGGCCACGATTTTGCACAGCGCTCCCGATTGCTCTAGAGTCAGACGTTGTTCGGGGATGTAGCTCAATGGTAGAGCCTCAGTCTTCCAAACTGATGGTGCGAGTTCGATTCTCGTCATCCCCTCCGACACGAAGGCCGCTGGTGACAGCGGCTTTCGTCATTCACGGCCGTCCGCCCTCCCCGCTCAGCCGCACGCTCGTAGACTGGGAGCATGCACGACGACGGCGACCTCACGCAGACGCCCAGACCCGCCGCCGAGCCGTCACAGCCCGCCCCTCGCCTCGGTCACGCCACTGCCCTCCCCACACTGAGCCTCGGAGGGCTCGGCGCAGCGCTCATCGCGATCGCGGCAGTGCTGATCTTCGGCGTTCTCACTCCGTGGGGCTACCTGCCGCTCGTCGCAGGCGTCGCAGTGGGCTTCGCGGCGTCCCGCCCCCTGGGCCGGGACCTCGGACTCATCGCGCTGGGCCTCGGCATCGTCAGCACGATCTCCGTCGAGGCGAACATCGAGTGGCCGAACTTCTTCCTCATGGGCGCGGTCCTCACCGCCGCCGTCGTCGTCCCGTACGTCGTGCACCGCGATCTGCTGCGAGACGACGCGATCCGCTACCCGCGCCGCCGCGGCCAGCCGTGGTCGAAGCTCGAGTGGGGCTGGCTCGCATTCGTGCTGGTCGCCGGCTGGTTCATCCTGCCGCGCTACTTCATCCATTCCGGCACGTACCAGAACTGGCCCGCGGTCGACTCCCCCAGCGAGGTCGGCCGCCTCTTCGTCGGCGTCAACGCAGTCGGCATCTGGGACGAGCTCTTCTTCATCTGCATGATCTTCACGCTGCTGGCCCGACACTTCCCGTTCTGGACGGCGAACGTCCTGACCTCGATCATCTTCGTGAGCTTCCTGTGGGAGCTGGGCTACCGCTCCTGGGGACCGCTGCTGACGATCCCGTTCGCCCTCGTCCAGGCAGTCATCTTCACGAAGTCGCGGTCTCTGCCGTACACGATCACGGTCCACCTGCTCTTCGACTTCATCGTCTTCTGCTCGATCGTCCACGCGCATCATCCCGAGTGGCTTCCCGTCTTCTGGTACTGAGTCCCGACCTGCGCTCCGACTTCCACTCCGACCCCGTATCCGACTTCCACTCCGCACCCGTACCCGACACCCGTGTCCGAAAACCGCCAGCGCCGCTCCACCGGACCTGCTTGACTGGGCGCATGCAGACGCCGAGAACACACACCGCAGTGTGTGCCGAAGGGGACCCGGGCTTCCCGGAGCGCTACCGCGCGATCAGTGCGCGCGATGCCCGCTTCGACGGCCAGTTCCTGACCGGAGTGAAGACGACGGGCATCTACTGCCGCCCCTCCTGCCCCGCGCTCACCCCCAAGCCGCAGAACGTCGTCTTCCTCCTCACCGCTGCGGCCGCGCACGAAGAGGGGTTCCGCGCGTGTCGCCGTTGCCTGCCCGATGCGGTCCCCGGCACCCCTGCCTGGAATCTCCGACAAGACGTCGCAGCGCGTGCCATGCGACTCATCGAGGATGGAGCCGTCGATCGCGCCGGTGTCCCGGAACTTGCGCGAACCCTGGGCTTCACACCGCGACACCTCACTCGTCTGGTCACCGCGGAGCTTGGTGCCGGTCCCCTGTCACTCGCCCGCGCCCACCGCGCCCAGACCGCCCGCACGCTGGCGACGGAGACGGATCTCTCCTTCGCCGACGTCGCCTTCGCCGCCGGCTTCAGCTCCGTCCGCCAGTTCAACGAGACCGTCCGCGATGTCTTCGCCGCCACCCCGAGTGAGCTGCGAGCCCGCCGTCGGCACCGAGCACCGCCCACGACCGGCACGGCAGCTGGGACGGGCCCTGCGAATGGGCCCGGGGCCGGCACCACAACCACTGCATCCGCAGACATCCGTCTCGCTGTCGACCTTCCCGTCCGCCCCCCGTTCGACGCGACCGGGATGTTCGCTTTCCTCTCCGCCCGCGCGATCAGCGGCGTCGAGACGGCTGACCTCACCGATCCAGGTCGCCTGCGCTACGCCCGCACCCTGGCTCTTCCCCACGGTTCCGCCGTCGCCGAGGTCGTCGCCACCGCCCAGCCCCCGGCACCCGGACCCCGACCTGGGAACGGGTCCGGAACCGCACGCCACCCGTGCGTCGACTGGTCGATCCGCGCGCATCTCACTCTCACCTCGCTCGCGGACGCGCCCACCGCCATAGCGCGGCTGCGACGCATGCTCGATCTGGATGCGGACCCCCACGCAGCGGACGCCGTGCTGTCCGCCGACCCGCTCCTCGAGCCGCTCATCGCCGCCGCGCCCGGCGCGCGACTCCCGGGCGCAGTCGATGCCCATGAACTCGCTGTGCGAGCGGTCATCGGCCAGCAGATCTCCGTTGCCGCCGCCGGCACCCACCTGGGACGGCTCGTCGCTCATGCCGGCACGCCCGTGCAGACCAGCCTCCCCGGCCTCACCGCCCTCTTCCCCACTCCTGAGCGCATCGCAGAAGCAGTGGTGCCCGTCCCCGCGGGGACGCGTCTGGACCCGGGCAGACCGCTGCGTCTCCCCCGTCGCTCGCTCACCGCGATCCATGATCTCGCCACGGACCTCGCCGAGGGGAGCCTCGATCTCCACCTCGGCATGGACCCCTCGGACATGCGGGCGGCACTCGTCAGCAGACGGGGGCTCGGCCCGTGGACGGCCGCCTACATCACCATGCGCGTGCTGGGCGATCCGGACGTCTGGCTGCCGGGGGACGCCGCTCTGCTCACGGCCGCCCGCGCGCTGGGCTGCAAGGACGACCTCGAGGCGCGCTCAGCGCAGTGGGCGCCGTGGCGCTCCTACGCCGTGATCCGGCTCTGGCGGGCGAACGCAGATAGGCCGCCGACTCTGCCTCAGACGAAGATTCGCCCCCAGTCCCCTCAGCTCCAGACCCGCAAGGACGTTCCATGACTCAGCTCCCCGCTCTCGCCACGACGCTCGAGACTCCCGACGGGCCCTTCACCGCCATCGTGGATGCACACGCCGTCCTCGCGTCAGGCTGGACGGCGGATCCGGACGCACTCGTCGCTCTCATCCACACCACGCTGCGCCCCGACTCCGTCACGACCGATCCCGCAGCGACCAGTGCCTCCGTCCGCGATTCCGCCACCACCGCCGCCGAGGCCGTCCGCGCCTACTACGCAGGCGACCTCACGGCGCCCGCCCGAGTGCCGGTCGTCCAGCGGTCAGGCGAGTTCCGCACGCATGCGTGGGAGGTCCTCCGCGAGGTTCCCGCCGGGGCTCCCGTCACGTACACCGAGTACGCGAACGCCGCAGGACGGCCGGCTGCCGTGCGCGCTGCGGCCGGAGCATGCGCACTGAACGCCGCCGCGCTCTTCGTGCCGTGCCACCGCGTCGTGCGCACAGACGGTTCGCTCGGAGGATTCCGCTACGGCCTCACGATCAAGCGCAGCCTGCTGGAGCGGGAGAAGGACGGCTCTTCTCACACGTGAGGCCGGTCGCAGGCCTCACGACTGAGCGCCGCTCGAGCGGCCGCCTTCGACCGCACGGGACCGGGGCTCGCGAGCCGCGGCCCGCTCGAAGCGATCAGTCACGCACTCAGCGCGACTCGTACTGCGCGATCTGTCCGATCCGACGATTGTGACGCGCGTCGTCGCTGTACGGGGTCGCGATGAACGCGTCCACGATCGCGATCGAGTCGGCCTCCTCATGCTGGCGCGCCCCGACGGACACGAGCCACGCATCGTTGTGCTCACGCGCGAGCTTCGCGATCTCCGTGTTCCAGGCGAGCGCGCAGCGGGCGCCCGCGACCTTGTTCGCAGCCATCTGCTCACCGTTCCCGGACCCGCCGATGACGACGCCCAGCGCGTCGGTGCCCTCCGCACGGGCGGCGACCACGGCCTCGGCGGCGGCGATGCAGAACGACGGGTAGTCGTCCAGTGCGTCGTACTCGAGTGCGCCGTGGTCGATGACCTCATGCCCGGAATCGGTGAGGTGCGCCTTCAGCGTCTCCTTGAACTCGAAGCCTGCGTGGTCGGTGCCCAGGTGGATCTGCATGGTGAGCCTTTCAGTCTGAGGCGAAGGTGTGGGCAGCGGACGCGTCGGTCCGCTGTGAGTTCTGTCCGCTGTGAGTGCGTGCCGAACGCGCCGATCAGTCGAAGATCGGACCGGTGGTCCGGGTGCGCTTGAGCTCGTAGAAGCCGGGGATGCTCGCAGCGGCGAACACTCCGTCGAAGAGGCGTCCAGCGTCCTCGCCCTTCGGCGCAGGCGAGACGACAGGGCCGAAGAAGGCGACGTCGCCGACTGCGACGACGGGTGTGCCGACGTCCTCCCCCACCTTGGAGATGCCTTCCTGGTGCGAGGCACGCAGCTGATCGTCGTACGCGTCCGATTCCGCGGCCTCCAGGAGCGAGGACGGCAGACCGACCTCCGCGAGCGCCTCGGCGCACGCCTTCATCCAGTCCTTCTCCTCACCGGGGTGGATCCGCGTGCCGATCGCCGTGTAGAGGTCACGGACGACGCCTTCGCCGTGCTCGACGCGGGCGGCAGTGACGACGCGGGCGGGCTCGATCGCCTTGTCCATCGACTGCCTGTAGTCCTCGGGCAGTTCACGGCCCTCATTGAGGACGGAGAGGCTCATCTGGTGGAAGACGACCTCCACGTCTCGCACCTTCTCCACCTCGAGCGCCCAGCGAGACGTCATCCACGCCCAGGGGCAGATCGGGTCGAACCAGAAATCCAGAGTCGAAGCAGCCAAAGTCCCCTCCCAAGGGATCGAACGGGCATATGCGGCACCAGCCTACGCCGTCTGTCGCACGCCTGTTCCGGTCGCCCGGCGTCCCGCATGTCAGAATGAGGACAGCAACGACACTGACGCAGATCCCCACCGGAGGACCGTATGCCGCAGCACAATCTCACCCGCGCAGAGGCGCAGGACCGCGCGGGGGCCCTGAGTGTGCACTCATACGACGTCACCCTCGTGCTCGACGGCAAAGGCGGCTCCTTCCGCTCGGTCACGACGGTCTCCTTCTCGTCGACGAGCGGGGCCGGCACGTTCATCGACGCGATCTGCGAGAGAGTCGACCGGCTGGTCCTCAACGGCGAGGAGCTCGAGCCGGAGCGCTTCGTCGAGGACGGCCGCATCGTCCTCCCCCATCTGGCGGAGAAGAACGTCCTCACCGTCGACGGGCGCTTCTCCTACATGAACACGGGCGAGGGGATGCACCGCTTCGTCGACCCGGTCGACGATGAGACCTATCTCTACACACAGTTCGAGGTGCCGGACGCGCGCCGCGTCTTCGCGGTGTTCGAGCAGCCGGACCTCAAGGCCTCCTTCACGTTCACCGTGCTGGCGCCCTCGCACTGGACCGTCGTCAGCAACTCACCCACCCCGCAGCCCGATGAGGCTCAGCAGACGGCCGTGGCGCTGGGAATCGACAGCGCCGGCCTGTCCGTGTGGCAGTTCGCGCCGACACCGCGGATCTCCAGCTACATCACCGCGATCATCGCGGGACCGTACTCGTCCATGCACTCATCACTGACGAGGGCGGACGGTGCCGAGGTCCCGCTGGGGGTCTTCTGCCGGGCCTCCCTGGCCGACCATCTCGACGCGGACGACCTCTTCGCTCTGACTCGCGCGGGCTTCGCGTTCTTCGAGCGCCTGTTCGGCGTCCCCTACCCGTTCGAGAAGTACGACCAGCTGTTCGTCCCGGAGTTCAACGCAGGCGCCATGGAGAACGCGGGCGCCGTCACCTTCCTGGAGAACTACGTCTTCCGGTCGCGTCCCACCCGTGCGATGGTCGAGCGCCGGGCGGTCACCATCCTCCATGAGCTCGCCCACATGTGGTTCGGCAACCTCGTGACGATGCGGTGGTGGAACGACCTGTGGCTCAACGAATCGTTCGCAGAGTACATGTCGACGCTCGCCGCCGCCGAGGCGACGGAGTTCACCGACGCCTGGACCACGTTCGCGACTCTGGAGAAGTCGTGGGCGTACCGTCAGGATCAGCTGCCGTCGACGCATCCGATCGTCGCGGAGATCGCCGACCTCGAGGACGTCGAGGTCAACTTCGACGGCATCACGTACGCGAAGGGCGCCGCAGTGCTGGGAGCGCTCGTGGCCTACGTGGGCCGCGAGGCGTTCTTCGCCGGCGTGCAGAAGTACTTCTCGGAGCACGCCTGGTCGAACTCCGTGCTCGACGATCTGCTCCGCCCGCTCGAGGAGGTGTCCGGCCGCGACCTCCGCGCGTGGTCGCGGCTGTGGCTCGAGGAGTCCGGCGTGAACGTGATCCGCGCCCTCCCTTCCAGGGATGACCACGGCGCGCTCACCGCCCTCTCCCTCACCCAGGAGCCCCACATCATCCCGGGCCAGCCGGTTCCCAGCCTGCGCCCCCACCGCGTCGGGGTCGGCTTCTACCGCCTGGGCGACGACGGCCGCTTCGTCCGCCTCGCCAACGTCGACACGGACCTGGACGGAGACTCCGTCGACGTTCCCCTTCCGGAGCGCGCATCCGCCGCCGAGGTCGTCGTCGCCAACGACGGAGACCTCACCTATGCGAAGGTCCGGTTGGACGAGGGTTCCCTGGCTCTGGCATCGAAGCATCTGAACGGATTCGACGACTCGCTGACGCAGCTGATCGTCCTCTCCTCGATCTGGGATTCGGTGCGCGACGGCGAACTGCCCGCCGCCCACTACGTCGAACTGCTCCATCGGCATCTGCCCGCGATCACGCATTCCTCCGGGCTGCTCGTCCAGCTGCGCCAGCTCGCAACCGCTCTGGACGCCTACGTTCCGCATCCGCGCAGGCGCGACCTGCGGGTGCGGATGGCCGACCGCCTGTGGGCACTCACCGGCGGCGCCGACGGGATCCCTGCCGGGTCGGACCAGCAGCTGCAGCTCTTCCAGGCGTTCTGCCGCCAGGCGTCCACGGAAGCGCACATGGATGCGCTCGAATCCGTGCTGACCGGTGATGAGACCGTACCGGGGCTCGTCGTCGACACCGACCTCGAATGGACGATCGTCACCGCGCTGGCCGCCGGCGGACGCTGGACCGATGCCCGCATCACCCAGCACCTCCGCACCGACGACACCGCCGCAGGGCAGCGCGCTGCGGCCACCGCGAAGGCCTCCCGGCCGTCGTCGTCGGCCAAGACGCAGGCATTCCTCGGCCTGGTGGACGACCGCTCCCTGCCGAACGCGATGATCGGTGCGATCGCACAGGGGTACGCCCGCGGGCTCGAGCACGTCGACGGGACGCTCGTCCCTGCGGATGCTCCCCTCACAGATTTCAGTCGGGAGTACTTCGACCGCGTCACGGGCTGGTGGGAGTCGCGAACGCTGGAGATCGCCCAGACACTCACCCTCAGCCTCTTCCCACCCGCGTCGGAGCGCACGGCGAAGGCGACCGAGGCGTGGATCGAGTCACATCCGAAGGCGCCCAAGGGACTCCTCCGACTGATGCGGGAGAACCTCGACACGACACTCCGCGCACTGCGCGCCCAGGCTGTCGGCATGGAGGGCTGACCGAGCCCGCAGAGTGCGGACGTGCAGGTCATCGGGGCCCCGCCTGCGCGGCGGATGCCTCGAACCCCAGCGTGCGGTGACCGGCAGCGGGACCGCAGCGGCGCCGCCCGCGGACGCTGCCGGCCCGGAGCCGTCACGCGGCAGTTGAGCGTCCTCTCAGACAGTGCACGGAACGTGAGTGCGTCGTCCAGGAACCGGCGTTAGTGTCAGTCCAGTATGGCAATCCTCCCTCACCTCCACGCAGTCCCGTCGCTGCTGACAGGCACCGCTTCCAGCGTGCTCGCAGCACCGCAGACGGCAGACGCCTCCGCCGAGCCGTCGACCCCGGCGAGTTCGGCGCCCACCCAGACGCCGTCCCCTCCGTCGGTGGAGGAGATGCAGCGCAGCGTCGAGGAGTCAGCATCCTCCGGACTCGAGTTCATCACCGGCACCGGCCTGCGAGTCGCCGTGATCATCGCCGTCGCGATCATCCTCACGTTCGTCTCCAGGCGCCTCATCCACCGCTTCGCCCAGTCGATCGCCGAGGGCCACACCAAACGGGGAATCATCTCCAAGGGCGAGCGGAAGCAGTCGGGCGCTGCGGACGCCGCAGCGCGGACGCGACGCGCACAGAGATCCGCCACGGTGGGCTCGCTCCTGAAGTCGATCGCCGCGATCATCATCTGGCTCCTGGCCGTTCTCATGGTGCTCACCGAACTCGGCTTCGATCTCGCACCCATCCTGGCGTCGGCCGGCATAGCCGGCATCGCCTTGGGCTTCGGTGCACAGACGCTCGTGAAGGACTACCTCGCGGGCTTCTTCATCGTCATCGAGGACCAGTACGGGATCGGCGACGTCATCGATGTGGGCGAAGCGATCGGCACCGTTGAAGAGGTGGGTCTGCGGACCACGAAGGTCCGTGCACTCGACGGCACGCTCTGGCATGTGCGCAACGGCGAGATCCTCCGCGTCGGCAACTTCTCCCAGGGATTCGGCAATGCTCTGCTCGACCTGCCCTTCCCGTACGACGCAGACGAGGAGACCGTCACGACGATCATCAACGATGCGGCTACCGCTCTGCGCAAGCACCCGCAGTACGACGACGTCATGCTGGAGGCGCCGGAGATCATGGGCGTGCAGGAGATCAGCGGCGAGGCCGTCACCATCCGCGTCACCATCAAGACGAAGCCGGGCGAGCAGTTCGCGGTCGGCCGCGCATTCCGGGGCGAGTTCAAGCAGCAGATGACAGCACACGACATGACAGTCCCCTGGAGCCAGGCCGTCATCCGCACGATGCCGAATCCGTCAGCGGCCTCCGCGACGCGCAGGGCGGCCGACCACGCGGCGGAGAAGGCGGACGGCGAGTCTGCTGGGAGCAGCTCGGAGGCGACCGCCGCGCCCAAGGAGTAGCGACTCCTGCGACCCAGCGACGCCCAAGGAGCAGCGACGCCCAAGGACCAAACGCCCTCCGGTACGGTGTCGAGCAGGACCGCGGAACATCCCCATGCCTGCAGACGAGGAGCCCCATCCATGACCACGCCCCGCACGACGATCCCCGTCGGACGACCGTCGAGCGTCTTCGAGTCCGTCGGCGGACATGAGACATTCACCGCCCTGGTGGACGCGTTCTACGCGGGGGTGGCCGAGGATGAGCAGCTCATCGCGATGTACCCCGACGGGCTGGAGCTCGACGGGGCGAAGTGGCGACTGCAGGCCTTCCTCGAGCAGTACTTCGGAGGCCCGACGACCTACTCCGAGGAGAGGGGCCACCCGCGGCTGCGCATGCGGCACATGCCGTTCCCCGTCACGTTCGATGCCCGCGACAGGTGGCTGCATCACATGCGGGGCGCTCTTGATGCGATCGCGCTGCCGCCCCTGTACGACGAGCTCATGTGGGACTACTTCCAGCGCGCCGCCACCGCGATGGTCAACACCGGGGACGCCGACCGGCAGCCCCCGGGCCCACTGATCTGAGACGTCACCGGACCAGCACGTGACCTCCGGGCATGCTCAGTCGCGTCCACACCCCTGACCGCAGGACGTGGGCGACGTCTGCGCCCGCGAGGAATCCCAGCACGAAGGCGCCGAATGCCGCGCCGGCGGGGATCGGCTGGGAATGCTCCACATCCGACGACTCCGGTGTGTAGCCCACCTCCAGCGCCGTGCGCGACCAGACCTGCTTCCGCAGGGAATCGACAGCGAGAGAGCCCGCCTTCTCCGGCGTTCCCTGAGCGACTTCTTCGATCCCGGCTTCCGCCACGCCCGTGAGCGACCCGACGCTCACGGTGCCGAGCGGCTCCCACGGCCCGCGCGGAGGCGAGATGCCCGCCCACGGAGCCCGGACCTCGGCGGGGGGAATCGGGATTCCCAGCACCGGCTGGTCTGCTGCCGATGCTTCATCGCGATCACCTGCGGCCTCGAGCCGGGCGAAGCGATCGAGCAGCGCTCGAGCATCGACCACGACGTCGAGTCCGTCCATCGCCGGAGACCTGAGCCGCAGCATGCGCATGCCCAGCACCAGTGGCATGCTGTCGCCCAAGCCGTGCGGGTGCAGCGGGGCGACGGTGAGGACGAGCACGTCATTGGCGACGGCCATGCGCACCGCCGCGTCCTCATCAGCATGGGCTGCCCTCGCGATGAGCGTCTTCCAGTCCTGCAGGGCCGTCGGATCGACGGGGATGAGCAGATCGTCAGACATGGCGGAGCCTCACAGCTGCCGTCACTGCGGCTTCGAGCTCTTCACGCTCGTGGTCGCGGATGCGACGGGCACGACCGCTGGCGGTGTCCACGAAGACGACCTCCGTCTCTGCGACGGTGTATGCCTTCGCCCCATCCGCTTCTGCGATGACGTAGCCGACCGTCATCGAAACGGGTGACACGGCGGAGATCACGCAGTCCACTGCGACCGGGCCTTCGCGGTACGGGACGGGTTCTCGGTACTCGATCCTGTGGGAGAGCACGAGGAGGTCGGTGTCCGCACTCGCCCGGCCCAGCACGTCCGGCAGCCCGGAGCCCAGCACGACCCGGCCGGCTCCCGGCACCTCCGTGTTCGCGGCGTCGCGCGCAGCGGTCGGCGACCCGAAGGCCCGCACGCGGGCCTCCTCCAGCACCCGCAGCTGGGTCACGTTGTTGACGTGACCATAGGCGTCCATATCGCCCCAGCGAAGCTCGATGAGCACGCGGGTGAAGGAGCCGGGGATGAGCGGGTTCGTGAGAGCCGAGGACGTCTGGTGCATGGCCTCCATCCTGCCATCGACGACGCGCCCTGCCTGCATCCTGCTCCGTCGGGCGGGATCCCTGAACGATCGATAAGACAGGGCGGTAGGATCAGGACATCACGCGCGCGGACCCACGCTGGACTGCGCGCCTTCACGACCGACGAGAACCGAGCGGCTGGGCCGCGAGGAGGAGACCATGGACGCGACAGCCGACATCGATGAATTGCAGCGGGTGCTCGACCTGCGCCGACTCGACACACCGGGGATCGGCGGTGAGGAGCACAACTTCCGGGGGTGGAACCAGCCCAAGCCGGGAGACGTCCTGTTCGGCGGACAGGTCCTGTCGCAGTGCGTGGTCGCCACATCCGCCACAGTGGCCGATGACCGCCCGATCCATTCGTTCCACGGGTACTTCCTGAGGGCCGGCTCAGTCTTCTCCGACCTGACGTTCGGCGTCGACGTGCTCCGCGACGGGGGCTCGTTCTCCGCCCGACGCGTGCAGGCCTACCAGGACGGGCAGCCGATCTTCACCGGCATGGCATCGTTCCAGCGCGACGAGGAGGGCCTCGACTATCAGGACACGATGCCCACCGACGTGCCTCCGCCGGAGGAGCTCCCGTCACTCTCAGAGCAGCTTGCCGACATCGATCATCCCCTGCTCGAGGGCTGGATCTTCAAGCGCCCGTTCGAGATCCGGGGCGTGGAGCCCGCTATCCAGGCGCGGTTCCAGGGTGAGCAGAAGGCGTCAGAGATGTTCTGGGTCAAGACCGTCGCACCCTTCGGCCACGACCGTGTCCTCAACGCCGCAGCCCTGGCGTACGTGAGCGACTACAACCTGCTCGAGCCGACGCTGCGGGTCCACGGGATCCCCTGGTACACGCCGCAGCTGCGGATGGCGAGCCTCGACCACGCGATGTGGTGGCACTCCCCCTTCGACTTCGACGACTGGCTGCTGTTCGACCTCACGGGGCCGAGGTCCAACAACGGTCGCGCGCTGGGCACCGGCCGAGTGTTCTCCCGCGACGGGCGTCTCATCGCGACCATGTCGCAGCAGGGGATGCTTCGCCTCAAACAGCGCTGAGTAAGCGCGCGGAGCACTGAGAGTGCGCGGGTGAATGTGTGGAGGGCCCCTCGCGAGGGGCCCTCCACACATTCATAGCAGCTGTTCCGATCACACTCGCCGACGGCCGACCGGACGAACCGAGCTGCCCTGCAGCGATGCGCTGCGGGGCATGCGGCTCAGTGCGCTGCGGGGCGTGCGGGTCAGTCGCGGGTCAGACGGCGGTGCGTGACGCGGTGCGGACGTGCTGCGTCCTCGCCCAGTCGCTCCACCTTGTTCTTCTCGTAGGACTCGAAGTTGCCCTCGAACCAGTGCCACGCGCCCGGGTTCTCCTCCGTGCCCTCCCACGCGAGGATGTGCGTGGCGACGCGGTCCAGGAACCAGCGGTCGTGGGACACGACCACGGCGCAGCCGGGGAACTCCAGCAGAGCATTCTCCAGTGAGCCCAGGGTCTCGACGTCGAGGTCGTTGGTCGGCTCATCGAGCAGGAGCAGGTTGCCGCCCTGCTTCAGCGTGAGCGCGAGGTTCAGCCGGTTGCGCTCACCGCCGGACAGGACGCCGGCCTTCTTCTGCTGGTCCGGGCCCTTGAAGCCGAATGCGGACACGTAGGCGCGCGACGGCATCTCGACGTTGCCGACCTGGATGAAGTCGAGTCCGTCGGACACGACCTCCCAGAGGTTCTTGTTCGGGTCGATGCCGCCACGGGACTGGTCGACGTAGGAGATCTTCACGGAATCGCCGATCTTGAGATCCCCGCCGTCCAGCTCCTCCATACCGACGATCGTCTTGAACAGCGTCGACTTGCCCACGCCGTTCGGGCCGATGACGCCGACGATGCCGTTGGGCGGCAGCGAGAAGGACAGCCCGTCGATGAGCGTGCGCCCGTCGAAGCCCTTCTGCAGCGCGTCCGCTTCGATGACGAGATTGCCGAGGCGGGGCCCCGGTGGGATCTGGATCTCTTCGAAGTCCAGCTTCCTGGTCTTCTCCGCCTCTGCCGCCATCTCTTCGTAGCGTGCGAGGCGGGCCTTGGACTTCGTCTGACGCGCCTTGGCGTTGGAGCGCACCCATTCGAGCTCGTCCTTGAGGCGCTTCTGCAGCTTCTGGTCCTTCTTGCCCTGCACCGAGAGACGTTCCTGCTTCTTCTCCAGGTACGTCGAGTAGTTGCCCTCGTACGGGTACAGGTGTCCACGGTCGACCTCTGCGATCCACTGCGCGACGTGATCCAGGAAGTACCTGTCGTGCGTGATCGCGATGACTGCGCCGTGGTAGCTCGACAGGTGCTGCTCGAGCCACAGCACCGATTCTGCGTCCAGGTGGTTGGTGGGCTCATCGAGGAGGAGCAGATCGGGCTTCTCCAGGAGGAGCTTGCACAGTGCCACGCGACGGCGCTCACCGCCGGACAGGTGGGTGACGGCCATGTCGCCGGGCGGGCAGCGCAGTGCGTCCATCGCCTGCTCGAGCTGCGAATCCAGATCCCACGCGTCCGCGTTGTCGATGGCCTCCTGCAGCTTGCCCATCTCTTCCATCAGGGCGTCGAAGTCTGCGTCCGGATTCGCCATCTCCTCGGAGATCGCGTTGAACCGATCCACCTTGCCCTTGATCTCGCCGACCGCCTCTTCGACGTTCCCCCGCACGGTCTTCTCCTCGTTGAGGGGAGGCTCCTGCAGGAGGATGCCGACGGAGTATCCGGGGCTCAGGCGGGCTTCGCCGTTGGAGGGCTGCTCCAGGCCCGCCATGATCTTGAGGATCGTCGACTTGCCGGCGCCGTTCGGGCCGACCATGCCGATCTTCGCTCCGGGATAGAACGACATCGAGACATCATCGAGGATGACCTTGTCACCGTGCGCCTTGCGCGCCTTGTGCATGGTGTAAATGAATTCTGCCATAGTGCCTTCCAGCCTATAGCTCGGGCGCGCCTACGACCATTCTCGACGCGGCGTCACGCGTCACCCTTTCTGGACTGCGTCAGTTGCCGCCGAGGCCCGCCCCGCCGGAATCGTCGTCGGAGCCGCCCGACTCACCATCCGCTCCGCTGCCGGAGCCGTCTTCGGCTCCCCCATCGCTGGAGTTCCCGCCGGAATCTCCTTCGCCGCCGTCAGAACCGTCATCCGCACCGTCGCCGGAGTCATCGTCCTCGGACTCCCCGGAGAAGTCCTCACCCGGGATATGGCCGGCACCGTTGTCCCCGGCGCCCTCCTCACGTGGTTCACCGCTGGGTTCGGGCGCGTCCTCGGGCCGATCGATCGCGCCGTAGAGGCATGTCCCCGTCGACTCCGAAGGCGGCATGAGGCTCGCGAAGATATCGCCTTCTCGGATCTCTCCGACCACGCAGCCCTCGTCGAGCAGCACCGCGAACATCTTCGAGGAGACGCCGGTGGCCAACGGTGTGTCGTCCTGGGTGGCCTCCAGCTGATCGGCGTCGTAGCCGGCCTCCATGAGGGTGTCGAAGAGGGATGCGGACGTCGGCAGCGCCCCTTCCTCGTCGACGAGCGGCGCGAGCACCGCCGTGACGTCGTCGACGATCGCCGGTTCTTCGGATTCCACGACATTCGGCTCGGCGGGTTCGCGTTCGAACACGGAGCATCCGGTCAGCAGGAGCGCGACGGTGCCCGTGAGGGCGGCGAGTCGACGAGTCGTGACCATGCGAGTCCTTCCGGAGGGCGATTGCGCGGATCCCACTCTAGCGCCGCATGCGCTCGTCCACGACTCGCCGCTCCCGGATGTGCTGGGAGCGCCGTGCCGCGGCACGGTCCTCTCAGAACGGAGCGCCCGCCGGCGCTCGCTCCTCCTCACTCGGGGCTCCACCCGCTTCCACGTCCGCCGCAGCACTGGCACCGTCTGCTCGCGACGTGCCGGTGCCGTCGCCCTCACCGTCGTCGTCTGCCGGGTCCGGGGAGGGGGTGAGTGTGCTGGAGCTGACGAACTTCGCGACGCCGAACAGCAGGTTGGGTCCCACGACATCAGCCACGATCGTGCCACTGGTGCCGGTGCGACCTTCCTTCTCCCAGTCCCGCAGTCGCAGCTCGCCCACGACGATGATGCTGTCGCCCTTGTGCACGCAGTACGCCATATTCTTCGCCAGTGCGCCATAGGCGTTCACGTCGAACCAGCTGACTCCGCGATTCACGACCTCGCCGGTCGCCCCGTTGAAGTAGTCGTGGTTGACGGCGATCCGGACGTTCGCCCAGGCACGACCGTCCTCGAAGGCGCCGGAACGCGGCTCGTGGCCCACCGTCCCGACGAAGACATTCGTGATCTTCATGTGACTCCCCTTCCACCCATCGACAGGGAACCTCCCTGTCCGGCAGTGGAACGAGCACATCGTGCGCATGTGTTCTGTACAACGGGGCGACGAGGCCTGTGGATACGCCGCAGGTGCGCACACATCGTGTGTGCGCACCTGCGTGCTAGGTGGGCTTCGACGTGTGACGCGGAGTCCGCGCACGTCGTCGTGGAGAGGTCAGCGCAGCCCGTCGTGGATGCGGCGGTGGTCGTCGACGACGGCGGTGATCGGCTCGAGGAATGCGCTCTCCGCAGTGGAACGGACCGCTGCCTGGAGCCGCTCGGTGATGGAGTCCGCAGCCTCGACTGCGCCCGCCCTCCGCGCTCGTGATGCCCAGGCGGACACGACGAAGGATCCGATCACCCCTCCGACGAACAGGACGACCGGCACGATCCACAGGAACAGTCCCGGTTCGAAGCCGACTCCGAGCATAGCGATGATCTGGAAGATCAGCCACCCCAGTCCCAGGACGGTTGCCGTGAAGAAGAGCACCTGCAGGATGCCCGCCAGTGTCCACCATCCCGGTTGCCGGCGGGGGACCTCGACTGCGGTGATCGCCTCGTCGAGGTTCTCGGAGAGTGCCTCCGAGCTGGCACGCTCCTCCTTCGCGACACGATTGCGCCACACGGACGGCATCCCGGACACAGCGGCATCGACCAGGTCGTGCGCAGCCAGGCTCACGCGTGCACGCTGAGCCCGCGTCACCTCGGGCGATCCAGCGCGGATGAGATCGTCGCGGTCCGCTCCGTGCTTCGCCCCCAGCGGATCCGCCTGCGAACGCTGCATCCAGGCGAAGACCGGGTAAGCGGTCCGCTTGTACGCACGTCGGAGATAGTCGTCATGCACCGTCTGCGAGATCGCGTCGACTCCGGCCGCATCCGTCATCGCGTCCACGAGCTCCTGTGCTCCGCGGATGTCTGCGATGCCGTGGGGCGGCTCGCCGATCTCGTCGAGGACGCGGCCGTTGACGGTCCGCACATCCGCCAGAAGCCGTTCTGTGACGGCCCGCTTCTGCGCGACTGTCTCCGACAGGATCCGGCGTAGGTCGTCGACTCCGTAGTGGGTGACGGCCGATGCTGTGCGGACACGCGCATCCACCAGACCATCGGCCTGCAGGAGCGATGAGAAGTGATCGGAGGCGTCCTGGCGCTCAGCCGGTGCGATCCTGTCGATCTGATTGAGCACGAACACCATGGCCGTGCTGTGCTCAGCGAACGCCGCCAGGTAGCCCGTGTGCAGGGAGTAGTCGGCATACTTCTGCGGGTCGACGACCCAGAACACCACGTCGACCAGGCCGACCATGCGGTCGGACTCCAGGCGGTGTGCGCTCGCGGTCGAATCATGGTCGGGCAGGTCGATGAGGATGAGCCCGTGCAGCGCGGACTGGTCGTCACCATCCAGCGCGGATTCGCGCCACGTGCGATTCTCGACCGGGACGTCGAGCCAGTCGAGGAGCTCTTCTCCCCCGGCCCCCCACACGCAGGCGGTGGGCTTCGACGTGGTGGGACGTCGAACGCCGACCTGGGCGATCTCCAGCCCTGCAACAGCGTTGAACAGGGAGGACTTCCCCGATCCGGTCGAACCTGCGAACGCGACGACGGTATGGTCCTCGCCCAGACGCATGCGCTCGTCGACGCGCGCCAAGAGGTCCCTCGCGTCAGTGACGAGCTCGGGGCGGAGGGTGTCCTCCCCGCGTTCGAGCGCATATCGCAGACCCTCCGTGAGACGGCCCAGCTCGTCGCGCGACGGATCGGATCCCGCCGCAGCGTCTGAGCGCGCCGACGTGTCGGTGGCCGGCGCCGTGCCGGGACGTGTCGACTGGTCGATCATCACAGTGCCTCCTCGAGTCTCGTGCCGCTCCCGCGCAGCGTGCCCGCCTGCCGGGGCGGGACCTCGGCCGCGGCCAGTGCGTCGTCGAACGGCGTGCGGCACGACGTCACGAGTTCCTGCGCGGAGTCGAGCAGGCGTGTGCGGACCGTGTCCGCCAGGTCACGCGTCACCTGGTCGCCGAAGATCGTGTCCAGAAGCTTCCCCGCCACCACAGCCGTACCGCCTGCGATGCCGACCTCTGTACCTGTCAGACCGCCGGTTCCTGCGAACGCAGCGAGCATGAGGACCGCTCCCACGCCGTTGACGCCGAACGACAGGATGCGAGCCTTGGCGCGCTTCGACTGGCCGACGTCACGGACGAGGTCGTTGACGCTCTCGGACCACTGAGTGATCGCCCGGTTCACGCGCGCGTCGAAATCTGCGGGGACGCGGAAGCGGGCGAAGCCCTCGTCGCCGTGCGCGGCGATGAGCGCCGCACCTGCCGGGGTCTCCTCCCAACTCATGCGAGCACCCGTGACCGCCTGGACCGCCTGCTCGCGGATCAGCAGGCTCACGCTCTGCTCGATCGCCAGCTCCAGGGGTTCGGATGTGTCCCGCTTACCGGTGACGGCGGCGGTGATCCGGTCGCGCAGTCGCGCGACAGTGGGTTCGATGCCGCGGAAGAACTGCCCGGCACCCACGAAGTCCTGCCACCTGGCCAGCACCTCGCCGCGCAGCACGCGGCCATCGGCCAGGGATGCGGCGAGCTCGCCCATCGCGGAGCTGAAGCTGTCGTCGACTGCCGAACTCAGGCGCGCGTGCTGCTCCTCCTGCTCCACGATGTGAGTGGCGAGCTCCTCTGCGCGCGGAGGCACGGTGGCCAGCGCGCCGACGAGGGTCTTCTCCACGACTCGCGACCGAGCCGCTTCGCTGCGCCCCAGGTTGAGGATCCACGAGGTGAGGGTGAAGACCGCGGCCTCGGGGATCAGCCCGTCCTCGAGCGGGACCTCCGGCACGGTGAAGACCGGCGAGGAACCCAGCCCCGCGTCACTCAGCAGTTCGGTGAGGTGACGGCGCACCTCACGGTTGGCCTCGGACGGGACCCGATCCAGCACGAGCGCGACGGTCGTGCCGCGGGCCTGCGCCTCGGTGAGCAGTGCCCACGGGACGGCGTCCGCGTAGCGGGCCGCGGTCGTGACGAAGAGCCAGAGGTCGGCAGCCGCGAGCAGCTGGCGGGCGATGCGGCGGTTCGACTCCATGACGGAGTCGATGTCCGGCGAATCGAGCAGCGCGAGGCCGGGAGGGATCGACGCGTCGGCCACGAGCCGCAGCTGCGGCTTGTCCAACTCAGTCTCCTCACGCGTCACCCGAGCGAATCCTGCGAGGACACGGTCGGACTGGAAGTGCTCAGCATCATCCGGGTGGTGGACGAGAACGGGAGAACGAGTCGTCGGGCGGATCACCCCGGACTGCGTGACGGACTTGCGGAGGATCGAGTTCACGAGTGTCGACTTGCCTGCGCCCGTCGAACCACCGATCACCACGAGCAGCGGTGCGTCCGGATTCTGGACACGCGGCAGCAGGTAGTCCTCGAGCTGATTGCCGAGCGAGTGCTGGAGGGCCCGGGCATCGGGGGCCGACGCGGTCTCCAGGGGCAGTCGGGCGTCCTGCACACGTCGCAGCAGATCCGCCAGCGCGGAAGCGGCGTCTGCGCCGACGGATTGGGTCATTGAGCGGGCATCCACGCGTCAATCATGGGCGCAAGCGGCTCCGACCTCCACTCACCACGCCGGGACCCTGCGGTTTCACTGAGAGTCGTGACCCTCCGAGTGCGCGCACCTGCTGGGTGCCGGGTGCTGGGTGCTGGCACCTGTTGAGAATCCCGCATCGGCCCATCCGTCTGGCGATCGGCGGATCCGTCGCCGGCAGACTCGCATCCTCGCAGCCCGCACTATCCTCACAGCTCGTCCCATCACTGTCAGCGGCGTTGAAAGTGCCCCCAGCAGGATTCGAACCTGCAACCTACGGATTAGAAGGCCGTTGCTCTATCCATTGAGCTATGGGGGCGTGTCACCGGGTGGCGACCACGCAGTATCCTACCGCCGCCGAGGCGCCGGGCACACACCAGCAGGACTCAGCTGGACGTGTGCTCCGACTCCCCCGGCGCAGCAGGCATGCGTGTCGGTCGTGAGCGCTCCGCGCACTACTCGGAGGTGCGGTCGATCGCCTGTTCCAGCCGTTCCAGCTTGCCGTCCAGCTCATCGGTGCGGCCCGAGCGGATGTCGGCCTTCATGACCAGCGAGACACGGGGGCCGAAGGCGGCCACGGCGTCGGTCGCGGCCTTCACGACGGCGAACACCTCGTCCCACTCTCCTTCGAGAGTGGTGAACATCGAATCCGTACGGTGCGGGAGTCCGGATTCCCGCACCACCTTCACCGCGGCGGCGACGGCGTCATGGACGCCGCCGTCACCGTCGGGATCGGCACCACCGGACGGTGCGACGGAGAACGCGAGCAGCATGATCGATCAGCCCTTCGGAACAGTGATGATGAGAGCGTCGCCCTGACCGCCGCCGCCGCAGAGCGCCGCAACACCGGTGCCGCCGCCGCGACGCTTGAGCTCGAGTGCGAGGTCCAGGGTGATGCGAGCACCGGACGCACCGATCGGGTGGCCCAGCGCGATCGCCCCGCCGTTGACGTTGACCTTCTCCGCATCGACGCCCAGGTCTGCGGTCGATGCGAGGCCGACCGCGGCGAACGCCTCATTGATCTCATAGAGGTCGAACGAATCGGCTGCGACCCCCGCCCGCTCCGCCGCGGCCCGGATGGACTGCGACGGCTGATGCTGCAGCGACGAATCCGGGCCGGCAGTCCACGCGTGAGCGCCGATCTCCGCGAGGATCGGCAGGCCGAGCTCCTCAGCCTTCGCCTTGGACATGACGACGACTGCCACGGCCCCGTCGGAGATCTGCGACGCGTTGCCCGCGGTGATCGTGCCGTCCTTGCGGAAGGCGGGACGCAGCTTGCCCATCGACTCACCGGTGGAGTCGGCACGCACACCCTCGTCGAGCTCGACGGTGACCTCGCCTCTGCGGGACTTCAGCGTGACCGGGGTGATCTCCTCGGCGAGGCGACCCGAATCCTGCGCGGCTGCAGCTCGCTGGTGCGACGTCGCAGCGAACTCGTCCTGCTGCTCACGGGTGAAGGAGCGCTTCGGATCATCATCGTCGTTCGCCGCCTCGGTGAGACCGCCCATCGCCTCATCGGTGAAGGCGTCCCACAGTCCGTCGTAGTCCATGTGGTCACGAACCTGCACAGTGCCGAACTTGTAGCCGGCACGGGACTTCTCGAGCATGTGAGGTGCGTTGGTCATCGATTCCTGACCACCGGCGACGACAACGTCGTACTCACCCGCGCGCACGAGCATCGCGGCCTGTGTGATCGCGTTGATCCCGGACAGGCAGAGCTTGTTGATCGTGATCGCGTTGACGGACATCGGGATGCCCGCCTTCACCGCGGCCTGGCGTGCGGGCCCCTGCCCACAACCGGCCTGGAGCACCTGCCCCATGATCACGTGCTGGACCTGATCGGGGCTCACGCCGGCACGGGAGAGAGCCCCGCTGATGGCTTCCGCCCCCAGATCCACAGCGCTGAGTGAACCCAGCGCACCGGACATCTTCCCGAACGGCGTACGCGATCCCGCGACGATGACGGCTTCGGTCATTGTTCCTCCTCATGAAAGTGCCCCTGAGCCGCCGATCGATGTGATCGGGTCGGCCTGCTCAGCACCAGACGAAAGTGTTCTGCATCGCACGTCGCCTACAGCCTATCGAAGCCCACGGACTCCCCCGACACCTCGGGTGTCCTCGCTCAGCGCACACCCGAATCTTCTGCCCGCCCTCATAGGTACCTGGGACAGTCGGCTCATAGGCCGATACGGGTGCCGCCGGAAGCCGCCCACGCACTAGAGTGGGTTCCGAAGCGCGGCAGGACCGCGACCATGCGGGCAGACGCTCAGCAGAGTCACTGTCCGGTGTGGGAAGACTCCGACCGGCCGCCATACAGCCATCGAGCATGATCTGAAGAGGATGGGAGCCTCAGTGACGCCTCCAGAAGAGTTCCGCACCGCGATGCGCGGCTACGAGAAGAGTGAAGTCGATACGCGCATCGGGCAGCTCAAGAAGGAGATCGACTCCCTGCGCAAGGCGCTCAAGGACGCACGCAGTCAGGTGATCAGCGCGGACCGTGCGAAGCTGCAGGTCGCAGGAGAGCTGTCCGAGGCCAAGCAGCAGCTCAAGAAGGCCGCGAACGCCCAGCCGGAGACGGACGGAGCGCCGGGCACCAGAATCGACCACCTGCTCAAGATCGCAGAGTCCCAGGCTCGCGAGACGCTGGCCCAGGCGACTGCCGATGCGGAGACGATCCGCAACAAGGCCCGCGCAGACGCCGCTGGTCAGCGCGCCCGCATGCGCACTGAGTCCGATGACACCCTGAGCGGCGCACGCTCCGAGGCCGAGGCGATCACCTCGTCCGCAGAACTGCGCGCGTCGGAGACGATCACCGCTGCCGACAAGAAGGCGAAGGAGACCCTCGCCTCGGCGGAGCGCGAAGCTGAGCGCCTGCGTTCCACCGCAACGGCCGAAGCATCGGACTCCCGCGAATCCCTCACCAGGGAGCTCGCCACTATGCGCGCCGACGCGGAAGAGGCGGCCGCACGCGTGCGCAGCGAGGCGAAGACCGAAGCCGATGAACTGCGTGCTGCAGCGCAGACGGAGGCCGACGCACTTCGCGAGGACGCACAGGAGAAGGCTGACGCCCTGCTGGCGGACGCGAAGTCCCGCGAGGAGGAGACGCGGAAGGCATCGGAGGCCCTCGATCTCGAGCTCGCCACGAAGAAGAGCGAGTTCGAGAAGTCGGAGAAGGAGCGCTTCGACACGTCGAAGGCGGAGAACGACCGAGTCTTCAAGGAAGCACAGGAACGCGCAGAGAAGGCCGAGGCCGACGCCAAGGCGGCGACGGAGCGTGCCGAGCACACCCGCAATGACGCCGTCGAACAGGCCGACACGATCATTGCGGACGGGAAGAAGCGCGCGCAGACGCTGATCAGTGAAGCGCGTGCGACTGCGGAAGCGACTATCGAGGAATCGCAGGCCGAATCCCGCCGGAACGTGCAGTCCGCGCAGTCGCAGGTCGATCTGCTCACGAAGCAGCGGAAGACCATTGCGGCGCAGCTCGACCAGCTCCGCTCCATGTTCGCGAACCCGGGCCTCCTTCCCACGTCCGACGATCCGAAGGAGCCCAGCGCGGAACGAGTGGCGGCAGGCGCTGTTCCCACGGAGAAGATCGCGGACGAGGAAGAGCTCAAGGCTCTTCGCGCGGAGGCTGGATTCGGCACCGAGGCTGGAGCGGACGGCGACCAGGACACCGACGAGATGTCGGTCGACGACACGGCATCGGCTTCTGAGGGTGCCGTGGATCCGGACGACGCCGAAGCCGTGATCGTCGATGCAGAGACGGATGACCCCGCGCCGGAGGCTGCCGACGACGCAGCCGATCAGGACGACGAGGACGAGCCTGATCAGGGCGACGAGGACGAAGCCGTCGACAGCGACGGCACTGCCGAGTCGGCCGACGACGCAGCCGGTGGATCGGCTGGTAAACCGTCCACCACCCTGCACGGACGCCCCCAGGCGAACAACCGCCCGCGCTGAGTCCCTGGGATGTGATGACGGCTGTGGCCGAGCGGTGCTCCGCTCGGCCACAGCTGTCTCTGCCTGCGGCTCGCAGACTTCTGGCCGATCGACCCGCGCGGGTCCCCGAGCGGCTCTGCTCCACCATTCGGGTGGCTCTGAGCCTGCGCGTTTCGCGCGGCTGTTTGCGTGGTTTCGCGCGACTCTGTGCCTGTGCGTCTCGCGCCACTCTGTGCCTGTGCGCTCGTCCCGGCTGACAGGCGAGCGATCCGCTGTGGGCACGACGCGGCCGAACCCGGTCAGTGAGGGGCGCCGATCCCCGTCAGGGAGACGTGCCGATCCCAGTCAGAGAGGCGCGCCGATCCCCGTCAGGGTGATGTGGGGCCGCTCGTGTCGGGACGAAGCCGAGCACACTCCCGAGGGGCGGGTCTGGACCCACTCCTGCCCCTGCCGTCAGAACGGTGGTGGAACCTCGCTGTCACGATCGGGGTCATCAGGGTCGTTCAGGTCGTCGAGGTCGTCGAGGTCGTCAGGCTCCTCGCGTTCGCTGGGTGCACCGGGGTCGCCGAGATCGTCGGGCCTGCCTCGGCCGTCTGGTTCGTCTGATCCGCTTGATGCTGGGATCGTGGTGAATAGATCCGGCCCTGCGTATCCTTCCCCGACCGGCGCCCGATCGAACCGATCCGCCTGCGCCAACAGCACCTCGGGATCTGGAGGATCCAACCCCGCTGCCAGCGGCGGCGGACTCGTCGACGCGGTCACCCCCAACGGCAGCACCCACGCCACTTCATTCCGACCAAGACGCTGCAGCCGAATCGTGCCCATCGTCTTCAACTGATGATGGTGCTTGCACATCGCATGCAGGTTCTCCATCACCGTCAATCCGCCCGATGCAGGATCCACCCTCGAGAACCGACAGCAATGCTCGATCTCACACCACCCCGCCGGATGACTGCACCCCGGCACCGTGCACGTCCGCCACTTCGCCCGCACCGTCCGACGCATCCCGGCAGTCGGCTCATACGTCTGCGCAACATGATCCGTCACGATGCTCGTCGCCGGATCCGTCAGCACCCGATACCACGACGTCGCATACCCAGCCGCGTCCCGGCAGAATTCCGCAGACACCGGCACATCCCCGTTCACTCGCCCCGGCCGATCGTCCAACGACAGCACCGTCGAGACCGGCACCGTGACCGTCACCTGCGCCTGCTTCCGCAACCACTCACCATCCGTCGGGCACAGCACATCCACGAACGAACCCTCAGGAACATCAGCCCCACGCCCCGCACCAGCCGCAGCCGTCCCACCGCCAGCACCGCCAGCCTGCACGCTCGCTTCCGCCGCGCCCCGACCCGCATCCGAAGACTTCACCGGGCCGACACGGACCTGAGTCCGCGGACGCGCACCGGCCAGCAAGTCGAACATCAACTCCGCCACCCGCCGATCATCCGATAACCGACCCGCCAGTCCCTTCGCATCCAGGTCCTGGCCGTCCTTCGCGAGCCCGAGCGCACCGATCTCCTGCCGCCGAATCGCTCTGGCCGTCGCCCGCAGCCGCTGGAACAGCGCCTCGATCACACCGATCGGACCCACCATCTCCAGCACAGCCGTGTCATCATCCCGCCGTTCGATCCGCACACACCGCTTCTTCCGCGCAGCATCCGGATCAGCAGGCACAGGATCCAGGATGCGGATCCGCATCCTTGCCTGCTTCTCGAACTGATCCAACGACAATCCCGCATCCAGACCATCGAGGAACCCATCCAGAGCCTGCACCTCCCCGAGCGGCAGGAGGGCATCATCGATCCGGACATGCAGACGCTCAACCCGCTCCGCCGACAACCGTCCCACCACCACCGAGGACAGCAGATTGTGCAGCCCGATGAACGACACGATCGCCCGGGCACAGGTCCTTCGGGCGACCTCCAGCTTCGTACGCAGCGTCGCTGCGACCACGACCATGTCCTCACTGGCCAACAGCCCACGCGCCCGCGTCGAGATCCGCGGATCGTCATACGCACCAACCGCAGACCCTGCGGGAGAGCCCTTCGGAGCCTGCGACTGAACAGCAGGATCCGCCCCAGGCCCTGGTTCCGGAGCGGCGAGGAACGCCTCCAGCTCCCCTTCACCGCCCTCACGATTCAGCGCCCGAGTGAGAAGGAACGCCGCCAACTGAGCAGACTCCACCGCCCGCATGCGCCCCACCACCCCGGCAGTGTCCGACCAGTCGCCGAGCAGACGAGCCGAGGTGGCCGCAGACACAGTCCCTCCCACAGCCGATGGCGAGACCGCAGGGGACTCAGTCGCGGCAGCATCCACACCGGGCTGCGACCCGAACGACCACGACAGTGGACCCGACACCCCGAACCGACCAGCAGCGACCCGGCCGATGGCGGCGCGCACATCCGCGACTGTGAGCAGCCGGACAGGACCACCCGCATCCTCACTCCGGAGACGGCCGCCCGCCAGATCCTCCGTCATCGCCCCTCGCCCCTCGCCTCTCCCTCGAAGCACGTGCCACTGCACAGAACACAGCCGCCACACGATCCGTCACTCCACACCGTCACCGGCGGGTGAAGGACCATCACCATTGATGTTCTACACACTATTCGAAGGCACGGACACAGCGACGAACTACGACACGTCGGCAGCAACAGTGCAGGTGAGACGGTCCAGAATGGCACGACGTCGGAACTGCAGGGCATCTGTTCGGAGCTGCAGGGCATCTGCACGACGCACGCGGAGAGAGTCGAGGTTGCTGGAACCGGGAGATCCAGCCGTGCGATCCGACCGCCACGACACCTGTCAGGAGGAGCCCAGCACGGGGAGCAGTACACGCCCAGAAGACCCCGGGAGGCCCTTCAGCGCAGACATTCGGTGCGGATCCCGCACGACAGGCCCCGCACGACAGGCCCCTCGCCGCAGGCCCCGCACGTCCGGCACCAGAGAGTCGGCACCGCAGAGGACCCGCACAGCTCGAGCGGCCGCACTGCAGCCCCCACCCGGTCCGCTGCGCGCGGTCAGCGGCGACGTCCCCGAAAGCAGTGGGTGTGCCAATGGCGCCGCGCCTCTGGTCCCGTACCGAGTCCGTAGGCCGCGACCTCGCGCCATGCGATGGTGTGCGGAGTCGACGCGGAGAGGTCCTGCTGACACCCGGGACACGTATAGACCTTCCCGGACGATGTGCCCGAGGTCTGCTGCACGACCCATTGACCATCACGCGCATCATCGATCCGCCGGCGGGTCGCGAATCCGGCCGACAGCTCACGAGCCGGACGCTGCCATTTGTTGGCGCGGCGCGAAGAGGACGAACGTGGCATGACACCAGTGTCTCACGTAGTGTTGACGCCTGTGCGAGTCGTGATTGCGAAGTGCCAGGTCGACTATGCCGGACGTCTGTCCGCGCATCTCCCCCTGGCCATGAGGGTCCTCATGATCAAAGCGGACGGCAGTGTGCTGGTCCATTCGGACGGTGGCTCCTACAAACCGCTCAACTGGATGTCGCCGCCCTGTTCGATGCGCATCGACGATCCCTCAGCGATCCAGGTCGAAGCCGGCTTCTCGGAGATCTGGACCGTTCGCCAGAAGAAGACTGACGACACGCTGGTCATCTCCATCGCAGAGGTCGTGACGGAGATCGAGCAGGAGCTGGGCACCGACCCGGGCCTCGTCAAGGACGGCGTCGAAGCCCATCTGCAGGAGCTGCTCGCCGAGCACATCGACACCCTCGGCGACGGATACACCACTGTGCGGCGGGAGTACATGACTGCGATCGGTCCCGTCGACATCCTCGCGCGTGACTCAGCAGGCTCGTCCATCGCGGTGGAGATCAAGCGGCGCGGCGGCATCGACGGCGTCGAACAGCTCACGCGCTATCTCGAGCTCATGAATCGCGACGCCACACTCGCGCCCGTCACCGGCGTCTTCGCAGCTCAGGAGATCAAGCCGCAGGCGCGTACACTCGCCGAGGACCGCGGCATCCGATGCGTCGTCCTCGACTACGACGCCCTGCGCGGGATGGATGACCCGGAGACTCGCCTGTTCTGACCGGGCTGGCCCGCCAGGGACGCCCCGGAGAATCGAGACCGGATCCCACCACCTGCAGCACCACGCCTCACGTGCAGCAGCGCGGCACGGGATGGCCGTGCCTCACGGGATGACGGTGTCCGGCTTCTCCACTCGCTCGACCGACGCCCCCAGCTGAGTCAGCTTCTCCACGAAGTGCTCGTACCCGCGCTCGATGTGGTCGACGCCTGACACCTCAGTCCGTCCACCAGCGGTCAGACCCGCAACGACGAGACCCGCGCCCGCGCGGATATCACTCGCCTCGACTTCAGCGCCGGACAGAGAATCCGTACCGGTCACCAATGCGTGGTTGCCGTCGATGCTCACCCTGGCACCCAGCCGCGACAGCTCATTCACGAACCGCCACCGCGCCTCGAACAGGTTCTCGGTCAGCAGTCCCACACCATCGGCGACCGCATTGAGAGTGATGACGAACGGCTGAAGGTCGGTGGGGAACCCGGGGAAGGGCAGAGTCGACACCCTGATCGGTCGTGGTCGCGAGGGACCGATGACGCGGAATCCTGCGATCGCAGGGTCTTCGGATACCACCGGTTCGACCCTGGCACCCGCTTCCACGAGCTTGTCCGCGACGTTCGGGAGGAGATCGAGCTCCACCCCGTGCACAGTGACGTCACCACCCGTCGCCGCAGCGGCGAACGCCCACGTCCCCGCCACGATGCGGTCGCCCACACACCGGTGATCGACCGGGCGCAGGCCCGGCACCCCCGTCACCACGAGGCGGGATGTGCCGATCCCCTCGATGTCAGCACCCATCTCCACGAGCATCTCGCAGATGTCGACGATCTCCGGCTCCTTCGCCACATTCTCGATCGTCGTCACACCGCGGGCCAGGACAGACGCCATCACGAGGTTCTCCGTCGCACCCACGGACGGGAACGGCAGAGAGATGTCAGTACCACGCAGCCCGTTCGGGGCGCTGGCGACGAAGTACCCGTGCTCCAGGCTCACGTCTGCACCCAACTGCTCCAGTCCGTGCTGGTGCATGTCGAGCCCACGGGAGCCGATGGCATCGCCGCCGGGGACGGCGACCTCGGCTGCGTGCATCCGTCCCACCAGGGGCCCGAGCACGGAGATCGAGGCCCGCATGAGCCTCACGAGTTCGTAGTCTGCAGTGATGCCGGGCGCTTCCGGTACATCGATCGCTACTGTGCCGGCGCCGGCGTCGTAGTCGATGCCGCACCCGAGGCGATGGAGCAGTTCGCACATGATCCGGACATCTGCGATGGCCGGGACGTTCGAGATGACCGAACGGCCGGGAGCCAGCAGCGTCGCGGCCATGAGCTTCAGGACGGAGTTCTTCGCACCCGTCACCGTCACGTCGCCGGACAGGACCGCAGGGCCCTCGATGACGAAGACGTGCCTCATGTGAACCGTCCCATCGTATGGTTGGCGCCCGGGGGCGCGGACTCGAGCCAGGAGGAGAAGCCGGAGAGCGCCTCCCCGTCGAGGGCCAGCCGTATCGTCTTGGGCGACCCGCGATGAACATCGTAGCGGCAGACGATCACCTGCGCGTCCGGCAGCAGGGAGTACTCCTCGCCGTCAGCGGGACTCCCGCGCTCGACGATCTCGAGATCGGCGCGCGGGAGGATGAAGCTGGGGTGCGGTCGAAGACTGAAGACCGGGTACCAGTCGAGCGCGGATACGCCGAAGACGGCGACGCCCAGTCGCCATACCCCCGGCTTCTCGAGGGGCTCGAAAGAGCAGTCGAAAGCGCCGGCCGCTCGAGTGAGCGACCGGCGCCTGACGGTGAAGAGCACGACGATGACCACAGCCGCTCCGACCGACGAGAGCAGAATGATCAGCAGAACGGATGCAAGCACGTCGCTTCTTCCCGGGGACTTCTCAGTCCACGATCTCGGCCGCGTCGGCGACCACGGAGACCCTGTCGTTCGCCACCGACAGGAATCCTCCATTCGCCTGCGCGCGGACGGTGTCACCGGCCGTCGTGAGAATGCGGACCTCTCCCCCGGCCACAAGCCCCATCAGGGGCTCGTGGCCGGCGAGGATGCCGATCTCGCCTTCGGTGGTGCGTGCCACGACACGCGTGGCCTCGCCCGTCCAGACCTCACGGTCGGCGGAGACGACGACGACTGTCAGCACGGCCATCGGTCAGTTCTCCTTCTGGAGCTGATCGTAGTTGCGCAGCACATCCTCGATCGGACCGACGTTGAAGAACGCCTGCTCCGGGATGTGGTCGAAATCGCCGTCGCAGATGCCCTTGAAGCCCTCGATGGCGTCCTTGACAGGAACCGTCGAACCTTCGACACCGGTGAACTGCACAGCGGTGTAGGTGTTCTGCGACAGGAACTGCTCGATGCGACGAGCGCGGTGCACGACGACCTTGTCCTCTTCGGACAGCTCGTCGACACCCAGGATCGCGATGATGTCCTGCAGCTCCTTGTTCTTCTGGAGGATCTGCTTGACGCGCACCGCGGTGTCGTAGTGGTCCTGACCCACATTCAGCGGGTCGAGGATGCGCGACGACGACGACAGTGGATCCACGGCCGGGTAGAGACCGCGCGACGCGATGTCACGGGAGAGCTCCGTAGTCGCATCGAGGTGTGCGAACGTGGTCGCCGGAGCCGGGTCCGTGTAGTCATCCGCGGGGACGTAGATCGCCTGCATCGAGGTGATCGAGTTGCCGCGGGTCGACGTGATCCGCTCCTGCAGCACACCCATCTCGTCCGCGAGTGTGGGCTGGTAGCCCACAGCGGACGGCATGCGGCCGAGCAGCGTGGAGACCTCGGAACCCGCCTGCGTGAAGCGGAAGATGTTGTCGATGAACAGCAGCACGTCCTGGTTCTGGACGTCGCGGAAGTACTCCGCCATCGTCAGACCCGTCAGTGCGACGCGCAGACGCGTGCCCGGAGGCTCATCCATCTGGCCGAACACCAGTGCGGTGTTCTTGAGGACTCCGGACTCCTCCATCTCGAAGATGAGGTCGTTGCCCTCACGCGTGCGCTCACCGACGCCGGCGAACACGGAGACACCGCCGTGGTCCTGTGCGACACGGGTGATCATCTCCTGGATGAGGACCGTCTTGCCGACACCGGCACCGCCGAACAGGCCGATCTTGCCGCCCTGCACGTACGGGGTGAGCAGGTCGATGACCTTGATGCCCGTCTCGAACATCTCAGTCTTCGACTCAAGCTGGTCGAAGGTGGGAGCCTCGCGGTGGATGGGCCAGCGGTCGGTGATCTCATAGGGCTCGGTGAGCATCGACGTGTTGAGGACATCGCCCGTCACGTTGAAGACCTTGCCCTTGGTGACGTCACCGACGGGAACGCTGATCGGCGAACCGGAGTCGATGACCTCCTGACCGCGGACGAGGCCGTCGGTGGGCTGGAGGGAGACAGCGCGGATGATCCCGTTGCCGAGGTGGAGCTCCACCTCGAAGGTGATCTTCCGGATGCCATCGGACAGGGCGACCTCGGTCGTCAGCGCGTTGTAGACCGTCGGGACCGAATCGAGCGGGAACTCGATGTCGACCACGGGGCCGATGACGCGCGAGATCCGGCCTGTGGTCCCCTGGACCTGGGGGGTTTCGGAAACTGTGGCAGTCATGTTCTCTTTCTCTTCTGCTCTCTTCACCTGGCGAGGCTCAGTCGCTGGGACCGGAGGCCGCAAGAGCGTCGACGCCGCCGACGATCTCGGAGATCTCCTGGGTGATTTCTGCCTGACGGGCCGTGTTGGCCAGGCGGGTGTAGGTCTTGATGAGGTCGTCCGCATTGTCGGTCGCAGTCTTCATCGCCTGCTGGCGTGCCGCCTGCTCCGCCGCAGCGGCACTCAGCAGTGCGGACTGGATCCGCGCATCGATGTAGCGCGGCAGCAGTGCATCGAGCACCTTCTCCGCACTCGGCTCGAACTCGTAGAGCGGGAAGACCTCATCATGCGCAGCCGCGGATCGTGCAGCCGGTGCCGCCTCGTCCTCCTCGACGACTTCGAGGGGGATCAGCCGACGATACTCGGGCTGACGATCGACGGCTGACCGGTACACGGTCGACACGAGGTAGATCTCGTCCACGCCGCCGTCGTTGAAGTCGGTCTCGAACGATTCGAGGAGAGCTTCTCCGATCTCACGTGCGTAGGCACTCGTGGGCGCCTCCGAGAATCCGGTCCACGATCGCACGATCTCGCGATCGCGGAACGTGTAGAACGTCTCCGCCTTGCGGCCCACGGTGTAGAGGTCGACTTCCTTGCCCTCTCCCTTGAGCAGCGTGATGAGCTCTTCGGCCTCACGGATGACATTCGCTGCGTACGCGCCCGCGAACCCCCGATCCGGACCCATCACGACGACCGCGGCGCGGTCGATCGTGTCGGGCTCGGTCGTCAGCGTGTGATCGACGTTCGACTGCGTCGCCACCACAGAGACGGCGCGGGTGATCTCACGCGCGTACGGGCTCGCGGCCTGTGCGCGCGCGACCGCCTTCTGGATGCGGGAGGCCGCGATGAGCTCCATGGCCTTGAAGATCTTCCGCAGCGAACTGGTGGAATTGATCTTGGCCTTGTAGACCCGCTGCTGTGCTCCCATCAGCACTTCCTTTCAGTCGTGGCGTGCACGTCGGACGACCTCAGCGCTTCCGCTTGACGATCTGCTCCTGCTCGATGTCGGAGGACTCCGCAGCAGCGGCGTCTCCCGAACCGGCAGCAGCCTCGTCGCCGGACGACTGGAACTCCTTCTTGAACTCCTCGACAGCGTCGGTGAGCGCATCCTTGAGGCCCCCGGAGAGCTTGTCGCTCAGCCCGGCGATCTGATCGAAGATGTCCGTCTTGCGCTCGAGGTAGGAGTGGAACTCCGACTCGAAGCGCAGCACGTCGGAGACCGGGACCTCGTCCAGATGACCTTCCGAGCCGGCCCAGATCGACACCGTCTGGCGCTCTGAGGGCATCGGCTCGAACTGCCCCTGCTTGAGGAGCTCCATCAGACGCGCGCCACGATCGAGCTGACGGCGCGTCGCCGCATCGAGGTCCGACGCGAACATCGCGAACGCCTCGAGTGAGCGGTACTGCGCCAGCGAGATCTTCAGCGTGCCCGACACACCGCGCAGCGGCTTGCGCTGGGCAGAGCCGCCGACGCGGGACACGGAGACGCCCACATCGACCGCCGGACGCTGATTGGAATTGAAGAGGTCCGACTGCAGGAAGATCTGTCCGTCGGTGATGGAGATGACGTTCGTGGGGATGAACGCGCCGACGTCGTTGGCCTTCGTCTCGATGATCGGAAGTCCGGTCATCGATCCGCCGCCCATGTCGTCCGACAGCTTCGCGCAGCGCTCGAGCAGACGCGAGTGCAGGTAGAACACGTCGCCCGGGTAGGCCTCACGGCCCGGCGGACGGCGCAGCAGCAGCGAGATCGCACGGTATGCCTCGGCCTGCTTGGACAGGTCGTCGAAGACGATGAGGACGTGCTTGCCCTCGTACATCCAGTGCTGGCCGATAGCGGAGCCCGCGTAGGGAGCGAGGTACTTGAAGCCAGCCGGATCGGACGCCGGCGAGGCGACGATCGTCGTGTACTCCAGCGCGCCGTGCTCCTCGAGGGAGCGACGGACCGATGCGATCGTCGAGCCCTTCTGGCCACAGGCGACGTAGATGCAGCGGACCTGCTTCTTCGGGTCGCCGGACTCCCAGTTGGCCTTCTGGTTGATGATGGTGTCGAGCGCGAGGGCGGTCTTGCCCGTCTTGCGGTCGCCGATGATCAGCTGGCGCTGTCCACGGCCCACCGGGATCATCGCGTCGATGGCCTTCAGACCCGTCTCGAGCGGCTCCTTGACCTCCTTGCGATCCATGACGCCCGGAGCCTGGAGCTCGAGCTCACGGCGGCCCACGGACTCGATCTCGCCGAGGCCGTCGATGGCCTCGCCCAGAGGATTGACGACGCGGCCCATGTATCCGTCGCCCACGGGAACGGAGAGCACTTCGCCGGTGCCGAAGACCTGCTGGCCCTCTGCGATTCCAGAGAACTCACCGAGGACCACGGCGCCGATCTCGCGCTCGTCCAGGTTCTGTGCGAGTCCGAGGGTGCCGTCTTCGAAGCGCAGCAGCTCGTTGGCCATGGTGCCGGGCAGACCGGACACGGTGGCGATGCCGTCGCCGGCCGTGACGACAGTGCCGACCTCGGTCTTCTCTCCCGCCTGGGGCGAGTACGATTCGACGAACTTCCCCAGAGCGGCCCGGATCTCCTCCGGGCTGATTGTCAGTTCCGCCATCTGGTTTCCCTGCTTCCTTACTTGACGTGAGGCTGCGTGCGCGTCGCAGCGGTTGTTCGTGGCGCCCCGTCAGGGGCGCGATCAGCTGGTGAGTCGACGGCGAACGTCCGAAAGGCGATCTGCGATCGTGCCGCTCATCACCTCGTCGCCGACCTGCACCCGCACACCGCCGACGACGTCGGGGTCGACGACCACGTGGAGCACGAGCTCCCTGCCGTACGACCGGGACAGTGACTGGGTGAGTCGGTCCTGCTGCTGCGGGGTCAGCGGCTTCGCAACGACGACTTCGGCGACAGCGCGACGCTGGCGCGCGGCCAGCACCTCGCCGAAGTTGTCGAGCGTCTCAGCCACGCGGAGTCCGCGAGGATGCGCCGCCGCCTGTGACGCGAGGAGGACTGTCTCCTCTGCGGCGGCGGAGCCGAGCAGGTCCTGCACCAGGGCGCGCTTGGCACTGGGAGCACGGTCGGAACCGAACGCCCACCCGAGCTCGTGGTCGGATTCGATCGTCCGTGCGAAGCGGAAGAGCTCCTCCTCGACGCGACCCAGGCGGGTCTCCGTCTGCGCCCGCGCAGCGAGCGCAGTCACGCCCGCCACTTCGAGTGCGGTCACGAAGTCCTGGGTGTGTGCCCAGTGGAAGCCGGCGGCGCTCCGCGCGATCTCGAGTGCGCGGTCGTCGGTCCTGCTTCCGAAGAGCGAGTCCAGGACTCCGGTCTTCGCCTGCGGATCGAGGGAAGCGTCCGCGAGGGACTTCCTCAGGGAGACGTCCTCCGACAGCACCGTCACGATGCTGAGGAGGTCGGCGCCGATCGCTGCGTCGACCGTGGTGCCTGACACCGCGGAATCGATCTGTGCGAGTACCTTCTGCAGGGACAGCCTGCTCGACTGGAGCATCAGGCCTCCTTGGAAGCGGAGGCGGAAGCCGCCGGCGTCTGGGCCTCGAGGTCGGCGATGAATCGGTCGACGACGTTGGCCGAACGGGTGTCGTCGGCGAGGGACTCGCCCACGATGCGCGAGGCCAGGTCGGTCGCGAGACCGCCCACCTCGGAACGCAGGGAGACCATCGCGGACTGGCGCTCCGCCTCGATCTGAGACTTGGCCTGCGAGATGATCCGCTCGGATTCGTCGGTCGCCTGCAGCTTCATCGAGGCGATGATCTGTGCGCCCTCCTCCTGGGCCTCGGCCCGGAGTCTGGCGGCTTCGGCGCGTCCGTCTGCGAGCTGCTTCTGATATTCGGCAAGGGCGGCGTCCGCCTCTGCCTGCACCTTCTCCGCCTTCTCGATACCGCCCTGGATGGCGCTGGAGCGCTCGTCCAGGACCGCACGGAACTTCGGAAGGAGTACCTTCCAGAAGACGAAGATGATGATCGCGAAGCAGAGCGCCGACCAGACGATGTCATAGACGGCAGGGATCAGCGGGTGGCCGCCCTCCGCCGCAAGAACTGTCATCGGGGTCATGTGCGGGTTCGCTCCCTATCAGGCTGCGGGGAAGATGAAGCCGGCTGCGATGCCCAGGAAGGCGAGCAGCTCGACGAAGGCGATGCCGAGGAACATGGTGGCGCGCAGCTGGCCGGCGACCTCCGGCTGACGAGCCATGCCCTCAACGGTCTTGCCGACGAGGATGCCGATGCCGATGCCGGGGCCGATGGCCGAGAGGCCGTAGCCGACGGTCTGCAGGTTGCCGGTCACTTCGGCGAGGATGGTGGTGTCCACGTGGGTATTCCCTTTCGATTGAGGGCCGGCTCTTCAGCTGGCCCCTGTCTTGCGGATGACAGATTGTGGGTCCGGGACTCAGTGGTCCTCGGCGACGCTCAGCTGGATGTAGGCAGCGGCCAGCAGAGCGAAGATGTAGGCCTGCAGCACTGCCACGAGGATCTCGAAGAGCGTGAAGGCGAAGCCACCGATGAGCGTCAGCACTCCGAAGCCGGCAGAGATGCCGCCGACCTCGAAGAAGAAGAACTGCGTGGCGGCGAAGCAGAGGACGAGAAGGAGATGGCCCACGAGCATGTTGAACGTGAGTCGGAGCGTGAGGCTCACCGGGCGCGCGACGAAGGTCGACACGATCTCGATCGGGGTCACGAGGATGTACATCGGCTTCGGGACGCCCGCGGGGAACAGCTCGCCCTTGAGGTAGCCGAGGCCGCCCTTCGCCTTGATCCCTGCACCGATCATCACGACGTACACGACGAGCGCCATGACCAGCGGCATCCCGATGAGCGCGTTCGACGAGATGTTCAGGAACGGGATGATGCCCGTGATGTTGAGCGCGACGACGCCGAAGAAGATCGAGGCGATGAGCGGGAAGAACCGGTCCCCGTCCTTCTTGCCGAGCATGCCGTAGGCGATGTCCTTGCGGACGAAGTCGAAGCCCATCTCCACTGCGGACTGGACGCGACCGGGGACGAGTGTCGCCTTGCGCAGCGCGAGCCACAGGAACAGGAGCAGGACGAGTGTCGCGAGGATCCGGACCATGATGATCCGGTTGATGTCGAAGCCGGTCCCCTCGAACAGGAACACCGCCGGGAAGAACTCTTCGAGACCGGGGGCCACGAAGCCCCCTCCCCCTTCAGCTGCGAGCAGCGACACCGTTGGCAGGGCGTTGATGAACAGGGCGGTCTCCTGACGGCTATGCGGCCGCCGCAGGTGCGGTGACCGGCGACGGCACTTCGAACGGGCGCGGTCGTCGGACGGGAGTCCGATCGGGATATCGCGATGGTCTGGCGCGGGACTGCGATCCGACTCTGCGTGCTACACACGTGAGGCGCACAGAGACATGACCGAGAATTCCCAGCGTGTCCCGGGATACTCTACCAACCGTAGAGAAGGGCACAAAACCACTGGCATCCTCACCCTCCGCACGGATGGTGTGTGCTTGGTCTCATCAGGAGGGTTGGTCGACGATCGGGAGCCGGGCCCTCTGCACGATGACGACGTCAGCGATGAGAGAGGCGATCGCGGCGGCCGCCAGGGTGAGGAACAGGGTCCAGGGATCGTAGAAGTCCCGCCCGCGCAGTGCGATCCCCACGCCCATGAAGCCCACGATCTTCACCAGGAAGCCGCCCAGGACACCGGCCGCCATGGCCGTGGGGCTCGACTCTGCAGTGAAATACATGACGATGGCTGTGATCGCGAAGAAGACGAAGGCCACGACGGCACCGATGAGCGCGCCCCACACACCGGGGAGGCCCGTGAGCAGCGCGCCGACGAAGCTGGCGATCGTGCCGATGGCGATCGCGATGAGCGCTCCGGCGATGATCGTCCACTTCATGACGGAGCGCACGCTGGCGACGCGACTCTCGCCCCCAGTGCGCCCCGCACTCGAGTCAGACCCAGCGCGCCCCGCACTCGAGTCGGACCCTGTGCTCCCCGCGTCAGGATCGGGAACCGAAGATTCGGGAGAGGTGGTCATGAGGTCTCCTTTCGTGCCAGGCGTCGGCCCAGCGGGTAGAACGTCAGCACGATCGTCACCAGGACGAGCACGGCGAGCACCGGGATGACCCGGGCCACGGGGAAGCGGAGGAACGACACGGATCCGAAGGCGAAGATGGCGGTCCACACGTAGAGCAGCAGTACGGACCGCGCGTGCGTGTGCCCCAGTCGGAGCATGCGGTGGTGCAGGTGCTTCGCGTCCGCAGAGAACGGCGATTTCCCCGCCATCATCCGTCGGACCACGGCGAGCCCCAGGTCCAGCAGCGGCAGAGCCATCACCGCGATGGGCAGGATGATCGGAAGGAACGCTGCGAATGCACGCTCATTCGCCAGCAGTGCGGGGTCCACCTGACCCGTGACCCGGATCGTCGAGGCGGCGAGCAGCAGGCCGATGAGCATGGAGCCCGAATCGCCCATGAAGATGCGGGACGGACTGAAGTTGTGGGGCAGGAATCCCACGCACGCTCCGACCAGCACCGCGATGATGAGTGACGCGAGGTTCGCGTAGCTGTCCGGTGTCGCGTCGACGGCCAGCGTATAGCTGTAGACGAAGAACGCTGCGCCCCCGATCGAGACCACTCCCGCCGCCAGGCCGTCCAGCCCGTCGACGAAGTTCACGGCATTGATGGACACGAGGACCACGAGCACCGTGAGGACGAGCGACATGCGGGGCGAGCCGATGATGATGCCGCCCAGCGGGATCGACAGGAGACTCACCCCGTTGAGGGCCATGAACCCTGCCGCCAGCGTCTGCCCCGCGAGCTTCGTCGTCCAGTGCAGATCCCAGATGTCGTCGATGACACCCAGCAGACAGAGCAGAGTGGCCGCACCGGCGATGCCGATCACCGGGCCCGGCTCGACGAAGACACGGTTGAGGAACGGCGTCTGCGACGCGATGACGAGCCCACCCATGACCCCGGCGAACATCGCGACGCCGCCCAGTCTGGGGGTGGGCACGGAATGGACATCCCGATCGCGCAGGGGCGAGAAGATGAGTCCCCGTTCAGCGATCCGGCGCACCATCGGGGTGACCAGGTACGAGATCACCGCCGCCACGAGGAGGATGAAGAGGTAGGCGCGCACTCAGTCGTCCCGCGCCGCGCCACCGGCAGGCGAATCGTCAGCGCTCTCGTCGACGCCGGGCTGGTCGTCCCCGTCGTCCCCGCCCACACTGCTCACACCGACGAGGTCCGGCACGGCTTCCCGCAGCCGGTCCAGGGTGAGCGGCCCCTCCCTCACCACGCGCGGCGGCTCGGATGTCATGTCGACGATCGTGGAGGAGCCTTGACCGCTGCGCGGCCCGCCGTCCAGGTAGATGCCGACAGAATCGCCCAGCATCGATTCTGCCGCGGCGATCGTCTCTGCCGCCGGTTCACCGTGGGTGTTCGCACTCGACACCGCGAGCGGGCCGGTCTCCCCCAGCAGCGCCAGCGCGTCCGGGTCGTCCGGCATCCGCAGCGCGACGGTTCCCCAGGTGTCGCCGAGGTCCCAGTCGAGCATCGGCTGCGCGTGGCAGATGACGGTGAGCGGACCGGGCCAGAACCGCCTCACAAGCGCCATGATCCGTTCGTCCGCACCGCTCGCCAGCGCCAGCAGCGTGTCCTGGCCCTGGACCAGGACCGGCGGAGGCATGTCCCTCCCCCGCCCCTTTGCTGCGAGCAGCGTGGAGACGGCGCGAGCACTGAAGGCGTCCGCTGCGATCCCGTAGACGGTGTCCGTCGGCATGACGATCAGTCCGCCGTCGCCGATCACTCGACCGGCTTCCTTGAGTACCAGCTCGCGCACCTGCTCATTGCGGATGTCGAAGGTCCGTGCCATGCGTCGAGGGCTCACTTCCCCTGGGTCTGCGGCTGTCGAACAGCCAGCGTGAAACGATCTCGTCCAGTGTAGTCCGCGCGCGTCGTCGCGTCGGCGAACCCGCATGCGATGCATGCCTCACGCAGTGCCGCGCCCTGGGTGTCGGCATGCTCGAGCACGAGCAGACCCCCGGTCGGCAGCACGTGAGCGGCCGCGGCGATCACGAGGCGCGGCACCCGCGTCCCGTCGTCTCCACCTCCCCAGAGGGCGAGTGCCGGATCGTGGTCGACGACCTCGGGCGCGGTGGTGGCGCCGTCGGCGACGACGTAGGGCGGGTTGCAAACGACGACGTCCACCCGGCCGGCCAGGTGCTCGTCCACGACGGAGCGCACCGCGCCCGGGTCCGTGGCGTCCGACTGCACGACTGCGAAGTCGGAGCCGGACCGTGCGAGATCGCCGGCGACCGCTTCCGCACTGCGCCGAGCCCAGTCGGCGGCGACCGGATCGGATTCGACCCCCACCGCCGAGGTCCCGGCCGCCTCTGCGGCCACAGCCAGCCCCAGCGCCCCCGTGCCCGTGCACAGGTCCAGGACGTGACCGCCTCCGGAGGGCCGCGTCGCCGCGAGGTGCTCGAGCACCGGATCCACGAGCAGCTCTGTCTCAGGCCGCGGCACGAAGACGCCGGGACCCACCGGCAGGGTGAGGGTCCGGAAGTGCGCCTCCCCCGTGAGGTGCTGGACCGGGACGCGACCCGCGCAGCGCGTGAGGAGGACGTCGAACGATGCTGCGGCCTCGGCGGGGACGGAGTCTCCCATGAGGCGGGCTCTGCTGAGACTGCGGCCGTCGACTCCCCACGCATGCGCGAGGAGCAGCGCAGAATCCGAGGCGGGTGAGTCGATCCCCGCTGCGGCGAGGCTGTGCTCACCGTGCCGCAGGAGCTTCTCCACGCTCAGACGACGTCCCTGCTCCTCGGTACTCACCCGATGTCCTCGCTCACCCGATGTCCTCGAGGCGCGACGCGCGTTCGGCCGCGCGCAGCGATTCGACGACCTCGTCGAGCCGTCCGTCGATCACCTGGTCGAGGTTGTACGCCTTGTATCCGGTCCGGTGATCGGTCACCCGGTTCTCCGGGAAGTTGTAGGTCCGCACCCGCTCGGAGCGATCGACGGTGCGCACCTGGGACCGGCGCTGTGCGGACTCGGCCTCAGCCGCCTCCTCTGCACGGGCGGCGAGGATCCGTGCGCGCAGCATCCGCAGCGCGGCCTCCTTGTTCTGCAGCTGCGACTTCTCGTTCTGGCAGCTCGCAGTGATGCCTGTCGGCAGATGCGTGATGCGCACAGCAGAATCCGTCGTGTTGACGGACTGTCCGCCGGGACCGGACGAGCGGTACACGTCGATCCTCAGGTCGTTGTCGGGCAGGTCGACCTCGTCCGGTGCGTCCGCCTCCGGGAACACGAGGACGCCCGCGGCCGAGGTGTGGATCCGTCCCTGGGACTCGGTCACCGGAACGCGCTGGACGCGGTGGACCCCACCTTCGAACTTCGTCCAGCCGTACACGCCGTCTTGAGACGACTTGAGAGCCATCGTGAGTTCTCGCACGCCGCCCAACTCCGTATGGGCGGCGTCGAGAACCTCCGTCGACCACCCCTTCGCGGCGGCCCAGCGCTCATACATGCGGGCGAGATCCGCCGCGAAGAGCGCGGATTCGTCGCCGCCCTCCCCCGCTCGGATCTCGACGATCGCATCACGGCCGTCGTCCGGGTCGGAGGGCACGAGCAGCTCTCGCAGCTCGGCCGTCAGCGATTCCCGCTCAGTACCGAGCGCGTCCTCGAGCTCCGCGGCTTCGGCGGCGAACGACTCATCCGCTGCGGCGAGCTCGTGGGCTGCCGTCAGGTCATCCGCGATCGTCTCCAGCCGCGTCCAGACGCGCACCACGCGATCCAGCTCGGAATAGCGGCGTGTGAGTGAGCGAGCACGGCCGGGGCTGCTGTGGACCTCGGGATCGGCAAGCTCCTGTTCGACGCGAGCATGCTCGTCCAGCAGGGAGCGCACGCTCGCGGCCAGTGCCTCGAGCTCCTGCTCGATCGAGCCCGGTCCCTCCGTCGTCATCTCCGCACCCCTCTCAACAGGCCGATCTCAGTACGTCCCACTCACCACGTCATTCTCATCGCACCCGTCGTCGGGCATGCCACGAGGGCCGCAGGTCACCCTGCAGCCCTCGTGTGATGCGACGTGTCCGTCCTGTGACGGTGCCCGCACTCGGTGTCAGTGGTCGTCTGACGCCGACTTCGGCAGCGGGGTCGTCTTCTGCACCTGCATGAGGAACTCGGCGTTCGAGCCGGTCTCCTTGAGCTTGGACAGCAGGAGCTCGATCCCCTGCTGCTGCTCGAGGCCGGACAGCAGGCGGCGCAGCTGCCACATGACCTTGCGCTCCTCCGGACGCATGAGGTTCTCCTCACGGCGCGTGCCGGACGCGTTGACGTCGACGGCCGGGAAGATCCGCTTGTCCGACAGCTGACGGGACAGGCGCAGCTCCATGTTGCCGGTGCCCTTGAACTCCTCGAAGATCACTTCGTCCATCTTCGAGCCCGTCTCCACGAGCGCGGTCGCGAGGATCGTGAGCGATCCGCCGCCCTCGATGTTGCGAGCCGCACCGAAGAACCGCTTGGGCGGGTAGAGCGCGTTCGCATCGACACCGCCGGACAGGATCCGGCCGGACGCCGGCTGCGCGATGTTGTACGCACGGCCCAGACGCGTGATGTTGTCCAGCAGCACGACGACGTCCTGCCCCATCTCCACGAGGCGCTTCGCACGCTCGATCGCCAGCTCCGCGATCGTCGTGTGATCGTCCGCGGGACGGTCGAAGGTCGAGGCGATGACCTCACCCTTCACCGCGCGCTGCATGTCCGTCACTTCTTCCGGACGCTCATCGACGAGCACGACCATGAGGTGGACCTCAGGGTTGTTCTCCACGATCGAGTTGGCGATCTGCTGCATGACCGTGGTCTTGCCGGCCTTGGGCGGCGCGACGATGAGGCCGCGCTGGCCCTTGCCGATCGGCGCCACGAGGTCGATGATCCGTGTCGTCAGATTCTTCGACTGCGATTCGAGACGCAGACGGTCCTGCGGATAGAGAGGCGTGAGCTTCGAGAACTCCACGCGGCGCTTCGCATCGTCGACCGTGAGGCCGTTGACGGAGTCCAGTCGCACCAGGGCGTCGAACTTCTCGCGGCGGTTCTGACGGTCACCGCCCTCGTTCGGCTTGCGGATGGCGCCCGTGACGGCATCGCCCTTGCGCAGGCCGTTCTTCTTCACGAGCCCAGCGGAGACGTACACGTCGTTGGGACCGGACAGGTATCCGGACGTCCGCAGGAACGCGTAGTTGTCGTGGACATCGAGGATCCCGCCCACGGGGATCAGGACATCGTCCGGACGCACCTGGTCGTCATCACGGCCACGACGCTTGCGGTCACGACCACGTCCGCGGTTCGACCGATCGTCCTGATCGAAGCGGGAGTCATTGCGGCCCCCGCGATCGTTGCGATTCTGCGGATCATTCCCGCCGCGACGGTTCTGCTGGTCGTTGCGACCGCCCTGGTCGCCGCGGTCGTTGCCGCCGTTGCGACCGCGGTTGCCGCGGCCGCCCTGGTCGTTGCGGCCGCCCTGGTCGTTGCGGTCGTTGCCGCCCCGGTTCGACTGGTCGCCCCGACCCTGCTGGTCATTGCCGCCGCGGTCGCTGCGTCCGCCCTGGTCGCCTCCGCCGTTGCGTCCGCCCTGGTCGTTGCCGCCATTGCGGCCGCCGCCGTTGTCATCGGAGCGATTGTCATCGGAGCGGTTGTCGCCGCGACGGCGACGCGTGCGGCGTCCTCCGTCGTCGCTGTGTCCGTCCTGGTCCTGAGACGAGCTGCCCTGCGCGGAGGAGACCTCAGCGCGACCGCCCTCGTCGAAGATCGGGCCATCGGACGTCTGATCGGTGGAGTTCTGCCCACCGGCGGACGGAGCGCTCGCTGACGATGCGTCCGAGCCCTGCGACTTCGCAGGTGCATCCGCATCAGGGCGTCCGCCCTGTCCGCGTGCGCCCCTCTTCGCACGAGCGGGAGCGGGCTGCTCCGCGTCGTCGGCGCCGGACGCCGATGCGCCGGACGCATCCGTGCTCGGGGTGGATTCAGCAGACGAGTCCGCTGCGGTCTTGTCTGCAGTCGTCTTGTCTGCAGTGTTCTTGTCTGCGGTGGACGTGGCGGCAGTCGACGTGTCAGCGCCGGCAGAGGTCCCTGCATCGGACGAGGAACCGCGAGCGGTCTTGATCGCGTCGATGAGGTCACTCTTGCGCAGGCGGCGATAGCCCTTGATCCCCAGGCCCGCTGCGAGTTCCTGCAGCTGGGGCAGACGAAGTGCCGTGAGACTTCCCGAACGTGCTGATGTGTCGTTCGCGGTGGATTCGGTCACGAAGGTTTCCTTCTCCGTTCGGCCGTGCGTGGGAAATGCGTAGAGAACGCCGGATGCACAGCGATGGATGGCACCTGTGGTGCATGTGGTGAAGACGCAGGCCGAGAACGACCGAAGGCGTCATGAAGATGTTCCGAAGAGTGGACTCGAACGGCCTGGATGCTCGTAAACATCAGACGGATCGACGCCCGGAACACCTTCACTCTACATGTCACAGCGGTCGTGCGCGAATCGCGCCGCCCCGATTGCGTGAATCAGATTCAGCGGATCCGCCTCACGACCTGGGGCGATTCCCCGGTGGTCACCAGCCTCGTCAGGCGGACATGCTCCGCAGCGACAGTGTCGTCGCCCCGTTCTCCGCGATCTGTGGCTGGAGGACCCGTGCACCGTCTCCGGCCAGCACGGCGGACACCCGGTCTGCGAGGTCCTCGCCGGTTCCCAGCACCAGCACCGTCGGCCCAGCGCCGGACACGACTGCGGCGAGGCCGGCCGCGCGCAGCGCGTCGACCCGCTCGAGCGACGCGAGCATCGCGGGCCTCCGGTACTCCTGGTGCAGACGGTCGACGGTCGCATCGACGAGCAGCGACGGATCGTGGCAGATCGCGTGGACGAAGAGACCTGCGACCGCGGAGTTCGCAGCGGCGTCCGCATGAGGCACCGTGCGAGGGAGCAGCTCACGGGCGATGTCCGTGTCCAGCCGCTCATCGGGCACGACGACGGCCGCGCGGACCTCGGGATGCACCGGCAGAGAGATCGACGACGCGCGATCCGCCTCCGGGTACCAGCTCACCGTCACTCCCCCGAAGAGCGCCGGAGCGGCGTTGTCGGGGTGGCCCTCGAAGTGCGTCGCCCACGCGAGCTTCTCTGCGGCGGTGGGTTCCGGAAGCCCGGCCGCAGTGCTCGCGGCGTCTGCGATGGAGAGACCTGCGACGACCGCTGCCGCAGAAGACCCCATGCCGCGCGACTGCGGGATCGCGTTCTCGCACTCGAGGACGAGGCGTTCTCCCCCGGCGACCTCGCGGGCCGCCAGGATCTGCTCGGCGACGCGGAGGATCAGGTGGTCGCCGCTGCGCGGCAGGAAGTCCGCGCCCTCCCCCGTGATGACGGCACGAGCATCATGGGGGACATCGGCGTCGGCCACGCGCGCTCGCACAGTATCTGCGACCCCCAGTGCCAGCCCGAACGAGTCGTAGCCGGCACCCAGGTTCGCGGACGTCGCCGGTGCGGTGACCTCAACGGAGAATCCCGCAGGAATCCGGAATCCGCTCATGCGTCCTCGAGCCCCAGCTCGCGGGCAGCGCTCACCGCATCGATCGGCACCCGCGTGGGAGTGACGGCCGAGCCGTCGGCCGCCTGCAGGGCCCACTGGGGGTCCTTCAGGCCGTGGCCCGTGACGGTGACGGAGATGACGGCACCCGACGGGACCAGACCGGCCTCTGCGGACTTGAGCAGCCCTGCGACCGACGCCGCGGAGCCCGGCTCGACGAAGATGCCCTCGGTCGAGGAGAGCAGTCGATGCGCGCTGAGGATCTCCTCGTCCGTGACGGACTCGATCCGACCGCCGGACTCGTCGCGCGCAGCGATCGCCTGCTCCCACGAGGCCGGGTTGCCGATGCGGATCGCGGTCGCGATCGTCTCCGGCTCGTCGACGGGGTGCCCGAGCACCAGAGGTGCCGCACCGACCGCCTGGAACCCCCACATCATGGGCGCCGACTGTGCGAGACCCTTCCTAACGTACTCGCTGAAGCCCTTCCAGTACGCCGTGATGTTCCCGGCGTTGCCGACCGGCAGCACGTGGATGTCAGGTGCGTGTCCCAGCGCGTCGACGATCTCGAACGCCGCAGTCTTCTGCCCCTCGATGCGGTCCGGGTTCACGGAGTTCACGAGATCCACGGGATACGCCTCGGACAGCTTGCGGCACAGGGTGAGGCAGTCATCGAAGTTCCCGTCGACCTCGAGCAGCTGTGCGCCGTGGGCGACCGCCTGACTCATCTTCCCCATCGCGATCTTCCCCGCAGGGACGAGCACGGCCGACGTGAGCCCCGCCTTCGTCGCGTAGGCGGCGGCAGAGGCGGACGTATTGCCCGTCGACGCGCAGATGACGGCCTTCGCACCACGCGACGCGGCCTTCGTGATCGCCATCGTCATCCCGCGGTCCTTGAAGGACGCGGTCGGATTCATCCCCTCGTACTTCACGTGGACTTCCGCACCGACGCGCTCCGACAGACCCTCTGCATGGATGAGCGGAGTGCCGCCCTCCCCCAGCGTCACGGCGGGGACCTCGGCCCCGACGTCGAGGAGATCGCGGTACTCGTTGACGACTCCGCGCCACTGAGGACGGTGTGCTGCTGTCATGACTGTGTGCATCTCCCTGCTGTTCATGGTGCTCTTCACAGTGCCTCAGGCACCCTCGATGCGGAGCACCGATTTGACCGACTCGACGACGTCCGAGGACGCGAGGGAGTCGACCGTCGCCGCCAGCGCGGATTCGACGGCGGAATGCGTCGCGATGACCAGCTTGGCACGCGGCGACGCGGCCTCGTCCTCCGGCTCCAGCCGGGTCTGCTGGACGAGCTCGATCGACACGCCCTCTGCCGCGACGATCTCTGCGACGCGCAGCAGCACGCCCGGACGGTCGTGGACCTCGAGCGTCATCTGGTAGCGGGTCGAGATGCGCGAGATCGGGAGGATGTCTCCGCTCTCGCGCACCTGCTGCGCGACCTGACCGCGCCCGCCCAGGACACGGCGTCGCGCGACGGACACGAGGTCGCCCATGACTGCGGACGACGTGGGGGCGCCGCCTGCGCCCTGCCCGTAGAACATGAGAGAGCCCGCGTTCTCCGCCTCGACGAAGACCGCGTTGAATGCCCCGGAGACGGACGCGAGGGGGTGGTCGTCGCGGATGAGCGCGGGGTAGACGCGAGCCGACACGCTCTCCGTGCCGTCGGGGTTGTCGATGCGCTCGCAGATCGCGAGCAGCTTGATCGTGAATCCCTGTGCCGCAGCGGTCTCGATCATGTCCGCGCTCACCGACGAGATGCCCTCGACGTGGACGTCGTCCATGGCCACCGGGACCTGGAATGCGAGAGAGGCGATGATCGCCGCCTTCGCCGCGGCGTCGAGGCCCTCGACGTCCGCCGTGGGGTCGGCCTCTGCGTACCCCAGCTCCTGTGCGGTCGTGAGCGCCGCGTCGAAGTCCCACCCCTCCCTGGACATCTGGTCGAGGATGTAGTTCGTCGTGCCGTTGACGATCCCCATGACGCGCTCGATCCGGTCACCGGCGAGCGACACGGACAGGGGGCGGACGATGGGGATCGCCCCCGCCACGGCCGCTTCGTACTCGATGCGCACACCGGCATCGTCGGCAGCGGTGATGAGCTCCGGGAAGTGCTGGGCGAGCAGGGCCTTGTTCGCCGTGACGACGCTGGCACCCGCCGCCAGCGCATCGAGGATGTGCGTGCGGGCGGGCTCGATGCCGCCCATCAGCTCGACGACGATGTCTGCTCCGGCGACCACGGCCTCGGCGTCGGTCGTGAGCAGCTCACGCGGAATGCCGTCACGTTCCTTCGACGCGTCCCGGACGAGGACGCCGATCAGTTCGAGCCGCGCTCCCACGCGCGCGGCCAGCGCATCGCTCCGCGCGAGGAGGGTGCGCGTGACCTCGGCGCCGACGACTCCTCCGCCCAGCAGGGCGACAGTGAGCTTCTCCATGGGGGTCCTCTCAGGCATCGGCGATCGGGCCGCAGTCGCGGCCCAGCAGATCGTCGTGGGTTTCGGGTCGGATGATCCAGTCCGCGCGCCCGGCGCTGACGGCCAGCACCCCGGGCCGCGGCGTGAGGTTGTAGTTCGACGCGAGCGGCTGGCAGTACGCGCCGGTGCCGGGGACGGCGACCAGGTCGCCCGCCCGCACGTCCGCGGGCAGGTACTCGTCGCGCACGAGGATGTCGCCGCTCTCGCAGTGGCTTCCCACGACCCGGACGACCGTGGGATCCCCGTCGGACGACCTGGACGCGAGCGTGCACGAATAGTCAGCATCGTAGAGCGCAGTGCGCACGTTGTCGCTCATTCCGCCGTCGACCGACACATACGTGCGCACGCCCGTCTCCGTCTCCACGCCCTTGACCGTGCCGACGGTGTAGAGGGTGAAGACCGCCGGGCCGACGATCGCGCGGCCCGGTTCGAAGGAGACGACGGGGAGGTCCGTGCCCTCCTCCTGGCAGGTCCGCGCGACGACGTCCGCAAGCTGCGCGGCCATGTCCGCGATGGGCGGGGGCGTGTCCTGCGATGTGTAGCGCATGCCGAAGCCGCCGCCCAGGTCGATCTCCGGAAGGCTCGCGCCGTGGTCGCGCTGGATCTCCGCCCGCAGCCCGACGATCCGCCGCGCGGCGACCTCGAAGCCGGAGCGGTCGAAGATCTGGGACCCGATGTGGCTGTGGAGGCCGATGAGGTCGAGGTGGGGCGATGCGTGCGCCCGGTCCGCCGCTGTGCGCGCGGCACCGGACTGGAGCGACAGACCGAACTTCTGATCTTCGTGCGCAGTCGCGATGAAGTCGTGCGTATGCGCTTCCACACCCACGGTGACGCGGATCATCACCGGCGCGCGGACTCCACGCGCCGCTGCGGCGGCCTCGATGCGGTCGATCTCGTCGAGGGAGTCGACGACGATGCGGGCGATGCCCCAGTCCAGTGCGTAGGCGATCTCCTCATCCGACTTGTTGTTGCCGTGGAGGCCGATGACGCCCGGGTCGACGCCGGCGCGGCGCGCAGTCATGAGCTCGCCGAGCGAACAGGTGTCGATGCCCATGCCCTCGGCCGCCACCCACTGGGCGACCGCTGAGGTGAGCAGCGCCTTGCCGGCGTAGTACACCCGGGCCCGGGTGCCCACTGCATCGAACGACTGCGTGAACGCGGCCACGAAACCGCGTGCCCGGGAGCGCAGATCAGCGACGTCGAGGACGTAGAGGGGGCTTGCGTACGTGCGGGCGAGGTCGGTCACCCGATGGCCGGCGACCGTGAGCACTCCGTCCGGATCCTTGCGCGTGTTCGCTGACCACAGACTGGGCATGAGTGCGTTGACGTCTTCCGGGTGCGGCAGCCAGACCGGCGACGGGCCGGCATGGAGGACTCCGGAGATGTGTGCGGGCATTCAGTCTCCTCTCACATGCGCTCGGGGGCACTGACCCCGAGCAGCTCGAGCCCGTTCGACAGCACCTGCGCGGTGGCGCGGTCCAGCACGAGGCGGGATCCGTGCACGGCGCCGGGCTCGTCGTCCGCCAGGGGCGTGACCCGGCACGAGTCGTACCACTTGTGGAACAGACCGGCGAGTGATTCGAGATAGCGGGCGATGCGGTGCGGTTCGCGCAGCTGCGCTGCCTGGGCGACGACTCTGGGGAAGTCCGCGAGGCCGGCCAGCAGGGCCGCTTCCGTGGGGTGCGAGAGGGTCGACGCGTCGAAGACCGAGGCGTCGATCCCCGCGGTGAGGGCATTGCGCTCCACGCCGCACGCGCGGGCGTGGGCGTACTGCACGTAGAAGACGGGATTGTCATTGCTCGCGCTGCGCAGGACCTCCGGATCCAGCGTGAGCGGAGAGTCCGCGGGGATGCGGGCCAGCGAGTACCGCAGGGCATCACGACCCAGCCAGCGGACGAGGTCGCGCAGCTCGATGATGTTGCCGGCGCGCTTCGACAGCTTCGCTCCGTTGACCTTGATGAGCTGCCCGATGAGCACTTCGATGTTCGTGTCCGGGTCGTCGCCGGCGGCTGCGGCGATCGCCTTGAGGCGGCCGACATAGCCGTGGTGATCCGCGCCCAGCAGATACACCTTCTCCGAGAATCCCCGGTCCTTCTTGTCGAGGTAGTAGGCGGCGTCCGCGGCGAAGTACGTGGGTGCTCCATCACTGCGGATCAGGACCCGGTCCTTGTCATCGCCGAAGTCGGTGGTCCGCAGCCACACCGCGCCGTTGTCGTCGTAGACGTGCCCCTGCTCGCGCAGGCGCTCGACCGCGGAGCCGAGCGCGCCCGAATCGTGCAGCGAGGATTCCGAGAACCAGACGTCGAAATGCACGTCGAACTCGGTGAGTGTGTCCTTGATGTCCTGCAGCTGGAGGTCGTAGGCGCGGGTGCGGACCTCTTCGCGGGTCGCATCGTCGCAGGAATCGGCGAGAGCGGGCTGATCCGTCGCGATCACCTCTGCGATGTCCGCGATGTACTGACCCGGATAGCCGCCCTCCGGCACGTCCCGCCCCTTCATCCGGGCGATCACCGAATCTGCGAAGACGTTCATCTGCGAGCCGGCGTCGTTGATGTAGTACTCGCTCGTGACGTCCGCTCCGGCCGCCGTCAGGACACGGGCGATGGCGTCACCCAGAGCCGCCCATCGCGTGTGGCCCAGGTGCAGGGGGCCGGTCGGATTCGCGGAGACGAACTCCATGTTCACGACGTGGCCCGCCATGGCGGAGCCTCGACCGTAGTCGTGTCCTGCGGCCACGATGTCTGCCGCGAGTGCACCCGCGGCGGCGGCGGAGAGTGTGATGTTCAGGAAGCCCGGCCCTGCGACGTCGACGGCGTCGATCCCGTCGTGCTCCCGCAGGACGGCCGCCAGTCCCTCTGCCAGTTCCCGCGGCGGCATCCCTGCGGCCTTCGCCGTCTGCAGCGCCACGTTCGAGGCCCAGTCGCCGTGGTCGCGATTCTTCGGTCGCTCGACGACGAGGACTGCGGGAGGAACGATGTCCCGTCCGGAGGAAGAGCTGTACGCGTCGAGTGCCGCGGCTATGGCCGTCTTGAGTTCTTCGGGAGTCACCCGCCCAGGATAGTGGGTCGCAGACGGACCCGGGCAATCGGGCCGGGCGCAGTGCCCCGACAGCACGGATCAGCGGATTCCGGCAGAGGGATCGGCGATGTACTCGCTCCAGCGCGACTCGGTGCCGACGTCGTCGAGGAGGACGGTGGGTGCGGTCTCCTGAGCATGCAGACAGGGCCCGCAGCCGTAGCCGGCCCGGACCTCGCCCATCAGCCGTGCCCGTGGGGAACTGCTGCCGACCACAGCAGTCCGCCTCCTCCCCTCGCGGGTGATGCCGCAGTCCACGACGGTGTCACCAGCGATCTTCGCCCTTGCGATCGCGGCCAGTGTGTCGAGGGACCCACCCAGCTCGTGCTCCTCGGACAGCAGGTGGTCGAGGGCCTCCGCGCCCGCAGCCTGGGAGGACGAGAGCCTCATCCCCCGATCTGTGCAGGAGTGGGCGTCTGCGTCGAACAGTCAGGTGAGAGGCTGTCGCGCCCGGCCCCGAGTGTCCTCAGGTGGTGATCGGCAGGACCGAACAGTGCGTCGACTGCGAGGATCCGCTTGTGCAGGTGCCCCACGGGCAGCTCGTCCGTCATGCCGACCCCTCCGTGGATCTGAATCGCGGATTCGCCCACCGTTAGACCCAGTCGGCCCACCTGGGCCTTGAGGACGGCCACATCGCGGGCCGTGAGGCGGTGCGCCTCGGCCAGCGCGGTGGTGTGCAGCAGGGTGGCCCGCGCTTTCAGGTATGCGATCTTCATGTCCGCGAGCCGATGGGCCAGAGCCTGGTTGGTCCCGATCGGCACCCCGAACTGCTCGCGGGTCGATGCGTACTCGGACGTTGTGCGCAGCAGTTCTCCCATGGCACCGACCGCCTCGGCCGACAGGACCACGATGGCCTGGTCGAGCGCCTCGCGCACCGTCTGCTCAGCTCCAGTGGCGAGGAGTGTGGCAGGCGTGCCGTCGAAGCGCAGGTGGGCGGCCCTGCGGCCGTCGATTGTCGTGAACGGGCTGGCAGTCGACGCGGCGGGATCTGCGAGGAAGAGAGCCAGTTCGCCGTCGAGTCGGGCTGTGACCACGAGGACGTCGGCGGCAGCCCCGTGGAGCACTGCCCGCTTGTCACCGGTCAGCACATGACGGCTGCCGGAGGTCGCGGCAGTGGTCGCGACGAGAGCCGGGTCGGGAGTGCCGCGGCCCTCCTCATGGGCGAAGGCGCCGATCGCCTCGCCCGCAGCGATCCGGCCCAGGCATGCGCGGGCAGCTTCGCTGTCCGGCACGGCAGCGAGCATGCCGCCGACCAGGACGACGGAGGCGGTCCAGGGCTCTGCCAGCAGATGTGCGCCGAACACCTCGGCCACCGCGACGAGGTCGACGATGGATCCCTCGAGTCCGCCGACGTCCTCGGCGAACGGGATGGCCGTGAGCCCGAGGTCGACGAGCTGCTGCCACACATCGGCAGACCAGCCGTCCTCCGAGCCGACGATGGCCTGACGCGCCTCGAAGGGGTACTCGCGCTGCAGCGCGCGGGTGACAGTGCTGCGGAGCTGGTTCTGCTCCGCGGTGAAGGTGAAGTCCACGATGACCTCCGGTCAGGCTCGCATCGAGCGAGCGATCAGATCGCGCTGCACCTCGTTGGTGCCGGCGTAGATGGTGGTGGCTCGGCTGTTGAGATAGAACGGCATCGCGATCAGCGCCAGATCGTCGCCGAGCACCGGGTCACCGGAGCCGACGCGCAGCGCCTCACGCTGATCCGGCAGCCCGTCGAGCCCGACGACGCGGGTCATGAGCGCCGATATCCGCTGGATGAGCTCGGAGCTCATGACTTTGTTCAGCGACGGGTACCCGGGGTCGTCGACGATCGGGTGCCCGCTGATGGCGAGCTTCTCGAAGTGCTCACAGGAGGCGACGTCCGCCTCCAGCTCGCCGAGGTCGCGCTGGAAGACCGCGTCGTCGGTGAGAGACCCGCCGTACGGAGACGGCGTCGCTGCCGCCGCCTCGCGGAGCACCTCGAGTCTGCGGCGCATCGAGGGGCTCTGCGCACCCCCGCCGCGCTCGTGCTTGAGCAGCTGTTTGGCCACGGACCAGCCGTCGTTCTCCGCGCCCACGCGACCGGACTGGGGCACACGGGCGTCGGTGAAGAACACCTCGCACTGCTCCGGTGCACCGTCGATCCCGACGATCGGCCGCACCTCGATGCCCGGGTAGTCCATGCGGTCCAGCAGCAGGAAGGTGATGCCCGCCTGCTTGCGCCCCTCTCGACTCGTGCGGACCAGCATGAACATCCGGTTCGCGTGGTGGGCGTACGTGGTCCAGATCTTGCTGCCATTGAGGATGTAGTCGTCCCCGTCTGCCACAGCAGAGCAGCTGAGGGCCGCGAGGTCGGATCCGGCACCGGGTTCGGAATAGCCCTGGGTCCAGTAGTCCTCGCCGGCCAGGATCCCCGGCAGGTGGCGCTCCTGCTGCTCGGGGGTGCCGACTTCCATGAGCAGCGGTCCGACCATCTTCAGGCCGTTGGGCAGCAGCGGCGGAAGTCCCCGCTTCTGGTATTCGTCGGCGAAGACGTACCGCTGCTCGACCGACCATCCGGGCCCGCCGTGCTCGACGGGCCAGTCGGGTGCCGCCCACCCGCGGGCGTGCAGGATGCGGTGCCACGCCATGACCTGCTCGAACGGAGCGAAGACGCTGGTGGTCTTGCGACCGGCCTCCAGGATCTCCGGTGTGGGCGCGGTGTCCAGGAACTCGGCGACTTCAGCGCGGAACTCCGCGAGGTCGACGTTCGACTCGATGTCCATCAATCAGCCCTTCTTCCGGGTGAAGGCGGCGATCCGGTCCTGCGCGTCCGGGCCGCGCCCGGCGCTCCTCCACACTTCGTGCTGCAGTCCTGCGTCGAGCGGCATCCCGTCGGTGACGTCGAGCAGCTCCTTGTTCGCGGCGTGGCTGAACGGCGACTGCTCGGCGATCCGGGCCGCCAGTGACTCGATCTCGCCGTCGAACGCGTCCGTCGGCACGGCGGACTCCGCGAGTCCGATCCGCACGGCCTCCGCCGCATCGATCGTCTCCGCCGTGAACATCAGCCGCTTCGCGGTGGCCGTGCCGACGCGTCGAGGGAGGCGCTGCGACATGCCCCACACCGGGGTCAGCGCCCACCGCGCGTGGGTGTCGCCGAACTGCGCGTCGCTCGCAGCGATGATGAAGTCCGCAGCCAGAGCGACCTCGAGGGCCCCGGTGTAGCAGTGGCCGTGCACGGCCGCGACGACCGGCTGAGGCAGCCTCTCGAGCATGCGCAGGGTCTCACTGTGCCACCCGCGCGAAGGCACTGTCTCACCGGCCCCGATGTCGTCGAGGTCGTGGCCTGCAGAGAAGCAGCGGCCCGCACCTCGGAGGACGACGCAGCGGATCGTCTCGTCGTCGCGCAGTGCTTCGATGTGCTCGCGCAGCTGCCCGAACAGCGCAGCCGTCAGCGCGTTGAGCTTGTCGGGACGGTTCAGAGTCAGCATCGTCCAGCCGTCATGGTCGGCGCGGACCACCAGGTCGCCCATGGGCGCCTCCTAGGATATGGAGCCGGCGCAGGTGCATGCGGGGCTGAGCAGCTCTGCTCAGCAGTCCCGTTCGCTGACGCGCGGTTCGCGGTTCGAAGAGGATCGAGAATGTTCCGGCAACGGCCCTGGAGCCGCCGTGCAGAATCCTATCAAACGAACGTTCAGTAGAGGCCGACGTCCTTCGTCGCTCACCGTGAAGAGCAGAAGACCCCAGCCACGGGCCGTGACGGCCACTGACTGGGGTCTCCATTCCGTGCCCGCGACAGGATTCGAACCTACGACCTTCTGCTCCGGAGGCAGACGCTCTATCCACTGAGCTACGCGGGCGGGCGACACCAACACTAGCACCGGTGGGGCGTCGAATCACAACTGACGAGACGCAGAGGCACGGCGCTTCCAGTGATCACCGACACGCTCCATCGACGGCTCGATCCGGGGCTGCTCCGAGCATCCGGGTGCTGCGGTCCTGGACCACGCCAGGACCAGAGGGACGGGCCCGTCAGGCGCCCTTGATGTCCTTGCGAGCCGGTACGTACTCCCAGTGCCAGGGCTCGTACTTGCTGGCCTTGGCCCAGTCCGGGTTCTCCCAGCCGTACTCCGCACCGTGCTTCACCAGCCAGTCGTACTGCTGCCCGGATGCGGTGGCCGCGCCGCCACCGAAGTCGATCGCGATGCCCCAGCCGTGCAGGGACGTCCCGGGACGTGCGGCGAGGCCGGGCTTGCGACCGGCGACGGAGACCTGCGACTCGAGGGACCGGTACGAGTCCGTGATCTCCATGTCCTCCCCCGTGTCCTCCTTGTACGCCGCATTCATCTTCGCGAAGGAGATCGCCGCGTCAGCACGCAGCTCGTGGCCGCCGATGCCCAGATCGCACATCCAGGATTCCGGCAGCTCTCCATTGCCGGCGTCCCCGAAGTCCGCTTCCTCCGAGCAGCCCGGCAGGACGGTCTTCGTGATGGAACGGCCAGCGGCCTGCGCCTTGCCGCCCTCTGCACTGGGAGCCGACCCGGACGTGGTGCGCCCCGTGGCGGCATCCGCGTCACCGCGGACCTCTGCCGACACGGCCTCAGACCCGAGCGCGCTGAGTGCCGGGGCGTCGTCGTTCGGCTCTGCCGCCTGCGCCTGGCCCGCGCCATTGCCGGAGATGAGCACGACAGCGGCGGCCGCACCCGCGACCGACACTCCCGTGAGAGCCGTCGTCGCCACAGCGCGGCGCCGGCGCATTCCACGGACGATCGAGCCGTCGGACCCGCGGAATGCGACGGCACTCGCGCCCACCTGCGGACGCGCGGCTGCAGACTGCGGAGCAGGAGTCGGTTCGCTGCGACGCGGCATCCAGCGCGACGAGCGCCGGTCGTTCTCTTCAGCCATGCGACGTTCGCGGCGGCTGGCGAAGACCCGCTCGGCGGACTGCTCGGACATGCATCACTCCAGAAAGATTCGGAACCGAGCCCTGGCCTGACGCACCGGGCCCCTTCGACGTGTCACAACACTATAACGACAACGTTACAAAAGAGTCCAATTGAGATATATCTGCTCGTCACAGGCGTGTCGCAGATATTACGACTCTCACGGAGCGACAGTGCTGCTCACCGTCGCTCACCGCTGCTCACCGTCAGGAACCGGACTGTCGCGCATTCCTCTGCATGGCGTCGTCGACCTCACCGACGAGCTCTTCGAGGACGTCCTCCAGGAAGATCACGCCCACGGGCTCCCCCGAACGATCGAGCACGCGCGCCACGTGGCTGCCAGCGTACTGCATCTCCTGCAGTGCATCCTCGATCTCCGCGTCGGCGGTCACCGAGGTCATCGAACGGAACCTCCGCTCCTGGACCGGGGCACGGTAGTCCTGCTCATTGTCCGCGTAGAGCAGGTCCTTGATGTGGAGGTAGGCGTCCGGGCGACCCCCGTCGTCGGTGACGATGAAGCGGGAGAAGCCGATCCTGCCGATGAGGCTCTCGATCTGCTCCGGGGTCGCCGTCGGCTCGATCGTCACGAGCTCATCGCGCGGGACCATGACGTCTTCGACTGCCTTGTCGGAGAATTCCAGCGCGCCCTTCAGCAGGCCGGATTCGTCCTCCAGCAGCCCCTCCCGGTGCGATTCCGCGACGATCGACTGGACCTCCTCCACGGTGTAGGAGGCGTTCACCTCCTCGCGGGGCTCGACCCCCAGACGGTGCAGCACCCAGTTCGCGAACGAGTTCATGGGGTGGATGACGAACGTCAGCATGCGTCCCAGGAACACGAGCGGCGGCGCAAGGAGCATCGCGGCCTGCTGCGACGTCGCGATCGCGATGTTCTTCGGGATCATCTCGCCCACGACGACGTGCAGGTACGTGACGATGGAGAGCGCCAGGACGAAGGAGAGGACTCCCGACAGTGACGCCGGGATCCCCAGCGCGTTCAACGGTCCCGCCAGGAGGTGGTGGATCGCGGGTTCGGCGATATTGCCGATGAGCAGTGAGCACACCGTGATGCCCAGCTGGCACACGGCCAGCATGAGAGAGACGTGCTCCATCGCGTAGAGCGTCGTCTTGGCGGCCTTGCGCCCCTCGGCCGCGAACGGTTCGATCTGCGAGCGCTTCGCAGCCATGACGGCGAACTCGGCGGCGACGAAGAAGGCATTGGCCAGCAGCAGGAGGACCAACCAGACGAGTCCCAGCCAGTCACTCATCGGCCGTCACCCCCACCCGCTGGCGCGGACCCGGATCCGACGGCGGCGCGCCCCCGGAGGCGATCGTGGACGAGGTAGTCGGGGATGATGCGCAGGCGCTCGACGCGCCTGCCGTGCATCCGCTCGACGACGATGCGGGCGCCGTCGATCCGCGCTTCGTCACCGTCTTCAGGGATGCGTCCGAGTTCCAGCATCATGAATCCCGCCACCGTCTCGTAGTCGGCGTTCTCGGGGACCTCGAGGCCCACGATGGATGTGACCTCGTCCGGTCGGAGGCGTCCGGGCACGATCCAGGTGCCGTCGCGGGCGGGTCGGACCGTCACGCGCAGGCGGTCGTGCTCATCGGCGACCTCACCCACCAGCTCTTCGACGGCGTCTTCGAGCGTGGCGACTCCCGCAGTGCCGCCATACTCGTCGACCACCACCACCATCTGGGTCGAGCGCGACCGCAGACGCAGCAGCAGCCGATCCAGCGGCAGCGTCTCCGGCACCTGCGCCACCTCTGTCATGAGGCCTCCGGCGTAGGCGTCCTGCCGGTTGTCCAACGGGACGGACAGTGCGGACTTGATGTGGACGACCCCCACGATGTCATCGAGCGACTCCCCCACCACAGGGAAGCGCGAGTAGCCGGTGCGCCGCGCGACATCGACGATGTCGGCGGCGATGGAGTCCTTCGTGACGCTCACCATGCGGGTCCGCGGAGTCATGACGTCCTCCGCCGTGCGCTGGGAGAAGCTCAGGGTCCGCTCGAGCAGATCAGCGGTCTGCTCGGCCATCTTCCCCTCGTCTGCGGAGTGCCGGACGAGCGCGGTCAGCTCTTCCGGCGAGCGACCGGCGGCGCCCTCTTCCTGGGGCTCGATCCCCATCGAGATGAGGGCCCTGTTCGCGGTGCCGTTGAGGACGGCGATGATCGGCTTGAACACGATCGAGAAGACGTACTGGAAGGGCACTGCGATCCGTGCGGCCTGCATCGGTGACGAGATCGCCAGGTTCTTCGGCACGAGCTCGCCGATCACCATCGACAGCATCGTCGACACCACGAGCGCGAAGCCCAGCGCGACGCCGGCGGCGAGTGACTGTGGCAGCCCGAGATCGACCAGGAGTGGAGAGACCAGTGCGCCGACAGACGGCTGCATGAGGTAACCGGTCATGAGCGCGGTGATGGTGATGCCCACCTGCGCCGCCGACAGCTGGGTCGAGAGCTGCTTCGTCGCCTTCTGGATGGTGACGGAGAAGGGGACCTTCTTCGCCACGGCGGCATCGACGGTGTGCTTGTCGAGTGTCAGGAGAGAGAATTCGGCGGCGACGAAGAATCCGTTGCCGATGATCATGAGGAGGGCGAGCAGGAGGAGGAACCACTCCATGTCAGACGACCCCTCCCCGGGAGGATGCGCAGCGGCCGAGGGCCGGTGGGGAGGTCAGAACGGGGATGCCGGCTTCACGCCGGCACGGACTGTCACTCGTCATGGAGAAGATCCTATACCGCGAATCGCCCCGACGAGGACGAAAGGATCCCACCCGGTGACGTTCACAGACAGGTCTGAGCTCCTCACGTGCGGGCGCCGTCATCCGCCGTCGACCTCACACCGTCACCATCCGCCCGCGACAGGACGGCCCTCCTCATAGCCGGCTGCGGACTGCACTCCCACGACCGCCCGCTCAGAGAACTCGTCGAGCGTGCGCGCGCCCGCGTACGTGCACGACGAACGGACGCCGGAGGTGATCTCGTCGAGCAGATCCTCGATACCGGGCCGCTGCGGGTCGACCGGCATCCGGCCGGAGGAGATCCCCTCCTCGAACAGCCCCTTCCGCGCACGGTCGAAGGCCGACTCCGCGCGCGTCCGCGCTGCGACCGCACGCGCGCTGGCCATGCCGAAGCTCTCCTTGTACGCCTTCCCGTCGGAGTCGACGAGCAGGTCGCCGGGGCTCTCGTACGTACCGGCGAACCACGACCCGACCATCACCTGGGAGGCACCGGCGGCCAGCGCCAGGGCGACGTCGCGGGGGTAGCGCACACCACCGTCCGCCCACACGTGGGCACCCAGCTCACGGGCCTTCTGGGCGGTGTCGAGGACCGCGGAGAACTGCGGCCGCCCCACCGCCGTCATCATCCGGGTCGTGCACATCGCGCCCGGCCCCACACCCACCTTGACGATCGACGCACCCGCTTCGACGAGGTCCTCGACACCCTCGGCGGTGACGACGTTCCCGGCCACGATCGGGACGTCGAGTCCCGCACCGGACACAGACTCCAGCACGTCGATCATCTTCTCCTGGTGGCCGTGGGCCGTGTCGAGGACGAGCACATCCGCACCCGCCTCCACGAGCGACTCGGCACGCCCGCGCGCATCTCCGTTCACACCCACCGCAGCGGCGATCCGCAGCCTGCCATCGGCATCGAGCGCAGGAGAGTAGACGGAGGTCCGCAGGAGCGACTGCGGAGTGAGCGCACCGATGAGGCGACCGCCGTCCAGGACCGGCACGAACGTCGACCTCTGCCGGGCGAACTCCTCGTACAGATCCGCCAGCAGCGCGCGGGAGGGCCGCGTCACCCGGTCGCCCCCGTCAGCCCCGGCCCGGGCCTCGGCGGCCGGATCGACCTGGTCTGCCCGCAGGGCCAGCTCGCCGACGTCGACGGTGTGGACGTCGGCGTCCAGGAGCGCCGACATGCGGGTGAACCGGTCCACCGCGTCGAGCTGGTCCGCGGTCACCACGCCGAGCAGGCGACGGTCGTCGTCCACGACGGCGACGGCACCGTGAGCGCGTCGGTGGACCAGGTGGAGCGCCTCGAGGACCGTGTCGTCCGGCCCCATCCTGATGGGGGTCTCCAGCAGCGGGTGCCGATCCTTCACCCAGCCGATCGTCTCCGAGGCCGCGTCGAGCGGGATGTCCTGCGGCAGCACCGCGAGGCCGCCGCGACGGGACATCGTCTCCGCCATCCGACGGCCTGAGACCGCGGTCATGTTCGCGGCGACGACCGGGATCGTCGTGCCGGTGCCGTCCGCAGATCCGAGTGAGACGTCGAAGCGGCTGGCAGCGGCGGACCGCGACGGGACCAGGAAGACGTCGGAGTACGTGAGGTCATGGCGGGGGGATTCGGTGATGAATCGCATAGAGACATTGTCACCTATTCCCAGCGGTCCGGCGTCACTGCCTATAGACTGCGGGCACAGTCTTATCTCCCTAGCGTGGAAGAGGGCGAATCACGCCGTGCCAATGAACACCCCCACGACCGCAGCGTCCGACTTCGGGTCGAACCAGTGGCTGGTAGAGGAAATGTACGAGCAGTACAAGTCCGATAAGAACTCCGTCGACAAGTCCTGGTGGCCGGTGTTCGAGAAGTTCGAAGCGGAGGGCGGCGCATCGGCCAATGGCGCGCGCACGGCCCCCTCCTCGGGCAAGGGCGAGTCCGCCTCGAGCGCGAAGGCGGCACCTGCGAAGACGTCGGCGCCCGCCAAGACCGCACCGGCCAAGGCCGCACCCGCGAAGCAGCCGTCGGAGCCCGCGCCCGCCGCCGACAAGGACACGACGACCGACCGCGGCGTCAACCCGTCGACGGCCGACGAGGAGACGGTGAAGGCCGAGTCGAAGTCCGCAGGGGCGGAGAACCTGCCGGAGCGCCGCAGCGCCGTCGCGGAAGACGTCGAGGATGTCGTCACGAAGCTCCGCGGCCCCGCCAAGCTGATCGCGTCCAACATGGACGAGTCGCTGACCGTCCCCACCGCCACGTCGGTCCGAGCGCTGCCGGCCAAGGCACTGATCGACAACCGCATCGTCATCAACTCGCATCTCAAGCGAACACGCGGCGGGAAGGTCTCCTACACGCACATCATCGCGTACGCGATGGTGCGTGCGCTGCGCGAGTTCCCCAGTCAGAACGTCTACTACGACGTCCAGGACGGCAAGCCCGTCATGGTGCAGCCGGGGCATGTGAACCTGGGCATCGCGATCGACGTCCCGAAGAAGGACGGCACGCGCACCCTGCTCGTCCCGAACATCAAGAAGGCCGAGACGCTCACCTTCAAGGCGTTCGTCGACGCCTACGACGATCTCATCGTGCGTGGGCGCGATGGCAAGCTGACCGCCGACGACTTCGCCGGCACGACGGCGTCGCTCACGAACCCCGGCGGAATCGGCACGGTGCACTCCATGCCTCGCCTCACGGTCGGCCAGGGGTCGATCATCGGTGTGGGTGCGCTCGACTACCCGGCCGAGTTCCAGGGCTCCAGCCAGGAGACCATCAACCGTCTGGCGATCTCGAAGGTGCTGACGCTCACCTCGACCTACGACCACCGCGTCATCCAGGGCGCCGGCTCCGGCGAGTTCCTCAAGCTCATCCACAGCTTCCTCCTGGGAGAAGACGGGTTCTTCGACGACATCTTCGCCTCGCTGCGCCTGCCGTACGAGCCGGTCCGCTGGGTCCCCGACGTCTCCGCGGACGACTACGACGACATCAACAAGACCGCGCGCGTCATCGAACTCATCGATGCCTACCGCGCCCGCGGTCACCTGATGGCGAACATCGACCCGCTGGTCTACCGTCAGCGCACCCATCCGGACCTGGACATCAACACCCACGGACTCACGCTGTGGGACCTCGAGCGCGAGTTCCCCACCGGCGGTCTGGGCGACGCACGACTGCTGCCGCTGCGCAGCATCCTCGGGATCCTCCGCGACTCCTACTGCCGCACCACCGGCATCGAGTACATGCACATCGCGGATCCGGAGCAGCGCCGCTGGTTCCAGTCGAAGCTCGAGAATCCGATCCAGGAGCTCACGCGCGAGGAGCACGGCCACATCCTCGGCCGCCTCAATGCGGCAGAGGCCTTCGAGACCTTCCTCCAGACCAAGTACATCGGCCAGAAGCGCTTCTCTCTGGAGGGCGGCGAATCGACGATCGTCCTGCTGGACGAGATCCTCAACCAGGCCGCGGACTCCGGGATGGACGAGGTCACCGTCGGCATGGCTCACCGCGGCCGGCTGAATGTGCTCACGAACATCGCCGGGAAGTCCTACGCACAGGTCTTCAGCGAGTTCGAGGGCATCCCGGACCCGGGCGCCGTCCAGGGGTCGGGCGACGTGAAGTACCACCTGGGCACCAACGGCTCGTTCACCTCTCCCGACGGCAACTCCACGAAGGTGTACGTCGCGGCGAACCCCAGCCACCTCGAGACGGTCAACCCCGTACTCGAAGGCGTGGCCCGCGCCAAGCAGGACATCCTCGACCCGAACCAGACCGGGTTCCCCGTCCTCCCCGTGCTCGTGCACGGGGACGCGGCCTTCGCCGGCCAGGGCGTGGTGGCGGAGACGCTGCACCTCTCCGAGCTGCGCGGCTACCGCACGGGCGGCACGATCCACGTGGTCATCAACAACCAGGTGGGCTTCACGACTCCCCCGGCATCGGCCCGATCGTCCTTCTACTCGACCGATGTCGCGAAGATCATCAGCGCACCGGTCATCCACGTGAACGGCGACGACCCGGAAGCCGTCTACCGCGCGGCGCAGCTGGCCTTCGAGTACCGCCAGGCCTTCAACCGCGACATCGTCATCGACCTCGTGTGCTACCGCCGCCGCGGTCACAACGAGGGCGACGATCCGTCGATGACGCAGCCGGTCATGTACTCCCTCATCGACCAGAAGTCGACCGTGCGCAAGCTCTACACCGAATCGCTCGTGGGGCGGAAGCGCATCACGGAGGAAGAGGCGAAGGACGCGCTGGCCGACTTCCAGTCGAAGCTGGAGTCCGCATTCGCAGAGACGAAGGAGGCGGAGAACGAGGGGCCGCAGACGGACTCCGCGTTCGGTCACCGTCAGAGCACTCGTACGATCGAGGGCCGCACGAAGCCGGAGACGGCCGTGCCGCAGGAGCTCATCGAGCGGATCGGCGATTCCTTCATGGACATCCCCGAAGGCTTCACCATTCACAAGAAGCTGCGCAGCCTCCTGGAGAAGCGCAAGGAGATGACGCGGTCCGGCGGCATCGACTGGGGCTTCGCGGAGCTGCTGGCATTCGGCTCGCTGCTGTACGAGGGCGTCCCGGTCCGCGTGTCCGGCCAGGACACCCGCCGCGGCACGTTCACCCAGCGCCACGCCGTGCTCGTCGACAACACCAACGGCAACGAGTGGACCCCGCTCGCCAATCTCTCCGACGAGCAGGCGCGCTTCTGGATCTACAACTCGCTGCTGAGCGAGTACGCCGCGATGGGCTTCGAGTACGGCTACGCCGTCGAGCGCCCCGAGGCGATGGTCCTGTGGGAGGCGCAGTTCGGCGACTTCATGCAGGGCGCGCAGACGATCATCGACGAGTTCATCTCGTCCTCTGAGCAGAAGTGGATGCAGACGTCCGGCATCGTGCTCCTCCTGCCGCACGGCTACGAGGGACAGGGACCGGACCACTCATCGGCCCGCATCGAACGCTTCCTGCAGCTCGCCGCGCAGGACAACATGACGATCGCGAACCCGGCGGACGGTGCGTCGTACTTCCACCTGCTGCGTCGTCATGCGCACGCGGACATCAAGCGCCCGCTCATCGTCTTCACGCCGAAGTCGATGCTGCGCCTCAAGGCGGCCGGCAGCTCGGTCGAGCAGTTCACCTCCGGCACGTTCCGGCCCGTCATCGCGGACCCGGACGTCGACGCCGGCACGGTCGACCGCGTCGTCCTGGTGTCCGGCAAGCTCTACTGGGAGCTCGTGGCCTCGCAGAAGAAGCGTGAGGACACCCGCACCGCGATCGTCCGGTTCGAGCAGCTGTACCCGCTCGACGACGAGTCCATCCGCGAGGTGCTCTCGCAGTATCCGGCCGAGGCCGAGGTCGTCTGGGCACAGGAGGAGCCGGAGAACCAGGGCGGGTGGCCGTTCATGCACACGCACCTGCCGGAGCACCTGGACGGCCGGGCGCTGCGCGTCGTCGCGCGGACTGCGTCCGCGTCGACAGCGACGGGTCTCAAGAGCATCCATGACAAGGAACAGGCAGAGCTCCTCGACCGGGTCTTCGACCGCTGATGTCCCGCCGTCGTCATACCGTCGTCGTGGTCGGTGACCAGCTGGTCGCCGGCCACGGCGACGGTCGTGGACTGGGATGGGTCGGCCGAGTCGCCGCGCGCACGTATCCGTCTGTACCGGACAGCGACTTCTACGCACTCGCCTCCGCTGACGAGGACTCCTCCGGTCTCGCCGCCCGTTGCATGGACGAGGCCTCCCGCAGGTTCTCCGATCAGACGGAGAACCGTCTGGTGCTCGGGCTGGGGTCGGCGGACACGGAATCGGGCATCTCTGTCGCACGTGCTCGCCTCAACGTCGCGAACATCCTCGACTCTGCGCTGACCGCGGAGGTGCAGACGTTCGTCGTCGGTCCCGCGCCGGTGCGCGACGGCGATCGGAACAGGCGCCTCGCGGAGTTCAACACGGGATTCGCCGATGTCGCTCACCGGCGCGGCATCGCCTACGTGGACACGTTCACGCCGCTGCGCTCACACCCCGTCTGGCAGCGGGAGCTCGCATCCACCCGGACGGCGACCCCCGCGCAGGAGGGCTACGGCCTCATGGCCTGGCTGGTCCTCCACCGCGGATGGTTCGACTGGTTCGGCGTCGCCGACGCACTGGCGGAGGACTGATCATCGAGGCGCGGCCTTTCGCGGCTGCGCAGCGCTGACGGACGCAGCGGACCCCGGGGCCGCATCGGCGACGCTGTTCGGCGACGCTGTTCGGCGCCGCCGTTTGGCGCGTCAGGCCTCACTGTGCAAGGATCGTATCCACCCGAAGAAGGAGTGCACCATGAGCAAGCGAGCCCGTAAGCGCCGCGACCGCAAGAAGCGCGGCCCCAACCACGGCAAGCGCCCCAACACGTGATCGCGCGCCGCGTCGGTGATCCACCGCGCGGCTGAATCGCGGAGAAGGCCGGGAGACCCTGAGGGTCTCCCGGCCTTCTCCGCATTGCTGTGGTGCAGACCGGCGATGCGACGTCATGATGCTGCTGCCGGCCACACAGTGCTGCTGCCGGCCACACGGTGCAGATGTCAGCGGATGCGGCGGATCACTGTGGTGCGGCGTTCGATGACGATCCGCTCCTGGATCTTCTCCCGCAGGCCCTCCGGTGCCTGACCGGCACTGCACGATCGCCGGACGAGCTCCTTGAGGAGCGCTTCGATCTCGAATTCGCCGCTGCAGTCGGTGCAGTCATCGAGGTGCGCCTGGATCTTCGTGATCTCGTGCGACGCGAGCTCGCCGTCGAGGTAGTGGTAGATCCTCTCCAGGCTGCGCGCGCGTGCGCTGTCGCAGCAGGGACCTTCGTACGCTTCGTCGCTCGCGCTCATGATTCCTCCTTCGACACTCCGAAGCCGCGTTCACGTGCGTAGTCCGCCAGCATGTCCCGCAGCTGCCGCCGTCCACGATGCAGGCGGGACATGACTGTGCCGATGGGCGTGCCCATGATCTCTGCGATCTCCTTGTAGGGCAGTCCTTCCACGTCCGCGTAGTAGACCACCATCCGGCGGTCCTCCTGCAGTGAGGACAGGGCGTCCGTCACATCGGAGTCCGGGAGGTAGTCGAGCGCGACCAGCTCAGCGGAGCGCCCCTCGGAGGACGTGTGTCCGGCCGCCCGATGGATCTGCCAGTCCTCGACGCCCTCGCCGCTCGATTCCTGCGGACGACGCTGCTTCTTGCGGTAGTTGTTGATGAAGGTGTTCGTGAGGATCCGGTACAGCCAGGCCTTGAGGTTCGTCCCCGGCGTGTACTGGTGGAAGGCCGCGTACGCCTTCGCGTAGGCCTCCTGCACCAGGTCTTCGGCGTCTGTGGGGTTGCGCGTCATGCGCAGGGCAGCACCGTAGAGCTGGTTCACATACTCCAGCGCATCACGTTCGAATCGCTCGTGGCGTTCGTCGTCCGTCTCCGCCGAAGGCGTCTGGGCAGTCTCAGTCATCAGATCCCATCGTACGGGGTCCGTGACGCGTTCACACGTGTCTGTCGGCACGGCCACCTCCTCATGCACGGCAAACGCCGGGCCCCGGAAGAGTATTCCGTCCACCGGGCCTGTACGGCCGTCGGGACGATATGCTGAGCCGCAGACCGCATTCCCTGCACGGAAGGATCCACCGTGAACCCTGTCCGACTCCTCGCCCGTCCTATGCTCGCCAGCGCCTACATCGCGAACGGCATCGCCCGGGTCCGCGACCCGCACGCCTCCGTGGATTCGACGGAGGCTGTGCTCGCAGTCGCCCGCAGGGTCGTCGACGTGCCGGTCGGGGCGGACACGATCGCCCGCGCATCCGGTGCCGCCCAGGTGGCCGCCGGCGCGCTGCTGGCCATCGGGCGCTTCCCCCGTGCCGCCTCCGCCGTGCTCGTGAGCACGTACATGCTCGACCTCGCGGGCGACGCCCTGAACAAGGACCGCGCCGCGACGAAGGAAGAGAAGAACGAACGCCGGGCCACGATGGTCATGCGCACCTCGATGCTGGGCGGTGCACTGCTCGCGAGCGTCGACACCGCCGGTCAGCCGGGCCTCGTGTGGCGCGCGCAGCACGCCGCCGAGGACCTGCGCAAGAACATCGAGAAGACGTCCGCGAAGGCCGTCGACGCCGTCTCCCAGCGTTGATGGCGGGGGTCGAGGCGTCACGCTGGGCGGCACCCGCCGCGACAGGCCCCGTACGGGCGACCGTCACCGTCCCCGGTTCGAAGTCACTGACGAACCGCTACCTCGTCACGGCTGCGGCGGCGGATTCGCCGTCCGTCATCCGCAATCCGCTGGTCAGTCGCGACTCCACGCTCATGATCGAGGCGATGCGCAGCCTCGGCGCCGTCATCGAGGAGGACGGCAGCGGCGATCTTCGGATCTCGCCCCTCCGCTTCGAGCCGGCAGCTGACGACGATCGCACGCCCCTCGCCGTCGACTGCGGTCTCGCCGGCACGGTCATGCGCTTCGTCCCGGCCCTGGCTGCGGCGACGCGGCGTACGGTGCACTTCGACGGCGATCACACGGCCTACACACGGCCGATGTCGACCATCCTCGACTCCCTCGAGGCGCTGGGTGTGGACGTCGAGTCGGCCGACGGCCGCCTGCCGTTCCGCGTCGACGCCCCCCAGGGCGTGCGCGGCGGCCACGTCAGCATCGACGCATCGGCCTCCAGCCAGTTCGTGTCCGGACTGCTGCTCTCCGGGTGCCTCTTCGACCTCGGCGTCGAAGTGACCCATACGGGCCGGACGCTGCCGTCCCGGCCGCACATCGATATGACCGTCGAGGTGCTGTCCGATGCGGGAGTCCTCGTCGAGGAGCCGGAACCGGGACACTGGGTCGTCCAGCCGGGCAGGCCGCGCGGACTCGACGTCGTCGTCGAACCGGACCTGTCGAACGCCGCCCCGTTCCTCGCCGCGGCGCTGGTGACCGGCGGGCGCGTGACGATCCCCCACTGGCCCCTCCACACCACCCAGGCGGGCAACGAGTTCCGCCGCATCGCTGAAGCCTTCGGCGGGCAGGTGGAGCAGAACCGCAGCGTTCTCACGGTGACCGGTCCCGCAGAGCTGCCCGCGGTCGACCTCGATCTGTCCGACGTCGGTGAACTCACCCCGGTGACCGCCGCGGTCGCCGCCTTCGCCACGGGCACCAGCACGCTGCGCGGGATCGGCCATCTGCGCGGCCACGAGACGGACAGGCTGGCCGCCCTCACGGCGGAGCTCACGAAGGCAGGAGCAGTCGTGGAGGAGAGTGCCGACTCCCTCACGTTCCGTTCTCCCCCGCACTCCCCATCCGTCTGGAGCACCTATCACGACCACCGCATGGTGATGGCCGGTGCGGTCGTCGCCCTCCGCGTGCCCGGTGTGGTGCTCGACGACCCCGACACGGTGTCGAAGACCATGCCCTCGTTCGTCGATCTGTGGACGGAGGCTGTGAGCGCCTGAGCGCTCACACTCGATATGGGTCGCGTCATCACGAGCGACGAGGAGTACCGTCCGCGCCCCAGCCGGCGCGGAAGCCGTCCGCGCACCAAGCAGCGCCCCGACTATGCGGATGCCGTGCGCGGCGTCATCGTGTCGGTGGACCGGGGTCGCTACCGCGTCATCGCCGGCACGGACCTCGCGTCCGCGTCCGCGAAGGCGCCGGTGGTCACCTGCGTCCGGGCCGCCCACCTGCGTCGCCGTGCCATCGTCCCGGGCGACCGCGTCAGCATGGTCGGAGACACCAGCGGTGACCACGGGACCCTGGCCCGGATCGTCGCAGTCGACGAGCGCACCACGGTCCTGCGCCGGTCATCCGATGACACGGATCCCACGGAGCGCGTGGTCGTCGCGAACGCGGACACGCTCGTGGCAGTCACCGCGACCGCGGACCCGGAGCCCTCGTGGGGCTTCCTCGACCGGACGATCGTCGCGGCGTTCGACGCGGGGATCCGACCGCTCCTCGCCGTGACGAAGACGGACCTGACACCGGCTGATCTGATCCGTGAGCGCTTCGCGGACGTCGACGTGGAGATCGTCGAGTGCGGGTTCGACGAGGACGGGCTGCCGCGGACGGACGCGCTCCTGCCCCACCTCACCGACCGGCAGAGCGTGCTGCTCGGCCATTCCGGCGTGGGCAAGTCCACGCTCATCAATCGACTGGTGCCCGGTGCGGGCCGGGCGACCGGGTCCGTCAACGAGAACACCGGCTCCGGTCGCCACACGTCGTCGTCGACGTGGGCTCTGCCCCTGCCGCAGGGCGGCTGGGTCGTCGACACTCCGGGAGTGCGCAGCTTCGGCCTCGCGCACATCGATCCCGATGCCGTCGTGTCCGCGTACGAGGAGCTGACCCCGGCGACGGCGGACTGCCCGCGCGGCTGCACGCATGCGGAGGACGCGGTGGGATGCGCACTCGACGCCTGGGTCGGCTCCGGCGCGGCCGGCCCCGCGGGGGCGCGTCGCCTCAGGTCCCTGCGGCGACTGCTGGGCAACCTCGCGTGAGCGCACGTCCGCGTGCGCGTCACGCGGACGTGCGCGCGCGGAGCCGTCCGGCTCCGTAGACTTGGCTCATGACCACCGCAGACGATCTCACGCTCGCGCTCGAACTCGCCGATGCCGCCGACGCGATCTCGCTCCCCCGCTTCAGCGCCCATGACTTCGCGGTCGAGTCGAAGCCCGATCTCTCCCCCGTCACCGAGGTCGACCGCGCTGTCGAGCAGCACGTGTCGGATGCCCTCGCGGCCCAGCGCCCGGACGATGCGCTGCTGGGCGAGGAGTACGGCTCCCGCGGAGACGACACGGGACGTCGCTGGATCATCGATCCGATCGACGGGACGAAGAACTTCGTCCGCGGTGTGCCCGTGTGGGCGACGCTCATCGGCCTCTACGACGGCACGGACCCGATCCTGGGGGTCGTGAGCGCCCCCGCTCTGGGCATGCGCTGGTGGGCGCGGGCCGGTGGCGGAGCGCACCGCACGACGGCGGGCGGCCCGCCGCAGAGTATCGCCGTCTCGCAGGTCAGTGCCCTGGGTGACGCCTCGGTGTCGTACTCGTCGCTGAGCGGCTGGAAGGAGCGCGGACTGCGCGGCGGGTTCCTGGACTTCCTCGATGATGTCTGGCGCACGCGCGCCTACGGTGACTTCTGGTCCTACATGATGGTGGCCGAGGGCATCGTGGACATCGCTGCGGAGCCGGATCTCGAGCTCTACGACATGGCTGCCCTCGTCCCGATCGTCACGGAGGCCGGTGGACGGTTCACCGGACTCGAGGGGACCTCGGGTCCGTTCGGTGCGGACGCCGTCGCGAGCAACGGGATCCTCCATGACACCGCGCTCGACCGGATCGGGGTCCGCTGATGCCCGATCACACGAAGGCACCCGGCAGCCTCGACGGCGAGCAGCCGATCTGGCATCGGATGTCCGAGGCGGCAGGGCTCGTGACCGCGACGGGCGAGGTCCAGGAGACGGTGTTCGGCCGCATGACGCAGCTGGCCGCACAGCACGACGCGGTGAACCTGGGCCAGGGAGCGCCGGGCGATCCGGCTCCCACATTCCTGCTGGATGCCGCGTACGCGGCGATGCGCGAGGGGACGAATCAGTACGCCCCGCCGCTGGGCGCACCCGTCCTGCGCGAAGCGATCGCGATGCATCGGCAGCGCGACTGGGGCCACCGCGTCTCCCCCGCCGACGTCCTCGTGACGGCAGGGGCGACGGAGGCGCTGACTGCCGCCATCGTCGCGCTCGCGCCGCCGGGCACGGACGTCGTCGTCCTCGAGCCCTACTACGATTCGTACGCGGCTGCCGCGGCGCTCGCAGGTGCGCGGCTGCGGCCCGTGGGCCTGACCATCGACGGCGGGTCGGTGCACGTCGACTTCACGGCGCTGTCGGACGCGATCTCAGAGAACACATCGATCGTCCTCCTCAACACCCCGCACAACCCGACGGGCCTCGTGCTCGATGCCGCGCAGATCCGGCGGGTGGGGACGCTCGCGGCATCCGTCGACGCGTGGCTGCTCACCGACGAGGTGTACGAGCACCTGGTCTTCGACGGGAGTCACACTGCGCCCGCGGCCGTGCTGGACAGTCCCACGGTCGTCACCGTGTCATCGGCGGGCAAGGCATTCAACGCGACGGGGTGGAAGATCGGGTGGCTGATCGGCTCCCCCGCAGTCCTCGAGGCGGTGCGTGCCGTGAAGCAGTACCTCACGTTCACGAACGGAGCACCTCTCCAACCTGCGATCGCCCACGCGCTCGCAGAGCATTCCGAGTTCCCCGCTGAGAACGCGCGGACGCTGGCCGCGCGGCGCGACGGACTGGTCGCAGCACTGCGGGAGGTGCCGGGGGCCGAGGTCGTGGTCCCCGCCTCCGGATACTTCGTGCTGGTCGACTTCACGGGCCCCTCCGACGAGTCGGTGGATGCGTTCGCGCTGAACGAGCGCCTCAGCCGGGAGGTCGGCGTCACCGGCGTTCCGGTGCCCGCCCTGTGTCAGGCCGGGTCCGCGACAGCGGAGGCGATGGCCGGGATCATCCGGTACTCCTTCTGCAAGGGTGCCGACGACGTCGCCGAGGCCGCGGCCCGGCTGCGCGCATACGCCCGGACGCTCGCCGGCTGAGTGGAGCGGGTCGACTCCGCCTTGTCGAGCGAGGCGAGCGGTGTACGCGCTGTGCAATGACGAAGCCCGAGGTGAGTGGCACCTCGGGCTTCGTCATTGCGCGGTTCGGGCGGACGCATCCGCTGATCCGACCGCTGGATCCGGAAAGATCAGGCCTTGACCGCTTCGATGTCGATCTCAAGGGTGATCTTGTCGGACACGAGCAGCTCGCCGCCCTTGAGCACGGCCTCGAAGTCCATGCCCCAATCCTTGCGATTGATGCGACCGGTGGCGGAGAAGCCCGCGACGATGTTCCCGTTGGGGTCTTCAGCCGCACCGCCGAACTCCGCCTTGAGCGTGACGTCCTTGGTGATGCCGCGCATCGTGAGCGTGCCCGCGAGGTCGAACTCCTCGCCGTCGAAGTTCGAGATGCCGGTGGACTCGAAGACGATCTTCGGGTTCTCTTCGGCCAGCAGGAAGTCGCCGGACTGCAGGTGTCCGTCACGGTGCTCGTTGCCCGTGGTGATGGAGGAGGCGTCGGCCTCTGCGCTCACCGTGCTGCTCTCGAAGTCCTCACCGACGACGATCTCGCCGGCGATCACATCGAACTGGCCGCGGACCTTCGAGACCCCGGCGTGGCGAGCGATGAAGGCGAACTTCGAGTGGACGGCATCCACGTTCCAGGTTCCGGCTGTCAGGTTGTTCGGCAGAGCAGTCATGTTTTCTCCTCAAGTCGTTGTGTTCTGACTACAGGCAAGACATTAGTTGAAAGTTGAACCAAGCGCAAGAGCGCCCGCGCCGACGATACAGTGATTCAGATCACCTCGACCGCCGGCAGCCGGGCGCCCAGCAAGGCGCGTGGCGCGCGCATGGCGCAACATGCACCCTTGCGCAGTATTCGATCACCTGTTCTAATCAGTGTCATGAGATGGAGCGCGCAGAGCACGACGGACGCACCCGGCACCACTGGTGCGACGGGGACACTCGAGCTGCCCGGACTGGTGCGGACGACGACCGCGCCGGAATTCGTCGGCATGCAGTTCCACGAGGTGCGGGCGAAATCTGCCCTGAACCGCGTTCCCGCCCGCAGCTCGATGCCGTTCGACTGGACGGTCAATCCGTACCGCGGATGCTCCCACGCCTGCGTCTACTGCTTCGCGCGGAACACCCACTCGTACCTGGATCTGGACTCGGGGAGGGACTTCGACCGGCAGGTCGTCGTGAAGGTGAACGTGGCCGACGTCCTCGCCGCAGAGGTGAACCGGCCGCGGTGGGGTCGCGAGCACGTCGCCCTGGGCACCAACACGGACCCCTACCAGCGGGCCGAAGGGCGGTACGGGCTGATGCCCGGGATCATCGAGGCGTTGGCTGACAGCGGCACCCCGTTCTCGCTCCTCACGAAGGGCACCCTGCTCCGCCGTGACCTGCCGCTGCTGGCGCGGGCGGCTGATGCGGTCCCAGTGGACCTCGCGATGTCCATCGCGGTGTTCGATGACGATCTGCAGCAGTCGATCGAACCCGGCACACCGTCGCCCAGAGCGCGGCTCGCAACAGTCCGCGCCGCTGCAGACCTGGGGTTCAGAGTGACCGTGTTCCTCATGCCGATCCTCCCCTACCTCACCGACTCCTCACAGCAGCTCGACGACGCACTGTCCGTGATCGCAGACGCCGGCGCCCATCGTGTCGTCTACGGCGCCCTCCACCTGCGCCCCGGCGCCAGGGAATGGTACGTCGGATGGTTGAGGGACCATCGCCCGGACATCCTGGACGCCTACACCGGGATGTACGCACGCTCCGCCTACCCGCCTCGGGCGTACCGGCAGATGCTCGCCCGGCGCATCACACCGCTCATCGCACGTCACGGCCTGCAGGGGCAGGTCGACGAGGAGGCGCCCCGGCCCGCGCCCGCCGCCGCACCCACCACTGCCGCGCCGCGACCAGCGCAGCCTGCGCTCTTCTGACCTGCGCGTCAGACGGTCGTCTTCTGCGCGGATCCGTCCCGACAAGGAAGCAGCGACGTGGGATGGGAGGAGTGCTGAGAGTCAGCCCTCCGGCATCTGACCGGACATCCAGAGGATCTCCCAGCTGTGCCCGTCCGGATCGAAGAACGTCCGGCCGTACATGAGTCCCTCATCGATCGCCGCCTGTGCCGGGTTCGGATCCGGCGGAGGCACCTCGCTCCCGCCGGCAGCGACCGCGGCATCGACGAAGGCATCGACGTCCTCCTTCGACCCCGCGTCGAGGCAGATGAGGCAGCTGCTGGTGGTCTTCGTGTCCGCGACTGCGCGGCCGGTCAGGAACTCACTGTAGAAGTCACGCCGCAGCAGCATCACCATGACGTGGTCGCTGAAGCTCAGCGCGACGGCGCTCTCATTCGAGTAGGGCTCGGAGATCCGCACTCCCGCGGCGGTCCAGAAGGCACGCGCCGCCGCGACGTCGGAGATGGGCAGGTTGAGGTACACGCTCGCACCGATCGTCATGCTCATGTGGCGACGATACGCCGATCACACGGGCTCTGGAAGAGGCACCCGCGGGCGCTCCCCGACCGCGCTGCGGTCAGAACCAGACGTCCGCCAGCAGCTGGAGCGCACGTTCACGGACGGTCGGGTCGTACGCATAGGTGACGGTGATGAGCTCGTCGGCCCCGGTGCGCTCGACGAAGGCGTCGAGCTGGTCCTTCACCGTCGACGGGGAGCCGACTGCGCTGATCTCCAGCATCGGATTGCGTCCACCGCCGCGTGCGGCGAGCGCCTCGGGGTCGATCGGAGGCTGGAGCCTGCGGCGTCCGCCCGAGCGGATGTCCATGAACATCTGCTCGACCGTCGTGAACTCGCGGGCCGCTTCGTCCTCAGTGGGCGCGACCATCACGTTGATGCCGGCCATGACCCAGGGCTCTTCGATCTGCGCTGTCGGCGCCTCCGTCGTGAATGATTCGCGGTAGACGCGGATCGCCTGGTCGAGCTGGTCGGGAGCGAAGTGCGACGCGACAGAGAACGGAAGTCCCAGCTGACCCGCGATCGCAGCACCGTTCACGGTGGAACCCAGCACCCAGATCGGCACATGCGTCCTCGCGGACACGGCAGAGATGATCGGCGTGCTGTATGCCCGCCCCTCGTCGCCGAACCATCCCTGCATGTCGTAGATGTTCTGGGCGAAGGCCTGGGGCTCAGCCGACGAGCGGGCGAGCGCCTGCGCGGTCATCTGGTCGGTTCCCGGCGCTCGCCCGAGGCCCAGATCGATCCGGTCCCCGTGCATGTTCGCGAGGGTCCCGTACTGCTCCGAGACCATGAGCGGCGCATGGTTGGGGAGCATGACGCCACCGGATCCGAGGCGGATGGTCTCCGTGGCCTCGGCCGCGTGGGAGATGAGCAGGGCTGTCGCACTGGCAGCGAGGTTGACGGTGTTGTGATGCTCCGCGAACCACAGCCGCCGATACCCGAGCCGGTCGGCGAGCCGTGCCGAGCTCACCGATGCGGCGATGCCGTCACGGGCCGTCGACCCGTCGGAGATGGAGACGAGGTCGAGGATGCTCAGGGGAACGGGCACAGCGGGGTACTCCTCTGCTCGCGGGATTCAGACCGACCGGACTCAGACCGACCGGGTGACGGCCGACCGGGTTCACGACCGGTCGGCCCCGAGGTCAACCCCTCCGCGACGAGGTTCTATTCCGCCTGGCCCGCACAGATCATCCCGGCGGCAGGCGGGACGCCGTCAGAGGCCTTCGGCCCACGCCGCGTCGTCGAGGGACAGCTGCCGGGTCATGTCCTGGAAGAAGTCGAGGACGATGTCGCGCTGCTCCGGTGTCAGACGGGCCGCCGCGTCGAACCGCTTCGCGTGCTGTCGTCCCACCGTGTCCATCGCGGACTCCATGGTCCCCGGCGTCACGCGCACCACGAAGGCACGGCGATCACCGGGGTGCACCTCGCGCGTGATGTGTGCGCCGTCCTCCAGCCGGTTGAGGAGCTTGGTGGTCGACGCCGCGGAGATCTGCAGATGGGCGGCGATCATACTGGGAGTCACCATCGTCCCGCGGTTGCTCGCCACGATCAGGTACTGGATCGCACGCATGTCCTGCTGGCTCAGCTTCATGTACTTCTGCGACGCCTCGGTCAGGCGCTGCTCGGCCGCCCGAAGGTCCGCGATCCCTCGCATGAGTCGCCCGATCTGCTCGATGTCGTCGGTCGACATGCCTGAACGATCGACGAGGCGATGCAGCGGGTCCGCCGCATCGACCTCATACAGGTTCTCCGACACCGCATCGGCCCCTGACTCTGGTGCTGACATGCTGGCTATCCTACGACTCGCGGGCAGTGGAGCCGCACACTATTATCCTCATGTTTACTATTTCCATGAAGACAGTATAGTCTGCTCCCTGGAACTTCGTCAGATCGATCCCCACCCCACCCCTGAGGAGCCGCAGATGACCCACCGTGCACCGACCGGCAGTCGTGTCCCCCGTTGGCTGCGGGTCTTCCTGCCGGGCCTCCTCATCCTCGTGTGGCTCACGGGAGCGGCGGTGGGCGGACCGTACTTCGGAAAGGTCTCGGAGGTCTCCTCCAACGATCAGACGACGTACCTGCCCGAGTCCGCGGACGCCACGGCAGTGCAGGAACTGCTGGGCGAGTTCAACGACGAGGACGCCATCCCAGCGGTGATCGTCTTCACCTCCGACACGGAGCTGACCGACGGGCAGCTGCAGGAGATCGATGAGGCCGTCTCACAGCTCCCCGACATCTCCGGCGTGCAGGACGACCTGTCTCCCGTGATCCCCTCCGACGACGGTCTCGCCGCCCAGTCGTTCGTGCCCATCGGCTCCGATGCTGAACTGGGGGACGTCGTACCGGAGGTCTCGGACGCGCTCGGCGCAGACCTGCCCGATGACGTGGAGGTCTTCGTCACCGGGCCCGCGGGGGTCAGTGCGGACCTCGCCGCAGGCTTCGCCGGCATCGACGGGCTGCTGCTTGCTGTGGCGCTCGCCGCCGTCTTCGTCATCCTCATCGTCGTCTACCGCTCCCTGCTCCTGCCGATCGCGGTGCTGTCGACGAGCGTCTCCGCCCTCACCGTCGCACTGCTGACCGTCTGGTGGCTGGCCAAGGCGGAAGTGCTCCTGCTGAGCGGGCAGACCCAGGGCATCCTCTTCATCCTCGTCATCGGTGCGGCGACCGACTACTCGCTCCTCTACGTCGCGCGCTATCGCGAGGCGCTGCGTGTGCACGAGGACACGTGGACCGCATCCCTCCAGGGACTGCGCGGATCGGTCGAACCGATCCTGGCGTCCGGCGGAACGGTCATCGCCGGCCTCCTGTGCCTGCTGCTGAGCGATCTCAAGTCGAACAGCACGCTGGGCCCCGTGGCCTCGATCGGCATCGTCTTCGCGATGGTCTCCGCCCTCACCCTCCTACCCGCCATCCTCTACGCCTTCGGCCGGGCCGCCTTCTGGCCTCGTCGTCCGCGCTTCGAGCCCGAGCTGGTCGCCGCCGAGGGCGGAGTGCCCACGAAGGGGCTCTGGGCGCGGACCGGACGAGCCGTGGAGCGCCGACCCCGACGCATCTGGATCGGCACGACCCTCCTGCTGCTCGTGGGCGCCCTGGGCGTCACCCAGCTCGAGGCCGAGGGGGTGCCCCAGTCGGAACTGGTCTTGGGCGCCTCCGAGGCGCGCGATGGCCAGGAGGCCCTGGGGAAGCACTTCCCCGGCGGTTCGGGAAGTCCCACCTACGTCGTCACCGACGCGGACTCTCTGCAGGCTTCCGCTGACGTCCTCCTCGACCACCCGGGCATCGACGGCGTCACCGTCACCACCGATGAGACCGATGCGGGCTCCGCCCCGGTCGACGAGGACGGCATCAGCGCGTACGGGCCTCCGGGCACTCCGGCGCCGGAGCCCACCACGGTCGACGACTCGATCATGCTCCAGGCGACTCTGAGCGACCCGGCCGACTCCGCGGCCGCACAGGACACGGTGCGCGATCTGCGGGAGGCCTATGCCGCAGCCGACGCTGCTGTGCTGGTGGGTGGAGTGACCGCCACGGCGGTGGACACGAATGACGCGGCGATCCACGACCGGAACCTCATCATCCCCATCGTGCTGGTGGTCATCCTGCTGATCCTCATGGTGCTCCTGCGGGCGGTGCTCGCCCCGATCCTGCTGGTGCTCACGACCGTGCTGTCCTTCGGCACCGCGATGGGGGTCGCCGCGCTCGTGTTCAACCACGTGTTCGAGTTCCCCGGAGCCGATCCGGCAGTCCCCCTCTACGGATTCATCTTCCTCGTGGCGCTGGGGATCGACTACAACATCTTCCTCATGACCCGCGTGCGGGAGGAGTCGCTGGCACACGGGACTCGACCCGGTGTCATCCGAGCGCTCGCCGTGACGGGAGGCGTCATCACATCCGCAGGCGTCGTGCTGGCCGCGACGTTCGCCGCACTGTCGGTCATCCCGATCCTCTTCCTCGCGCAGATCGCGTTCATCGTGGCGTTCGGGGTCCTGCTCGACACGTTCCTCGTCAGGGCACTGCTGGTCCCCGCTCTCGTCCACGACATCGGACCCGCCGTGTGGTGGCCCTCGAAGCTCGCGAAGCCAGCACGGTGAGGCTCTGGTCGCTGCACCCCGCACACCTGGACGGGAAGGGCCTCGTCGCCTGCTGGCGCGAGAGCCTGCTGGCGCAGGCCGTGCTCGGCGGGCGCACACGCGGATACCGCAGCCACCCTCAGCTCGTGCGCTTCCGGGCGTTGGACGACCCCCTGTCCGCTATCGGCGCATACCTGACCGGCCTCGCCGCCGAGGCGACGGCCCGCGGCTACCGCTTCGACCGCGACCGGATCGTGCAGCCGGCACGACACCGTGACGGCGGCGACGACCTCGGCGACGTTCCCCTCATGCCGGTCACCGATGGGCAGCTCGCATTCGAGTGGTCCCACCTGGGACGCAAGCTGGCCGGCCGCAGTCCGGAGGACACTGAGCGGTGGCGGGCGTCCGACCCCGCCCCGCACCCGCTCTTCGACGTCGTGCCTGGCAGGATCGAGGACTGGGAGCGTCCGTGACAGGCGCGGAGGAGGTTCGCCTCTTCCCGTCGTCCCGCGCTGCGGAGCGTCTAGGGTGAGTATCGAGCGGAACGACCGTTCGCGCACACTCGTCGCACCACGAAAGGCGGACTCACCATGGCACTCCCCTCGATCGCGAGCATCGCACTGCGCTCGGTGCCCGGCGCCTTCATCCTCAACTCGGGCATCGGGAAGCTTGATATGGACGAAGGCACAGCGGGATACCTCCACGCGGAGGCAGTCAAGGGCATCCCGGCTCTCGAGGAGATGGACTCCCAGCAGTTCGGTAAGCTCGTCGCACTCGGCGAGATCGCCGTGGGCGGCGCCCTCCTGCTGCCCGTCGTGCCGAATCGCCTCGCCGGTCTGGCACTGGGCGGATTCTCCGCGGGACTGCTGAGCATCTACTTCCGCGACCCGGAGAAGACTGAGGAGGACGGAGTCCGCCCGTCCGGCGCAGGCACAGCCCTGGCCAAGGACTCCTGGATGGCGGCCATCGCAGTCGCGCTCATCGCCGGCATCGGCGCAAGCGCGGCGAAGAAGAGCAAGAAGAAGTGACGGAGGGAGCGTGGGCGTGGACTCTCCGACCACGCGCCCATAGGGTGGACGTTACGCAGGCAAGGCACCTTGCCCACTGCGTCAGGAGGTGAACACAATGAAGGACATCACTCAGCAGGACGTCGCCCACGCACTGAGCAGCGCCCCGTGGGTCATGGTGACGACAGCGCGCCACGACGGGAAGCTCCTCGCCCACCCGATGGTCCCCCAGCAGGTGACCGATAACTGCGACGTCTGGTTCTTCCTCTCGCTCGCCGGAGATCAGTCCGAGGCCCTGCGCCAGGGGCCGCAGGTCAACCTCTCCGTGGCCGAGGCCGGGACCTGGCTGTCCGTGTCCGGACACGTCGAGTTCGTCGAGGATCAGGCGAAGATCGACGAGCTGTGGAACGATCGCGCGGCGGAGTGGTTCGAGGGTGGGCGGACAGATCCCGCACTCGGCCTCATCCGCGTGAGCACGGATTCCGCGCAGTTCTGGGGCACCCCGGGAGGGAAGGCCCGCAGCATCGCGGAGCTCGTCAAGTCGCGCGTCACCGGGGATGAGCCCGCCGGAGGCTCCGACACGGTACCGCTCTGAGCTCCCTCGGTTCGGAGACAGTGACGGCTCCAGAGGGTGTGACGGCAGAGTGGGGTTACCCGCAAGCTGTAGACACGTGAGCCACCTCACGCGGCGTGCGTGAGTGACGTTTCCTGCTCGCCCCCGACCGTCTCAACCGCCGCGACCATGCCCCGCTCGAACTCCACCGGCGGCACCATCCCCAACCTCGAATGCAACCTGCGCCGGTTAAAGACGACCTCGATCCACCGCGCTACGGACTGCCTGGCTTCCGCTCGCGTCGACCACGACCGCCGGTCATAGAACTCAGTCTTCAACGTCGACCAGAACGACTCAGCCATCGCGTTATCCCAGCAGACGCCGGTCCGTCCCACCGACTGCTGCACTCCCAATTCGAGGGCAGCAGCATGAAGCTGTGACGACGTGTACTGGGCACCTCGATCTGCATGGAACACGACTTCCACGGCGCTGGTCTCACGCAGCG
>NZ_FXZM01000025.1 GCF_900169175.1 Brevibacterium jeotgali | reverse complement strand
GTGGCGATGACGCCGCATCCGGGACAGCCGGTGAGCGGGTCGCAGGCCTCGACGTCGAGGAGAACGGCGGTGTCCGTGACGTGAGCGTCAACGAGGTGCAGGTCGGGCAGACCGAGGAGGACATCACACCTGCTGCAACGATCCAGGGCAGCAGCGCAGGGGCACGTAGGATGGGGCATAGTCGAGGTCCTTGGTGTGCGCGGGGGTTAGAGTCCGCTCATCATCAGGGACCTCGACGTCTATCCCCAGCACCCTCGCCCCATCGGCGCGCCCACACTCAACTCTGAAGAGCCCAGAATCGTGTGTGTCTCTGCCTTGTTGCCTTCGTAGCAGGCGATCTCCAGCGGGAACCCCGACCTGTCCACCAGCAGACCGACGACGATCTGTGGATCAACCCGGCGTTCTTTCGAGTAGCCCACCTTGCGCAGCTCGTCTTCGTGTTCAGCTTCGAAGTACAGCGTCGTCACGTCGTAGAGACACAGCGACACTCCCGTCGTCGCCACGCTGTGGGAGAAGCACAGGTGAGCGATCCGGGATCGGTAGTCGTGGTGGTGGGCCCGCGCCAGGCCCGCCATGAGCGTGTTGCGGTGAACAGCATCGACGCCGAGTTCCTCGAGCACACGCACGCTATCGCTGGTCGAGGTCGCCTCGACCAGTCGAGCGAGGACAAGCTGGAAGAACGCCTCGTCGTGAAGCGCATCGGTGAGGCCGAGTCGGTGATAGATACTGGTGAGTGCGTCGATGAGCAGTCCCGCGCGGCTGGACTTCGCCACCCGTTCTTCTGTCGCTGCCGGTGGCCCGGTATCGAGTGGGAGCACTCCTTGATCGGGGTGGAGCTTCTCGTGACCGACTGCCATCAGCGCGGCCAGCTCTGCTTCGGTGTGTGCCGAGCCGAGGTGTTCAAGAATCCGGTACGCGCCACCGGTCTTATCCGCGATCTGCACAGCAGTGGCCCCCAAAGCGGTCTTCACCTTGCGCAGAAACGGGGCCATCCGCCTAGTCTACGAGGCCCATTAGTTACCAAGAACCACGACCGACGGCCCTGTCACCAGCGACGATACTCGCGAAAAGCCCGAAATCGCTCCGACCTGTGCAACTCAGGTCGGAGGGCTTGATTCAACCGGGAGGACGGAGACATGCCCGCATCGAAGAAGTACCCCCAGGAAGTCCGCTTGTGTCCAGTTTCAGCGCGCGCCAGACTGATCACCTGCAGGTAGGACCGATCCGAGGGGAGAACCCGCCGCCATATTGTAAGTCAGGTCACAGACATGCCAAGCGGCCACTACGTGAGCCAAGTCAGGTGTCGAGGAGGCAGAACGCGTCGAGATCGGAACTCGTGAAGTTAAGCTTGGCCATGTCGAGGTCTTCCGGATGGAGTGTGTGAGAACTTCCATCATCGGGAGACCTCGACGTCTATCGGTGGAGCGACACGACCCATCCTTCAACGCCTGCATCTACACCATCTGCACCCGCACTTACGAAGAGTCAGTTATCCTCGAAGGGTCCAACCAACTCAAGCGGCGCGTATCGAATCGTCAGTAGGTGAATCGATTACCGCTTGCCTATTTGCACAGTTGATAAATGACTAGTCAGAGCACTCTCAGAAAACGCAAGGGTCAACTCAGTGTAACGCCTCCAATTGAAGAATGAAAGCGGCTGATCCGCGTACAGCTCAACGGTGACGACACGTTCGGGGTAGCGCGAGGGTAAGTCAATAAAAAATGTGTGCTCACCTTGTAGCTCAGTTAATGGAAGGCGCGCAACGACCAGATCTCCTAAGCGAACTCTAAAACTGACGTCCCGGGTCCGAAGAACACCCTCCGGCGGGTGATAGGAAACGGCAAGTTTAAGCCGAGTCGCTGAGACGCCTAATAGAGTCGACCGCCAGTTCTGATGCTGCAGAGTGCCCTGGTTCGGATACGGTGTTTGTACGGCAATTGACGATGTCCCGGTAGTCAGGGTGTCGGCGTGCGTCTTAGCAGAGTGGATTGCACTCCCAATAAATGCCTCTGCCGAGAACAGCGACTTGGAGAGCTCCCGGGCCCGAGATATGTAGCGCCTGTAATCCGCCTCATCTTCCGAAAGACGAGCCAGCTTGCGTTTTACCTCTCCTCTATCGCGTGCGGTAATGTGCGACTCGCCGGGTTCGCCAGCAATGCCGGCTCCAGCCGATCGGGGCGTCACGACAAGGGCCCCAGCGGCAAGAGCGAAGGCGAAGTACTCGCTCGGCTGGCTATCAGGCAAAGTCGAATCGAACCCAACGACCGCTACAGACGAACGAACGTAATCGACCAGTTCATCCACGGTTAGCGGATCGCGATCCGCGTCTTCAGCGAAGTCAATCACCGCATCTAGCTCCGCGAGATCTTCAAGCAAGTTCTTTTCGCTGGTAAGGTCGTTGCGGCGGGCTCCAATCGTTCGAATCTTCGGCGGAAGAGAATCTCGCGAATCTGCGATCTCGGTAAAGCTTCTGTCAACGAGTGGCGGTAGCAGTTTGACCGTACGGAACCCAGCAGCCTCGATTGCGGTATGCAAATCTGGATGGGTGACTGTGACAGCGTCTGCACGACCTACCAGTTTAGAGCTGACCAGATTCAGCGTACGGTTTGTCAGATGATGAACAATTACCGGAATATTTCGAGCGCGTAAATCGTGCCGCCCTGATTCAGTAATGCCATGGCCGTTTCCGACGAAAAGAACGAGATCTGGTTTGACGGATTCCGCGAGGAGGCGCGTCACGACGAAGCAACGAAACTCTCTTGACTTGTCTTGTACGAACAGCTTTGGGTGGCTAAGTGGGGAAACGCGAATCGGCTGGTGACCGAGATTGATAAGCGCGCGGTGAGCCACGCTGACCGGACTGCTGGCTCGAGTCCATCCCTCTCCGATGACTGCTATCCGTGACGACGGCCCTCGGGCGACTGTCGCCATGATGGGCAGGTTGGATGGGCTGCTCTGCACGCTGTCATGCGACAGGTCGGTAGAGATTCGGTCGGGTCGCGTCGTGCAGTGGAAAACTTCCTCTGGCGTATCGGACGCGTGCGTTTCGCGAAGTTCGCCTGCTGCATCAAACTGAGTAAACCACCTGGCCCGATCACCAGCGCTTAGCGCCCTCCAAGTGTCGTCTTGCGCAATATGTTCCAGGGCCATAGCCCTGGAATGTGCTGAGAAATGAGAGCGGAAACGGTTGTGAGTTTCCGTGCTAAGTTCGCTCAAACGACTCTCGCTACTGAGCAGCCCTTCGACCATCTCGTCAATCTTGTCAACTGAAGATACGGTCTGCAGTTCGGGAAATGTATCGTAATCAGAGCGATCCGGAGTGACGGATACTATAGGTAACCCCATGGCCGCGTACTGAATGACTCTGCTCGGATACTGAAAAGTTCCGAGGGCGTCCAAGCCCGCAAACCATGTCGGCAGTCCGGAATGATCGCTAAAGTACTGTGGAATATTAATTGCTAGTTTGGCTCGCGCCGCGGCTTGGACTACTTCCCGATCGCTGTCCAGGTACCCGCCACTAACATTTCGAAAATCGATTCCTGTGTTACCGTGAATTCGCAGGTTTGTCGACAAACTGGTCAGATTGAAGTATCGGTTCCGGCGCACCTCGTCCTGAACGTTCCCGAGAAACATCGCAACTGTCTCAGGCTTATATTCACCGTACACGTATGGAAACGAGAGGTTGTCCGTCCAGAACGGAAAGTTCACCCCAACGGCGCGGCCAAAGTGCGAATCGTAGAATTTCAGCACCCGTTCCGAGCCGGAATTCAGGACTATATCGTAGAGATCAACAACCGGGCGATAGGAGAGGTCCCAAAGCACGGGATCATCGGATAGCCATACGGCTAGCTGCGCGCCAGTACGACGAAGCTTGTCCAGCAGATTTGGGGGCAGTGAAGCGGGTCGGAAGACTAGAATGAAATCTGGTTCAGCCGCTATTGTCTCGTCGATATAGCGATTGATGCGGCTCAGCTTGTCTGGTTGGGTCTCAAATACGAAGCCGTGGCCAATCTTTCCCGTGTTGTAGACCGTGTGACCACGAGATTCTAGCGCGCGTTGAAGCGAGGCAGGGACGTGGTCCTCTAGAAGCCCGTCGAAGAATGCGAAACGCACTGGATCATACCTCCCACGTACTGTTGGCGGCGGGCACCGCTTGACGTCGATCTAACATGTTGAAGTAGTCCAGCGCGTTGAATACGCCACCCTGAGTCTCGAACAGCATCCGTGCGGTGTCTAAAGGCAAGGCGCCAGCTGCCGTCGCCCATAACAGAGGGCTCATTACCACGTTCGCCGAAAACGCTGGACGATCAAGCGCGTTGAAAGCTGCTTTAGACACTGGTGACTTATCTGGGTGGCTCGAGATTGCAAGAAGGATATCTGAAAACGCCGCGTTGTTGATAGTGGCAGCGGGGGATGCGACTATTACTGAATTCGTCGCAGTGAGGTCAGCTGCCTCCTTTTCGGTGATCTGTTGCAAGTCTGTTTGCGTATCCGGTAATGACAAACTCCGGTCCGCTAAAATGTAGTGCGCGACAGCAATGCTTTCAGTGTCGACAACAATTTGAGCTGATCTGCGTAATTCATCCGCGGTAGCACCCCGCGCATCGATAACCACTGCAACTTGGATATTTGGCGAGCTTGGGGCGAGGCCTAGCTGGTGGAGGATGCTATCGACGCGATTCGTGTATGTATGGTTAATCATAGTCCGTCGCCAGGCCTTGAGTGCCGACTTCTGACGAAGAGGCTCGTCCGTAAGGAGCAACTGTAGCGTATCTTGAGCCTCTTGCAGATTGTTTGGTGTGAAGACTTCATCTGGTTGGTAAAAGCGTTCAATTGCGGGAGACGGAGCGGATACGACGGTTGCCCCCGATGCGCTGATTTCAAATATTCTACGTGCGCACATTGTTTTGGAGTTCACGACTGAGTTCACATTCAAAAACGTTTTGAAGTGACGGTACTCTCGTATCATCAAAGCATATGGGACCGACCCGGAGACCAGTTCGTCGAACGGCTCAGGGAATGCGTAGCGAGGATCGTTCCCCAACTCGCGTGAGTAGATTGTGAAGTCGTATTCCGCGGCAGCCGGAAAGAGGAACTCCATTTGCTCTCGGCGTTCTGGGTATTTGTGTCTGAAGTATTGTCCTGCGAAGCACACTTCCCGGTCCCGCTCTCCGTCTGCGAACGGATGATGGATCGATGGCTGAGCGGCAAACGGAAGCGTGTGTACGTTTTCGTGACCAACTGCGAATTTGTATTGATCTACTAGTTCCCCTGCTGTGGTGAAGACGTGGTCCGCGAGTCGCGCCAGCGGCAGAAAATCTTCGAAGTGAGGAGGGTCTTCTTTGTTCCAGAAAACAACGGGTATAGAGCGATCGTTGCATGCTGCGACTAGATTTTTGACCGCTGCCTTAGGCCCGGTGGGGCCAACCAGCTGATGCTTCCACGCGCCATCGTTGCCATTCCACGCTGACTCAAGGAGGAGAAACTGAGGCTGGTAGTAGTCGAGAGCCTTCACGAAATCGACGCGCGATACGGGGATACAGTCGATCACTGGTGAGAAACATGCCTGCGAGAATGAGTCGAGTATAGTGATAGCGGTCGCTTGTAGTTGTTTGAGGGGAGCTTCCGTTCCGTAGTGCGGGACGGGAATATGCTCAACTGCAGCACGAAACTGAGGGAAATCGTCGCGCATTAGAGCGGGGCCTTTCGCGCTATGGTGAAACAGTTTGATTGGTGATCTGTAATGACCGCGAGGATGTCAGGTTCCTTATCTTGAATTTTATGGAAGAGCGCACGTTGTTCGAGCACGTTGCCGATGATCCATACTTCGCTGCCAGGGAGCATGTGCCCAACGGGTATGAAGTCGTGCGCTTTGTATCGGGATGCATCGCTGAGGTCGACGATGAGAGTCTGGATCAACGCAAGCTCCAATGGCGCGGTATTCGGATCATAAAACTCAACCTTTGTGAATACCTGGGAGGCTCCGGTGACCCATCGAGCTAGTTCGTGCGACCGGGCGTCTCCTGCGACTGTTACGGTACTCGGGGACGTCATGGTGAGCCGTGAGTACAGGACGCTCGAGTCAAGGGCGCTCAATCCAGGGTGCGCTAACGATGGGATTGAAGCGGCAATTTGTTTAACGTTGTGCTGGCTATCGGATACTGCTCGTGTAAGCCGATGGCTCTCAGAGTGACAATATGTCTGTAACTCCTCAATTGTCTGATAATACTCTTGTGGCAATTCTGGTTGTTTGCGGCTTTGCGGCTCGTGCGGAGGCGGCGCGGGAGCCATCGAGAGTCTGGTGGTGGAAAATGTGGCGTGCTGTACGCGCTGAAGCTGCGCAACCTCTCGTATTCGAATTGCGGTTCGTCGTATTTTGTGCACAACAAGCAGTGAAGCGCCAGTGATTAAAGCTAAGCCGGTGAGAACAGCTTGTGTAGCTAGTTCTGGTAAAAGAACTGAGACACTGATGCAAATACTCCCGCCAATAATCAGTCCGAAGGTGAGCGCTTCCGAATTGAGGAGTCTCAAGGCTGTTTTTTGCACTACCGCATCCTTTGTGAGGGACTTTCTGCGTCTGGTGGGAGAGTTTATGTGGGGGCGTGAACCTCTAGCGAGAGCCCTTGGCTGTGTGACAGTCTATGAGCAATGTCTTAGTCTTGTGATTCTATTGGCTTGAAGGGGCTCTCGCATAACCGGCTCTTCAGAGTTGAGTGTGGGCACGCCGATGGGGCGAGGGTGCTGGGGATAGACGTCGAGGTCCCTGATGATGAGCGGACTTCTACCCCCGCGCATCTCAAGGACCTCGACTATGCCCCATCCTACGTGCCCCTGCGCTGCTGCCCTGGATCGTTGCAGCAGGTGTGATGTCCTCCTCGGTCTGCCCGACCTGCACCTCGTTGACGCTCACGTCACGGACACCGCCGTTCTCCTCGACGTCGAGGCCTGCGACCCGCTCACCGGCTGTCCCGGATGCGGCGTCATCGCCACTGGCCACGGACGTGTGACCGTGACTCTGATCGATGCGCCCTTCGCGGGACGCCCGACCCGTCTGCGGTGGCGAAAGCGCCGCTGGATCTGCCCCGAGTCCGCCTGCCCGGTGGTGTCCTTCCTCGAGCAGTCCACTCAGGTAGCGGCCCCGCGCGGTAGGTTGACGGCTCTTCGCAGATGAGGGTGTAGAGCCTGGTGCTGTGGGTCCGTCCGTGTCGTTGCCTGGGTAGACGTCGAGGTCTCCCTGAAGATGGAAGTTCTCACACTCTCCATCCGGAAGACCTCGACATGGGCAAGCCTAGCTTCACGACCCCCGATCTTGACGCGTTCTGCCTCCTTGACACCCTCGATCTGACCGTGGCGGGACAAGCAGTCGACGTCAATCAAGCAGTCCCCGGCGAGGTTCCCGGGACACATGATCCACCTCGACGTGAAAGAAGGTCGGCACGATCCCAGACGGGGGTTGCTGGTGGGCTCACGGCCGCGTCAGCGAGCGAGCACTGGCCGGCAAGCGGGCGCACAAGCAGAAGGTCGGCTACACCTACCTGCACTCCGCGATCGATGGCTTCTCCTGGCTGGCGTACACCGAACCACTCGAGGACGAGACCGCGGCGACCACAGTCGGGCTCTTCGCTCGCGCTCGCGCGTACTTCGCCGCTCACGGCATCACCCGCTGCGTGCGCGTGATCACGGACAACGGAAGCAACTACAAAGCCGCGGCGTTCGCTCGTACTGGGGTTGCCCGCAAGTTGTAGACACGTGAGCCACCTCACGCGGCGTGCGTGAGTGACGTTTCCTGCTCGCCCTCGGCAGCCTCACCCGCCGCGATCATGCCCTGCTCGAGCTCCACCGGCGGCACCATCCCCAACCTCGAATGCAACCTGCGCCGGTTATAGACGACCTCGATCCACCGCGCTACAGCCTGCCTGGCTTCCGCTCGCGTCGACCACGACCGCCGGTCATAGAACTCAGTCTTCAACGTCGACCAGAACGACTCAGCCATCGCGTTATCCCGGCACACGCCGGTCCGTCCCACCGACTGCTGCACTCCCAATTCGAGGGCAGCAGCATGAAGCTGTGACGACGTGTACTGGGCACCTCGATCTGCATGGAACACGACTTCCACGGCGCTGGTCTCACGCAGCG
>NZ_FXZM01000011.1 GCF_900169175.1 Brevibacterium jeotgali | reverse complement strand
GGCGGGGGAGGTTCCACGGATCCGTGGAACCTCCCCCGCCGCGCTGCGCTCGCAGGCCGCGCCTGCGAGCCTGCTGTCGGCTCAGGCGAGACTGCGTGTGAGCAGAGCCTGCTTCACCTCTGCGATCGCCTGTGTCACCTGGATGCCGCGGGGGCACGCGTCGGTGCAGTTGAACGTCGTGCGGCAGCGCCACACGCCTTCGCGGTCGTTGAGGACCTCGAGGCGCATGTCTCCGCCGTCGTCGCGGCTGTCGAAGATGAAGCGGTGGGCATTCACGATCGACGCGGGACCGAAGTACTGTCCGTCGGTCCAGTAGACCGGGCAGGACGTCGTGCACGATGCGCACAGGATGCACTTGGTCGTGTCGTCGAAGATCGCCCGGTCGTGCTGCGACTGGAGGCGCTCACGCGTGGGCTCGTTGCCGGACGTGATGAGGAACGGCATGATCTCGCGGTACGACTGGAAGAACGGCTCCATGTCGACGATGAGGTCCTTCTCGAGCGGAAGGCCCTTGATCGCCTCGACGGTGATGACCTTGTTCGTGTCGAGGTCCTTGAGCAGCGTCTTGCAGGCCAGGCGGTTGCGACCGTTGATGCGCATCGCATCGGAGCCGCACACGCCGTGCGCGCACGAACGGCGGAAGCTCAGGGACCCGTCGATGTCCCACTTGATCTTGTGGAGTCCGTCCAGCACGCGGTCCGTGCCGTACATCGTGACGGTGTACTCCTCCCAGTGCGCCTCCTGATCCGCCTCAGGATCGAAGCGCGCGATGCGGAAGGTGCAGTCGAACGAAGGGATCTCGCCGCCTCCGCCGCCGCCCAGGTGCGACGGGAGGTCGACCTTGGACGCCGGCTCTGCGGTCTGCGTGGTGTCTGCCATCAGTACTTACGCTCCATCGGCTGGTAACGGGTGATGACCACTGGCTTCCATTCGAGGCGCATGCCGGGGATACCCTCCGCCTCGGACTCGGAATCCCTGTAGGTCATCGTGTGCTGCATGAAGTTCGCATCGTCGCGGTCCGGGAAGTCCTCGCGGAAGTGACCGCCGCGGGACTCCTTGCGGTGGATCGCGGCGACGGTGACGACTTCCGCGATCTCGAGCAGGAAGCCCAGCTCGACCGCTTCGAGGAGGTCGAGGTTGAAGCGCTTTCCGCGGTCCTGGATGCCGATGTTCTTGTAGCGGTCGCGCAGGGTCGCGATGACGTCCAGTGCTTCGCGCAGCGTCTCGTCCGTGCGGAACACCTGGACGTTCGAGTCCATCGTCTCCTGCAGGTCGCGACGGATGTCTGCGATGCGCTCCGGCCCGTCGGAGCTGCGCAGCGTCTCGACCATGTCGACGACGTAGGCCTCGGGGTTCTCCTCGAGCTCCGGCATCTGCGCGGTCGCCGCGTACTCTGCGGCGGCGATGCCGGCGCGCTTGCCGAACACGTTGATGTCCAGCAGCGAGTTGGTACCGAGTCGGTTGGACCCGTGCACGGACACGCATGCCGTCTCGCCCGCCGCGTACAGGCCGGGGATGACGTCCGTGTTGTTCGAGAGCACTTCGGATTCGACGTTCGTCGGGATGCCGCCCATGCCGTAGTGCGCGGTGGGGAACACCGGCACCGGCTCCGTGTAGGGCTCGACGCCCAGGTACGTGCGGGCGAACTCCGTGATGTCCGGCAGCTTCTCGTCGATGTGCGCCGGCTCGAGGTGCGTGAGGTCCAGGAGGACGTAGTCCTTGTTGGGGCCGCAGCCCCGGCCCTCGCGCACCTCGTTCGCCATCGATCGGGCGACGATGTCACGAGGGGCGAGGTCCTTGATCGTGGGCGCGTAGCGCTCCATGAAGCGCTCGCCGTCCACATTGCGGAGCACGCCTCCCTCACCGCGGGCGGCCTCCGACAGGAGGATGCCCAGGCCAGCGAGGCCCGTCGGGTGGAACTGGAAGAACTCCATGTCCTCGAGCGGCAGTCCGCGGCGGTAGGTCACGGCCACGCCGTCGCCCGTGAGGGTGTGGGCGTTCGAGGTCGTCTTGAAGATCTTGCCGAACCCGCCGGTGGCGAAGACCACGGACTTCGCGCGGAAGACGTGGATCTCGCCGGTCGCGAGCTCGTAGGAGACGACGCCCGCGGCCGTCTTCACACCGTCGACTTCGGTCATGAGGACGTCGAGGACGTAGAACTCGTTGTAGAACTCGACCCCGTGCTTGACGCAGTTCTGGTAGAGCGTCTGGAGGATCATGTGACCCGTGCGGTCAGCGGCGTAGCAGGCGCGGCGGACCGGGGCCTTGCCGTGGTCACGGGTATGGCCGCCGAAGCGGCGCTGGTCGATCTTCCCCTCCGGCGTGCGGTTGAAGGGGAGACCCATCTTCTCGAGGTCGAGGACCGCGTCGATGGCTTCTTTGGCCATGACCTCCGCAGCGTCCTGGTCGACGAGGTAGTCGCCGCCCTTGACGGTGTCGAAGGTGTGCCATTCCCAGTTGTCGTCCTCGACGTTCGCGAGTGCCGCGCACATGCCGCCCTGCGCTGCGCCGGTGTGGGACCGGGTCGGGTAGATCTTCGTCAGCACCGCGGTGCGTGCGCGCTGCCCCGATTCGATGGCCGCGCGCATCCCGGCGCCGCCCGCGCCGACGATGACGACGTCGTACTCATGTACCTGCATAGGTGTCAGAACTCCTTTGGAGGCCTCAGGGGGCTTCGCAGAACGAGGGGAGGAGGCTCGGGTCGGCCCCGGTCGGGCACGGCTCGAACGTGAAGATGACCAGCGTGCCGAGCACGATGACGACGGCGGATGCGACATACAGGACGAACTGCAGCGTCAAGCGGGTCGCGGGGCGCTCCGCGTAGTCGAGGATGATCGTCCGGACGCCGTTCGTGCCGTGCAGCATCGCGAGCCACAGCATGGTGAGGTCCCAGATCTGCCAGAACGGGTGCGCCCACTTGCCGGCGACGAAGCCGAAGTCGAGCTGGTGCACGCCATCGCCCAGCCAGAGGTTGACGATGAGGTGGCCGAAGATGAGGACGACGAGGATGATCCCGGACAGGCGCATGAAGAGCCAGGCGCCCAGCTCGAAGCCGGAGCCCTTCGCCTTGGACCGCTGGTATCCGGCGCGCGGTGCGGGGATGGTGGGGGCACTCATCAGAGGATTCCTCCCAGCGAGTTCGGGATGTGACGCCACAGGAAGCCGACCATGACGACGAGCCAGAGGCCCATGGCGACCCAGAAGAGCGTCTTGTGGTGCTTGGTGCCGCCCTTGAAGAAGTCGACGGCGACGACGCGGAGGCCGTTGAATGCGTGGAAGGCGATCGCCCCGACGAGGACGACCTCACCGAACGCCATGAGGGGGGACTTGTACGTGTCGATGACTGCGTTGTAGGCCCCGGGGGACACGCGAACGAGTGCTGTATCGAGCACATGCACCAGCAGGAAGAAGAAGATGCCGACGCCGGTCACACGGTGCAGGACCCATGACCACATGCCTTCTCTTCCGCGATACAGAGTGCCTGTTGAGGCCTTGGCCACGGGGCATCCTCCATAGTGGATTGCGGACAGTTGTGTACCTCTGAAAAGTACGCCGCGACGACGGGCTGCGCCAATCGTCGACCCCACGAGCTTCTCACAGTCTCCATTTTTCCTGTGAATGGGTAGGATGCCCGTCCCGCACCTCGAGAAGATCTGTTCCACCGGACTATTAGCGAACACTCCCATGTCGCAATACGTTCTCGCTCGTCTCCGGCGCCCCGGTGTGTTGGGGTGCGCCCGATCGGGCGGTGGAGAACAATGGGCGGGATGATCGAGAACTTCCACGCAGTGATCCCCGCGGGAGGATCCGGCACGCGGCTCTGGCCGGTGTCGCGCACTGCTCGCCCCAAGTTCCTCCACGACATCCTGGGCACCGGCAGCACGCTGCTCCAGTCGACGTGGGCGAGGACGGCGGAGCTGGCGGATCCTGACCGCACCTGGGTCGTCACGGGGCGAGGACACGTGGAGGCGGTGAGGCGGCAGCTGCCCGATCTGCTCCGCGACCGCGTCGTCGCGGAGCCGTCGCCCAAGGATTCCGCCGCCGCGATCGGACTCGCGGCGATGCTCATCCATCGTGAGGACCCCGACGCTGTGATCGGGTCGTTCTCCGCGGATCATTCGATCACGAACACGGGGGAGTTCCTGTCCGTCGTGGAGCAGGCGGCGGCAGCCGCGGCTGCGACGGGCGACATCGTGACGATCGGGATCACCCCCACGTACCCGGCGACGTCGTACGGATACATCGAGACCGGTGCGCTGCTGAGGATCGCCGATGCGCCCACGGCGCGGCGCGCCGCGGAGTTCGTCGAGAAGCCCGACGCCGCCACCGCCCGCACCTACGCCTATTCGGGCAGGTATCGATGGAACGCTGGCATGTTCATCATGCGTGCCTCGGTTCTCCTGGAGCTGCTCGAGGAGCAGGCCCCCGATCTCCATGCGGGGCTCACGCGGATCGTCGGCGCGTGGGACACGGAGGACCGCGATGCGGTCCAGTCCGAGGTCTGGCCGACACTGGAGAAGAAGGCGATCGACTACGTGGTCGCGGAACCCGCAGCGGCGGCCGGCCGCGTCATCGTCGTCCCCGGGGACTTCGGGTGGGACGACGTGGGGGACTTCGACTCCGTCGCGAAGCTCCGCCAGCCGGTCCCGGGCGAGGTCCGCGGGGTCTCTGCGATCGGAGAGGACGTGGAGGTGGTCGATGTCGAGTCGCGCGGCGTCGTGATCTCCGAGACCGAACGGCTCGTGGCGCTGGTGGGCGTCGAGGACCTCGTCGTCGTCGATACCGACGACGCGCTGCTCGTGACGTCGCGCGCATACGCGCAGCAGGTGAAGCAGGTGGTCGACCGCGTGAAGGAGGCGGGCCGCGACGATCTCCTCTGACGGGGCCCGGCAGGGCGCGACGGCGGCAGAAGTAGACTCGTGGCCCAGTCGCAGGAATCGCGGCTGCTCCGCCGTGCATGCGCTGCGCAACGGACTGGAATGAGCGGGAAGAGGGCGTACGTGACGATCGAGAAGCCGGGTGCACACGGTGCGGGACGAATCCTCGCGGAGCTCGGTGAGGAGCTGATCGCGTTCCGGCGGGACGTCCACGCCCACCCGGAGCTGTCATTCGAGGAGCATCGCACGACCCGGGCGATCGCAGACCGTCTTCGTGCGGCCGGCCTCGCACCCGAGTTCGTCACGGCCACCGGTCTGATCTGCGATGTGGGCGAGGGGCCCGTCTCCGCTGTGCTGCGCGCGGACATCGACGCACTGCCCCTGGACGACCTCACCGGCCTCCCCTGGGCGTCGACCGTGCCCGAGGTCGCGCACGCCTGCGGCCACGATGTCCATCTCACAGCCCTGCTGGGTGCCGGGCTGGCGCTGGACCGTCTGCATCGGGAGACCTCCGGTGGGCTGGGGGGCACGATCCGCCTGGTCTTCCAGCCCGCCGAGGAGGTCACGCCCGGCGGCGCACTGACGATGATCGGACAGGGCGTCCTGGAGGGCGTGCGGCGCTCCTTCGCGCTGCACTGCGACCCGAACGTCGACGTGGGGAGCGTCGGGTCCCGCATCGGCCCGATCACCGCTGCGGGCGACACCGTGATCATCCGTCTGAGCGGGCACGGAGGACACACATCCCGCCCACACCTGACGGAGGACCTCGTCTACGCGCTGAGCAGGCTCGCCACCGATCTGCCCGCCACCCTGTCGCGCCTCATCGATCCCCGGCACGCGATCTCACTGGTCTGGGGTCATATCGAATCCGGGCACGCCCCGAATGCGATTCCCAGCACGGGCCTGCTGACCGGGACCCTCCGCTGCCTGGACGTGGACGGGTGGAACCAGGTCGCCGAGGTCCTGCCCGACCTGGTCGATCGGATCGCCGGCCCCTACGGGGTCCAGGTCGATCTGGACCACCGGCGCGGTGTTCCGCCCGTCGTGAATACGGAGCCCGAGGTGTCGCTCGCGGAGACCGCCGTGCGCGAGGTCCTCGGCCCGGATTCCGTCCAGCTCACTCCGCAGTCGATGGGCGGGGAGGACTTCGCGTGGTATCTGGCGCACACCCCCGGCGCGCTCATCCGCCTGGGCACGCGCACGCCGGGTGGCCGGACCTACGACCTCCACCAGGGTGATCTGGTGGTCGATGAGCGTGCGATCGCCACCGGCGCCCGTATCCTGTGCTCGATCGCTCTCCGTGCGATCGCAGACGACGCGGGCGCATTCGAGACGTTCGCGGATGCGTCGACCACGGGCCGGGTGTGAACCAGTGCGGCGGGGAGCGCGCGTGAGGCTGGGCGCGACCGGCGCTCTCCTGGTCCTCGGCATGGGTGCCTCGGGCTGTGGAGGCGCTGTCGACGAACCCACCGGCATCGCCCGCACGTCCGCGTGCGCGGTGTCAGCGCCCGCCGGCTTCGCCGATGCGGGCATGGGCGAAGCCGTCCTGGACGAGGTGCGGACAGCGGCGAACGAAGGCGTCGTGGACACGACCGGCTCGCAGCGCGTGAGCACCGCCGCGCAGACGCAGGCCGCGCTCGAACGCTTCGCCGCAGACGGCTGCACCCTCAGCGTGCTCGTGGGTCCGGGCGGTGCCGGAGCCCTCTCCCAGGTTGCGTCCGACAATCCCGACCGTGCGTTCCTCGCAGTGGGGTCCGGCACGGATGCCGGACTGCCCGACAACGCCCTCACCGTCGACTTCGACCTGCGCGAGTCGGCGTATCTGGCCGGGTATGCGGCCGCGAGCGCCACCCGCACGGGTGCCGTAGCCGTCTCCACCGCCAAGGGACAGTTCCAGGGCGCAGAGCTCCTCGCCGCGTTCGATGACGGCGTGGACGCCCGTGCGGACGAGGTCGAGGGTGACGTGACGGTGGTCGACGGCGGGGCCATCGACGTGCGCACCCTGGATGACACGACCTCCGCGGGGGTCGAGTGGGCCGAGTCCGCGACAGCGGCAGGTGCCGACGTGCTCGTCCCCTTCGGCTCGGCCTCGCCCCAGGGCGCGGCGGAGCACATCGGCGACCTCGCCCTGGCGGCGGAGGATGCGACGGCCGAGGGCGGCGCAACGGCCGAGGGAGCAGCCGGCGCGGGTGACGAGGGCGGCAACGACCCCGGCACCGGAGAGGACCCGGTGGGGACCTCGGCGGAGGATGAGGACCTGCCGATCCTCATCTGGTACGGATCCGACGGGTCGAAGACCCTTCCTCGTCCGGTGCGCAATCAGGTCGTCGCGTCGATCATCCCGGATGTGGGCCTGGGGATGCGCGCCGTGCTCACCGCCTGGCCCGGAGACGGGCAGGAGCTGGAGGGCCTCGTGCGCAGCGCGGAGCCCGGCGCAGCCTCCGATGACGGTCCGGCGGCGGACTCGGACGACGTCCGGGACGCGGTGCCGGAGCTCGTGGGCGGGCTCGAGGTGCGCGCCCGCCGTGCGGTCGGAGACCTCGACAACGCAGGCGTCGCCGTCGTTGCCAGCGACGGGGTGCTGGGCTCGATCACAGGGCTGGGACGCGCGCTCGCGGAGGAGAGGGAACGGCGGGACGAAGAACAGGACGACGCGGACGACGAGTGAGGTCGACGAATACGGTCGACGAGTGAAGCAGAAGCACGCCTCCGGTAGTCTGAGGGTGTGGATCCTGAACTCTTTCCGACTCCCGCGGGAGTCGACGCCGATGACCCCATCCTGAACCTGCCCAAGGTGTCGCTCCATGACCACCTGGACGGAGGTCTGCGCCCTGCGACGATCGTCGATCTGGCAGCGGATGCGGGCCATGAACTCCCGACGGCGGACCCGGTGGCGCTGCGTGCGTGGTTCTCCGAAGCTGCGAGTTCGGGCGACCTGCCCCGCTACCTCGAGACCTTCGACCAGACGCTCGCCGTCATGCAGACGGCCCCGGCGCTCACCCGGGTCGCCCGCGAATGGGTGCTCGACCAGGTGGCCGACGGCGTCGTCGTCGCCGAATCGCGGTGGGCTCCGGAGCAGCACCTGCGCGGCGGGCTGACGCTCGACGAAGCAGTCGAAGCCGTGCAGGCCGGAATCGACGAGGGCACCGCCGTCGCGGCGCAGGCGGGCAGGTCGATCCGCGCCGGTCAGATCGTGACCGCCATGCGCCAGGCCGATCGAGCATCGGAGATCGCCCAGCTGGCGCTGCGCCACCGCGATGCGGGGGTCGTGGGCTTCGACATCGCCGGGCCGGAAGCAGGCTTCCCTCCCGCCGCCCACCTCGAAGCGTTCGACACGCTGCACCGCGCCGGCTTCCCCGTGACGATCCACGCCGGCGAAGCCGACGGCGTCGCATCGATCCACGAAGCGATCCACGTGTGCCACGCACAGCGGATCGGCCATGGCGTGCGGATCACTGAGGACTTCGCGCAGTGGGCGGCGGCCGCGGCCGTCGACGGCGTGATGGGCGATGTGGACGGCGACGGAGTGGAGACCGCACCGGAGATGGGCCGCGTCGCAGCCTGGCTGCTCGATCAGCAGGTGCCGTTGGAGCTGTGCCCCTCGTCGAATCTGCAGACGGCCGCAGCGACCTCGCTAGCGGATCACCCGGTCACCCGACTCAAGGAGCTGGGCTTCGCGGTCACCGTCAACCCCGACAACCGCCTCATGTCCGCGACGAGCGTGAGCCGTGAGATGCGACTGCTCGTCGATCAGGCGGGATGGACGATCGACGATCTGGAGTGGGTCACCGTCACCGCGCTGGGATCCGCGTTCCTCCCGTACGGAGTCCGCGAAGCGATCATCGACGAGCAGCTGGTTCCGGGATTCGCCCGGGCGCACCTGTGACGGGCGCGGCCTCGTCCTCGCAGGCGGCGCAGGCGCCGGACGCGCTTCCGCGCAGGCCCGGACCCCTGTTCGTGGTGATGGGCGCCGTCCTGCTGGAGGCGCTGGTCCTGTTGGGCTCCGCCGGCGCTTTCCTCGTCATGTCGGGGACCGGCGGTGAACTGGGCACGTCCCTCATCGCACTGTGCGTGATGTTCGCGATCCTGGGCATCGGTCTGCTCGTCGTCGTGCGGTCCCTGTGGCTCATGCACCGATGGTCGCGTCCGGCGACCATCGCGTGGCAGCTTCTGCAGGCGCTCTTCGGGATCTCGACGTTCGGCGGGGGCCCACTGCTGGCGGCGGCGGCCATCGTGCCCGCGGTCATCTGCGTCGTCGCGCTGTTCACGCCGTCGGTCATCCGCGCGTTCGACCTCGCGATCGCCTACTACATCGCGCATCCATCAGAGCCGGCTCCACCGCCCAAGCGCTGGTGAGCACGGCCGGGCTGCCGACGAGCTCGGCGGGCGGCCGACGACTGCCGGCGAGTGCGGGCGGTCAGCCTTCGTCGCTCAGGTACGGCTGGCAGGCCTCGAGCAGGAAGTCGCCCGCTGACTCCCCGTCCGTGCCGGCCAGAGCTGAACCCGTGCGCTGGATGCCCCACCACACGGCGGGCGATGCGCCCCACTGGAGGCGCAGCTGCTCCCGCTGCTCCATGTCCTCCTCGCGGAGGACATCGGCGTGCACCTGGGAGGCGGCCTGGATCCGCTCGTTCGCATCGTCGGCCGAGCAGCGGGCCTCATCGTCCGGCCCCTGGGGGAGTAGATCGGACCGTGTCTCAGCATCCACGACGGTGAGGGAGAAGGCGGAGTCGCCCAACTGTTCGACCTCCACGGTCGCATCGAGCAGATAGAAGTCCGGCTGCCCCTCTGTGATGACGGATGCGTCGTCGACGGTGATGCTCACACTGTCCGGTGTGTCGGGGGTGAGCGTGGCCTCCCCGTCCTCCGGCACCTCCTGGTACGTATGGACCCAGGCATGCACGTACGCGTCCGTCCCGGATGAGACGGCCTGCGCGAGGCCCTGCCACACGTGGTCCTCCTCCTGCGGCCCGCCGGGGCTCACATCGATGACAGGAGTGACGTCGAGGTCGGAGGGTGTCGGCACCGATGTCACGTCCTCGGCAGACACAGAGGGCGTTTCGACGGGACGCTCGCCGTCGACGACCTGGCAGCCGGCGACCAGGACGGCGGCACCGATGCCGGCGACTGTGAGTGCCGAGCGGGATCGGGTGCGGCTGCTGAACGGCAGGGCATGTGACATGAGAAGGATCCTCGGGTCGGGGAAGAGGAGGACGATCCCTGTCAGTCTACGGGGAGCATCCCGGAATCCGGTGGACGTCGGAGGCGCTGGGGCGGTCCGCCCGCTGTCCGCTGGGCGGAGTCGTGGTCGGCGTCGGAGGGGCCCTGCGCCGCAGCGGGGGTCTGCGCTGCTGAGTCCGGCGTCGCTGCGTCGTCAGTCGGATGCGCGGAGTCAGAGCCGGAGTCTGAGCCGGGGACCACTGCCTCGACACTCACGACGAGGTGGCGCAGCGAGTCGGCGAGGGACGCGCACTCGTCGTCGTCCAGTGCCCTCAGCATCTGCGCTTCGAGGTCCAGGAAGTCCGAGAGCGCGTCATCGACCTTCTGCCGGCCAGCGGCCGTGAGCTTCACGAGGACGCCGCGACGGTCTGCGGGATCGCGCTGGCGCGACACCCAGCCGGCGCTCGCCAGCCGATCGATGCGGTTGGTCATCGTGCCGGACGTGACGAGGAGTTCGACCGTGAGGGCAGACGGAGACATCTGGTAGGGATCACCCGCGCGCCGCAGCGAGGAGAGGACGTCGAACGCCCAGGTCTCCAATCCGTGGGAGGCGAAGACCGACTTCCGTCGGCGGTCCAGCTGACGGGAGAGCCGCGTGACGCGTGAGAGGACCTCCATGGGCGCGACGTCGATGTCCGGACGCACATTGCGCCACGCGGCGACGATCCGGTCGACTTCGTCCATTTCCTCATACATGCAGCAAGGATACCTTGAGGTCAAGATTCTTTGTGCGAGAGTGATCGCCGTGGCGCGCTGCGGCCGCGACCCGGTGCTCCGCCGGCGCCCACGAGGCTGTAGCCCTTCCCACACTCACAGGACTCTCAAGAGGTCTAGACTGAGTTTCGGGTTAGACCCTCTGACGTCGAAACACAGATGGAACCCGGCGCGGTCGCATGCGTGCGGTGCCCGCCGGTGTCACAACACACGAAGGAATACACGTGGATCTTTTCGAGTATCAGGCGCGTGACCTCTTCGAAGAGCACGGAGTCCCCGTGCTCCAGGCGAAGGTCGCAGACACCCCGGAGGACGCGAAGAAGGGTGCAGAAGCACTGGGCGGCGGCACTGTCGTCGTCAAGTCGCAGGTGAAGATCGGCGGCCGCGGGAAGGCCGGCGGAGTCAAGCTCGCGCACAACCCGGATGAGGCCGCACAGCGTGCGGAGGAGATCCTGGGCCTCGACATCAAGGGACACGTCACCAAGCGGGTCATGATCGCCGAAGGCGCGGAGATCGCGGACGAGTACTACTTCTCCATCCTGCTCGATCGTGCGAACCGCACGTACCTCGCCATGTGCTCCAAGGAGGGCGGCGTGGACATCGAGCAGCTCGCTGAAGAGCGTCCGGACGACTTGGCGAGGGTGCCGGTGAACGCACTCACCGGCATCGATGAGGCGAAGGCGCGCGAAATCGCGGAGGCGGCCCGCTTCGATGCGGCGACGACGGACAAGCTCGTCCCCGTCTTCCAGAAGCTCTGGGACGTCTTCCAGGGCGAGGACGCCTCGCTGGTCGAGGTGAACCCGCTCGTCCAGACCGCCGCCGGCGACATCATCGCGCTCGACGGCAAGGTCTCGATCGACGAGAACGCGGAGTTCCGCCACGAGACCCACGCGGAGCTGCGCGACATCGATGCAGAGGACCCGCTGGAGCTCAAGGCGAAGCAACTCGATCTCAACTACGTGAAGCTCGACGGCGAGGTCGGCATCATCGGCAACGGTGCGGGCCTCGTCATGTCGACGCTCGATGTCGTCGCGTACGCCGGTGAGGACCACGGCGGCGTGAAGCCCGCCAACTTCCTGGACATCGGCGGCGGCGCCTCGGCAGAGGTCATGGCCAACGGCCTCGACGTGATCCTGGGCGACGATCAGGTCACGAGCGTCTTCGTGAATGTGTTCGGAGGCATCACCGCGTGCGACGCGGTGGCCGACGGCATCGTGAGGGCCCTCGAGATCCTGGGCGACTCCGCGACGAAGCCGCTGGTCGTCCGACTCGACGGCAACAATGTCGACGAGGGACGCCGCATCCTCGACGAGGCGAACAACCCGCTCGTCACCCAGATCGACACCATGGACGGCGGAGCCGACAAGGCAGCCGAGCTCGCGGCGAGCCGCTGAGCCCTCGAAAGGACTGACTAGAACAATGGCGATTTTCCTTACGAAGGATTCCAAGATCATCGTCCAGGGCATCACGGGCGGTGAGGGCACGAAGCACACCGCCCGCATGCTCGCGGCCGGATCCGATGTCGTCGGCGGCGTGAATGCGCGCAAGGCCGGCACGACTGTCACGCACAAGGACGCGAAAGGCGCGGACATCGAGCTGCCCGTGTTCGGCTCCGTCGCAGAGGCGATGGAGAAGACCGGTGCGGACGTGTCCGTCGCATTCGTGCCGCCGGCATTCTCCAAGGAGGCGGCGTTCGAGGCGATCGACGCCGGCATCGGCATGCTCGTGATCATCACCGAGGGCATCCCGGTCCAGGACTCCGCAGCACTGTGGGCGCACGCGGTCGAACTGGGCGGCAAGACCCGGATCATCGGCCCGAACTGCCCGGGCGTCATCACTCCCGGCGAAGCGCTCGCGGGCATCATCCCGGCGAACATCACGAAGGCCGGAAAGGTCGGCCTCGTGTCGAAGTCGGGCACGCTCACGTACCAGATGATGTTCGAGCTGCGGGACCTCGGCTTCTCCACCGCCATCGGCATCGGCGGCGACCCGGTCATCGGCACCACCCACATCGACGCGCTCGAAGCGTTCGAAGCGGACCCGGACACCGAGGCGATCGTCATGATCGGTGAGATCGGCGGCGACGCGGAGGAGCGCGCAGCCGACTTCATCAAGGCGAACGTCACGAAGCCCGTCGCGGGCTACGTCGCGGGCTTCACCGCCCCGGAAGGCAAGACGATGGGCCACGCGGGTGCGATCGTGTCCGGTTCCTCCGGCACCGCAGAGGCGAAGAAGGAGGCGCTCGAGGCCGCCGGCGTCAAGGTGGGCAAGACTCCCACGGAGACCGCCCAGCTGCTCCGCGAGCTGCTCGGAGCGTGACCGCGCTCAGAGGCTGCACCGCATGCGCGGTGCGACGCTGCACACGGCGAAGGCCGCGGAGCACCCATCGGGGTTCCGCGGCCTTCGCCGTGTGCAGGGGGCGACGTCAGTGCGCCTTGACTGCGACGACGGGGACAGATGAGCCGAGGATGATCCTCTGCCCGGTCGACCCCATGATGAGCTTGCCGACCGCGGAGCGCTTCCGGGACCCGATCACGATCATGGTGATCTCCGGATTCTCGTCCTCCAGATCGAGCAGCTCTTCGGCGGCGTCATGGCCGCGCAGGTGCTGGACGAGCTCGAAGTCGACGGCGGAGTTCTCCAGGGTGAAGCGCACCTGGTCCATCTGCTCCCGGGCCGCGACCCCAGCCTCTTCGCGCTGCTCCCCGACACCCGCGTTGACGACCAGCAGACCCGTCTTGCGGATCTGCGCCTCTTCGATGGCGAAGTCGACGGCTGCGCGGCCGGCGGGAGTAGGGGTGTAACCGACGAGGATGGTCATGCTGCTCTCCTAGGAGTACGTTCTTCGGTCGACCTGGCTTCACCCTATAAGCACGTAGACTCGAGGTCATGCCCCGGTCTCTGCTGTCGGAAGACGATCCTGCCGCCCAACGACGCCTGGCGGACGCCGACGAGGTGCTGGTCGGCTGGTCGTCCGACTGGCCACAGGGTCACGCGGACGCCCGCATCCTCGAGGAGTACCTGGCTGGTCGGGCAGCGGGCGACCTCGACATCTCCGGTCGTGCGGTGGCCGACGCGGTCGGCGGAGCCGCCGCAGGCGATGTCCCCGTCGACGAGACCACGCATGCTCCCCACGCGGCTGCGTCCACCGCAGTCCTGGACGATCCTGACGGGAGCCTTGCACTGGTCGTCGCGCTCACGGGCGCACGCCGGACCGCCGTTGCGACGGATTCCGCCTCCGCCGGGCACGCCTGCCGTGCGGCATTCGAGGCTCTGCCGGAGTCTGTGCGGTCCGCGGTCGGCTTCCACGACAGCGCTGCCGAGGCCGTCGCCGCACTCGTGGGAGAGTCCGCAGCACTGCGCGTCGTGGTCCATGCACCCAAGCACGTCGCCGTCCTGCGGGAGCACCTGCGCCTGGTGGAGGCCTTCGCGACCGAGGTCGTGGTCGTCGGCCGCGAGAAGCACATGAGTCCGTCGCTGAACCGACTCCTCGCCGAATCGTACGAGCGTCTCGATGTGTCCCCGGGCCGAGCGAAGTCACGACTCCTCATCGCCAGCGGTCCGAAGAGGCTCGCGCCCCTCCGGCGGGAGTCGACCGATGATCGCCTGACGCCGCTCACCCGTCCGCGGATCCCCGTCCAGAGCGCGGCGTCATCGCCGGCGGCAGGGGTGCCGGAGATACAGGTGAGTGCCTATCCCGGTGCCTTCGGCGGTGCGAGCGCAGATCCCGGGTCCCGGATCCTCCTCACTGCCTTCGCACGGCGTCTGCCCACACTGGTCCCCGGCGGTGGAGACGGACGCACCGGTGAGACCGGCAGTGTGCGGGTCCTGGACCTCGGGAGCGGGAACGGCTGGCTGCTCGCAGCCATCGGCTCTCTCCTGCCGCACGCGTCGCTCTTCGGTGTCGACGATTCGAGGGCGGCTGTCGAATCCACCGCGCTCACGGCCGCGTCTGTGCGGCCGGGGGAGGAGCCTGCGCTCGTCCGGCACGTGGACGCCACCCGCCCGCTGCCGTGGCGGACGGAGGAAGCCGTGGACCACGCGGGCGCCGGCGGCGACGGTGAGGGTCCGACAGAGTCCGTGGCCTTCGCAGAGGGGTCCTTCGACCTCGTCACGCTGAACCCGCCGTTCCACGACGGGACGAGCATGACGACCGACATCGCCCACGACCTCATCGATGCTGCGGCTGATCTGCTCAGACCCGGCGGACGCCTGGTCATCGTGTACAACTCGCATCTGCGGTACCGCTCGCACCTCCAGCACCGTTTCAGCGATGTGGAGCAGTGGGCGAGGGACCGTCGCTTCACGGTCGTGTCCGCGACGAGACCCGGGAGTGCGCGTGGGGAGACTCGAACTCCCACGTCCTGAGACACTGGAACCTAAATCCAGCGCGTCTACCGATTCCGCCACACGCGCGCTCCGGTGATTCTACAGCGGTGGCGACGGTCAGCCGTCGTCGATGCCCAGCTGCTTGCGGATGCGGGCCACATGACCCTTCGCGCGGACGTTGTACTGCGCGAGTTCGACCGTCCCCTCCGCGTCGATGACGATCGTCGAGCGGATGACGCCCTGGACGACCTTGCCGTAGTTCTTCTTCTCACCGAACGCGCCCCACGCGGTCATGACCGCCCTGTCCGCGTCGGACAGCAGGGGGAAGGTGAGTCCGTCGCGTTCGGCGAACTGTGCGAGCTTCTCCGGCTTGTCGGGGGACACACCCAGGACGGTGATCCCCTGGGCGGTGAGCGCGCCCAGAGAGTCGCGGAAGTCGCACGCCTGGGTGGTGCAGCCGGGCGTCATCGCCGCGGGGTAGAAGTACACGACGACGCGGGATCCGCGGAAATCGGACAGGCTCACGTCGTTCCCCTGCGCATCCGGCAGTGTGAAATCGGGTGCGGTGTCGCCGGGCTCGAAGCGCGTCATGGGAATGGTCTCCTCTGAAGAGTGGGTGTGTCGGTGTGCTCCCCACCCTACTGGGAGCGGCGGACGCGGTAGGCTCGGTTCTCGAAGGCGCACGACGCGCCGCGAACACCATCGCCTGTGAGGAAGTGAGCGCATGTCCAGCAACGTGTACACCTCTGAAGTGACCGTCGACAATGCCTCGCGCGACCAGCTCTCCGAATCGATCCGGCTGCGCGAACAGCGCCTTGCGGCCGGCATCGACGAGCTCGTCGGGCGACTGCACCCGAAGGCGCTCACGGCGAGCGCAGCGGATTCCGTGAAGTCCGTGGTCATCGACGAAGAGGGCCGCCCCAAGGTGGATCGTCTGGCGCTGGCCGGCGGAGTCCTGCTCGTCACGGTCGCGACGATCGGGATCTTCGCGTCCCGTGGCAAGCGTGGCTGATCCGACCGACGCCGCGTCAGACAGCAGCCCGGTGCCCGACACCGCACCGGACGTGCGGATACGGATGCTCCACGATCGCCTCCTGGTCCAGCCGGACAGGGACACGGGGGAGCGGAAGTCGTCTGCAGGCATCGTCATCCCGGCGACCGCCGCCGTCGGCAGGAGGCTCGCCTGGGGCGTCGTCGCAGCTGCGGGACCGCTCGTGCGGCAGGTCGAGATCGGGGATTCGATCCTGTTCGATCCGGAAGAGCTCGCAGAAGTGGAGATCGACGCCACCGCCTACCTGCTGCTGCGTGAACGCGACGTCCACGCGATCGCGGAGCCCGACGATGACCAGTCGACGGGCATGTACCTCTAGCGGCAGCCGCCGGATGTGACTCGCGCAGGCCCATGGCAAAGGCCCGTCACCAGGTCTGGAACCTGGTGACGGGCCTTCTTCTGTACACCCCCCGGGACTCGAACCCGGAACCCACTGATTAAGAGTCAGTTGCTCTACCAATTGAGCTAGAGGTGCGCAACGAGAGATAACTATACATATCCCGTGAGCCAGTTCCAACTCGGATCCCGGTCATCCGCGGAAGAGTGGCGGGCATCACCGGAGGGCGTGGTTTCGGATGCCCGCAGAGGTTCGCTCGAGACCGTGGTACTGTGTTCGTTTGTGAGCCGACTCTCAGCCGGTTCACAGTTCGGATGATGGCTGCGGCGCGGTGAAGAAGGCCGCGACAGCATGAGTCGGAGAGCTCCAGGCGGTGACGCGCTGTAGAGCCACGCCACTGGCGCCGACCCCGCACCACAGAGACCAGGGCGGTCGTGTGTCTTCTCACAGCGGCCCCGCCCTGCCCTCGAGCCGTCGAGCATCTCCGAGCCGGAAGCAGTCGAACACGAGAGCGTGAAGGGAAGTGATTGATCGAGCGAGGGGCATGTGCGCGTCGCTAGATGACCTTCCGCGGATCTTCGCCCCCGCGGGACGGGACGTGCAGGACCTGACCGCAGCCGGGAACCCCCGGTTGCGCAAGATTCTCACCCAACGTCGAAAGGGAGGTGGCGCATGAATGACTCTTCTGCAGTACAGTTCGGCGCCGTAACCATCGTACTGCTGCTCGTCGTCTTCTACGGAGGCACCTACGCGATCTCGCGGGTGATCCGGAAGAAGAAGGAGAACGCCGACGAGTACATGACAGCCGGCAATAAGATCGGCTTCGGCATCTCTGCCGCGAGTATGACTGCAACGTGGATCTGGGCCTCGTCGATGTACGCGTCAGCGTCATCAGGCTACGAATACGGGGTGTCCGGCCCCATCCACTACGGGCTCTGGGGTGCCCTGATGATTCTCTTCATCTACCCCTTCGGCAAGCGCATCCGCAGTGTCGCCCCCAAGGCGCACAGCATCGCGGAGGTCATGTACGCGCGCCACGGCCGCTCGAGCCAGCTCATGCTCGCGGGATCCAACGTGGTCGGCAGCGTCATCAGCCTCATGTCGAACTTCATCGCAGGCGGCGTGCTGATCTCCATGCTGTCGCCGTTCAATTTCATCCAGGGCGTCCTCGCAGTGGCCGCCGGTGTGCTCCTCTACACCCTGTGGTCGGGCTTCCGCGCGTCCGTGCTGACCGACTTCATCCAGGTCATGGCGATGCTCGGAGCGGTGGCGGTCATCGTGCCGTTCATCTTCTTCGCCGCAGGATTCCCCGCCGCATTCGAGACGGGTGCGCAGAACCTCACCCCTGCACAGGGCAGCTTCTTCTCCAGTGAGGCGTTCCTCGGACAGGGCGCTCCCTACATCGCGGCGGTGCTCGCATACGCGATCGGCAACCAGACGATCGCGCAGCGACTCTTCGCAGTGCGCGAAGACCTCATCAAGCCCACGTTCCTCACCGCGACGATCGGGTACGGCGCCATGGTGATCGGCGTCGGCATGATCGGTGTGCTCGCGCTGTACCTGGGCTTCGAACCCTCGAACGGCGATGTCAACAACATCATTCCGGAGATGGCCGCAAGCTATCTCCCGGGCATCCTGCTCGCAGTGTTCTTCGTCATGATCATCGGCGCGCTGTCGTCGACGGCGGATTCGGACCTCGCGGCCCTGTCCTCGATCATGATGGCCGACGTCTACGGCCAGAACGTCGCGGGCAAGGAGAAGGCGAACCCCAAGACGATGCTCTTCATCGGTCGTCTGACGATGATCCTGGCCTCCGCGGTCGCGGTCGCGTTCGCCAGCCTGCAGCTCAATATCCTCGACCTGCTGGTGTTCGTCGGTGCGCTGTGGGGAGCACTCGTGTTCCCCGTGCTCGCCAGCTTCTACTGGGGCAAGGTCACGAACAAGGCGTTCACGACTGCAGTGATCGCGGCACTCGTGATCTTCATCCCGGTGCGGTTCGAGCTGGTTCCGCTCGTCGGTCCGCTCGGGATCCTCGTCGACATCCTGTCGGCGGTCGGCATCGCCGTCATCCTGGGTCTCATGTCGTTCGGATTCTTCGGCCTGCGTGTGGCGAAGATCGTCGCGGGAGCGGCACTCCTGCTGTCGGCGCCGTTCGTCATCGGATTCCTGCACGACTACGCGACTCTCAGCGCATCGCTCGTCGCCTACGCGGTGAGCACGCTGGTCTGCTACTTCATGTCCTTCCGTCAGAAGGATGACTTCGACTTCTCGCTCATCCGCAAGCGCACGGGTGACTTCGACGAGTCGGAGGACGAGGACACAGTCGTGGCAGAGGCTGCAGACGCGCCCGGAGCAGCAGACCGCTCCGCTGTCGCGATCGACGACTCCCCGCGGAGCAGTGGGGGATCCGCATCCGTTCCCAAGAAGGAGGACAACTGATATGAGCGTAGGAATAGTGACACTCACCGCGTACAGCCTCGTGTGGCCCGTCCTGGTGGCCGTCGTGATGACCATCATCGGGCGCTCCTTCTTCAAGGAGTGGAAGGAAGCCCACGACGAGGGGATCTCCCTCGTCTGACCTGGTCTGATCACAGATGAGAGCGGGGCGCCACAGATCTCTGTGGCGCCCCGCTCTCATGTGCTGGGACTGTTCAGCGCGGCTCAGACGAGAGTCGCCCCCTTCGCGACGAGTTCGTCCAGTGCGGCGAGGGATGAGTCCTCTCCCACCCCGGCGATGAGGTCCGTGAGGACGCGGACCTCCGCGACGTGGTCGAGGGCGTCCAGACCTGACGCGCGCACGCAGTGGTCGGTGGCGAGGCCGACGATATCGAGCTGCTCGACGCCGACGAGGAGCTCCGCCAGACGCGTTCCGTCCTCCGTGACACCGTCGAACGCGGAGTATCCGTGCGCGCCCTGCCCCTTCTTCACGTGATGGGTCAGAGGAGCTGTGTCGAGTTCCGGATCGTACTCCGCCCCTGCTGTTCCCGCGACGCAGTGCACCGGCCAGTTCGTGACGAAGTCCGGCTCGCCGGTCGCGAAGTGCCCGTCGTTGTCGCCGTCGGCATCGTGCCAGTCACGGGAGGCGACGATCAGCTCGTAGTCGGCTCCGCTGTCGCGGAGCAGGACGGTCACGCCGGCGGCGACCGCATCGCCACCGCTCACGCCGAGAGCACCGCCCTCGGTGAAGTCGTTCTGCACGTCCACGATGAGCAGCGCCGTGCGAGTGGTCATGCCTCGACCTCTCCCGGCATCCTCTCGACGGGGAAGTGCAGTGCACGCTTCTCCGCTATGGCAGTCCGGAAGCGTGCGAGCAGTTCCTCGTCGGGTGCCGCTTCGTCCTGATCGCTGTAGGCGAAGTGGATCGGGGCCGCCGCGGTCAGATAGAAGGTCCGATATCCCGACGCTTTGCCGATGATCACGTGGAACGTCACGCGCACACCACGGCCGTGGTCGAATTCGTCGAACAGTGCGACTTCGAGTGTCCTGGCCTCATGCGCGGGGAAACTCAGTGCGAGTGAATTCTCCTTGTCGAGGCCGTAGACGAACGTACCCTTTGCGGTCATAGCGTCCCCTTCCGGGCGGTGGCGCCGACTGTGCGGCGGCTGAATGGACGGGAGCGCGGATCCGGCTCCCTCACCTCACACGGTACGGGACATCCGGGGGTCAGTCCTTGCGGCGTCGACCCGCCACGAAGAGTATGAAGCCGATCGCGGCCGCCCCGATCGCAACAACAACTCCGATCTGCCACGGCACGCCGTCGCGGCCGTCCCCGTCGTCGGAGGAATCGGTTGCGAGATCGTCGGAGTCCTGTTCGTCGTCTCCGGCCTGCGGCTCCGCACTCTCCTCGTCGTCCGGGGTGATCGAGTCGTCGTCGTCCGCACCCGGGGGCTGTGGGACCGGATCGGAGTAGTCAGGACGCTGCGGGCCCGTCGGCACCCAATCATCGTCCCCGCTCGGCACTTCTTCGCGGGAGTCGTCGCTGTCGCCGTCATCCGATCCGTTGCCGGTCGATGGATCGTCCAGGATGTCATCACCCCGGTCGTCCTCGGAGTCCTCCTCGTCCGATCCATCGCCGTCGCCCTCGTCCACAGGGTCGTCGCCGTCATCAGGGTCATCCGTCGGCGGAGGCGGAGAGGACGGCTCATCGGTGGGATCCGGGTCGTCGGGAGGACTCGGTGTGGGGTCCTGCGTGGGGTCCGGAGTGGGAGGCGGTGTGGGAGACGGTTCGGGGGGCGGGCCCGGCTCTGGACTTTCGGACTCCTGGGGCTCGTCCGGCTCGTCCGGAGTGGTCTCGGAGACCTCTCCTATCGTCCCGTCGTCGGCGACATCGAAGGCGAATGTCCTCTCGCCCTCCTCGTTGGCATTCGGGCGAAACCGTTCCCCCTCTGGGTGATCGGGGGTGACGAGATCGAGCGCAGCGCGGTTCTCCGTCAGAACGAAGTCGCGCTCTTCCCCCTGGGGGTCCGGGAGTGGGATGTGTATGTCGGAGTGATCGAAGTCCTCGTCCTCAGCGTCGAAGAGATCCCCGCTGCCGTCGTAGAGCGCGAAGGTGTCTCGGTCGGAGGCGCTGCGAACACCGAACGAGCCGTCCGGCAGCACTGATTCGTCCTCGTCCTGACCGGGCGACTCATCGCCTTCCGGTTCGTTCTGAGGCTCCTCCGACTGGTCGTCGTCGGGGGCGCCGCTGGGTTCGGGGGACGCGGAAGGCTCATCCGTCGGGGTCGCTGTGGCGATCGGCACCGCTGCAGTCGTACCCAGCACACTGATTCCGCTGCCCGCCACGGACCCGGAAGCGGGTGCGCCGATCATCGCGGGCGCGCTGACGAGCGCTGCCGTGACGGCAGCGGAGAGCGCCGTGCGAGCGAGCATGGGTGAAGACACGTGGGAGAACCTTCTGTGGCGGATGGGCCGGAGCGACCTCGTCATCCTATCCAGCGGGTGCGCGTCGGTGCGATCAGCGCGTGGACAATTCTTACACATCGCGTTGCAGGTGGCGACAAGCACATCGCGGGTGGTGCGGAATGGGGGCCAGGCAGAGCGACCGGAGGCACCGCACGGCGTGGATTCGGGTCATCCTGCAGGGTACGCGGTGATCCGGTCGGCACCCGTACGAGTGATGGCGAACCGCGAGTCGTCCGTGACGGCGAGGAGGTCTGCGTTGGTGGAGAATGCTGTCGGCGCGTCGGACTGGAGCCCTCCTGCGATGACCGGCTCGCCGTTCAGGGTGCCGGGCACGAGGTTGCCGCGGGGCTCTCCGAACTGCATGCCGGAATCCGTTCCGTCCAGAATGAGCAGCCCGGTGTCGAGGTCGTAGAGGTAGGGGCCGACCGATGCGAGCGAATACCCCTGACCTCGAGTCCACCCTGCTTCGCCGATGTCCGCGCTGGAGACTTCGTTGATGGAGGCGACCGCGCCGTCGTCCAGGCTGTGGACGACGAGCTGCAGTCGGTGGCCGCTGTTCGTGCTGGCGCCGGGGTCGCCCCACACGCTGATCGCGAGGCCGTGCCCGGCGGACTTCCACTCCTTGATCTCCAGGCCTTCCCCTGGGCTCTCCAGCTCGACCTCGGCCTTCTCGCCGGTGTCGATGTCTGTTCGCGAGAGGGGGCCGTTGAACGGTGAGCTGATGAGCTCGTCTCCGTCCAGGGCCATGGGGGTGGAGCCCGGTGCGGGTGTCGGAACGGACACGAGGCCCTCTTCGCCCAGAGTGCTGAGGGCGTTCCCGTCGCGGATCAGCACGGAGGTGCCCGCCGACGAGAGCCGGGCCTCAGGGGTCAGCTCGTATTCGATGGGTTGCGATTCTCCGTCGAGGAGGGCCTGCACGGTCTCGTCGTGCTGCCAGACGAGGGCCGGCTGACCGTCCACGGTGGTGTCTGCGGCGAAGGTCACGGACCCGTCGTACGACTCCTGGTGTCGCTCAGAGCCGTCTGCCGGATCGATGATCGTGACCTCGTCGCCGTCGACGACCAGCACGCCGCGGGAGGTCGCTGTCACGGACGCATTCTGCGGGACCCTGGTCTCCCATGCTGCGTCGGAGGCGAATCCGGGTACTGGAGTGGAGGCGTCCGCCTGTGTGAGAGGGGCGCGGGTGGGTGCCTGTGAGTTCTGCGCCGAATCCGAGTCGTCGGGCGTGGGAGTTCCGATGAAGTTCGGCAGGAAGAAGAGGACGGCGGCCAGGACCAGAAGCGCGATCAGCACGATGCTCGGTACGGTGAGTCGGGTACTGCTCCGCCTCCGACGAGCGGATGCGCTGCGCGGCGCAGTGGCCCGGCGAGTCACGGCACGTCGGGTGCCGGCGCTCCGTTCCGAGCCCATCGGTCCCGAACTCGTTCCGTTCGTGCCGTCAGCCGGAGTCGACTCCGCGTCCGCGGCGGAGGAAGCGCGTGCATGGTCCCCTGCCGGTGCCCGATCGATGCGCCGAGTGGACGGAGTGGGCTGGGGGGCTGCCGGTCCTGAGTAGGCAGTGCCGATCGGGTAGGCGGGGCCTTCAGCGTCGGTCGGCACGGACGACTCCGCCAGCGAGGTGGTCGACGCTGGGTCCGCGGCTGTCGGAGAGTCGCTGGGCGGTGACTGCGGCGACTGCGGCGACTGCGGTGCCGTGAGCGGCTGCGTCGGGACGTCGTCGTCCGGCTCCTCCAGGATATGCGGATGGCTGCGCGGTGGGGCGGCGGGATCCGTCTGCGGCCGTGGCGGCGCTGGCGACGGATCCTCGGGAGGCGCTGTGGGGGAGAGGGGGGCCGGTGAGCCTGCCTGTACCTGCCCGGTCGCAGCGATCGTGAGCGAACTGAGCGTCGTTCCGTCCGAGATGGCCACAGCGATGTCGTGGGAGGTCTCGCGGGCCCAGTGGGTCAGCTGCGTCATCGCCGACCCCAGATCCGGATGCTCCGTGCTCTGGCCGGCGATCGTCACCTGGGCGCTGCGGTCCGGCGCCACGGTGATGCTCGCATGATGCATGACAGTCGGGACCCTCTGACTCCAAAGTCGTAGTGGTGCGTTCTCCGGTGGCGCGGCCTGAGAACGGTAGTTCAGTTCGTGCGCGCCCGCGTCGGCAGCGCAGTCCAGTGTATGAGCGCAGATCCCTCGGAACAGCACTCGTGGGCGCACTGAGTCCGAAAAGTTACAGGCCCAGATGAGAGGGGTGGGGTGTGTGCCGCTGGGCGGACCGAAGGTGATGCACATCATCATCAGGGCGTCGCACGTCCCCGGGCGGGTTCGGCCCACCCTGCTGCCGGGCCCGCCCGGCCGACGAGCCCGCCCGGCCGACGAGCCCGCCCGGCCGACGAGCCCGCACCACGGGGCGGGGTCGGTCGAATCGAGACGAGTCGCACCGGAACCGGGAGCGCTTGTCCCTCGATTGGCGAACGGTGCGCAGAAGGTCTAAACTCTTCTCTGTCGCCTGCGTGCAAGCGACGATGGTGGCTATAGCTCAGTCGGTAGAGCACCGCGTTGTGGTCGCGGGGGCCGCGGGTTCAAGTCCCGTTAGCCACCCCATTTGTCCTGAGTCGCGACATCGTTGACAGACGATGTCGCGACTCAGGCTTTTTTGTGCCGTTTCGCCGGGGCGGCTCCCGCCGTTCCCGCCCCGGCTGGCGGGCGCCTCAGGTGAGCAGCAGGACTGCGCTGCAGGCGAGGAGGGCTGCTGCCAGGACGGCCGCCGCGATGAACCCGCCGCGAACAGGGCGTGCCTGCGACGGGAGAGGCGCATCCGCCGAGGTCGGACGCGCGCGACCTGAGTCGATGGCGTGCCGAGGTGGTGCGGGCGGTGCGTCATCGGTGACGGTGCGCCGATGGGCCGCTTCTCTCTGGTGTGGCCGGACGCGGTCGTCCGGAGGTGTCAGCGGCGGCGCCGGGTCGCAGTGCGCCGTGAACGTCCGGCGATGGTCGGCGGAGGCTCTCGACGGGACGGCGCTGGCGAAGCCGGCCGGCGTGGCCGGATCTTCCGGGGTCGCGGGGAGTGCTCGGGTGGGGGTCGAGGCGTCGGACCGTGCGCGTGTAGGCGCGTCTGTGAGTGCTGGCGCGTCCGGGGGTGTGTGCAGGCGACCTCCCGCGTCGATGACGAGGGTCAGTCGTGTGCCGGCGTCGTCGACCTCTACATGGATGCCGGTCTCGCACATGCGCGCCTGTGCGCAGAGGCGTGTGAGCGCATAGCCGATCGACGGCTCCATGATGCGGCGGCCGTCGATGTGGGCTTCGGGGAAGCGTCCCTCGGAGACGGAGATCGTCGCTCTCTGCATGCTGCTGCACTCCTGCTCGGGCGGTCAGGGGGCCGCCGGTTCGCTGGTGGCTCGGACTGTGCGCCGTGCGTGTCCGGCACGCGATCAGTGCGTGACGTGCATCACGCGATGTCGTTAGGGTTGAGGCATGACACGCACCTCACTGACCCGATCAGCCACGAAGCGCCTCGACACGCTCCACTCCGCCTCCTACTTCGCTCCCACCATGACGAAGGCGCTCGAGGGCGCCGGCGTCCCGGTGGAAGCGCACTACCTCGCGCAGAGGTCCGCGCCTCTGGGCGCGCCTTCGGCAGAGCTCGTCGTCGCGACGTTCTTCAACTACGCACCCGCCTATGTCGCCACCCAGGTCCCCGCCTGCTGGGAGGCGGTTCGCCCGGCGGAGGTCACGACGGCGCGGATCGCCGGAGTCGAGGCGATGAGCGCCGAGATCCTCGCTTCCGACGCAGCTGCGACGGCCGGTCTGGATCGGGCCGGCTTCGACGCGCTGGTGGAGCGGATCCTCGAGCGCCTGCAGCCTGTCCTGGACGCACAGTCGCTGAGCGGTCGCCCACTCTACGCGGCTCACGTCCGCGCCGTGGCCGAGGCTCGTGCTGAGGACCCGGGCCTGCAGTCCGCAGTCGATCTGTGGACGGCGGTCACCCTCCTGCGCGAGCACCGGGGCGACGCGCACATCGCGGCCCTCGTGACGGTGGGACTCAGCGGACTCGAGGCGATCGTGCTCGACAGCGCGTCGGGACGCTCCTTCTACCCGTGGTCGATGCGGAAGACTCGCGGATGGACAGAGGAGGAATGGCGGGAGACTGCGAAGGCGCTCGCCGCACGTGGTCTGCTCACCTCCGCCGGTGACGATGCTCACCTGACGGACGCCGGTGCGGCTCTCAAGGAAGACGCTGAGAACCGCACGGACGCTGCGGTCGCCGCTGCCTGGGACGTTCTCGATGACGACGCGCTGTCCGCGCTCGCAGATGATGCGAAGGTCGTGGCGAAGCTCGTCCTGGGCTCCGGCATCCTCCCGTCCAAGCTGTTCGGCCATGGGAGCGACTCGAAGCGCTGAGCGCCGAATCCGATACGGGCCGGCCCAGTCGGTGACCCGCCGCGCCGGCCCTGCCCGGAGTGGCAGGGCCGGCCCGTCGGACCACGTCCGAGTCCGGCCCGGTCAGTCCTGCTCGGACGCATAGGCGGCGACGACCTCGCCGGCGATGGCCCGGGCCTCGGCGGACGAGGGCTCCGTCTCCCGGAAGACCGCCCGACGATAGTAGGCGAGCTCCCGGATCGAGTCCTGGATGTCGCCCAGCGCGCGGTGGCCGCCCGTCTTCTCCGGGGACTGGAAGTACGCGCGGGGGTGCCACCGGCGCGCCAGTTCCTTGACGGAGGAGACGTCGAGGATCCGATAGTGCAGGTGATCGACCACCTCCGGCATCTGCTTGACCAGGAACGCCTTGTCCGTGCCGACGGAGTTGCCGCCCAGCGGCGCCTTCCCCGCCGTCGGGACGTGTGCGCGGATGTAGGCGAGCACCTGCGCCTGCGCATCCTCCACCGTCGTGCCGCCGTCCAGCTCCGTGATGAGCCCCGAGGTCGTGTGCATCGTGGTGACGAAGTCGCCCATGTTCTCGAGCGCCCGGTCGGAGGGGCGGATGACGATGTCGATGCCGTCGTCCTGCGGATTGAGGTCGAAGTCCGTGACGATCACGGCGACTTCGACGAGTTCGTCGACGTCCAGGTCCAGACCGGTCATCTCACAGTCGATCCAGACGATTCTCTCTGCAGCCATGAGCTGATCCTATGCCGTCGCCCCGGGTGCTTCGGGAGCGGCTGTGGTCGACGGCACCTCCTGACCGGATCGCGAAAGCTTCCTGACCGGCAGGTTCGAGTCCCGCGTCCGTGCGGTTCGCTAGACTCGGACTGTTCCAGGGAAGACTCTGACTGAGCTTCCGACGCCGACGAAGGGGACCAGCGTGCGCTACGTGCTGCCTGCCGTGATCGTCGTGATCGGGTTGATCACGGGGATGTTCGGTGTCCTGCAGAAGACGGTTTGGGCACCCGACGACACGAGGACCGCCTCCGTGCAGCTCGACGGACCGGGTCCCGTCGTCGTGGTCGAACCCGGGGTGCTCAACCTCTACGACACCCCCGCGACGCTCACAGCGACCGCGACCGCAGCGGACCAGGAGATCACGATCTCTCGGACCACGAAGGAGAATGCGGACTTCTGGGTGGGGGCATCGGACGCCACGCGGATCGTGGGGCTGGCGGAGGAGGACTCGCTCGAGTCGCGCACCTTCACCGGCGGCGAAGGTGCTCCCGAGGCCGGCCCGACTGATGTTCCCGCTGACGAGGCGGCCGAAGACGAGGCGGCCGAAGACGAGGCCGCAGAGCCGGACCCCGAAGAGCTCGCCACCGTCCCCGCCCCGGGCGGAGCGGACCTGTGGGAGGCCACGGAGTCCGGCGAGGGCACCGTGTCCTGGGATTTCGACGAGGACGCGGGCCGCACAGCATTCGTCATCGGCACGGACGGCGAGCAGCCCGCCGCCTCAGACGTCTCGATCACGTGGCCGAACGACACGGCGACCCCGTGGGCCATCCCGCTCATGATCGGCGGCGGTGTGATCGTGCTGATCGGACTGGGGGTGGGCTTCATGTCCCTCCGCAGCGCCAAGCGCGACAAGGAGCGCAGGACTGCGCGCCAGGAGCGTCGCCGCAAGCTCGCGGAGACGGGCTCCGCCTTCGCGATCGTCCCCGTCATCGCTCTGGCGGGCTGCGGACCCGCGGAGCTGCCTCAGCCGGACCCGGATCCCGCGCCCACCGACGCGGGTCCCGCAGTGACGGATGATCAGATCGCGTCCATCCTCGACAAGGCGCGGAGCACGGTCGCCGGGGCGGACGAAGAATTGGACGAGGACGCACTCGCGGAGCGCGCATCCGGGCCCTTCCTGGCGCAGCGGTCCGCCGCATACGACGTCAAGGACGCGTCCGAGGACTTCGAACTGCCACCGGGCGTCGCGGACGGCGACGTGGAGGTCAACTTCACCGCGGCGACCGACACGTGGCCCCGTGCGACGTCCGTGATCGTCGAGGACACGGAGATCGAGCAGAGCCGGCTGCTGGTCCTCGCGCAGTCCGATGCCCGCGCCGACTACACGGTGTGGTCGCAGACGGTGCTCCAGCCGGGTGCGGAGATCCCGGAGATCTCCGACCCCCGCGAGGGCTCCGCACTACTCGACCCGGAGGCCGGCGGCTACCGACTGCTCCCGAACGAAGTGCCCGCGGCCTATGCCGACGTCCTGTCCGAGGGCGACGAATCCGACAGCGCGGAGGCGTTCGAGGAGGACGCATTCGCCAGCCAGGTGCGGTCCAACCAGGCCTCGCAGAGTGACGAGCTGGAGGCCGGCGGGGCGGAAGTCACCTTCTCCTATGCAGGCGATGACTCGCAGCTCACCGCGATGGAGGCGGCGGACGGCAGTGCCGTGGTCACCGGAGTGGTCGAGGCCGAATCCACGATCTCGCCGGACAGCACCGAATCGACCACCGGCACTCTCACCATCCCCTCGCCAGCGGCGGACGTCATCGGAGAGACTGAGACATCGGAGGACCTCACGCAGACCAGTACGGTCATCGCGACGTGGGTGGTTCCGGCCGGCGCACAGGAACCGATCCGACTGGTGGGCGTGAATGAGACCTTCACAGGCGCGTCGGTGGGCACCGAGTGACGGCAGGAATGCCCCAGCCCCGCGCCTGAACGACGACCAGTCCGTCTCACGACCAGTTCAGAGGAGAGACACGTGACACAGTCACCGCACGACAGCCCAGCACACGCAGCACACGCAGGACACGCAGCGCAGCCCGGTCAGCCGGGTCAGCCCGGGCAGGAGGGCCTCGACCTCTCCGCTGTCCGGTCACGGAACACGCCCTCCGCGGAGTCGACCTCCGGAGCGGGCGCGGCACCCGCCGGAGGGTCGCTCCCGCCGAACGCAGTGAGGGTGTCGGGACTCGTCTTCGACAGCGACGAAGCACAGTTCGAGGACCTCGTCGCGCTGTCGAACGATGTGCCGGTCATCATCGACCTCTGGGCCGAATGGTGCGAACCGTGCAAGCAGCTGAGCCCGATCCTCGAACGCGTCGTCGAATCGTACGGGGGCAGGGTGGTGCTCGCGAAGATCGACGTCGACGCGAACCCGCGCATCCAGCAGGCCTTCCAGGTGCAGTCGATCCCCACCGTCGTCGCACTCCTCAAGGGCCAGCCCGCACCGCTGTTCCAGGGCGCGCAGCCGGAGCAGCAGATCCGCCAGGTGTTCGACCAGGTCATCGAGGTCGCAGGACAGCAGGGCATGACGAAGACCGCCGTCCCGCTGGACGACGCGGAGGCGCCGGAACCGGGTCCTGCTCATCCCGAGGCACTCGCCGCGCTCGAATCCGGAGACTTCGACGGTGCAGAGGCGATCTTCCGCGCCGCGCTCGCAGAGGCGCCGGCGGATGCAGAGGCGAAGCTGGGACTCGTGCGCGTCGCGATGCTCAAGCGGACGCAGGACCTGGATCCTGCAGCTGTCCTCGCCGCGGCGTCCGCCGCACCCAAGGACATCGACGCTGCGCTGCAGGCAGCCGACGTCGAACTGGTCCAGGGTGACCCGGCAGCTGCGTTCTCCCGCCTGCTGGGCCTCCTGCCGACGGCCGCACCTGACGACAAGGAGCGTCTGCGGCTGCGTCTGCTGGACCTGTTCGAGGTGGTGGGCGCTGAAGATCCCCGGGTCGTCAAGGCACGTGGCCGGCTGATGCGGGCACTGTTCTGAGGCGACCGCGATGATCCGTGTGGCCATCGGCCTGATCTGCGCTGTGGGTGGACTCGTCCTCGCGGCGCTGTCCGCATCCGCCTTGTCCGTCGTCGGCACCGCAGAGGTCACGGAGACGGAACCGTTCGCGGTGGAGGACGAGGCGTACGCCCTCCTGCTCGACCAGGCGATCGTGCCGTTCGAGAAGACCGAGGCGACACTCACGGTCGAATCCGATCAGGAGCTGTTCATCGGCACGGCGAACGGCGTGGATGCCGATGACTACCTCACGGGCGTCGCTCATGAGGAGATCACGGACGTCGACTTCCCGGATACCGCGGTCCACCGGACCGTCGCCGGGGAGCCGGCCCCCGTGAGCGCACCGGACTCCCGTGACTGGTGGACGCACACGGACACCGGCACGACTGTGAGCCACACCTTCGATCTCGAGGCTGAACCGCAGGTGATCGTGGTCGCTCCCGCTGCAGAGGACGGCAACCTCGCAGGTGCCCAGGTGACACTGTCGATGGACGTGCACGAGGTCCTGGGCCTCTCGATCGCCGGCTTCGCCGGTGCGGTCGCTCTGCTGGGACTCGGCGCGTTCTATCTGCTGCGCTGGTGGTTCGGCCGCTTCCGTCCCCGCCCCAGGCCGCGCCAGCGCCGTGGGGGAGCGGGCCGTGACCGTGCAGGCGTCGGTGCTGGCGCCGACGCCGCAGCCCGTGGTGCGACTGGAGGTGCGGTGTGAGGGCGTACGACATGAAAGGACCGCGATCCATGGGCCGACTCCTGCGCCGCCGTGGAATGAAACGGTTCGGGGCCCTTCTCTCCGGCGGCCTGGTGACCGGACTGGCGCTGAGTGCCTGCGCCGACATCCCCCAGCCCGCTCGGCCGCAGCTGACCCCGTACGAGCGACCCGCCGTGCGTTCCGGCGACGCCGGCAGCTTCCTCACGACCTATGCGGAGAGCCTCGACCAGGCGCTGGGTGAGGAGCCCAGCGCGCTCGAGCCGCTGCAGACGGGTCCGCTGCTCGAGCGGACGCGGGCGGAGATGCTCATCGCTGAGCAGTCCGGCACGACGCTCGGTGCATCGAGCTACACGGACGTGGTCGCGGGCGGGCCCCTGTTCAGCGAGTACCCGATGTGGTTCATGGCGTTCGCGACCCCTGAAGGGGATGACTCTGAAGAGGTCCAGGCGATGCTCGCGACCCGGGATTCGGCTGCTGCGGACTGGAAGGTCGCGGAGTCGCTGTTCGTCCCGGCGGAGGCGCAGCCGACGATCCTCGCAGACCAGCAGGGCGCCGTCGAGCAGGCTCCGGACGCGCACTCGGAGGCGGCGGACGCACTCGTGGGGCAGGCGAGTGAGTACCTCGCCTCGGGCGACGTACCCGAAGGTGGCCCGAACTTCGAAGAGGCGGGCTTCGCGGACTTCCGCGACTACGTCGCGGATCTGGGCGCCGATGACACGGGCTTCTCCGACGTGGGAGTCGAATGCGCACCGTACGAAGAGGTGCCGCTGGGGGACTACGCGCTCGCGACAGAGGGCGGCGGTGTGAGCTTCGCGGAGTCCCGCTGCACTCTCACGGTCAACGTTCCGGAGTCCTACTTCGTCGACCTGGGCGATGAGATCGAAGCCGTCATGACGACCGATTCGGAGGGCAGCGTCATCACGATCGATGTCGCCCAGCCGATGCTGATCACGACGGCAGGTGACACGGCATCGGTGTTCTCACCGGGCTGGTACATGCTGTCCTCGGAGACCTCCGACGGCGGAGGTGCCGACGAGGCCGGGGACGACGGGGAGGAGTGAGCGGGGCTGGACGTCGACGTGCTCAGCCGTGCCGAGTCTCGACACCGCGCCGGGCCTCGACACCGCGCTGGACCCGGCGCAGCCACCACAGGCCGATGAAGGGCAGCACGAGCGGAACGAACCCGTAGCCCAGCCCGAACGCGGACCACACGCTGTCGTGCGCGAAGTACTCAGGGTGCGTGAAGCTCAGCGTTCCGACGACCAGGACGCCGACGCCCTCGAAGATGCAGGCGGCGACGGCGATGTGGTGCGACGCGCGGCTGCCGATGACCAGGCAGACGGTCGCGAGGATGTACACGACGGCGGACAGTGCCGACAGGGTGTATGCGAACGGCGCCTCGGAGAACTTCAGCAGCAGCTGGTAGGTGACGCGGCCGACAGCGGCGAAGGCGAGCATCCCGTAGACGGCGGTGAGGAAGCGGCCGGGGCCGGTGTGGATCGCAGAGTACGGCGATCGCGCGGCACGGGCGGCGCTGCGTTCGGAACGCGCGGCGGCGCGCGCCTCACGTGCTGAGCGCGGGGTCTCGTGTGCCATGTCCCGGCCTCTCGTTCTATGCATCCTGTCAGTCCTCCGCTTCCTGCCGCACGGCACTGCCGGAGTGCGTCCTCGTCGTCCGGGTGTGCGCCGAGGCTCACATCCAGATCTGGTTCATCCGCTCGATCATGACCGCGACCGTCGCTCCGGCAGCGGCGAGGACCGCAGGCCCCCAGCGAGTGAGCTCCGCATACGCCCATGCTCCTGCGAGAGGAACCAGCATCAGTGCGGTGAGCAGGTAGCCGAAGAAGAGGATCCCGTCCGTGCTGGGCGACTGGCCCCACATCAGCACCGACACGACGGTCTGGATGAGGAGCATCGTCAGGAGCAGTCCTGTGCCGACGAGCGTCCACCGCCCGGCGGCGCGATTGCGCAGAGCGAGGATCAGGGACACGACTGCGAGCAGCAGCGAGAAGCCGATGAGGAGGTACGTGAGTTCCGGAATCACGGGAACATTCTACGGCGGTCGCGGCGGGCAGGGTTCTCCGCCCCTGACCCAGCGGTCTCCTCGTCACGGGCCCTGCGCACAGGCGCCTTCGGTACACTCCTGTGCAGTGCGAGCCTATTTCGATTTCGCCGCGACCTCCCCGATGGATGACGAGGTCCTCGCGGCATACACACAGGAGCTGCGTGCCGTGGGCAACCCGTCCTCACTGCACGCGGAGGGCCAGTCTGCACGCATGCGGATGGAGTCCGCCCGGGCGCGCATCGCCGCAGCCGTCGGGGCGGAACCCGCGGAGGTCGTCCTCACGTCCGGGGGGACGGAGGCGGACAACCTCGCGCTCAAGGGCATCCACGCCGCACGGAACGCTGAGGGGGCTCACCGGCCTCGGCTGCTCGTCTCCACGATCGAGCACCACGCGATCCTCGACCCCGCGGAGCACCTCGAATCCCACGGCGTCGACGTGGTCTGGCTGCCCGTCGACCGGCAGGGGCGCGTCGATCTCGAGGCGCTGAGAGCGGCGATCGAAGACGACCCGGAATCGGTGAGCCTGGTGTCCGTGATGCTCGCGAACAACGAGATCGGCACGGTGCAGCCGCTCGAGGAGATCGTCGCGCTCGCGCATCCGCACGGGATCCCCGTCCACACCGACGCGGTGCAGGCATTGGGACAGATCCCGCTGGACTTCACCGCGCTGGGCGTCGACGCGATGAGCCTCTCCGCCCACAAGGTGGCGGGACCGGTGGGGGTGGGCGCGCTCGTCCTGTCCCGCGGCCTGGCACCCGTGCCCCTTCTGCACGGCGGTGGACAGGAGCGCAGCGTCCGCTCCGGCACACTCGACGTGGCAGGTGCGACGGCGTTCGCGACCGCAGCAGAGCTCGCCGCCGCTCATCTCACCGACGGCACTTCCGCCCGCACGGCTGCCCTGAGGGACCGGCTGGCCGAGGGCATCCGCGGACAGATCCCGGATGCGATCCTCACCGGTGCAGGACTCGAGGGCGACGGCGATCATCCCCGCGAGGACGGTCGGCCCGGGCGACTGCCTGCGAACCTCCATGTCGTCTTCCCCGGGTGCGAAGGGGACTCGCTCCTCTTCCTGCTCGATGCGGCCGGTTTCGCGACGTCGACGGGGTCTGCCTGCCAGGCGGGAGTCTCGCGTCCCTCCCACGTGCTCATGGCGTGCGGATTCGACGAGGATCAGGCCCGCTCCACTCAGCGGTTCTCGCTGGGACCGGACACCACCCGCGAGCAGGTCGACGCGCTCCTTCGCGCACTGCCGGAGGTTGTGGAGCGTTCACGCCGGGCGGGTATGGTGTCCGCATCGCCGCGCTGGGCACATTCGGGAGGTGCAAGATGAAGGTTCTGGCTGCCATGTCCGGGGGAGTGGACTCTGCGGTCGCAGCCGCACGCGCAGTCGACGCCGGTCACGACGTCGTCGGCGTCCACCTCGCACTGTCGCGGATGCCGGGCACACTGAGGACCGGTTCGCGGGGCTGCTGCACCATCGAGGACTCCCGTGACGCTCATATCGTCGCTGGCATGCTCGACATCCCGTATTACGTGTGGGACTTCTCCGAGCGCTTCAAGGAAGACGTCGTCGACGACTTCATCGCCGAGTACGCGAATGGGCGCACACCGAACCCCTGCATGCGCTGCAACGAGCGGATCAAATTCGCGGCGCTGCTGGACCGCGCGCTCGCCCTGGGCTTCGACGCGGTCGCCACCGGGCACTATGCGGAGATCCGCCGGGCCGACGACGGCACGACAGAGCTGCACCGCGGGGTGGACCTCAACAAGGACCAGAGCTATGTCCTGGGCGTCCTGACCCCGGAACAGCTGGAGCACTGCCTGTTCCCGATCGGCGCATCCGCGTCGAAGGCGGAGGTCCGGGCGGAGGCCGAGCAGCGCGGGTTCCCCGTCGCGAACAAGCCGGACTCCTACGACATCTGCTTCATCCCCGACGGGGATACGAAGGCGTGGCTCACGGACAAGATCCCGATGCGGCCGGGGCTCATCGAGGACGAGTCCGGAGACGTGCTGGGCGACCACGACGGCGCGACGACCTACACGGTCGGCCAGCGCAGGGGACTGGGCATCGAACGCCCCTCTGCGGACGGTCAGCCGCGCTACGTCCTGGGCGTGGACCCCGCGCGCAACACCGTGACCGTGGGGCCCAGGGAGGCTCTCTCCGTCGATGAGCTGGAAGGTATCCGCACGTCCTGGGCCGGGCCGGCGCCGTCGGACATGGGCGCATCGGAGGACTCCGGCATCGACTGCGAGGTGCAGATCCGGGCGCACGCGGACCCCGTGCCCGCCCGCGTCTGGCTGGGCGAGCTGCGGACGGAGGCACCTGCCGCAGAGACCGACCCGCTGGGTCCGGTCGTTCCCCGACCGCGACCTGCCGGCCAGGTGCTGCGTGTGCTGGTGCAGGAGCCGCTGCGCGGAGTCGCTCCGGGGCAGACGATGGTGGTCTATCGAGGATCGCGGGTGCTGGGGCAGGCGACGATCGATCGCGCGCGCAACCGGGCACGGGCATGAGCAGACCTCCACGAGGACGTCGCATCGCGAGTATGACCGGGACATGAAGCGCTTCGCCCCCTACGGCACCTGGGACTCGCCGATCGACGTCTCCGCTGCGGTGGGCGACAGCCCGATCGGCCGAGGCCGGTTCGGTGCCGTCGACGGCAGACCCGGCGTGTGGTTCACACAGGTGGTGCCCGAACAGTGCGGCGCGCCGGCCCTCTTCTGGGTTCCACGGGACGACGCGTCGGCACGTGTGCAGATCACCGGCCTGGACGTGAGCGTCACCTCGCGGGTGAATGAATACGGCGGCGGGGCGTGGGCGATCATGCCGAGGACGAGCAGGCTCGTCTTCGTCGAGAACGACAGCCAGCGCATCTGCACCCTGTCGGCCGAGCAGATCGTGCAGATCGTCCGCTCCGGCGGCCGGGGGCTCGACGCGGTGCGCGCCGATGGCGCCCGTGGGCCGATCGTCGACCGCACCCGCCTCACTCCCGACACCGATGGCGCCGTCAGGTACGGCGACCTCACGGTGTCCCAGGGCGTCGTCCTCGCGGTGCAGGAGACCCACATCCCAGAGGTGCAGGGCGACCGCGTGACCCAGTCGCTCGTCGTCATCGCCCACGACGACGGCGAGCACGGTGCGCTGGACGAAGAGCCGCAGTCAGACCGGTGCCCGACGCCTCGTGTCCTCGTCGAGGCACCGGCGGACTTCCTCGCATGGCCGAGGCTCTCGCCGGACAGGACCCTGCTCGCCTGGGTGGGCTGGGACAGTCCCCACATGCCCTGGGACGAGAGCGGCATCTACGCGGTCCCCCTCGAACCGCGGTCCCTTGAACCGGTCGGCGACGCCCACCGGATCTGGCACAGCCCGGACGTGTCCGTGCTGCAGCCCGAATGGCTGTCCGGCAGGGATCTGGCCTTCAGCGAGGATTCGTCGGGGCACTGGACGGTCGTGTCGATCGATGCGCCGTCCGCCTACCGTCGAGCGTGCGGGGAGCCGGGCGTCCCACCCGCGGAGACCACGGTGCGCGCGCGACCCGTGGCCCGTGAGTTCGACGAGAAGCAGTTCGTCAGCGATCCGCCGGCAGAGGTCATGGGGGAGTCCGTGACGCTCACGGGGGAGATCGGCGGGCCGCTGTGGAAGCTGGGATCGCGGTGGTATCTTCCCGTCTCCCGCGGCACGCGGATCCTGGCAGAGAGCCGCTCTGCGGGATCGACGCTGCTGTGGGCCGATCCGCGCACCGGTGCCGAGCACGAGCTGGACTGCCCCCTGGACTGGCTGCGGATCCAGGACTTCGACGACAGCTCGGCGACGGCTCTGCTGGTCGGAGGCGCGGGCGATCGGGTCACCGGCCTGTACACATTCCATGTGGCGTCGGGCGACCTGCATCCGGTGGCACTCGAGACCGATGTCACGGACATCAGTCCCTGGTTCTCCACTCCGCGGCTGTGGTCGTTCGACACCGTCCACACGGTCGTCTATCCGCCGTTCAGCCCGCAGACCGACGGCCCGGACGCCGAGCGCCCGCCCTATGTCGTCTTCGTCCACGGCGGGCCCACGGATCAGGCGATGCCGTCGGCCCAGCCGTTCGGTGCGTTCTTCACGTCCCGCGGGATCGGCGTCGCCGTGGTCAACCACACCGGATCGACCGGCTTCGGCCGCCACCACAGATCCGCGCTCCACGGCCGCTGGGGCATCGACGACGTCGACGATGTCGTGACGGTCGCGCGTGGGCTCGTGGCAGCCGGCCTCGCCGACCCTGACCGGATCGCGGTGAGCGGCAGCTCTGCGGGTGGCTGGACTGTGCTGGGCGCGGTGACGGCCTCGGACGTGTTCGCATGCGGTGTGAGCCGCTGCGGGGTGGCGGACGCACTGGACTTCGCACGCGACACAGCGCGGTTCGAGGCGCACTGCAGCCATAGCCGCATCGCACCGCTGCCCGGGTCGGAGGAGCTCCACCGGCAGCGGTCGCCGCTCAGCCGTGCGGATCGGCTGACCGTTCCCCTGGCGCTCTTCCAGGGCGAGTGCGACACGGTCGTCCTCCCCTCCCAGACGCAGCGGGTCATCGACGCGCTCGAAGAGAACGGGACGCCCTACGTCGCGCGGTTCTACGAGGATGAGGGACACGGGTTCACGACGCAGGAGGTCCTCGCGGACACTCTCGTGACCGAGTTCGGCTTCTATGCGAAGATCATGGGCTTCACGCCTCACGGACTGCCGACGACACGTCTGCAGGGGCGCGGCCGCGGAGGCACCCGCTCGACGACGTGCCAGTGACGATGAAGACGTGCCAGTGACGATGAAGAGGACGACATGACTGAAGGCGCATCGATTCCCCGTGCGGCGACGACTGGGGTCTGGGCGGACGTGGATCCGCGGGAGGCGGCCTCCCGCGGAGCGACGCTCGCGGCGGAGGCATCCGGCCTGCTGCCGTTCCCGCTCATGAGCACTCCGGCGGCGGGCGGCACCCGCTGGGCCGCCGATGCGCTGGGAATGGCCACGCAGCTGCTGCCGGACCTGCCGGTCGATATCGGGCCGGTGGGATGGCGACTGCTGGGCGGGCGCGCGGCCACCGCGGCTCGCACCCTGGACGCCCGTCGGGAGCAGTCACGGATCGGTCGTGTCCTCGACGCCCTGGGCGAGTACGCCGAGTCCTCCGGACTTCCCGTGCTCGTGTCCGTGCCGGGGCCCTGGACGCTGGTGCGGCGCCTGGGCCTGCCTGACGAGTCCCCGGTCCTGCGCGATGCGGGTGCCCGCAGGGATGTCCTCCAGTCCTATGCGCAGGGCCTGCTCGACCTGCGCGAGCGGATCCACCGCATCGTCGGAGGAGGAGCCGTCCCCGAGGTCCCGGCTGATTCTGAGGTCCCGGCTGAGTCCGAGGCCGCGGCTGCTCTCGCTGCTGCCGCTGTGGATCCGGCCGGCTCGCCGGCCACGGCGACCGGTTCGTCAGGCGCCGACTCACCCGCGGCCTCTTCTTCGGCCTCACCTGCAGCCTCGCCCACGGCCTCGTCTGCAGCCTCACCTGTAGCCTCGTCTGTGGATCCGCTGAACCGGATCCGGATCCGGCTGGTCGAGGAGGACCTCGACGCGATCCTCACCGGCACCGTCCCGACGGTGTCCGGCTTCCGCACCCTGCCGGCCGTGCCGGACACCCAGGTGCTGGCCGCACTGCGGTCCGTGGTCGCCCGGACCGGCCCCGGCACGATCCTGTCGCTGCCGGATGCCGGCACCGTGAGGGTCAGTGGCAAGGACGTGGCACACACGCAGCTCGCCGCCGACGCCGGCATCGACCACCTCGCGATCCCGGCGCCCCGTGCCACGGACGCGGCAGCAGCACAGCTGAGCCGCTGGGAGCGGCTGGCCGAGTGGACCGAGGCGGGCAGGCGACTCTGGCTGCGAGTGCCGGCGACCGCGGCCTCGGCGCCGGAAGCCGTCAGCAGCTGGGTCGAGACGATCGCCCGCCCGTGGACCGCGGTCGGCATGGGCCGATCGGGGCTCGCCGACTTCGGTATCCTCACGGGGGAGGAGCTGCCGATCGGCGCCCGCCCGCTGCTGCCGGAGATCGCCCGTCCCGCGCGCAGCCGCACACACGTGCAGATGGCCGCAGCGCTCGCCCGGGCGTTCGAGGACCAGGCGGAGTGACCAGCGCGAGGAGACGAACCGATGACCACGGAGTCGACGAACACCGCACCCACGACGGCTGAGCCGGCGACGTCCGACTCTGCGGGTCCGCGGACAGCGGAGGATGAGGCGGCGGGGACCGAGGTGACGGAGACAGAGGGCCTCGCGAAGCGTGTCCATGAGCTCACCGCGCGCATCGAGGAGCTGCGAGAGCAGTACTACCAGCAGAACACCTCGACCGTCCCGGACGCGGACTACGACGAGATGGTGACCGAGCTCGAGGAGATCGAGCGGGCCCATCCCGAACTGGCGAAGGAGGACTCGCCCACGCAGCATGTGGGCGGAGCGGTCGATACGACGACATTCGACGCGGTGGAGCATCTGGCGCGGATGTACTCGCTGGACAATGTGTTCTCGCTCGACGAGCTGCGCACGTGGTTCTCGCGGGAGAGGAATGCGGTTCCCGACGGCACCCGCTGGCTCACGGAGCTCAAGATCGACGGCCTGGCGGTCAACCTCCTCTACCGGGATGGACACCTGGTGCGCGCCGCAACCCGGGGCGACGGGACGACGGGTGAGGACATCACCCCGAATGTCCGCACCCTGGACGACGTGCCCCAGGAGCTCGCGACGGAGCATCCGCCGCTGGAGGTCGAGATCCGCGGCGAAGTGTTCTTCCCGATCGAGCGGTTCGCGGAGCTGAACGCCGGTCTCGTCGAGTCCGGGCAGAAGCCGTTCGCGAATCCCCGCAACGCGGCGGCGGGCTCCCTGCGGCAGAAGGATTCGCGCGTGACCGCGCGCCGACCGCTGCGGATGCTGGTCCACGGCATCGCTGCGTGGACGCCTGCAGACGATTCGCACCCGGAGCCGGCCACCCAGTCGGAGGTCTACGAGACGCTGCGCGACTGGGGCCTGCCGATCAGCGAGTACTACCGGGTCTGCGACTCCGCGGCAGAGGTCGAGGAGTTCATCGAGCACTACGGGGAGAACCGCCACTCCGTCTCGCACGAGATCGACGGCGTCGTCATCAAGGTCGACGACATCGCCGCTCAGGAGCAGCTGGGGTACACGTCGCGGGCGCCCCGCTGGGCGATCGCATACAAGTATCCGCCGGAGGAGGTCACCACCCGTCTGCTCGACATCCAGGTGCAGGTGGGGCGCACCGGGCGGGTCACGCCGTTCGCAGTGATGGAACCGGTGCTCGTGGCGGGGTCGACGGTGGAGAAGGCCACCCTCCATAACTCCTATGAAGTCGAGCGCAAGGGCGTGCTGATCGGCGACCGCGTCGTCATCCGGAAGGCAGGGGACGTGATTCCCGAGGTGCTGGGGCCGGTCGTCGACCAGCGCGACGGGACGGAGCGCGCCTTCGTCATGCCCACGGAGTGCCCGGCGTGCGGAGCGACACTGTATGAGCAGAAGGCCGGAGACAAGGACAGACGCTGTCCCAATGCGCGGTCGTGCCCCGAACAGCTGGTCAACCGTGTGATCTACCTCGCGTCGCGGTCCGCACTGGACATCGAGGCACTGGGGGAGAAGGCGGCCTACGCACTCACGGCCCCGGGCGAGTACGACGGCGTGCTGAACGTCGACTGGGACACCGACTCCGGGCTCGCGCAGCGCACGGGCGACGAGATGCGTGCCCCGCTCACCTCCGAGGCGTTCCTCTTCGATCTCGCGGCGGAGGACCTCGCAAGCCTCAAGACGTGGCAGACGGTGCGGGCAGACGGGGACGAGCGCAGCGAGCTGGTGCCCTACTTCTGGACCCGCCCCGAGCTGTACAAGACGAAGGCGAAGAAGGGTGAGGTGAAGACCCCCTCGCGTCCGCGCAAGAACACGGAGACGCTGTTCGCGGAGCTGGAGCGGGCGAAGCAGTCACCCCTGTGGCGGATTCTCGTCGCACTGTCGATCCGGCACGTCGGTCCTGCGGCGGCGCGGGAGATCGCAGCGGCGTTCGGGTCGATGGAGGCCGTGCGGTCCGCACCGCTGGAGGAGCTCGCCGCGATCGAGGGCGTGGGCGAGGTGATCGCCCAGAGCCTGCACGACTGGTTCGCGGTGGACTGGCACGGGGAGATCGTCGATCGGTGGCTGGCCGCGGGCGTCGTCATGGACGACGCGACGACGGGTCCAGCGACCGGTGGTGCGGCAATGATCGGTGGGGCGGCAACGGGCGCTGCGGGGGCCTCGGCGGCCTCGGCGGAGGGGATCGAGACCGGGGTCGCAGACGAGGTCAGTGACGCCGCCCAGGCGCAGACCCTCGCAGGGCTCACGATCGTCGCGACCGGCTCGCTGGAGCTCTTCACCCGCGACGGCATCGCCGAGGCGATCCGTGCGGCCGGCGGCAGGTCGTCCGGGTCGGTGTCGAAGAAGACCGACTATCTGGTGGCCGGTGCGAATGCCGGGTCGAAGCTGACGAAGGCGGAGTCGCTGGGCGTCGCGGTGCTGGACGAAGAGCAGTTCGTGGCGCTGCTGAAAGACGGTCCTGCCGCCTCCGCATGACGCAGTCCGTCACATCCTCAGCAGTCGCACAGCAGGATTCTGCCGGGACTTCAGATTCGCGTGGGAGGCTTGCGTCATGAATATCGGGACCCGTCTTCTCCTGTCTGCGGCTCTTGCGGTCGGCTCGACCGTCGGGGCCGCCGCTCTGGGTCAGAACGCCGTCCGGGACGCCCACGCAGAGGTCGGCCCGTCCGCGCCGCCGTCGATCCCCGCATCCGCCGCTCCGCCGACCGGTGCGGACGGCGGGGGCGGTGAGCTCGGGGACGGTGCCGGACGCAGTGCCGCAGACGGTGCTGAAGCAGATGCAGAGTCCGAGGCTGAGCGTGAGGCCGACACCGACACCGATGCCAGTGCCGACGTCGATGCAGATGCAGATGCCGGTGCCGACGTCGACGCCGATGACCGGGTCGCCGGGGTCCGTGCCGAACTCGCAGCCGCAGCGGCAGCCGGGGAGATCTCCTGGGATGCGGCCGAACGCGTGAGCGACGAGCTGGGCGGCTACATCCGCGGTGAGGTCAGCATCGCCGACGTGGCCTGATCGGCTCCTTCTCCGCCTGCACACACCGGAACCCCCACCTTTCATCACACCGCATACCAAAGAAGCTGGTTGGTCTGATGAAAGGTGGGGTTTCGTGTGCTGGCGCGGGGCCGGGTCGGGAGGATGCCCGGGGTGGACAGCGAGCAGATCGCGACGCCGATGTTCGCACTGAGCAGCGCGGTCTCCGAACCCGATACGACGGGGGAGGAAGCGATGGGCAGGATTCAGGGGCTGAGCCCGCCGCACTCGCACCCCTCACCTGCATCCCGCACCCGCACCCCGCACACCGCACGGTGCCTGTCGTTGCGCCTGCGCCCGCGTCGTAGACTGGCCTGCGATACGACATCGTTTGAGAGAGGGTGGGGATGGCTGACGCAGCCGCGATCACCGCTGGACAGGTCGAGCACCTGGCGGAACTCGCCAGGATCGCCATGACCAGCGAAGAGCTTGAGAAGACAGCAGGGGACTTGAACGAGATCCTCGCCAACGTCGCCCGAGTGGCGGAGGTGGCGACGGACGACGTCCCCGCGACCAGCCACCCCATCCCGCTGACGAACGTCCTCCGCGACGACGTCGTGGGAAGCCCCCTCACCGCGGAGCAGGCGCTGTCCGGCGCCCCCGCGTCGGAGGACGGCAAGTTCCTCGTCCCCCAGATCCTCGGGGAGGACTGACATGAGCCAGGACCTCACTCGACTCACCGCCGCGCAGCTGGCGGACGGCATGCGCGCAGGGGAGTACACGTCGACCGACGTGACCCGTGCGCACCTGGATCGCATCGAGGCGACGGACGACGTCATCGGCTCGTTCATCTCCGTCACCCCGGACGTCGCGCTCGCCACTGCCGCAGACGTGGACCGCAGACGCGCAGCTGGTGAGGACCTCCATCCGTTCGCGGGCGTGCCCGTGAGCCTCAAGGACGTCGTCGTCACCGCAGGCATCCGCACGACCGCCGGCTCGAAGATGCTCGAGGACTGGGTGCCGCCCTACGACGCGACCGTCTACACGAAGATCAAGGCCGCGGGCCTGCCCGTCCTGGGCAAGACCAACATGGACGAGTTCGCGATGGGATCGACGACGGAGCACTCCGCGTTCGGCCCCACGCGGAACCCGTGGGACACGACCACGGTCCCCGGGGGGTCTTCGGGAGGTGCTGCGAGTTCGGCAGCGGCCTTCCAGGCACCGCTGGCAGTCGGCACGGACACCGGCGGCTCCGTCCGCCAGCCCGCCGCATTCACCGGCACAGTGGGTGTGAAGCCCACGTACGGCTCCGTGTCCCGCTACGGGATCGTGGCGATGGCCTCGAGCCTCGACCAGGTGGGTCCGCTGGGCCGCACCGTGGCCGATGCCGCCGCCCTCCACCAGCTGATGGCCGGTCACGATCAGCGTGACTCGACGTCGCTGTCGGACGGTGTGCCGGACTTCCTCGCCGCAGTCGAGGCCGGAGCCCGCGACGGTTCGCTCCAGGGCAAGCGCCTGGGCACGATCCGGGAACTGTCCGCCGACGATTACGACGAGGGTGTGCGCGCGGCGTTCGTGTCCGCACTCGAACTCGCCCGGAAGGCCGGTGCGGAGGTCGTCGAGGTCGACATGCCGTCCCTGCGCTACGCCCTGGACGCGTACTACCTGATCATGCCGTCGGAGGCATCGTCGAACCTCGCTCGCTACGACGGGATGCGGTTCGGTCTGCGTGCAGAGCCGGAGACCGGCCCCGTCACTGCCGAGACCGTGATGAGCACGACCCGCGCGGCCGGATTCGGCGCGGAGGTCAAGCGCCGCATCCTGCTGGGCACCTACGCGCTGTCGGCCGGCTACTACGACGCCTACTACGGCTCTGCGCAGAAGGTGCGCACCCTGGTGCAGCGCGATCTGGCGGCAGCCTTCGAGAAGGCGGACGTGCTCGTGTCGCCGACCGCTCCCACGACGGCTCTGCCGTTCGGGGTGGAGAACGACGACGACCCGATGGCGCTCTACCTGGGTGACGCGGCGACGATCCCGGCGAACCTGGCCGGCATCCCCGGCATGAGCCTGCCGGCGGGCCTGGCGAACGGCATGCCCGTGGGCTTCCAGCTGCTGGCACCGGCCCGCGAGGACGCTCGCCTCTACGAGGTGGGCTCCGCGATCGAGGCCCTGGTCACCGACGCTGCGGGAGCACCCCTCTGGGCCGGAGTGCCGACGGACTATGCGGCCGAATCCGCAACGACGAGTGCTTGAGGCCGGGAGGACACGCACATGAAGTATGAGGACGCAGTCGCGACGTACGACCCGGCTCTGGGCATCGAGGTGCACGTGGAGCTGGGCACCGCGACGAAGATGTTCGATGACGCCCCCAACACGTTCGGCGGGAGCGCGAACGAGAACACGACCCCCACATCGCTGGGTCTGCCGGGCGCTCTGCCGGTCGTGAACCGGATGGCGATCGAGTACGCCATCCGCATCGGCCTGGCGCTGGGCTGCCAGATCGCGGAATCGTGCCGGTTCGCGCGGAAGAACTACTTCTACCCGGATCTGGCGAAGAACTTCCAGACCTCGCAGGCGGATGAGCCGATCGCCTTCGACGGCAGCATCGACGTCGAGCTGGAGGACGGCACGATCGTGCCCGTCGCCATCGAGCGGGCGCACATGGAGGAGGACGCGGGCAAGAACACGCACGTGGGCGGGGCCTCCGGCCGCATCCACGGCGCCGATCACTCGCTGGTCGACTACAACCGCGCCGGTGTGCCGCTCGTGGAGATCGTCACCCATCCGATCACCGGGGTGGGGGACCGCGCTCCCGAGGTCGCAGCCGCCTACGTGCGCACGCTGCGGGACATCTTCCGGGCCCTCGGGGTCTCCGAGGCGCGGATGGAGCAGGGCAACGTCCGCGCGGACATCAACGTGTCGCTGCGGAAGGACGCGGATGCGCCGCTGGGGACGCGCACGGAGACGAAGAACGTGAACTCGTTCCGCTCGATCGACCGGGCGGTCCGGTACGAGATCGCCCGCCAGGCGGAGATCCTCGACCAGGGCGGTGCCATCGTGCAGGAGACGCGCCACTTCCACGAGTCGGACGGATCGACCTCGTCGGGACGCCCGAAGTCCGATGCGGACGACTACCGCTACTTCCCGGAGCCCGACCTGGTCCCCGTCGCTCCGTCGCGGGACTGGGTCGAGGAGATCCGGGCGGGTCTGCCGGAGCTGCCGGCCGCACGCCGCCGCCGTCTGCTGGACGATTGGGGGATCAGCGAGCTGGAGATCCGCGACATCATCAACGCGGGACTCCTGGATCCGGTCGAGGCCACCGTGGTCGCCGGCGCCACGCCGGATGCGGCGCGCAAGTGGTGGATGGGTGAGATCGCACGCGTCGCCAAGCAGCGTGAGGTGGAGGCCGACGGGCTCGCGACGCCAGCGAACGTCGCAGAGCTCCAGCAGCTCATCGACGATGGAAAGCTCAACGACAAGCTGGCACGGAAGGTGCTCGCGGGAGTCGTCGAGGGTCGTGGCACACCGTCTCAGGTGATGGAGGCCGACGGCCTGCAGATCGTTGAGGACACCGGCGCGCTCGAGGCCGCCGTGGACGAGGCGATCGCCGCGAATCCGGACGTGGTCGAGAAGATCAGGGGCGGGAAGATGCAGGCGGTCGGTGCGCTCATGGGGCCCATCATGAAGGCCACCCGGGGCCAGGCGGACGCGGGCACGGCGCGCGAGATGATCCTGGCGCGCATCAACGGCTGACCTGGCCGGCTTCGCCGCGATCCTTCGCAGGGCCCCTTCGCAGCGACCGCCGCGTGAGTGCACTGTGGCCCGGTTCCGCACGGAACCGGGCCACAGTGCACTCACGCGTCTCACCGGCACCCGGCTGGCCGAACGGTGCGGCGGTGCGGGGCGGCCGAGGCCGGCTCTCAGTCCAGCGCGACGGTGGCCGGCTGGTCGAAGATCCCGCCCTGGAACTCCAGCACGTTCGGAGTGACGTCCGCGGGAACGTCGTAGACGATCACACCGGTGGCGGTGTTGCCGGGATTGATCTCCTCCAGCAGCATGACGTCACTGTCGGTGGCGGCGTAGATCCCGGCCTCGGTGTCCGGCGAGTACGTGTTGCCCTCCGCGTCCTGGAGGCTCACGTCGCTCTCGAAGAAGAACGACGGCTCGCTGCCCGTATTGGCGACGGACATGTCCACGAGGATGAACTGTCCCTGCGCGGTCGTGCCGAGGAACTCGTCGCCCAGCTCGGAGACCCCGGATGCGACGTCGTTGACCGTCACCTCCCAATCACCGGTCGCAACCGCATCGCCGACGCCGTATTCGGATGCGGCCTCGGCGGGAGCCTCGTCCTCGCCTTCGTCCGCATCATCCTCGCCCGAGGCGTCGGCAGCCGATTCGTCGGCGGTGCCGCTGTCTGCGGAGGCACTCGCATCCTCGGCGGAGTCATCGCCGCCGCCGGCGGAGATGATGATGAACAGCGCGATGATCGCGAGCAGCCAGAACCACCAGCGCTTCCACAGCGGCTTCCTGCGCTTCGCCGGGGTCGGCTGGCCGGGGTGAGGAGGCTGTCCTCCCTGCGGATGCGCGCCCTGCTGCTGACCGTTCTGGGGATGTCCCGCAGCCTCCATGTATGTCGAGGCGCCGGGGTGCTGTGCATACCCGGGGGCACCCGGCTGCTGTGCGTAGCCGTGCGGGCTGGGCTGCTGGGTGTAGCCGTAGTGGGCCGGCTGCGGGTCGTACTGCTGCCCCGGATGCTGCCCTGCGGGGTGACCGGGGCCCGCCTGCGGATCGGGCTGAGGGGTGGGGTGCTGGGGGTTCGTCATGATTCTCCTGAGGTGTGGCGGTGGTGATTGCGACGGTCTCGCCGCGACACCTCAAGCGTCCGTCGACGACGTCCGGTGGCGCGTCGACCGACCGGATGGATCGGACCAGCCGAGTGGTTGGTCTGCGGTGCTCAGCAACCGACCGGACGGTCGAGGCGTGCGTCCGTGCCCCCGGATACCGTGAGGGTGTGAACACAGAGACCTTGGCGACGCCGAACAGTGATGTCGCCCATCGGATGCGCGGTGAACGCCGCCGGCGCGTGCTGCGCATCATCGGCGACGTCGCGGTCGGACTGGTGCTGTTCGTCGTCGGGATCTTCGTGAGCTCGCTGTCGACGGTCGGTGTCCCCGGCGCGTTCGACGCGAGCGGAGAGCTCTCCACGATCGGTGTGCTCGTCGTGCTGGTCTTCTGGATCCTCTGGGCCACCGTCTTCGTCCGGACGCGATGGCCGTGGATCCCGCTGGCCGCAGGGGCTCTGTCAGGACTCGTCGGAGGTGATGTCCTCCTCCTGCTCATCGGGATGTTCCACAGCGTGATCCGTCTTCCTCGTCGTACAGCGATCATCACGACCGCCGCAGGCGCCGTCGTGGTGGTCTGGGCAACCGTCTGGGCGTGGCTGCGTCACCCCGCCCTCAACCCGCTCGCATTCGTCTTCGTGTCGGAGCCGCAGCACCTGATGGGTGTCGACACCCCGGTGCCGCCGCCGGGCACGGCGCTGGGGGTCGATCTCCTGACGATCGGTGCAGGAGTCATCTCCCTCGCGATCGCCGTGGGCGGCGGATGTCTGGTCCGACGCACACGGAGGATGCGCACGGTGGAGGCGGTCGCGGTCCGGCAGACGCAGCGCAGCGAGTCCCTGTCGGATCAGCTGGCCCGGCAGTCGGAGCGCCAGCTCCTCGCACAGGAGCTGCACGACACCCTGTCGCATCGCCTCTCCGTCATCTCCCTGCACAGCGGTGCACTCGAAGTGGCCGGCGACGACCAGCGTTCGGTCGCGGCGGCCGCGGCGCTCCGGCATGAGGCGAAGGCGTCCCTGGACGATCTGAGGAACCTCGTGAGCGGTGTGCGCGAGGGGACGCCGGGTGCACCGCGACCCGCAGCGGGGGAATCGAGCTCACCGGTGGTCGCGGCCGTCCGCACCGTGCCGGACCTCGTCGAATCGGTCGCGGCCGCAGGCGTCGATATCCGCCCGGTGCTCCTGCTGCAGGACCTCGAGAGTGTGCCGACCGTGCTGGACCGGGCGGTCTACCGCATCGTGCAGGAGGCCCTCACGAACGCGATGAAGCACGCCCCCGGAGTGCCCGTCACCGTCGATGTGCGGGTCAGCGCTCACGGGGGAGCACGGGTGCTCGTGTCGAACCCTCTCGGAGCGCCGCACCCTGGCGAAGACGCCCGCGCGGCAGGGCGCCGCGTCGACCTCTCGGGCACCGGGGGCGGCATGGGAGTGCCGGGCATCGAGGAGCGGGCGCGGATGCTCGGCGGCCAGGCTGCGGTGGGTCCGCGCGGAGACCTCTTCGTCGTCGATATCCGGATGCCTCCGTTCGCCGGTCGGGGAGAGCCGCCGGTTCCCACAGCCTGAGAGCGATCCGCAGTCGGAGTGCGCACGGACGGATCGTGTCCACGAGGCGAATGCACGACGAGCTGTGTCCGTCCCCTGTTCTAGGGTGATGGCATGTCGTCTGAGCAGCCGATCCGTGTCCTCCTCGTCGATGACGACCCGATGGTCTGCTCGGCGCTCGGCCAGATCCTGTCCTACGCGGAGGACATCACAGTCGTCGGCCATGCGGGCACGGGAGCTGAAGCCCTCGAACAGGCGACTCGCCACTTCCCGGACGTCGTCCTCATGGACATCCAGATGCCGGTGATGGACGGGATCGAAGCAGCGGGCCGGATGCGGAACATGCCGCGGGCCCCGGAAGTCGTCACCCTCACCAGCTTCGACACGGACGACAACCTGTTCCGCTCCTTGGAAGCAGGCGCAGCCGGTTTCATCCACAAGGAGATCGCACCGCAGGATCTTGCAGAAGCGATCCGCACGGTGCACGGAGGCGAAGGCTTCGCGTCTCCGCGGGCGACGACCCGGCTCATCGCCATGCACCGAGGACGTCAGGAGAGTACCCGCCGCTACGAAGCACGCGAACTGCTGGCCGGGCTCACTGCCAAGGAGCGCGAGGTCGCAGAGCTCGTCACGCAGGGGATGGGCAACCGGGAGATCGCAGAGGCGACCTATTCGAGCGAAGCGACGGTGAAGACCCACCTCAACCGGGTCATGGCGAAGCTCGACGCGCCCAATCGTGTCGGCGTCGCCGTCACCGTGACGCTCTCCGGTCTGATGGGCTGATGGGAGTCGTAGCGACAGTATCGTGCGGGGCGGACCCGTGCTGACAGAGCTCCACCGGACCTCTTCCCACTCACCCCTGCGAAGAGGATACTGAGTGGATGGGCACCATCGTCCCGCACATCTGGCACGACCGCACCGCGGCGGAAGCCGCGGCACTCTACACGGGCGCGTTCCGGCAGGCGCGTGAGACAGCGCGGTCCCATTATCCGACTGACGGCCTCCCCGACTTCCAGACGTCATTCGCCGGTGAGGTCGTGGGCATCGACCTGGAGATACACGGACGTCCCCTCGCCCTCATCAACGCCGACGACACCTTCCGTCCGAACCCGTCCGCCGGCTTCATGCTGCACTTCAGCCCTCACGTCGCTGATGACCCGCGCGCATACCTGGACGAGGTGCACGATCGCCTGTCGGTCGGTGCCACGACACTGATGCCGCTGGACGAGTACCCCTTCTCTCCGCGCTACGCCTGGATCGAGGACCGCTACGGGGTGAGCTGGCAGCTCTTCCTCTCCGAGCCGGGCGCCCCTGCGCGCCCGTTCCTCGTCCCGGCGCTGATGTTCTGCGGATCCGCACAGAACCGCGCAGCCGAGGCCGTCGCCGCCTACACGTCCCTCTTCCCCGGTTCTGAGGTCGGCACCGTCGCCACGTACCCGGAGCAGACCGGGCCCGCCACCGCGGGCTCCTGCATGTACTCCGATGTCCGACTGGGGCCCGGAAAAGAGGACCCGCGGACGGACGAATGGCTCACCGCGATGGATTCGGGGGTGGAACAGCCCTTCACCTTCAGCGAAGGCTTCTCACTGATGGTGAAGGCTGAGGGGCAGGATGACCTCGACCGGCTGTGGGCCGTGCTGTCGACCGATCCGTCCGCGGAGCAGTGCGGGTGGTGCCGCGATGAGTTCGGTGTGAGCTGGCAGATCGTCCCGCGCGACATCGAGGACCTCATGGCACGACCGGGCGCCTACGCACGGCTGATGGAGATGAAGAAGATCGACATCGCCGCACTGCGCGGATAGAGGACCCTTCCGACCGATCATCCAGACTGTTTCATTACCATGGTGGCACCGCGTTCGAGGGAGGGGCCGATGGCACGTCACCGGTGGAAGAAGCTGTGGCGAGAGCAGTGCGCCGGGCGCATGCCCGCCTACCGCATCCTGGTGCCCGATTCCGTGACGGATACAGTCCTCCGCACGTGGGAGGCGCGCGGGTACGCCCTGCCTGCGTCGCGACAGACGAATCCCGCCCGCGCGCTCGGTACACCGGGTGAGACCCGCAACCTCATCCGTTCGAACGTCCTCTTCCGTGCTCTGACGGGCGCAGGTGCTGTGACGACCGGTGTGGTGGGGCTCGGCACCTTCGGCGTCTCGTGGCTCGCCGGTGATCCGTTCGCCGGAGGAATCGCGGCCACTGGCCTGCTCGCAGCAGGCACCGGAGCCACAGGTGCCGTGACCGGCACGAAGTATCTGCGCGATCCCAAGCGGCTGTCGCGCAAGGACCGCGAGGTCGCCCGCAGTGCTCGGTGGGTCACCCCGACCGCGCTGGGGTTCGTCCCCGGCGTGAAGAACGCGCAGGACACGGACGAGCAGCGACTGTTCCACCTCGCAGTCACGTTTGCGACGCGCATCGCGGCGACCCGTGCGTGGACCCACCCGATCCTCGCCGACCACGTGGCCCGGGTGGACCTGGACGAGATGGTCGCGAACGTGGGTGTGCGGCTCGTCGAACTGGTGAACGTCCGCACGGAGCTCGACGCGATGCGCGACGGCACGGAGGCGGTCCGGGTCAGGGCGTATCTGGGTCGGCTGGCGGAGGCGTTCGAATCGATCGCGGACCGGGTCCTCTCGATGCACGAATACCTCGAGCACCTGCGCGCACTCGACGCCCAGCTCATCGCGCTCGACCATTCGGAGCGCACGCGCGAGGTCGGGGAACGGGTGCTCGACATCGTGTCGCGCACGGCGGGCGACGAGACGATCGGCTCGCAGTTCCGCGATCTCAACCTCGAGGCGGAGTCCCACGCGGAGTCGATCGCGAAGCTCCTCGAGGATCTGGACGAGACGGCAGACGACTTCGACGACCTGGACTCGCAGATCGCGAAGGCAGCGCAGAGCGGCGGTGCGGGGACCGACGACCCGTCCGCAGCGCTCACGGCAGAGGCCGACCCGGCGACTCGGGTCGACGCCTATCTCGACGGTGAGGCGCAGAAGACGCGCGTGAACGTGCGCAGGCCGCACTCCGGCGACGCCTGAGGCAGCCTGCTGCCTGAGTCCTGCCACAGGACCACGCCCTGCAGGCCTATGTCCCTGCAGGCCCACGTACCCGCAGGCCCGCATCCCGCCAGAGACGTGGCAGTCGCACCGCCCGCCGCTTCGTCAGCCGTCGTGCTCGAGGATCCTGATCGCGAGCTGCACCCGGTTCGTCACCAGCAGCTTGTCGAACAGATGGCTCACGTGGGTCTTCACCGTCGGCAGGCTGAGGACGAGTGCGTCGCTGATCTCCGCGTTCGTCAGTCCCTGCGCGACGAGGCGGCCGACGTCCCACTCGCGCGGAGTCAGGGCCGCCGGTGGCGCAGAGCCCCCGGAACCGGCCTGAGTCGGCACTGCCGCGCGCCCGGATGCCTCTGTCGAGGCGATGCGGACCAGCCGGTCCAGGACGGACGGAGAGAACCGGGCACGGCCCCGCACGGCACCGTGGATCGCCTCGATGACCGCTTCCGGTGCCGACTCCTTGAGCAGGAAGGACACGGCTCCTGCACGCAGGGCCTCGACGAGGAACCCATCGGCGTCGAAGGCGGTGAGCACGACCACGCGTGCCCGTGCCCCCGTGCGGGTGAGCTCCGCGGTCGTCTCGATGCCGCTCATGCCGGGCATGCGGATGTCCATGAGGACGACATCGGGATCGAGGACACGGGCCTGGGACAGTGCTGTCGGGCCGTCGGCGGCCTCGCCGACGACGGTGATCCCGGCGGTGTCGTCGACCATGAGGCGAAGCCCCGCGCGCATGAGGCTCTCGTCGTCGACGATGAGCACGCGAATCGGTTCAGTCGCCTGCGTCTCAGTCATCAGGTCCACGGGATCCTCGCCTCCAGTGCGAATGTGCCTCCGTCGGCTCGTGACGGCGGGTCGGCTCCCGGCCGCAGGTCGGTGCCCCAGTGTGCGGAGCCGCCGAGCAGTCGGGCGCGCTCCGTGACCCCCGCGAGGCCGAATCCCGTGCCGGTGGGCTCGGCCGCAGCCTCCTCCACCGGCCCGGGACCGCGGGTGGCGAGCGGATTCGTCACACGGAGGACGACCTCGGCGGCCGAGGCGTCGGGCGAGTCCCGCGTGCGCGCGAGGGTGACGGTGACAGGCGCGCCCGGTGCGTGCTTCCGAGCATTGACGAGCGATTCGGCGAGGATGCGCTCGAGCGCAACGGCGAGGGGCCGTGGCGCCTCGGCGAGATCGGCGATGGAGACGCCCTCCCACCTCACGCTGATGGTGGCCCCGCGATCCTGCTCGCGGATGAGAAGGGCCTCGATCGAAGTCGCGTCGGCCAGCGGCGCGGCGTCCACCCCGGTGGCGACGGACTCTTCGCGCAGCGAGAGGAGGAGGTGGCGGAGATCGGTGTGGGCGGCGGTGGCGGAATCGCGCAGAGTCTGCCCGATGTCCCGCACCCGGGCGGCAGGCAGGTCATCACGGTAGGCCAGCGCCCCCGCGTGCATCGAGATGAGCGAGAGGTGATGGGAGAGACCGTCGTGCATGTCGCGGGCGAGTGCGACGCGCTCTTCCGCGAGGACGCGCTGGACCTCGGCCGACCGTTCGCGCTGAGCCGCCTCGGCCTGGGCCCGCAGTGAGGCGATGAGAGCGGCACGGGTGGAGCGGACACGGCCCCACAGCAGGAGCGAGACGGTGAGCACGACGACGATCGCCGCCTCCACGAGGGCGTCGGCGAGGCCACCGGCGAACCGCGGCACCACGAAGGAGTGGGCCAGCCAGGCCGCGAGCGCGACGAGGACGGCGGCCACGTCCGTGCGCAGAGTGCGCAGACGGCCGATCCGGACTGCGGCGACGACGAACGCCGGGAGCGCCCACGCGCTGGGGACGCCGACGAGCATGATCAGGAGGTTCCAGGCGCCCGCACGCCGCATCGGGCCGATCGCGGCAGCCGCGGCGATGCCGACCACGGCATCGAGGACGAGGACGGCCGAGACGACGGAGGGGACCGGCTGGGGCGATTCGTCGAGTGTGAACCCCGTGCCCACGAACCAGCACCCAGCGCCGAGCAGGAGGCACGTGAGGGATGTGAGGAGGGTGAGGCCTCGGCGGCGGGCTGCCGAGGGCGGTGCAGTGAGGTCGGTGGACACCGGCTCAGTCTAGGGACCGCCCCGGGCGGGCGGGATCGTGCTTTCGTATGAGGACGGAGGATCAGCCTTCCGCCTGATCCGGCGCCCTCCGACAGCGGGAAGCCTGGAGGCATGACCTCGAATGCGCCGTCCAGAGCCCTGCCCTACCACCGCCTCGCCCACGTCCGGCCGGAGGCCGCGCGCTGGTGGCGACCCATCGTGGTCGTGATCTGCGCCGCAGTGATCGCCGTGGCCCTGTTCGCCGCCCTGCTGATCAGCGCCGTCCTCCTCTCGCTGATCCCCGGAGTCCCGGATGCGAGCCCGGAGCTCGACGATCCGAGCAATCCGATGGACACGGCGATGGGCCTCGGCATCCTCGCAGTGATGCTGCCGGCGGTGCTGGGAGCGCACCGGCTCCTCGGCGGACGTCGAGGAGCTGCTGCAGGCACGGTCCACTCGGTCGCAGGCGGGTTCCGGTGGTCGCTGGCGCTCACAGCGGCCGCTGTGGTGATCCCCGTCTTCGCAGTGGTGAACGGCGCGTTGGTCGTGTTCTCCGGGGCACCGTTCAGCGAGCCACCGCAGCGTGGCATGGTCCTCGCCGTCCTGCTCATCGTCGTGGTGGCCGTGCCGTTGCAGTGCGCGGCCGAGGAGTACGTCTTCCGAGCGCTGCCGATGCAGGTCTGCGGTACGTGGCTGCGCTCGCCGCTGTGGGGGATCCTGCTGCCGGTGCCGTTGTTCGTCATCGGCCACGAGTACGACGTCTGGGGACAGATCGACATCGCCGTGTTCGCTGTGGCGATGGGCCTCCTCGCCTGGAAGACCGGCGGGATCGAGCTGCCGATCGTGGTGCACACGGCGAACAACCTCACGCTGTTCCTCATGTCCCCGTTCGCACCAGCCACCGTCGCGCAGGGCGCGGTGGATCCCCGCATGCTGCTCGTGTCGATCCCCGTCACGGTGCTCACGACGGTCGGGCTCTGGCTGTGGGTGTCGCACCGTGAGGGGATCGGCTTCCTCACACCTGTGCGAGGCGCGGGCACCTCATCTGCTGACGGCGATCACCTGGGTGCTGCAGTACTCGAGCAGCCCCTCGATCCCGTTCTCGCGGCCGATGCCCGATTCGCGGTGCCCGGCCAGGGGGAACTGCGGTGACAGTCGGTGGATCTCGTTGACCCAGACGACTCCGGACTCGATCCGCTCTGCGACGGCGACCGCCCGGTCGACGTCCGTGCCCCACACGGATCCGCCCAGCCCGTAGCGGCTCGCATTGACACGCTCCACGACGTCGTCGACGTCTGTGTAGGTGAGCACTGGGACGATCGGGCCGAACGGCTCCTCCTGCACGAGCCAGGCGTCCTCGGGCGGCTGGTCGACGATCACGGGACCGATGAAGAACCCCTCGTCGGGGTGCCTGGTCCCGCGGTAGGCGATCGTGTGCCCGGCGGCTTCGGACTCCGCGATGACCTCGAGCACCCGTTCGTACTGCTTCCGGTTCTGCAGCGGGCCCATCTGCGTCCCCGCTTCCGCACCGTCGCCGACGACGACGGAATCCGCGTACTGCACCAGCGCACGGAGGAACGATTCGTGGACGTCCTCGTGGACGTAGACGCGCTTCGTCGCCAAGCAGTACTGGCTCGTGTTCGCGAAGCACGCCCAGAAGAGCGCGGGCGCGAGCTCCTCCACGTCCGCATCCGGCAGGATCACGGCCGCATCGTTCCCGCCCAGCTCCAGGGTGACCCGCTTGAGGTCCGCAGCAGCAGACGCCATGACGGCCTTGCCGGTCGCGGTGGACCCCGTGAAAGCGATCTTGTCGACGCCGGGGTGCGCGGTCAGGGCGGGGCCCAGGTCGTCGTCGCCGGTGATGACGTTGAGGACGCCCGGGGGCAGGACCCCGCGGGACAGCTCTCCCAGCATCAGGCCGGTCAGCGGCGTGAAGGGAGAAGGCTTCAGGACCACCGTGTTCCCGGTGAGCAGTGCGGGGGCGATCTTCCACATCGCCAGGGTGACGGGGAAGTTCCACGGGACGATGCCCGCGACGACACCGATCGGAACGTGGCGGACACGGGCGGTGTGGGTGTCGTCGTCGACCGCGGTGCGGGTGGGGATCTCGAGGTCCGCCAGGCTGCGGGTCCAGTCGATCGCCCGCGCGACCTCACCGCGGGCGGCGGCGAGTGGCTTGCCCTGTTCCGCGGTGAGGAGGCGGGCGAGGGAATCGGCCTCGGCCTCGAGCACGGCGGCGTACGCGAGCACAGCGTCACGGCGCTCCTCCCACGGACGCTTACGCCACGTCGTGAAGGCGTCCCGCGCCGCGGTGACCGCAGCGTTCAGCTGGGAATGGTCTGCGGAGGGGGCCTCGGCGAGGGGCTGCGCCGTCGCGGGATTCACCACGGTGAGCGGATCGGCCGCTCCGGCGATCGGTTCGCCGGCGATCGTGAGCGTGAAGGTGTGGGACTCGTCGAACATGGTTCTCCAGACGTGTGGTCGGGTCAGGTGGGGATGCAGGGGCGGGCGACTGCGGGGACGCGCGACTGCGGGGACGGGCGGGCGACTGCGGGGACGCGCGACTGCGGGGACGGGCGGGCGCCGTCAGCGGGTGACCGGGGGCGACTTCTCGCCGGGGAGCGGGATCTCGTCCACCGTGAGCCCGGCAGTCTCCGGGGTGAACCGCAGCGTGATGAGCGTGACGATCGCGAGCACGATGATGTAGGCGGAGAACACCCATTCGAGCCCCATCCCGGTCAGCCACGTGTTGAGGTACGGAGCGGTGCCGCCGGTGAGTGCGGCACCCACCGATGACCACACGCCGACGCTTGTCGAACGGGCCTCCGTGGGAGCCTGCTCCGCCATGACGGTCGAGTGGATCGAGGCCTGCATCGCCCACACGACCAGTGCGATGGACTGGGCGAGGAAGAGTGTCCAGGGCTCGTCGGTGAGGATCCAGCTGACGGGGAAGACGATGACCATGACTGCCAGCGCCCAGAGCTGCATCTGCCGCTTCCTGCCGATGCGGTCGGACAGTGCGCCCCAGAGCGGCAGGACGATGATGGCGACGACCTGGGCGCCCAGGCTGGCGAGGTAGGCGCCCTGCTCCGCCATGCCCTTCGAACTGATCGCATAGGCGGAGAAGAAGCTCATCCACGTGTAGTACAGCACCATGGTGAGGGAGGTGAGCAGCACGATGCGCAGCGCGATGATGGCGAGGTGCTTGCGGCTGATCTGGCGGGCGGCGGACGTGTCCTCGTCAGCCTTCGCATCTTCGAAGAACTGGCTCTCCTCGGCCTGACGACGGACGAAGAGCGCGAAGATCGCGAGCAGTGCGCCGATGCCGAACGCGATGCGCCAGCCCCACGAGTTCATCGCGTCCTCCGCGAGCACGGAGGTCAGGAGTGCTCCCAGGGCTGTGGCGGCCATGACGCCCAGCGTGACGGTGACCATGATGCTCGAGCCCCAGAGGCCGCGCTTGTCCTTCGGCGCGATCTCCGCGAGGTAGGTGTACGCGTTCCCGGACTCACCGCCGTGGGCCATGCCCTGGATGAGTCGGGCGGCGAAGAGACCGACCGAAGCCCAGACGCCGATCGATTCGTAGGTGGGCATGACGGCGATGATCGCGCTGCCCAGGCCCATCATGACCATCGCGAGCACCAGGGCGGTCTTCCGTCCCAGCCGGTCACCGATCCGCCCGAAGACCAGACCTCCGATGGGCCGGGCGAAGAACCCGCCGGCGAACACTCCCAGCGTCATGAGGACGGCGGACGTGCTGTCCCCGGAGTCGAAGAAGTTCGCAGCGATGTACGTCGTGAAGATCGCGTACACGGTCCAGTCGAACCATTCGAGGAAGTTCCCGGACACGACCGCGACGAGCGATGTGCGGCGCTGCTTCTTCGACAGCGCGTGCTCAGGGGCGAGGGGCGGATTCTGCGAGGGGGGAGTCTGTGAGGAGGTTGTCGGCTGCGCCATCGCAGCGAGCCCTTTCGTCGGGGTCGTCCGGCCTCCGTGCGGCGGCCGGCGTCCAGGTGGGGCGTCCGGTCTGCTGGTCGTCGATTCGTCGGTCAGCCGACGAGGACGGTGCGGCCCGTGGCGGTTCCAGCGGTGAGTTCGGCGAGGCTGTCCGTCGTGTCCGCAAGTGTGAACGGACGCTCGATGATGGGGACCTTCGGCAGGTCCTGCGTCTTCGCCATCTCCACGAGCGTTCGCAGATCCGTCAGATTGCCCACGTAGTTGCCGATGACGGACACGGCTTTGAGCGGCAGGAGCGCGGTGGAGACCTGCGCGCTGCCGCCGAACAGCCCCACCGGAACGATCGTGCCGCCCTTGTCGATCGAGGCGAAGGCGAAGGTGAACGTATCGCTGGAGTTCACGAAGTCGACGATCGCCTGCACAGGGCCACCCAGGTGCTCTGCGAGCGACGTCGCCCCCAGATTCCGTGAGTTGACGGTGACGTGGGCTCCCAGGCCGGCGGCGCTCTCCAGGTTGGCGTCGTTCACGTCGACGGCGACGATGCGGGAGGACGTCATCCGGGACAGGAGCGCGATCGCTGCGAGCCCGACACCGCCGGTGCCGATCACGGCGACCGTCTCGTCCTCATCGAGGGGGAGGATGCGGTTCACAGCGGAGAACGAGGTCAGACCGCTGCAGGCGAGAGTGGCGGCCCAACTGGGGTCCAGTCCCTCGTAGTCGACCAGGAAATCGGAGTCGCGGATCAGGACCTCGGTGGCGAAGCCTCCCCAGCGGAAGACACCGGTCGCCTCACTGGTGCGGCACAGATTCGAATGTCCCGCCGCGCAGCGTCCGCAGGTGCCGCATCCGACCCAGGGGAACACGATGCGGCTGTCGCCCGCTGTCACATCTGCTGCATCTGGTCCGACTGCGATGACTTCGCCGACGATCTCGTGGCCGAAGACGGCCGGGTACTCCAGACCGCGGTCGGCGATGGACAGGCTGGCTCCTCCGCCCAGGTCGTACTGTCCCGAGTGGCTGTGGGTGTCTGTGTGGCAGACACCGCTGTGGGTCACACGGAGCAGAACCTGACGGCCCGTGGGAGTGGGGGACTCGACCTCCATCTCCTCGAACGGTGCGTCGGGACCCGGGGCGGCGAAAACCTTCATCCTGCAACTCCTCGTCATCGATGTCTTGAGCAGGCTGGTGACGGATGAGAACTTAACGGATGTTCAGGCGGTCTGTCTATGAGTTTCATGCAGATGAGAAGAATAAGTCGACTTTATTGGTCTGGCGGACGGTATTGATGTCCTGCGGCGTCCTACACTCGGACGATGCCTGACATGACATCGCTGATCCCCGTCCTCGACTGCCACAACGACCTGCCCTTCGCCCTGCGGGAGAAGGCCGGCTACGACGTGCAGAGGCTGAACCAGGTCCGGGAGGAGCTGCACACCGACCTGGTGCGGATGCGCCGTGGGGGAGTGGGCGCACAGTTCTGGTCCGCATGGGTGCCGTCCTCCATCCCCCAGGAGGACGCGGTCGTCGCCACACTGCAGCAGATCGATGCGATCCACCGGCTCACGGCCGCGTTCCCGGAGACCCTGCAGCCGGCGCGCACGGCGGATGACGTCGAATCCGCGCTCGCCACCGGCCGCATCGCCAGCCTCATCGGGCTGGAAGGCGGCCAGTCGATCGCTGATTCCCTGGCGGTGCTGCGGCAGATGTTCCACCTGGGCGCCCGCTCTATGACGCTCACCCACAACGACGACCTCGCCTGGGCGACGGCGGCGACGGGAGCCGCGGAGGCGCAGGCCGAGGCCGACGGCACCGCGGGCTCTCCGGGCGCCCGCTCCACCTGTGGGCTCACCGGAGAAGGCCTGGCGGTGGTCGCGGAGATGAACCGACTCGGCATGCTCGTCGACCTGTCCCACACGAACGAGCGCACGCAGCTGGACGCGCTCGGTGCCTCGACCGTGCCGACCCTGTTCACCCACTCATCGGTCCAGTCCGTGAACCCGCACCCGCGGAACGTCACCGACCGCGTGCTCGAGCGGATCGCCGCGACCGATTCAGTCCTCGGCCTCACCTTCGTCCCCGCGTTCGTCTCCTCCGACGTGCGGCAGTGGATCCTGGATCGATCCCAGGCCCGGATCGACCTCGGCATCGACGACCCGAACCGGTCGAACAGCCTCACCCGGCCGTACAGCATGCCCGCGGCACCCCGTCCGGGGCAGAGCTGCGAGGACGCCCGGGCCCACAACACAGCCCACCACGCCGGATTCGACTACGGCGACACCGACGCCGAGGTCCCGCCGGCTGCCGCTGCGCGGCTGGCCGACTGGGAGGTCGCCCACCCGGAGCCGCGGGCCACGCTCGACGGCGTCGTCGCTCACCTCGAGGCCGCGCGCGAGGCCGTGGGCATCACCCGGATCGCCCTGGGCGGTGACTACGACGGGGCGGCGACCCTTCCCGCGGGGCTCGAGGACGTCTCCCGCTATCAGGATCTGCTGCATGCACTCGCTGACCGGGGATGGTCGCGGGGTGACCTGGAGGCCCTCGCGTTCCGCAACGTCCTGCGTGTCATGCGGGCGGCGGAGGACGGCGCAGACGAACCTGCGGAGGCCGCCCCGCAGGTGTGACGACGGTGTCGTGGCAGGTGCGGGAGATCCGGAGGCGTACGGACAGTTCCTTCCTGCCGGCAGTGCTCGTCCCCGCGACCGCGAACGAGGTCGTGGGCATCCTCATGGGATGACCACTCATGATGTGCCCTCGCGGTCCCTCACCCCGTAAGCCCCGGGCGTCTCGCCGGTGACGGTGCGGAAGTCGCGGACGAAGTGCGACTGGTCGAACCAGCCCAGGTCATAGGCGAGAGCGGTCGTCGAGCGCGGGTCGCCTCGGTCGATCGCTGCGACCGCGTCCATGACGCGCGCCCGCACGAGCATCCGCTTCGGCCCCACCCCGACGAATCTGCGGAAGAGTCGTTGCAGGGTGCGCGCGCTCATGCCGGTCCGCTCTGCCAGCGCCGCGAGGGATGGGACGTCGGGCGATTCGAGAACGGCGAGCACATGCCGGAAGGTGTCGGCGCCGGCGGGCTCGCGCGGAGCGAGCGACAGGAGCCACGCGTCGAGTGCTGGAGCCGCATGCTGTGCGTCCAGCGGCAGGCCCGCGGACGGGGTGTGGTCCCCGAACCATGCGTGCGCGGGGACCGTGCGATCACGAACGGCGCCGAGGTCGTAGTCGCCGAAGGCGCTCACCCCGCCCACTCGGAGCTTCACACCGATGACACCGCCGGTGCCCGTGAGGCTCACGTCGAACCGGCCCTTCGAGACCGGTCCCGTCACCCAGACGCCGGCACCGCTGGTACCCGCGCGCAGGACTCCACCGCGTTCGACGGTGACGTGGACGGAGGGGTCGTCGAGGGTGGAGGTGTGGAAGATCTCGTCGTCGGCGAACTCCCATCGCACAGACCAGTACCGTTCGACCCACCGGGCCAGGCGGGGATCCGGCTCTGCGAAGCCGTACGCGGCGCGAGCAAGCAGCTCATCGGGCCGCAGGACATGACCGTACATCTGCGGTGGTGTCGCGTTCGTCCAATCCGGACCGGGGCCCATGCCGGAAGTATGGCAGGCATGACGAATACACAGACAGGCACGCAGACAGACATGACCACAGGCACGACGACGGAGACGACGGCAGAGAATCCGACTGCGACGCTGGCCATGGTGACCCTCGATGCGGCGGAGACGAAGCCGATGGCCGACTTCTGGTCCGCTGTCCTGGGCTGGCCGATCGTCTACCTCGACGAGGACTACGCGATGCTGACCGGTCCCAGCCACGCTCTGGGCATCGGCGCCATCCCCGACTACCAGCCGCCCGCCTGGCCGAACGACGGAAGCAAGCAGTTCCACTTCGATGTGGCGGTTGAGGACGTCGATGCCGCTGCGGAACGCTTCGTCGATCTGGGAGCGGAACGGCCCGCAGAACAGCCAGGAGACACGTGGATCGTCCTCCTCGACCCGGCGGGCCACCCCTTCTGCCTCACGAATGCCTCCGCGTGGGGGTGAAGACGGCTGACGCTGGACCGTTCCCATCTCGTGGGGCGGTTCCGATCGATGGCACGATCGCCGCTGAGAGAGCGGTGATCCTCAGCGCAGCCGCCTCGGCTCAGCGCTCTGCTCAGCGCAGGTCGAGGAACCGGCGCAGCTCGTCGAAGGCGTCGCGGGTCACCGTGTAGTGGGCCCACTTGCCGCGCTGCTCCCGCGTCAGCAGGCCCGCCTCGACCAGCTTCTTCATGTGGTGGCTGATCGTGGGCTGACTGATATCGAGCACATCGACCAGGTCGCAGGCGCACACCGCGTCGCACCCCTGGGCCGCGACGTGCGACAGGAGTCGCAGGCGCGTCGGATCCGCGAGGGCCTTGAGCTTCTTCGCGACCCGACCGGCATCGTCCGCACCGAGCGGCGCAGCGTCGAGGGTGCAGCACTCAGAGGTGGCGTCGACGCCCGCGTCCATCCTCTTCAGCGGAATACTCATGGCCCCACCATACATTGACGTTCGTCGATGTATGCGCATACTCTCACTCATAGACGTCCATCGATCTAGAGAGTGGAGTGCTGATGAGCACGACGGCATCGGCTGCTGCGCAGACGGGGGCCCGCCCCGTCGGGCAGGAGATGTCCTTCCTCGACCGCTGGCTGGCGATCTGGATCCTGGCGGCGATGGCTGTGGGGCTGCTGCTGGGGCGCTTCGTGCCCGGGCTGGATACAGCGTTGGATGCGGTGAAGATCGGCGGGATCTCCGTGCCGATCGCGATCGGCCTGCTGGTCATGATGTATCCCGTGCTGGCGAAAGTGCGCTACGACGAGATGCATCGGGTGACGGGTGACCGGAAGCTGCTCATCCTGTCGCTGTTCCTCAACTGGATCGTCGGCCCGGCCTTCATGTTCACGCTCGCCTGGGTCTTCCTGCCAGATCTGCCGGAGTTCCGCACCGGACTGATCATCGTCGGCCTGGCCCGCTGCATCGCGATGGTGTTCATCTGGAACGACCTGGCCTGCGGTGACCGGGAGGCCGCTGCGGTGCTCGTGGCCATCAACTCCGTCTTCCAGGTCGTGGCCTTCGGTGCGCTCGGCTGGTTCTATCTCCAGGTGCTGCCGTCCTGGCTGGGACTGGAGACGACCTCGGCGCAGTTCTCCGTGTGGGCGATCGTGGCATCGGTGCTCGTGTTCCTCGGCATCCCCCTCCTTGCGGGCTACCTCACGCGCACGCTGGGGGAGAAGGTCAAGGGCCGCCAGTGGTACGAGGAGTCGTTCCTGCCGACGATCGGCCCGTGGGCGATGTACGGCCTGCTGTTCACGATCGTGCTGCTGTTCGCCATGCAGGGAGAGGCGATCACCTCGCAGCCCTGGGACGTGGCCCGCATGGCGGTGCCGCTGCTGCTGTACTTCGTGCTCATGTTCGCCATCAGCCTGTTCGCCTCGAAAGCGGTGGGGCTGAACTACGCGAAGTCGACCAGCGTGGCCTTCACCGCCTCGGGCAACAACTTCGAACTGGCCATCGCGGTGTCGATCGGGACCTTCGGCATCACCTCGGGCCAGGCTCTGGCGGGTGTCGTCGGCCCGCTGATCGAGGTCCCCGTCCTCGTCGGCCTCGTCTACGTGGCACTGTGGGCCGGCCCCAAGCTCTTCCGCAACGACCCGACCGTCCCCCACCGCCGAACCCCGGACGTGAGCTCATGAACCCTTCAGTCGACAGCAAGCCCAGTGTCCTGTTCGTCTGCGTCAAGAACGGCGGGAAATCCCAGATGGCCGCCGCGCTGCTGCGCAGCCATGCCGGCGACGCCGTGGAGGTGCACTCGGCCGGCACCAGGCCCGGCACGTCCCTCAACGCGCTGTCGGCCGAGGCGGTCGCCGAGGTCGGTGCCGATATGTCCGGTGAGCACCCCAAGCCGATCGCACCCGATCTGCTGCGCCGGGTCGACCGGGTCGTCGTCCTCGGCGCCGACGCTCGCGTCGAACCTGTCGCGGACATGAGCGCCACGATCGAGACCTGGAACACCGATGAACCCTCGGAGCGCGGCATCGAGGGAATCGAGCGGATGCGGCTGGTCCGCGACGACATCGACGCCCGCGTCCAGGCTCTGCACTCCACATTGCTCGATGACTGACCCCCACTCCAGATCGGACGGTCCGATGACCCCTGCCCGTGATGCCACCAGCACGACCATCAAGCCCAGCGTCCTCTTCGTCTGCGTCCACAACGCCGGCCGCTCGCAGATGGCCGCCGGATATCTGAGTCACCTGGCAGAGGGGCGGATCGAGGTTCGCTCCGCCGGGTCCGAGCCAGCCGACCAGATCAACCCTGTGGCGGTCGAGGCGATGGCCGAAGAGAACATCGACATCACGACGAGCTCGCCGAAGGTGCTCACCACCGAGGCGGTGCAGGCCTCCGACGTCGTCATCACGATGGGCTGCGGGGACGCCTGCCCGATCTTCCCCGGTAAGCGCTACGAGGACTGGGAACTGACCGATCCTGCAGGCAGGGGACTCGACGACGTCAGGCAGGTCCGCGACGACATCAGAGCCCGTATCCAGCAGCTGATCGGCGAGCTGGAGTCGACGACCAGCTGACCGGCTCACCCCTCTGACGCGCAGCGGGCCTCCCCGCTGCCGACCTCGCGGCTACCGACCTCCCTGCCACCGACTTCACCGCACGACTGACTCCAGGAGACGAGACATGCAGGACAGCGCCGCAGAGCCCCACGATCTGCCCGTCGTCATCATCGGTGCCGGCCCCGTCGGGCTCGCCGCAGCCGCCCACATCCGTGAACGCGGACTCACTCCGATGGTGCTCGAGGCCGGAGACTCCGTGGCGGCCGCGATCCGCACGTGGGGACACACGCGGCTGTTCTCGCCGTGGCGCTACAACATCGACGAGGCCGCCAGGCGCCTGCTGGAGGCCAGCGGCTGGCAGGAGCCGGACCTGGACGTCCTGCCCACCGGCCACGACCTGGTCGATGACTACCTCATCCCGCTGGCTGCGGCACTGCATGACGCCATCCGCACCGACTCGCGCGTCGTCGCAGTCTCCCGGGAGGGCATCGACAAGACGCGCAGCGCGAACCGTGATGCCACTCCGCTCCTCGTGCGCATCGCCCGTACCGATGGATCGCACGAGGACGTCCGTGCCCGAAGCGTGATCGACGCGTCCGGCACCTGGTCACAGCCGAACCCGCTGGGACGATCGGGTCTGCCCGCAGCCGGAGAGAAGCGCGCCGCGGCGCAGGGACTCATCACCCAGCCCCTGCCCGCGGTCAACGGCACCGAGCGCGAACGGTTCGCGGGCCGTCACGTCCTCGTGGTCGGGGCCGGGCATTCGGCGGCGAACACACTGCTCGACCTGGCCGAGCTGGCTGCAGACGTTCCCGAGACCCGTGTCAGCTGGGCAGTGCGCTCTGCTGACGTCGCCGGCACGTACGGCGGCGAGGCCGATGTCGAGCTCGCGGCACGCGGTGCGATCGGGTCCCGACTGCGCACACTCGTCGAATCCGGCGCCATCGACGTCCACACCTCCTTCGTGATCTCAGGATTCGAAGCCGCCGGTGACCGGCTCCGTGTCCTGGCGACGGGGGCCGCTGGACCCGAAGACCTGACCGTGGACGTGCTCGTGCCCGCCACCGGCTTCCGCCCTGACCTGTCGATCCTGAGCGAGCTTCGCCTCGACCTGGATCCTGCAGTCGAGGCCCCGCGACAGCTCGGCCCGCTCATCGACCCGGAATTCCATTCGTGCGGAAGCGTCGAACCGCACGGCGAACAGGTCCTGTCCCACCCCGAACCGGGCTTCTACATCGTCGGGATGAAGAGCTACGGCCGGGCGCCGACTTTCCTCATGGCCACCGGATACGAGCAGGTCCGTTCCATCGCAGCGGCACTGGCGGGCGACCGCGCGGCTGCGGACGCCGTGCACCTGGACCTTCCTGAGACCGGCGTGTGCAGCGCCGACCTCGGACCGTCCTGTGACGCGTCTGACGAGCCCCTGCTGGTAGCGGTCGGCGGGGCTGCGCCGGCATCGTCCACGTGCTGCTGAGCCGTCGGCCTTCCACCCGCCCGCGATCGCACGGACATCGACCGGCACAGACCTATCGACCGGCACAGACATACTGGAGAGATGAGACCACCTTCAGGCTCGGCGGACGATCCCTCTCATGACTGATCGTCCCCGTGGTGGTCTCCCCGCACTGTGCGCGGCACAGATCGTCAGCTGGGGGCTGCTCTACTACTCCCTCCCGGTGGCCGTCGCTCCGATCTCGGAGGAGACCGGCTGGAGCCATACCGTCATCACCGCGGCGCTGTCCGCGGGACTGATCGTGTCCGCGCTGGCGGGGATCCGCGTGGGCCGGCTCCTGGACCGTCAGAGTCCGCGCGCTGTCATGACGACCGGCTCCCTCGTCGGGGTCGGCGCGATGCTGCTGGTCGCGTGGTCACCGAATCTGGTGATGTTCTTCGTCGCGTGGGTCGTGGCCGGCTTCGCCCAGTCCGCGGTGCTCTATCCACCGGCATTCGCGGTCATCACCCGCTGGTACGGGCCGCGCAGGGTGGGCCCGCTGACGACGGTGACGCTGGTCGGCGGCCTGGCTTCGACGGTGTTCGCACCACTGGTCGCGTCCCTGATCGACCAGTTGGGGTGGCGGATGAGCTACGTCGTGGTGGCGGGCATCCTGGCTGTCACCACCGTGCCCCTGCACGCGCTCTTCCTCAACAGTCGGTGGACCGATGCCTCTGCAGCGCGTGCGGAGGAGAATCCGACTGCGACGATCCGGGCGGTGACCAGGTCGCGGCAGTTCATCACCCTGCAGATCACGATGGCGACTGCGACCTTCACCCTCTTCGCCGTCACTATCAACATCATTCCGATGTTCTTGGAGCGCGGCATGTCCTACGGCACCGCCGCCTGGGCGCTGGGGCTCATCGGTGCCGGCCAGGTCGTCGGAAGGCTCGGCTATCCGCAGTTCGCCCGAGTGACGAGTGCAAGGGCGCGGACGGTCGTGATCTTCGCCGCCGGTGCGGCAGGGCTCTGGGCGCTGGCACTGCTGCCCGGACCGGTCTGGCTGCTGATCGTCGTCGCCGTGCTGGCCGGTGCAGTGCGCGGGTGTCACACGCTGCTCCAGGCGACTGCGGTGTCGGATCGGTGGGGAACGCAGAACTTCGGAACGATCAACGGCGTCTTCACGGCACCGATGACGTTCGTCGGAGCCTTCGCGCCAGTGGCCGGTCCTGCAGTCGCCGGCCTGCTGAACGGCTACCCGATGATGGCTGTCGTCATGGCCGTTCTGCTCACCGGGGCAGCCGTCGTCACCTCCCGGACCTGATCCGTGACCAGGTATGCGTCTGTCACCGGACGGGGACGCCGGGGCCCAGTGGGATGCCGATCACGTACCAGAGCAGGAAGAACGCGGTCCATCCGACGAGCACTGCGATGCAGATCGGCAGTGTCATGGACACGAGGGTGCCGATGCCGGCATCCCTCCGGTATCGCTGGAGGTAGGTCAGCATGAGGGCGAAGTACACGTTGAGCGGGGTGATGAGGTGCGAGCCCGAATCACCGATGCGGAAGAGCACCTGGCTCACTTCTGGATTCACATTCAGCAGCATCATCGCCGGCACGATGACCGGCGCCATGAGCGTCCACTGTGCTGACCCGCTCGTGATGAACAGGTTCAGCAGGAACGTCATGAGGATGACGCCGATGAAGAGCAGCGGCGTGGCGACTCCCAGCGCTTCGACGAGGTCCGCTCCGGTGACGGCCAGGACGGCACCGATGTTGGACCATTCGAACCAGGCTATGAACTGGGCGGCCACGAAGAACAGGACCAGGACGGGGGGCGACGTCCTTCATCCCGTTCACCATGAACTCCGGGAGCTTCGCCCACGTGACGGTGCCGACGGTCGCCCCGTAGGCCACACCGAGCACGACGAACATGATCGCGATCAGTATGGAGACATGCATGAGCGCGGGGCCCGTGAGGATGCCACCGTCCTCGCCGCGCAGAGGTGAGCCCGGGAGGGCGACCGCGCCGGCCACCAGCGCCAGGAAGGCGAGCAGCGCGATGAGCGCATTGCGGACTCCGCGCTTCTCTGCGGAGCTCAGTTCCATCGATTCCTCGTCCGCTCGCTGGGCGGAGTCCGCGGTGTCGTCCGTGCGCTCCGTCGAATCGGCGGCAGCCGTGCTGCCGGCGGTCCCGAGCGAGGACTTCTCACGATTGCCCGGCGCCCGAGGCCCGTCCAGTTCGAGTCCTTCGACCCGCGGTGCCACCCATCTCTCCACCACCCACGAGATAAGAGCTGCGAGGAGGATCGACGACGGCACCGTGAAGTAGATGTTCGACAGGGGAGAGACCACGTACTCCGGGTCGACCAGCTGCGCGGCACTTGTGCTGATGCCCGCATAGAGCGGTTCTGCCGCAGTGATGACCAGGGACGCGTTGAAGCCCGCGTCCACGCTCGCGAAGGCCAGAACGATGCCGAGCAGCGGGTTGCGGCCGGCGGCGAGGAAGGCCATCGCGGCCAACGGCGGAAGGACGATGATGACGGCGTCGGACGCGACGGAACCTGTGATTCCGGTGAGTGCGACGGCGAAGGTGAGCCACCGGCCCGACACTGTGGAGACGACCCTGCGCACCGCTGCGGCGATCAGCCCGCTGCCTTCGGCGACGGCCACCCCCATCATGACCACGAGCACGATGCCCAGCGGTGGGAACGCTGTGAAGTTGGTGATCGCCTCCGACACGATCTGCCGGATTCCGTCCACGGACAGCAGATTGACGACCTGAATCGTCCCCTCGCCGGTGGGCGACCTGACACTCACCCCCAGTGCTGAGAGCACCAGGCTCAGCACCAGGACGACCAGGCCGAGGATCAGGAACAGCCAGAACGGGTGCGGGATGCGATTGCCCGCCCGCTCGATGACGTCGAGTATCCGGGCGGTGACGCCGTTCCGCCGTACGGAGCCGTCCTGGCGAGCGGATCCTTGCGCGTGCATGCTCCTCCTCGGCATCCCGCTCCTCGTCCTCGAGGAGGGACACTCACCGCCGTCGGTCAGCCGGTGTGCCGGCTCGTGAGTGCGTCGCGCAGGCGGTCCACCATGCCCAGACCCGGGCCTGCCGTCTTGTGGAACAGCTCCGCATGCGGCGCGCTCGGGTGCGGTCGCGTGGGAGCCACCTTCTTCGCGTTCTCCACCTTCGCGCCCATCTCGACGAGTTCCCGCCGGGGGATGCTCTCGCGGAGCTTGGGGAACTGCTCATCCTCTTCGTCATGCGCGTGGTGGTCCAGCAGTTCCGCAAGCTCGCGGACCCTCTCCGTGAAGGCCGGTTCGGAGGCGTCCACGTCCTCCAGCTGCTTCATCACGCTGACAAGCTCTTCGTGCTCCTCCTTGTCGTGAGCGACTTCCTCGGAGCCGTTGGGAACGTACTCCTCGACGACGGGGTAGACGATCATCTCCTCGGCGACGGAATGGCGCATCACCTCAGCGATCACCGTGTCCACGATGTCTCGTCGGAGTTCTGCTTCCGCAGTGGTCTCGACCTGCCGCAGCAGATCCAGCATGTCCCGGTGGTCGGCGGTGAGGATGTCAACGACATCCATGATGGCGTTCGCTTCTTCATCCACAGTGACCCCTCCTTGCGTCACATCGCAAGCCTACTTGTCGTTGGATGTCAGCGCCAGAGTACGGGCCCTAGACTGTCGCTTGAACGAGGCAACGGGGCCTCGCGCAGAGGAGGCCAGAATATGCAGTCAATACTCCACGGCACGAGCACAGACCAGTTCGACGGACTCCGCTCCGCGTTCGCAGCGAACCTCGAGACCGGGGAGGACCTCGGCGGATCCCTCGTGATCAATCTGGACGGGGAGAACGTCGTCGACCTGTGGGGCGGCTATCGGGACGCAGACCGCACCGTTCCCTGGACGAGTGACACCCTCGTGAACGTGTGGTCGACGACGAAGACCGTCACCTACCTCGCCGCGCTCATGCTCGCCGATCAGGGGGAGATCGACCTGCACGCCCCAGTGGCCACGTACTGGCCGGAGTTCTCGGCCAATGGGAAAGCCGATATCGAGGTGCGCCACCTCATGGCACACACCTCCGGGGTCTCCGGCTGGGATGCACCCTTCACCCTCGAGGACATGTACGACTGGGAGAAGTCGACAGCGGCGCTGGCCGCGCAGGCGCCGTGGTGGCAGCCGGGAAGTGCAGGCGGATACCACGCCCAGAACCAGGGGCACCTCATCGGTGAGGTCGTTCGACGCACCACTGGCTTGACGTTCAAGCAGTTCGTCGATGAGGAGATCGCCGGTCCACTGGGCGCTGACTTCCAGATCGGCGCCCGCGAGGAGGACTGGGGGCGGATCTCCGACGTGATCCCTCCGCCTCCACTGGAGATCGATCCGTCGATCCCCGCTGACCATCCGATGATCAGAACCTTCACCCAGCCGGCGGCGGACGCGTCCGCCGCCAATACGGCGGCGTGGCGCAATGCCGATATGGGGGCCACGAACGGCCACGGCAACGCCCGCTCGGTCGCTCGCATACTCTCAGCGATCTCCCTCGGCGGAGAGGTCGACGGCATGCGCCTGCTGTCGCCGGACACGATCGAGCAGGTGTTCGAGGTGCAGACCACCGGCCCGGACCTCGTCCTCGGCGTTCCGATTCGTCGAGGGATGGGCTTCGCGCTCGCCGATCCTGAGGCGATGCCCTCCCTGCCGGAAGGCCGCATCTGCTACTGGGGCGGCTGGGGCGGATCCGTCATCATCATGGACCTCGACCGGCGGATGACCATCTCCTACATGATGAACAAGATGGGGCCGGGAGTCGTCGGCTCCGAGCGAAGCGAGCAGTACCTCCGCGAGATCTACAGAGCGCTGCCCTGACGGTCGCGACCGTCAGGGCAGCTGAAGGGCAGATCCGGGTGCGGCGATTGCCGCACCCGGCGAGTGATCAGGCGCGGGTGACGGTGGTCGTGACCGGAGTCGGATTCTGGAAGATGTCGAGCACCGGGCAGTGGGCATCGACGGCCTCGCGCAGCTCGTCGTAGCGCTCGTCCGACTCCGGTCCCGAGAGCTCGATGGCGAGTCGGACCTCGGAGAACCCGGCGCGGACGGACTCGTCGGCGCCGAACAGTCGCGCCGCGTCCAGATCCGCCTCGGCCCTGACGACGATGTCGTCGAAGGGTATGCCGAGCTGCTGCGCGTAGAGGCGGTAGACGACGACCTGGCAGCCGGCCAGCGCGCCGAGGGCGTACTCGACCGGACTCGTCCCGGCGTCATCACCGGCCAGCGCAGCGGGCTCGTCGACGATGAAGGAGTGCTTGCCGGCGCGCACTGTCGTGGCCACTGAACCGGCACCGGCACCATCGACCCTGTAGGTCAGGTGCGCGTTCGATCGATCGGCCTCGATGCGCTCGGCCCACGCACTTCCGGCTTCCGTCAGGCGAGCGGCGCGATCGTCGCCGGTGATATCAGGGACGGCGGACTGGGTGATTGCTGTGGTCGTCATGACGTCGACGGTAGGAGCGCCTGCGGCCGGCACTATGGCCGAGCGTCATCTTCCGTTACCGGGCGTCATCTCATGTCATCGGCGCCGCCGACCGGGCGCAGCGACAATCACCTTCAAATGACATGACAATTATCCAGTTGCCATGAAGTCGCGGTGTGTCTACGATCACACGCATGGCACGGGCGAAGCACGTCGAGATCCGCGAATGGATCGAGCATGAGATCCAGAGCGGACGGCTCTCGATCGGCGACCGCCTGCCCACGGAGCGGGAACTCATGGACCAGTTCGACGTGAGTCGGAACCCCGTGCAGACGGCGATGTCCAAGCTGGTCGAGACCGGCCTCGTCCAGCGGCGCCGCGGTTCCGGCACCATCGTCGCCTCGACCGGCCTGCGCAGCAGTCTGCTCCGCTTGCTCCACGCATCGACGGACGGGCCGGAGGTCGAGGGCATCCACCGGGTCGTCGGCACCCGCGTGGTCGCGGCGGAGTCCCACCCTCTCTCCGCCGATCTGTTCTCAGCCGGCACGCCCGTGGCGGAACTGGTGCGGATCAAGCTCGACAGCACCGGCGCGGGGATCGTCGTCGAACGGTGCGTCGTCGACCTCACACTCGTCCCGGACATCCTCAACCAGGACCTCGCCGTGCTCACCACCGCGGCCTACTACTCGTCCCACGGGATCGAACAGCTCCACGCCTCGAGCGTCCTCTCCGCCGCACACCTCACGGCTGATGACGCGAAGCACCTCGAGCTCGACACGACGACACCCGTCGTGCGGCAGCTGCGAACGCTCCACACCGGCAACGGCCTGCCGATCGAGCGTCTCGAGATGCTCTTCCACCCCACCAAACTCACCCTGGAGGTCACCCAGATTGAACACTGACACGGCCACAGGCCCAGTCGCTGACACATCAGCCGACGCAGCCGCGGGCACACCACCGACGGCTGCCGCACACAAGCGCGTCGCCGTCGTCGGCGGAGGCATCGTCGGAACGATGACCGCCTGGCAGCTCGCGCAGCGCGGCCACACCGTCACCGTCCTGGACCAGTGGAACACCCCCAACGATCGGGGCGCCTCCGCCGGGGAATCCCGCATCTTCCGCACCCTGTACAAAGAGGGCCCGGAGTACGTCGCCTTCATCCAGCGCGCCGGCCAGAAGTGGAAGGAGCTGGAAGCCGCCCAGGACACGCAGGTGCTCGACTGGTGCGGCGGGCTCACGATCGGCCGACCCGACCACCCCGACGTCGCTGCGGTCCTCGCATGCGCCCATGAGCTGGGCCTCGATCACCGCGTGCTCAACGCGACTGCGATGCGTGAGGAGTTCCCGGCCTACGGCGTCGACGACGACGAGATCGGCGTCCTCGACCCGAACGCCGGCGTCTTCCGCCCGGAGCTCGCGGTCCTCGCCGCCCGTGACGAGGCCATCCGGCTGGGCGCGACGTATCGGCCCTACACCGAGGTCCTCCACGTCCGGCCGTTCCCGGACCGCGTCATGGTCCACACCGCGGAGGGCTCCGACGCCTTCGACTCCGTCGTCCTCGCGACAGGACCCTGGGCTGGGGCCCTGTCCGGCCTCGGCGACGGTGTCATCCGCCCCAAGCAGCTGGTGGGCAGCTGGTTCCCGGTCAAGGATCTCTCACTCCATACGCCTGACCGGATGCCGATCTCGGTCCGTCGGCACCCGGAGGGCGCCTTCTCCGCGTTCCCGAGTCTGGACGGGGCCGGCGTGAAGATCCTCAACCACCACCTCGAGTGGCCGACGATCGACCAGGTCGACGACCTCGCCCGGTTCGTGGCCCCGGACTTCGTCCGCTCCACCGAGGCCGCGGTCGCCCGCCTCATGCCCCACCTCGATCCGACGGCCGTCCGCGTCTCGACCTGGACGGACGGCTACACGCCGGACGGCGCCCCGATCGTGGGTGTCGGCCCGGTCGACGATCGCATCGTGCTGGCCGTCGGCATGTCCGGCCAGGGCTTCAAGTTCTCACCGATGGTCGGCTCCGTGGTCGCCGACCTCGTCACCACGGGATCCTCCTCCGATGCACTCGACATCATGGACCCGGCCCGCTTCACCTCAGGAGCCTCCTCATGAACACAGGCACCATCGCACTCATCGCCACCACCGCCTTCATCGTCCTGGGCATCGGCGTCTGGATCTCCTTCTACGTCGGCAGGAAGAACAAGACGGAAGAGGCCTGGCTGGTGGGCGGCCGCAGCCTGCCCATGTACGTCGTCGCCTTCACGCAGTACGCCACCGCGGTGGGCGGCGGTGTCCTCGTCGCCCACGTGGGCATCGGCTACGCGTGGGGACTGTCCATCTTCTGGTACGAACTGTTCGTCGTCGCCGGCATGCTCATCATCGCGGCCTTCGCGAACTGGCTGCGCAAGGGGCGCTTCTCCACGATCCCGGACATCTTCGTGCGCCTCTACGGGCGGAACAAGACCCTGCTCTCCGTCGTCGCGATCGCCGTCATCCTGGTGCCCTTCGGCTGGCTCGCCACCCAGTTCGTCGCCTTCGCCAGCCTCTTCAGCGAGGTCACCGGCATCCCGTTCACCCCGCTCATCGTCGCGATGGCGATCATCAGCCTGCTGTTCGTCCTGCCCGGCGGCCTCACATCCGTGGCGTGGTCGGACTTCTTCTTCGGCGTCTTCATGGTCGGCATCTCCATCGTCATCGCGATCTACGCGGTCATGAGCGCCGGTGGCTGGAATGAGGTCGTCGAGCGCGTGCCGGACGACGTCTTCACGATGCCGGAGGGCCTCACCCTCGCGGGAGCCGGCACGATCGTCCTGTGGTTCTTCGCGATCGTCCCCGGCACGCTGACCAACCAGCTGTACTACCAGCGCGTGTTCGCGTCGCGCTCCGGGAAGGATGCGCGCACCTCCCTGTACCTCGGTGCCGTCATGGTCATGATCGCCGGTGTGTACGCGTTCTTCATCGGCGTCTCCATCCGCGCGATGAACCCGACACTGGGGGAGGACGGCCGTGAGCTGGCCGCCGGTTGGTTCCTCACACAGGTGCCCACCTGGCTGCTGGCGCTCTACGGCGCGTTCCTCATGGCGACGATCGTGTCCACCACGGGCTCGGCGCTGCAGTCGGTCGTCGCGAACCTCATCAACGACCTCCGCGGTGCGTTCATCAAGGAGAAGTCGTCCCCCCAGCAGACCATCGCGCTGTCGCGCTGGTGCACGGTGGGCGTCACCGCCCTCGCCGCCGTCCTCGCGATCGCCTACCCCAGTGCTCTCGACTGGCTCGTGGCCACCTACGCGTACTCCGCGTCGATCCTGGCGGTGCCGATGCTGGTGGGCATCATCCTGGCGAAGCGCTTCCGCATCCCCGTGCAGGTATCGTTCGCCTCGATGGGCGTCGGGCTCGTGGGCTGCGGCATCGCCCACCTCATGGGCACGACCGTCCCGTACGCAGTCTTCGGCATCGTGGCGAGCTCCGTCGCCTACGTCATCGCGATGGCGATATGGAAGCCGGTCCGTGTCCCAGGCGGGCTCGCGCCCGACGGCACGCCGGAGGATTCGAACGAGCGCATCGGCGCTCCGGAAGGTGAGCAGGTATGAAGACCATCGTCATCGGAGCAGGGATCCTCGGGCTGACCGCTGCGCACTCCCTGTCGCTGCGTGGCCACGAGGTGGTGCTGCTGGAGAAGGATGAGCCCTTCTCCGGGGCGAGCCACCGGTCGTTCGCGTGGCTGAACGCGAACAACAAATTCCCGGCGTCCTACTACCGCATCAACCGCGAGGGCATCGAGGAGCACAAGCGCCTGCAGGCAGACCTGCAGTCGGATCGGACCTGGTTCCACCCGTCGGGCAATCTGCTGGTCGACTTCGGCGAGGCACGACCGGAGACGTATGCGCAGCGCGTCGCCGACGCGGACAGCATGGGGTACCCGGTCGAGACCGTCGATCTGGCACGGCTGCGGCAGATCGAGCCCGCTGTGCAGTGGCCCGACGACCTGGACTCAGCACTGCTGTACCCGGAGGAGGCGTGGCTGGACAACGATGTGCTGGGATCCGAGCTGCTGCGCGTGCTCGCCGATCGCGGGGTCGAACCGCAGATCGCCGAGGTCGTCCGCATCGATTCCGATGACTCCGGTGCTCGTGCGGTCCTGTCCGACGGCGCCGAGGTCGCAGCCGACTCCGTGGTGCTCGCCACCGGCGCGTGGTCGCGGGAGCTGGCCGCCGCCTCCGGCATGTTCGTCCCGGTCGCCGACCTGGCGGAGCAGTCACCCCGGACGCACAGCCTCCTGGGCCTCACCGAACCGGTCGACGTGCCGCTCGAGGGGATCATCATCTCCGACCGGGTCAACGTCCGCCCGCGCCACGACGGCCGGATGTGGGTGCAGGTCGCCCGCATCGAGCAGCGGGTCGACGAGGGGGAGGACCCGCAGATGCTCGCGGAGGTCTCCGCCGTGATGGAGGAGGAGCTGGAGACGCTGTTCGGGCAGCGGGTGCCGATGGAGAAGGTCATCTACTCCGGCCGCAGCTTCCCCGAGGACGGACGCTCGATCGTCGGGTTCCTGGACGACGCGCAGAAGGTGTACGCGGTCGTCACGCACTCCGGCATGACACTGGGTCCGCTGTTCGGCAGGCTCACTGCTGAGGAGCTCGAGGGCGCGGAGTCGGAGCTGCTGTCCGACTTCCGCCCGTCGCGGTTCGCCGACCGCGACGTCGAGTCTGCGGACTTCGACTACTTCATCGGGAGGCAGTGAAGCGGTGTGAAGGGCAGTGAAGCGGTGTGAAGGGCAGTGAAACGGTGTGAAGGGCAGTGACCCGTCACTCCTGCACGCGCAGAGGCGATTCTCCGTGCCGGGGTGACGGGTCAGTGTGCTCAAGTGACGGGTCGTCGCGTCTGCTCCGGAGGGCGGCGACCACGCTCGGCACGATCGCGAACCCGGCGCCGGTCACGCAGAGGATGCCGCCGATCCCTGCGAGCAGCGGAGGCATCTCGCCGAGGAGCAGCCAGGCGAGGCCCACCGTGAACGCGGGGACCAGGAGTGACGAGGATGTGAGGACCCCCGCGGGTGTGCGGGTGAGTGCGTAGCCCCACACGAGGAATGCGACCGCTGTGGGGAACACGCCCATGTAGATGACCGCGATGACGAATCCGCGGGGCACGTCGCCGAACTCGGAGACGAGCTGCGGGGAGTACGGCAGGCACGCGAGGAAGCCGGCGCCGATCCCGATCACCGTCATCGACGTCGAGTCGATATGTGCCAGCAGGCGCTTCTGCGCAAGGACGCTGCCCGCGTACAGCAGTGCCGCGACGATGCCCAGCACGATCCCCAGTCCGGATACGTGCCCGGTGGACGTCGCGACGGTGATGAGCGCGATTCCGCCGAATGCGACGAGCACTCCCGCGATGAGGCGCGGTGGCAGTCCCTCGCCGAACACTGCGCCGGAGACGACCGCGACGATCAGGGGAGCGATGTTGACGACCATCGCCGCAGTCGCCGCGTCGATGAGGGCTTCGCTGGCGTTGAGGACGATCGTGTAGGCGGCGAACCACGCGACGCCCCACACCGCGACGGCCACCCGCAGACGACCCGTGCGCGGGACACGCACCCGGCCCAGGACGACGAGGGGCAGCAGGGCGACGGCAGCGGCCCCGATTCTCAGCAGCGACATCGCGCCGGGCGACAGGTGCAGGCCGCCGGCCCGGATGACCACGAACGACGACGCCCACATGAGCATGACGGCGAGTGCGGCGATCCACGGGAGCGCGGGGTGGGTGCGGAGATTCTGCGGCAGGCTCATGCAGATATGGTGCCCGCGGGGAGTTGTTCGTTCCAAGAGGCCCAACACGCACACATGTGCGCAGAACATGTACAGTGCGGCCATGAGGGACCTGCGACAGCTCCAGTCATTCCGCTCCACCGCGCTGGCGGGCAGCGTCCGCGGTGCGGCCGAGCATCTGGCCACGGCCCCGTCGGCCGTCAGTCACCAGATCCGTGCACTGGAGGCCGAACTGGGGCTCGAACTGTTCACCCGCGACCGCCGTCGGCTGGTGCTCACCCCCACAGGACGGGAACTGCTCGTCGATGTGGAGCGGGTGTTCGAATCGCTCGGAGACCTCGAGGACCGGGCGACGGAACTGCGGGACTCCCGCGCACGGCGGCTGGTCATCGGCTACTTCTCCAGTGCGGGCGCACGCTGGATCGCCGACCTCGTGGCCTATCTCGAGAACGCCCACTCAGACATGTCCGTGCGTCTCCGACTCACGGACGGCGGCATCGTCGAGCACGGAGTCGACCTCCAGCTCGTCGTGTCGGGGGACGAGGAGCTTCCCCTCCCGCCGTCGATGGGGTCCGAACTCCTCCTGGTCGACCCCTACGTCGCCGCCGTCCCGCGTGACCACCCGATCGCGAACAGCTCGACCGTGAGCCTCGCGGCTCTGCGCGACCTGCCGTGGATCGACAACGACGACCTGGCCGCGTCGAACGGCCGCTGTCGCCAGGTGTTCATCGACGCGTGCCGGACGTCCGGCGTGGACCTGTCGTTCCGGCACCAGGCACACGACTACAGGACGGCGCTCGACATGGTCGACCGGGGCCTCGGCGCCACCGTCCTGCCGAAGCTGGGCCTGACGGATCCCGGCGACGGCACAGCGGTCCTCGATATCGTGGATCCGCCCATGACCCGGCGGATCCACGCGGTCTGGTGCACCGACGGGCCGCGCACCGACGCGGTCCTCGACGCGCTGCGAGCTCTGAAGAGCGTGGTCGGGGAGAATCACTGACTCGCTTCGGCCCGCGCCTCACACAGGCGGGCGACGGAGGTGGTGGTCGGTGGCCCGCTGGTAGGCGTCTCCCGCGGCGAAGAGCGCGGCCTCGGCGAACGCGGGGCCCACGAACTGGACGCCCAGCGGAGTGTCCCGGACCGTGAAGCCGGACGGCAGGGTGAGCGCGGGCAGTCCGCACATGTCGATCGGCGCGGTCGGACCCGTGATCTGCTCGAACAGTTCCGTTCCGGCGGACAGGCCCTCCAGATCTGCGATGGTCGGAGATGCCTTGCCGATGGACGGCAGCAGGAAGATGTCGATGTCCTCCATCAGACGGTTCATCGCGCCGGTGAAATGCCGGCGGCGCTGCGACATCCGCTCCAGATCGACGGCGCTGAGTGAGCGGCCCAGCTCGATGAGACCGCCCAGGACGGGCCCGTACTCCTCCTGTCGCGACGGATACGTCGCGTCGTGGACGAGCGCGGTCTCCGCACCGCACATCGCGGACCAGTCGGCGGCGACGGTGAGGAAGTCCGGGGCGTCGACGTCGACGATCCGCCAGCCCAGGTCACGCAGCACGTACTCGACGGAGACGAGCATCGACTGCGTCTCCGGATCGAAGCGTGCGTTCAGCCCTCGATCGACACCGACGACGGGTGGACGGTCGAGGCGCAGTCGATCCGCGTAGTCCGGGACGGGCTGCGGCGAGGTGGTGGGGTCCGCGGGGTCCCACCCGGCGACGGCGGACAGCATGATGGCGGCGTCCCGTGCACTGCGGGTCATCGGCCCGAGGTGGTCCAGGCTGGGCGCGAGGTCGAAGATCCCTGCGCGGCTCACTCGCCCCCACGTGGGCTTCATGCCGGTCACGCCGTTCGCGCCCGACGGCAGGCGGATCGATCCGCCCGTGTCCGACCCGACTGCGCCGAAGGCCAGACCTGCGGCGACGGAGACGCCCGACCCGCTCGAGGACACGCCGGACCAGGTGCCCTCGTCCCACGGGTTCACCGGAGTGGGCAGATCGGGGTGGTGACCGGAGAAGGCGCCCTCTGTCATGTGGACCTTGCCCAGCAGGACCGAGCCGGCGGCGCGCAGTCGAGCAGCGACCGTGCCGTCCTTGTCCGGAACGAAGTCAGCGTGGATCGTCATGCCGGCCGTCGTCGTGATGCCGTCCGTGTGGACGAGGTCCTTCAGCGCGATCGGCACGCCGTGGAGTGGTCCGCGGTAGTGTCCGCGGGCGATCTCCGCATCAGCTGCGGCGGCGTCGGAGAGCGCCCGCTCAGAGGTGACGGTCGCATAGGACTGCAGGCGGGGATCAAGTGCTTCGATCCGCTGCAGGAGTCCCGTCGTCACCTCCGTCGACGTGATCTGACGCGAGCGGATCAGCTCTGCGAGTGCGGAAATCTCCAGGTATGCGACGTCAGTGTCCACAGTGCCCTCTCGACGACATCAGATGACTGCCATTGCCAGAACAGCGGGTACTCCCGATGCTAGCAGTGAGGTGAGACCTGGACGTGAGGTGGGACACAGAACCTCACGGCTCACGCTCGAGCATCCGGTACGCGCGCTGGAGCAGGGCGAACCCCGGCGAAAGCGGGCGAGGCCGCACAGGGCGTCCCGCCATGCGGGCCTGCGCGGTGTCGAAGAGGTCCTCCAGCAGGCCGTCGTGCAGGCGGATCACCTGCCGCATCGCCCACGGCCGCAGGGAGGAGCTGATGTCGAGGTGGTGCATCCACTCCACCGCCCCGGGCTCCGCCTGCGCGATGAGGAATGTGTGCTCGCCCGCGAACGGGCCGGCGCTCGTGAAGACGAACCGCACGCGGTGCGACTCGATGTCAGCGACCCGGTACCGGACGGAACCGTGACCGCCCAGGCTGTCCACCTCGAGGCCGTTGTCGAGCAGCAGCGCGGGCCATCGCCAGGTGGGCCAGAGAGTGTCGTCACCGCTCGCGATCTGTGACAGCAGCTCGGCGGCCTCGGCGAGACCCCCGTCCGTGACCCGGCGGTGGATGCTGCACGTCATCGCCGGGTCCGTGGGGTGCGGGTGGCTCCACAGTGAGTGCATGGGCCGATGGTATCGGGACGACCGGCCCATGCACTCTCAGCCGGGCCTGCCGGCCCGACCGTTCAGTCCATTCCCGTCAGCTGGGGCGGTGCGGGAGCATGACCTCGTTGAAGAACTTCTCACCCATCGGCTCGAGGTAGTCCTCGTCCTCCATCGAGTACCACTCGTCGAAGTCCTCGAACGATCCCTCGTCCTCATAGCCCAGTTCTGCGGCGATCCCGCGCCACTTGTCGACGGATTCGGGGATCGCGTCCGCAGAGCCCTCCGGCAGCAGGCCCTCGCTGACCTCCTCCTCGACGAGGCCCTCGGAAGCCGACTGCAGGTCGTCCTGCAGGCCGTCGTCCATCTCCGTGAACGACCCGCCCTCCTCGCGCACCATCTCTGCGGCGATGTGGTTCGCGTCGAGATCGCCGCGGCGAGCCTGGACGAACTCATCCTGCATCGAATCGAACACCAGCTGCTGCACTGCGAGCGGCCATGACTCCCATGCGCTCCCGGCGTAGACCCCGCCCGGACCGCGTGCGAAGGTCACCTCCGACGTGTAGGCGATGTGAGGCGCGACTTCGAGGAAGCCCGCGGCGTCGGCGGCGAGAGTGGTCGACAGCGTGCAGTCGACCGTGCCGCGCTGCAGCGCTTCGAAGGTCTCCGTGTACTGCAGCGAAACAGGGCTTGCCGACAGTGCGTTGAGCTGTGCGGTCTGTGCCTGCGACGAGGCGCGCACCTGGTTGCCGTCCCAATCGTCCGGGCTCACGTGCTCCTCACCGCACAGGGCGAAGACCGCACCAGCCGAATTGAACATGTTGAGCGGCTCGATGCCGCGATCGCGGAACTCGCTCATGAGGTTCTCGTCGTCGTACGTGAGTTCGCCGATCGCGGCGTTCGCCGCGATCTCGTCGACGAGCGGAGACGCCCCGGTGAGGGTCGTGCCTGTGACCCAGGCCTGGAAGACGGGGAACTCGTCCGGCTGGTAGATGGGCAGCATGTAGGCGATGTCCACACGGCCGTCGACCAGCGCATCCGGCAGCTCCGTGTAGCCCGCGATTCCCTGACCGTACGTCGTCTCGACCGTGATCTTCCCGCCGGAGAGCGTCTCGAGGTTCTCGATGAAGGCCTCTGCGCGGTAGGCGTCGATGCCTTCGGAGGACTGTGCGGACGGCTGGTAGGTGATCGTGACCGGATCGACGTCCTCGAAGACCTCCTGGATCTCCTCCGGTGTCGCACCGTGCTCGTATCCGTCGCCGCTTCCGCCGCCGGCGCCCGCGCTCGACCCGCCGCCGGCGCCTCCCGCGCAGCCGGAGAGCACAATCGCCGTCGCGGCCGCTGCCGCAAGCGCCCGACCGCGGCGCAGATCCATCCGTGAGTGCTTCATTGCGCCTCTACTCCTGTCAGTGACGTGTCGCTGATGCTGTCGCTCCGGAATGGTTCCGAAAGAGACAATAGCGAGACTTGAATCGGATCAAGTCTGTCATAGTGTGATTGTTCGATAAGTTTCCGTCAAGAGGTTCGTCCGCATGCGGGACGACGAGACGGTCTCTGGGCGGTCAGGATCGACTGCGCACGGGCGTGGTCATGAGCAGTGCGATGGCGGCGGCGATCGCAGCGGCCACGGCCAGTCCTGCCGGACCCTGGCCCAGCAGGACTGCTGCCCCGATCACAGGCGCCAGCGAGATGCCGACGTACATGCCGGTCGAGTACCAGGACAGGATGATCCCGGAGTGCTGGGGCCTGAGTGAGGCGAGGCGGTGCTGCAGGGCGACGACGGATGAGAAGCCGGATGCGCCCCACAGCGCGAAGACGAGCGCCGTGCCCGCCAGGGAGTCGAGGGTGACGAGCATGAGGAGGAACGCGCCGATCTCGATGACGAGCGCGATCCGCATCGTCGTGACATCACCCCACGTGTCGATCAGCCAGCCTCCGAGCTGGTTGCCCACCGCCCCGGAGAGGCCGAACACCAGCAGCAGGACTGCCAGGATCGCGCCGTCGCCGTCCGTCACCCGCAGCGTGACCTCACTGCTGAAGACGTAGATGAGGTTGAACGACATGATCATCATCATGATGGCGATGACGCCCATGATGACGCGGGGATCGGTGAGGACCCCCAGGCGTTCGGCGAGGGCTACCTTCGGGTTCCGCGGCACGCCCCGCAGGAGAGGCGCGATCGCGATTCCCAGGACAGCACCGAGGACCGCCAGGCCGCCGATCGCCACTCGCCAGTTCGTGATCTCCGCCAGACCGGTTCCGACCGGCGATCCGAGAGCCACCGCCATCGTGAAGCCCAGTGCGACGACCGCCATCGCCCGCCCCTGCTTGCCCGGTTCGGCCAGGCGGGGAGCGATGGCCGTGGCGAGCGGGACGAGGCCGGCGGCGCCGATTCCCGCGACCGCGCGGGCGATGAAGAAGACGAGGTAGTTGGGCGAGAGGGCCGATGCGCCGGTGCCCACCGCGAACACGATCATGCCGACGGCCATGACGCGCTCCGGCGGCACATGGGCCAGCAGCGTCGAGAAGACGGGGGCGAGGATCGCCACGAGAACTGCATAGGCGCTGATCGCATAGCTCACGAGAGTGGGCGTCACGCTGAGCGATTCACCGATCGCGGGCAGGACGCCGGCGACGACGAAGGCGTTCGTGCCGACGACGAACAGGGCGAAGGCCAGGGTGCCGAGGCGCAGCCCGGTCAAGCGGTGGGAATCCACGGTCAGCTCACTTGCGAGTCGGAGGTAGCCGGGGCCACGGGGCGTCGTGCTCACCAGACATCGTGCTCACGAGCCCTCTGGCATGCTGTGGCCTCTCCTCTGAGGTCACACCCGACCTTGTCTTCCTATCACGGGTCGCGCCAGTGCTGCGTGGACGTGTCACCGGGAGGGCCGTGCGCCGAGGCCCCGCCCGCGCCGGCGACGCCTGCCCGCGCCCGTGACGACTGCGAGTCTGCCGCGCACGCTGGATGCGACAGGTGTCGCAATGCCGCGGGTCAGGTTTTGAACGCTGAATGAAGACTGTGGGAATCCTGTTTGATTGCATGTCTGGAGGTGTAAGTCACATCACACAGAGCAGGAGCCGGAATACGCATGAGAGCACCCAGAGTCGCAGTCGTCGGTGTGGGATCCATCGGAAGCATGGTCCTCTGGCAGTTGTCCAGGTCGGGATTCGACGCTGTCGGCTTCGAGCAGTTCGGGACTGCGCACGACCGCTCAGCCGCAGGTGGGGAGTCCCGGATGTTCCGCACTGCCTACATGGAGGGCGCGAACTACGTGCCCCTCCTCAAGGAAGCGCGCAAACTGTGGGCGGAGCTGGAGGACGAATCAGGACTCGAGCTCCTCACGATGACGGGCGGGCTGATGATCGGTCCGCGTGATCACTACAAGATCGCGAACGTCATTCAATCGACGCAGGACTTCGATATCGAGCACGAGATTCTGGAGCCTGCTGATGTGGCGGAACGCTTTCCCCAGCACATCCTCGACGAGGGTGAGGTCGCAGTCCTTGATCACGAAGCGGGGCTGATCCGTCCGGAGCTGGCGGTCTTCGCGGCAGTCGACGCCGCCGAACGGCGCGGAGCAGTGGTCCATCGCCACGCGCGCGTCGACGACATCGTGGAAGACGCAGACCGCGTGCAGGTGGTCGTCGGGGACGACGTCCACGACTTCGACGCCGTCGTCGTCACCGCGGGACCGTGGACTCCGCGATTCTTCCCCGCTCTCGCAGACGATCTGGTGGCACGGAAGATCGTGATGACCTGGTACCTGTCGGACGACCCCGCTCGGTTCACGCCCGGCGCGTTCCCCGTCTTCGGCCGCGTGGGCGGTGTCATAGACACGTTCGGCGTGCCGAGCCTTGAAGGCACTATGACGAAGATCGGCAGTGTGAATACCTTCGGTGACATCTCAGATCCGGATCGGCTGGGCCGCGACATCGAACTCGACGAGCTCACGCACATCAACAACGAGGTGAGTCGCTGCATCAACGGCCTCAGGCCGGACCCCGCACGGATCTCTGTGCACATGGACGGGTACACGACGGACGAGCACCCAGTGGTCGGCAAGGCGCAGGGCAGTGAACGGATCACTGTCATGGGCGGATACTCCGGGCACGGCTTCAAGCTCGCACCGGTGATGGGAAGGATCGGGTGTGAGCTCGCAACAACCGGTGAGACATCCTTTGCTATTCCTCACATGAATCCGCAGCGCTTTGACGCCTGACGACGGACCGTCGGTCACGTCCTCGCATTCGCACCCGCATTCCAGAACGGACATATAACCATGAAGACATCGAAGAAGATCACGACAGCTGCTGCACTGCTTGCGGTTGGACTGGTCGCGTCAGGCTGTGCCGGAAGTGGTGGCACGGGCGACGACGGCGGTCAGATCACTCTCCGGGTGGCTGGACAGAACAATGAGGAACATCCCAACACGACTGAGCTGGAAGCCATGGCCGAAACCGTCGAAGCAGAGACGGACGGCCGCGTGACGATGGAGATCTTCCCCAACAACCAGCTGGGTGACTACACGCTGATGTACGAAGAGATCAGCCAGGGGACCGTCGACATGGGGCTCATCTCGACACCGTCCCACCTCGACAGTCGTCTTGAGATCCAGTTCCTCCCGTACCTCTTCACAACATACGAGGATGTCCACGAGCACTTCACCCTCGACTCTGTCCTGGGAGAGGCGATGAGAGAGATCCACAGCGAGCAGAGCATCGAGCTGCTGGGCTTCTTCGCAGAAGGGTTCGGCGGCATCGCGACGAATCAGCCCGCGACCGACCCGGCGGACCCGACGGTCGGCAAGGATGTCGTGGTCCGAGTCCCGGAGATCCCGATCACGGCGCAGAACACACAGGACATCGGTTACAACACCGTGTCAATGCCATACGCCGACGTCTATCAGGGCCTCCAGACCGGTGCAGTCGACGGATGGACCGGTGGGCATCCACTGGTGAACTATCTGCAGTTCGAAGACGTGATCAATCACTATTACCAGTACAACAACAACTTCGAAGCCACACACGTCCTCATCAATCAGGACACGTTCGAGGGATTGGACGAGGGAGATCAGCAGGTTCTGACCGACGCTGGTCTTCAGCTGACGGAGAACAGCTACACGATCGCGGAAGACATGGAGATCGAGTACCGCGACAAACTGGCAGAGGAAGGCATCGAAGTCGTCGAGTTCAGCGACGAGGAACTCGAGGGACTTGCCGAGTACTCGCGCGAGACGTCATGGCCCACGCTGGATGACCCGGGCCAGATCGAGCTGCTGGAAGAGGTCACCGATTCCATGGGCGTGGACTACTGAAGGCGGGGTCGCGACGCGAGAAGGAGGTGAGTCCACGTGAAACCGGTACTGCAGGCGATCTGGGCCGGATTGGTTCGGTTCCAGAAGTGGGTCATGTTCCTGTCATGCGCCGCGATCATCATCGGACTGTTCGCTGAGGTCATCTGTCGCTACGTCTTGAGGACGAGCATCTTCGGCATGAACGAGTTGGTGCTCATACCGGCGATCTGGATGTACTTCATGGGAGCTTCGTATGCGGCGCACCAGGGTTCGCACATTTCCGCGAACGTCCTCCAGGTGTACCTGCGGAGCGAGCGGGCCAAAGCAGTCCTCCGATTGATGATCGCAGTCATCAGCATGATTCTCGGCGTCATCTTCGCCTATTGGGCGACCTATTACGTGATGGACAGCGTTCAACGCGGCGGCACGACGAGCATCTTCGACATTCCACTCGTCATTCCCCAGAGCGCAGTCGTCCTGAGCTTCGTGCTGATGGTCTTGTACACGGCCGTCGACGTGGCGAAGGCGGCGCGTGATGTCCGCGCCCCACAGGGCATACCGACGGCAGTGGAGGAGTAGCGATGGAGATCTTCATCGGCCTTGTCATCCTCTTCGCTCTCCTCATCGTCGGAGTGCCGGTCTTCTGGACGTTCCTCGGGGTGACGCTCTTCCTGGTCGTCAGTCTGGGATACGACCCGAACTTCCTGCTGCCGTACGGATACAGTCAGCTCAACTCCTCGCTGCTGCTGGCGATTCCGCTCTTCATCATCGCCGGGAAGCTCATCGAGCGCGGTGGCATCGGCGATGTGATCGTGGAATGGACCGAGCTTCTGATCGGCAGGGTCAAGGGTGGGCTGGGTGTCACGACCGTCGTCGCATGTGCGGTGTTCGGCTCCATCTCTGGAAGCGCGCTCGCCGCACTGTCGACCATCGGATCGATCATGTTCGGCAAGCTTCACAGGGCGAACTACCCGCGAGGGTTTGCGACCGCGCTCGTTGCCAATGCGTCAGTCCTGGGTCTGCTGATCCCGCCCAGCGGGATCATGATCCTGTACGCGTGGATTGCGAACGTGTCTGTCCTTGCTGCGTTCCTCTCGACGCTGATCCCGGGGATCATCCTCACGGTCATCCTGAGCGTGATCACCATGATCTACATGCGGAATCGTTCGACCGCCGCAGGCTCAGGGACGGACGGACCGGTGCCTGGCGGGGGAGCGGCGCCACGGGGATTCGCCGGTGCTCCGAGCTTCGTGCCTGCACGGCAGGAGTCCGTGCTCATGACCGCGGTGGAGCCGCCGACGGTAGCTTCACGGGCCAAGGCATTCGCGAAGGTGACTTTCAGGGGAATCCCTGCGCTGCTCCTGCCCGTCATCATCCTGGGTGGCATCTACAGTGGCCTCTTCACCACAGTGGAAGCCGCGGCCGTCGCTGCCGTGTACACGATCCCCGTGGGGCTGTGGATCTATCGAAGGCTGCGGATAGGCGAGCTCAGGCCGGTGCTCATCGAAGCCGCCACGACGACCGGCGTGGTGATGGTGATGGCCTACTCGATGATGATCCTCAGCCGAGTGTTCACGATGGAGAAGCTGCCGGAGAAGATCAACGGCGTGCTGCTGTCCGTATCGAGCAATCCTGCGGTCATCCTCATCATGATCAACCTCTCTATCCTCATTCTGGGGATGCTCATCGATGACGTCAGCGGAACACTGCTCATCACTCCGATCCTGTTGCCTGTCGCTATGAGCATCGGGGTCGATCCGATACATTTCGCCGCGATCCTCGGGGTGAACCTCGGGCTGGCGAACATCACGCCGCCCACCGCCCCCTTGCTGTACTTCGGCAGCCAGTTGGGCAATGCGCCCATCAACGAGATGCTCAAGCCTGCACTGATGATGATCGTGTGCGCGTGGATTCCCACCCTCATTCTCACCACGTACATTCCGGACCTGTCTCTCTGGCTCCCACGGGTGATTCTGGGGTATTGACATTCAGCGCCGTGGAGCGCCGCACGCGGCAATCGAAAGAGGCCGCGGGACCAGGGGCCGGTGGGGCGAAAGCGCCGTGGCACGACGAGGAGAGATGACGTGCGAACTGCAGCAGTCGGAGTGATCGGCATCGGAACGATCGGTGCTATGACGATGTGGCAGGTGGCCCGCCGCGGGCACAGCGTCATCGGATTCGAGCAGCATGCCCCCGGGCATCAGCTGGGAGGCGCCGCCGGGGATACTCGATGGGTGCGGGTCGCGTCTGAGGGCGAGAGGTACATTCCGCTCGTTCAGCGGGCGCTTCCTCTGTGGCGGGAGCTCGAGGATGACAGTGGTATGTCGCTCTTGGACCAGTGCGGCGGACTGTACGTGGGGCCGCCCGGCGGAGCATTCATCCGCTCCGTTCGAGCGAACTGCGAGCGGTTCGATCTGCCGCACGACGTGCTGCGACCGGAAGAGATCCGTACGCGCTACCCGCACCTGCGGGTGGGTGACGACGAAGTGGGCATCTACGAGGCTGACGCCGGGCACGTGCAGGCCAGCGCCTCCGTTGTGGCGGCGGCACGTGCAGCGGAGGCACACGGAGCCGTCATCCACCCCTACTCGACCGTCACAGCAGTGCAGCCCACAGATGATGGCGTACTCGTCACTGTGGACGGAGAGGATTGGTCCTTCGACCGCGTCGTCATTGCGACCGGAGCGTGGGGCAGGGTTCTGCTTCCGGATCACATTCCTCACCTTGAGATCGAGCGGTTCCTCGTGTCGTGGTACCCGACAGTGCAGGGGTCACCGTGGACTCGCCCCGGAACTCCCATCTTCGAACGGCAGGGCGACGAGTACATCTTCGGCAGCTGGCCATCGACCGACGGGACCAGTGTCAAGGTCGGATTCGCGGCGCCGCTCGATACGCTGCGCGATGCGGCGGACATGCATCAGGGATACTCGCAGAAGGCGGCTCAGGTCACCGATGCGTACGTGGCACAGTGGCTCGACCACGTCATCCCGCACAGCGTTCGACACGCAGTGGGTATGGACGGGCACACGCCTGACCGCGATTTCGTGCTGGGGTTCCTTCCCGAGCTGCCGAACATCGTCGTAGCCCTGGGGCAGGCAGGGCACGGGTTCAAAATGAGCCCTGCCACGGGCGCGGCTGTAGCGGATCTGCTGGAGTCGGGCGAGACGCACCCGGACCTGGACGGCTTCCGGCCCGACCGGTTCACGATCCTGCCGTATCTGGACTTCGGTGGGTGAATGACTCCGGTATCGGCCGATCAGCGGATCCGGTTCGCCACCAGCAGCCACAGGTGCACGATCAGGCGATTGCGGCCATCTGCCAGGCTGATTCCGGTGGAGTCCTCGAACTGCTTGAGCCGGTAGTAGACGGTTGCGCGATGGATATAGAGCCGTTCTGCGGTCATCGCGGCGTTGGCGCTGGTATCAAGATAGGTGCGCAGCGTCGTCAGTACCTCGTCTGATTGGCGCCCCAATGCGTCGATGAGTCGAGGAGGGAGGTCCTGCTCGTCGATGTGGGGACGGATGACCGCCGTGACGAATGCTTCGAACGGGCGCTCTTCCCACGCGACACGGGGAGAGTCCTCATCGATAGCAATGAGCAGAGCATGTTCCGCGTGGGCGAAGGACACATGAGCACGGTCCATCTCGACCACATCGCCCACCCCGATGTGGAGTTTCGCACCGCCCGTCGAATCGAGAGATCGGACCCGATCATGGACCCTGTCCGCGAGCGAGATCAGGTCGGTCTGGCGAGGAGGCCCCGACATCCACACGATGCCGAAGCCCTGCGTGTGGGTGTTCTCCGCGAACGCACTGGTGTCGAAGGTCGCGGTGGTCTGTCCCCACACACGCCTGAGCAGTCGCATGTGGTCGACCGATGCAGGGGTGTCTGCGTCATGGGCGAAGCTCATGGAGAGCACGGCGATCGTGGCGCTGGGGAGCTCACCGAAGTCGCGAAGAGCGTCGATGCCACGTGCGCGTTCATCGGCGTCGCCGGACACTGCCAGAGCCACGACCCGATTGAGGTGTGCTTCCGCGCCTTCCCGTTCTTCGCTCCTGTCGAGCAGGAGGCCTTCGACAATCGCGGCAGTGGCGTCGCATTCGCGCAGGTCCTCGTCGGTGAAGTGGTCATCGAGGATGATCCACATGAGTCCGACCAGCTCTGTCGAGGACCGCAGGGGGAAACCCAGGCGATCGTTGACGAAGCCCGCCCGTCCCGTCGCCGGAACTCGGAAACGACTTCTCGCCGTGTACAGCCCGTGCGCGATGACGTGGTCACGGATCTCCGCGGGTGTCTGCCGCTCAATCAGAGTCTGATGGCGCAGCGGGTCGTCGTCGCCGAACTGGTGCGAGCTGTGCCCGATGTGGACCAGGTCGGCGTCGTCGACCGCTACGCTGCGGCGGATGCGGTGTGCGAGCTGTTCGATCGCGTCGACGATGGCATCCTGTTGTGACATGTGCTGAAGCTACCCGACGATTCCACCGGATGAAGACCGGGGGTCAGCGGTTCGACCGCCACTCCTGCGGGCGACCTTCCCGTACACCCCGCCCCGGTACCTCGCCCGCACGCGCCAGGTAGTGCGATTCTGCGGCCTCTGCCGGCGTGAGGTCCAGCAGCACTGCTGCCTTCAGCCACAGTGCTGTGCGCTCGACGATCACGCGGCCGTTCGGCTGCACCCGCGCCGAAGGGCGTGCACTGCACCACCGCTGACGACCGCCCGGCCCGGCACGGTCAGCTCACAGGCGCGTCGGAGGAAGCCGGGTCCGCTGCGCCGAGTCACCGGGAGGGTCGCGAGGAGGAACTGCCCTCTGACGGCAGAACGACGGCGCCGCCGCTCCGCAGTGGAGCGGCGGCGCCGTCATCGTGGGTGGTCGTGTCGGTGTCCACCGGGGCCAGTGCTGCGGCTGTCAGTGCTGCGGCGGGTGGCCCCGATCGTGCAGTGGCGCGTTCGGGTCATCCTCCGGTGGCAGCGACTGAGGGGCGGCATTCTGATCCTGCGGCGCCGGCTGGCCGTGCGGTGTGGGACGCGCGGGCGCGGCGGGCGGGCCCTCCGTCGCCGGCTGCTGCGGCGCGGGCTGCTCGGGAGTCGGCTGGCCCTGCGGAGCAGCGTGCGGGGCTGGCTCTGCCGATGGGACATACGGCGTCGGCTGGCCGTCCGGAGCGTGCTCCGCCGGTGGCGGCTGGACCGCTTCGTCTGCCTGGAACGGCTGTGTCGGCTGCTCAGCCGGTCCGGGCGCGTGAGCGGTCCCCGGTGCAGCCGCGGCTGCACCTGCACCTGGAGCTGCGGCTGAGCCTGGAGTCGGCGCTCCGCTCGCCCGGTCGCCCTGCCGGTTGGTCTTGATGTCCGGGTCGATCCGGTCGGCTTCCCGCAGGTTCTCGTCGTGCTCGTGCCGCAGGTGGTCTGCGTTCGCGCCTGTGGTCTGAGCGTCCATCTCGAGGCGCTCCGCACGTGCGGACTTCTCGTCAGCCTCGGCGCGGGCCTTCCGCGCGGCAGCCTCCGTCTCGGCGGCCTGCGCCTCCTCTCGTCGCAGCTGTTCTTCACGCTGCAGGGCGGCTGCGCGCTTCTCCTCTGCCTTGACGCGGTCGGCCTTCTGGTTCCGGTTGCGGAAGACGAAGGACATCACCACCAGGACGGCGAGGATGACGACGATCGCGATGATGATCCAGAGCAGTGTTGTGTCCATGACAGCCTCCCTTGAAGTCTGCGATACCTGTCCCCATCATGTGGGACATGAGCGATGTCGCCCAGTGCCGCGCCACGTTGTCAGCGGATTGACAGGGTCGCTTGCCTGCTGCAGGGCGGCCAGCGTCACCTGCCCGCGTCACCTGCCCGCGTCCCCGACCGGCGGCTCAGCCCGCAGCCCGCTCGACCAGCAGATCGATCGCGACGCCGTCCGGCAGCGCACCGTACTCGCGTCCGCGGTCCTCACCGATGCGTGCGTGCACGAACGACTCCGCCACCTCGGCCGGGGCGTGCTCCACCAGCACTGCTGCCTGCAGCAGCAGAGCCATGCGCTCGACGAGCACGCGGCCACTCGACTGCAGCCGGGCCACAGCGCCGGCATCACCGCCGGCGACCACCTGGCCTGCCGCGGTCAGATCAGCCGACAGGCGCTCGACGGCCCGGTCGTACGCATCGACCCGCCCGAGCCCGGTCTCCACGTACGCGAGGAACGCCTTCGCGCTCGCCGGGTCCTTCGCCATCGCGCGGATGACGTCGAGCACGATGACGTTGCCGGACCCCTCCCACACCGCCATCACCGGCTGCTCGCGGTACCGCATGGCCAAGGGGAAGTCCTCGGTGTAGCCGTTTCCGCCCAGGCACTCCAGCGATTCGTAGGCGTGCTCCGGCCCTCGCTTGCAGATCCAGTACTTGGCGACTGCGGTGGCGATCCGGCGGAAGTCCGCCGTGTCCGCGCTCTCATCGTCATGGGCCCTGGCGAGGTGAATGGCGGTCCAGACGGCGGCCTCGGCCTCCAGCTGCAGGTCCGCGAGCACGGACCGCATGAGCGGCTGGTCGACCAGGCGGGCGCCGAAGGCGGACCGGTGCTGGGCGTGCCAGACGGCCTCGGCGACGCCCTGTCGCATGCCGGCAGTGGACCCGAGGATGCAGTCCAGGCGGGTCCGGTTCACCATCTCGATGATCGTGCGCACGCCGCGTCCCGGTTCGCCGACCAGCCACCCGTGCGTGTCCTCCAGCTCGATCTCGCTGGAGGCGTTCGACCTGTTGCCCAGCTTGTCCTTGAGCCGCTGGATGCGGAACGGATTGCGCTCGCCGCCGGGCAGGATCCGGGGGACCAGGAAGCAGCTCACGCCCTCCTCCAGCTGCGCCAGCACCAGGAAGGCGTCGGACTGCGGCGCGGAGCAGAACCATTTGTGCCCCGTGAGCAGGCAGTGGCCGCCTGTCACTCCTCCGAAACCCAGGGGAGTGTCCGCCGCCGAGGTGCCGGCCGCCTCGATGCCCGAGGCGCCGGTCGCCGGGACGGCACGGGTCGTGTTCGCGCGCACGTCGGAGCCGCCCTGCTTCTCCGTCATCGCCATCCCGAACGTCACCGCGCGCTTGTCATGGGCGTCGACGAGGCGCGGGTCGTACGTCGTCTCGAGCAGGCGCGGCAGCCAGAACTCCGCGTGCGGAGTGTCCTGGAGAGCGGCGGCTGCGGAATGCGTCATGGAGACGGGGCAGGCATGTCCGGGTTCGATCTGGCTGAAGAGCATGAACCGCGCCGCGCGCTCGACGTTCGCACCCGGGCCGGGGTGTGCCCATGCGTGGGAGTGGGCGCCTGCGGACAGCGCGTCGTCGATGATGCGGTGGTAGCCGGGGTGGAACTCGACGTCGTCGACCCGATGGCCCCACCGGTCGTGCGTGGACAGCTGCGGGGTGATCCGGTGGGCGACGGCGGCGTCGCGCTGGAACGACTCGCTGCCCACTAGGCGGCCGATGCGGCCCAGTTCGTCGGCGTCCGCCTGCGGTGCGAGTGCGGTGACGGCATCGACGAGCGCGGTGTTCGAGGTGTACTCGTCGACGTCGATGCGGGGTGCGGACTGGTTGAGGACGGTGTGGGTCATGGCGAGTCCTTTCGCGGGGGTGCGCCGACTGCGGCGAGGCAGAAGGTGGTCATGGACGTGATGAGGCGGCCGGCCTCGGCATCGGTGAAGTCCGTGCGGCCCTCGTCGTGGACGGGCTCCTGGAGGCAGCCGGACAGCGCCCCCACGAGTGCGCGGGCGGTGACGGAGGTGTCCTGTGCCGGGACGTCGCCCGTGGAGATGCCCGCGTCCAGGCGCCGCGCGATCGCGGCGGCGTAGTCTGCGCGGAAGCGCAGGCGTTCGGCCTCGACGGCGGGCGGGAGCGCTTCGAAGAGGAGTGCGTCGGCGAGTCGCGCACCCGCCAGCGCTCTGGTGAGGAAGGTGTCGACGAGGGCGGCGACGGCCTCGGCGGCGGTGGGGGCGGTGTCGAGGGCGTGGGTGACGGCGGCGAGTTCGTGGCCGGAGGCGTGGGCGAAGGTGCCGCACAGCAGTGCGTCGCGATGAGGGAAGTACGTGTAGATCAGGCCCGCCGAGCAGCCAGCGCTGGCTGCGACGGACTTGACGGTGGCCGCAGAGAATCCGGAGGCGGTCACGAGGGCGCGCGCGGCCTCCGCAATGGCGTACTCGCGCTGGGCGGCGTTGCGCCGGGTGGCGTCCGTCTGCCGATACAACGTCCGCTCGACCTCCTCTGCCGTCCCGCGATTGCCGCCAAGGTTTGAACCGTGGTTCAATCAGTAGAGTATGACACCGATCACAAGAAGTGGGCAATGAAGCTCAGCACGATGCTTCGCGGGTCCGCGATGCGGGCGCCCCAGGCACAGGCACTGGTCAGCGGTGACACGACATGGACGTACACGGAGCTCGTGGGGGAATCCGAGAAGGCCGCCGGAGTGCTGGCCGATCGCGGAGTGAGGTCCGGCGACACCGTCGCGGCGATGACGTTCAACGAACCGGCGTTCGTCTTCACGGCCTTCGGCGCGTGGATGCTGGGTGCGACATTCGTCCCGGTGAACCACAAGCTGCAGGTCCCGGAGGTCGCCTACACGGTCGGCCACAGCGGAGCGACCGTGGGCGTCGTGAGCGGAGAGCTCGCGGAGACGGCACTGGCGGGTGCGCCGGACGTCGACTGGCTGACGACCGGAGCGGGCGGAACGTTCGAGGAGCTCCTCGCAGAGGCCAAGCCCTGGACGGAGACCCACGACGACGACCGAGCGCCCGCGGAGGTTCTCTACACATCCGGGACGACGAGCGCGCCCAAGGGATGCGTGCACACGCACGACTCCCTGGTGCGGCTGGCGACGCAGATCTCGCTGAACCTGGGGTACGAATCAGACGAGCGGATCCTCATCGCGATGCCCATCTGGCATTCCGCACCGCTCAACGTCTGCATGCTGCCGGTGCTGCTGATGGGCGGCACGGTCGTGCTGCAGAGGGAGTACCACCCGATCGAGACGCTCGAACTGATCGGCGCGGAGCGGATCACGACGTTCTTCGGTCCGACGGTCGCGTACCTGGCGCCCCTGCGTGCGGCCGCGGCGCACGGGAAGGACTTCGCGGACTTCGACTTCTCGTCGGTGCGGCGCTGGACGTTCGGAGGTGCACCGATCGACGCCGCGGGGACCGGCACGATCCTCGAGTCCTACCAGCCGGGAGCGCACTACCAGCTGTTCGGGATGTCGGAGACGGGTCCCAGCGGCAGCATGCTGCGGCCGCACGAGCAGCTGGAGAAGCCGGGAAGCATCGGGAGAACCGGGATGATCGGAGTGCAGATGCGCGTCGTCACCGCGGACGGGACGGAGGCGGGGCCGGGGGAGTCGGGCGAGATCTGGTTCCTGTCGGACACCGTCATGAAGGGATACCTGGGGAACCCCGAGGCGACCGAGGCCGCATTCGAAGGACGCTGGTACAAGACCGGCGACATCGCGCGAGTGGATGAGGACGGCTACTACTACGTCGTCGACCGGCTCAAGGACGTCATCATCGTGGGCGGTGAGAACGTGTTCTCCCTTGAGGTCGAGGAGGCGATCGCACTGCATCCGGGCGTGGCGGACGTGGCCGTGGTCGGGAAGCCGGATCCCGAGTGGGGCCAGCAGGTCGTCGCGTTCGTGACCCCCGCAGAGGGTGACGCGGGAACAGGCCTCACGACGGAGGGCCTGCGCGGGTTCCTCGAATCGAAGCTGGCGCGCTACAAGCTGCCGCGGGAGGTCGTCATCGAAGAGTCACTGCCGCGGAACCCGTCCGGCAAGCTGCTCAAGCACGAGCTGCGGACGGTCGCCGCTGGGTGACGGTCCGTAGACTCGACCCATGTTCGGAGACAACCTGGCTCACGCCCGCATCGATGCACTCACCCGACGAGTCACTGCGCTCGAGGCGCTGGTCGAGCGGCTCGTCGACGATGCGGGCATCTCACAGGACGAGGTCGCAGAACTGCGTCAGGCCTCGAACCCGGGGCTGACTCCTGAGGTGCGACGACTGGTCGCAGAGGACCGCACCATCGAGGCGATCAAGCAGTACCGCAGGGCCACCGGTGCCGGACTGATCGATGCGAAGCGCGCTGTCGAGGAGTACGCGGCCCGCGGTCACTCGTCCTGAGCAGGGCCACCACTCCTGAGCAGCCGGATCAGCCCGCCCGTTGACGGTTCACGTACGGTGGCACCAGCCCCGTCAACGAACACAGCGCAGTGTCCGCTCTTCGGTCCATGCGACGAGTGTCGGCTGCACGATCGCTGCTTCCAGAAGGATCTTCCGGAGCGGAAGAAGGTCTGGGTGGGCCGCTGGGCCGTTCGCAGAGGGCGGCGTTGAGCTGCTGGCGCTGCGGCTCAAGATCCGCCGCCGTCACCACGACTTCGCGCGGGAGCGGTGGGATGCCCCCGACGCGGCGGAGGCCTGAGAGCCCGAGGCGTGAGGCCTCGAAGCCTGTGAACCTGAGGCGTCAGGCCCCGAAGCCTGAGAACCCGAGGTCCGCCCTGGCCGAGGTCGGAGCCGGCTCCTCGTGGGGAGCGGATCAGGCCTCGGGAGGACTCTCGAGCCAGCTGGGTCTTACGGGGTCGCTCAGCCTCGCTGGGTTCCCGTCACGTAGGCCGCCTGGCCCACGTGCTGCAGGGCATCCGCGTAGATGCTCACCAGACGTGCACCGCGCGTGACCGGCGGGTTCCAGCTCTCATCGATCACGTCAGCCAGATCATCGGGGCGGAGCGTACTGATGTAGTCGAGGGACTCGTCCGTCACCGCGGAGAGGTAGCCGCGCAGCAGGTCCTTGTTCTCGACGACGATCGCTCGCGCCTCGTCCTCCGTCTGGCCGAGGCCCAGGTCGTCGTCCGGCACGCCGAGGTCGAAGCGTGCGGACCAGCCCTGTGCCCAGATCTGCTCACGGCCCGAGGCGTCGGCCACCTGCACGTCGATCTCGCGACCGGTGTGCCAGACGAGCCACGCGATCGAGTTGGGATGACCGGCGGGGTGCTCGTTGAGCTGCCCGGAGTCCACGGAGTCCCAGAAATGGTCGAGTTCCTGCAGGGGGCGGTGAGCAAGGTCGGTGAGGAGTTCTCGTGCGTCCATGTCCTCAGTGTGCACGTCGCACTGCGCGCCCGGCTAGCCCAATGGGTACGGGCATTTGGGGATGCCCTCCAGGTCTGGACGGTGACGCGACCGTCGCCAGCGGCAACGTTGACGACCCGCACCTGAGGCGCCGGGTGCAGGAGCAGATCGACCGGGCGAACGCCACGCTGGCCCGGGTGGAACCGGGCGAGGGAGTGCCTGTCAGTCCCGCGTGGCCCACTTCAGGCGCTTCTTGGTGCCCAGCTTCTCCGCGGTCGGGACCACCAGCAGCGCCAGCATCGGAGAGAACATGAGTGCCGCAAGGCCGAGGACGGAGATGATGGTGCTGATGTCGGCGTCGCCCATGGAGCCGCTCCTTCCAGACAGGTGTGGATGCCACTCGCCGCGTGGTGACGGGTGGCTCGAGAATCGCACCTCAACCTTATCGACTCTGCGGCGACAAGCGAAGTCGCCTGACGAGGCATGAGATCCGTGGCAGTGCCTGACAGACTGGGCGCACGTCGAGGAAAGGACCGAGTCATGACCGGCACCCCACACCAGCCCGACATGCAGCCCGGCGCGGTGCCCGGCTCCCAGCCCGCCTGCGTCGCTGCGGAGACGACGACGGACTCCCGCGAGGTCGCGGAGCACCTCGCCTCCACCGCCGTCGACCAGTGCCTCGCCGCGTGCGTCCAGATCTCTGCGATCCGCAGCTACTACCGGTGGGAGGGCGAGGTGCAGAACGACCCGGAATTCCTCCTCACGTTCAAGACGACCGCGGCCGCTGCGGACGGACCGCTCAAGGAGTTCCTCGACCGCGAGCATCCCTACGACGAACCGGAGCTCATCATCGTTCCGATCATCGGCGGCAGCGACTCCTACCTCGCGTGGATCGCGGACAGCGTCACGGTCGACTGACGGATCGTCACCGGACGGGCCAACCGTCACACCTCTGTAACAAGCTGTGCGAACCTGTCGCTTACCTGTGTAAACGGTGGGAGACTGTGGGGTGCCGTGACTCGGGCCACTCGGTGAAGGTGCCGCAGCTGGCCGCTCACGGGCACCGACTCTCAGTGCACGGGGATGGAACCCCGTGCACTTCGACTCTCAGCGAAGGACCGGTCAATGGCGCAGCGCGGAACGTCGCAGGACGAGTCGATCACGGACTCCCAGACGACACGCGACACCGCGAAGCCCCCGCGCTCCCGCCTCCGCCGGATCCTGCTCGCGACTCTCGCGGGTCTGCTCGTCCTCGCACTCCTCCTGACCGCCGTCCTCACATGGTCGGTCATGCGCGCCTTCCCGCAGACGGACGGAGAGATCGAGGTCGCAGGGCTCCAGAGCGCGGTGACCGTGCAGCGCGACAGTCACGGCATCCCCACCCTGACCGCTGAGACCACGGACGATCTCTTCCGCGCGCAGGGCTTCGCCCACGCGCAGGATCGCTTCTGGGAGATGGACTTCCGCCGCCACATGACCGGCGGTCGCCTGTCTGAGCTGTTCGGGGAGGCGCAGGTGGGCACCGACTCCTTCCTCCGCACCCTGGGGTGGCACCGCATCGCACAGGAAGAGGTCGACGCGCTGCCGCCGGATGCGCTCAGCTACTACGAGGCGTATGCCGACGGTGTGAATGCCTACCTGGAGGAGCGGCAGGGCGGTGCGCTCGCCTTCGAGTACACGGTGCTCGGCCTGCAGAACCGCGGCTATGAGCCAGAGCCGTGGACTCCCACCGATTCCGTCGCCTGGCTCAAGGCGATGGCCTGGGATCTGCGCACGAACATCGAGGACGAGACGACCCGCGCACTGCTGGGCCAGAGTCTGGATCCCGACAGGCTGGGCGATCTGTACCCGGGGTACCCCTTCGACGAGCACCCCGTGATCATGGCGGAGGACCCGGACGCCTCGGAGGTGACCGACGCGGACATTCCTGCCCCGGCCTCCGGGCCGGCGACTGACGACGACGCCGAGGCCGCCGCTGCGGAAGACGCCGCGGCCGCCGATGCCGAGGCGGCCGATGCCGAGGCGGCCGATACCGAGGCCAGCGCGAGCGCTGTGCCGTCTTTGAGCTACGACACCTCGGCTCTCAGTGATCTGCTCGCGCGCGTCGACGCACTGGTCGGTGGGGCGGCTGAGGGGATCGGCTCCAATTCGTGGGTGATCGGCGGCGAGCACACGGACAGCGGCAGTCCGCTGCTCGCGAACGACCCCCACCTGGGCGCCGCCCTGCCGTCGGTGTGGACGCAGATGCAGCTGCGCTGCGCCGACGTCACCGACGAATGTCCCTTCGACGTGGGCGGGTACAGCTTCTCCGGGCTTCCCGGCATCGTCATCGGCCACAACCAGCAGGTCGCATGGGGCTTCACGAACCTCACGACGGATGTCGCGGACCTCTACGTCGAGCGCGTCATGGATGACGGCTACCTGCGCGACGGCGAGACGGTTCCGTTCGAGACCCGCCAGGAGACCATCGAGGTCGCCGGGGGAGACGATGTCGACCTCGAGGTGCGCTCGACCGGGCACGGTCCGGTCGTCTCCGGCCTCACACCGGAGTTCACCGCGATCGCGGAGGCTCCCAGGGTGGGGGCCACGCGAGGTGCGGAGGAGCGGCCGCTGGACCCGGCCTCGGGAACGGACCCGATCCCCAATGGCGAACCGTCGGAGGACACCCCTCTGTCGACCGACGACTACGCGCTGAGTCTGCGGTGGACCGCACTGGACGCAGGCTCGACCGCGCAGGCCATCTTCTCCCTCAACCTGGCCGAGGACTTCTCCGACTTCCGGCACGCAGCCTCGCAGTTCGACGTGCCGGCGCAGAACCTCATCTACGCGGACACGGACGGCAACATCGGATACCAGGCACCGGGCCGGCTGCCCATCCGCGGCGAGGGCGACGGATGGCTGCCGCAGCCCGGATGGGACAGCGCGTACGACTGGCAGGGCTTCATCCCCTTCGAGGAGCAGCCGGTCGTGTTCAACCCGGATTCGGGCTACATCGTCACGGCCAACAACGCGATCGTGGACGATGACTACGAATACTTTCTCAGCCGCGACTGGGACTACGGGCACCGCGGTGCACGCATCGTCAAGCTGCTGGAGAGCGCGATCGACGCCGGTCCGGTGACGGCGGCGGACATGGCGGACATCCAGATGGACAACGAATTCCCCGCGGCGGACTCGCTGCAGGACCTGTACGCGGATGTCTTGGTCGAGGATGAGGACGTGCAGGGTGCGCTCGCCCTGCTCGCGAACTGGGATGGACAGAACAATGCGGACTCGGCGGCTGCCGCGTACGCGAACGTGCTGTGGGACCACGTGACGGCGGGCATGGTCAACACGCACGGGGCGACGGCCGATGCCGGTGCTGGACCAGGCACGGCACCGGGCGGTGTCGACGAGTCGTCGGAGCGGACGATGATCCCGCGCGGCGATCAGTCGCGGTTCGCGGTGTTCCTGGCAGAGCAGGCTGATGATGAGGACAGTCCGTGGTGGGGCGGTGCGCGCGACGAGCTCCTGCAGCAGGCCGCCGAGGATGCACACACGGAGCTCGTCGATCTGCAGGGGGCTGATCCGGATGAGTGGAGCTGGGGTGAGCTGCACGCGCTGCCGCTCACGCACGAGACGTTCGGGACGAGCGGCATCGCGCCTGTCGAAGCGCTGTTCAATAGGGGTCCGTACGAGACCGGAGGAGGGCCCGGCGTGGTGAACGCGACGGGATGGGACCTCGACGACGGGTATGCGACGACGACCGTCCCGTCGTTCCGCATGGTGGTCGACGTGGGGGACTGGGACGCCTCGACGTGGCAGAACCTCACGGGGCAGTCCGGCCACGCGTTCCACGATCACTACACGGATCAGGCGGACGACTGGGCCACCGGGACGCAGTACGGGTGGGCGTACTCGGAGGACGCAGTGCACAATGCGGCGGAGGACACGCTCACGCTGACGCCGTGAGGCGAGCGTCAGTACGCCTGGTTCGCCCGTATTCGGCCTGTGCATCGGTGAAGCCCTCATAGACCAGCTGATCGATCAGTCCCTGCAGGGAGAACGAGCTGTACTCGAGGTAGGACTCCGCTGACTGCACAGCCTGCTCTGACCAATCGACGTCGAGGGAGTCGACTGCGTGTTCAGCGTCGGCCGTGCTGAACCCCTCGTACTCCAGCTGATCGATCAGGCCCTGGCGCGAGAACGCGCTGTAGTCCAGGTACGATTCCGCGGATCCCCGGGCGTTGCTCTGTCCGGACGTCTCGTCCTGCGCGGATGAGCCGCTGTCCTCCGCGACGACCTCCTCGGCTTCCTCGGGTGGCTCAGGGCGCTCGGCTTCGTCGTTCTCCGGTTCGACCGTCACGGTCCTCGTGACGGTGACAGTGGGTGCAGGCTCTGCGGCCGCCGTCACCGTGACGGTCACGGCCGGCTCGGGAGTTTCCGAGGCAGCGCTGTTTCCACCGCCGCATCCGGCCAGGGTGAGGAGCGCGAGGGAGCCGACGGCGACCAAGGGTTTCGTTGTCACAGGGAACGTCCTCTCAGTAGGAACCGGTCCGTGACGAGAACACCGCGGGCGGTTCGTCAAGGTCTCTCGTAAATCGTACGACACCTACGAGGTGATCGTACGTGTGCGGCGAGTGAACACATGATCCGTCTCAGGAGATGGGAGGCAGGGCGAACGGTCGGGACGCCGCCCCCTCCCGGGTGGGGTGGAGAATGGAGGAGCCCCACGCGAAGGAGACCCATGGACCTGCATCCCCTTGCCGATCAGCTGAGCGACGGCGCGCTGACCACCGACCCGGACGTCGTGGCTGCGCATTCGAGGGACGAGGCGCTCTTCTGTCCTCATGACGGTGCGATCGCGCTGGTCCGCGCGAAGACCGTCGAGGACGTGCAGGCCACGGTCCGCTTCGCTCACGCGCAGGGCATCCCCGTCGTCCCGCAGGGTGCACGCAGCGGAATCTCCGGGGGAGCGAACGCGACGGAGGGGTCCATCCTGCTGAGCGTCGCGGCGATGAAGGACGTGCTGGAGGTGAATACGTCGGAGCGCACGGTCCGCGTCCAGCCGGGCCTCATCAACCAGGACCTCAAGGACCACCTGCGACCGTTCAACCTGTCCTATCCGCCGGACCCGGGATCCGTGGGGATCTCCTCGATCGGCGGGAACATCGCCACGAACGCGGGCGGTCTGTGCTGCGTGAAGTATGGGGTGACCCGCGACTTCGTCCGCAGCATTGATGTCGTGCTGGCAGACGGCACTCTCACGACCTTCGGACCCCAGACCGCGAAGGGTGTCGCCGGCCTGGATATGCGCGGGCTCTTCATCGGCTCCGAAGGCACCCTGGGCATCGTTGTCGAAGCCACGCTGCGCCTCATCCCGCTCATGCCGGATCCGGTGACGGCGGTGGCCGTCTTTCCCGACGAGCGTTCCGGTCTGCAGGCCGTCGCGGACTTCATGACCGCGGGTGGGCAGCCGAGCCTTTTCGAGTTCCTCGACCGCGCCAGCCTCTCCATGCTCAACTCCTACGGTGACTTCGGCCTGGACGATGAGGCCGGGGCGATGCTGCTGGTCCAGTTCGATCAGTCGCCCGCGGAGGCTGCGGACATGCTGGGTGCCTTCGGCGCCGTCGCCGAGGCCGCGGGCGCCGTGGACGTAGCCGTCTCCGATGATCCGGCGGACTCCGCTGCTCTGGTCGCCGCCCGTCGGTCGATCCAGCCTGCGTATGAACACTTCGCGCATGCGCACGGTGGAGGACAGCTGCTGGACGACGTGTGCATCCCCCGGGCGGCGATGCCGGAGTTCTGCGACCGGCTCGACGAGCTGCGCGAGTCGACGGGGCTCACGATCGCCCTGGTCGCCCATGCGGGCGACGGCAACACCCACCCGTCAGTCTTCTTCGACTCCTCCGACGCGCAGCAGACCGCGACGGCGGAGGCCGCGTTTGCACAGATCATGCAGATCGGTCTGGACCTGGGCGGCACGATCACCGGCGAGCACGGAGTCGGCTACCTCAAGAAGGGGTGGCTTGCGAAGGAGCTCGACGAGGGATCCCGCTGGGCCCAGCGCGCGGTGAAGGACGCGCTGGACCCGAAGAACATCCTCAATCCGGGAAAGATGCTCGCGGAAATCTGAGAGCAGTGATCTGAAGCTCTGCGAGTCGAAATCGTCAGAGTGGACCCGGACTGATCGACGCAGTTGATTGACGGACAGAGAGATGACATGGCCGGTGGCGTGATCGCGTACAAACCGAACGGCTCGAACGTGGTCCTGCGGCACAGTCTCTGGCTGGAGTGGGACCGGAAGTGCTATTGGTGCACTCGGCCCTTGTTGGATTCGACGTGGGCAGACATCGATCACCTGATCCCTCAGAGGGGTTTCGACGCGGCACGGAGTCGTGCGGGGCTTCCGTCGTCGTTCGAACTCCACGCGGTGGAGAACCTTGCGCCGATATGCGGTTCCGGATCGCGGTGCAACCAGACGAAGCCCGAGGACATCTCCGGCATCCTGGGCCCCATCCAGACTGCGGTCGCACGTGCTGAGCAGCGCGCGCCTGCAGTGCGGGACAGAGTACGTCGCGTCCGGTCAGCAAGGGGCGTTGAAGCGGGACTCGTGAAGTTCATCGCGAGCGATATCGACGACCGGATCGCTCGGCTGGGTGCTGAGTACGGTCCGCAGATCCTCCAGCGCCTGTATGCGATTGACCCACAAAGCGTGGACGAATACACGTCATCACACGGTGTGGAGGTGGACTTCCATGCACTACGGACGAATGGGTTTGACGCGCCGGCGCCAGCCTCGCTGCTGGTGAACAGTGACGGGCGCTTCGCCTTCGACGCTGCCCGCCGACTGTACGGCGTCCGCGTCGAGGAGCACCTGGGCGAGCCGGTTGAAGCAGCTTTCGCCGAGGTCGTGGACCAGATCGAGGACGAGTTCTCCGATCGGACCGACGCGTACGATGCCCGGAGCACTTTCACCGCAGACCGCCTTCCGGACCTGAGCTTCTCGCTCGTCAGGTGGGGGTTCGATGAGTCGGCTGGACTGGAGATGATGTTCATCGTCGAGATGCGGGCATTATTCGTCTGCTCGACAGCACTGACGGACAACGACGCGACATTGGTGAGCGGGCAGCTCGAGACGGACACCGTGGCGCAGGCTGAGATCCATCTCGTGATCGCTGGTGGCGACGTCTCAGCCAACCACGAGCTCACGTCTTTCAAGTTCGTGGATTCGTCACACACCTACTGACGAGCCCGGGGTCCCGTTCGAGAACTTCACGAGATCTCTGGCTCGGTCACGTCGTCGGGATCGGATGGTCCTCGATCTGGATCGTGGCGGAGGGGCACACGTACTCAGCCTCCCGTACAGCTTCCCACTAGGATTCCGCCGGGCTCGGCATACAGCAGCCCGACGAACTCCCCGTTCTCCTCCCGGTTCGGGGAAACCCCCGACGCACCATCGGCAGCTGTGGTGCGATCATCGTGGCCACTGCACCGCGCAGGTTCATCTGCGCGGTGCTGTGGCCACGAGGGGCACTCTGATCGCGGCGCCGGCGGCGAAGGCGCGCCAGTGTCCGATCGACGGTCGCCGCCTACGCGATCGAGACGTAGCCCCCGCCAGGTCTACCGGGACCGCTTGCCATCTACACCTGCATCTGGGGAGTCGGTGCGGTGGTACCGGACCTGAGAACGGTGTCCAGCTCGTCGCGAGTGTCCTGGTACTGACTGCGGAGCTGAGCGACGAGCTCCTCGGTCGACATCGACGTCTTCACTGCGCCGATGCCCTGGCCGGCGCCCCAGATGTCCTTCCACGCCTTGGCCTTGACCGCTCCCTGTGAGAAGTTCATCTTCGACGCATCGGACTGGGGCAGATCATCCGGATCGAGGCCCGCCGCCTCCACGCTGCGGCGCAGGTAGTTGCCGTGTACGCCCGTGAACAGATTGCTGTAGACGATGTCCGACGCGCTGCTTTCGAGCACCATGTTCTTGTGGGTTTCAATCGCGTTCGCCTCGTGGGTGGGGAGGAACGCCGATCCGACATAGGCCAGATCGGCGCCCGCCGCCTGGGCCGCCAGGATCGAGCTGCCGTGGGCAAGGGCACCGGAGAGGACCAGAGGCCCGTCGAACCAGTCGCGGATCTCGCGCAGGAGGGCGAAGGGGGACTGCGTTCCTGCATGACCTCCCGCACCTGCGGCCACGGCGATGAGCCCGTCGGCTCCCTTCTCGATGGCCTTGTGCGCGAACTCGTTGTTGATCACGTCATGGAGCACGATGCCGCCGTAGGAGTGCACAGCTTCGTAGATCTCGGGCCGTGCGCCGAGCGATGTGATGACGATCGGCACCTGGTGGTCGACGATGACCTCCATGTCCTGTTCCAGCCGCACATTGGAATGGTGGACGATCTGGTTCACCGCGAACGGGGCCACTGGACGTGAAGGGTTGGCCGCGGCGAACGAGGCGTTCTCCTCCGTGATCTGCGCGAGCCAGTCGTTGAGGAGCTCGGCGGGCCTCGCGTTGAGCGCGGGGAAGGATCCGATGACTCCCGCCTGGCACTGGGCGGCGACGAGCGACGGACCGGACACGATGAAGAGTGGTGCGGCGAGAACGGGAAGGGACAGGGACTGACTCAAGATCGGGGGGACTGGCATGAGGACTCCTGTGATCGTTGCTGGGTTGCACACGCCTGCTGAGGCGCGGTGCTGAGCGATGCTCAGCGGACGGAAGGTGCTGTCGCGGTTCGGGTGGTGGTGAGCTGGTCCACCAGTGCATCGTCGTATCCGAGGATCTCTGAGAAGACGAAGGCGTTGTGTTCTCCGAGGAGTGGGGCAGGGGCCGTGACGCGACCAGGCGTCTCCGAAAGGGAGCAGCGCGGACCTTCTACATGCACGGTGCCGTGGATCGAGTGCGGCAGGGGGACGATATGACCGTGGTGGATCAGCTGCGGATCGTTGCAGAAGGCCGCGCTGTCGGCTGACTCATGGGCGGGTATCCCCGCGTCCTGGAGCAGTTGTGCGGCACGCGGGCCAGGCAGAGTCGCTGTCCACGCGGCCACTGCGGCGTCGATGTCGCTCTCCCGGGAACGACGCCCGGCGCTCGTGCGCAGATCGGGGTCGCTGCCGAGGTCCGGCCGGTCGATCAGGTCCGCGAGGGCGGCCCACTGCGCGTCGTCGGTGACGGCGATCGCGATATGCGGCGTCCGCTCGGCATCCGAATCCGCCGCAGTCGGGAAGACGCCGTGCGGTGCGAACTCGCGATCCGCATTGCCCATCCGAGACATGACGGTTCCGTCGCGGCGGAACTGCGCCATCTCCGATGACTGCATCCACACCCCGGCCTCGACCTGCGATAGGTCGATGAAGCAGCCAGCGCCGGTTGAACGGCGGTGAGAGATCGCCCCGATGAGCGCGGACAGACCGAACCTCGGGGCGACGAAGTCGGTGTAGGGACCGAACGGGCCCAGGGGTGGGCCGTCAGCGCGACCGACGACCGTCTGAAAGCCGGACAGCGCGGCCCCGATGTTGCCGAACCCTGCCATCTTCGCCAGGGGCCCTCGCTGACCATTGAGCGAAGCGCTGAGCATGATGAGACCGGGGTTCACCTCTCGGAGGCTGTCGTAGTCGAGGTTCCATTGTGCGAGCATCCCCGGTGAGAACGATTCCACGACGACATCCGCCCACCCCGCCAGGTCGCGAGCCGCCTGCTGGCCCGCCTCTCCAGTGAGATCGAGGGTGATTCCGAGCTTTCCGGCGTTCCAGGTTCCGAACAGTGCGGAGTTCTCCGGTCCGGCCACACCCCCGTAGAAGGGCTGCATGAGACGTGCGGTTTCGGGGCTGTGCGGATTCTCCACTCGGATGACTGTGGCTCCGAAGTCAGCCAAGGCACGAGTGATCGATGGGCCGGCCACGACCCAACTGAGGTCGAGGACCTTGAGGCCCGCGAGCGGGAGCCCGGCATCATGGTCGGGACTCAGCTCGCTGCCGTCGTCGGAGCTTTCAACGGCGGACGGAGGGTTCGCGGCGTGGTCAGCTCCCAGCCACGCGCGGACGACTTCGTCGGTGTGCTCGCCGAGCAGCGGAGCGGGACGGGAGATGTCGAAGGCGTCGGCATCGATCTGCGCGAACGGCCCGGGCAGCGTGAGTTCGCGGTCCCCGTCGCCCACGGTGGCCCAGAAATTCCGACTCTCCAGCTGTTCCGAGGCTGCGATGTCCGTGGCGTCGAGGATGGGTACGCACAGCAGTTTCCGCTCGACTGCTGCTGCCAGGACCTCGGCCTTCGTCTTCGAGGCGAAGAACGTGCGCACCCGCTGGCGCAGGTCGCTGGTGTCGGCGTCGGTGAACTCGCCCTGTGCGATGAGGTCGGGGACACCCCGGAAGTCGATCTCACCGAACTTCCCGAGGTCCACGCCTTCGTCGGCGAGCCACGCGACGAAGCGGTTGGTGAAGTTCCCGGTGGCTGGGCCGATACTCAGGTGATACTCGATGAGCCCATCTCTGCATTCCCACTTCTTCAGGGATGGCGTCGTGCCGCTGCCGCTCCCGGACTGATCCACGTGCTTCTCCTCCAAGCGCATGCCTTTGAACAGCTCATCCGGAGTGTCCCCGGTCTTGTCGGTGAGCACGCGGGCAAGGGTGGAGGCTCCCATGCTGACCTGGGCAGACACGTCCACCAGCTGTCCTCGGCCGGTTTCGGCGCGGGAGAGAAGCGCGAGCTGCGCACCCGCCGCTGCATCTGCGGCGGCGTGGAGGAACGCCTGAGGGACTGAGGGGCGCAGCGGCGAGCCGCCATCCGGCCGGTGCTCATCGAGGACTCCGCCGGCCGCCCATATCGTGATATCCGATGCCGGGAGGTCTGCCTTCGGGCCGGTGCGGCCGAAGGGTGTCACGGACACATAGACCAGGCGTGGATTCAGCTGCACGATGTCCGCATAGTCCAATCCGCGCGACGTGGACACGGCACGGAGGTCGGTCGTGATGAAGACATCAGCCTCCCTCACCAGGCCGTGGATCAGCTCCCTGCCGTCCGCAGTGGTCGGATCGGCGATCAGACTGCGGGAGTTCGCCGCGTAGGCCTGCCAGTAGTACGAAGCAGAGCCCTCGTCGTCGCCCAGCGGTGCGCAGTGCCGGGCACTGTTGCCGCCTGGAGGTTCCACCCGCACGACGTCTGCGCCTAGATCGGCGAGCATCCTGCCTGCGAGAAGGCCTCGTTCATCGCTGAGATCGAGGACCTTGGTCCCCGTGAGAAACGCCATGTTCCCTCTTTCGTCCTTGAAAAGGTCAGATGTATCGCTATGATTCAGGTACGCATCTGCAGGTTCCTCGGTCGAGTATGCGCCAGATGCGGAGAAAATGGAAGTAAACATCATATGTTTACGCGATGTGTCTAGCTGGGTCAACGGAGAACAGTGATGGCTGTCACATGGTGAGAACATCTTTCGTATCCGCAGAGTTCAAAGGAGATCGACGCGTGCACACAGGACGAATCGGAGTTGCAGCAGCCATGGCCGCGGCCCTGGCCGTGACGGCAGGCTGTGCCGGCGCTGCCGGTGGAGAGGTGACCGAAGCCGAAGGGGAGGGCGTGCCGTACGGCGCGTCCCAGGAGGAGTACGCCGAGGCCCTGGCCGACATGGAGCCGGTCGAGCTCGTGTACCAGGCGGGCAGTTCGGCGACGGGCCACACTGCTGAAAGGGAGGAGGCCTTTGCCGAGTCGATCGAAGAATGGTCGGACGGCAAGATCACCATTGAGACCCTCTGGGGCAATCCGATCGCGCCCTACGACGAAGTGGTGGAGGCGGTGTCCGATGGCCGTATCGACATCGGCCTGGAGATTCCGATCTACAACCCGTCCAAGTACCCGGCGATCACCGACCTCAGCACACTGTCCGCGGCTCCAGAAGTGGGCCCCCTGGTGCCGGAGATGGTCAACATCGCGGCCACTCAGGAAGTCGCGTGGAACAATGACGCGATTCTCGACAACCTGCGAGACCTGGGTGTGGAGGTCCTCGTCCCGGCAGAGTTCGAGTTCTCGAATGCCCTGATCTGCGGGGAACCGATCACGTCGCTGGACGATTTCGACGGCAAGCAGATCCGTGCGGGCTCGGCAGCGGACTTCGCGCTCATCGAATCGGTGGGTGCCTCCGCCGTGTCGCTGCAGCTGGGCGAGGTCTACGAAGCGCTCCAGCGCAATGTCATCGACTGCGCAGTGCTGTCGTTGAAGATCGCTGCGTCGCAGGGTCTCCTCGAAGTCGCGCCTGAGGTGATCTTCCCGAACGGCGTGTCGTGGGGACGCAGTTCGACTGCGCTGGTCGCCAGCCCGAAGTTCTCCGGCCTGCCGCTGGCGGCGCGCCAGCTGGTCTTCGACAAGCTCCAGGGCTCGTTGGGCGGTCAGATCAGCACCAGCGCCGCGTGGACCGTCGACTCGGTCGCCGATGTCGAGGAGTTCGGGGGCACATTCCACCGCCTGGACGATGACGCGGAGGACGCGCTGCAGGAGGGAGTGCGAACGCTGCGCGAAGCGGATTCGATGAATACGCTGGATGGGCAGGCTGTGGGTGCTGAGCTGGATGCCGCCATCGAGAAGTGGTCCGAGATTGCTGCGGAAGAGGGCTTCGAGAGCTATGAGGACTGGCATGCTCTGGCCGACGACGTGTCGGACGACCCTTTGGATGTCGACTCCTATGCGAAGAGAATGTTCGAGGAGATCTACCTTCCCCACCGTCCGAGCTGATTGACCGCTCTGGCGCGCCCCGTCCGTCCGCTCCAGGACGGGCGGGGCGCGCCGCGGTGAGAGCGATGGTGTGATGTGCAGCAGTGAATGGTCGATGTCGGACACGAGGGGTGCGAATGGTGGATATGGCAGGCAAGAGCGCGGCGGGACCGGCATATGCAGCTGTCGCCGACAGCATTCGGGGACGAATCCTCTCTGGAGAACTCAGGCCGGGCACGCGACTGCCCACCGAGTCACAGCTGATCGAGGCTGTCGGGAAGGGACGTGGGACGATTCGCGAGGCCATCCGGACGCTGGAGAGTGAGCACCTCGTCTACACGACGCGCGGTGTCTCCGGTGGCACTTTCGTCGCGACGCCCAGCGTGGGTGTGATCTCAGCCCAGATGGAGACGGGGATGACACTGCTCGCGGCTGCCGATCACGTGAGCGCGGACCAGCTCATGGAGGTCCGACGGCTCACCGAGGTTCCGGCCGCAGGGCGTGCGGCGTTCTCACGAACCGATGAGCAGCTGGCGGCCATGCGCGCGACGTTCCAGAGCGCGCCCAACGAGGGCAGCTATGACCGCAATCAGGACTTCCACTTCGTCGTCCTGCAGGCCGCGGGCAATCCGCTCCTCGAACTCGTGACGGCGCCCGTCTTCAGTGTGCTGCACAACCGCTTCCGCAGCGACAGAGTGCCAGAAGGTTATCGGGACCAGGTGGATGACGAGCACCGACGGGTCTACGAAGCAATCGCGGCGGGCGACTCGATGACGGCCATGCAGGAGATGCGGCGTCACCTCGATCAGTTCGATCGCACGTTCCGCCACATCGACGGCATGGGGGATGTGTGACGGATCCTGGGCTCGTCGACGTCCCAGCGTGAAGCCGCTGTCACGTCGTGTGCACGCCCCTGCTGCGCATGAGTCGTGTGACGTGCGTGCTGATGCTGTTCGCGGTGCCTGCGGCCAGTGTCATCCCCAGGGTTCCGTGGCCGGTCGCTGCGAAGAGTCCGGGCTTCTTCCCGACGGGTCCGACGACGGGCACGCTGTCCGGCGTGGTGGGGCGGGCGCCGCTCCACACCTCATGGTCGTCGAGGCTGACCTCGGCCAGACCCGGCAGATAGGGCGCCGCCGCATCGAGCACGTGCTGCATGCGCGCACGGTTCGTCGGTGCGTCCCTCCCCACCAGATCGAAGGTTCCGGATATGCGCACCTCGCCGCTGTCGAACGGCGCGCAGGCGACCTGGACCTCGGCGATCTTCACCGCCTGTCGCAGCGAAAGGTTCCCCGGCAGCGTCACGCTGCACCCGCGGCCGGACTGCAGCAGGATGCGGGCGCCGCCCTTCCGCAGCAGGCTCGGGGAGTGCTCGCCTGCGGCGACCACGACGGCGTCGACCAGCAGATCCGCGCCCGAGGCGGTCGCCACCGTCCAGCGCCCGCCCGGCTGTTCGTCGAGCCCGGTCACGGACGTGTGCTCGCGCAGCTCGCCGCCGGCTTCGCGGAACCCACGGGCCAGGGCGCTAGTCATCGAATCCGGTCGGACGGTCAGCTCATCGAGCAGGTGGACACCGCCGGCAAGATCGTCGCTCAGCGACGGTTCGCGCTGGGCGAGCTGCTCGGGATCCAGCCACTCGCCCCGGCCCTCATAGCCCAGCTCTTCCACCCGCGCCTGGGTGCCGCTGTAGCCGGCGAGCGCCTCCTCGGATGCAAACGGGATGAGCAGGCCGGTCCGGTGGACCTCGAAGTCGAGTTCCTCGGCCAGGCGGCCCGTGGCCTCGGCGGTGTCGTGCGCCATCACGGCCAGGGTCTGAAGCGAATCCTCGCTCCTCCCGGCGCTGCTGTGGCGCAGGAACGACAGTCCCCAGAGCGCGAGGCGCGGGCTGGGGAGCTGCCGGAGTGCCGCGTAGCCGCCGCGTCGGAGGAACGTCCGGAACGCGTCAGCGGCGACGCCGGGGGAGTTGAAGGGCTGGATGAGGGTGGGCACGATCCATCCCGCATTGCCCCACGAGGCGCCGCGGCCGATCTCGTTCCGTTCCAGCACGGTCACATCCAGACCGGCCCGTGCCAGGCGGTACGCGCTGGCGAGTCCGATGACGCCACCGCCGACCACGGCGACGTGGCGGCGGGCCTGCTGTGTCGTATTCGTGGAACGAGTGCTCATGGAGCCATTGTTCACGGAAACGGTGCGTACGAAAGGGGTTCCTTCCTGGATGTTCGGTAAGTCGCGGCACCGCCGCCTCGCCTGGTGGGTATACGGTTCTTCCCGCGGTGGGCGGTGACTATCGAGGATATGCCTGCAGAGTCGGATTGACATGTTCGTCAATCGAGGTGATTATTGGGTGTCGGGTGATTGCGCGACCGGTGGGAACGTGCCCCGGGTGTGAAGTGGGTGCTTGTGTGCCTGCCCGAAGCCGGTGCGAGGGTTCCGTAGGCCCGGAGAGTAGTGGTGAGAACGGAGATCGACGAGAGTGGCTGAGGGTAGACGGTGACGAAGTATCGAGCGGTCGAACGGCAAAGCGCAATCCGGGCGGGGGCGGCGCGAGTCGTGGCCATCGCTCGCGGCTTAGACGCGCGCGAGCTCGGAGGCATCGAATGAAATCGCGGCCGATGCGCGATGCGGGGTGGACGAATGCGCGCGACATCCGCAGAGACGTGGAGTCTGAAACAAAGAGCGCGCTGATCACTGCCGCGCGGAGGGTCTTCTCCGAAGAGGGTTTCGGAGGGACCACAATCGGCGAGATAACGACTCGGGCCGACGTGTCCCGCGCGACCTTCTATGTGTACTTTGCGACCAAGTCGGAGATGTTCCGCGTCGTGACATCCCAGTTGCGAGACGAAGTGCTCGAAGCGCACCACTTCACTGGCCAGATCGCGGATGAACCTCTCATGCTTGCCCGTGCGTCGACGGAGGCATTCGTCGATCTCTACTCGAGAAACGTCGCGATCTTGGACGAGATCGCGAAGCGAGCGCACGCTGATTCGACCGTTGCTGCGTTGCAGGCGGAGATGGTCGACAGGCCGGCCCGACGGATCCTGCGATTTATGGTGCGACTGCGTGAAGAGGGGTTGGCGAAGCCCTCGGTCTCGGAGGACTACTCCGCCAGGCTCATGCGTGCAGTGCTTCTCGATGCGGCGACGGCGGCTCGGGACAGTCCGGAGAGGTTCGATTACTTCGTCGACCAGGCGACTCGCGTCTTCTTCGCCCTCATTGGATTCACCGGTGACCTTGCGGGGATTGATGCGATGTCCGCAGTGCAAGTCGAGGGCGATTCGTGGGCCGAGGCCGATCCGCGCAATTAGGTGACTGACAATCACCCGTGTGCCGCGCCAGAGGCGATGGCGCACGCCACGTTTTGGTTGCTGCCGGATGACCCTTTGTCGCTGATCGAGGACATCCTGCCACGCGACACCGGCAGGTCGCGTCGACCGTCCTCGGGCATCCGCAGGATGATGGAGGCTGCGGCCACGTCAAGGGGTCGCGCGGGCTCGCCACTCGCTGCGACGGACATGCTCTGATCAACCACGACGCCGTCGTCGTCCACGCGATCATCGCCTGGATCTGCCAACTATTGGGTGCGCCCTGGACGGATTGGTTGCGCGTGGTGCCCGATCGGGGCGCCACGCCGGGGCAGCTGCGTGTCTGCCTTCTGGGTCACTCCGTGGGTCGTCCTGCGGCCGGGATTGTGCTGAGCCAGCCGGCTGCCGGCTGGCTCTCTATGCGTTCTGAGGGTGCCACGGCGGAATCGTCCTCTGTGCGTCGAGGGGATGCGGCGGCGCGGCGCTGGGGTTCCACGACGGTGAGGATCGGCCGGATTGAGTCACGTTGACGGAGTCGTCAAAAGCGATTGACGAATCTGTCAGAAGTGGTTGACGACTCCGTCAGCCAGAGCTACTGTGAACGCGAGACGCTGCAATGACGCAAGCGTGCATCTGGACTCCCGCCCGACGAGCGTGCGGTCACAGGTACAGGGTTCGCTGATTGCGGCGGGGGCGCGAGGTTGCCCCGGAGAGCCAGTAATCCGCAACTAAGGGCAGAAGGGCGGCGATCGCGCTGAAAGTGAACAGTTGTTCAAATGTGGAGTTCCGAGCAGATCTAACGGGTGGGGGACAGTCATGATGCACGGTGCCCAGCGCATGCTCATTGCGAACCGGGGCGAGATTGCAAAACGGATCGCTTCGACTGCCGCTTATATGGGGATCGAGACGGTTGCGATCTTCGCGGCAGACGATCGTGCGTCTGCCCACGTGACCGCTGCGGACCACTCAGTCGAACTACAGGGGAGCGGGCCCTCCGCCTACCTCGACGTCGAAGCCGTGCTCGCTATAGCCACCTCAATGCGGTGCACCCTAATCCATCCCGGATATGGGTTCCTTGCAGAGAATGCCGAATTCTCCGCAGCGTGCCACGATGCCGGGATCGAATTCGTGGGGCCGACGGCCGACGTTCTGCTGCAGCTTGGAAGCAAGACGTCGGCACGGCAGTTGGCGGAAGGGGTGGGCGTCCCGGTGGCGCGCGCCACCCGCGAAAAGACGAACTTGGACGAAGCCGCCGCATTCATGCGTTCGCTGCCCCGCGGCAGCGGCGTGATGGTGAAGGCCATGGCCGGCGGTGGCGGCAAGGGCATCAGGGTCGTCATGGACGAGGCTGAGCTGAGCGACGCGTACGATCGTTGTACGTCGGAAGCGTTACGGTCGTTCGGCAATGGCGATGTCTATGTTGAAGAGCTCATCGCAAACGCGCGGCACATCGAGGTGCAGATCCTCGGTGATGGCACCGGGGCCGTCGGCGTGCTGGGGGACCGCGACTGCAGTCTCCAGCGCAATCGTCAGAAGCTCGTCGAGATCGCGCCGGCGCCCGGTTTGTCGACCCAGACTCGAAGTGCCCTTCACGACTCCGCTCGTCGCGTGACGTCTGAAGTCGCGTACCGCGGTCTTGCAACGGTGGAGTTCCTCGTCACAGGGGAGGACATCGTCTTCCTCGAGGTGAATCCACGTATCCAGGTCGAGCACACGGTGACAGAGCAGGTCACGGGACTGGACCTGGTCCACCTGGGCGTTTCGGTGGCTTGCGGCGACACGCTGGCAGACTTGCACATTCCGGCCGAGATCACGCCTCGTGGGACCGCAGTCCAGATGCGGGTCAACAGCGAACTCTTGGCAGAAGACGGCGCAGTGACCCCCTCCGGTGGAATGCTGACCAGCTTCGAGCCACCGACTGGTCGAGGCATCCGCGTCGACACCCATGCGTACGAAGGCTATTCAGTCGGCAGTCGGTACGATTCCCTATTGGCCAAGCTGATCGTGTCAGTGCCGGATTCGGACTTCAGTGCTCTCCGAAACGCTGCATACCGCGCGGCGGCGGACTTCTACATCCGCGGCGTGCAGACAACCTTGCCGCTGACTCGCGCGCTTCTTGCCACACATGCAGTCTTTGACGGCACGCTGACGACCGCATATCTCGATGATGAACTCGCAGCGGCTCTCGCTGAGTCCTCGGAGCATGAAGATGCGGTATTGAACTCGTGTCGCCTCGCAGCTTCGTCCACGGTCGAAGAGCAGGCGCACATAGGATCGGTCGACATTCCCCCGGGTACGGATTCAGTCGAATCACCGCAGGTGGGCGTTGTCGTAAATGTGCTTGTGACGGCGGGTGACGAGGTCGCCGCTGGCGCGACGATCGCAGTAATCGAAGCAATGAAGATGGAGCAGACCGTGGTTGCTCCTGCTGCCGGTGTCGTGGCTGATATCTATGTAGAGGCCGGCGATGCTGTCGACGCCACGCAGGTGATCGCCGCAGTCCGGGCGGACGGCTCTGTCGGCGCGACGATCGAGGAAAGCAGTATCACCGATCCGGACTACATTCGACCCGACCTCCAGTCAGTGATCGACGTCCACAACATCGGGCTTGACGAGTATCGTCCCGATGCAGTGGCGAAGCGGCGACAGCGGAATCGCATGACTGCTCGAGAGGCCGTCGACCGGTTCGTCGACGATGGGTCCTTCGTCGAGTACGGAGCATTGGCCGTTGCTGCTCAGGCTCAGAGGAAGTCGCGTGAAGAGCTGGTGAACCGGTCACCTGCTGACGGACTGGTCACCGGAGTCGCCACCGTGCGTGACCGCGATGTCGCCCTGCTCTCCTACGACTTCACTGTGATGGCAGGCACGCAAGGCGTCCAGAGCCATCGCAAGACCGACCGGATGTATCACCTCGCGCGAAAGAACCGACTGCCGCTCGTGGTCTTTGCCGAAGGCGGCGGCGGTCGGCCCGGCGAGACAGACACTGTGCAGATCGCGCTGCTGGATTTGCCCACGTTCCACCTCGCTGCCGAGCTCAGCGGCAAGGTCCCGACGATCGCAGTGGTGTCCGGATACTGCTTCGCAGGCAATGCCGCGCTGGCTGCGGTCTGCGACTTCACGATCGCGACGAAGGACACCAGTCTGGGTATGGGAGGCCCCGCGATGATCGAGGGGGGAGGGCTGGGCACGTACCACCCGGACGAAGTGGGTCCTATGGATACGCAGGTCAAAAACGGTGTCGTGGATGTCCTCGTCGAGGACGATGCGGCGGCGATCGACGCGGCGCAGGAGCTCCTCGAGCTACTCACAGTGCCCAAGATCGATACCTTCGCGGCGGGGGACCAGCGAGCCCTGCGGCACATCATCCCCGAGGACCGGTTGCGTGCGTATGAGGTGCGAGAGGTCATCGACGGGCTCGCCGATGTCGGAACCGTGATGGAACTCCGACCCCAATACGGACGAGGAATCGTCACGAGCCTCGCTCGGATCGAGGGGCAGACCGTCGGCATAGTCGCAAACAATCCGCTGCACCTGGGCGGGGCGATCGATACTGAGGCTGCGATCAAGGCGACGCGCTTCTTGCGGATCTGCGGCAGCCACGATATCCCTATCGTGTCCCTCTGCGACACTCCCGGTTTCATGGTGGGGCCTGCATCGGAGGAATCCGGCGCTGTGCGTGCTTTCGGTGAGTATTTTGTTGCCGGCGCCGGCGTGAGCTCACCGATGATCACCATCATCCTGCGCAAGGGGTACGGGCTTGGAGCGGTATCCATGGCGGCCGGCAGCTTCCGGGCCACCACTATGACCGTGAGCTGGCCTACTGGAGAGTTCGGTGCTATGGGGCTCGAGGGAAGTGTACAGCTGGGCTTCCGACAGGAGCTCGAAGCGATCGCCGATCCTATTGCACAGAAGGCGAAGTACGACGAGCTCGTCGCGAAGGCCTACGAGGACGGAAAAGCAATCCGCATGGCCCAGGCGTATGAGATCGACGATGTCATCGACCCCGCTGAAACTCGTGCATTCATCATTCGCACGTTTCGACACTCCACGGCGTCCCCGGGTCACGCAGAGAAGGAGTCGCTGCATGTCTGAAGCGATGCTGGACGAGACGCCGCCGAACGCACCCATCCGGCGTGCAATGACACCGGTCAGCGGACGTGAGGGACTGGTCTTCCGAGGCACGCCGACCCCGTGGACCGGGGCATACGGGGGTGATCTCATGAGCCACTGCATCGGTGCCGCCCGACATGGGCGGAAGCTGGGCCGGCTCATTTCCGCAAACTTCGAGTTCCTCCGCGCCTCCGATCCCCTCGGTGAGGTCAGTGCGTCCACCGAGACCGTTCGTGAAGGTCGGTCGCTCAGACACATCCGTGTCACGCTGGACCAAGCGGGGTCGGAGAAGCTCACAGCGATACTCGTGTACGAAACTGACTCGGCCGCGACTGACGTACCGGTCGTGATGCCACCCAGTCACGAGGCGCCGCGAACAGAGCCGGGTGATATTCCTTCGATCGCGGATGCCGAACTCGAAAACCTGCCCGACAGTTACCGTACTTACTACGCAGCCACACGCGGTTTGGACGTTCGTTACATCACTAAGCCGCCGTTCGCGACCTGTGAAAGTGGAGACCTAACGGAGAGCCGTTTCGGCGGGTCAGAGAATTGGACTCGTGTCGTCGAACCGGCCGATCCCGGACGTGCATTCTCCGAAGCGGCGCTTTGCTACATAGCAGATGATTCCGCGCTGGAGCCAGTTCTGAATGGGCAGGGAGTGTCGTGGTTTCACGATGACGCGAAATTTGTCACGCTGTCGCATTCCATGCGGTTCGTCGAGCGGATTGAGTCGGGCGAGTGGTTGTCCTGCACGAATCGTCTTCATGTCGTTTCTGGTAGGTATGTGGAGACCAGGGGGACTATCACGACCTCCTCTGGTCGCCGAGTGGCTTCAACTCGACAGCTGGGGATTAAGGTGGGTCATGCTTGACTGAATAAAGCAGCGAACAGTAATCTGCGTCGATGCAGCGTTGCAATCGTCGCGCCCGCCCCTTATTTCAAGCGCGTAGCATGCGTCTTACGCAGAAGCTCTTTCTTGTCGAAAAGTGAGCGTCTGGTCCAGAAGTACAAACAATGAAGTTTCAATCTGGGAGATACTATGAATAATATACGTCGACACACTCGAGGAGCCGTGGGATTGCTGGCCGCCGTTGCTCTAGCTTTTGGAGCCAGCGGGTGTGGAACATCGGCTTCGGACGCCGAGTTCGAGCTGACGGTCACTAACTTCAACCATATCGACGCGTCTGAGTCCGCGGTTCTTCACTGGTTCCTGGACGAGGTCGAGGAGCGTAGCGAAGGGCGGGTCGAATTCGAACGCTACGACCAGGAGCAGCTGTGCAGCGGTGCGGAGACGACCGAATGCGTGCGGGATGGGCGAGCCGATATCGGAGCGACGATCCCTAGTTATAAGCCGGGTGAGTTCGAGATCTCGGAGATTATGAACATGCCGTTCCAGAGCCAGAACGCTGAGGCGGTCGGGCAGGCATATGCCAAGCTGCTCGAATCGAACGAGGAAGTGGCGTCAGAGGGTGAGTCCATGGGACTCAAGCAGCTGTGGGTGACATCGACCGATGTCTCGATCTTTGGTGCAACAGAACCGATCGAGGGAATCGATGGACTTGCCAATATGCGATCCCGCAGTGCGGGCGAAGGAATGACCTATGCTCTCGAGGCTATCGGTGCCAGCCCAGTGAACACCACCGCGAGCGAAATGTACGAGGCCATGCAGAACGGCGTCATTGATGTGTGGTTCAATTTGATCTCAGGTGGTTCTGACTATAATCTCTTCGAAGTCTCGGAGCACTGGCGCACCACTGGTTTTGGTACGTACATCAACGTGATTCAGGTCATTAACCAGGAGACGTGGGATTCGCTCCCGGACGATATCCAGCAGATATTCAACGAGACGGTCACCGATCTCAATGCGGGCGCCGGGTATGACGTCTTGGCTGAGACGATGCAGGAGCAGTGCGACAAGGTCATTGATGCGGGGACCCTCGAAAGCTGGGAGACCTGGGACGATTCCGCAACGGATGAGTGGGAGAACGCGCTCGGCGACACCGTGGTCGAGGAGTGGAAGAGCAATGTCGAGGGCAAAGTTGACGATCCGGATGCATTGCGCGAGGAATTCCTCACTTACCTCGAAGAAGCAGAAGCGAGTTCCGATTTTGTTTCTCCGGCAATCGGCTGTTCCGAAAGGGTCTGACCGATCTCATCCTTCGGGGTGAAGGGAGCTGGGAATGAACGTTCAGCACAAATCGGGTTTCGAACGCGTCCTCGACCGCCTCGTAGAAGGACTGGGCACTCTCGCTGCTGCCGGGACCGTCATCCTTGTGATTACGACGACGACGGACGTCGTCGCGCGCCAGTTCACTGATGCGAGTATCCCGGGGATGCTTGAGTTCAACCAGTCGATGCTGGTGTGGATTGTCTTCCTCGGCATGGCTTACACCCAGAAGGAGGGTGCGCAGGTGAGGATGACCCTCGTTACTGACAGGGTCCCGGACCGCGTCGCCCACGGTATGAGGATCGTGGCATACGCGTTGGCACTCCTCATTATCACGTGGATGGCGTATCAGTCTGGTCTCCGCGCATTCGACTCGTTCGACATGAACGAGACGCGGCAGGGCCTGCTCCGATGGCCTGTCGCACCGTGGCGCGCCGTTCTGTTCGTCGGCCTGATGGCGTTGGCCATCCAGCTTTTGCGCGACCTCGTGAGGTTAGTGCGCGGTGGACGGTTGCGCGAAGAGGCCACCGCGATTTGACCCCATCGCTGAACGCTCGAGCGTCGCGTGAGGCGCTCGAACGATCCGACCGGACGCGGTGGCGGAGGTTCAGACGTCCACCCGTCCGGTCGGCACCAGCACAGAGCTGACCAGACCTCAGCTGCGAAGAGAAAGCACACTTTTGTGGATCCCTTAATCGCCATACTTGTCGTCACAGCGACGTTGTTACTGTTGCTGACCATTGAAACTCCGGTCGCATACGCCCTCGCCGTCGCTGGCGCGTTCGGGCTGTTCCTCCTCCACGATTGGCAGTATGTGGGAACAGTTTTAGGCAGCGCTCCGTTCGACGAGACCTTCGTGTTCACGCTCACCGTGATTCCAACGTTCATCATGATCGGGGTCTTCGCTGTTCATGGGGGGATCGCAAGCCAGGTGTATAAGATCTCCAACCATCTATTCCGCAAGGTTCCGGGCGGTCTTGGAGCAGCGACTGTTATGGCGTGTGCTGGCTTTGCCGCGGTTACCGGGTCCTCCGTCGCCACGTCAGCAACCATGGCAAGGCTGTCGATCGGCGAGATGACCCGTTACGGCTACCCCAAGTCCTTTTCCAGCGGTCTCGTCGCGATTTCCGGAACCCTCGGAGTCATGATTCCCCCCAGCGTGATTCTCGTTTTCTACTCAGTGATGACGGGAGAGTCGACCGCAGCGATGCTTGCGGCAGGTGTCATTCCGGGGCTGCTCAGTGCGATCGCGTACATGACCTACGTGTTCTTCGTAGCCAAGCGGTTGAATCTGGGAGCTAGCAACACAGGTCCGCCAGATGCGGTTGCTGCAACTGCAGCAGGGGTACGGGGTGCATCTGTCCGACTATCCGAATCGGGAGGCTCTGAAGCAGACCTTGTGGAGTCACTCGTCGCCATCGATGAGAAGGAGATCCGCGAGGCACAGGCGCCAACGGAGCGACTGAGGGATCTGCCGTGGCGCGGTCTCATCAAGATCCTGATCATTGCCGCGATCGTGTTCGGCGGAATCTACTCCGGTATCTTCACCGCGACGGAGTCCGGTGCGATTGGGGCCATCGCCGCATTCCTCATGATGCTTTTGGAGGCTCGATCACAGGGTTTCGGAGAGATCTGGAAGAACGTTCGGTCCGGCCTTCTGGAGACGGCTTCGACAACCAGCATGATATTCTCCATTATCGTCGGTTCCTCCGTCTTGTCTGCTTTCCTCATCACGTCTCGTGCGCCGAACATGTTGGCCGACTACGTTTCCGAATTGGATATTCCACCGTATGTCATCCTGCTAATTTTCCTCGCGATTCTGGTCCCCATGGGAATGGGGCTCGAATCCATTTCAATCCTCGTGATCGCGATGCCACTGATGTACCCCGTAGTCATGGACCTGGGCTACGACGGGGTGTGGTTTGGCATTCTGGTTGTCAAGCTCATCGAGGTGGGTCTGGTGTCACCTCCCGTCGGCCTCTCCTGCTACGTGGTCAGTGGTACGGCCGGCGTCAGGGTCGAGACCGTGTTCAAAGGGGTGTTGCCGTTTCTGCTCGTCGACGTCGTCATCATCGCCATCCTGTTCGCCTTCCCCGAGATCACGCTCTGGTTGCCCAATCTGATCCAGCACTGAACGTTCTGCTTCGTCTGTTCCTGCAAATCTTCGAATCCGAAAGAGGCAGTCGACCATGAGTCACTCAACCAACAACTTCCTCAAAGTCGTCGAACAGGACGGTGCGACTGTTCTCGAGGCGCTGGCAGCAGTCGAAGCGGACTGTCCCGAAGCCGTCGCAGTTGACTATCGGTACACGGAACGCTCCCTCACTTACAGCGATCTTGCACGAATCCGTCGGTCGATTGCGGTAAATCTCCGGGATGACGGGCTTCCAATAGGTGCCCGGGTAGCCGTCTACACCACTCAATCGTTCGTGTCGGTGAAGGCCATGGCCGGGATCTGGACGGCCGGAATGGTATACAGCCCCATCAACCCGGCGTACCGGACGGATCTGCTCGCCTACCAGCTCAACGATCTGCAGGCAGAAGCAATCATCGTGGACAAGTCTCTGCTGTCCGAACTGGAAGCTGTCCGCGGACAGCTCTTGGCTGTCCCACGCGTCTACCTCATCGACGGTGACGGAAGCGACGGTAGTGATTCCACGTTCACCACCAGCGATTACGACGTGTTGGAATCGCCGGTGGCTAGGGACCCTCAGGTAGAAGTGGGCTTTGATACGCCAGCAAACATCATCTACACGTCCGGCACGACGGGACCCGCCAAGGGGGTGCTGCAGTCGCATCGCTGGATGAATCAGTACAGCTGGCTGCGCAGATCGCTTCACACATCGGAGGATGTCGTCTACTGCGACCTGCCGATGTACCACGTGGGGGGTGCGATGTTCAATGTCGTCGCGGCGTGGTGGGTCGGTGCGACTGTGAGTCTGTGGGACAAGTTCAGCACGACGGAGTTCTGGAAGCGCGTCGCTCATTCCGGTGCGACATCGGCGACGCTCGTCGACGTCATGGTGCCGTGGGTGTCGGGGGGCGAGCCATCCCCTGCTGATCGTAATAACACGCTGCGGCTCGTCCACATGCAGCCGCTGCCCCTCTTCCACCAAGAGTTCTGCGCACGATTCGGCATCAATATCGCGACGGCAGGGTTCGGACAAACCGAGTCCGGCATGAGCCTCAATGTCGTGGTGTGCGAATCCGAGGACTGGGTGGAAGGCGTTCCGACAGCGACGCTTGAGACGTTGAAGGAAGTAGGAGTTCCAGTGCTGCCTGCCGCTGCGGTGACAGGTCGCGGCTTCATGGGCGCCGCGGCTCCGTTCGTCGAGGTCGAGGTGCACAATGAGCGCGATGAGGTGTGCGCGCCGGATGAGGTGGGCGAGCTCGTCATTCGTTCCAAGGCGCCAGCGATTCTGCTCGATGAGTACATCAATAAGCCGGACGCGTCGGCTTCTGCACTTCGGAACCAGTGGTTCCACTCCGGAGACGCCGCGAGTCGTGGTGCTGATGGATACTTTCGCTTCGTCGACAGAATGAGCGGTCGCTTGCGAGTCAAAGGCGAGAACATCTCGAGCTATCACGTCGAAGAGATGCTGACTAAACACGAGCAAGTCCAAGTTGCCGCTGTCATCGCTGTACCGAGCGTCGAGGGTGAAGAAGATGATATTGCTGCGTATATCCAGGGCGGCGATGTTGATGTCGACGCAATCCGGAAATACTGCGAAGAGACGATGCCAAAATTCATGCGCCCCCGGTATATCACTGTGATCGATGAGATTCCTCGAACCCCGACGAACAAGATCGAGAAGTACAAGTTGCGTGCTCAGTTCGAGTATTCCGTTAATTGAGAGATGTTTGATGAGAGAGCGAGTTCGTGAGAATGCATGACCACGCACAGTTGAACCTTGCCGATATTCTGGTTCGCTCCTGCCGGCGTACCCCGGACAAGGATGCGCTCGTATTCGGCGATCGGACGTGGACCTACGCGCAGCTTACGGAGGCGGTCGAGTCCCTGGCGATGGAGTTCGCCGCACGTGGTCTGGCACATGGCGGCCGGGTGGTGGTCCGGGGAGCCAACTCGGACCTGTATATCATCGCGATGTTCGCCTGCTTCCGGCTCGGCGCGGTGCACGTCCCAATGAATGTCGGCTTCAAAGCGGGTGAAGCGGTCGACCTCATCCGCCGCACGGCACCGTCACTCATCCTCACTGATGACGCTGAGTTCCTCGTGGACCTAGAAAGAGCGTATGACGAGGCAAGCGGCGGCTGGTTGAATGGCACGGAGGTCCTGGCGCTGGATCAGCGCCTAATCTATCGCGGTCGGGGCCTCGAGACAGCGCGAGACCTGACTGCGCGTACGTCGACGAGGTCGAACGCTACGTTTACTCCCGCGCGAGTTGAGCGTGACGACATTGCGCAGATCATCTTCACGTCCGGTACGACGTCGAAGCCCAAGGGCGCGATGATGTCGCACAGCGCGCTGTCGTTCCACTGTGCGTCGGCGACTATCGCTCTCGACCATCACGCCGATGATCGGGTTCTCTCCGCACTGCCGCTGTACCATGCGGGCCAGATGCATAGCTTCACGCTGCCTGCGCTCATGGCGGGAGCGACAGTCGTCATCAGTGAGAAGCCGGAACCGGGGCGGGTGTTCTCACTCATCGAGAAGCACTCGATCAACAATTTCTTTGCGCCGCCGACGGTGTGGATCGCCCTCCTCAATGACTCCCGTCAACCGGAGTTCGATCTGAGCAGCATGTGCAAGTTGCAGTATGGTGCGTCGATTATGCCGGCACCCGTCCTTGCTCGGTTGCGCGCGACCTTCGAAGGCGTGCAGTTCTACAACGTCTTCGGTCAGACAGAGGCCGGTCCGACAACGACGGTGCTGGGGCCGAAAGGCCACGACATCTCACCGACTTCCGCCGGAAAGGCCGTCACGTTCGTCGATGTCCGCATCGTCGATGAGGACTTCAACGACGTTGAGGTAGGTGACGTGGGCGAGATCGTCTACAGATCTCCGCAGCTGTTCTCCGGATACCTGGATGATCCGGAGGCGACATTGGACGCGTTTGTCGGAGAATGGTTCCGATCCGGTGACCTGGGCCGGCAGGACGAGCACCGTTTCATCCATGTCGTCGACCGGGTCAAGGACGTCATCAACACAGGCGGGGTGCTGGTGTCGTCGAGAGAGGTGGAAGAGCACATCTACGACCTGCCAGGAGTTGCCGAGGTGGCCGCTGTGGCCATTGCCGATTCCAAGTGGGTCGAGGCAGTCGCCGTGGCCGTTGTGCGCCATCCGGACGCCGACTTCACAGCCGGTGACGTGATCGCGCACTGCAAGGGTGGGCTAGCTGGTTTCAAAGCACCAAAGCACGTGCGCTTCATCGACGAAATGCCCAAGAGCGCGGCCGGGAAGATTCTCAAGCGGTCGTTGCGTGACGTGATGGGCGACTAAGCGCAGACAGCGAGTCGCTACAACAGATCATCCACGAAAGAATAGAGGAAAGACGATGAAGTCGATTTTCACGAAGATTGTGTGCAACCGTGCGGGGGTGGCGGCATGACTGCGGGTCTGATACAGACACAGCCCACCAGCGCTTCCATCAACCCGGCTACAGGTGAAGTGCTCGCAGAGTTTGCCAAGGCGGACGACGCGCAGGTCGCCCAGGCCGTAGACGCAGCGGATTCGGCCTTCACGGGGTGGTCGAAGACTCCGATCGCAGAACGCGCCAAAGTCATTGCGCGCGTCGCGGAGATCTACAAGGAGCGGCTCCCCGAACTCGTCGAGACGATCTCTCAAGAAATGGGAAAGCGCGCCCGAGAAGCGAAGGGCGAGGTGATCATCTCCTCACTGATCATGAAATACTATGCCGAGCACGCGGAGCGGATGCTTGCTGATGAGCCCGTCGAGACGTTCGGCACCCTGCCAGCAGTGGTGCAGCGGCGTCCGCTGGGCGCGCTGTTGGGTGTCATGCCGTGGAATTTCCCCTTGTATCAGGTCGTTCGCTTCGCGGCGCCGAACCTCATGGCGGGCAACACGATCGTGCTCAAACATGCGGACAGCTGCCCGCGTACGGCGACCGTGATCGAGGAGATCTTCGCTGAGGCGGGTCTTCCAACGGGTGCCTATGTGAAGGTCTTCGCTTCGCACCAGCAGGTCGACGACATCATCGCCGACCCTCGGATCCACGGGGTGTCCCTCACTGGCAGTGAGGGCGCAGGGGCGAGCGTCGCGCAATCTGCGGGTAAGCACCTGAAGAAGGTCGTGCTCGAGCTGGGCGGATCAGACCCTTACCTTGTTCTTGATTCAGAGGACGTGGCTGAGTCCGTCGACACGGCGTATGAGATCCGGATGATGAATATGGGCCAGGCGTGCAACGGTCCGAAGCGGATGATCGTCATGTCTGACATCTACGACGCGTTCGTGGAGAAGTTGCGTGAGCGTGTGCTGGAATATAGCGCTGGTGATCCGCTAGATAAGGAGACGACCCTGGCTCCGCTGTCCTCACAGCAGGCGGCCAACACGTTCGTCGATCAGATTGAGCGAGCGGAGGCCGACGGTGCGACGGTGCTCGCCGGTGGTGGGCACATCGAGGGACCAGGCGCCTACGTCGAGCCGACGCTGCTCGTCGATGTGAAGCCTGGCACTGTCGCCTATAGCGAGGAGATCTTCGGTCCTGCGTTCGTCGTCTTCAGAGTGGAGTCCGACGACGCGGCGGTGGCACTGGCCAACGACACAGATTTCGGACTCGGTGCGACGGTGTTCTCGACCGACGTTGAGCGTGCCCGTCGAGTGGGGGACGAAATCAACGCTGGAATGGTGTTCGTCAATAATGTCGAGGAATCGCGGGAGTTCCTTCCGTTCGGGGGCATCAAGCGTTCCGGTTTCGGGCGTGAGCTGGGGCCGTGGGGGATCGAGGAGTTCCTCAACAAGCGCCTTGTACGTGTCAAGGACGACGCATGAGTGTGGAATATGCGGACCGAGCGAAGAGCTCGTCGGCCACTGGGGACTACGAGACCCTCGCGTTCGAGGTGACAGACCATATCGCGCTCATCACCATCGACAGTCCGACGAACAAGAACGGATTCAACGGCACTATGCGCAACGAGCTCATTGCCGCAGCGCAGCGCGCCGATTCAGATGATGATGTTCGAGTCGTTGTGCTCACCGGAAAGGGCAGGTTCTTCTGCCCCGGCGCTGACCTGACTTCTGGCGGAACGACATTCGACTACGAATCGGAGAACAACGTCGAGAGTGATCAGGCGGAGCCCGTCCAGCTGGTCGACGGCTTCCGACGGGACGGCGGTGGGCAGGTCTCGCTGGCATTCGCCGCTCTGCGTAAGCCGATCATCACCGCGTACAACGGCGCTGCTGTGGGGGTGGGGGCCACATTCACCCTTCCCACGGACATCCGGATCGCCTCCTCGGAGGCCAAATTCGGTTTCGTCTTCGTCCGGCGTGGGCTCGTGCCAGAAGCAGCCTCGAGCTGGTTCCTGCCCCGCATCGTCGGAGTGAGCCGGGCGCTCGATTGGTCGTACACGGGTCGCGTCTTCGGCGTCGACGAAGCTCTCGCAGCAGGACTGATCTCCCGAATCGTGGAGCCTGAGAACCTCCTCGACACAGCGCTCGAGATGGCCCGTGACATCGTCGCAAATGCCTCGGCCGTTTCTTTGGGAGCGACCCGGCAACTGTTGTGGGGAATGCTCACGGCGGATTCTCCGTGGGAGGCGCACCGAGTAGATTCGCGCACGGTCTACGAACTGGGCCAGCAGTCGGACGTGGCCGAAGGCGTGGAATCCTTCCTCGAGAAGCGCGCCGCATCGTTCAGTCTGACGGTGCCGCAGGACTACCCGGACTTCATCCCGTCCTTTCCTGACAAGGACCGAATCGATTGAGGCGGGACGAGGCCGCCCGTGGAGCCGGAACACTCCGGCTCCACGGGCGATCACATGCCTTGCGCACCATTCATCCGTGTATACGACCGGCCTGCAGCATCGGCGGGCAGCCGCAGAAAGAGGAACTTCATGAAAGCCGCATATCTGTCCGAAATCGCCAGCCCGTTCATCGTCGGCGATGCCGTCATCGATGCGCCGATCGGCCGCGAAGTGCTCGTGGATGTCAAAGCGGTCGGCCTGTGCCACAGCGATGTCCACCTCGGTGAGAACGACTTCGGCTTCTCTGCTCCGATCATGCTGGGGCATGAAGTCGCGGGAGTGGTAGCTGAGATCGGCCCCGATGTTGCGGGCCTGCAGGTCGGTGACCACGTCGTCGCCTGCCTCATCACGTCGTGTGGGCACTGCAATGCCTGCGCTCGGGGCTATCTCAATGCGTGCCGGAACGGCCGCGAGCTATACCGCGCCCGTACGGAGAACCCACGTGTGAGCATCAACGGCGAAGCAGTGTCGACGCCAGCTGGCATGGCCGGGTTCGCAGAGCAGGCTCTCATCCATGAGAACCAGCTCGTCGCCATCGACAAGTCGGTACCGTTCGATCGGGCCGCGCTGCTGGGCTGCGGCGTGCTCACCGGCGCTGGTGCCATCAGCAACTCCGCAAGGGTCCGTTCAGGTGAGACTGTCGCGGTCATCGGCTGCGGAGGCGTCGGCCTCAACGCCATCCAGATGGCCCGCATCACCAGTGCTGAGCGGATCATCGCCGTCGACCTGCAGCCGGGCAAACTGGAGTTGGCACGCGACTTCGGCGCGACCGATGTCATTCACGCGGGTGAGGTGGACCCGGTCGCGGCAGTCAAGGAGATCACGGGCGGCCTCGGCGTGGATCACGCCTTGGAGGTCATTGGTCTTGTGCCGACAGTTGAGCAGGCACTAGGAATGCTGACGACGCACGGCACTGCCTACTTGGTGGGCATTCAGCGTCCCGGTGCGACGCTCGACCTGAACATCGACGGCGTCGGCGGGCCGTTCCTGCAGCGCGAGCACGGAGTGCGAGGCGTCTGGATGGGGTCGTCGAACTTCCGCGTCGACGTCCCGAAGTTGGCCGAACTGTACCTGCAGGGACGGCTGAAGCTCGACGAGCTGGTCTCCCGGACGATCTCTCTCGCTGATATCAACACTGGTTTCGATGAGCTCAAGACCGGCACGGTAGCCCGCAACGTCATCGCGTTCTGATCATGAGAACCGCGTGACCGGTCATACAGCCCGCGACCACCTTGCTTCCGGCAGCGTGATCGGGAGAGTGAGTGGGGTTTTCGCGGCGCTGTTGGCCGGGCTACTGGCGGGAGCATGTATTGTCCACCACTCAGACCAGCCTTTGAGGAAGAAGAACTTGCTGAGACAAGGACGCTTCCGGCTTCTGCAGTCCGCCGCAATCGTGCTTGGTTCGGAGTTCAGAACTTGAGTGTGAATGAAGAATCACCGAGGTGAGCGCTTCAGGCACCAATGATGCTGGACAAGGATTCGTCCTTGAAGACATCGACATGTCCGAACCGATCGGCACTGAGATGCTCATACAGGGGCCTCTATCGTCCGGATCTCTCGATAGCGAAGGATGGGCTGGGCGGCCTGTACCCCTTGCCTGCGGCTACGGGTATGAGCCGCAGATCGAGTGTTACGGCTCGCCCGGACTGGGACCCTCCGCGCACGTCCATCAGGGATCGGTGTGAGGACCCGATCCGCATCGTCGAGTCCGGCGACCGACGGTTGACGAGGAGTCGGCTAACCAGCCTCGATGTGTTGGAAGAGGTCCTTCGGCAGCTCCGCGCCGCCCTCGGGCGCCCCCCGTCGCGCGACCCGTCGATGCCGATGACTGGTCAGTTCCGAAGCACGACGATGGTGGCCGGGGAACGTGGTACGTCGCCTGACGCGAATCGGAAGACGTAGTGGCGACCACCGGAGGACAGCGCCCGCAGTGCACTCTCCACAGTCAGTCCGCCACAGGGGCGAAAATGGCTCTTCTCGAACGAGGGTGTAGTCCGTTGAGCGCGTCGCTGTCCGTGTAGGAGTCGAGGTCTCCCTGAAGATGGAAGTTCCTACACTGCCCATCCGGAAGACCTCGACATGTCCCACCCTACTTT
>NZ_FXZM01000015.1 GCF_900169175.1 Brevibacterium jeotgali | reverse complement strand
AGAAGGCTGCCGCTTTTCCCAGGAACGCGTTGTCTTCCCGCAGCTCGAACACTTCCCGCCGTAGCCGCTTCAACTCCGACCGCTCGTCTTCTTCCAACGGACCGGTGGATTTTCCGTCCCCGTGGAGGCGGTCCTTCTCCTGCCGCACCCAGTTGCCCAGCGTCTGGGGACCGACGTTGATTTCCGCAGCCACTGCCGCGATCGAGCGGCCTGTATCGATGACCAGATGCGCGGCTTCGCGCTTGTAGTCCTCGGTGTACGACCGTCGCTGCTTTCTGCTTGACGACATGCCAGACATCCTTCCAGCGGAACCCGTGATCCCGCTATCTCGGGTGTCTACAACTCGAGGCTAACCCCAGTACTGCTGAGTCGCTGGCGTCGCGTCACCAGCGCACCCGCGTGTATACGCCCCGGCATAACGGCAAAGTCGAGCGCTACCAGCGGCTGCTGAGCGAGGAATGCCTCTACGCCCGCTCATACGACTCTGAACAGGCCCGCCGACACTCGATTGGCGTGTGGGTCCACCACTACAACTACCATCGGCCTCACACCGCTTGTGCAGACCAGCCTCCCGCTAGCCGTGTCCACGAACGTGTCGACAACGTCATGGCCTCCTACACCTAGGCCGCGTGTGCTCCTAACCTGGGCATTGCCGCCTGAAAGTACACCACGCTGTGTCCACTACTCGGGGCTCGGGCCCGCCCTCGACGTTCGGGGTCTTGATGATGCGAGTGGCCTGCCACACATGATTTACGATGGTGCAGGCACACGCCTGGCAGGTTCGCAGGTCGCGGGCGGCTTGACGAGTTGGCAATTAGGGGTGCGAGATTGATTTGAGGTTCACCAACGCTGGCGATCGATGGAGCGCGTCCGCGGAGCAACGAAGGCGCGCGGCTTGGGCCAAGAGTACGTGTCAGGTCCGGTAGGCTTCACCCGGTGCTCACGAAAGCTACCAACCTAACGAGGCTTTAAGCTGATTTTAGAGGGGAGAGACTTCTCGGATGAAATCTTTAATAGCAGTGTAGCTGTGTACATTACGTGCTGTGATAATCAGGCTGTTTTCGTCCAGCCGCTCGACTCTGCGGGTCAGGGATAATTCGATTACAGGATGCCGCGGATTCTGACCGCGGCAGCGGAGGTTTCAGGTTTGAGGTACATAGAGTATATGCGGCGGCGGGTTGCCAAGGCGGAGCCTAATCTTCCAGTTTCGTTGATGGATAAATCCAAACTGCGGGCGTTCGCCGATGCCATTGGTGTTCCGTACCCGAAAGAGTACTCGCTCTACCCGACGCCTTCGTCGTTGGATTTCAGTGTTCTCCCGGACCGGTTTGTTTTGAAGCCTTCATATGCCTCGGCAGGCGAAGGCGTCATGTTGTTGACCAAAGAAGAAGGCGGATATTTTGACGCAATGACGCGAGCGCTGTGGGCTCCTGATGAGATTCTGGCGCATCAAACCGCGATCTTTGAAAAGTATGCTAACTTGAGAAACCGTGAAACTATAGCAGAATATTGGGTCCGGTGCAGTGAGCTAAGAACGATTCCGGTCGACTATAAGTTTCTTGCGTTTCAGGGGGAGATTGGCCTGGTGATCCGTATTGACCGAACTGAGAAGCGGTTGAAAATAAGCTACTTTGATGGAAAGTTTTCTCCAGTATTCGACGACCGTATTCGCTTTAACGAAAAGATTGAGGACCGAGTAGTCGCGCATGCGCCTCGTGGGGCGGCGCGCTTGCTGGAAATGGCTCGAAGAGTCTCTGTTGCGGCTCCGACCCCGTTCGCGCGCATCGATCTATTTTTGGATGAGGCGGGGCCACTTCTTGGAGAAGTGACGCTTACCCCGGGTAGTTTCTACTACGAGGCAGGTCATACTTTGAGCAAGGCTGAAGATGAGCGCCTTGGTCGCCTGTGGGAATCGGCTGAAGACCGGCTGGTTCGCGCGATTGATTGATTGCAATGTTAGAAGTTGTGTTTCGCTGAAATGGTTCGCTCTAAATGCTTACTGTTTATTTGGTTGAATACTTGAAAGACGGCGGTTTTGTGATTCGTTTGCCTGGCCGCCAGGTCGTTGCGCATAGTGAATATAAATGATCGGATTCGGGGGACAGTAGAATTGGTCATGAAAGCTGGTTCTTGGACGCGGGCTCACGTTAGTGCGAAGATTCTGAGCGGCCAGTAGTAAAGAAAGGCGTCGGAACCACTATCCTTTTGCTGGGTTCTGATTCCCGTGCCTCGGGCGTGGACTACACGGCGGGAGCGCACGGGAATCGCAGCGACACGATGATGGTCATGCACCTCGACGGCGACCGTGGGGGAGCGCAGATCATGTCGATTCCGCGCGACCTCTGGGTACCCATCGAGGGGCACGGCGAGGGCAAGATCAACGCGGCGATGAGCCACGGTGGACTCCCGCTCGCGACGCAAACGGTCAGTGATTTCATCGACGCGCCCATCCACCACCTCGCGATCATCGATTTCGAAGGCTTCCAGGCGCTCACCGACAGCGTCGGGGGAGTGGAGGTGGAAGCGCAGCAGGCCTTCGAGAGCAACGGGCACTCGTTCTCCGAGGGCACGAATTACCTGAACGGCGAAGAAGCGCTGAGCTTCGTGCGGGCTCGGAAGAACTTCTCCGACGGCGATCTGCAGCGCGGACGCAATCAGCAGGCGTTCCTCAAGGGCATCACCGACAAGATCATCTCCGCCGACACGCTCAGCAACCCGACCAAGATCGCTGGCATCGTCCGCGATTTCTCCCCGTATATGACGGTCGACGACAGCCTCAGCTCCTCGAAGATCGCGAGCATGGCCTACGAGATGCGGAATGTACGGACGGGTGACCTCCAGTTCTTCTCCGCGCCAGTGGGCGGCGCCAGCAGATCCGGTGACGGGCAGTCGATCCTGACAGTCGATGAGGAGGCGCAGTCAGAGATCCAGGACGCGTTCGCCAACGACACGGTGGACGACTACGCCGAACAGTCGGAAAACGCCCACCTCTGAGCCGCAGCCAGCGGAAGACCCAACTGGCTCAGTACCCCATCTCTGCGAGCTTCGAGGTAAACTCCAGCGGACTTCCGGACGTCAGCGATTCGCGCAGGGCGGTGAGCACGTCGGCTTCGAAGGTGATGCGCACAGTGCCGTTCTCCTGCCGTTCCGAGGCAGCTGGCACCGTGACTGCGACGATGTCCTTGCGCGTGATGCCCCGCAGGTCGGCCGCGAGCTGCGTGACGACCGCTGACGTGAAACCCGGGTCCTTCGCAACCCCGCTCACGACGGCGTCGAGGACGGGGACCAGCTGCGCGTTGTCCTTCACGAGCTTGCGGACGTCGAGCGTGTTGAGGAGCGACCGCAGCAGGGCCCGCTGATTGCGCGTGCGCGTCTGCCCGGCGTCGTCGACGGGATCAGCCGAGGTGAAGACGCGCGCCGCCGCGCCGTCCAGGCGGTTCGTGCCTTCGACGAAGTCGACGCCGGCAGCGGAGAACGCTGCGCGACTGTATGTAGAGAGGGGGCCCACCGCGTCGATGACGCCGGTCAGCGCTTCTGCGGTGAGCTCCACGATGTGATCGATCCGCGTGCCCAGGAACTCTTCGACGATCGCCACCGCCACGGGATACCCGGAGTGATCGACCAGCTCGCGCAGAGTCGCGCCGGCCTCGATGACGATGCTCGGGTTGAAGACGAGCACGGCGATGCTGTCACGCGTCACCGGTGTGTGCACCACAGCGAAGATGTCCCCGTGCCCCTCGGGCGTATTCGTCACCCGGAGCAGGATCGTGCGTGCGTCCGTCACCGGTGGGCGGACCTCCTCCGGCGGAAAGAGGCTCTGTGCCGGCAGATTCCGGCTCGGATCGTCGAACCGGGCCGCGAACTTCTTCGCGTCCTTGGCCGAGCCGAGCATCGAGAGCGCAGTACGGATCTTGGGCATCGGGGAAGCAGCTCTTTCCAGAGTGAGAACGACTGTCAGAACCGAGACTACCGGACCCGCTGTGCGTAGTGCTTCACATTTCGAAGCCGCCGAATAGCACTGCGGCAAGCGCCAGACCCACGACCAGGTTCACGACCGTGGCCGCGGCGAAGACGACGACGGGCTTCCACCCGGCCTCCTTCGCGGACTGGACCTTGAACTCGAGCCCGATCGACACGAACGCCAGAGTCAGCGCCCACACCTGGATGTCCTTCGCAACGTCGAGCCGGGGCTCCAGCATCTCCGGCGACATCGTCTGCCCCAGGACCGTCGCGACCACCGAAGCAGCGAGGAATCCCAGCACGAACTTGGGGAAGCGTCCCCGCAGCAGCTTCAGCGCCGCCGGGTCAGTGATCTTCTTCGGTGTGCCGGGAGAGTCGTCGGCTACCACCTTGAAGGCGAAGAACATCGTCAGCAGCACCGCGACGACGCCTAGCAGAGCGTTCTGCGTGACCTTGACGATCGAAGCGATCTGCAGGGGTCCTTCACCCGCCACAGCACCTGCCGCGGTGACTGCTGCCGTCGTGTCGATGTTGCCGCCGATCCACGCGCCGGTCACCGCATCGGTCAGCCCCATGACGTTCGCGAGCCACGGCAGCAGGAAGATCGACGGCACCGCGAAGACGATGACGAGAGTGGCGGTGAACGCCAGCTGCTCCTTCTTCGCCTGCACCGCGCCGGCTGCTGCCACGGCTGCTGATACCCCGCAGACCGCCAGGGAGGTCGCCAGCAGGGCCCGCAGCTTGTCGTCGATGCCCAGCCTGCCGGCGAGCCACCACGTGAAGAGGAAGACCGCGGTGATGAGCAGGTACGCCTGCACGACGGCAGGGCCGAACGCGCGGACGAAGATCGAGAAGTCGATCGTCGCGCCCAGCAGGACCAGACCCACCTTGATGAAGAACTCCGTGCGGAACGCCGCGCTCATCCGGTCGCGCAGCCCGATGGCACTCAGCAGAGCATTCGCAGCGAAGCCCAGCACGATGGCGTAGACGGGGTACTCGATCGACTTCGCGACCCTGCCGAATCCGGTGCCGCCGGTGGCCTCCGGCACCCAGCCCACGAGGAACTGGACCAGCCATGCCAGTCCCACCACGACGACGAGTCCGCCCACAGCCCAGCCGATACGCACGGTGGACGAGGGTGCAGCCGTCAGTGGGGCCTCGGCGGCGGGTGCCACAGGCACAGGGGAGGGGACCTCGACGGTGGTGTCCTTCTCCGCAGCGTGGGCGGGGGAATTGTCCGGCGGGGTCACGGGATCAAATCCGGGGTGAGGACGCCCACCAGGCAGAGGGTGAAGATCACGAGTCCGACGATCGTCGCTGCCCAGTCCTCGCCGAGGGAGAACTTCTTGTGGTCGTCGGGTGACGACTCGGCGGGTGGTGTGGTCTGCGTGCCGGAATCGGCGCTCATAGGGGTGCCTCTGCTGACGGGGAATCGACTGCGGCCGTGGCCGGCCATCGTCAGAGTATCCACGGGTGGCAGCGCAGACGCCGCCCGGGATAGCGACGTCGAAGAGAGTTCACCGGTACGTCACGCGGGGTATGCCGAGACTGACACAGCAGGCGTCCAGCAGCGTGCTGGGTGCTGATCTACGCTCGGAGGGTGAAGATGACGTCTCCCCGCGACAGCGAACTCTCCCCGGACCTCCAGAAGGAGGTCGCTCAGGCGGACCCGAAGAGACTCCACCGGTGGTTCGACGAGCTGGAGCGCGAGGGCCGCGTGGTGCTGCGTACCAGCTTCCTCAGGACCGCTGTATATGCGCTGGGCGCGTGGGTGTTCGTCATCTTCATCACGGCGGGGTTCATCGTCCTGCCGGTGTCCACATGGAACCCGTTCGCGGGCGATCGCGGGATCAGCGGGTGGATGCAGGCCGGGATGGGGCTGCTGTTCGTCGCCGGACTGATCCTGTTCGGGTTCGGTGCGCTGCTGTGGACGTTCGTCTTCCCCGTCGTGCGGCCGCGAATGATCGTCTCGCGGTGGGGGATCGAATCGATCGGTTCGAAGCCGGGTGGAGTGTTCACGCTGTTCTCCGTGGCGTGGGCCGATGTGGTCCACGTGGGTGGGCACTTCACACCCACTCGCTGGCCGTTCCCGCCGATCCTCCAGGTCATGCTCACTGCGCGGGCCGACGGTGTGCGCAGGGCGCGGTGGGTCCGGGTGAGCGCGCAGGGGTCGACGGTGGTGCACGGAGTGAACGGGATGCTGCGGGGCAGGCGCCGCGATGTGCTGGCGCTCTTGGTGCACGCGCACGCGGCTGTTCAGGACGTGCCAGAACCAGAAGACGATCGTGGCTGAGCAGCTGCCGGGCTGGCAGCCCGGCCACACCCGCGACATGGAGAAGGCACTGCGGAAGGTCAACCAACGTCGCGTGGGGGAGTGGCTGCGTGAGCTCGACATGCGAGGCCAGGTGGTGTTCCGTGCGAGTGCCGTCAAAGTCGGGCTTCTGGCAGTGGGGTCCTGGATCTTCCTCGTTGCGGTCGGCGGAGGACTCATCGCGATGGACTGGTCCGAGTGGGTGCTGTTCTCCGACCCGTCGCGCCGGGCAAGCGGTGTCGTGCAGCTTGTGTTCGGCATCCTCCTGCTCGGAGGGGGACTGCTGGTCTTCGGATCTGCAGCCGTGCTCTTCACGTTCGTGGTTCCGTTCCAGTCTCCGCGCACCATCGTCACGCACCACGAGGTGCGGTACGTGTGGGGAGCGGATCCGCACCGGCGTCCCGTGTTCGCCGCCCAATGGTGCGACGTCGTGGCCGTGCGCGGAATCCTCCGCCGCAGGATCCGCCTCCCCGCAATGCTCGCTCTGTGCTTCTATGTTCGCCGGTCAGAGGTGTCACTGCGGCGCGGGCGGCCGTCTGAGACGCGGACGGCGGTTCTCGGTCAGCTGCTCACCGGTGAGGTCGGATTCCTGCTGCGGGATCCTAGACCGGACATCCTCGCGTTCCTGCTGGAGGTCCACCGGCGGTCGCAGCCTTGTGGGAGGCGTCAGTAGGCTGGGTGTGTGAACCAGACATCTGCGCCGTCCCCCTGCGGCGGATACCCCACGGGCTGGTCGACTGGCTCGACGAGGAGTGGGTCATTCGGCAGGCCACTCCGGTGAGCAACCGCGTGTACACGCGGGTGAGGCGTGACGAACTACGTCGTGCGCACCGTGGCCGTGTGCAGGTGTGGCTGCGGGAGCACGACGAGCAGGGCGAGGTGGTCTTCCGCCTGAGTATGCGGTACATCATCGGAACTGCGGTGCTGTGCTGGGGCGCGGTCGCCTTCCTGATCGCCTTCCTCGTGCTGGTCGGACCCTCTGAGTGGGTCATGGTCGAGCACGCGGGACGCGGTGAGGCGGCGGCTTCCCACATGGTGGTGGGCGGCTTCGTCGTTCTGGGGCTGGTCGTCTTCGGAACCGCGGCGGTGACGGCCACGTTCGTCGTGCCGGCGATGCGTCCGCGCACGATCGTCACGCGCCAGGGAGTGCGGAGCGTCCGGACATCGCTGCGGGGCGAGCACGTGGTCTTCGCCGCCGCCTGGGACAGTGTCGTCGGCGTCACCGCGACGTACACGCTCCGGCGGTTTCCGATGCCTGACCTGCTGAATGTCATCGTGCTGGCGCGGGAGGCGCAGCTGTCGCCGTGGCGGCAGCGGATCCAGGGACGTCGGTGGGACAACGAGCGCGCCGCGGGCGAAGGTGCGGCCGGAGGGGGCGCGGGGTCCCGGGTGGTCGAGGGCGATCTTCCGCTCATGTCGAAGCACCGGAGGCGCGACATCCTCGGGTTCCTCGTGGCAGTGCATGAACGGTCGCGTGCGCCGGGTACGTCTCAGTAGAGTGGCGGTGTGGAGAAGACACCTGCGCCGTGCCCCTGCGGCGGATACCCGACCGGCACCCCCTACACCGACTGCTGCGAGCCGGCACTGACCATGCAGGAGTGGCCGCCCACTGCGCAGCAGCTCATGCGCTCCCGCTACACAGCGCACGTGCGCGGCGATGCCGACCACCTCTTCCGCACCTGGCACCCGGCGACGCGGCCGGCGAATACCGACCCGGAGCCGGGCAACGAATGGACGGGTCTCACCGTGGAGGCGGTCACGGCCGGCAGTGTGCAGGATGACGATGGCGTCGTCGAGTACACGGCCTACTACGTGAGTCAGGACGGCGAACCGGATGAGCTGCATGAGATCGCGCGATTCGTTCGGCGCGCCCGCAGGTGGATGTACGTGGGACCGGCCGATGTCGTCTGATCCGCTCGTTCCGTCCTGCACACTCGCACGCTAGGAGATGACCATGTCCGTCACACCGTTCCTCATGTTCGAGGGCCGCGCGCAGGAAGCGATCGACCTGTACTCTGCGGTGCTGCCCAATGTCACCGTCGACACCCTGCAGCCCATGCCGCCGGAGATCGCCGAGCAGACCCATCAGGCCACCGGCCGCGAAGCCGCAGGCGGGGGCGGACCGCTCATCATGATGGCGGTCGTGGACATCGATGGATTGACCGTGCGGATGAACGATTCTCCCATCCAGCACGACTTCAGCTTCACGCCGTCGCTGTCGCTGTTCTTCGAGACCGCGGACCCGGCCGTGTTCCGGGCAGCACTTGCGGGCCTGGCGGATGACGGCCACGTGCGGATGGAGGACCGCGACGACTACGGGTTCGCGAAGCGGTTCGCGTGGGTCGACGACCGGTTCGGGGTGAGCTGGCAGCTCGCACTGGTGTGAGGTGGGGGCGCTCGCCTGGTGGAGCTGCCAGCGTCTGCAGCGGATGTCGGGGAGACAGCGCCTCACAGACTGACGAGGAACAGGGTCGCCATGAGCACCACGCCCGATGCCAGCAGGGTCATCGAGGTGTACCCGAGGATGTCCCGCATCTTCAGCCCCGCGATCGCCAGCACCGGCAGTGCCCAGAACGGCTGGATCATGTTCGTCCACTGATCTCCGTATGCCACCGCCATGATGGCGACCGACGGGTCGACCCCCAACTGCGCCGCGGCATCGGCCATGATCGGCCCCTGCACGGCGAACTGGCCGCCGCCCGACGGGACGAAGAAGTTCACCAGCCCCGCTGACAGGAACGCGAGTATTCCGAACGTCGTGGGAGTGGCGATGGAGACGATCGCGTTCGAGAACACCTGGATGAGTCCGGTGGCCGACATGATCCCCAGGATGCCCGCGTAGAGGGGGAACTGCAGCAGGATCTCTCCGACGTTCGACGCGGCCTTCGCGGTCAGGTGGATGATCTCGAAGGGGTTGCGCACCAGCAGGAAGATCAGCGTGAGGAATGACCAGTTGACGATGTCCAGCGTCAGGGTCCCGCCGCTGGAGAAGTGGATGACGAGGTAGGCGGCCAGCGCCAGGCCGACCACGGTGGTGAGGATCCGCGAGGAGTCGACCCGGTCCGCGGGGGTCTCCACGTCCTCGGCGCCGGGGTCGTACGGTTCCGAACCGACGTCGTGGGGCAGTTCGAGGACCGGGGCGCCCTTCTTGGGCGCGATGAACAGGAACATGAGCGCCACGACGACGATGACCGCCGCGGCGGCGGCCAGGTTCCACCCCGTGAAGATCGTCTCCGTGACCGGAATGACCCGGCCGACGGCTTCGTGCATGAACGAGTCCTCCGTGGCCGCCGTCAGCGGTCCGGAACCGGAGTAGCCCATGTGCCAGATGACGTACCCGGAGTATCCGGCGGCCACGAGCAGCGGGAAGTGCACCTTCATGCCGCGATCGCGCGCCTGCACGGCGATCTCCCGCGCGAGCAGCACGCCGACGACCAGTCCCAGACCCCAGGTGATGAGGCTTGCCAGCGCGGCGATGACGAAGACGAACATATAGCTGACGACCGGCGAATTCGGGATCCGCGCCAGGCGCACCAGCAGCTTCCGCACCGGACCGGTGTTGGCGAGCATGTGGCCCAGCAGCAGGATGAGCGCCATCTGGGTCATGAAGGCGAGCAGCCCTGACAGGCCGTCGCCCCAGCCCTGGATGACGGACACCGGACCGGAGTCGGTGAGGACCAGCGCCAGACCGGCGACGATGATCGTCAGCACGATCGCGAACACGAGGGCGGAGGGGATCCACCGCTCGAGGAAGCGGTTGAAGGGGCGCATGAGGCCCCGCGAGGCCTGCGCGTTGGACGTCGGTGTCTGCTGAGACATGGTGCTCTCCTGAAGGTCGGCGACTGCGGCGACGAAGGACGTTGTCACAGGAAACGGAGACACCCCTCCCGCCTGTGTTCTGTGTGCGTAGTCTATGTGAGTTCTCCGGGCGACCGGCACTGACTGGACGGGGCTCACCGTCGAGGCCGTGACGGTGGGCGACCTGCAGGACGACGACGGCGTCGTGGATTCACAGATCGCAAGCGCGCAGCGCCGCGAGTTTGACGTCGAGCCCTTCCTGCTCCTCCCCGTGGGAATCCCGACGCCTCTGGTGGTCGCAGCCCGAATCCGCCCAATGGATCGAACAGTGGCTCAGCGCTGCTTCCAGAGTGCGCTCCTGCTCTGCCAGTCCTTCGGCGCTCCCATGTGGGTGAGCGGAACCGCCTGCACCGACGGGAAGGAGTCGAGCACAACCGGCAGGAACGTAGGCCGCCCAACCTTGAGCCGAATGAGGAGGAACTGGATCATCGTCAGCTGACCGAATGTGCGAGACCAATCTGAGGCGACCGCGTCGAGGTCCGGGTGTCGGCCCACCCGCGGCGGCTTCGGCGAGAGCGTATGGACGCGGTTGAACAGACGGCCGTGGTGAGCGCAGATATTGCGCACGATGTTCAGCGCCTTGAGCCAGCTCGTGAGCTGTGGCGCGCTCAGCCCGCACGCGTCGGCGACGGTGTTCTGGACACCGCGAGGTGCAAAGCCGAACAGGCGCGTCAGGCCGCCCCAATCCAACAGCTCGACCGCCGCCCAGACCGGTAGGATCCCGCCGTATTTCCCATCGTGATGTGCCACGAAGTCCTCGCGCGACTGCCTCAGCTTGAACTCGTATCTCTCAAGCCAAGTGCTGTACGCACCCCCGCTTCGCGCGTTGGGGCCGAGCTTGCCGGGATCGAGATGCGCACAGGGATCGAGGCGTCCCAGTTCGTGACCGAGCAGCGCGCGGATTGCCAGTTCGATGGGAGTGAGAGCGGAGAAGGCCGCTGTACGCAACCTCGCGTCGAAGTCGTAGAGTGCGAGGACGTCACTGAGCCGGGTTCCGGGGTAGAAGTCGTCCTCACGTCCCGCTTTGGACTGCTTCCGGAACGGATACCAGTACCCGCTCAGGCGGTAGTAGTTGACGCGCTGCAACGTGGCCCGGGCGGATTCGCAGTCTCCGACGTCCATGCCGCGTTCGGACAGCAGATCGACCTGCTCGTCGTAGGACTTGTACTCCTTGACCACGCTGTCCAAGTACACCACCTGCGAAAATGAGGACCGGCCCTGGACCTACCGAAGTAGGCGGAACCGGTCGTGATGGGACAATTCTATCTCGCCGCGGGGCTCGCCGCAATCTCGCGTCTCTCGTAGGTCGGCATCGATCACCGCCGACCAGATCTGGAAGATTCTCGACCCAGGCCCCAGCCGGCTGGCTGATGCGTCGGGAAGGTGGCGGGCCGGTCAGACGATCGGCCCGCCACCCAGGTTCGGCATGTGCCTCAGGCCGTCAGGCTGGCCGCATCCGCCTTCGTGAGCGTGGAGATCTTCTGGCCCTTCGCCACGACCGCCTCCAGCAGCGCGGCGGGTGCGAAGTCCTCACCCAGGCGCTCGGCGTAGCCGCGCAGCTTCTCCAGCACGGTCTCAGCGCCCAGCTGCTCCGCGTAGAACATCGGGCCGCCGCGGTAGACGGGCCAGCCGTAGCCGTTGACGTAGACGACGTCGATGTCCGAGGCCCTCTCTGCCATGCCCTCCTGGAGGATCTTGAAGCCCTCGTTGACCATCGGCAGGAGAGTCCGCTCGAGGATCTCCTCCTCGCTGATCTCACGCGGAGTGACGCCGGCCTTCGCCCGCTGATCCTCGACGATCTGCGCCGTGATGGGCGACGGGGTCGCTGTGCGGTTCTCGTCGTAGTCGTAGAACCCGGCGCCGGTCTTCTGGCCGCGGCGGTCCATCTCGCACAGTGCGTCCTTGATCGGGTAGGCCGTCGGCTCGCCCTTGACCCAGCCGATGTCCAGGCCCGCCAGGTCGCTCATCTGGTACGTGCCCATGGGCAGGCCGAAGTTCGTCAGTGCGCGGTCGACGTCCCAGGGCATCGCACCTTCCATGACCAGCTGCTCGGATGCACGCGAGCGGGCGTAGAGGATGCGGTTGCCGACGAAGCCGGGGCAGACGCCCACGAGCACGGCGATCTTGCCGATGGTGCGCGACAGTGCCATGACGGTGGCGATGACTTCCTTGGAGGTCTTCTCGCCGCGGACGTTCTCCAGCAGCTTCATGACGTTGGCGGGGGAGAAGAAGTGGGTGCCCACGACGTATTCCGGCCGGGAGGTGACTGCGGCGATCTCATCGACGTTCAGTGCGGAGGTGTTGGTCGCGAGGATCGCGCCGGGCTTGCAGATGCGGTCGAGCTGGGTGAAGACGTCCTTCTTGATGTCCATGCGCTCGAAGACGGCTTCGATGACCATGTCGACCGTGGCGAGGTCGTCCATGGAGATGGATCCGGTGATGAGGGCCATGCGCTCTTCGACCTGTGCGGTGGTGATGCGGCCCTTCGAGGCGGTGCGCTCGTAGTTCTTGCGGATCGTGGCCAGGCCGCGGTCGAGTGCTTCCTGCTTCTGTTCGACGAGGGTGACGGGGATGCCGGCGGTGGCGAAGTTCATCGCGATGCCGCCGCCCATGGTGCCGGCCCCGATGATGCCGACCGTGCTGACCGGGATCCGCGGGGTGTCCGCGGGGACGTCGGCGATCTTGCGGGCGGCGCGCTCCGCGAAGAAGTAGTAGCGCTGCGCGGCGGATTCGGAGCTGGTCAGCAGAGTCTGGAAGCGCTCCTGCTCTTCGGCCATGCCGTCGTCGAAGGGACGGGTGACGGCTGCGCGGATGCAGGCGACGATCTCTGTGGGGGCGAGGAAGCCGCGGAACAGTTTGGGGTGTGACGCGATGAAGCGGTCGAACAGTTCCGGGTCGTCGCGGTCGGCTGCGATCTTCTCGTCGAGGTCGCGGACGCGGGGGAGCGGGCCGCCCGCGTCGACGATCTGCCGGGCGAAGCGCAGGGTCGAGCCGCGCAGGTCCTCATCAGCGACCACCTCGTCGATGATGCCCAGGTCCAGGGCCTCGGCGGCGGGGACGTGGCGGCCGGAGGTGATGAGGTCCAGGGCGGTGGCGGCGCCGGTGAGGCGGGGGAGGCGCTGTGTGCCGCCGCCACCGGGCAGCAGGCCCAGGTGGACCTCGGGCAGGCCGACTTTCGCCGAGGTGGTGGCCACTCGGTAGTGCGTGCTCAGCGCGACTTCCAGGCCGCCGCCCAGTGCGGTGCCGTGGATGGCGGCGATGACGGGCTTGGGGGAGTCATCGAGGACGGAGAAGATCGAGGCGCCCGTGTCCTTCGGGGCGTCGCTTCCGAACTCGGAGATGTCTGCGCCGGCGATGAATGTCCGTCCCGCGCAGATGAGCACGATCGCCTTCGCCGCGTCATCGGCGTTGGCTGCGGCGAACGCGTCGCGCAGACCGGAGCGCACGGCCTGTGACAGCGCGTTGACGGGAGGGGAATCCAGGGTGACGACCGCGATTCCCTCCTCGATCTCCAGAGTGACTACGTCGTTGAAGTCCTGCATCTACTGTCCTCTCACATGTTCTGCGGGTGGGGTGCTGCGTATGTTCAGCGGTCCTTGCGGTTCCAGTCTGCCTGGTGGCACGCGCGGACGGTGAGCTGTCTCATAGTGTCGAACGGTCACCGGAGGCGCCTCGCTGCAATCGTGAGCGTCGCGCAGCCACGTCAGCCTTCGCGCGCCTCGCGGGCCGATGCGACATCGTCGACAACGACGGCGATGAGCCGCATGCTCGTGATGAGCGACCCGTAGAGCGGCCACGAGCGCTGGGGGAGGTGCTCGTCGGCGGACAAATCGGCGGACAGCTCCGCCAGGCGCTCGTCGATCGATTCGACCTCGCGATCCGGGTCTGCGATGGCGTGGCCCGCGGAGCGGACGATCTCCACCCACTGCTCGCGGAACCGCGTGTCCCACTCGCCCTCCGCATAGGTCGCCTCCCGCAGGGTGCGGGCGAGGTGCCGCAGATGTGAGATGCCCTCGTCCACGCGGCCGAGGATCTCGTCGTAGTCGGCCGACCCGCCGCTCTGACTGCTGCGAATAGGCCCGTGCAGGTGCAGTCGAGGGTTCACGCGTCGGCTTTCGTGCGCGCTGCGCACGGACTGCCACGCGGAGCTGAGATCGGTCTCCATCGATTCGATCTCCCATGTCCACGCATCCGCCCTGTCGGTGTCCCAGGAGGAGCGGAACTCGTCGGCCATGGTGATCAGCACCCGGCCCATCCGCAGATTGATGTAGTCGACGTAGCGGGCGGCCTGCCGGTCGCGCAGCGGCGGGATGATGAGCAGGTTGACCACCAGGCCCACGGCGGCCCCCACGGCGACCTCGATGATGCGGTCGAGCAGCATGGGCTGCTGCTCCGTGAAGCCGTCTCCGAGGATGAAGACGGACGTCGTGGCGATGGCGACACCCTCATCGCGGATCCACGGCAGCCGTGAGGCGGCCAGTCCGACGGCGATCGCCAGGGCGAACGTCCACAGGCCGACACCGAGGTAGTTCCCGATGAGGAAGGAGACGCCGACGCCCGCCCACGAGGCGACGGTCGACTGCGCTCCGCGCAGCAGCGATTGGTAGACGGTGGGGTAGACGGTCAGCAGGGCGACCCAGGGTGCCAGGAACGGCATCTGGGATTCGAGCACGTAGACGGCCAGCCACCACGCGGCCGTCGCGGCGACCACGGTCTTGACGATCTGGAGGGCGTCCGTGGTGAACTCGGGCCGCCGGACGGCCTCGTGGATCCACTGACCGAGGCGTCCCAGGCTGAGCCCGTCCGTGCTCGCCGTCGTCCGTGCATCCATCGCTGCGTCTCCATCGTCGTCACTGCTGGGGCTTCGTCCAGGTGCTAGGCGCGCTCGCTGATGCGCGGCGAGTCCTCTGCGGACCCGCGTCGCACCCGCAGGACGGCGGTGGCGATGAGCAGGACCGCGGCGGACGCGCCGGCGCCCCAGACGACGACGGACGATTCCAGGTCTCCCGTCGAACGGCCCACCGCGATCCACGCGAGGCCCCAGGCCGTCGCCAGCGCCGGTGCCACGCGTCCGCGCGTCCAGACCGCCGTCGCGATGCCGATGAGCGCGGCCGCACCGGCGACCGCAGCACCTGCCGCCTCCCAGCCGGTGAACGCACCGACGCCCCACGTGCCGATCCACGCGGACACGTTCGCCACCGTCGCGACGCACACCCAGCCCAGGTAGAGGCCGAACGTCCCGTCGGTGAGCAGGGTGTCGAGCCGGTTCTGCGGAGGCATCCGCACCAGCAGCACGAGGATGCGGGCCAGGACGACCAGCAGCAGCACGATCACCGCGACGCTCGCGGTGACGCTGCCCAGCTGCACGGTCCAGATCCACGCCGCATTCAGCAGAGCGGACACCGCGGCCCACGGCCGCAGGGCTGCATGGCGGGCCGAACGGCGGGCGGCGGGCAGGACCTGGAGGACCGCGTAGGCGACGAGGCCCAGGTAGACGACGCTCCAGATGCTGAAGGCCGGGCCGGCGGGTGCCAGCGGAGTCGCATCCGCGGACAGTGCTCCGCCCGCGGCTTCGCTGATCGGCGTGCCGCCCAGCGCGCCGCTGCCGATGAATGCCAGGACGATCGCGACGGCGACGGCGGCCGCGGTCAGGAGAGCGGTGAGGAGGGGCGTCGTGCGGTGTTCCACGAAAGTTCCTTCCAGTCGGGACTGCGCGGGTTCACTCATGATCAGTATGGCCGTCGTCGCCAGCATGGTCGTCGGTCGAGACGCTGGCGATCATCCGGCGGAGGAAGACTGCGACGACGGCTCGCTCCTGCGCATCCATCGCGGTGGTGGCGGCGTACATCCGGTCGTGCATGCGCCGCAGCGTCTCGCGCACCTCGCGGTCCCCGTCGTCGGTGGCCTCCACCGCGACGGAGCGGCGGTCGGCCGGGTGCGGCGTGCGCTGCGCATAGCCGTCGCGCACCAGCCGGTCGATGAGATTGCTGGCCGAGGCCGTCGTGATGTCCAGCTTGTCGGCGATGTCCTTCTGGCGCAGCACGGTGCCGGTCGCGCGCGCTTCGAGCAGGAAGCGCAGGGCCAGGATGTCCCTCTCGCCCATGCCCATGTCTTCGCGCACTCGTGCCCGCATCGCCGTCTCCGCCTCGCGGTAGCGGCGCAGGAGGTTCAGCACCTCGACCGACGATGCGTCGGTATCGGAATCTGCGAACCAGTAGCCGGAGCGATCGTGCTCTCCCGGGTGGGCATCCACGACGATCACTCCGTTCTGGGGCCGGATGCTCGTGCTGAGCGTGTTTGTTAGCGTGCCTAACTGTTATACCATTGCTCGTGATCCAGGTCCACGGCGAAAGAGGCGATATGCAGCAGGGATCCGAATCCGCGATGCCGGCCGCCGGAGCCCTCGGCGGTCACGGCCGGCCAGGGGCGGTGCGTCGATGAGCCGCCTCGTGGTCATCGGTGGGGGAGTGTCCGGGCTCGCCGCGGCAGTGCTCGCCGCCCGGAGCGGCCACTCCGTGGATCTGCTGGAGCGCGGGGAGCAGGTGGGCGGCCGTGCCTGCCGGCACGAATCCGCAGGGTTCACCTTCGACACCGGCCCCAGCTGGTACCTCATGCCGGAGGTCTTCGACCGGTTCCTGCAGATGTGCGGGACGACTGCGGGCGAAGAGCTCGACCTCGTGGGTCTGGACCCCGGGTACCGCGTGTTCGGACCCACCGCGACGGGCTTCGACGCCGTCGACGTGCCGGCCGGGCGGCGCCGTGTGCGCGAGCTGTTCGAGGCGCTGGAGCCCGGCAGCGGTCCCCGGCTCGACGCCTACCTCGACTCCGCGTCGCACACGTACACGCTCGCGCTCGCCCATTTCCTGCGCACCGCGTTCGATCGTCCCGCCACGCTGCTGACCGGCGACGTGCTCGGTGCGCTGCCGCAGCTGGGAAGCCTCCTGACGGAGTCGATGCAGGACCGCATCGAGCGGACCGTCGAGCATCGGGTGCTGCGGCAGATCCTGGGCTATCCCGCGGTGTTCCTCGCAAGCTTCCCCGCCGGCACCCCCGCGATCTACCACCTCATGAGCCACCTCGACCTCGTGGAAGGCGTCCAGTACCCGCGCGGCGGCATGTACACACTCGTCGAAGCGCTCACTCGACTCGCACGCAGCGCCGGAGTGCGCCTGCACACAGGACACGAGGCGACCACGATCGTCGTCGACCCGCCGGACCGACGCGGCAGCGCCCGGCAGCAGGGAGAGCCAGCGCGCCGGCGCAGCCACGGGCCACTCCCGCGTGGCCGTGCCCGCGAGGTCATCGCGCGGTCGGCTGCCGGCCTGCGCGTCTTCCCCGCAGACGCTGTTCTGGCCGCCGCAGACCTCCACCACGTGGAGACGCGCATGCTTCCGCGGCGGTGGCAGTCCCTTCCGCAGCGGACCTGGCAGCGCCGGGACCCGGGAATGGGCGGCCTCGTCGTCATGGCGGGCGTGGACCGGCGCCTTCCCGCGCTCGCCCATCACAACCTCTTCTTCACCGATGCCTGGGAGCGTGACTTCGCCCAGGTGTTCGGCGCACGTGCGGGGGGCCCGCCCGTCGCCACCGGCCGCGGACTCAGCGTTCCGACCAACGTCTACGTCAGCGCGACCTCGCGGACTGATCCGACGACTGCCCCCGCCGGCGGGGAGAACCTGTTCCTCCTGGTGCCCTGCCCAGCGGACCCCTCGCTGACGGCAGGTTCGCCAGAGGTCGAGCGGATCGTCGACGCCGTCCTCGACCAGGTGGGGGAGTGGGCGGACATACCGGATCTGCGCGCGTCCATCCTCACGCGGCAGGTGAGCGCCCCCGGCGATCACGCCCGGCAGTGGCACGCGTGGCGCGGCACGATCCTCGGCCCGGCCCACACGCTGGGACAGAGCATCTTCCTGCGCGGCGGGCCCCGCGCCCGGAAGGTGGAGAACCTCTACTACGCCGGGGCCTTCACCGCTCCCGGAGTCGGTCTGCCCATGTGCCTCATCAGCGCGGAGAACGCGATAGCCGCACTCGCCTGCGACCTCGACCGCCCCGGGCCGGAAGACCTGCTCCTGCGGAAGCACGAGAACGGGGGACACCGTGCTGCGTGAACTCCTCCTCGCCTCGCGCCCGGTGTCATGGGTCAACACCGCCTACCCGTTCGCGGCGGCCTACCTGCTGGCAGGCGGCGGCACGGACGCCGCCTGGATCGTCGGATCACTGTTCTTCCTCGTGCCGTACAACCTTGCGATGTACGGCATCAACGACGTCTTCGACTACGAATCCGACCTGCGCAACCCGCGCAAGGGCGGAGCCGAGGGGCACATCGCCGCCCCCACGACCCACCGGATGATCCTGACCGCCGCAGCGATCGCATGCATCCCCTTCGTCGTCCTCCTCGTGGCCTTCGGCGGTCCGCTCAGCACTGCTCTGCTGGCGGTCAGCCTTGCCGCCGTCGTCGCCTACAGTGCACCGCGGCTGCGCTTCAAGGAGATCCCCCTCCTGGATTCCCTCACGTCGTCCACCCACTTCTCGTCACCGGCGTGGTTCGGCATCGCGCTCGCCCTCGCACCCACCTGGACCGGCGAGGCGCGGCTGCCGGCAGAGGCGGGATCGGCCATGCCGGGCATCGACATCTGGCTGGTGCTCGTCGCCTTCTTCGTCTGGGGAGCCGCGGCGCAGGCCTTCGGCGCGGTGCAGGACATCGCTCCGGACCGCGAGGCCGGGCTCGGTTCGATCGCCACCGTGATCGGTGCGCGCGCCACGGTGCGGCTGGCCACCCTCGCCTTCCTCGCAGCCGGTGTGAGTGTCGCGGTGGCCGGGTTCTTCACGGGACTCGGTCCGCAGGCATGGCTGCTGGGCGCGTGCGGACTCCTGGCGCTCCCGTACGCCGCGAACACGGGCCGCTTCGCGTTCGTCACGGACGAGGACGCCGAGCGGACGCGCGGCGGATGGAAGGTCTTCCTCTGGCTGAACTACTGCGTGGGATTCCTCGTGACCCTCGCACTCATCGGGATGGTGACACTATGACGGTCGATGCCAGATCGACGGCGCGTGCCCGCATCGAACAGGCGCTCGACCGGTTCTTCGACGACCGGGTCCGCGCAGGCGCCGCCTACGGGCCCGACTTCTCGGATCTGTGGGCGCGGGGCGCAGAGCACGCGCGGGGCGGCAAGCTCCTGCGCCCCCGCCTGTTCCTCGAGGCGGTGGAGGCGTTCGAGGCGACAGAGGGCCCGCACGATCCGGTCGGGCAGGAATCGGTGGACAGCCTCGCCGCCGTCATCGAGATCCTCCACTTCGCCTTCCTGCTGCACGACGACGTGATCGACGGGGACGTCGTGCGCCGCCATCGCCCCAACCTCATCGGCACGATCCGGGATCTCCACCCGGAAGCGCCTGCCGCCTCCTCGCTCCATTGGGGCAGCAGCGCGGCGATCCTCATGGGCGACCTCCTGCTGTCCTCCGCCGTGCTCCGCTGCGCGCGACTGCCGCTGCCGGGACCGGTGCACGCGAGGGTCCTCGACCTGGTGGACGAGGCGATCACGGAGACGGTGGCGGGTGAGCAGCTGGACGTGGGTCTGGGCGACGGGGCGATCGCCCCGGACCTCAGCACGGTGCTGTCGATGACGACGCTGAAGACGGCGACCTATTCGTTCGCGCTCCCGCTGCGTCTGGCAGGGGCGCTCTCCGGTGCCGGGCCCCGGGTCGATGCGACTCTGGCAGAGGTGGGCCGCGACCTGGGCTTCGCATTCCAGGTGCAGGACGACCTCCTCACGATGTTCGGCGACCCCGCCGCGCACGGGAAGGACGTGCTCTCGGATCTGCGCGAGGGCAAGCAGACCGTGCTCGTGGCCTTCCTCCGCTCCACGGAGCGGTGGCACGAGGTCGCTGACGTGCTCGGTGCTCCCGCGCTCCGTGAGGCGGACGCGGACCGCGTCCGCACGGTGGTCCAGGAGTGCGGTGCTCGGGACTTCGCGGAGCACCTCGTGGCCGAACGGCTGCGCGAGGTCATGGTCGGCCTCGACCGGTCGCTGCTGGCGGACCCCGTGCGCCGGGTGATCACCGACTGCGTGGAGCGCATCGAGGGACGCGACGCATGACGCGCAGAGAGCAGGCGGGGGAGCAGGCCGACGAGCATGCCGGTGAGCAGGCCGGAGGCCAGACCGGAGACCAGACCGGAGACCAGACCGGAGACCAGACTGGGGAGCAGCCGACAGCTGAGCGCGACGACCAGAGCGGGATCGCTCTGTGGTGGGTGCGCGATGATCTGCGGCTGGCCGACAACCCGGCGCTCCTGGCCGCGGCGCAGGCAGGAGCCGTGGTCGCGCTGCACATCGATGAGGCGGTGCCCGTCGGTCGCAGGCCCGGGGCGGCGAGCAGGTGGTGGCTGCACCACTCCCTCGCGGCGCTGGCTGCGGACCTGCGCCGGTACGGGGTCCCACTCGTGCTCGCGACCGGGGATCCGCGGACCGTCGTCCCGGAGATCGTGCGCGGGCTCGGGGCCTCTCACGTCGCGTGGAATCGCCGCTACCACCGCCCGCACCGTGACCTCGACGCCGCGGTGACGTCCCGGCTGCGGGACGGGGGCGTCGCGGCGGCGGACTGCGCGGCGTTCCTGCTCCACGAGCCGTGGACGGTCACCAAGGACGACGGCACGGGCTACAAGGTGTACTCCGCGTTCGCCCGCGCCTGCAGGTCCAGGCCGGAGCCGCGTGAACCGCATGCCCGGCCCGATGCCCTCTACGGGCCGGAGCAGACGACTGCCGTGGTTGCGGGACACCGGCTGCGGACGTGGCTCGACGCGGAGGGGTTCGCCGCTGCTCTGGGCGCACGAGGGTGGCTGCCCACCGCGCCGGACTGGGCAGGCGGCCTGCGGGCGATGTGGACGCCCGGTGAGCAGGCCGCCCGCGTGCGGCTCGATGAGCTCTCCGAGGTCTTCGACGGCTACGACGAGGCGCGGGAGCGCCCCGATCGGGACGGCACGTCCCTCCTGTCGCCGCGCCTGCGCTTCGGTGAGCTGTCACCCCACGAGGTCTGGCACCGAAGCCTGGCGGCGGCAGGCGAGGGGACCTCGGCGGCGGTGCAGATCTTCCGCGACGAACTGCTCTGGCGGGAATTCGCGTGGCACCGCCGCGCAGTGCTGCCGCGCATGGACACGGAGAACATCCGGCCGGAGTTCGACGACTTCGCGTGGGACGACGACCCGGAGGCTCTGCGCGCGTGGCAGCAGGGACGCACCGGCGTGCCGCTGGTCGACGCGGGGATGCGCGAGCTGTGGGAGACCGGCTTCATGCACAATCGTGTGCGCATGGTGACGGCGTCCTTCCTCGTGAAGAATCTGCTCCAGCAGTGGACGAAGGGCGAGCAGTGGTTCTGGGACACGCTCGTCGACGCCGATGAGGGATCCAATCCGTTCAACTGGCAGTGGGTCGCCGGCAGCGGCGACGACGCCGCACCCTACTTCCGGATCTTCAATCCCTACCGCCAGGCGGAGCGCTTCGATCCCGACGGCGCCTATGTGGATCGGTGGGTTCCGCGCGAGGAGCAGCGGACGGGCCCGATCATCGACGTCGCCCAGTCGCGCAGAGACGCGCTCGCGGAGTACCGCAGGGTGAAGAACGGCCCGGACGGGGCGCGCGGCCGTGCCGGATAGGCTGGGGCCGCAGTCATGACGATGCACGAGCATCATAGGAGGATCCGGTGATCTACCTCAGCGTGCTCATCGCGCTGCTCCTGTGCATGGTGGCGCTCGATGCCCGCTTCCGGCTCTTCGTCTTCCACCGACCGGTCCCCGCGATCGCCGCACTGCTGCTGGGCACCGGCTTCTTCCTGGTGTGGGACCTCGCAGCGATCGCCCAGGGCATCTTCCTGCACATCGACTCCCCGCTCATGACCGGCGTGATGCTCGCTCCGCAGCTGCCGCTCGAGGAGCTCTTCTTCCTCCTGTTCCTCTGCTACCAGACGATGGTGCTGGCCACAGGCCTGGAGGCGTGGCGCACCCGGAAGGCGGAACGATGAGCTACCTCGCGCTGAACGCACCGTTCTTCGCAGTCGCAGTCGCGGTGCTCGGCGTCGCCCTCCTCCTGCGGCGCGTCACCCCGCGGCGGGCCGCGTCGCAGATCCTCGTCAGCGCGGTCGTGCTGTGCGCGCTCACGGCGGTCTTCGACAACCTGATGATCTATGTCGGCCTGTTCGAGTACGCAGAGGAGTCACTCGTGGGAATCCGCATCGGACTCGCCCCTCTCGAAGACTTCGCCTACCCCGTGGTGGCGGCGATCCTGCTGCCGAGCCTGCGCTGGCTGCTCTTCCCCGCAGGGGTCGAGAGGGGCGATCGGAGCACCCCGTCGGCGATCCGGTAGCTTCTGCGCTGCCGGATCTCCGCTCGAGCCGTTCCGCGCCGTCAGACCTCCGGTCGAGTGCTGCGACGTCGGCTGAGCAGGGTCACGAACGCCAGGATGAGTGCGAGCGCGCCGACGCCCATGCAGATGTACCCGACCATCGTCAGGTCCATCACTGACCAGCTGTCGCGCACCGCGAACGACAGGATGGCTCCTACCAGGATGAGGAATACTCCGACTCCGAAGCTCATGGTTCGTTCCTTTCGTGGAATCCTCTGCCATCCCCATCCTCGCACGGAGGACAGGGATTGTTGTGAGGACGTACTGTGAGGAGATGACCCCCACGCTGCCGTCCCCACTCGCGCTGTCACTGCCGAACGGGAACGGCCGCCGTGTGCTGGTGACCGGAGCCACGGGCTACGTGGGCGGACGGCTCATCCCGGAGCTGCTCGCGGCCGGCTTCCTGGTCCGGGCCTCGGCTCGCAGCGTCGATCGGCTCGCGGACAGACCGTGGTTCCACGAGATCGAGGCTGTCCAGGCCGACCTGCAGGAACCCGATGAGGTGCGCGCGGCCATGGAGGGCGTGCACACCGTCCTCTATCTGGTGCACTCCATGGGATCGGGCGGCGACTTCGTCGATCGCGAGGCCGCGATCGCGCGGACCGTCGCCGCGGCGGCCGCCGATTCCGGCGTCCAGCAGATGGTCTTCCTGGGCGGGCCACACCGTCTACACCGATGCGCGCGAACGGGCCGGGGACGCGTCGCCGGAAGCCGTGTGGGAGGTCCTCGAATCGATCGGCGGACGGCGCGGCTGGTACTCGGCACCGGCGCTGTGGAAGATCCGCGGCGTCCTCGACCAGGCGCTGGGCGGGTACGGGCTGGCCCGTGGCCGCAGGGACCCGGAGCGTCTGCGGGTCGACGACCCCGTCGACTGGTGGCGGGTGGAGTCCCTGGAACCGGGACGAGCGCTGACACTGCGGGCGGAGATGCGGGCCGGTGGGCGCGCCTGGCTGCAGTTCAGCGTCGACGCAGCGCCGGGCGGGGGATCGCGACTGCGCCAGCGCGCGGTCTTCATGCCCTCCGGAGTGCTCGGGCGCGCGTACTGGCGGGCGATCCAGCCGTTCCACGCACTGATCTTCCCGACCATGGCGAAGAACATCCTCGACGAGGCGGCGCGCCGGGGGAGCGGACCACGGGATGAGGCGCTGAGCCGCCGGCGGTGAGGATCACTGACGAGTTCGCGACCTGACAGGTCAGCGATTCCGTGGGTCGAGGAGGAGGAACTCCTCCTCTGCGCCGGACCCGGATCGTTCGTGTGCTCGCACGTCACGCCCGAGCCCAGAGCCCTCATCGACCTCGACCAAGCGGGCCGTCTCTGGTTCTTCGCCCGGGTGCCGTACGATCAGGTCGATGACGAACTCGACACGCGTGATGCCACGCTCACGATCGTCGGTGATTCTTGCTGGATCTCGGTCCTCGGGCGGGCGACCCCGCATCACGTGGACCTCCAGCAGATGCCGGGTTCGTGGCGCATGGATCCGCAGGTCGAGCACGAGCCCGGGGAGCACCGGCCGATGCTGTTCGCGGTGAGGCCGTCGACCGCTCACAGCGGGAGTTCCCCCGGCAGCACACCGGTATCGACCTCGATGCGCGGTGACGTCTCCGAACCCCTGCTGGAACCGTACTCGCCGATATCCGGGCCTGCGCGTCACCGGCTCCAGACACTGACAGAAAGCGAACATCTCTCATGACCACCGATTACGACGCCCCACGGAATCAGGACCAGGACAAGGGCGCCGCTCCTCTCGAGGAGTTCACGCAACAGGGCGCCCAGCGGCAGACGAACCAGATCGACGAGGACGAGACCGTCGTCACCGAAGGGCTCGAACTGCCGGGCGCCGACCTCTCAGGCGAAGAGCTCACTGTGCGGGTGCTGCCCCAGCAGAATGACGAGTTCACCTGCATGGAGTGCTTCCTGGTCCACCACATCTCCCAGGTGGCGACCGCAGAGGGAGAGGCGAAGGTCTGCGCAGACTGCGAGGCCTGAGTCCCGTCCAGCAGAGCAGACGTGCGCGACCGCGGCCGCGCACGGGAAGTAGCGGCTCGTTGACTATATCTGCTTGGCTCATAGGATGGGGTCCAGTGCAGCCGTCCGGCGAGGAGCAAGGTGTCATGCCAGAACCCGATCGAGCTGTCCGGCCCGCCGGTGTGAGGCTGCCGCAGTGACCGGCTCAGGCCCCACCTCACGCTCAGCCTCGGGCCCAGCCTCTGGCCCAACCTCTGGCTCGGCCGCCCGGTACGACCGCGTGGCCCGCGAGAGCGCGGACGCCGTGATCAGCGGCTACTCGACCTCCTTCGGGTGGGCGACCAGGCTGCTCGCCCGGGCGGAGCGCAGCGACGTGCGCAGCGTCTACGCGCTGGTCCGGGTCGCCGACGAGCTCGTCGACGATCCGCACCTCGGCCCCGATCCGGCGCTGCGCCGGCGCCTGCTGGACGGTCTCGAGGAGGAGACGCTGAGCGCCCTCGCCTCCGGACGCAGCGCCAACCTCGTGGTCCACGCCTTCGCGGGAGTGGCACGTCAGCACGGGATCGATGGGACTCTCGTCGAGCCGTTCTTCGCGTCGATGCGCGCAGACCTGACGCGGAGTGACCACACGGGCAGAAGCCTGGAGGAGTACGTGTACGGATCGGCGGAGGTCGTCGGACTGATGTGTCTGAAGATCTTCATCGCGGGCGACGCGGCAGCGTACGAACGGTTGAGTCCCTCCGCCCGCAGACTGGGTTCCGCCTTCCAGAAGGTGAACTTCCTGCGCGACCTCGCCGATGACTACGACGTGCTGGGTCGTCGGTACTTCCCGCAGGTGGACCCCGCTCGGTTCAGCGACGCCCATCGCGACGAGCTCCTCGACGACATCGACGACGACCTGGCAGTGGCGGCAGCCGGGATCGCGGAGCTGCCGGCGGGCAGCCGCCGTGCAGTCCTGGTCGCACATGCGCTCTTCGGTGCGCTGTCGCTGCGGCTGCGGCAGACACCGGCGGCGGAGATCCGCCGTACGCGGGTGCGGGTGCCCGACCGTCAGAAGGCGGTGATCCTGCTGGACGTGCTCACCAGGGACTGGCGGCCCGGTGCGGCCAGGCAGCGGCGCACACGGCCGCGTTCCTCGGCCTGACTGCGCCGCTGTGGGCGACTCGGACGCCGACTCATCCTGACTGCTCCTGGAGATCCTCGAGTGTGAACCTCCCCTTGCGCACGCCCCAGAGGATGCGTCGGGTGCGCACCACGCGCGGCAGTGCGATGACCAGCAGGCCGCCGAGCATGTTGAGCGGGATGACGATCGCGAACCACTGGGCGAAGTCGAGGACCGAGATATCCGCCCCGGCGAGCATCGCGGCGAAGATGACGATCGCATTGAGCGCCCCGTGCAGCATGCCGAAGCCGATCACGAGCAGGCCGGACACCATGCACGTGAGGGCGGTGACGACGTCGTTCGACGTCCCCTGCTGCATCCGGGTGGACAGTGTGATGGTGGCTCCTGCCAGCATGGACAGCGCACCCATGACCAGCAGCGACGACTGGTCGATGTAGCTCACCGCGTAGTCGGTGATCGTCGCGTGGTAGTCCGGCAGCCCCAGCACGATGAGCCACGCGAATGCCAGGCCTCCGAGCAGGTTCGTCACGAGCGTGACCGACCACAGGCGGAAGACCTGCATCCACGTGCCCTGCCCGGCGATCACTGCGTTCAGCGGCAGGAGGAACTCTTCGGTGAAGAGCTCGGAGTGCGCCAGCTTCAGCGCGAGGAGTCCGATGCCGAATGCCATGCCCGCCAGGATGTCCGAACCCGTGGCCTGTTTGACCAGCACCATCGCCAGGATGCCCAGTCCGACGTCGACCCCGCCGAAGAGTCCGGTGATGACGAGTTCGGGCCCCTTCCTGTTGAGGCGCTTGGAGCCTTCGACGACGGTCGTGGTCGCTTCATCGAGCAGCTCGTCCTCGATGTCGAAGTCGTTGCCGCCCAGCCGCTGGCGCTGCTCTTTCTGATCCATCCCATTGGGCCTTCCCCGTCGGTTGCTCCTATGGTCACCGCCTCCCGTCACGCTCCGGTCCCGTCACGCTCCGGCGACGCGGAGGTGTTCGATGAGGGCGTCCAGGCCCTCATCGAATTCGCGAGCCGCATGGTCAGCGTGCAGCAGATCCTGCAGTTCCGCCACTGTGGGGTGGTCCGCCGGGGCGATTTCCTCGGGGAAGGTCTCGCCCTCCCGGGACGCTGCGTCCAGCAGGAGGTGACCCAGGAGGAAGCTGGTGAACTCTCTGTAGGCCCGGACCGCATGTCTGGGGGAGCACCCGTGGGCGACGAGGGTGGAGAGGAAATGCTCGACCCAGCGGATGCTGCGCAGAGGCGGTCGCAGCCACGACACCTCCGGCGGTCGGGTGGCGACCAGGGAGAATGTCCGCGGGTGGGCGGCTTCCAGATCGCGCATCGCCGTGCCGACGGTGTGGAGGTACTCCTCCCAGGAATCACTCCCGGCGGTGATGCGCGGGTCGTCGAGGACGTCGTCGACGAGTCTGTCGACCACGGCCGCGAGCAGGTGGTCCTTGCCGGGCACGTGCCGGTACAGGGCCATGGCCTCGACGCCGAGTTGCGAGCCCAGCCCGCGCATCGTCAACGACTCGGGACCGTGGGCGTCGATGTGAGCAGTCGCGGCCTCGAGGATCCTCGTGCGATTGAGGCCTCTGGACATCGGGCCTTCTCCTCTGCGCGGCTGCCGGGGTCCGGCCCGGACCCCGGCAGCCGTCGTATGCCTGCGTGCTCCCGCGCGTGAGGAGTGCGGGACTCACGGCGTCGTCGCTCAGCGGTCGGTGCCTCCCGGGGCGTCGCCCTCGGGCTCCTGCGGCACTGCCTCGACGACCTGGTCCTTGTTCTCGAAGCGGCGCTCCGGCATCGTCCGCAGCGCCTGCAGGGTCTTTGCGTCTGCGCCCCGGACGGAGGCGTACTCGATCAGCTCGTCCTTCGTCGCGGGGAACTCGACGCCCTGCAGGGCCTTCGCCGCTCGGAGCTCGTCACGTGCAGTCATGGAAGTCCTCCTCTGGTGTCGCTTCTGTTCTCTGTGTTCTCTCTGATGAAATATCTGTCATCACTGTTCAGGCACGTCGAAGCGCAGGATCGCAGCGATCGCGTCCTCGACCTGCGAATCGATCAGCGAGACCTCTGCATCGGTCCGGACGCTCGCGGCGAGAAGCTCGGCCTCTCGTGCGGCAGGCCGGTCGTATTCGAGCAGGAGCGTCTCCACGGCGCCCATCTCCAGCGCCTGCGCAATGCGCTCGGATCCCTCGCCCGCGAGCCCGTGTGCCTTCGCGGCGGCGAACTGGTCTGCTCGCCGCTGAGCCGCGTCGGTGCTGAGGTCCTGTGCGAGGCGGTGGAGTTCGTTCGCGAGGGCTTCCTCCGCTCCGTCATCGTCCACTCCGCCCGCATCGGTCTCGGTGAAGTGCTCCCGGAGTGCGGGGGACAGCTCGTTCCGCAGCGCCGTGCGGCCCTGCACCCCGCCGGCCAGGACGATCAGGTCGGGCTTCCATGTCTTCGCCACGGAATCCATGTGCTCGGCGACCTCGCGGACGTTCTGCTTCACGACCTCGTCCGCCCTGCGCTGTATGTTCTTGTGCGACAGGGCACCCTCACGCGGCTTGTGAACGCTTTCGGGATCGTGGGAAGCGTCACCCACATGGTGTTCGACCTGGGTGTCGGCCGCCTGCGACTGCGCGACGGCCACCTGCCGCACGACGGCGCCGTGCCGGTCGGCGATCGCTACCAGCAGCCGCGCGGAGCGCGCGTGCTCGCGGACGAAGGCGCCGAGCTCCGGTTCCTTGCCCAGATGCGCCGCATCGCCGGCACCCAGAGCCGCATCCCACGCCTCGTCCAGGACCACGCCCGTGACATCGGCCACCAGCACGCGCCCGTTCGACTGCGCCTCGCCCGGTTCTGCACCGAGCACGGCCTCGTCGAGCGCGGAGAGCGCGGTGTCGGAGGCTCCGTCTTCGCTGAGGTGCCGACGGAGCTCCTCCCACCTGAGCCGCACCTGCTGCTGTGCGTCCTCGCCGGGGGAACGACCCTCCAGGTAGACCGTGACGAACGGCGCCTGTCCGTCGTAGACACGGCGTATCTCGTTCAGCTGCATGCGTCGACCTCCTCGTTCCCGCATGCCGCGGAAGCTGATGAGACTGCACGAGGTGCAGGGCCGGCGGCCCTCACGCGCAGTGTCGAACCCCTCGCGGCACGCGATCTGATGACAACCTGCGTTGCGTTCGTATACACGGTAAACACGCCGGGGAAGCCTGCGTCAACCATTGCCGGGGCGGCGAGGGAACGGGGCGTGCAGAACCACCGGCACAGCGATGAGTCCGCTCGTCGCCAGGTATCTACCTCGTGAGGGCACGCCCCTGGCGACCCAGGGCGTCGACGAGGAGGGGACGGGCCATGGCGGCCGATGAGCGATCTGCAGGGACGACACATCGATGGTGGGTGCTGGCCGTGGTGTGCATGGCGATGTTCATGGGAGTGCTGGACTCGACGAGTGTGTATGCGGCGCTGCCGGTGATCGCGCTCGACGTGGGGTTCGCCCCGGCGGAGGTCCAATGGGTGCTCACCGCCTACAGGGCGGCGATCGACGGACTGCTGATCGTCGTGACCCTGTACGCACAGCAGGTACTGGGACTGTCCGCGCTCCAGTTCGGCATGGCGACGGCGATCATGACCGTGACCTCGGTCGTCGGGGTGATGGCCGGACAGCACCTGGTGACGCGGGCAGGGTTCCGAGCCGTCGCCACCGGGGGCCTGATCCTGCTGATGTTCGCCTGCGTGGTGCTGAGCCGGCTGTCGGTCGACGGCACGGTCGTCGGCGATCTACTGGCTGGGCTCGTCGTGTTCGGTGCCGGTATGGGGGTGGCATTCGTCGCCGGCCAGATCGCAGCGCTGGCGGGGGTGGCCGACCATGATGCGGGATTGGCGGCGGGTCTTGCGGAGACGGCCTTCGCCGTCGGCACCACCCTGGGGGCGGGGCTCGCCTCCGCGATCGCGATCGGCTTCGCGACACGCGGCACCGCGGGTCCGCCATCGGCGGCTGAACTGACCGGAGGTCTCGCGGCTGCGCTCTACGGCCTGGCCGCGCTGGCGGCGATCGGAGCACTGGGTGCTGCGGTCCTCCTCCGCACGCCCCGTACAGCCACAGAGAGGATCGCGACCTCATCATGACGCCTTCGAACGTGACGCCTTCGGACGACGACTTCGACCGCCAGACCAGACCGTTCCGCTCGGAGCTGCTGGCGCACAGCTACCGCATGCTGGGATCGGTCCACGATGCCGAGGATGCCGTCCAGGAGACCTATCTGCGCGCCTGGCGCGGCTACGAGGGCTTCGAGGGGCGCTCTTCGATCCGGACCTGGCTGTATCGGATCGCGACCAATGTCTGCCTGCGCGCACTGGAGAACCGCAGTCGTCGGGCGCTGCCCACCGGCCTGGGCGGTCCTGGCCAGGACCCCGCGGCTGAACTGGCTCAATGGCCGGAACGTCCCTGGCTGGAGCCGGTCCCGGACACGATGCTCGGCAGGTACGCCTGCGACGCCGGGGACCCGCTCGCCGCGATGACCCGCCGCCAGAGCGTGAGGCTGGCGTTCATCGCGGCCCTGCAGCATCTGGCCCCGCGTCAGCGTGCCGTGCTCGTGCTGCGTGAGGTCCTGGCCTTCAGCGCCGCCGAGGTCGCGGCGATGCTCGACACGACTGCGGCAGCGGTCAACAGCCTGCTGCAGCGGGCACGGTCCCAGATCGCTGACGTCCGGCCCGAGGAAGTCGCGATCCACGAGCTGCATCCGGGGAGGGAGCGCGATCTGCTGGACCGCTTCGTCGCGGCGATGCATGCCCATGACACCAGGGGACTCGTGGCTGTTCTGACCGAGGACGCGGTCTATGAGATGCCACCGTTCCCCGCATGGTTCCGTGGCGCCGAGGTGATCGGTCGCATGGTCGGTGCTCAGAGTCCTGCGGAGGGTCCCGGCGATCATCTCCTCGTGCCCACCGCGGCCAATGGCCAACCGGCCTTCGGGCTCTACATGCCCGACGAATACGGCATCCACAGGGCCTTCAATCTGCAGGTGCTCACCGTCACCCCAGCCGGGATCTCGCACATCGTCGCCTTCTTCGCCCTGCGCGTGTTCGCCCGGTTCGGCCTGCCGGAGACCGCGACGCCGTGATGACGGTGGGCACGAGGGAGCCGGGGTCTCCGGTCGCTCGGGTCAGTGGCCACCTGCACTGTCACTGTCGAGTGTGCTGCCGAGGGGCCAGACCTCGACGACACCGTGGGCGACTGCACACGGGGTCTGGGACGCCATGGCGATCGCCTCGTCGAGGCTGCTGGATTCGATCACGGTGAAGCCCGCCACGGGAAGGGAGGACTGCATGAACGGTCCGTCTGCGGTCTCCGTTCCCGCTGCGTCGTGATTGCGGACCTGGACAGGTGCCCCCGCGACGCCCATGCGTGCACCACCAGCACGGAGCCGATCATCATGTGCATGAGCGGTATCTCGCGTCGCGGTGTCCGTGCGGTCGTAGCCTTCCTGGTCTCCGTATCCGATCATGATGAAGGTGGGCATGGTGTTCCTTTCAGTGATGAGGCGGTCGGGGCCGCTGCTCACACGGCTGTGCATGCGGTTCCACGAGTCGTCCAGACGACTGGCGCAGAGCTGCGCTCAGATGTCCAGGCCGAAGTCCAGGCAGCCGGCCGAGTGGGTCAGCGCCCCGATGGAGATGATGTCCGGACCGGCCTCGGCCAGTCCGCGCACGGTCTCGACGTCGACTCCGCCGGAGACCTCGACGATCACGGGTGCAGGATGCGCACGCACCTGGGCGACACCGCGGGCGATGAGATCGGGCCCCATGTTGTCCAGCAGCACCGCGTGCACCACCGGCGGAAGGCCCTGGCCGATGCGCGCGTGATCCAGGGCCAGGAGTTCGCTCAGCTGGGCCAGGGTGTCGACCTCCACCTCCACCTGGACCATGTGCCCGGTCCGTGCCGCCAGTCGGGTGAAGACCTGCTCCACCCCGCCTGCCAGCGCGATGTGGTTGTCCTTGACGAGGATCGCGTCGTGGAGCCCGAAGCGGTGATTGACCCCGCCGCCGTGTCGGACGGCCTCCTTCTCCAGTGCGCGCAGACCGGGCGTGGTCTTGCGGGTATCGGCGATGCGAGCGCCGGTGCCCTCGATGAGGCCGACCAGGTGGGCGGTCCGCGTCGCCACGGCGGACAGGCGGCCGAGGAAATTCAGTGCTGTCCGCTCGGCTGTCAGCACCGACCGGGCCTGGCCGCTGAACTCAGCGAGCGATGCACCGGCGTGGAAGGCGTCCCCGTCGGAGAATGACCAGGTGACCTCCAGCGCGGGATCGACGGCCCGCACGACCGCTTCCGCGACCGAGGTGCCGGAGAGCACCCCGTCGGTGCGGGCGACGAGGCGGGCGGAGCCGCTGCCGGGTGGGACGGTGATCGCGGAGGTCAGGTCGCCGATGTCGCCGAGGTCCTCGACCAGTGCCCGCTTCGCCAGCGGATCGAGGGCGAGGCCGATCATGCGGTGATCTCCGATCCGACGGGCGTCCTGCGGTGGGGGCTCACGAGATCTCCAGCATGCGCGTGATCGATCGGCGCGCCGGCTCCACCAGATCGGGATCCAGCTCGATCTCGTGCGTGCCGGTCTCCAGGGCCCGGCGGATGGCGCCCAGTGTGTTGCGCTTCATGTGGGGGCACAGATTGCAGGGGCGGACGAAGTCGGTGTCCGGGTGACCGGCGGCGACGTTGTCACTCATCGAGCACTCGGTGATGAGTGCGACGCTGCGGGGCCTGTTCACCTCGACGAAGCTCTGCATCTGTGCGGTCGATCCGGAATGGTCGGCCGCAGCGACGACCTCGGGCGGACATTCGGGGTGGGCCAGGACCGTCACGCCCGGGTTGCCGTCGCGGATGTCCCGGATGTCGTCCGGTGTGAAGCGCTCGTGGACTTCGCAGGCGCCCGGGTGGGTGATGACGCGGACCCCGGTGCGCGCGGCGATGTTCTGCGCCAGGTACTGGTCGGGCACCATGATCACCTCGGGCACGCCGAGCGATTCGATCACCTCGACCGCATTGCCGGAGGTGCAGCAGATGTCGCTGGCGGCCTTCACATCGGCGGACGTGTTCACGTAGGTCACCACCGGGGCGCCGGGGTGCTGACGCCGCAGTTCGGCGATGTCGGCCGGCGTGATCGATTCGGCCAGGGAGCAGCCCGAGCGCAGGTCCGGCAGCAGCACCCGCTTCTGCGGGCTCAGCAGCTTCGCGGTCTCGGCCATGAAATGCACTCCCGCCAGCACGATCGTGCTCGCCTCGACGTGCTGCGCCTCGCGGGCCAGCGCCAGGGAGTCCCCGCCGAAGTCCGCGACCGCGTGGAAGATCTCCGGAGTCATGTAGTTGTGGGCCATGATCACTGCGTCGTGCTCGGCCTTGAGGCGCTCGATCGCCTCGATGTCGTCGATGAAGGTCGCCCACTCGACCTCGGGGATGAGGTGCTGGACCTTCGTCCATGCAGGGTGCTCCGTTGCTGACCTGACTGTCGTCATGGCTGCCTCCGTTCATTGCTCACTCTGAGCATAAGGGTGAGCACCAGCATAATGCTCAGAGTGAGTAGAAGGAAGGGGTCTGCTCAGTGCGCGTGGAATTCAGCGTGCGTGGGGGATGGGTGCCTTGGTCCCGACCTGGCGGCGGTCTTCGATGACTTCGCGCCGGAAGCGGTGAAGCTGGGCGGGGCGTCCTCCGGTGCGGACCACTCGCTCGGTTGCCTCGACCAGCCGGTCCTGGCGGATGGAGCGGCGGAAGTTCTGGGTGTGCACGCGCTGACCGATCAGGGCCTCGACCACGTCCTGGAGCTGGCCCAGGGTGAACTCCTCCGGCATCAGTTCGGCGACCAGGGGCGCGTACTGGAGCTTGGCGCGGAGCCGGGACAGGCCGGTGGCCAGGATGCGGCGGTGGTCCCACATCATCCGAGGGCCGGTCCAGGGGGTGTCCGCCGGGGCCTCGGGCGATTCGCCCACCAGGCCCGCCTCCCACAGCAGCTCGTAGCGCTGAAGCGCCAGTTCCGGGCGCCACGGGCGCTCGTCCCGGCCGAAGAGATGTGCGATGCGGCGACGCCTTTCGGAGGAGTCATCGCGCTCGGCCCAGGGGCGGAGTGCGGCAGCCATGTCGTCCACGAGCGTCACAGCGGACGGATCCCGCTGGTCCTCCCACGGCAGCAGCGTCGTGAGCGACTGCCAGTCGTCGGCACTGCGGATCTCACGGGTGAGCCCGAGGTAGCTGATGGAGATGGTCCGGTGGTCATGCTGACCGCGCCCCAGATCCGCGAAAGTGTACAGCTGCTCGACGTACCCGAGCCGGTGCCCGGTCTGGTCGGCGGCGAACGCGCGGACGCCGGCCTGCAGGGAGGTGTGGTCATCGCGAAGCGGGCCCGACGGCAGGCGGGCCGGATCGCCGGGGGCCAGGACGTCGGCACCGTCGTCGCCGACGGAGAGGACGACGGCCACCAGCTCGGCATGCAGCTCGGGGCCCATGATTCCTCCTGTTGTCCGACGTCCCCGCGCCGCCGTTCGATCAGCCGCGGGTCTCGAGGGTCACGCTACTGGAATGTCGCGGTGCTGACCGGCGGCGGGTCTCAGAGTCGCGCGCCGCGTGTCGCGAGCCGCGCGTCGCGGTCTCGACCCGCACACGTCGACCCGCACACGTCGACCCGCACACGTCGACGAGCCCGTCCACTCGGAGCGGTGTCGAGGGGCGGGGACCCGTCGTAGTGTGGATACATGGAGCATTCCGCAGGAGAACACGTCGCCGAGCAGCGAGGCGTCACGGTCGCACGGACGGGCTTCGAGCGCTACCGCGTGACGACGAGCGCCGGGGTGGAGCTGGAGTTCGGTCGGGGCGAGGGGCTCGTCGATCCCGTCGACATGCTGCTCGCCGGACTGGCCGGATGCATGGCGGTGAGCATCGACAGACCGCTCACGCGCGCCGGGGAGCCCCAGCGGTTCGACGTCGACGTCGTCGCGGACAAGCTCACGGATGAGGCGATGGCGACCCGTCTGCAGAACCTCCGGGTGGACGTCGACGTGGAGTTCGCGGACTGGACCCGCAAGCAGGACCCCCAGGCGTTCGTCGAGAAGCTGCTGCACGCAGCCCACAGCACGCACTGCACCGTCTCCCGCACGATCGAGGCCGGCGCCCGCGTCGATGCGGACGCGACGGTCGCGGTGACCGGGACCTCGGCGGCGGTGGAGCGCGAATGAGCGCGACGCCGTCGTAGTGTGAGCCCATGGAGTGTGCATGGGTGAGCTGACGGAACCGGCGAGCGGCGAGTATCGCGAATCAGCGAAGGGCGACGGTTCGACGCTGGCCTTCCCGGACGGCGCTGCGAAGCGTGAGCGGATCGCGTTCCGACTGGACCTCGTGGAGAAGAACGGCCTGCTGGTCATCGGGCGTGCTGCCAAGGGCGCGATCATCGGACGCGTCGTGGGCAGCGTGCTCATCGGCGTGCTCGGTCTCGCCGTCCTCGTCCTGGGTGCGGAGAGCCTCGTCGGGGCAGCCGGGTTCCTGCTGTTCGTGGTGTTCGGCATCGTTCTCCCGGTCTTCAGCGTGAAGCGGCACCGGCAGGACTACAGCCTCGAGCTCACTCCTGAGGCGTTCACTGTGATCCGACGTGTCGGGCGTACGCAGGAGACGGTGCACCGCGTCTCCTGGCCGAACGTCGTGCAGGTGGGAACGGTGCGCTTCGGACACCAGCCCGAAGCGCCGAACATCCCCTCCGTCGTGGTCCTGGGCGCCTCGGGCATCGGGCGGCGTCCGCTGGTCCGCACGCTCTTCACCCGTGAGATCCGCGGCGAACGGGTCACACTGAACCAGCCGCTGGCAGTCGGCCGGTGGGAGCTGGTGGACCTTCTCACCGAAGCGCAGAAGAGATTCGCGCCGAAGAGGCAGGAAGGGCCGAAGGGCGCCGGGCCTGCGTTCGACTGGCCCGACTGAGGTTCAGCGGGCTGGGGGCTCAGCCCTTCTTCGCGTCCCGTGCGGCCTTCGCCGCCGCCTTCATCGCCTTCTTGTTCTCCCGCACGCGGAACAGCGAATCCTCATCGCGCACATCTGCGATCGACAGGAACGCATCGTCCGGCCCAAAAGCACCTGAGGCCTCTCGCCAGCCCTCCGCCGTGAGGTCGAACTGCTTACCCAGCAGCGCGACGAAGATCTTCGACTTCTGATCACCGAAGCCCGGCAGCGCCTTGAGGCGCTTCAGGACATCGCGGCCCGTGGGCTCGGAGCCATCCTTCGCAGGCGCGGTCCAGAGGTTCTCCGCGATGCCGTCGTAGTCGTCGACGAGGGTCTGGGCCAGCGCCTGGACCCGTGTGGCCATCGAACCGGGGTAGCGGTGAACGGCGGGCTTCTCCTGGAATGCGGCGAGCAGCGCGTCGGGGTCCAGTGCGGCGACGGCTGCAGGGGTGAACTCCTCCAGCCGCTCGAAGAGCTTCTGCGGACCCGCGAACGCAGATTCCATCGTCACCTGCTGATCGAGCAGCATGCCGACCATGAGTGCGAAGCGGTCGTGGGCGAGCAGTTCATCGGCCTGCGGGTCGGTGGAGAGGTACACGGGAGTCATGCCCTCCATCCTGCCGCATGCGGGAGGGGAGCGGGACTGCAGCAGGCGTGGGGACCTCGGCGACGGGCCCGGTCAGCGGATCTCTCGACCGCCGAACAGCCGTTCGAGCGGGATGGTCCCGTCCTGCCACGGCAGCAGGACCCAGACCACCACGTAGAGCCCGATCCCCACGACGGGCAGCAGGAACGAGAGGAGGACCAACAGGCGGACCAGCCACACGTTGAGACCAGTGGCGGCTGCGAGTCCTCCCGAGATCCCTCCGGCAAGACGCTGGGGACCGCGACGGAATCCGAGCTTTCGAATGGACGAGAAGAATGCGTTCATGGTGTCAACGGTATGCGCGGTGGCCACGGACCGCAGTGACGCTGGCCGTCCGACGGCACGGGGGAAAACCAGAAGCCGAGGTCGCGGACGACCGCCGTTCCCCGCAGATGATCGTGCCCGTAGTGTCGTCGGCATGACGACGGGACAAGCGCTCGAGGCGGAGGCGCGGCAGACGGCGGAGCGCATCGGCAGGCGCCGGAGGGGCGTGGTCGTCGGAGTGCGGAGGGGCGCGGAGACGTCCGTCGTCGGAGCCGGAGACACCGGCCGAGGTGCTGTTCCCGATGCTCAGACCCTTGTCGAGATCGGCTCCATCACCAAGGTATTCACCTCCCTGCTGCTGGCTGACGGCGTCGTGCGGGGAGACTGGGAGCTGCAGACCCCGGTCCGGGAGCTGCTGCCGGACGGCGCGTCGGTCCCCGGCCGGGCCGATGCCGCGGTGACCCTGCAGCATCTGGCGACGCACACCTCGGGCCTGGTGCGCTCGCCGTCCCGCATCGGACTGCGGCAGAGCCTTCGCTTCCTGCAGTTCGGCCACGACGTGTACGCGGGCTTCAGCGGCGACGACCTGCTGGAGGCACTGGCGACCACGCGGCTGCGGCGGAAGCCAGGCACTGGCGGAGTGACGTACTCGAACTTCGGATTCGGCGTGCTGGGGCATGCTCTCGCCCACGCGCTGGGGCAGGACTTCGGGCAGGCGGTCACGGAGCGGATCTGCAAGCCGCTGGGCCTGATCGACACGGCGACCGACTGGCAGTTGACTGACGAGCAGCGGGAGCGTTCGGCACAGGGGTTCCGCGGTCGCACGCGGCCGGCTGCGCCCTGGCCGCTCGAGGGGCTGCCCGGAGCCGGGGCACTGCGGTCGACGGCTTCGGATGTGCTGACATTCCTCCAGGCGCAGCTGGAGCCCGACAGCACGCCCTTGACGGAGGCGATCCGGCTGACGCATCAGACTCCGGCCGGCGGACCTGCGGGCATGGGGCTGGGCTGGCATCGTGCGGGGACGCAGGTGCTGTGGCACAACGGCGGTACCGGAGGATTCCGTACGATCGCGGCAGTCCGACCCGGTGAGGGCACTGCGGTGACGGTGCTGGTGAATCAGGCGGCGGGTGCGGACCTCGCGGCGCTGCGGCTGCTCAAGCGCGTGTCGTGAGGATTCCGGCCGCGGTTGATAGAGTTCATGAGTGACCCCGATCATATCCCATCGTGTGGGGGCGCCGGGGTCTGATGCGAACCCGCACGAGCGGGCCTCGGAACTGAAGAAGGACGGTGCGGTGATGGGGACCTCGGAAGCAGTGGAGATCCTGTCGGTCGACACGTGCTGGGAGCTGCTGCGCAGCACGACTGTGGGGCGCCTGGCGGTGCAGACGGCGAACGGGCCGGACATCTTCCCGATCAACATCGCGGTGGACGGCGGGACGCTCGTGTTCCGGTCGGCCGAGGGCACGAAGGTGTCCGCAGCGCTGAACGGGCCGGTGGCTGTCGAAGCCGACGGCCGCGACCCGGACGCAGATCACGCGTGGAGTGTCGTGGTGAAGGGCCACACGCAGCGGATCCACAAGTCCGAGGAGGTCCTCGCCACCGTGGATATTCCGCTCGTCCCCTGGCACAAGGGGGAGAAGCCGCTCTTCCTGCGGGTGCAGGCTCGACAGGTCACCGGCCGTCGGTTCCCGATCGCGGGGCCCGAGGCCTGGTGGACGCCCCTTTCGGAGGCACCTCTCACCGCGGAGGATTGACGAGGACCGCGGTCCTCACACCGCGTAGCCGGTGGTGGGGCCCTTCGTGTTCGGCTCCCAGCCCAGAGCGGGGGCGACGTGGTCCGCGAACGACCGCAGCAGGTGGACGTTGAAGTCGACGCCCAGCTGGCTGGGGATCGTCAGCATGAGGGAGTCCGCGCTCATGACGGCCGCGTCGTCCTGCAACTGGCTGATGAGTTCGTCCGGCTCGCCCACGTAGGTGCGGCCGAACGTGGAGCGATGGCCGTCGATCACGCCGATCTGATCCGCGCCCTGACCCTGGCGCAACTGGTAGAACTGCTTGTCCTGCTCCGAGACGACGGGGAAGACGCTGCGGCTCACCGAGATCCGTGGCGTGCGTGCGTGGCCGGCCTCCTTCCACGCCTGGCGGTAGAGATCGATCTGCTCGGCCTGCAGGTCGCCGAACGACTGGCCGGTCGCCTCCGTCAGCAGCGTCGAGCTCATGAGGTTGACGCCCTTCTGCGCAGCCCAGACGGCGGTGTCGCGAGATCCGGCACCCCACCACAGGCGCTCGACGAGGCCGGGGGAGTGCGGTTCGAGCGGCAGCTTCTGCCCCGGGCCGAACTGCGCGGGATCGGCAGGTGCGACGGGACGACCGGAGATCGCCTCGAGCAGCCGTTCGAACTTCTCCCGTGCGATGTCAGCGCCGCGGGGGTCCGTGGAGCCGGTGTAGCCGAAGGCCTCCCAGCCGCGCAGAGCCGGTTCCGGTGACCCGCGGGAGATCCCGAGTGCGATCCGATTGTCGGCGATCAGGTCGAGTGCCGCCGCCTCTTCTGCGAAGTAGTACGGGTTCTCATACCGCATATCGTGGTTGCAACGCCCGTTCACGTAGGCTTGGTTGCATGGTCGAACTGGTAGCGCTGAGGAAGACGAACGAGGTGGCCGCGTACGTCCGCGCCTCCATGGACCGCAAGGGCGACCGCTGGACGGTCGATACGCAGCTGAGGAAGATCAGGGCGCTGGCCGAGGCCAAGGACTGGAACGTCGTCGAGGTCTACGAGGACAACGCGGTGTCGGCGACGAAGAAGCGCCGCGCTGGCACCCGGTGGGCCGAGATGCTGGACGACGCCCGCGCGGGCCGGTTCTCGATGGTGGTCGCCGTGGACATGGACCGGCTCCTGCGCAGCACGAAGGACCTGAACACGCTGATCGACCTCGGTCTGCGCGTCGTCACCGTGGACGGCGAGATCGATCTCTCGACGGCGGACGGCGAGTTCCGGGCGACGATGCTCGCCGCTCTCGCCCGGTTCGAGGCGCGTCGCAAGGCCGAGCGACAGATCAGGTCGAACGAGCGCCGACGTGCCGAGGGCATCCCCACGTCCGCCTGGAAGGCGTTCGGATGGTCGAGGGAGGGTGAGCTGATCGAGGAAGAGGCCGACGCGGTTCGGCGGGCCTTCGACGCGTTCCTCGGCGAGCCGTCGCTGTCGATCCGGCGCATCCGCGAGGACCTGAACAGCGCTGGTCACCTCACCGCCCGCGGCTCGGAATTCTCCGTCGATGCCGTGCGCTACCTGCTCGCGAACCCGCTTTACTGTGGCTACATCAAGCACTACGCATCCGGCGAGCTGTACCCGGTGCAGGGCGAGGCGTTCCCGCCCATCGTCAGCGAGCAGACGTGGCGGACCGCGGTGGCGAAGCTGGAGGACAACGTGCGGAGGTCGGCCAGGCAGGGCAACCAGCCGAAATACCTCCTGTCGACGATCGGGCTGTGCGGGAAGTGCGGTGCGACGCTCGTCTCGGGGACGAACAGCCGCAAGCAGCCGACGTATCGCTGCGGCGAGCAGTTCCACCTCACCCGCCAACGCGAGCCCGTCGATGCGATGGTCACCGAGGCAGTGCTCACCCGCCTGTCGTCGGTGGACGTGCACGACCTCGTGATGCCGCAGGAGGACGACGGGCCGGACCGCGAGGAGCTGCTGACCGAGCGGAACGCCCTGGTCGAGCGCGTAAAGGAGCTGAGCCCGCTGCTGCGCGACATCCATCAGCCGGTCCTGGAGATCACCGCGGCGATCAACGACGTGAAGGTCCGCATCGACGAGATCGACGCGGAGCTGCTCGACCGCTCGGTATCCGTGGCGGCGAAGCTGCTGGCAGACGTGGAGGAGGCGGTCGGCACCGCGGAGCGTCGCGAGGTTGTCGAGTCGAAGTGGAAGGCGTTGGACATAGACCGCCGCCGGATGCTCGTGGACGAGCTGGTGACTGTGACCATCGAGCCCATCGCGCCCGGTCACGTGAAGTTCGACCCCGACCTCATTCGCATAGAGCCGCGTCGCGACTGACTCATGAGTCAACTCGTCATTGCAATGGTGAGTCGACTCGTGGGAGAGTGGTTGCAGACAAGAAGATCCCACCGGGGCCGCGACTTAGAAGCGCGGGGTTCTGCTCCCGGATGAGTAGCCGGTCAAACAGCCCAACTACCGTGGCGGGGAACCGGAAGATACTCATATCTGAGGACTTCCGATGTCTGTCGTTATCGACGTTCCCCGCGCATCCGCGCTTGACTGCCCTGCTCTCGATCAGGACTCGTCTCCCGTTCCGCATGCTGATGGGCTCGATCCCGTCATCGCCGCCGCCCGCGCCGCCGGTCGCCGAGCCGGTGAGCGCCTGGCACTCACTCCGCTGACGCCGCGACAGCGCGCCGCCGTCGCCGCCGTGATGGGCGGTGGTCGCTGATGAGCGCGAACTCCGCCGCCTTCGATCACCTGACCAGCTTCCGCTGGCGACAGGGCGACCCGTCCCTCGCCGATGGCGAGGCCCAGCTCTACGACCTCGGCGTGCTCCGCTCCGTGCTGGAGGAGGCCGTCGAGATCGCCGTCGCCGACGCCCGCGCCGACGGGGTGACCTGGGCCAGGATCGGCGACGCCCTCGGCGTCACGCATCAGGCTGTCATCAAGCGCTACGGCCGGGGCGGTGGTCGCTGATGCACGCCGACGCACGCAACCTCAGCACCGCACCCGCCGACCTGACCCCGCCCGGAGGGCCTGGCCTGGCACCCGCCGAAGGCGGGCTGCCCATCGCCGTGATGACGGTCCGCAGCCGTGCTTCGCACTCCAAGAGTTTCGGAGAGTCCATTCGTTCCTACGGGCGCGGCAAGGGCTTGTCGATTGCCGCGTTTTGCTACGAAGTCGCTGGTCAGACACGCATTGCGCGTTCGACCCACCTCGTCACCACGTGGGGTCATTTGCGGTCTCATTTGGGGGTCAATAGGGGGTCAATTAACCCTGAGACGGTCGATGTGCTCCTCCTCTGGGCTCCGGTCGGGGGTGGTCGTCGTGGCTAAGCAGGAGAACAGCCCCACGATCATCGGCCTCACCCAGTACCTCGACCCTGGGTACTGGTCGTGGACCGATGCGGAGAAGCAGGTGCTCGCGACCGGTGACGCCGGGGAGATCGGCGAGGTTGTCACTCGTCGGCTCGAGGCTGATGGTCGTGAGGTCGAGTCCGTCTACGCGATCGTCCATGACAAGGACGAGCGCGAGGTCTAGTCCGACATCGAGCAGCGGCTCGTCATGGAGCTCAAGCCTCGGCACATCCACATAGTGATCAAGTTCAAGTCACGTGCTGCGAGCGCAACGATCGACCGTCTGGCCCAGGTGATCGGCGTCGAGCCCCAGTACGTTGAGAAGCCCGGTCGCGGCCGCTACGCGCATGACAACATGCTGAGCTACCTCACGCATGCCAAGTACGCGGATAAGCACCAGTACGGGCCCGTCGAGGTCGCCACGGTGCGTGGGCCCGACTACGTCGGCATCGACGCACAACGTCGTGGGACCTGGCTGAAGGGTCGTGCCCACGTGAAGAAGAAGCGCGTGGCCGAAGACTTCGAGGACATGCGGGAGCGGGTGCTCCAGGGCGAGATCACCCGTGATCAGATCATGCTCACCGATGACCTGTTCGACATCTACTCCCGGCACACGCGGGAGATCGATGATGCGCTGTCTGCCTACGGCCAGCGCCGTGCGTACCGGGCTGCTGCGAAACTCCGGGCCGGTGAGTTCTCCACCCACGTCGTGTTCGTTCACGGGGAGGCCGGCGTCGGCAAGACCCGGTTCGCCTCGGAGTTCGTCGCGACCGCGATCAATGCCGCGAACGTCCACGGCGAGCGGTGGCAGGTCTACCGCGCCGCGACCGGGAATCCGCTCGACGATTGGAGCGGCGAAGAGGTCATCCTGCTCGATGATCTGCGTGCCTCGGCGATGGATGCGAACGACTGGCTGCTGCTGCTCGATCCGTACAACGCCTCGCCTGCGAAGGCCCGCTACAAGAACAAGGGCGAGGTGGCCCCCCGCCTCATCGTCATCACGGCCACCATTGAGCCGGTCGAGTTCTTCTACTATGCCCGCCAGAAGGGCAACGTAGACGAGGCTCTGGACCAGTTCATCCGCCGCCTGGCCTCGGTCGTGAAGGTCTTCCGCGCCGATGACATCAACCGTTACCGCGTGCAGCACATCGGGAAGATCGAGCCCTACGAATGGAGGCAGCCGTACCGGGGCGTCTCATCGATGTACGTCGGCGCCAGGCGTGAACTGACCTATGGCCCCGATTGCGCAGTCGAGCACGACGCGGAGGGGGCTGTCGATGAGCTTTTGAGCGGGCTCGCGGTGCGCAGCTCCGATGTGCCGCTGGCATTGGTTGAGGGAGGTGCGGCATGAGCACCGAACTGGATGGGCATCACCAGGGGGTCGAGGGGGCCGGAGGCCCCTCGCAAGCTAGCCAAGGAGGACACAAGCGAAGCGCCGTGTCCGACGCGGCTACTGCTTGCCATCCGGCTGTACAGGTGGAGCAGCAGACCGACTCCCAGGTGAACACCGGTCGGGATGCTGCGGAGGCTGTGCGGCCGGATCACGGCGGCGCGAAGCGTCGTCGTGGCGGCGGCGGGCGGCTCGATACCCGCTTCGGCGAGGAGACGCTCGAGGCGATTCGCACTCGTGCGAATCGCCTCGGGCTGGCTCCGAGCACGTGGGTGCGGACCGTGGTGCGCGACGCTCTCCATGCGTCTCGGACCGAAGAGCTGGATGCCGCCGTGGCCGCACATCTGCTCGACGTGGAGAGCCGCGTGCAGGCATCGGCAGATGCTCGGGAGCTTGCCTCCCAGGTGCGCCCGCTGGCCATCAACATCAACGACCTGGACCGCCGCGCACGGGCCGGTGAGTCGGTGGCGCTGTCGGCGGACGTGCCCGAGCTGATCGAGCTGCTGCGCGAGATCCGCGCCCTGCTCGGAGATCGGACGGCCTCATGAGCACCACCCACTACAGCCCGAGTGCCAGCGCTGCGGACACCGAGAGCTACATCCGGGGCAAGGAGGACGAGCGCGGGGTCGCGATCACGTGCGATGTGCCAGGCGGTCCTGGCGCGTTCTCGGCGCGTGCCCAGGCGCTGACGCAGAACACGAAGCGCGAAGTCGAGGCGCTGCACTACCGGCAGTCGTTCAGCGACGAGGAGTTCGACTCGAAGATTCCCGAGCACGTGCAGCGGGTGAACGATCTGGGCTACCAGCTCGCGAAGAAGATGCACCCCCATGCCGACACGCTCGTGGTCACGCATACCGATGGGCGGGGCCGCAAGGCCCACAACCATGTCTTGGTCATCAACCACAACAACAGGACCGGTAAGGCGCTCTCGGACTACCGCACTTTCCACGACCGCAAGGCCGGGAACCAGCGGGGCGTGCAGTCGGCCAACGACGAGTTGATGCGCGATCACGGGCTCTCGGTCGTCAATCGCCTGGAGCACGCACCGAAGGACTGGGAGCTCCGCCGGGAGGACTTCGTCCAAGGCGGGCTCGACCGTGAGATGGGCGACCGGATGAGCGCCGCCTTGGCCGACCCCCGGTCGGTGGACAAGGCCGGCCTCGAAGCGGTGATCGAGGAGCAGAGCCAGCAGCTCGGCGACGACGGGGAGCAGGTGCCGCGGATGCGGCTGCACAGCACCGTCAGCAAGAAGGGCAAGAAGGCCGGCCAGGAGATCTGGACCCTCTACATCGAGGACCGCCGCGGCGAGTCCGGCCGCGCCGATCGCCGCAAACGCGCGAGCGCGCTCTCGGCGGACTTCACCCCGGAGGGCGCGCAGGCGTTCTTCGACTACCACCAGCAGCAGAAGGAGCAGGAACATGAGCGCAGCGCTCGACAGGCTGAAGCAGCAGAACGGGCCCGTGCAGTCGCCGCAGCCGCTCGGCAGTCCGGAGACGATGGAGCTGTTGACCTCGATCCTCGCCGCCGTCGAGGCGCAGAATACGAGGATTGCCACGCTGACCGAGCAGCAGAAGAAGCTCGCGGGGTTCGTGAAGGTCATGGACGAGGAGACGACGAGGCGGCTGGAGCGGATCACGACCCCGGCGTCGACCTCCTCGCCCTCCAGCGACGTGTCCGCGAGGATCGCGAGTATCGAGAGCAGGCAGAACGAGATCGCGAGCACGCTCGGCGAGTTCGCGCAGAGTCTCAACGGCGAGAGCTTGAACGCCGCGTCGCGAACCTTGGTCGCGGAGGCGCAGAAGAATCGCGCGGCTACGGCCTCGGCGATTGAGGGTCTGAAGGTGCAGGCCACAACGAACCAGAAGCTTGTGAGCCAGGTCGGCGGCGCGGTGCAGCGGATCGAGAAGCGTACTGAGGAGCGGGTCGAGAAGGCCGTCGAGCAGGTCGCCGGGGAGGCCTCGGCCACGATGACCGCGAACCTCGACGCCTCGAACGAGCGCGCCGAGCGGATGATGGCGGCGACGGCGAAGCTCGAAGCGCGTCAGCTCTGGTCGGCCGCCGCTGCGATGTGCCTCGCCCTGCTGCCGGTGGTCGTGGTCGTCGCCGGGCTCTGGATGGGCATCGCCGGTCTCATCACGGGCGCTCAGTGGGCGCTCGACGTGGACGGGCGCATCTGGCTCGGCATCGGGCGCTGGCTCGTGGTCTCCGTGGGTCTCGCCGGGGCCGGCTACGGGCTCTTCGCGTCCGTCCGCTCGGCCGCCGGTCTCGTGGAGACGTGGAAGGGTCGCGGGGTGCCGAAGTGGCCGAGGTGGCGATGATGGCTGGATCCGCTCGAGCTACCGGTTCCGATCAGCGGTCGAAGGATTTTCGCAGCAGCCGGTCCTGCGGCCTCGGTGCCGCCGCCCTAACCTGACGAGCATCCCCGCCGTGACGGCCATCACGACGGCGATCCCGGCACCGATGATCCAGGGGTTACCGAGGAGCCCACCGACGCCCGCGAGTGCTCCGCCCGCCGCGATGAGCGGCAGGCCGCAACAGAGCAGCAACGGAAGCGCGCAGCATGCCAGCAAGAGCAGTCCGGTCCCTGCAGCGACGACGGGACCGGCGCGCCGTTCGTCGCGGTCCTGATCGGCGCTCGTCGTCTGCACCTCTTCAGGATGAGATCTCCCCGATTGCCTGCGCTGCCGGTCATGCGCAGCACGACAGCAGCGACGGGTCGGTGGTGAAGGCCTTCGCGGCGATCCGGATGCCCTCGGCCATCGTCAGGTAGGGAGCCCAGGCGTCGGCGATCTCGGCGACGGTCTTGCCGAGCACGTGGACACCGGCGGCGGCGAGCTCTCCGGCGTCCTTGGCGACGGCGGTCAGGCCGAGGATCTCGTTCGTGTCGGCGTTCACGACGATCTTGATGAACCCGCGGGTGTCGCGGTTGACCAGCGCGCGGGGCACGTGGTGCAGCGGCAGGACGCGGCAATCGCAGCGGATCCCCGCAGCAAGCACTTCCTTCTCGGTCATCCCGACCGCTCCGATCGCGGGCCCGGTGAACGTCACCCGCGGCAGGCGGGAATAGTCGACGGCACGATCGGCGTCGGCGAACGCGTTCTCGGCGACGAGGGTGCCGTGGTGGGCGGCGACGTAGACGAACTCGGGGTGCCCGGTCACGTCGCCCGCGGCCCAGATCCGCGGGTTCGAGGACCGCAGCCGGTCGGAGACGACCACCTCGCCGGAGTCCCCGGTCTTCACCCCGACCGCATCGAGGTTCAGGCCATCGGTGACGGGACGGCGTCCGAGGGCGACGAGCACCTGCTCGGCGCGGAACTCCTGCGAGTCGCCGGACACGTCGGCGGTCACGACGGCCTCGCCTCCCGTGCCGCGGGAGACCCGGGTGGGCACCACGCGGCGGACGACGCGGATGCCTTCGTCGGCGAACGCCTCCTGAAGCGCCTTGGACACCTCCGGCTCCTCCTTCGAGGCGAGCCGGGACCGCACCAGCAGCGTGACCTGCGAGCCGAGGCGAGCGAACAGCTGCGCCTGCTCCAGGGCGACGTAGCCGCCGCCGAGCACCAGCAACGACTCAGGAACCTCAGCGAGTTCCATTGCCGTGGTCGAGGTCAGGTAACCGGTCTCCTCCAGGCCGTCGATCGGCGGAGCCCACGGGCGAGAACCAGTCGCGACCAGGAAGTGGTCGGCCTCGATGGTCTCGACCGTCCCGTCGCCGGCGATGATCTCCAGTACCGGGGCGTCTGGGCCGCCGGCGAACGATGCATCGCCGCGGCGGACCTGCCAGCCGTAGGAGTCGGCGACGTCGGCGTACTTCTCGCCGCGCAGCGACTCGACCAGCGCCTGCTTCCCGGCGATCAGCGCAGGCATGTCCACTGTCTCAGCCGTCGCCGCGATCCCCGGGAACCGGCCTGAAGCGTCGGCGGCGACGTGACGGGTGTCGGCAGCGGCGATGAGGGCCTTCGACGGCACGCAGCCGGTGTTCACGCAGGTGCCGCCGAGCGTCCCGCGCTCGATCATCACCACCGACTTGCCGAGCGTGGTCGCACGGATGGCGGCGGCGAATGCTCCGCCTCCGGATCCGATGATGGCGAGGTCGTACTTGGTAGGCATCGCTGCTCCTGTCAGTCCTTGGCTTTCTGCTCTGTCTCAGCCATACTGGACCTTCCAGTGCAGGGGAAGGTCAAGCCTGCTCCTGCCGAACGATCGGAGGCCGCGATGCGCATCGGAGAACTCGCCGAACGCGCGGGCACCACGGCGAAGACGCTCCGCTTCTACGAGGGGCAGGGGCTGCTTCCGCCGGCCGAGCGCACGCAGTCCGGCTATCGCGACTACGCACCCGAGACGGTCGCCCGGATCGACTTCGTCCACCGCGGCCAGGCCGCGGGCCTCACCCTCGCCCAGATCCGCCAGATCCTCGACATCCGCGACGGCGGCCATGCGCCCTGCGAGCACGTGCGCGACCTGCTTGACGTGCGCCTCGCTGAGATCGAGCAGCAGATCGCGCAGCTCTCCGTGCTGCGCGACACTATCGCGGACCTCAGACAGGACGCCGCGCACCCGGACCCTGAAACGTGCAGCACCGATCAAGTGTGTAGGTACTTGTAGACGACGGTAGCCAATGACTCCAACGCTACAACCCCGATATGCGCTAGCGGAGGTCGATGACGCCGGTGCCCACTTCTATGCGCCGGGTGCGCGCCGCGATCGCGGACAGCAGCGGGAAGGGAGAGGCCGCCTGCCGGGCGAAGTGGTGGACGCGGAAGGACGCACCATTCACGCCCAGCTCGTCCGCGGCGACGGACAGGTCGATCGCCTGGGTCAGCATGTCTTTGGCGGTGTACCCGCTCGCAGGGGCTCCGTAGTGGCCGAAGCTCAAGAATCCGAATGACTTCATGTCGGCTGAACGCCGAGGTCATGGCCGAGATTCCCGCGCCCGAGGTCCTGGTCGGGGGCCCCGTCGTCCCGGAGGACTCCTGCCACTGCTCAGCCGGAGTGGAGGTCCGCGGAGACGACGCGGAAGTCGCCGGCCCTGGCTAGCGCCTGGTCGATGATGTCGGGATCCGGCTCGACGGACGCCTGGTGCTTGATGAAGAGGTCCGCGTGCTCACCACCGGTCACCTCGAATGTCGCTTGGCCCAGCCCGTGCTCGGCGAAGATGTCGTACAGGGACTGGAGTGCCTTCTTGACGTCCTTGTCGGTGCGGATGCCGCTGACCGTGAAGCGGCACGAGACGATCTCAGATGCCATCGGTGTCTAGATCCTTCCGTTGAATGCCTGGAGTGCGGAGTCCTCGCGGGTGCCTCCCCGTCCATCACCATAATCGGCGTAATCGCGGATCCAACGGATCGAACTGATCCACTTGACCATCTTGTAGCCATGATTCGATTCTGCCCGCAACCGGGCGGGCGCACCGAGGTGGGTCTCCAGCGGCTCGCCGTTGCGTTCGAACGCAACGATCGTGTCGTCCTCGTAGACGGTGGCCAGGTCCAACACCGCATAGAACGGTTCGCGCGGCCGGTTGTCGAACATCTCCTGCGCCAGACCATACGAATCAACGAGCACGTATTCGGCGCCGTCCGGCCTCGGGCCGATCAGATCGAGGAGGTCGCGCAGGCGCACGCCCGTCCACCGCGAGGTTGCCGACCACCCCTGCATGCACGTGTGGACCGCCACGTAGGAGACCTGAGGCAGCTCTTTGAGATCGGCCAAGTTGAGGGTCTTCTCGGTTCCCGCGAGGTCGTCGCCGAGTGTGATCCGGTAGCCCTCCCAGTCGGTGTCGCGGGCCTCGATCCACTCGGGTGATTCGTCGACGGTGGGCGGCAGTCCGTTGGTCCAGTGGAAGGCGGAGATGTCCTTGTCCGTATACGCGTTCTGTCGGCTCATCCGAGGGCGCAGCCAATTGAGGAAGAGCTTCCGGCCGATCTCCGTCAGCCCGGCCGTGAACCTCTGCGCCCGCGCCCGATCAGCCAGTGACCAGTAGCTCAGCGCGATCCAGAACAGCACTGCAGCAACGATGGTGGCGATCATGATGGTGTAAGCCTGCGCAGCGCGGGCAGTGCTGATGTCGCCGAACACCATGTGGACCATGTTGTGGTCGCCGTGGACCAGGAACACGAGCCCGACGTGCATGACGACGAACCCGGCCATCATCACCATCGCGATGAAGTGCAGGGAACGCGCGCCCTGGTGGCCACCGAGCATCTTGACATACCAGGGGAAGCGGGAACGGATGGCCGGGGCCATGGCGATCCCCGTGAGGATCAGGGACGGCGCCAAGATGAAGATGACGAAGCTGTAGCCCAGCATCTGCAGGGAGTCATATGGAGTGAAGTGCTCGATGCCAGGAGCCTCGAAGCCCAGGTACACAGTCAACGTCTCCCACGCCTCGGGGAGGACGTCCCACGATGTGGGGATGATCCGCCGCCACAGACCGGTCGCGAACAGCAGGACCACGTAGACGAGGCCGTTCAGCACCCACAGCATGACGGACACCCCGTGCCAGTGCCTGCCGAGTCCGATGTTCTCCCGACCGGGCAGTCCGATCAGGGGAGACAGGGACTTCTCGTCCATCAGCGAGGTGTAGACACCCTCTTCCTGGGGCAGCCTGCGACGGGTGAACCGCAGCCACTCCGTGCCCGGAGCACAGTCGTTCCGCCACCACAGACGGGGCATCGAGGACAGGATCTCCCACCCCGAGCGCAGCAGCATGCCGATGAGGACGAAATTGATCAGATGTGTGGCACGCAGCCACAGTGGGAAGTCCGGATTGATCTCCATTGCCGTCTCCGAATCAGGGCTCGACGATGACCTTGCCGGCGGTATGGCCGTCTTCCACTGATGCGATCGCCTGCTGCGCATCGGTGAGTGAGAATCGCCGGCCGATATGCGGGTCGACCAGGCCGTACTGTGCGACCTCGATGATCTTCTGCATGCCTTCGGCGGTCCGGTTCACACCGGAGCCGCCCAGCTGCTCTGCAGTGTCCGGGTCCGCGGTGGTGACGATGTTCTGCGAATCCTTCACAACCTCGGCGATCTCGCGCAGGGCCTGCCCGCCGACCAGATCGATCAGCAGATCCACACCGTCAGGAGCGACCTCCCGAATACGACCAGCGGCACCGGGCCCGGATTCGACGAATGCGGCACCGGTGGACTCGACGATCTGCTGCTTCGAAGCGCTGGCGACTCCGATGACGGTGAACTCGTGGACTTTCCCGATCTGGGAGGCGAGTAATCCCACTCCGCCTCCGGCACCGAGGATGAGCATGGTCTGGCCAGGCTCCAACTCGATCTGGTGCGTCACGTCGTAGGCGGTCGCGCCGGCGACCGGCAGAGCCGCGGCGGCGGCGAAGGAGAGTTCCTCGGGCTTGAGCACGGTCTGCTTCGCATCCAGCAGAGTGTGCTGTGCGAATGTTCCGTGGCCCTTCGCCGCGAGGCCGACAACCTCATCGCCGACCGCGATTCCATCCACGTCGACCCCCACCGCTGTCACAACGCCAGCCGCCTCGCGGCCCATCGGTGCTGGAAGCTGCCAGTGATCTCCCATCTGCCCCGCGCGGATCTTCCAATCCGCGGGGTTCACACCTGCAGCCTTCACCTCGAGCGCGACCTGTGACGGGCCCGGCGGCGGCAGCTCGCGGTCCATGAACTCTTGGGCTTCGGCTCCTCCGTACTGCGTGAAGACCAGCACTGTGGACATCTGACTCTCCTCTTCGAGTGTCGGGCCCCGTCGCGCGTGAATCCGGCGGGGCTCGGCGTGCGTTCTCAGGCCTGCGGCGGGGTGTCCTCACCGGAGGCCTCTACCGCGTCGGCTTCTTCCTTCGTAGCGTACTGGGCGTCCGCCGCGTGCTCCGGTGGGGAGTAGACCGTGTACAGCACGAGTGGTTCGTCACCGGTGTTGCGGAAGTTGTGCTGCGCACCGGCAGGAACGGCGCACTGGTCACCGGCCCCGATCGTATGCGTCTCGCCGGCCAGATCCGCGTGACCGGTGCCAGAGACGAAGGTGAGGATCTGATCGGTGCTCTCATGCACCTCGTCGCCGATCTCGCCTCCCACAGGCACTGACATGAGGACGATCTGAGAGTGCCTGCCGGTCCAGATCACCTTCCGGAAGTCCTGGCTGTCCTTCGCGATGTCCGCGATGGTGAAGTGCTCGATGTTGCCCGGGATGCTGAAATGCGTCTCAGTCATGATGCGAGTGTGTTCCTTTCGTGTGTGCTGTGCGGGGTGTTCGGGGTGCGTGCGGTCTTCGGCATCGCCGTGGAATGAACGTCGTTGCGCATGAGCCGCATCGCGTTGAGGATCACGATCAGGACGGAGCCCTCGTGGACGAGCATGCCCATTGACATCGTCACTCCACCGGCGAAGACGCCGATCAGCAGTGCCAAGACGGTGGCGAGTGCGATGACGATGTTCTGCTTCATCACGCTCACGGTGCGCTTCGCCAGGCTGACCGATTCGGGCAGCTTCAGCAGGTTGTCGCCCATGAGTGCGATATCGGCGGTCTCCACAGCCACGGCGGAGCCGGCGGCACCCATCGCCACGCCGATGTCGGCAGTGGCCAGAGCGGGTGCATCATTCACGCCGTCGCCGACCATGGCGACCGTGTGACCCTCGCGCTGCATCTGGGCGACTGCGTCCAGCTTGTCCTCCGGCAGCATCGAGGCGTGAATCTCGTCGATCCCGGTTGCGCGTCCGATGGCTTCCGCGACCAGACGTGTGTCACCGGTGAGCATGACGACCTTCTCCACGCCGGCGGAGTGCAGACGGGACACCATCTCCGGTGCGTCCGTCCGGATCTGGTCGGCCACGCCGATCACGCCGATCACCGATTCGTCGACGGCGATGATCATCGGGGTCTTGCCGGCAGCGGCCAGCGTGTGCGCGGCCTCGCCGGCTCCGCGCTCATCGACGACTTCGTACTGCTCCAAGAGCGGCGCGTTGCCGATCAGGACACGCTGGCCGTCGACGGTGGAGACGATGCCCTTGCCGGCAACCGGCGTCACGTCTCCGGGGAAGCCGGAGGGTCCCACTCCCTCTTCTCGAGCCGATTCCAGGATCGGGAGGGCCAGCGGATGCTCCGATCCGGCCTCGGCGGCGGCCGCCCACCGGAGCACAGCTGTGCGATCGAGCGACGGATCCAGGACCACGACGTCCGTGAGCTGGGGGCGACCCTCCGTGAGGGTGCCCGTCTTGTCGACGGCGACGGCTGAGATCTTCGCGGAGGTCTCCAGGTATTCGCCGCCCTTGATGAGGATGCCGTTGCGGGCGGCGCGGCCGATCCCGGCGACGATGGCGACCGGAATGGAGATCACGAGCGCACCGGGGCAGCCGATGACCAGCAGGGTCAGCGCGAGGACGACATCCTGGGTGATCAGACCGGCGAGCAGCGCGAGGACCATGACCCCGGGCGTGTACCAGGTGGAGAACCGGTCGATGAACGCCTGAGTCTTCGCCTTGGCGTCCTGAGCCTCCTCCACGCGGTGGATGATGCGCGCCAGCGTCGTGTCCGCGCCGACTCCCGTCGCGAGTACCTGCAGGAAGCCTCCGCGCGAGACGGTTCCCGCGAAGACCTGGTCCGACTTCGCCTTCTCCACCGGGATGGACTCGCCCGTGATCGAGGCCTCGTCCACAGCACCCGTGCCTGCGACCACCTGACCGTCGACGGGGACCTTCGCACCATTCTTGATCAGGACGATCTCACCCATCCGCACCTGGTGAGCGGGGATCTCGGTCTGCTTGCCGTCGCGTACGACGACTGCGGAATCGGGGGCGACGGCGACGAGCGCGGCCAGTGCCGAACGCGTCTTGTTCATCGTGGCGGCTTCGAGCGCGTGACCGATCGCGAAGAGCGTGGTCACCGCGGCGGCCTCCCAGAAGTTCCCGATGAGGACGGCGCCGATCGCAGCGATCGAGACCAGCAGATCGATACTGATCAGCCGTACGGTCAGCGCACGGACCGCCTTGATGACGATGTTGTAGCCCGCGATCACGGCGGCTGCGAGCATGAGGAGGTTCGCCAGGGTGAAGGCATGGCCCGAGCCGTGCGCGTGCTCTCCGGCGTCGATCCACCACTGCGGACCGACGACAGAGTTCCAAGTGCCGCCGGCGAGGTGCTCCACCCCGAACGACAGGAGGATGAGGATTCCGGCGGTGACCGGGATGGACCAGTTGCCGTTCCACCACTTCTGAAGCCGACTCACGGGCGCTGACCTTTCTGTGCTGATTGTGCGGATGGGATGAGACGCGATGTCAGAAGGCGGAGGGAGCTGCTGTGTATCCCGCCTTGGCGACGGCGGCGACGAGGTCGTCGACGGACGCCCGGGACTCGTCGTGGTCGACCTCGATGCGAGCGGTCGCGAAGTGCACCTTCACGTCCTCCACGCCCTTGATCCGACCGACCTGCTTCTCGATCTTCTTCACGCAGGAGGGGCAGGAGAAGCCTTCGGCGCGCAGGAGTGTGTGAGTGGTGGTGGGGGCGGTCATGACGGGTCCTTTCGGTTGGGTCGTACGGTTCGACTCCCTGTTCCTGGGAGCTGTTCCCAGACTATGGATCCCAGGGCAGACAGTCCTTGACGTTCGTCAAGGGAACGGAAGTGCTCCCCGGAGGGGGTGGCTGCAGTCGGGTGGGAGGAGCGAACCGGCGGGCAGCGAAGACGTACGGCCCGGTATGGTCCAGAGGTATGAGAAGAATGCTTCCGCTGCGTGAGGCGCACCGAAATGGGACGACCTGTGTGCGGCGGGTCCCGATCTTCTCCGGACTGCCCCCCGAGCAGCAGGACCTGGTGGCCGCGAAGGCTCGACCGATGCGGCTTGCGCGCGGCGAGGTGCTGCACGTGGCAGGTGAACGGGTCGGATCGATGTTCGTGGTGCACACGGGTCAGATCAAGCTCAGCCGAACGATGCCCAGCGGTCGGAATCGGCTGCTGCGCGTGGCCCAGCCCGGCGAGACGGTGGGGGAGCACGCGTTCCTCTCCGGTGACATGACGGAGGAGGAGGCGACCGCCCTGGGGGATGCCCAGCTGTGCGTGTTCGTCCACGAGGACTTCGCAGAACTCGTCGACGAGTACCCGGACATCGCGCTGCGTATGCTGCGGACTCTGGGGGATCGGCTCACTCGGGCGGAGAAGAATCTGACGCTCGGCACTTTCGGCGTCGACGTCCGCCTCGCGGACTTCCTGCTGCAGCTGCCGGTTCGCGAGGGATCCGTCGGAGAAGCAGGTGCGTCAGGGGAGCTGAGGGTGCTGCTGCCGTTGGACAAGAAGGACATCGCCTCGCTGCTGGGCACGACGCCGGAGTCGCTCAGCCGTGCTCTGTCCCGGCTGAGCGCCGACGGGCTCATCCGCGTCGACGGCGACGCCGTCACGCTGGTGGACCCTCAGGCACTGGAGGATCGCGTCGTGGAGGGGTGAGGACCGCGCCTGACTGCTCCGGCGTCACAGCCCCCAGCGGCGCGCCGCTGCGAGTGCTTCGTCGAGTGTTCCGGCGCTGAGCTTCTGATAGAGGCTCCGGACCTGGGACCTCACCGTGTTCTCCGACCGGAACTGCCGCTCAGCGATCTGCCGACGCGTGAGCCCCTGCCGGAGGCCGTCGAGGACTTCGAGCTCACGCGGGGTGAGGGTGGGCCGAGGCCTCTCCAGTGTGGGGATCGGCGGAATCCTGCTGAGCCGCGCGCGCTGAGCATCGGACAGCCGCTGCAGGTGGGAATCCGACAGGACGGCGTGACGCTGCAGCAGCGCCAGGTCGACCAGCGCGCCCTGCCCGGAGACGACGTCCTCGACGAGGTATTCGACCATGTCGCTCTTGTCCTGCCTGTCCATGACGATGTGCAGCTGCATCGCCACATTCAGCCAGCGTGTGCCCAGCACGTCGGTCCGCGCGCGGCCGACGAGCGCGGCGGCATGATCGACGTCACCGATCAGCAGAGCGCGGTAGGCATCCAGGAGTCTCAGCTCGGGAGCATGAGGCGTTGCCGACGCAGGTTCTATCGCGGGCGCTCCGAGAGGATTCGACACCTCGGCCGCGCGGTCGGCGATCGCGAAGAGGTGCTGTGCCAGCGGAGTCTGCGAGGGGTGGGGCCGCTGATGCCGCATGCTGCTGGTGATGATGAGGGCTCGCCGCGGCTGACCCGCCACGAGGCTGCGCATGGCGAGGAGGTAGGCGTGGACCTGCCACGTCTCGTCCTGATCCGGGGTCGCCGGCAGGACACGCAGAGCGGTGTCCATCGCGTTGAGGTCGAGGTCTGCGAGTGCCACGAGCGCTCGCGCGAGGTGCGCGCTGCGGCCGACCATCTTCCGACCCCAGCCGACCTCCCCGATCCAGCGGTCGTGCGCGGTGATCCACTCGCGCGCCTCGTGCGTGTCACCGCGCAGTGCAGTGAGGAGTGCGAGCTTCGACGTGGTGTCGGACAGGAGGAAGTGATGGTCGGATCCCGCGACCTGGTGGTACGCCGCACGATAGCTCGAGTACGCCAGGACGGGGTCTCCGCCGATCGCCAGGGGCACGCCGGAATGAAGATTGACCACGCTGGCCAGCGCCGGGCGGATGCGGCGCTGCGACTCCGCACTGTGCAATGCGGTGAGGAGCCTGCGGGCAGCGACTGCCGCTTGGGCGTCGTGTCCGGCCAGTCGCAGATAGCCGACTTCGAGCAGGCCGAACGACAGCGCCGCCGGCCCCGGGTCTCGGTACAGACTCGTCGTCTTCGCCTGCAGTCGCAGAGCAAGGGTGTCCTTTTCGTGCTCCAGCCTGCCGTCGGGGAGCATGAACGACATGCCGTCCGGGCCCGCCCCTTTGAGCAGTCGGACGGCGGCACCGCCGAACTCGCCGAGCCACTGGTCGATGACGGACGTGGGGAGGGATTCGAACAGCCGTCTGATGATTCGTGCATCCGAGGTGAAGAGGTCCGTCCAGCGTTCGCTGAGGAGGTCGCCCAGCGCATGCCAGTGCCTTCTGGACACCGCGTGCTGCACGGCGGAGGTGACATTGACGGATTCCGCGACCGCATCGATCGCGACGGCGACCAGGTCGTCTGCGAGTGCACGATCGTTCTGGTGGACGAGAGCCGTGAGGCAGTGCCGGATGAGGTCCGGCATGAAGACAGTGCCGTCCTCGTCGAGCACGAGGAAGCCCGCCGCGCGCATGTCGGCGATGGAGGGGGGCGAGCCGTGGATCTCGCGGAAGAACGCCGCCAGCGTGTCCGCGGTGATCGGTTCGAGGAACGCGGCCTTCGCCACCTCCCAGCCGTGATGATGCTGGACGATCCACCGTGACAGTGACGGGAGCATCGCCTCCTTCGCGCGTGTCAGCGCCTGCGGATCGAGCAGGAGGATCAGGGTCGGTTCCAGCCAGCCGCCGGTCAGCCGGTGCAGGTGGGCAGGCTCACCGCTGATCGGTTCGGCTGTGGTCGCGGGCGGCGCCCGCACAGATGCTGTGCTCGTGGCGAGTGCGTCGACCTCGTCGACGGAGAGCAGCAGATCGGACGCGCGCGCCATGCGCCAGTCGTGGTCGGCCAGGACAGTCCAGTCCACAGTGGGGGAGTCGAGGATGACCGCGAGCCGCTGCGCACCGCCGGCGGCCTTGTCGAAGGCCGCGGCGAGTGAGTCGACGGTGTCGACGCCAGGGGTCGGCCGTTGATCCGCGTCGTCGCGGACGCTGACGATCCGCGCGTCGGGCCACGACCGCGCGAACCACTCGTGTCCCAGGCCCGCACGCGCCTCGATGAGGAGGGTGGACTCGCTGCCGGTGAGCGTCGAGGAGAACCGTGACCACGCGGGGTGGTCCATCGTCGTGAGAAGTTCGGGGCCGGTGGTACGGACGTGCATGCCCGGCAGCTCCTCTCCAGTGATCGCATTCGTGCGCTACTCATCCTAATCCAGGCGACACCCGCCTCACCTGCAGAGGAGATCGGTCGCGCGACACTCTTCGCAGGGTGAACTTGAGGGTGAAATCGCCTTCATATCCACATGTTTCGCTCAGCCTACTGTCACGTTTTCGTAGGGTCTAGGGCGACCCTCGGGTGCGCTCGGCGCTCCTGCTTGCGGTCGTCCGCGTGCCTCGGGGAAGGCGGGCGGACCGCCACAACCACAGCAGAAGGACACGAATGTTTGCAGCTTTCAAAGCGCCGCCGGGTCATGCGGCGCGCTTCACCATCTATCTGCTGACGCTGCTCGTAGCGTTCAGCTCGACCATGATGCTGCCGCCCATCGCCGCCGCGAACACGGAGGCACCCGGCGACGGCAGCCCCATCGTCTTCACGGACATCAGCTTCGAAGAAGACGAGTTTGCCAGCGGCACGACGCAGCGTCTCGACGTCGACTGGGAGATCGAGGGTGAGGCGCAGAACCCTGTCACCGTGACGCTGGACATGCCCGAGCAGCTCAACGCATCCAACGATCGCTTCGCTCTGGCGGGTCCCGATGGTGAATCGGCCGGCGAATGCCTCGTGCAGAACAACACGATCACCTGCACGGCTGACGAGGGCTTCATCGAGAACAACCCGTACGACGTGTCCGGGTCGTTCTTCATCCGTGTGAGCTCCACGATCTCCAACACGGAGACGATCGAGCACACCTATGACTTCGGTGACTTCCAGAACGAGGTCACGCTGCACCGGAACGTCAACTGGTGCGAAAAGGACTGCGAGTTCGGCTGGCAGACCGAGGGCAAGTACGGCTGGTACGACAACATCAACGACCAGATCATCTGGTCGGTCAACGTGCCGGCGGACGAACAGGGCATGGGGATCGGCGAGGAGGTCTCGGTCACCGACCTCATGGACGAGGACGATTACACGGTGCTGCGTGAGCGCGGCTACCCGCGTGTCAACGAAGCTCGCTCCATCAGCTACAACAGCTGGGGAAGCGAGTCGCTGGACTACCGCACGATGGATGCGGATCGCCTCGACTGGAGCGACGACGACCTCACGGTCGACTTCGTGACGGCAGAAGGCCTCGGGTCTGATCACGCGGTCGGCGACTGCACGACCAATCAGGGCGAAGAGGTCGACTGCACGCGCGGCACCAAAGGCTCCTTCTACCAGGTCCAGTGGCTCGTCGACGTGAACACGCCCGGAGAGCTGCGCGACAACGGTGACCGCGTCTTCTACAACGGTGCCGAGTGGACCGTCGAGGGCGAGACGAAGACGATCGAGCGCTCGAGCACCACCCGCACCTCCGGCGGCGGCAACATCGTCGGACGCAACTTCGGCAAGTTCCAGCTGACGAAGGAACTCACGGGCGACACGACGCTGAGCCCGGAGTTCCAGGTGGACTACACCTACGAGGAGGACGGCCAGGACCCGCAGGAGCGCTCCGCGACGTTCAGCGCCGGTGACTCGTTCTACAGCCCGGAGATCTGGCGCGGCACCACTGTCACGATCAACGAGGTCAAGCCGACGGACCCCGACAATGTCACGTGGGAGGATCCGGTCTTCGTCGACGCCGACGGCAACGAGGTCACGGAGGTGACCTTCAGCGCGGAGAACGGCAACCTCGGCAAGGTCACACAGCTGACGCTGAAGAACCGCGCAACGCTGAACATGGGCAGCTTCCAGGCCCAGAAGACCGTGGAGAACCCGAACAGCGTCACGCTGCCGGACGACGCGGAGTACACACTGGCCTACAGCTACCCGGCTGATCGCGCGAAGGGCATCCCCGCCGGTTCCGGTGAGCTGACGCTGCCGGCCAACGGCGACGTGGTCGCAAGCGGCGACCTGCCCGTCGGAGCAGAGCTGACGCTCGAAGAGATCGGTCTGCCGAACGTGCCCGGCGCCTCGTGGGCGGATCCTGTCCTCTCGCACGAGACGCTCACGATCGGTGAGGACGAGGTCGTCACGGTCGATGTCACGAACCGGATCACGCAGGACTTCGGTCAGTTCCAGGTGACGAAGTCGACCTCGGGCGATGGGCAGGAGCTCATCCCGGAGGGCACCGAGTTCACCGTCTCCTACAGCTACGAGGAGATCAACGGATTCTCCGGCGGCTCCGGTGAACTCACCGTGGCAGCCGGCGAGACCTCCGATCTCAGCCCGCGCGTGCCGTCCGGTGCGACAGTCACCCTCGAGGAGATGACCCCGGTCGATCCGGAGGGCGGCAGCTGGGGCGAGCCCCAGTTCAGCCAGACCGAGTTCACCGTGGCCAAGGACCAGGTCGTCACGATCGACCTGGACAACCCGATCACGTGGAACAACGGCGACTTCTCCGTGCAGAAGGTCGTCGAGGGCGATGCATCGCACCTCGTCGACGATGCCGTCGCGTTCACGGTCGACTACACCTACACGCTGCCGGAAGCGCTCGGCGCTGAGGACGGCACCGGCGAGGGAACGCTCACCGTCCTCAACGACGGCGAGGCCGTGACCAGCGATCCGCTGCCCTACGACACGCAGGTGGCACTCTCCGAGGTCGAGCCCGGCCCCATCGCGGCTGCGACCTGGACCGGCTCGGACTTCGATCACTCGACGTTCACGATCGGTGATGAGACCACCTTCGGCGTGACGCTGACCAACTCGATCGAGCTCGACCTCGGCGCCTTCAGCGTCGACAAGCAGGTCAGCGGCAACGGCGACCACCTCGTGGCCGACGATGCCCAGTTCACCGTCGCGTACTCGTACCCCGAAGGCCCGAACTTCGAGGCCGGCGAGGGCGAGATCGTGGTGACCCCCGGCGGTGAACCGACGGTCGTGACCGATCTGCCTGCCGGTGCGCAGGTGACACTCGAGGAAGCTGCTCCGGAGAACCCCGAGGGCGGCACCTGGACCGATGTCTCATGGACTGAGGGCAACGTCCTGACGATCGGCAAGGATGAGACCACCGAGGTGGTCCTGGAGAATGCCATCGAGCTCAACACGGGCAACTTCTCCGTGGCCAAGGAGCTCGACGGTGCAGGCTCCGGTCTGCTGCCGGACGACGCCAGTTTCGTCGTGCACTACGAGTACGACGCGGGCGCAGGCTTCGAGGCCGGTGAAGGACAGTTCGAGGTGTCCGCAGACGGCACTCCCGTCACCAGCGGACAGCTGCCGTACGGTGCCGAGGTGCATCTGACGGAGGCTGAGCCGATCAACGTTGACGGCGCGACGTGGGAGGGCTACGAGTTCGACCAGTCGGTCGTGACGATCGGTGACGGCACCACAGTCGAGGTGCTGCTGACGAACACGTTCGGCCTGAACGACGGGTTCTTCTCCGTGACGAAGAGCGTGGAGGGCTCCGGTTCCGGCCTGGTGCCTGAGGACACCGAGTTCACGGTCGAGTACTCGTACCCGGCCGGCAACGGCTTCGAGGCGGGCAGCGGTG
>NZ_FXZM01000019.1 GCF_900169175.1 Brevibacterium jeotgali | reverse complement strand
GCCGCGACTACAAATGGGCCTCGAACGCCCAACGCAGCTTCGCCGCCAGCGTCACTGCAGCCGGAGCAGACCTCGTCATCGGCCACGGAAGCCACATGGCGCAGGAGATCGACATCCACAACGGACGCCCCCTCCTCCACGGCATCGGCAACTTCGTCTTCAACTCAAACGGACGCTACGGAAAGATTGGTGTCCCGCCGATCAGCATCGCAGCGGGTCTCGACCTTCGTGCAGACACGACGAGGCTGCGCCTCTACCCCATCCATACGGACAATCGCACGAACGGTTTCAGCGGACACCCTGCCACAGAAGAGGAATTCGCGGACTTCTATCACACTGCGCTCCTCCGCACGAAGGACTCCGCAGCGTTCCTCAAGGCTGTGGACCCCGGTCAGGACGACATAGGCCGCTACCTCAGCATCGACCTCGACCAGCGCCACCGTGCACGAGTCAACCGCCGCCACAGCGGTAGTGGGACGAGCCTCACTGTGTGGGAGGAGCAGCCGGAGACCATCAGGTTCGACCGGAGTCTCGACAGCACCGCGATCATGTTCGAACGCGAACTGGCCAAGAGGGGCGCCTCCGTCGACAGGCTCGGGACGAACTTCCTCATCGGCGAATCTGCCGACGGACTGGCTTTCGCCACCCTGAGCACGAGCACGAATCACACCGGAGTTCCCGGTGCGAACGCCGCCAAGCGCAAGAACGTGGCCCGAACACTGCTCGCACGCGCGGGAGTGCGGGTTGCGGAAGGCCAGTTCTTCCGCTCGAAGGACGAGTTCTCTGAAGCCGTCGCGTTCCTGGAACGCTGGGGCGCCGTCGTCGTCAAGCCTGTCGACGGCAACACGGGGCGCGGCGCGACGGTCGGAGTCACCGACGTCGAGGAGCTGCGCAGTGCATGGGGGGCGGCGTTCGCCAAGACATCGACCGGGGTGCTCGTCGAAGAGCAGTTCCGCGGCGACGACATCCGCATCAGTGTGGTCGCCGGAGTCGCCTATGCCGCGAACAAGCGTGTCCCCCCGCATGTGATGGGGGACGGCACGAGCACGATCCGTGAGCTCATCAACGCAAAGAACGACGAACGGTACCAGAACATCCATCTGCACGGGAAACCGATCACCCTCACGGCGTTCCGCCTCGACCGACTCGAACGTGAGGGACTCACACCTCTCTCCGTGCTGCCTGCGGGAACGACCTACATCATCGACCACAAGGGCAATCTCGCCACAGACGCGGAACCGGTCGACATCACTGACGAGATCCACCCCTCGTATCTGCGCGTTGCCGAACGCGCGGTCCGCGCCTTCCACAGCGTCGATATCGCGGGGGTCGACTTCCTCGGGACGGACTTCTCACAGCCGGCGACCGCGGACAACCACATCGTCATCGAGGTGAACACGATGCCCGACATCGGTGGGCATGGCAGCGCAATCGAGGGAACTCCGCGGAACGTCGTCGGACCCGCGGTCGATTCCCTCCTCTCCTCTCCCCGTATCGGCCCCTTCCGCCCACGCATACGAAAGCCGGACAATCCGGAATCCCCTACGTCCGCACGACTGCTCGCTGCGGAGTTCGCGGCTCGCGGCATGACGGTCGACTGGATCACCGGAACGTTCTTCCTCGCCACCGGAGACGACAGCACCCACAGCGTCTGGGGCTCGTGCACGGGACGAACCGGCCAGGTGGCTCAGTTGTGCAGCCGCAGGCAGGCACATGCGCAGGCTCTCCTGCAACGCGCGGGCATTCCCACCGCGGAAGGCCGGGTGTACACCGTCGGCGAGGAGACCGCCGCGCGGACGTTCGCCGCTGGGCTGGGGGCCACGACACTGCGCGCGTCGGACCGCGCACTCGTCGATGTGGATGGAACCGACAGCGCGTCCTTCACCGTGGGGTGGTCGCAGCTCGAAGAACCGGGTCAGCGGTTCGGCATCAGTGTCTCACGCCGCCACGAAGGCACGCGGCTCCGTCTTCTCGTCGCCCACGGACGCGTGATCACGGCTCTGACCACAGGTACCGCAGAGCCTGAAGATGTACTCCCGCACGTGGATCCATCCCTTCGAGCTCTTGCCGCCGCAGCGGCCGCGGCTTTCCCCGGCCTCGACCTCAGCGAAGTGACCCTCACAGCGAGATACGCCTCCCGCACGGCGGCGCGCGGCGAGGTCGTCGTCGATCAAGTGCTGAGCGGACCCGACCTCGTCACGCATCACGTGGCGGCCGCCTCTCGCGGCGAGGACATCTTCCAGACGATCGTCGACCTGCACCTAGGAGATGAGTCCACCGCACCCGAGCTGGAGTTCGCATGGTCCGAGCCCACCCGCCAACTGTCGGACCACGTCCGGTCCGCGGCCGAGCAGGCGACCCGGCACACGCGCGGCTTCGTCCGCATTTTCAAGCGACGCCTGACCTAAGGAGAGTTCATTTGCGCGCACACGACCTTATCGACGCACTCGGTGCCTCGCCCGGAATCGAGTACCAGGGCAACTCGCGCCAGGTACTGCGCGGATTCACGGATCGATCCTCACCCACAGGAGTACGGCGCCGGTTCTTCGTCCTGGTCGACACCGGGTGGACCCGGAAGTCCCGACAGAAGCAACTACCCGAGGGAACTCTGCCGGAGGACGTCATTTCTCAGGCATTCGCGAACGGGGCCTCCGGAGTCGTGTGCTCGCCCGATCTACAGGGGTCACCGGTGCTCGAAGGCCGGAACGTGTTCTTCACCGACGCCACATTCGACTTCTTGCTCCGTGCAGCCGCCTACACTCGCAACTCCCTCGCGGAGCACACCATCACAGCAGTGACCGGATCGGCAGGAAAGTCGACGACGAAAGCGATGATCGCCCACGCGCTCAAGGCCCTCGACGCCGGCAGTGTGCTAGCCACTACCGGGAACACCAACCTCGCGCAGCATGTCGCCTCGCAGCTGACCCGTTCACACCGCAACGTGCACACCGTCCTCGAAGTGGCTGGATCCGCCTTCCCACGATTCGAGCCCCGCGGTTTCTCTGTTTCACCCGACGTCGCTATCATCACCGCGATTTCCGAAGCCCACCTCGACTACCTCCACGACCTCGAATCAGTCGCGCGCATCAAGTCGGACCTCTTCCTCGCACCTCCGCCCGGCGGCACTGCTGTCGTGAATATCGATACCCCCCACTCGGATCTCCTCGTGGACCGCGCCCACAGCGAGGGTTGGGCACTCGTCACATACGGAGAGTCTGAGTGCGCAAACCTGCGACTCGTCGACTACGCACCGGCCGAAGGCCTCGTGGTCGCGCAGGTCGATGGAGAAATGGTCCGATACGCCGTCGGTGCGCCCGGTCGCCACATGGCGCTCAACAGCCTCGCTGTGATCGCTGCCCTGCGCGGGCTGGGTCTTGAACATTGGAGGGACGGCGTCCGAGCACTCTCGACCTTCGCCCCGCTGAGCGGCCGGGGTGCAGCTGCAGAGGTCGCTCTCGCGTCAGGAGCGCGCATCACGCTCATTGATGAGGCGTACAACGCCAACCCGGTGTCGATGCGCGCGGCACTCGATCTCCTCTCGTCCAAGACCGTCGAGGACGGTGCGAGAAGGATCGCGGTTCTGGGTGACATCCTCGAGCTCGGCGACAGCGCGGACCAGATCCACAGGAGCCTCGCGGACGCTGTGCTCGGAGCCGACTCCCACGAGGTCCACCTCTTCGGAGCACATATGGCCGCCCTCTACGCCGAGGTGCGCGACCAAGGGATCGTCGTCCACCACTGGACGGATCTCGAGGAGATGGCTGCAAGCCTTCTCGCACACCTGCGCACCGATGACATCGTCCTGACGAAGGCATCCGGGGGGACAGGTCTCACAGATCTCGTGCAGAAGATCGCGCGCACCAGCTCCTGATCTCACGGGCGAACAGTGAGCGCTCTCGGGTCACCCGAGAGCGCTCTGCCTGCAGGGATCCGGTATCCAGGGCAGGACCCGTCAGCTGCGCAGTCGCTGCACGATCCCCTTCGCCCGAGTCAGGGGCGACTCGTTCGTCCGATCATCGACGAAGTCGTCAGCCTCGAACGGGTCGATGTGCGTCGTCGTCACGGACGACGGAATCGAACGCTTCGGCCCCTTGCAGGCGAGGTACACCAGCGCTGACACTGCGTCAGCATCGCCGGTGACCTGTACCGACACCGATTTCCTGCCGGTGTTCTTCACGACTCCGCGCACTCCGAGGCGGCGGGCCCGCGAACGCAGCCACCTGCGGTAGCCGACTCCCGTGACCCGCCCCTTGATCTCCAGACCGAGAGACAACTCATCAGCCCTCTCCGGCGGAAGCGGGATGCCGTAGTCGCGCGCTGTCGCTTCGAAGAACAGGCGGGCGACCTCAGTCGGTGTTCCCCACATCGGGTACTGCGCACTGCCGATCGCAGCGTGTGCGTTCAGCTCGATGACGGTTGCCTGCTGTTCCGACATCGGCTTCGCAGGGTCCTCGATCAGCATGTCGAGTCCACAGAAACCCAGGCCGGGCACGGCTTCGACGGCTCGCGAGGCGACTTCCTTGATCGAGGGGTGCAGCTGGTCGACGACTTCGAAGCTGTCGCCGCCCTGCGACAGGTTGGCAGAGTTCGCAAGTGGCACCAGCACACCCGACTCCGGAATCGAAGCGGGCGACAGGTCTGCTTGTGCGAGCTGGTACAGCAGTGCATCAGAGTAGGTGATGAGGCGCGAGCTCAGATGCGGGTTGAGCTTGCGGGCGCGGTTCTTGTACTCGATGAGGTCCGCGATGGTGTGAAGGCCGTCCCCCACGACTGACGCGGGAGCGCGCACGACGGAGGCGACCACCTCTCCGTCGATCACGACGATCCGGTAGTCCTCCCCCGGCACGTGCCGTTCGATGACGAAATCATCATCGCCCAGTTCGCTCTTGCGGTAGAGCTCGAGAGCGTCGACAAGGCTCTCTCGCGACCGGATATCAGCGACGACACCGATCCCTCGCAGGCCGGCGACCGGCTTGGCGACGACCGGATAGCCAATGCGGTCGGCGAAATCGAGAGCCTTGTCGACGTCGTGGACGGAGAAGACTCTGCCGGCGGGAACCGGAACGTCCACCCGTTCGAGCAGTCGCCTCGTCGCCTCCTTGTAGCTGCAGATCGACAGCGATACACCACTGGCGATCGGCGACCGACCCCACTTGAAGTTCACGCGCCGGCCCTCGTGGTCGCTCACGACGAACGTTCCATTGGGGAAGCGCGTGCTCACGAGTCCGTACCGGAGTGCTTCGCGCTCCAGCAGGTGTCCCTTCGTGCCGTCCTTCGGAAGCGGCTCGATCGCTGCGGCATCGGGAAACTCGTTCGCCGGCTCGCCTGCATGCTCCGGCGGCGCGGGAGTCGGCGCCACGACGTACGCGCCCAACCGCTCGAGGTAGGTCTCGTAGAACTCCTCGAGGGACGTGTCGGCCCAACTGCCGGTGAAACTGGCAGCGGTCAGCGTGCCGGACGGATTCCCAGACAGGATCCCCTGGGCAGCGATCCGCAGCGCGGCGATCCCGGCGATGCGATCACCTCGACGGTCTGGCTCCGTGTCGAACGGTCGCCCTTTCAAGACGTTCACACCGCCCTGCAGGACATGGCGCGCTGCGCGCTCGATCTCCTTGCCGCGGCGCCGGGTCTTCCTGGTGGTCGCTTCGTCCTTCGTGCGACGCTGCTCCTCCACCAGCGGTTCGACGAGCTTCATGAGCTCGCCATCCGCTGACTCCGCATCGACGAACGAGAACTCAGTGCCCTGCACCAGATCGACGAGTTCCTCCGTGAGCTTCCACGCGTTCCCGCCGGCACGGTAGCGATCGTCGTCGTCGCCGAGGTCGACGTTCGCCAGCACAGCGGTGGGGGTTCCGTCGACGCTCGCCTCGACATGGGCGACGACCATCGGGGCGAGCTCCTCATCAGGAACGCCCTTCACCCTCATGACGCGGATGACATCGAAGCGCACTGCGGTCGCGGTGACCGTGTCGCGGGGGATGGTGTCACTCATTCTCGTCCTCGCTCTTGAACTCGATGCTCGATGCCCGGTCGGTGGTGAGGTCACCGGACAGAAGCAACTCACCGTATGCGGCAATGGTGGAGGGGGTCCCGGACATCGAGAGACGCAGGTTCCCCAGCACATCGTCGATGTCCACGACCTGCACGCTCAGCCCCAGGGCGTCGGCACGGACCGGGAGTTCCTCGGCAGTCGCCTCGGCGTCCCGCAGCCCTTCAACGAGCGCGATGCCCGACACATGCGTGCGGGTGGAGGACAGGTCAAAGCCGGCCAGGCGTGCTTGGAGTCGGATGATGGCGTCGGAAGCGATCTCACCCAGAAGCTCTCCCGCCGTCACATATGTCTCCAGACGCGGCCTCTCGGACACCTCCGTCACGAGTGCCTCACCGCCGTCAGATCGGTAGTCATCGCTGACGATGTCCACGGTCCCCAGTGCCAGGCCGGGGGTCGCCTGTGTCGCCGCGACCGCGATCTCCCGGATCCGCGGGTGACACTGCTGTGTGACGTCGAGAACACCGAGGCCCGTGCTGTCGTCCAAGAGGACCGAGACCACGGCGTCGTCTCCGCAGACCAGCGTCCGCACGACCTGCCCCGGGACCTGCTTCTCGACGAGGAACCGCGTCCTGAGAGGCGCGACCTCGTTCCCTTCGTCATCGATGTCGAAGCCCAGGCGGGTCGCGGCATATCCCGCGATGAGCGGGTTCGATCCCGGCGACCGGTCCTCCGGCCGCGTCAGACGCAGCTCATGAAAGGCGGAGGCGACCCCTTGCGCGGACCGCACCCCGCGAATCGCACGGCTGGGGTTCTCGCCCTGCCCCTCCTTGACGACCACGGGGTATCCGATCTCCTCGGCGAACGTCGACGCAGACCGCACCGTCCTCCAGCTGAAGGTCGCGCCCTTCGGCACAGCGACACCGGCACGTTCGACCATGGCCCGGCGCAGTCGGCGGTCCTGGGCGAACGTCACGGCCGCGACCGTGGAGGACTCCGGCACACCGTGCGCGAAGGACACCTCTGACGGGACGGCCCGCTGCCGGCCCGCCAGCAGCACCTGCCTGGGCAGCGCGAGGACGTTCAGACCGTGCGCCAGTGCGGCGCGGTGGACGTGGTAGCCATCGAAGAGGTGGGCGGGCATCTGGCTGCCGGCGACGCCGATTGCTTCTGTCACTTGACGATCCTCACGAAGTCGGAATCCGTTGCGCTGCTGAAGGGGAACGAACCAGCGATCATTCTACAGATGGGCCTGTGACCGGACGGTGTGTGAAGGATGGCGCCGACGCCCACGTCAGACCTCCTCCACAACGGGGACACTGTCCCCATTCTCCACCGGCGCCTCCGCCAGCAGCCGGGTCTTCACACCGCGCTTGCTGTAGTAGTTCCGCACCCGCGGATCGTCGAACAGCGGCGCGTGCGACTGCATGACGTTCAGTCCGGTATTCACGTTCGCCTCGAGGACGACGGGGCCCTCCGGTGAGATCACGATGTCCCAGCCGATGTACTCCATGAAGGACAGCGACCGCGCGGAGTGCAGGACCAGGTCATGCACCTCCTGCCACAGCGGTACGCTCACGCCGGTGATCTGCGCACCGTTGTCCGGGTGCGTGTCGAACCATTCCTTCACGTCACCGTCCGGCAGCCGCGTCGCCTGTCCCAGGCGGCCGGTCTCCAGATCCACACGGGCGCTCAGCCCTCCCCGGGTCCAGTTGTCCGCGGGAGCGGAGCGCCGGCAGCCGATCCGCTGGACCGCCATCGCGATGAACGGCTCGTTGTTCTTCTCCAGGTCCACCATCGTGAGGACGCGCAGCGTGTTCACGGAGTCGGCGAAGAGCGCCGCCTGATCCGGGTGCTGGACCAGCCCGCGTTCGACGATCATCGGCTTCTGCACAGCGGTGAAGACAGCCTCGGCGGACTTCCTGGTCCGCTGCACGCCGTCGACCGCCCACGTCGTGTCCGACGTCTTCTGCACCGCGTGGATGTTGTTGCCCTCTGCACCTGCGAGGACCTTGAAGAACACCGTCTCCTCGTGCTGCATCGCATCGAGGTAGTCCGCGACGGCCATCCGGCCCTCTGCAGGGAAGAAGTGCACGAGCCCGCGCGAGTAGACACCGATCAGCTCCGGCGAGCGGATGTCCATCGACCGCAGCAGCAGATGGGTCGACAGCTTGTTGTTGATGATGTCCTGCAGTCGTGCGTGCACCATGTTCTTCGTGCGGAAGTACCGGTGGACGTCCGTGACGTAGCGGTTCGGGTCAGCACCCTGATCCAGTTCGTAGAGGACGGCGCTGCGGGACAGGAAACCCTTCAGCCACCAGCGCGGACGTCGCTTGGCGAACGGCACGTCCCACTGCATCTCCTTGCGCCACAGCTTCTTCAGCGCGATCTGGAAGACCCGTGCGGCCCGATACTTGCGGAACGCCCATCCGAACGGCGCCCTGATCCGCGTGAGTGCGGCACGTGCAGGGTTCTTCGACAACTGGTGCTCCTTCGGTCTCAACGGCGGCCGGCCGTCGCGGTCAGAATCGAGAGGACGGGGTCCGGATCGCCGGCGACGAGCGTTCGTTCGAGCACAGTCACCACGGCGGCACCGGTCCGGCGCACCGTCTCCTGCAGCCGCTCGTCCAGATAATCGGTCCACCGTACAGCGGCATGGTCGTCCCACTGGTGGACGGGGATCATCGTATCGAGGAATACGCCCCGTCTCGAGGCGGCCGCCGCCCAGCTGCGGGGCGCCAGCACCGCGGGCCGGAAGCGTGACGTGATCTGCGCCTGCGCGAGCACCGCGTCGAGTGTCGCCTCGGGGTCGACCGCCTCTGACGTCACGACGATCAGGCCCACCGGCGCATCCGGCGCGACATGGGAGAACACGGCCGGCACCGGTCCCGCGCCCGCGGCCCGGCGCGCCCCCCAGACCCGCACCTCGCCGACTGTGTGCAGAGCACGCTGCGCCGCGGGCCGCGCCCACTGCGGCGTGTGCCTCCGCGCTCCCCCGACCACGCGTCCGGCCGTCCGGCGCACCGCCGCGTATGGACCGCGTCGCGATCCGGAGCGGTCCCTCACGAGCGGACGCAGCCGCCACTGTGCGCCGGCGTCGCGGCTGAGGACGGACAGGTCGACGTCCGCGCCCAGCCCGCTGGTGAGGCCCGTCGCCGAGGTCCCGGCTGCTCCCGCCCCCGGCGCACGCCGGTCTGTCCCGTCGTCCCACACGATCACGTGCCCCGCCCGGTGGGCGCGTGCGAGGTGCGCGACCCGCCGCGCGTCGACGGTCCCGGACTCCACCGGCGCGTCGACGACGAGGTCGTGACGCTGAGTGCACACGACCGGCGGCGCGGTGAGCGAGCCGCGCAGCTCAGCGACGGCCTCGGCGATCCGTTCCTGCGACGGGTCCCCGGGCACGACGAGCAGCGCGGAGGCCGCTGCCGGCGGGGTCTTCCGCTCGCCGCCCGTCCCCACCGGTTCCTCTGTCCCCACCGGCGCTTCCGTCGTCGCAGGCTCGCCCGTCGGCGCACCGGCGAACGCGGCCAGCCGCTCCCGGTGCGCCTCGTAGCTGAAGCGCTCTCGCACTGCGGCGAGCCCCCGCTCCCGCTGCGCGGCCAGGGCTGCGGGATCCGCAGCCAGGCGGTCGACGATCGCGGTGACGTCCTGCGGCGCGCCGTACAGGCACGCGTCGCCGAACACCCTCTCCATCTGCGGCGGGACGATGCACACGGCGCCTGCGGCGAGCCCCTCGAGCACCACCCGTCCGAACGCCTCGACGAGTCCGGGGTGGTGGAAGTAGACGAGGAAGTCGATCCCCGCGAGGAACCGCGGCACGGGCACGGAGCCGAACGGCAGCGAGGTCCACCTCTCCGGCAGGCCGCCCAGGATCTCTTCCGGCGCCTCGGTCCCGCCGAGCACGCGGACCCGGTAGCGCGGGTCGTCGGGGTAGGCCGCCAGGAGGTCGTCCCGGGTGTCCGGCCACTTCGACCAGTGCCCGCGGCTGTGCCGTCCGAGGACGGGCAGGTCGCCCACGAGCCCGTCGCGCGGACTCGACCACACGGGAGCGTCGATGATGTTGACCCAGTCCGCCCCCACCATCGGCACCTGGGACCACGAGGCCACGATCGCGTCCCGCACGAGTGGGCCGATCGGCGCCCAGACGGGCGCGTGCCCCAGCGCGCGCTGCGTGGTGCGGTGCACCGTCTCCACGTCGTAGTAGGGCTCTGTCGCGCGGTCGTCGACCGGCACCTGGTTCGCGATCATGACGGTCGCGTCGACGGAGACGTCCGGCAGATCCTCCGGCACCGTGGTGAACAGCGTGGGATGGCGCACCAGCAGGACCTTCGCCCGCACCCGCTCGTGCGGCAGCACCAGCTCGACCTTCCCCGCTCGCAGCACCTCGACGATCCTCTGTGCGAAGGGGCGCCTGCTGCGCTGCACCGGCGAGGGCAGGTGGATGAGCGCCGTGCGGTAGCCCGCGCGGTGCTGCGCCTCGATCTCCTCCACGACGCTCGCAGTCGATCCGCCCGGGAACCTGCAGTCGGTCGCCATGAGGACGTCGAACTCGCGTACGCCGTCTCGCCGGTCGGATCCGCCGCGGCCGCCGTCCAACTCCTCCGAGCCGTGGCTCGCATGCGCGGTACTCATCGTGTCCCCATCCGTTCGTAGGCCCATCGCACGGGCGCGAACCCCCGCAGCACGTTCCGCACCCTGCGTCGCAGGGTGCGCGACTCGACGCGCGGCACCCGGTCGATCCAGTCATCGACGGCGTCGGGAGACGCGTCGGGCACGCGGAGGACGCGTGCGGCCCCCGCCCGGGCCGCGGCCTCGGCGGCGGTCGCGTCGTCATCCGTTGCGATGAACCGTGCCAGCGCGACCGGAGTCGCGTCCAGATCGGTGAGCGCCGACGCGAGCGCGACGGTCTGGAGACCGCGGACGTCCGCGTCGATGAGGATCCGGACGAGTCCGGGACCGAGGTCCCCAGGTCCCCCGCAGGAGGGTCCCGGGACGATGACGGCGGTGACGGCGGGGCCCACCGTGCGGACCGCGTCCGCACGCACGTGCGCGTGAGTGCTCACGACATCAGCTCCTCGACTCCCGGCCCCGTGATCCGGTCACCGTACGCATCGAACCAGAGGTTCAGCATCGCGAGGCTGCGGAGGAGGTGCTGCGTGCCGGTCCGGCTCAGCAGCCGCCGCCAGTGCGCGGTCCCCTCCTCAGCGAGGCCGTTCGCGAGCAGCGCCGCAGCAGGTCCTTCGGTCACGAGGCGGCGCAGGACGTCGACCGATTCGTCGGCGGTGATGCGCCGCGGGTGGGGGCGCGGCCACGGGACCATGCTCTGCGCGGTGGGCATCGCGGCCAGCTGCGGGTCGAGCAGTGCGGTCAACTGCGGGTAGAGCGCCCCGCCCGCGTGCGCGGCGGCGGGGATCCGCAGGGCCGCGCGGGCGACCTCGTCGGCGAGGAACGGCGTCGCCACCGGGTGGTCCTGCGCGACGAGACCGTACGGCGATTGGCTGATCCCGGGCAGGGTGCGGTTGAGGTAGGCGGTGAACGTCGCCTCGAACGGGTGGTCCGCGATCTCCGGCCATGCGACGTCGAAGGCGTCGAACGCCGCGCGGGTGCGCTCCTCGATCCCGCGCACGACGTCGGGGCGCAGGACATGGTCCGCACCATTCAGATACTTCATGAGCCCGGCGACGCGGGAGGCGCGGTCATCGCCCGCGGTGAAATCCCCGCCCAGCATGAGTCCGCCGCCCAGCCCGTCGAGCACGAGGCCGTCCGTTCCGGCGATCCGCTCCAGCAGCGGGACGAGCCACACGTGGTAGGACGTCTGGTGGTCGACCGCGTCGACGAAGGCGCGGACATCGGAGCAGAAGCGGTCGACGCGCGGGACGACGATCTCGTGGTCGATCCCCAGGCGGTGCGCCACCTGGGCGGCGATGAGCTCTTCGAGGACGATGCCGGTGTCCGACGACGTGGTGTACGCCCGCAGCGGAGTCTTCGCCGCGCGGCCCGCGTAGAGCGCGAGGATCCGGGAGTCCCAGCCCCCGCTCAGCAGCGAGAGGAAGGAGTGATCGTCCGCCAGCTGATCCAGCACCGTGGTGAGCGCGTCCGCCACGTCCTCGATCCGTGCGGACGCATCGGGGGCGACGTCCAGCCACGGCCAGTGCGCGCGCTCGAACCGGACCGATCCGGCCTCCGCGATGACTGATTCCCACGGCTGCAGCCTGCGCACGCCCTGGAAGGTGGTCTTCCCGCCCAGGGGAGCGCCCACGGCGAGGACATCGGCCCACGCGTTCCAGTCGGCCCGCACCGGACCGCTCGCCGTCAGTGCCGACAGCCGCGACGCGAAGCGGGCGCTGCCGCCGTCGGCGGCGACGTAGACGGGCACGGCGCCGGAGATCCCTCCCAGCAGCTCGTCGCGCTCCGCGCCGCGCCGGATCACCAGCGCATCGGCACGGCGGGCGGTCTCCGCGTCCTGCAGGTGGGCGGCGTGCAGCGTCCGCGGCGCCCACGCCGCGGTGTCCGCGTCGATGCGTGCCGTGCCGTCGCCGGCCGCAGCGCCGGGCACTGCAGCGCCGGCCGCGGCGCCGGGCCCCAGTGTCCCCGTGATGTGCTGTGGGCTCACGCCCCGGACCTTCCGCGACGGCGTCCCAGCACCCGTTCCACCGTGGACTGCGGACGACGGCGCTTCGCGAGGTCCAGCATCCGCGCGTCCTCGAGCGCCCGGACGAAGTCATGGGCGTCCGAGTTCCAGTCGAGGTGCGCCTTGGCGTAGTCGTACCCCGTCCGCCCCAGACCGGCCCGCTTGTCGCGGTCGGCGGCCCAGTCCCTCACGACCTCGGCCGCGGCCTCGACATCGTCGAACGGCACGACCGCACCGCACTCCGCGTGCTCCACCAGCTCCTTGGGCGCCCAGTTGGGCGTCGTGATGACCGGCAGGCCGTGCGCCATGTACTCGATGACCTTGGTGGGCTGGGAGTTCGTGTAGTTCGGCTCGTCGTGCAGCAGGCTCACCCCGGCGAGCGCGCCCCGCAGCCGGCGAAGGGCGAGGTCGTTCGGCATGAAGCCGCGCCAGTCGACGATCCCCTCGTCCGCCGCGGCACGGAGCTCGTCCTCGATGTCGCGCTCCGCCGGTCCGATGACCTCCACCGTCACCTCCGGGACGCGGCGGGCGAGTTCGATGAGCTCCGCCCCGCCCCGCGGTCGCGTGACCTTCCCGAGGTAGACGACCCGGTCGCCGCCGGGCTCCAGCGGCTCCTCAGCGGGGACCCGCACGGAGTTGGGCACGACCGGATGGATGCGCGTGAAGCGGTCGCGGTACCCGTGCTCCGCGAGCAGCAGGCGGAAGTTGAACTCCGCGTACTGCTCCGCGGCGACCGCGCCGGCACTGAGGATGGGCCGCAGTTTGGGAGGGGCCCAGTCCCGCATGTGCAGGGCGGAGGCGGTGTCCTCGTGGACGTCCCACACGACCGTCGCCTTCCGCCACGGCAGCGCGAGCACGGCCAGCAGCAGATCCGGGTCGTGGATGAGGATGACGTCGACGGTCCTCGACATCGCGCTCAGCAGGGTGCGGGCGGCGCGGACCGCGCTCAGCCGGCGCTTGCCCTTCGCCCGCGGCAGATCGATCCCCCACACGCCCTCCGGCGGTGTCCGGTCGAACGCCTTGAACGGCGCGGCGTACGCGACGTCGTGCCCCGCGTCGACCAGCGCGGGCAGCTGCCGGTGACGGATCCTCGCGTCCTCGGGGTCGTGCACGACGGTCGCTACCAAGATGCGGAGGGGTGGGGCCATGCTTGGTAGTGTACTGATCGGCACGATGCCAGTTGAACGTCCAGAATGCGCCGCGCGTCGGAGCGTTCGCACCACCGTCTGAGGAGCCGCCGTGGCCGTAGATGCAGTCGTCATGGGACTCGGATACGTCGGCATGCCGCTCGTCCACGCGGCGGTCCACGCGGGCCTCACGGTCGCGGGCTTCGACGTGTCGCGCACGGTCGTCGACGGGCTCATGGACGGCCGCTCCCACATCGACGACCTCTCCGACGACGACGTCGCGGCGATCCGGGAGCGCGGCTTCCGCGCGACGTCCGACGAGGCGGTCCTGGCCGACGCGGACGCGATCGTCATCTGCGTGCCGACGCCCCTGGACGAGGACACCCGCCCCAACGTCGGCGCGGTCGAATCCGCCGCACGCGCCATCGCCCGCAACCTCACCCCGGGGACCCTGGTGGTCCTCGAATCGACCACGTACCCCGGCACCACGGAGGAACTGGTCCAGCCGCTCCTGGAGGAGTCGGGGCTGCGGGCCGGGGTCGACTTCCACCTGGCGTTCTCGCCCGAACGCATCGATCCGGGCAACCCCACCTACGGGCTGGTCAACACCCCGAAGATCGTCGGCGGGCTCACGCCGCAGAGCACCGAACGCGCGCGGGCCTTCTACGGCCGCTTCGTCGACACGACGATCGCGGCGAAGGGACCCCGCGAGGCGGAGACGGCGAAGCTCCTGGAGAACACGTACCGCCACGTGAACATCGCGCTGGTGAACGAGATGGCGCAGTTCTGCCATGAACTGGACATCGACCTGTGGAACGCGATCGACATGGCGAGCACCAAGCCGTTCGGCTTCCAGGCGTTCTACCCCGGGCCCGGAGTGGGCGGTCACTGCATCCCGATCGACCCGAACTACCTGTCATACAACGTGAAGTCCCGGCTGGGCTACCCCTTCCGCTTCGTCGAGCTGGCACAGGAGATCAATTCCTCGATGCCCGCGTATGTGGTGAGGCGGGTCCAGGACATCCTCAACGACGATGCCAAGGCGCTGCGCGGTGCGAAGATCCTGCTGCTGGGCGTGACGTACAAGCCGAATATCTCCGATCGGCGAGAATCCCCCGCGATCCCACTGGCGGAAGCGCTCCTGGAGCACGGAGCCGACCTCTCGTACCACGACCCCAACATCGACGAGTGGACTGCTGCGGGAAGGCAGGTCCCACGCGCTGACGACGCTCTGCGTGCGGCACCCGACGCGGACGTGGTCGTCGTCGTCCAGAACCACCGGGAGTATGACATCGACGCGCTCGCACGCGTCTCGAAGCGGTTCCTCGACACCAAGGGGAAGGTCACCGCCGACGGCGCGCAGCGCCTGTGACGCGGGCTCAGCGAGACGCGGAGCTCAGCGGGACGGCTGGTCGAAGCCGTCGGTGGCGACGACCTCGGCGGCGGGGTCCTGTGCACCGCGGTCGGGGAACACCCACGTGCGGTAGGCCCAGAAGCGGAACACCATCGCCAGGCCGATGCCGATGACGTTGGTGGAGATGTTGTAGGAGACCGGGTCGTGGAGGCCCAGCAGGTACCACGTGACACCCAGCGGTGCGACGACGATCACCATGCCGATGAGGTTCACGACGACGAACTTCCACAGCCCCGCGAGGGTCGAGCCGGAGTCCCGCTGGCCGTAGGTGACGAAGCGGTTGCCCACCCAGGCGACGGCCATCGACACGATCGTGGACACGACCTTCGCCTTGATGGGGCTGGCGACCAGCAGCGCCGGAACCCCCAGGAAGCCGAAGAGCAGGAGGTTCGACAGTCCCACGTCGACGAGATAGGCGATGCCTCCGACGGACAGGAACGACAGGACCTCGCGGAAGAGCCGACGGCGGTCTGCCCAGCGCTGCGACCAGGTGACCCGCTGCTCCGGTGTGGGCGCTCCCGCGGGCTCGCGTCGCCGTTCCAACATCCCAGTCCTCTGTCGTCCGGTCGCCCGTCGCTCGCTGCGAGTCGTCACCGAGTGCGGCCGACGGGTGGATACCGGAGCACTCTACGCCTTGGAGCGGACGCGGAACACATGAGGCACGCCGACTCAGCGTGCGTTCCGCGCAGGGTCGGGCGGGGTATGAGCGCGTTCGCGCGGGGTGAGGAGTGAGGCGATCGCGGCCGCGGCTCTCTTGGGCGGGGTCGAGACGATCCAGTGGACCGGCTTGGACGACAGCGCGAACGCGATGCCTCCCGCGGCGAATCCGCTGATGACGACCGCGCCGATCTGCACCGCGTGGCCGTAGCCGCCGGAGAAGAACTCCGCCAGTGCCGGAGTCAGCGCGATGATGAGGAAGCCGTGCAGGAGGTAGACGGACAGCGATCGCTCGCCGATCACGGTGAGGGGACCCCTCATGTCCGGGACTGCCGCGAGCAGCGCGAGGATCGCGAGGAAGGCGATGAGCGTGAGACAGGCGCGAATGAGGATCCCGCGCGGATCAGAGACCTCGAGGTGGTCGAAGTTCCCCGAGCCGTACAGCCAGCCGGCGTCCGTGCCGGCGACGAACAGCGCGAGCAGCGGCAGGAACGCCACGGCACACCCGGACACACGCGTCCAGAGCGGAAGATCTGCGGTGAGGGCGAACAGCTTCGCTCCATACACCTTGCCCACGACGAAGAACGGCCAGAACACCAGCGACCTCGAGATGGAGAGCTCCGACCCCGCGAACGGCAGCACTCCGGCGCAGATGCCGACCACAGCTGACACCGCGACCAGCGTCCGGGGGAAGCGCTCGATGAACGGCACGGTGAGGGTCCACCAGATCAGTGCGAGCAGGAACCACATGATCCAGTGCGGGTCCGTCCAGCTCCATGCGAACGGGTCGCCGATCCGTCTCTCCGCCACGTAGTAGAGGGCCTGGAACGCGATCAGCAGAATCACGAAGGTGGCGATCCGCTCGATGAGGCGCGTCGACCTCGCCGTGATCCCGGCGAGGAAGATGAATGCCGGCATGTGGAATGCATAGATGACGGTGTAGGCGAGGTTCGTCAGCCCGTCATCGAGCCCGATGCGGGGAAGCAGATGGCCGAAGACAACCAGGAGGATGAGGACGCCCTTCGCGATGTCCAGTCTGCTGTCCCTCACGCGCATGGGATCAGACCTTTCCTCAGCGGCCCGCGCCAGGTCCAGCTGGAGCGGTGACATGGCGGGGACTCACAGCCGTCGAGTCCGATCCACACACCAGCGGCTGACCGATGGACAGTCAGAACAGACCCGAGATCGTCCCGTCATCCGCCACATCGATGCGGTGCGCAGCAGGATCCCTCGGCAGTCCGGGCATCGTCATGATGTCGCCGCAGATCACCACGATGAAGCCTGCGCCTGCGGACAGACGCACATCGCGGACTGTGAGCACGTGGTCCTTCGGCGCTCCGCGGAGCGCGGGGTCGGAGCTCAGCGAGTACTGCGTCTTCGCGATGCACACGGGGAGGTCCCCGTGCCCCTCCGCGGCGAAGCTGTCGAGCTTCTTCTGCACAGCAGGCGGAACCTGCACCGAGCCGGCCCGATAGATGCGCGTGGCGATCTGCTCGATCTTCTCCACGGGAGGCGATGCGAGGTCGTACGAGTGGCGCGGATGGCCGCCCCCGCGCTCATCGTTCTCCGACGCTGCGGCAATGACGGCGTCGGCGAGGTCCAGGCATCCTTCGCCGCCCTTCGCCCAGTGCTCCGCGGATTCCGCTCTCACACCGAACTGCGCGAGATGGGCGATCGCGGCCTCCACCTCGGCGTCAGTGTCTGAGGGGAACCGGTTGAGGCTCACCACCGGGGTGAGCCCGTAGACGTCCTGGAGGACCGTCAGATGATGTTCGAGGTTGGCCATGCCGTCGAGCATCGCGTCGACGTTCTCCGTCTCCAGGTCGGCCTTGTCCACGCCACCGTGGTACTTGAGTGCACGCACAGTGCCGACCACGCACACGACGTCGGGCCAGATCCCCGCGGCGCGGCATTTGATGTCGAGGAACTTCTCCGCTCCCAGGTCCGCGCCGAACCCCGCCTCCGTGATCGTCCAGTCCCCCAGCGCCATCGCGGTGCGGGTGGCGAGCGCACTGTTGCAGCCGTGGGCGATGTTGGCGAACGGTCCGCCGTGGATGAACGCGGGAGAGTGCTCGAGGGTCTGCACGAGATTGGGTGACAGCGCGTCGCGCAGGAGCGCCGTCATCGCACCTGCCGCGTCGATGTCCTCGACCGTGACGGGGGTGCGGTCGCGCGTGTGGGCGACGACGATGCGGGACAGCCTCTGCCGGAGGTCCGCGATGCTGGTGGACAGGCAGAACACTGCCATGACCTCGCTCGCGACGACGATGTCGACGTGATCTTCCCGCGGCACGCCGCCAGTGACCCCGCCCAGCCCGATGGTGGTGTTCCGCAGGGCGCGGTCATTGAGATCCACGACGCGGCGGATGTGGACCCGGCGGGGGTCGATGTCGAGCGGATTCCCATGGTGCATGTGGTTGTCGAGCATGGTCGCGGCGAGATTGTTCGCCAACGCGATCGCGTTGAAGTCACCGGTGAAGTGCAGGTTGATGTCCTCCATGGGGACGACCTGAGCGTGACCGCCGCCGGCCGCACCGCCCTTCATGCCGAACACCGGCCCCAGGCTGGGTTCGCGCAGTGCCAGCACCGCCTGCCCGGTGGGTTCGTCGCCTGCTGCGGTGCGGCGCCGATTCCGCTCATTGAGCCCGTCGGCGAGGCCGATGCTGGTCGTCGTCTTCCCCTCGCCCGCCGGTGTGGGGCTCATCGCCGTGACGAGCACCAGACGTCCGGGGCTCCGCTCCTGTTCGGCCTGCTCGAGGACGGACAGCGGCACCTTCGCCTTCGTCCAGCCGTAGGGGACCAGATCGTCAGCAGGCACACCCAGGGTGTCCGCGATCTCCGTGATCCGCTTCAGCGACGCTGCCTGTGCGATCTCCAGATCGATGCTCATAGGGCCATTCTGCCTGAGGCGGCCGGTGCACGACGGTGTCGACCCGCACCTCGAGGGCATGCACCTCCGGCGAGTGATCGCTAGTCTGATCGGAGCACCGCCCCGTTCCCGCACCGCGACACCGAGGATCACGCCATGAAGCTGCTCGTCACCGGAGGAGCCGGGTACATCGGCTCTGTCGTCACCTCCCAGCTCCTCGATGCAGGACATGACGTCACCGTCCTCGACGATCTCTCCACAGGGCACCGCGAGGCCGTCCCGGAGGGCGCGGACTTCATCCATGCGCGCATCCACGACAGTCGGCCTCACCTGCTCGGACGAGGCTTCGAGGCCGTTCTCCACTTCGCTGCGAAGTCCTTGGTGAGCGAATCGGTCGCCGCGCCCCAGCTCTACTGGGAGAACAACGTCGCCGGGACCTTCGCCCTCGTAGAGGCCATGCGCTCAGCGAGCATCCCCACCGTGATCTTCTCCTCGACCGCCGCGACCTACGGAGAGCCTGCAGACTCCCCCATCACCGAGCAGACCCCCACGAACCCGGTGAATGCCTACGGTGCCTCGAAGCTCGCGGTCGATCACATGCTGGGTTCGTACTGCAGGGCCCACGGTCTCGCAGCGACCTCGCTCCGCTATTTCAACGTCGGTGGGGCCCGCGGCCGGTTCGGGGAGCTGCATTCGCCGGAGACCCACCTCATCCCCAACCTGCTCAGCGTCGCCGCCGGCCGCAGCGACGCGTGCAGGATCTTCGGCACCGACTACGCGACCACCGACGGCACCGCGCTCCGCGACTACCTCCACGTCACGGATCTGGGCCGCGCACACCTGCTTGCGCTGGAGGCCTCGACGGCGGGGGTCCACCGCATCATCAATCTGGGCACCGGCGAGGGGTACACGGTCCGGCAGGTGCTCGATGCATGTCGCACCGTGACCGGCCACGCCATACCGGCGGACGAAGAGCCACGGCGGCCGGGGGACCCGACCTCACTCGTCGCGTCCAACGTGCTCGCACGTGAGGTCCTCGGGTGGGCTCCTGAGCTCGCGCTGGAGCAGACGGTCGCCGACGCGTGGGACTTCATGCAGCGCGTCGATGCAGCGCGCTGAGGCCCGCAGCCGCACCGGCAGTCCGCCGCACCGCGGGTCACTACACTGAGCCAGATGGTGAGACGACTCGAGGAGGGACCGCGATGAAGGCTTGGGCGCAGTCACAGGCACAGGCTCTGGTGCGCTCACGCGCGTGGACGGCGACGAGCGCGTGGATCCGCGGTGGTCGGAAGCGTGGGCGCCCCGCAGGCCACGAGATCCATGGGATCCCCGTCTCCGCACAGATCGTCGCGTACTTCGGAGACAACGCGGAGAAGACCTACCAGCTGACGCAGTGGCTGCCCGTCCTCGAGAAGCTCAATGAGCACCACCCCGTCCTCCTGGTCTTCCGCAAGCTCGGAGCGCTGCGCGAGGTGAAGGGCACGACGCAGCTGCCGATGGTGTTCGTGCGCCGGTTCGAGGATCTCGCCACCCTCTACTTCGAGAACGACTACAAGCTCGCGATCTACGTCAACAACGGTGTGACGAACTTCCAGTCCCTCTCCTACGCCCCCATGGTCCACGTGCATGTGAATCATGGCGAGAGCGACAAGATCAGCATGGTCTCGAATCAGGCGAAGGCCTACGACAAGACGCTGATAGCGGGCCGGGCCGCGCTCGAACGGCATCGGGCGGCGCTCCTCGACTTCGACGAATCCAAGCTCATCGCGGTCGGACGACCGCAGTTGGACGTCCCGCGCGAACCCGACCTGCCGCCGTCCGGACTCCGCACGCTCATGTACGCGCCGACGTGGGAAGGCGAGAACGAGTCGAACAACTACACCTCCATCGACCGCTACGGCGTCGATATCATGAGGGCTCTGCTGGACGTTCCCCGCTCACGTGTCCTCTACAAGCCGCATCCGCGCGTGGAGGACACCACGGATCCGGACATCGCTGAAGCGGATGCACAGATCCGTGCACTGATCGAGGAGGCCGGAGAACCGCACTCCGTGAAGATGCAGGGAGACATCCTCGCGATGTTCACGGACGTCGACCTGCTCGTCACGGACATCTCCAGTGTGGGCCTCGACTTCCTCTATCTGCGACCTGAGAGCCCGCTCCTCCTCACCGATCGACGGACGGACGCCCCGCAGCTGCACCGAGATGCCCCGATCAGCCGATGCACACCTGTCATCGACGCGGGGTCGATCGCGGGGGTCGACGAGATGGTCCGTGCTCAGCTGGAGGCCGACGAGCATCGCGACGCTCGGTCGCGCATGCGGACCTTCTACTTCGGCGAAGGAGGCATCGGCACCTCCACGACGGCGTTCCTCACGACGATCACAGAGCTCGTCGAGGAACGGGGGCGGAAGCTCGCTGCCTTCACCCGGCAGTCGAGCAGCATGGAAGCGACGGACTGACGTTCCGCGGCGCTGCCGGAGTCTGGATCTGCTCCGGCTCAGACGCTCTGGTCCAGGGTGAGGATCAGGTTCCCGCCAGCGGTCGAGCGCAGGCGGCCGCGGCCGCCGAGTCCGCTTCCGGTCGCCTCTGCGATCACAGACTCCTCGACTGTCACGCGGCGCTTGGCCCGCGCACCGGCGGCGAGCAGCCAGAAGTCGTATGTGCAGTGCGAGCCCACTCCGAGCCGCTTCGCAGGAATCCGGGCGGAGAACACGGTCGATTCCGAGCCGCCCTCCATCACCACCGGGATCTCGAAACCGAACGTCCCATCGGAGGATGCGATCCTGACTTGGCTCACGTCTGCGGGTTGGCGCGTTCCGTAGCTCTGTGACCTGGGGTGATGTTGGGCCTGGGGGTGTGTTTCACGCACTAATCGGGGTGCTCTAGGCTCGTCGGGTGGCGTTCATCAG
>NZ_FXZM01000016.1 GCF_900169175.1 Brevibacterium jeotgali | reverse complement strand
GGTGCCGCCGGTGGAGTTCGAGCGGGGCATGGTCGCGGCGGTTGAGACGGTCGGGGGCGAGCAGGAAACGTCACTCACGCACGCCGCGTGAGGTGGCTCACGTGTCTACAGCTTGCGGGTAACCCCAGGACACGCTCTGGGTTACGCTCGCGGTGCGGCACTGAAAGCGACTGACCGGTAGTACTTCGCCCCGGTAGAGTCGCAACCATGACCGAAATCGGCGTCCAGGCGTCCACCTCCGCCCTCGGAGGCCCCTTCCGCAGCTGGTCGGAACCGCGCAGCATCGACGATCACGTGAGTGCCCTCGTCGCAGCGCTGAGCGTGCGCACGATCGGCGCGGAGACCGTGCCCGTCGCGGAGGCGCTCGACCGCGTGCTCGTCGATGACCTGCGGGCGCCCTTCGATCTGCCCCGCTTTGACAATTCGCAGATGGACGGGTTCGCGCTCGATGCGGCGGCGACTCCCGGGTCCTTCGCCGTCGCCGGTATGATCGCCGCCGGCCAGACGGGAGACGCGGTGGAACCGGGCACGGCCGTGCCCATCATGACCGGCGCACCCGTGCCGCCCGGCACCAGCGCGATCATCCCCGTCGAGGAGTCTGACGGCTACGACTCGCCGAGCATCAGCGTCCCCGGGACGCCGGCGGGCCGGTTCGTCCGCCCCCGGGGCAGCGACATCGCCGCCGGGGACGTCGCACTCCCGGCCGGAGCGGTCCTGGGCTCTGCGTCCCTGGGAGTGCTCGCAGCGTTCGGCCTGACGACGATCAGCGTCCGCGCCCGCCCCCGCGTCCTCGTCGTCACCGGCGGGGACGAGGTCGCAGCACCCGGCACGCAGCTGCGCGACGACCAGGTCTTCGACGCGAACGCTGCTCTGCTGGGCGCCGTCATGCGCCGCTGCGGGGCCGACGTCGTCGAGTCGCTCGTCGTCGACGACACGGTCGAGGACTTCCGCGCGTCGCTCGCCGCCCGCGTCCGCGCGATCGAACCGGACCTCGTCATCACGAGCGGCGGCATCAGCGCAGGCCGATTCGAAGTGGTCCAGCAGGGGCTCGGTGGGCAGGAGGGCTCGGGTGCGCAGGGTGCCGGCGTGGACCTCGGCGGCCTGACTGCGCGCGTGGAGTTCGGCTCCGTCGCGATGCAGCCCGGCGGTCCGCAGGGAGTGGGCGTTCTGGACAGCGGCTCCGGCGAACACATCCCGATCGTCTGCTTCCCCGGCAACCCGGTGAGCACCTGGATCAGCGCCCACGTCCTGCTGCGCGACGCCATGGACCGCGCCTGGTCCACCGGGCGGCCCTCGCGCAGAGTGACCGCTGCGCTCGCCGCCCCGGTCAGTCCGCTCCCCGCCAAGACCCAGCTGCGACGATCCGAGATGGACGTGGGCACGATCCGCGACGGGCCCACCGACCCGGACTCCACACGACTGCGCGTGCGCGCGATCCCCGGCACGAGTTCGCACCTGCTGGCCACCGCGGCCCCTGCAGACTCCCTCATCGTGGTCCCGCCGGGGAACGCAGAGCTGCCGGTGGGAGCCGTCGTCGAGGTGGTGGTCCTGTGAGCGCCCACGACGACCCCCACGAGGACGCCCGTGTCTCCGGCCGCCTCACGCATGTGCGCGCTGACGGCACAGCCCACATGGTCGACGTGTCCGCGAAGGCGGTGACGAGTCGGGTCGCTGTCGCGTCCTCACGGCTGACGACCACCGCCGAGGTCGTCGACCAGATGGTCGAGGGCACCCTGCCGAAGGGTGATGCGCTCGCCGTCGCCCGCGTCGCCGGGATCATGGCGGCGAAGCGGACCCCGGACCTCGTGCCGCTGTGCCATCCGCTGCCGCTCACCGGTGTCTCCGTCGACCTGGATCGCGCCGCGGATGACCCCGGCGCGATCGCTGTCCGCGCCCGCGTGAAGACGAAGGGCGTGACGGGGGTGGAGATGGAGGCGCTGACCGCTGCGTCCGTTGCGGCACTCACGCTCTACGACATGGTGAAGGCGCTCGACCGGGACGCCGTCATCGGCCCCACCCGCGTCGAGCAGAAGTCCGGAGGCGCCTCCGGCGACTGGGGCAGGGGACCGGCGGGCAGCCTCGGCGACGGGGGGCCCGGAGACAGCAGTGCCGGGGACTGCAGTGCCGGGGACGGCGGCCCGGATGATGGGCGCCTCGGCGAGTGGAAGGACCACGGATGACACGACACACGCGACCGGATGCGGACAGGCGTCCGCGCAGGGCGACGCGCGGCGGCGACCGGTCGGCGACGTTCGGTGCGGGCAGGCGCGCGGTGGTGCTGGTCGTGTCGACGTCCGGCTACGCGGGCGAGGCCGAGGACGCGACCGGACCGCTGCTGGCCGGCTGGCTGGGCGAGCGCGGTTACCGCGTGGACGCGCCGCAGATCGTCCCGGACGGTCCTGCCGTCGGGAACGCCCTCCGACGGCACGTGCTGGACGGGCCCGAGGAGGAGCGTCCGCGCGTGATCGTCACGACGGGCGGAACGGGTCTGGCACCCGAGGACACGACCCCGGAGGAGACCCGCAGCATCCTCGACAAGGAGGCGACGGGGATCGTCCAGGCACTCGTGGACCACGGGCTGGCGAAGCTGCCGGAGGCGGCGATGAGCCGGGGGACCGCAGGCGCGTGCGACCGCACCTTCGTCGTGAATCTGCCCGGGTCCGTCGGGGGAGTGAAGGACGGGATCACGATCCTCGACCCGATCCTGCACCATATCCAGGCGCAGCTCGAGAACGTCGGCGACGGGGTCCATGCCCCGCGCGGGCGCGCTGCGGAGGCAGACGCGGCGCTGCCGGCGACGGAACCGTTCTCCGTACTGCCGTCGCCTGAACCGGTGGGGGGATCGCCGGCCGCAGTGGAACCGGTGGGGGGATCGCCAGCCGCGGTGGAACCGATGCCGGAGCCGTTCGCCTGGGGACGCGTCACGAACGAGCCCCTGGACCTCACCGCCGCCGAGGCCCGCGTGAAGACTCCGCAGACCGGTGCGCTCGCGGTGTTCCACGGGGTCGTGCGCGACCACGACTCGGGCCGGGACGACGTCGTGGGGCTGGCGTACACAGCGCATCCGCAGGCCCAGTCGGTGCTCGACGAGGTGCTGGCCGAAGCGGTCGCGGACCACCCCGGCGTGCGCATGAGCGTCGAGCACCGGATCGGTGAGCTGCGCGTGGGCGAGGATGCCCTGCTGGTGACGGTGGCATCGGCGCATCGCAGAGAGGCGTTCACCGCCTGCGCGGAGCTCGTCGATCGCGTCAAGGCGCGCGTGCCGATCTGGAAGCGCCAGGACTACTCCGACGGCGGTCACGACTGGGTGGGCGTGGAATGAGCCCTGGAGCGGGCTCTGGAGTGGGCTCTGGAGTGAGCCCGGGAGCGGAACCTGGAGGGGACCTCGCCGGTCGCTATGCCCGGCAGGTCCGCGTCCCCGGCGTGGGGGAGTCGGGCCAGGAGAAGCTCGCGCAGGCACGCGTGCTGCTCGTGGGCGCCGGCGGATTGGGCAGCCCGGCCGGTCAGTACCTCGCGGCGGCCGGGATCGGGACGATCGGGATCGTCGATGACGACCGCGTGGAGGTCAGCAATCTGCATCGGCAGATCGTGCATCGGACGGCGGACATCGGCAGGCCCAAGGTCGACTCCGCCGCAGACGCGCTGCGGGCCCTGAACCCCGAGGTGACGGTTGTGACGCACGCCCTCCGCCTCACTCCCGACACGGTCATGGAGGTCGTGGAGGGGTACGACGTGGTCGTCGACGGGGCGGACTCGTTCGCCGCCCGCTACGTGGTGTCGGATGCCTGCACGCTCCTGGACATCCCGCACGTGTGGGCAGCGGTGCTCACCGATGGCGGTCAGCTGAGCGTCTTCCACGCATCCCACGGGCCGGTCTACCGCGACCTGCTGCCCGTCATGCCGCCCGCCGGCGCGGTGCCCAGCTGCGCGGCGGCCGGTGTGCTGGGAACGGTGCCGGGGGTGCTCGGCACCGCGATGGCCGGTGAGGTGCTGAAGCTCGTGCTGGGGATCGGCCGCCCCGCGATCGGTCGCGTGCTCGTGTACGACATGCTCACCGCGGAGTGGGAGACGGTGCCGCTCGTGCGCTCGCCCCGTGTGACCCGGCCGCAGACCGCAGCGGACGTGGGGCGCGGCGTGCCGCGTCAGGTGAGCGCGACGCAGCTGGGCGCCGCGCCGGCGGACGTGGTGGGGTCGGTGGGCGCGTCCGAGAGTCCTCCGAATCCGCGAGGGACGGGTGAGCGGTTCGAGGGACGGGCGCGTTCACGTGTCCGTCGAACCAGCCACGCGTCCCCCGCGGAGTATGTGGGGCGCGAGCCGGAGGGTCCGGGAACCGGCGGCGCGGTCGGTCCACCGACGCTGATCTCGGACGGTCCACGGACACTGATCGTCGACGTGCGGACCCCCGCCGAGGCCGCGGACGGGATGATCCCCGGAGCTCGCCTGCTGCCGCTGGACCGGATCGCATCGGACCCCGGCGCCGCAGCCGCTCAGATGCGCGCGTGGGCGGTGCAGATCGACGCGGAGTCACTCACCGACACGGTCGACGTCTACATCCACTGCCACGCCGGTGCGCGGTCCGCCCGTGCCCTCGACATGCTGGGCCCCTACGCGGAGGTGGACGACTCGCAGCCCCCGGCGCTGCGACTCCATGACGTGGTGGGCGGTTACGAAGCGTGGGTGCGGGCGTTCCCGGACCAGTGCGCGCGGCCGGAGGGTGGCGCTGGGCCGGAGTGATCGCCCGCCGGGTTGGAGTGATCGCCCGCCGGGCGGACGAGGCGAGACGAACGCGTGTCTCGAGGGGCAGTCACGACGTGGCGCCGTGAATGGGAGACACTGGAGAGGCAGCCGCAGGGCGGAGTGCAGGAGGCTACGATGCGCAGGACAGTGCGGACGCGGGTGCGTCGATTCGATGAGACGGGCCTGATCGACGCCCGGGCGGATTCCCTGGCGGGCGAAGAGCCGCTGGAGGTGCGACTCGACGGCGAGCAGTTCACCGTCACGATGCGGACACCGGGCGACGATGTCGAACTCATCGCGGGGTTCCTGCTGAGCGAAGGCATCGTCACGGACTGGAAGCAGATCCTGCGCGTGGACTTCTCGACGGGCATCGACCCGGACGGGACGCGGAACCTCAACGTCGCGCGGGTCAGCCTGGAGCCGGGGACCTGGGACCGGGAGCGCTACCAGGCGCGGCAGATCTACACCTCGTCCGCGTGCGGCATCTGCGGCACTGCCTCGATCGAGGCCGTCCAGCGCACGTCCACCTACCCGATCGTCCTCGATGCGATGAGTGACGACGGTCCGGTCGCGTCCCCGGCCGTCACCTCACGTGCGGTCCTCACCCTGCCGGACGCCATGCGCGCTGAGCAGAAGCTGTTCGGGTCCACCGGCGGAGTCCATGCTGCCGGTCTCTTCCGGCTGGAGCGGGACGACGCCGGTGGCATCGCGGACACCGCGGAGCTGGTGGCCGTGCGTGAGGACGTCGGGCGCCACAACGCCGTGGACAAGGTCATCGGCTGGGCGCTGCAGGAGGGGATGCTCCCGCTGTCGGACACGATCCTGCAGGTGTCGGGCCGCGCAAGCTTCGAGCTCGTGCAGAAGGCCGCGATGGCGGGGATCCCCGTCCTGTCCGCCGTGAGCGCACCGTCGGGCCTGGCCGTCGACCTGGGGCGCGAGCAGGGCATCACCGTGATCGGCTTCAATCGCGGGACACGACTCAACGCCTACTCCCACCACGAACGCATCGTGTAGTACCCGCGAACGGTCGACGGCACGCGGGCCTGACCGCTGATCGACGGCACTCCGACCGACGGTCCTCTGGCCCACGGCACTCCGACCGACGACACTTCGACCTACGGCACATCAACGTCCGGCCGACCAGCCGACGACCGACCACACAGCAGTGAAGAGGAGAGACATGGATCTGGGAATCGCAGGCAGGCGCGCGGTCGTCTGCGCATCGAGCGCGGGGCTCGGCCGCGCGTGTGCGACGGAGCTCGCACGGGCGGGTGCCATCGTCATCCTCAACGGACGACGAGCAGACGCACTGGAGGCCACGGCGCGGGACATCCGCGACGAGACGGGTGCGGACGTCCGCACCGTCGTGGGCAGCGTCGCGGATCTCGACGTGCAGGAGGCGCTCGTCGCCGCGGCTGACGGCGCCGTCGACATCCTCGTCAACAACAACGGTGGGCCGCCGTTCCGCGCCTTCACCGATGTGGACGACGACGACATCCGCGCCGGCGTGGAGAACAACATGGTCACCCCGATCGCGCTCGCCCGCCGCGTGCTCGGCGGCATGGTGGAGCGCCGCTTCGGCCGCATCGTGAACATCACCTCGGCCTCGGTCAAGATGCCGATCGCCGGGCTCGACGTCTCCTCCGGTGCGCGCGCGGGCCTCACGGGCTTCCTCGCCGGGGTCGCGCGCGACGTCGCCCACGCCAACGTGACGATCAACTTCCTGCTGCCGGGTTCGTTCGACACCGACCGGCTGCAGTCGGGGCAGTCGCTCACCGCCGAGGCCTCGGGCCGGTCGATCGACGAGGTCCGCGGGACCGCCGCCGCCTCCATCCCCACCAAGAGGTTCGGAGAGCCGGATGAGTTCGGCGCGGCGTGCGCCTTCCTCGCCTCCGATCGGGCCGGGTACATCACCGGCCAGAGCCTGCTCATCGACGGCGGCGCCTATCGCGGCATCCTCTGAGGCGGACCACCCGGCGGCCGACTGCTCCCACCCCGGCGCGACCCGGGACTGTCGTTCCGACGGGCCCCCTTCCCCACCTCATCGAACGAACGATAGGTTGGTGTGGCCAGCCGGCTTTCAACGAGGAGAGTGGACATGACCGCTGCTGACCAGCAGGCATCCGACCGCGAGTACACGACGCTCGACTACGAGGTCACCGACCGCATCGCGGTCATCACGATCGACAATCCGCCCAGCAGGAACGGCTTCAACGGCACGATGCGGGACGACCTCATCGCCGCCGCTCAGCGTGCGGACAACGATGACGGCGTCCGGGCGGTGATCCTCACGGGTCGGGGCAAGTTCTTCTGCCCGGGTGCCGACCTGAGCGGTGGGGGGTCGACGTTCGACTTCACGTCAGCCACGCACGCGGAGAGCGACGAGGCCGGTGGCTTTCCGACCGTCGACGGGCACCGTCGCGATGGCGGCGGGCAGGTGACGCTCGCGTTCGCATCGATGCGCAAGCCGATCATCACCGCTGTCAACGGCGCCGCAGTGGGGATCGGCGCCACGATGACGCTTCCGACCGACATCAGGATCGCCTCGACCGAGGCCCGGTTCGGCTTCGTGTTCGCCCACCGCGGGCTGGTGCCCGAGGCGGCCTCCAGCTGGTTCCTGCCGCGCATCGTCGGCATCACCCAGGCACTCGACTGGGTCTACACGGGACGGGTCTTCGACGCCGAGGAGGCGCGCTCGGCGGGCCTCGTGTCCCGCGTCGTCGCACCGGACGAGCTGTTCGAGACCGCGATGGACATGGCGCGGGCGATCGTCGACCGCGCGTCGGCCGTGTCGCTGGGCGCCAGCCGCCAGCTGCTGTGGAGCATGCTCGGGGCCTCATCGCCGTGGGAGGCGCACCGCCGCGATTCGCGGCTCATCTACGAGATGGGCCAGGAGGCCGATGCGCGGGAGGGCGTCCAGTCGTTCCTCGACAAGCGGGCGCCGGAGTTCGCGATGACGGTGCCGAAGGACTTTCCGCAGTACCTGCCGTCGTTCCCCGACGCAGACCGCATCGACTGAGGCGCCGCACCGGGTGGCGCGCGGCGAGGGACAGTTGCGGCTCGCATGGAGGCAAGGGTAGGCTGACCTTACCTGATCGACGGTGCGCTTGATCCGAGGACTGTGAGACGACGTCGGAGAGTGTCGATCGGGGCCGACCCGTGACGGATGACCGGTCGACGTGTCGGCGGCCTCTGTGCCGCTGGCCGGTCGCTGGCGGGTTCGCGACGGATGCGCCTGGGATGCAGCAGGTGCTCCCGTCAGGGCGAAGAGGCGGCGGAGACGATGAGGGAGTCTCCGCCGCCTCGTTCTGTGCTCTGCCGGCGCGCAGTCAGCCGGCGGGCAGCCAGTCTCCGTACAGCCAGCCCCTGCACTGTCAGCGGACGAAGAGTCAGCCGACGAAGAGTGCGGCGGCACGGACGGCGGTCTCGCCCAGGCCGTAGAGCAGGCTGCCGCCCACGAGCACCGCGAGGACGATGGCCACCGTTCTGTGCACGGTGCCGGCGTCTCCGGCGGCGGTCTGCTGGTGGGTGTCAGCGGCCTCGGACGCGGCCTCGCGGTCCTCTTCGTTCTTGGCGGCGACCATCTGGCGGTCGGAGAAGTGCTTCTCCGCCACCGGGCGGATGAGGAGGTTCCCGACCAGGCCCACCACGAGGATCCCGGCCATGATGAAGAGGGACAGGCGGTAGAGCTCGAAGCCCTCTCCGCCGCCGGAGCGAGAGCTCTCCACGATCGAGTTCACCAGCAGCGGCCCTGCGATGCCCGCCGCAGACCACGCGGTGAGCAGACGCCCGTGGATGGCGCCCACCTGGTACACGCCGAAGAGGTCCTTGAGGTAGGCGGGCACCGTGGCGAAGCCGCCGCCGTAGAACGACAGGATGACGAGCGTCGAGACGACGAACAGCGCGAGCGACTGGGAGCCGAAGCTGGCCAGCACGAAGTACAGGCCGGCCCCCACCCCCAGGTAGACGACGTAGATGTTCTTCCGGCCGATGTAGTCCGACACCGTCGACCAGATGAACCGGCCGCCCATGTTCGTGAGCGACAGCAGGCCGACGTACCCGCCCGCTGCCACGGCGGTGATCCCGAACGACGACTGGATCATCGGCGAGGCGCTCTCGAGGATGCCGATGCCGGCCGTCACATTCGTGAACAGCGCGACCCAGAGGAACCAGAACTGCGGGGTCTTCAGCGCCTGGTTCGCAGACACGGAGCCGGTCGTCTGCATGGGCTTCGACGCCGCCGTGTCCGGGTCGTAGCCCTGCGGCTTCCAGTCCGGGTGCGGCAGCCGGATGACGTAGGCGCCCATGGCGATCACGATGAGGTAGAGCACGGCCAGCGTGAGGAACGTCTGCATGATCCCGTCCGCCATGGCGTCCGGGCTGCCGCCGAAGAACACCATGAGCGCGTTCGAGGCCGGGCTCGCGATGAGCGCGCCGCCGCCGAAGCCCATGATGGCCAGGCCCGTCGCCAGGCCGGGGCGGTCGGGGAACCACTTCATGAGGGTGGACACGGGAGAGATGTAGCCGATGCCCAGGCCGATCCCGCCGATCACGCCGTAGCCCAGATAGACGAGCCACAGCTGGTCCATCGCGATGCCCGCGGTGGACACGAAGAAGCCGACGACCCAGAAGGCTCCCGCGACTACCATGGACTTCCGGGGCCCGGCCCGTTCCACCCAGGTGCCGCCGATCGCCGACGAGATGCCGAGCATCGCGATCGCCAGGGAGAAGATCTAGCCGATCGCGACGTCGCCGCCCTCGCCCATGCCGAAGTGCTCGGCCAGCGGATTCTTGAAGACCGAGAAGGCGTACGCCTGGCCGATGCTCAGGTGGATGGCGAGTGCCGCCGGCGGGATGAGCCAGCGGTTGAAGGTCACGGGCGCGATGATCGCCTCGCGGTCGAGGATGGACATGGGAGCTCCTTCGCTCTGCGTGATCGGGATGTGCCCGGTCGAGTGCTGTGTCGGATGTCCCGGACTCGTGCACATCTTTCCCGGCGCCGGCTCCTGTGTCGATGGGTGCGCGGTGATTCTGCCGAGAGAACCCCGGAGAACCCTCCGAAGAACCCCCTGGAGAACCTCGTGTTCGCTGGTATCGTGACCGCATGGCGAGGTTCAGTCCGCTCGAATGGCCGGTCCTGAGGCAGTTCCGATCCGGTGACGTCTCCGGTCGCGGCCCCTCCGTGACGTCGGGCAAGACCCGTGCGACGAAGCCCCGCACGGCCACCTCCGATGCGGTCGTGAAGTCCGTCTGCCCCTACTGCGCCGTGGGCTGCGGGCAGAACGTGTTCGTCCGCGACAACAAGGTCGTCCAGATCGAGGGCGATCCGGACTCACCGATCTCCCGCGGGCGCCTCTGCCCCAAGGGCGCCGCCAGCGAACAGCTCGTCAACTCAGCGGGCCGCGTCACCGACGTCCTCTACCGGGCGCCGCGGGCGAAGGACTGGCAGACGCTCGACCTCGAGACCGCGACGGACATGATCGCCGACCGCTTGCTGGAGGCCCGGCGGAAGCACTGGCAGGACACGGACGAGAACGGCAGCCCGCTGCGGCGGACGATGGGCATCGCCAGCCTGGGCGGCGCGACCATCGACAATGAGGAGAACTACCTCATCAAGAAGCTGTTCACGGCGGCCGGCGCGATACAGATCGAGAACCAGGCGCGCATTTGACACTCCGCCACGGTTCCCAGTCTGGGATCCTCTTTCGGCAGGGGCGGCGCCACTCAGCCCATCCAGGACATGGCGAATGCGGACTGCATCGTCATCCAGGGGTCGAACATGGCCGAATGCCATCCGGTCGGCTACCAGTGGGTCGTCGAAGCGCGCATGCGCGGGGCGAAGGTCATCCACGTCGACCCCCGGTTCACCCGCACGACCGCGAACGCGGACAAGCACGTCCCGATCCGGGCGGGCTCGGACATCGTGCTCCTGGGTGCGCTCATCCGCGGCGTCCTCGAACAGGACCTGTTCTTCGACGAGTACGTCCGTCACTACACCAACGCAGCGAACCTCATCAGTGAGGACTACCAGGGTCCCGAGGACCTCGAGGGGCTGTTCTCCGGCTACGACCCGACGACGCACACGTACGACAGCGCGACGTGGCAGTACGCGCAGGACGAGGACGGCGAACCGCTCGTCGACCCGACGCTCGAGGACCCTCGGACGGTCTTCCAGATCCTCAAGCGGCACTACGCCCGCTACACGCCCGAGGCGGTGGAGACGACCTGCGGCATCTCGCCGGAGGACTTCGGCTACCTCCTGCGCGCCGTCACGGAGAACTCCGGACGCGACCGCACGACGTGCTTCGCCTACGCCGTGGGCTGGACCCAGCACTCGCTGGGGGCCCAGTTCATCCGCACCGCGTCGATCCTCCAGCTGCTGCTGGGCAATATGGGCAGGCCCGGCGGCGGTGTGATGGCGCTGCGCGGGCACGCGACGATCCAGGGATCGACCGACATCCCGACGCTCTTCAACCTGCTGCCCGGCTACCTGCCGATGCCGTCGGCTGCGATCCACGACCGCTTCGACGACTACGTCACGGGGGTCGGCAGGCCGGAGACCCAGAAGGGCTTCTGGTCGAACGGGAACGCCTATGCCGTGAGTCTGCTCAAGGCGTGGTGGGGAGATGCGGCGACGAAGGACAACGACTTCGCGTTCGAGTACCTGCCCCGCATCAACGGTGCCCACGGCACGTACCAGACTGCGGTGCGGATGCTCGAGGACGGCGTGGACGGATTCTTCATCCTCGGCCAGAACCCCGCAGTGGGATCTGCGAACGGTCGCATGCAGCGCATGGCGATGAGCCACCTCAAGTGGCTGGTCGTGCGCGACTTCTCGCTCATCGAATCCGCGACCTGGTGGAAGAACGGCCCGGAGATCGAGTCCGGGGAACTCGCCCCGGAGGACATCGACACGGAGGTCTTCTTCCTGCCTGCGGCCAATCACACGGAGAAGGCCGGCAGCTTCACCCAGACCCAGCGTCTGGTGCAGTGGCGCTTCAAGGCCGTCGACCCGCCGGGCCAGGCGCAGAGCGAGCTCGACTTCTTCCACGCGCTGGGCGTGAAGATCCGCGAGCGGCTCCAGGACTCCGACGACCCGCGCGACCGTCCCCTGCTCGACCTCACGTGGGACTACCCCCTCGATGAGCACGGCGACGTCGACGTGGATGCGGTGATCCGCGAGATCAATGGCTTCCACATCGGCGGGGAGGACGACGGCCGGGCGGTCGACGGCTTCAACGAGCTGCGCGCGGACGGGTCGACGGCCAGTGGCTGCTGGATCTACGCGGGAGTCTTCGCCGGCGACGAGAACCGAGCAGCGCGCAAGAAGCCGCGCTCGGAGCAGGACGAGACCGCGCTGGACTGGGGCTGGGCGTGGCCGGCGAACCGGCGCATCCTCTACAACCGTGCGTCGGCGGACCCGCAGGGCCTTCCCTGGTCGGAGCGCAAGCGGCACGTGTGGTGGGACGCCGATGCGGGCCGCTGGACGGGCAGCGATGTGCCGGACTTCCCCGCGGACCGCGCGCCGGACGCGACCTTCGAATCCGCCTACGGGGGCACCGGCTCCCTGCGCGGCGATGATCCGTTCATCATGCAGGCCGACGGGAAGGGCTGGCTGTTCGCGCCGTCGGGGATGATCGACGGTCCGCTGCCCACGCACTTCGAACCGCAGGAGTCGACCGTCCGCAACCCGCTCTACCGGCAGCAGAACAACCCCACTCGGGTGACCATGCCGCGCGAGGACAACCTGTCCGCACCCGGCGCCGGACTGCCGGGCTCCGAGGTCTACCCGTACGTCTTCACGACCTACCGGCTCACCGAGCACCACACGGCCGGCGGCATGTCGCGGTGGCTGCCGTACCTGTCGGAGCTGCAGCCGGAGATGTTCTGCGAGGTGTCCCCGGAGCTCGCCGCGGAGGTGGGATTGGAGCCCTACGGCTGGGCGACCATCGTGTCGCCGCGCGCGGCGATCGAGACGCGCGTGCTCGTCACCAAGCGCATGCGGCCGCTCACCATCGCCGGGCAGACGATCCACCAGATCGGTCTGCCGTACCACTGGGGCTCCGGCGGCGACGGGGCTGTGGTCGAAGGAGACTCTGCGAACGATCTTCTGGGCGTCACGATGGATCCGAACGTCTTCATCCAGGCGTCGAAGTCGCTGGCGGGTGCGATTCTGCCGGGCCGCCGCCCGCGCGGCCCGGAGCGGCAGGACCTCGTCGAGAAGTTCCGCAGCGAGGCGGGCCTCACCCAGGAGTCCGGCAATCAGCACCTGAGCGTGCCCGTCGAGGACGTCGCGGCATCCGCCGGGGCCGGCCGCCTCACGGAGCCGCTGTCGCAGGAGGACCTCGAGGTCGCCTACGGTCCGCACGGCACCGGCTGCACGTGCGACACTCCGATGGTGGAGGGTGCGGACTTCCGCAGGGCCGAGCAGCCGTCGCCCACGACTCACCGCCGCACGGACGACCGCACCGGACGGGTCGACATCCTGCCCGGCGCCGAAGCCGTGGCCGAAGGCCCGTCCGGCGAATCCGCGGAGGGTCCGGCGGGCGAGACGGACGACGGCGGCCGCGACGAGGCCGCGGACGGTTCGGCGGACGAATCGGGCGAGGAGGCCCCGGCGGAGACCCCGAATGATGAGCCCGACCCGACGAAGGGCGAGCACAGCGGGCCGGGACAGCAGGCGCACGGCACTGACCAGCAGCGACGCAGCGAGGAGGACGACTGATGACGACGCAGGTCCGACGCGAGACCCTCGCAGAGGGGTCCGCGGTGGGCGAGGCCTCGATGGAGGAGTCCCTCACCACGGATCGTCTGGGCGAGCCCACCGAGCACCGCAGCTGGGGCGCGCAGGCGCACGAGCGCAAGGGCTTCTTCACGGACACCTCGATCTGCATCGGCTGCAAGGCGTGCGAGGTCGCGTGCAAGGAGTGGAACAGCAACCCGCAGGACGGGACCTACGAGCTGCTCGAGTCCTCCTACGACAACACCGGCGGACTGGGTGCCAACACCTGGCGCCACGTCGCGTTCATCGAGCAGGACGGCGACCGCATCGAGAAGGCGCGCGAATCGGGCCGGAAGCTCGTGGGTCTGGGGATGCCGACGGTGGGTCCGCCCACAGGGGCGGCGACGACCCCGGGCGCGGCGGCATCGAACGAGGACGCGGCGGCCTCGGGCGGGGGCTGCTCCGGCTGCGGACCGTCGGGATGCGGACCCTCCGGCGGCGGCTGCGGGTCCGGTGGGGGCGCACAGGCCGGCACGACCATCGAGGCCGACCTGCTGAGCGGTCTGCTCGACGGCGACGGAACCACCGCGGATCTGTCGAACGTGGACACCACTCCGCCGGACACCGCCGATTTCCGCTGGCTCATGTCCTCCGACGTCTGCAAGCACTGCACGCACGCCGGCTGCCTCGACGTGTGTCCCACGGGTGCGCTGTTCCGCACGGAGTTCGGCACCGTCGTCGTGCAGAACGACGTGTGCAACGGGTGCGGCACGTGCGTGGCCGGCTGCCCGTTCGGGGTGATCGAGCGCCGCGACGACGGCACGATCAACACACCCACGGACCGCGATGACCGCAGTGCGTCGGAGATGGACGTCCACGACGAGGGCACCGCGAACAAGTGCACACTCTGCTACGACCGGCTGCTCGAGGGACAGGAGCCGGCCTGCTCGCAGACCTGCCCCACGCAGTCCATCAAGTTCGGCGACCGTGAGGACATGGTCGAGCAGGCGGAGGTCCGCGTGCGTGACCTGCATGCGAAGGGTCTGACGGAGGCTCGGCTGTACGGCGCCAACCCCCATGACGGCGTGGGCGGCACCGGGTCGGTGTTCCTCCTCCTCGACGAGCCCGAGGTCTACGGCCTGCCGCCGGACCCCCGCGTCCCGACGAAGGACCTGCCGGGCATGTGGGCCAGCGCCGGGGCCGCAGCGCTGGGCATGATCGGGGTCGCTGCCCTGTCGTTCCTGGGAGGTCGCCGATGACGACCTCGCCCTACGATTCGTACCGTCCCCCGGACGGAGACCGGAAGCGCCGCCGCCGAGGCGGTGGTCGGGGCCCCGCCGGCGGTCGGGGCGGTCGTGGTGGACCGGGCGCTCGTGGTGGATCGGGCGGCCGCGGCTGGCTGAACCGCGGCGCCGACGGCGGGCGCGAGATGCCCATGGTCGAGGACGTCGAGTTCACCTCCTATTACGGTCGTCCCATCGTGAAGGCCCCGCCGTGGGGCGACGAGATCAGCCTCTACCTCTTCCTGGGCGGACTGGCCGGCGGATCCGCACTGCTGGGGCTGGGCGCACAGATCACCGGCCGGCCCGCGCTGCGATCGACGACGCGTCTCGTGTCCCTGGGCGCCCTGGGCGCGGGTGCGCTCGCACTCGTCGAGGATCTGGGGCGTCCCGAGCGCTTCCTCAACATGATGCGCACCGTGAAGATCACATCGCCCATGAGCCTGGGCTCGTGGATCCTGGGCGGGTTCGGATCGGGCGCCGGGGTGGTCGCCGTGATCGAGGTCGATCGGCTGACGGGTGAGCGGATCCCCCTGGGACCGCTGAAGCCGCTGCGGCACGTCCTCCACGCGCTGGAGACCCCCGCGGCGATCGCATCGGTCCTGCTCGCCGCCCCGCTGGCCTCCTACACCGGCGTGCTGCTGGGTGCCACGGCCGTGCCGACCTGGAACGCCGCGGGGCGGAACGGTCTGCCGGTGGTGTTCGCGGCCTCGGCGAGTGCGGCGGCAGGCGGCACCGCGATGGTGACGACCCCGCTCGACCAGGCCGGGCCCGCGCGGATCTTCGCGCTCGCCGGCACGGCGGCGGAGCTCGTCGCGATGAAGGTCATGAAGGACCGGATGCACCCGGTCGAGGTCGAGCCCATGGAGACCGGCGAGCCCGGCGCCAAACTGCACCGCGCTGAGATGCTCGCGGTCGCGGGCGGCGTCGCCACGGCCGCACTCGAGGTCGGGGTGCGACTGCTGGACCGGCGGGCGGCGCGCGCGTCCGGCGGGTCCGCGACGGTGCGCGGCGGCCGCACTGCTCTGCGTGTGGGTCTGCAGGTCGCGTCGGCGGCGGCGGGAGCGGCACTGGCCGGGGCCTCGGCGTACACGCGGTTCGGGATGCTGGAGGCCGGCATCGCATCCACGAAGGACCCGCGCCACGTGGTGGAGCCCCAGCGGGACCGGCTCGAGGCCCGCCAGGCCGCCGGCATCACGCACGACTCGATCACGACGATCGGATGAGCCCCCGCGGCGCAGGCTGACCCTCGACCCACGACGAAGGAGACGGACGATGTCGACATGGCTGATCACGGGATGCTCCACGGGGCTGGGGCGGGCGCTCGCCATCGCAGTCCTCGAGGCGGGACACGACGCGGTGATCACGGCGCGCGATCCGCAGGTGCTCGCGGAGCTCGGTGATTCGTACCCGGAGACTGCGGCCGTCGTGCCGCTGGACGTGCGCGACCACGAGCAGGTCGTCGCGGCGGTGGAGGTCGCGAAGGACCGGTTCGGCGGGATCGACGTGCTCGTGAACAATGCGGGCTACGGCTACCGGTCCGCGCTCGAGGAGGGCGATCCCGCAGAGGTCGAGCAGCTCTTCGCGACGAACTTCTTCGGTGCCGTCGACGTCATGAAGCAGGTGCTGCCGGGCATGCGGGAGAGCGGCGCGGGCACGATCGTGAACGTCTCCTCCATCGCCGGACGGACCTCGCAGCCGGGATCGGGCTACTACTCGGCGACGAAGTTCGCGCTCGAGGGCGCCTCCGATGCGCTGTCGAAGGAGGTCCGACCGCTGGGCGTGCGGGTGGTCATCGTGGAGCCCGGCGGGTTCCGGACGGACTTCGCCGGGCGGTCGCTCACGCAGTCCGCTGAGCCGATCGGGGACTACGCGGACACCGCTGGGCTGCGGCGCAAGGAGAACGCCACGACCGATGGCCGGCAGCCGGGCGATCCGGCGCGTGCTGCACAGGCGATCCTGCAGGTGGTGGCCTCAGACGATCCGCCGCTGCGCCTGCTCCTGGGGTCGGACGCACTGCGACGGGCGGAGGGCGAGCTCGTCGGGCAGCGTGCGGACATCGACGCGTGGGTCGACGTCACGCGCAGCACGGAGTTCTCGGACTGACGGCCGCAGCGCACTCAGTCGTCATGCCTGCACGTTTTCCGGCCGATCTGCGTGCTGGAGTGACGGGTCAGCGCGGAATCGTGCGGGAGTGACCGGTCGACGAGAAAGGGTGGTGGATCGGCGTCCTCACCGCACGTCGATGCCTTCTCCGGCGACCGTTTCGCCGATGACGGGATAGCCCGGGACCTCGCCGACGACCAGCAGTCCTCCCGACGTCTGCGCGTCCGCGAGCACCAGCAGGTCGTCCTCCGTGATGCCGGCACCGGCGCGCACGTGGGATCGCACCCAGTCGAGGTTCCGCCGGCTGCCGCCGGACACGAACCCGTCCCGCAGCGCCTCCGCGGCACCCTCGATGAGCGGCACGGACTTCCGGTCGATCACCGCGCCCACGCCCGAGGCCCGCACCATCTTGTGCAGATGCCCCAGCAGTCCGAAGCCGGTGACGTCCGTGGCGGCCCTCGCCCCGGACTCGAGCGCTGCGGTCGCCGCATCGCGGTTGAGCTCCGTCATCGATGCGATCGCCGCATCGAACACCTCGCCGGTCGCCTTGTGGCGGTTGTTGAGCAGGCCCACGCCGATCGGCTTCGTGAGGGTCAGCGGCAGTCCCGCGACGGCGGCGTCGTTGCGGAGCAGGCGATCCGGGTGCGCGGTGCCGGTGACCGCCATGCCGTACTTGGGCTCCGGATCGTCGACCGAATGGCCGCCGATCACCGGAGTGCCCGCAGCGTTCGCGACTGCGAGCCCGCCGCGCAGCACCTCACTCATGAGCTCCATCGGGAGGACCTCGCGCGGCCAGCCGACCAGGTTGATTGCGACGACCGGAGTGCCGCCCATCGCATAGATGTCCGACAGGGCGTTCGCTGCGGCGATGCGCCCCCAGTCGTAGGCGTCGTCGACGACCGGGGTGAAGAAGTCCGCGGTGGACAGGACCGCCAGCCCGTCCTGGACGCGGACGGCCGCGGCATCGTCTCCGTCGTCCAGACCGACGAGCACGTGCTCGAACTCCTGGCCGGAGAGCGACGCGAGGGCCGTTTCGAGTTCGCCGGGTGGGATCTTGCAGGCGCAGCCCCCGCCGTGCGCCAGGGACGTGAGTCGGATCGGGGGTGTCTGGATCTGTGGTGTCTGCCGGTCAGCGTCCTCGGTGCCCATACCCGCGAGTGTACGGACGATCCAGGCTCCGCGCGCGGGTGACGGGGACCGCGGATGCTTCGAGCTCACCTGCGCTCATCCTCACTCCCACCGGAACAGCGCGGCTGCGACGGCGGTGCCCAGGACGGAGGTCGCGGCAAGGCTCAGCAGGTTCTCCGCAGGGACGTCCGCCCCGACCCATACCGCTCCCAGCGCTTCGACGGAGGCACCGAACGGCAGCCACGGGGCGATGCCGGAGAGGAAGTCGGGCAGCGCCGCCATGCCCCCGAACAGTCCGCCCAGCGCTCCGAGCGCGAAGAAGAGGACGAGCCCGATCGCGACGGCGGAATTGGGGGTGGGGGCGATGGACGCGACGACCATGCCCAGCGCGTACATCGCCAGGGTCGCGAGGAGGAAGACTCCGATGGCGGCAGCGATGCGCTCGGGTGGATTCGCCCCGAAGAAGACCAGCGCGACGGTGAGCGCGAGGACGAGGCCCAGCAGGGCCTGCAGAACGCTCACGACCCCCTGCGCGACGAGCACCATGCTCGGTGATGCGGGCGTGACGGCCAGCCGGCGGAGGATGCCCGAGCGTCTGTAGTAGGCGAGGAAGCTGGGCATGTTCACGATGCCGATGGTGGCGATGACGAGAGTGATGACGAGGGGCAGGACGAAGACCTCGAGTGCCGTGTGCGTCCCGACCAGGACCTCGGATCCCGCGGCGGCGGCGCTCATGATGAGGATGAGCAGCGGCAGGCCCAGGGGGACGATGAGTCCTGCGGTGTCGCGGGAGACCATCTTGGCCTCGCTCACCGTGAGGGTCAGCCACGCATCGGGGCCGGGCCTGTGCTGGGGTGCGGGGGAGCGGGTTGCGGTGGTCATCCGTCGATCTCCAGTTCTCGTCCGGTGAGGGTGACGAAGGCGTCCTCGAGGGAGTCGGCTCCGCCCTGTGCGGCCAGTCCTGCGGGGGTGTCCAGTGCGACGACCCTGCCCGCGTCGATGAGGGCGACGCGGTCGCAGAGGCGCTCCACCTCGTCCATCGCGTGGCTCACGAGGACGATGGTGACGTCCTCCTTGCGGAGGCCCTCCAGCGTCGACCACATGCGGCGGCGAGCGTGCGGGTCGAGGCCCGTGGTGAGTTCGTCGAGGATGACCAGCCGCGGGCGGCCGACGAGTGCCAGAGCGATGGACAATCGCTGCTGCTGACCTCCCGACAGCTTCTCGAACCTCACCCTGCGCTGGTCCTCCAGACCGACCAGCGCGCGCAGGTCCGCAGCGGGCCGCGGATCCGGATAGAAGCTGCGGTAGAGATCGATGAGCTCGTCGACGCTGAGAGCGTGGTGCATGTACGCCTGCTGCAGCTGTACGCCCAGGATCTGCCGGACCGCTCCGCGGTCCCGGTGCGGGTCGAGTCCGAAGATCCGCACCTCCCCGCTGTCGGGCCTCCGCAGGCCGGCGATCATCTCCACCGTGGTGGTCTTCCCCGCGCCGTTCGTGCCGAGGATTCCGAACACCTCTCCGGGCTCGATCCGCAGTGTGATGCCGTCGACCGCGGTCCCGCCGCGATAGGCCTTCGTGAGGCTGTCGGCCATGACGGCCGCTGTCGTCGTAGTCATGACGGCAACGTTAGGAACGGGGGAGTCTCCGGCACAGGTGCCGATAGTCGGGCCTTCGACCCATGACTTCCGGCACCCCCGGTGCGGTGCACCGCACCTCTAGAATCGGAGCATGCGACGCATCGGGACCGATCAGTGGGCCGGGCTGGCGATGCTCGTGCTGGCCGTCGCGGTCGGAGCGCCCGTCGTGCTGGGGATCGCGGATCCCTCCATCGCACGTGCGTGGTGGGTCGTGCTGTACTGCGTCTTCCTCGCCGCGCTGGTCGTCGTGAGCTCCACGGAATCGCAGGGGTGGCGCAGCCGGGCGGCCTTCGGGGTCGCCCTCCTCGCGTCATGGGCGGTGGTGCTCACGTCGCCGGGCCTGGGACTCGTCCAGATCGTCCTCGTCATCACGGCCGCGATCAGCGTGTACATCATGCCGCTGTGGGCATCGTCGGCGGTGATCGGCCTCAACACAGCCGCGCTCGCCGTCGTCCTGCTCATCCAGTCGGCGACTGTCGCCGACACGATCGCGCTGCTGGGCTTCTACCTCCTCATCCAGTGCGCGACAGTGCTGAGCTCTGCGACGCTTCTGCGGGAGATGCGTCTGCGTCGAGAGCTGACGGAGGCGCACACCGATCTGCGGGCCGCGTCGGTCCTGCTGTCCGCGTCGTCGCGGAACGCTGAACGACTGCGCATCTCGCGAGAGCTGCACGACCTGATCGGCCACCAGCTCACGGTCCTCACGCTCGAACTCGAAGCGGCCAGGCATCGACCCGGTGAGCGCGCCCTCGAGCACATCATCCGGGCGGACGGTGTGGCCCGGGACCTGCTCGCGGACGTGCGGTCGACCGTGGGCGAGCTGAGGCAGGGCACAGCGGACCTCGCCGAGGCGCTGCGCGGCGTCGTCCACGGCCTGCCGGACCTCACGGTCTCCGTCGACGTCGATCCGGCCGTGGAGGTCGGCGAGCACCAGCAGGTGGCCTTCGTCCGAGGCGTCCAGGAGATCGTCACCAACACGCTTCGGCATTCCGGGGCGGATCGTCTGCGGATCGACGTGACCGCTGAGGACGAGCACACGGTCCTGCACGCAGTCGACGACGGGAGGGGACACCCCGCGCCGGTGCCGGGCAACGGCCTGTGCGGGCTGCACGAGCGATTCGCCGAGCTCGGCGGCGACGTGACCGTCGACGGGAGCGACGGGTTCCGTGTCACCGCGCGGGTGCCGGGGCCATGACCCGCGTGATCGTGGTCGATGACCAGACACTCGTCCGCGAGGGCATCCGCACGCTGCTCGACATCGCGGACGTCGAGGTGGTCGGTGAGGCGAGCGACGGACTCGCCGCGCTCGACGTCATCGCGGACACGTCACCGGACGTCGTGCTGCTGGACCTGAGGATGCCGGAGTACGACGGACTGTGGACGCTCGCGCAGCTGGCGCAGAGCGATGATCCGCCGCCGGTGCTGGTCCTCACGACGTTCGACGACGACACGCTCGTCCTGGACGCGCTGCGCGCCGGAGCGCACGGCTACATGCTCAAGGACGTCACCGTCGAGCAGCTGACCCGCGCGGTGGGGATCCTGGCGGACGGCGGCACCTTCATCGCGCCGTCGATCACCGACCGGATGCTGCGGGCGATCCGGACGCTGCCGCACCCCGACGACTCCGCCGGGCCGGTCCAGGATCTCACCGCACGCGAGGGAGAGGTGCTGCGGCTCATGGCGGAGGGATACGGCAATCGCGACATCTCGCAGGTGCTGTTCCTCGCGGAGGGGACCGTGAAGAACCACGTGTCGACGATCCTCCTCAAGCTGGGAGCTCGTGACCGGACGAACGCGGTGCTCCGTGCCCTGCATCTGGGACTGCTGCGCTGACCTGCGCGGCGTGCGCGGTCTCCAGGGCGGCGCTCAGCCGCTGCGGGAGTCCATGAGTCGTTCGATCCCGTCGAGGATCCGATGCAGGCCGAAGTCGAGCATGAACGAGTCGCCGTCGGCGGTCGTATCGTTCGGCGGTGGGGTGAAGAGGCCCTCGTCCAGGACAGCGCTGAGGGCAGGCAGTCGCGCGGGATCGACGAGGTGCCGCAGCGCCGCTTCGTAGTCGACGCCCTCGTTCGCATCGGGCTCGTGGCCACCCCGGCCGGTGCGCAGGGCGGCCTCCCTGGACACCTCGTTCTGCGCGTAGCCGCTCAGCAGCAGGACGGCGGACAGCTTCTCCAGCGGTGCCAGCGGCGTCCCCTCGAGGTACCCCAGGCACCAGTCGAGCCATTCGATGTTCCGCGGCATGAGCGGCGGTCCCGCCACCGGGATGTCCACGCTCCACGGGTGGAGGCGGAACTGATGGAGCACCGCCTGGGTCCAGGCGGCCAGCCCGGACCGCCAGTCCGAGTGGGCCGTCTGATCCGCTGCCGCTGACAAGCGGTCTGCTGACACGCGACCCGCTGACACGCGATCGGCCGGAAGCGGGCCGAGGGCAGCGTCCTGCATGTGTGCGAGCAGCTCCTCCTTCGAGGCCACGTAGCGGTAGAGCGACATCGTCGTGAACCCCAGGGACTTCGCGACCCGCGCCATGGAGACGGCCTCGAGCCCTTCGTCGTCCGCGATGCTCACCGCGGAGTCGACGATATCGGCGAGGCTCAACGACGGCTTGGGGCCCCGGCGCCCACCGTCGGCCAGCCCCCATGCCAGAGCGACGGCGGGGTTGATCGGAGGTGGAGTGGTCATGGAGTCAGCTTACGCAGGACGACATCGAGCCGACGACGCCGTCCGGGAGGGCATTGCGCGCCAGAAGAACTGTGTCTACCATAAACAGTATGCGATATACACAGATGACACCCAGACCGTCAGCTCGCCGTCCGTCACCCCCCGAACACCCGGTCGTCGACGTGTCCGGACTGCGCAAGTCGTTCGGAGACCACGAGGTCCTGAAGGGGATCGACCTGAGCGTCGAGGAGGGCGAGGTGTTCGCCCTCATCGGACCCAACGGCGCCGGGAAGACCACGACCGTGCACATCCTCTCCACGCTGGTGCGCCCCGATGCCGGCCGCGCACGCGTGGGTGGGTTCGACCTGCTCCGAGAAGCCGACGGAGTCCGCGACGTCATCAGTCTCACCGGGCAGTATGCGGCCGTCGACGGCCTGCTCACCGGCCGCGAGAACCTCGAGATGATGAGCCGCCTGGGCGGTCTGAGCCGGAGCGAGTCGCGCCGACGGACGGCACAGCTGCTGGAGCGGTTCGACCTGGGGCAGGCCTCGGGGCGCCGAGTCCGCACCTACTCCGGCGGCATGCGCAGGCGCCTCGACATCGCCATCTCCCTCGTCACGCGCCCGCGGGTGCTGTTCCTCGACGAGCCGACCACCGGGCTTGACCCCTGCAGCCGGAGCGCTGTGTGGGATTTCGTGCGCGAGCTCGCCGATGACGGAGTGACGATCCTGCTGACCACCCAGTACCTCGAGGAGGCCGACCGGCTCGCCGATCGGGTGGCCGTCGTGGACGACGGCGTGATCGCGGCCTCGGGAACGTCCGAGCAGCTGAAGGCGCAGATCGGGTCGTCCCGGCTGGATGTGGGCTTCCACGACGGCGAGGTCGAGTCCTACCCGACCGACGGCAGTGTCGCCGGAGTCCACGGCGCACTCACCCGGGTCCTCAGCGACCCTCGCGAGGCGCAGTCGGTCGACCTCCGCTCGCCCTCGCTCGACGACGTCTTCCTCGCCCTCATCGGCCACGCGTCCGCCCAGCACACGTCCGATCACACCTCCGCCCAGCAGAGCACGACACGGAAGGCGCACACCTCATGAGCATCGCAGCCCCCGCACCTCCTGCCCCCTCCCCGAGTGATCCGCCTCCAGGGGGCCGGTCCGCCTCGGCGACCCGCACCTCGGGCGCCCATCTCTGGCGCGACGCAGTCGTCATGAGCCACCGCAGCATCCGGCATTCGCTGCGCAACATCGACGCGCTGCTCATCGGGATCATCCTGCCCGTCGCCCTCATGCTCATGTTCACGTACGTGTTCGGCGGCGCGATCAGCCCGGAGGGCGGGTACATCGACTTCGTGGTGCCGAGCATCATCCTGCTGTGCGCCGGCTACGGCGCGGGCACCACCGCGGTCTCCGTGACGACGGACATGACGGAGGGGATCATCGACCGCTTCCGCACCATGCGGGTCGTGAGCTCCGCGGTGCTGCTGGGCCATGTCGTCGCGAGCATGGCACGCAATCTCGTGTCGACGGCCGTCGTCCTGACCACCGCGCTGCTGCTGGGCTTCCGGCCGAGCGCGGGTCCCCTCGAGTGGTTCGCCGCGATCGGCCTGATCATGCTGTTCATCCTCGCGCTGTCGTGGATGTCGGCGGCCTGGGGGCTCGTGGCCCGCACGGTGGACGCGGCGGCATCACTGAGCTTCTTCATCCTCTTCGTGCCCTACGTGTCGAGCGCGTTCGTCCCGATCGACACCCTTCCCACGTGGCTGCAGGGATTCGCGCAGCACCAGCCGATGTCACCCATCATCGATACTCTGCGCGCGCTCCTGCTGGACGGCGATGCGGGCGGTGCCGGGTGGGTCGCCTGCGTGTGGCTGGTCGGGATCCTCGCGGTGTCCGTGGTGGCGTCGGCGCTGCTGTGGAGACGCACGCGTCGCTGACCCGGGCGTGCGGGGTCGGTCGGTCCGGGTGCCGGGCAGACTGACCGGACGTCGGGCCGCTGCGCCGCTGCGCCGCCGCGTGTGGAGCACCCGCCGCTATCGAGGTCCCAGCTCCTCGTCGAGGCAGGCGCCGAGGTCCGGGTGGGCGAAGTCGAACCCCGCCCGTTCCAGCGCGGTCGGCACCGCGTGCTGGCCGGCGAGTGCGAGCTCATCGGCTCCGTCCTCGCCCAGGAGGAGGGCGGGTCCGATCCGGGGGACCGGGACGATCGTGGGGCGGTGGACGTGGGAGCCCACCGCCTTCGCGAACTGCTTCTGCCGCACGATCCCGGGGGCCACGGCGTTGACCGGTCCTGCGAGCGAGGAATCGACGATCGCCCGGGCGTAGACCCGCACCAGGTCGTCGTGGCTGATCCAGGGGAACCACTGCTCGCCGGATCCCAGGCGGCCGCCCCCACCGGCGAGGTACAGCGGGAGCTGGAGTGCGAGCAGTCCGCCCAGGCCGCTCATGACGAGACCGGTGCGAACGGACACGCGGCGGACGCCTGCGGATTCGACGGCGGCGGCCTCGGCCTCCCAGGCACGGCAGACCTCGGCGAGGAGACCGTCACCGGCCGGAGCGGCCTCGTCGGCGGGAGTGCGGCGGTCCGTGCCGTAGTAGCCGACGGCCGATGCGCAGACGAAGGCTTCGGGGCGATCCTGCTCGGGCAGTGCGGCGATCGTCGCCGCGAGGAGGCGCGTGGTGTCGATGCGGGAGGTGAGGATCTCCTGCTTCGCGCGGTCGGTCAGGCGACCGCCGATGCTGCGGCCGGACAGGCAGACGACGACGTCGGCCCACGCGAGGTCCTCACGCAGCAGGTAGCCGGCCTGCGGGTCCCAGCGCGATTCCTGGTCGGGGCGCTCCCCGCCGCCGGACGAGGAGGACATGCCGCTCTCAGGTTCGTGCCGGACCAGCCGACGCACGGTGTGGCCCGCGGTCGTGAGCAGAGCGCACAGCTGCGTGCCGACGAGCCCCGACGCGCCGGACACGAGGATCCGCAGCGACCGCCCGTCGCCCACGAGCGGGGCCTCGATCGTGCGGAGGAAGGCGAACTCCCTGGTCAGCCGGGCGGTGCGCGCATCGAAGGTGTCGCGCAGGGTGCTGAGGAGCGCGGTCTCCGGCATGCGCGCGCCGGGCAGGCGGGAGAGGCCCGATCCGATGCGGGAGCCCAGCTCCGTGCGCGAGAGCAGGGAGGCGCGGGGCAACTCGACGGTGACATCGTCCTCGACCGAGGTGGCAGTGTCCCCGGCGGAGCGGAAGACGTGCCGGTGCTCCCATGAGCGCAGGAGGGCCAGAGGCGAATCGACCATGAGGTCGCCGAACCCGAAGGCGCTCCCACCGGTCTGGGTGAGCGGCGTGATGTCGGAGTCGTCCAGCTCGAAGTGCTCCGCCTTCCAGGGGACGCGGACGGATCCCCGCGTCCCGGGCACCGCGATCTTCATCGACGTGCGGGTGCCGGGGACCTTCGGGTCGCCTTCGTCCACGACGGTCTGCGCCCAGTGGGGTGAGAGTCGGGTGACGGCGCCGGGCAGGGAGTGCCAGCGGACCACCTGATCGAGCGGTGCGGCGATCGTCTCGTGGGAGTGGAAGCGGGTCATGGGCGGTCCTCTCGAGAGGGGAGGCTGGATCGACGATCGGTCTGCGCGGTGACGTCCTCCGCCGTTTCTGCGAGCACCTCCAGCAGCCTGCTGAAGCCGGGTTCCTCGACGGGGAAGTGGCCGCTGCCCTCCAACAGGTGCGCGGCGTGCGCGTCCCCCGGGAGGCGGGAGTGGAAGGCGAGGGACACCTCGGCGGGCGTCCAGCGGTCCTCAGCCGGGTGGACGAGGGTGACGGGCGGGCCGGAGTACCGCTCCGGCGCGATGACCGGGCCGCCTGCCACGAGCGTGCGGAACCAGCCCAGGGGCATCGCACCGGCGCCGCCCCGCGGGTCCGCGGCGACGGCCTCCGTGAGGCCAGGGTCGTTGGCGATGAGCTCCATCGGGGCGATCGCGGTGAGGGGGAGGAACGTGGAGGCGAGCGGGCCTCGGGCGAGGGCGAGTGACGCGGGGACCGCGGGGGCGAGCAGCGGCCACCGGGACACGCGGCGGAGGACGGCGACGTCGGAGAGGTCGAGCAGGCACGTGGCGACCACCGCATCGACGTGCGGGGACACTGCCCCCGTGTCATAGGCGAGCATCCCGCCCATGCTCGCGCCGATGACGATGAGCGGTCGGTCCGCGATCCGCGCGGTGAGGTCGACGAGCAGCTCCTGCCAGTCGCCGTACGTCACGTCCGGGTCCCGAGCCGGGGCAGTGCGGCCGTAGCCCGGCATGTCGGCGATGAGCACCTGCATGCGCGCAGCCGCGATGTGAGCGGCGAACGGACGCATGGCCGCGGCATTGCCCCCGGCGCCGTGGATGAGCAGGGCCCGGACGGGCGCGTCGTCGTCACCGATCGCCTCGACGTGGACGTCCCACCGTCGATGCCGCCACGTGGCGCTCCGGACCCGCGTCCCCGCGGGGACGCGACGGACGAAGGGTTCGTAGCGGCGTGCCTCGGAGGGGAGGGCCGAGAGGGGCACGGCGGGGAGGGGCGATGGTCCGGGGGCCATGACCCGATGCTACGGGCAGGCGGGGATGTGTCACAGTCCGCTTGCTCCTTGCCGTCACCCCGCTCCTGATAGATTCGCGGGCGGAGGCGTCCGCGTCCTGGTGGTCGTCCCGGTCTTCAAAACCGGCGAAGCTCAGTATCTGGGCTTGGCGGGTTCGATTCCCGTCCGCCTCCGCCAAGCTTCTGTCGTCCGAAGGAGGGCCCGTGGCGCAGGATCCCCGTCCGCATACCGGCAGTCCCGTCCGCCAGGATCCTGCTCGCGACGCGGACGATCCCCGCCGCCGCATCCCTCGCACCGATGCGCTGCTGGCGCTGCCGCAGGTGGCGGCCGCCGCGGCCTCCCTGGGAGAGGGCGTCATCAAGGGGCTCATCCGCGCCACGCAGGATCGTGCCCGCACCGGTGCCATCGCGCCCGAGGCCGTCGAGACGGAGCTGCTCATCGCCCTCGGCACCCAGCGCACCTCGTCGTTGACCCCGGTCCTCAACGCCACGGGGGTGCTCGTCCACACGAACCTGGGCAGGGCGCCCCTGTCCGAGGCCGCGCGTGCTGCGCTCGCCGATGCGGCCGGGTACACGGACCTCGAGTTCGACCTGGTCTCCGGCGCTCGCTCCCGCCGGGGTGCCGGTGCCCGGGCATCCCTGCTCGCAGCCTGTCCCGCCGCCGAGGACGCCCTCGTCGTCAACAACGGCGCCGCCGCGCTCATGCTCGCGACCACCGCCTACGCGCAGGACGCGTCCGTCCTCATCAGCCGGGGCGAGTTCGTCGAGATCGGCGCGGGCTTCCGCCTGTCCGACCTCATCGAGTCCGCGGGGGTGGTCCTCACCGAGGTCGGTACGACGAACCGGACGCATCTGGCCGACTACTCACGAGAGTTCGAGCGGTCGGACGCGTCCGCGGACGCGGGCGGTGTCGCCTACCTGCGCGCCGTCGCGTCGCCACCCATCGGTGCGGTGCTCAAGGTCCACCGCTCCAACTTCCGCATCGACGGATTCACCGCGGAGTCGTCGATCGCGGACCTGGCGGCGCTGTGTCATGAGCGGGACGTGCCGCTCATCGTGGACCTCGGCAGCGGGCTGCTGGAGCCGGAGTCGCTGCTGCCGGACGAGCCGGACGCCGCCACGGCGCTCGCCGCCGGCGCGGACGTCGTCATCGCATCCGGCGACAAGCTGCTGGGAGGCCCCCAGGCCGGGATCCTGCTGGGCCGGGCGGACGTCATCGCGACACTGTCCCGGCATCCGATGGCGAGGGCGGTGCGTGCCGACAAGCTCACCCTCGCCGCTCTCGAGGCCACGCTCGCTGCGGGTGAGCCGCCGGTCCACGAGGCACTCCACCTCGCTCCCGAGGTCCTGCGACTCCGCACGGAACGGCTCGCCGCCGTGGTCGATGCGCAGATGGCTGCGCGCAGGGAGCGGATGCGGTCCGGGACGGGCGCGCCCGAGCGGGAGGCCGACGGCGCGACCGCGCACGTCGTGCAGCACGCCGGCCGCGTGGGCGGGGGCGGCGGCACCGGAGTCGATCTGCCCGGTTGGGCACTCGCCGTCCCCGAGGCCGCGGCGGCGCCCCTGCGCACCGGTGTCCCCGCGATCGTGGGCCGAGTGCACGAGGGCCGCTGTCTCATCGACCTGCGCTGCGTGCCGGAGGGCCGCGACGGCGACATCGCACTCGCCGTCGTCGACGTGCTCGCGGCGCTGACCCCGGAGCAAGACCCGCGATGACGCGGACGGGGTCGTTCGTCGTCGCGACGGCCGGGCACGTGGACCACGGCAAGTCGACGCTGGTGCGCGCGCTCACCGGCATCGAGCCGGACCGGTGGGACGAGGAGAGGCGCCGCGGCCTCACCATCGACCTGGGCTTCGCCTGGACGACGCTGCCCAGCGGCCGCGAGGTCTCCTTCGTCGACGTGCCGGGACACGAGCGATTCCTCGGCAACATGCTGGCCGGGGTGGGGCCCGCCCCGATCGTCCTCTTCGTCGTCGCCGCCGACGAAGGCTGGATGCCGCAGTCGGACGACCACCGCGACGCGATCGCGGCGCTGGGCATCCGGCGGGGCCTGCTCGTCGTGACCCGGGCGGATCTCGCTCCGGACGCCGTCGCCGAGGTCGTCGCGCGGTCCCGCACCGAACTGGCTGCTACGGGCATCGCCGATGCGGAGGCGGTCGCGGTGTCCGGCAGGACGGGAGAGGGGCTCGACGCATTGCGGGAGGCGCTCGATCGCGTGCTCGCGGAGGCCCCGTCGCCCGACCCCGGCGCCCGCGTGCGGATGTGGATCGACCGGGCCTTCAGCATCGCCGGTGCGGGGACCGTCGTGACCGGCACCCTCGGGGCCGGGATGCTGCGACCCGACGACATGTTCGTCCTGGCGGGTGAGAGGGCGCAGGGGACGGTGACGATCAGGGGTCTGCAGAGCCATGACGCCGCGGTCGCCGAGGTCGGACCCGTGACCCGAGCGGCGGTGAACCTGCGCGGGATCGCTGCGGACGAGCTCGGGCGCGGTGACGTGCTGCTCACGCAGGGCGCGTGGGCGCTCAGCGACACCGTCGACGTGCGCAGGAGCACCGGCGGGGGCTTCGACGACGCGCCGCGGGAACTCGCGGTGCACGTGGGCACCGCCGCCGTGCAGGCGAGGCTGCGACCGCTGGGCGCCGAGCACGCCCGCCTCACACTGAGCCGTCCCCTGCCGCTCACGGTGGGCGATCGGATGCTGCTGCGGTCGACGGGCAGCCGGGCGGTGCGCGCGGGAGTGCAGGTGCTGGACGTCGATCCGCCCGATCTGGCGCGGCGCGGCGACGGTCGCCGCCGGGCGGAGACGCTCGCTGCGATGAGTGCCGGCGGGGACCTCCTCCACGAAGTCCGCCGCCGAGGCGCCGTGCCGGTCGCCGTCCTCACCTCCCTGGGCATTCCCGTGCCGGACGAGTCGGGTGACGGATCGGGGCGGAGCGGTTCTCACGACCGTGACCCGGACCCGGCCGGGCTGCCCGACGGGATCGTGCGGGTGCGGGATCTGCTGGTCGATGCTGAGCGCGTGGACTCGTGGGCGCGCAGACTGCGGGACGCGGTCGTCGCCGATCACGCCGAGGATCCCCTGTCGGCTGGGCTCACGGGGAAGGCGGCCGTCGACCGCGTGGCGCTCCCGGGCCTCGGCGGTGTCGAGGGGGACAAACAGCAGGCGGCGCGGGCGACCTCGGCGCTGTTGTCTGTCATCGTGCGGAAGGCCGGACTCCTCGTCGAGGACGGGCGGATCCGCTCTGCGGATGCGGTGCGCGGCATGGGAGCGGCCGAACCGGCGATCCAGGTTCTCGAGAAGGAATGGGCGGGGTCTCCGTTCCGAGCGCCGGAGTCCCGTGATCTGGACCGCCTGAAGCTGGGGCAGCGGGAGCTCGCGGCGGCGGAGAAGCAGGGGCGGCTCATCCGCCTGGGTGGGCTGGACGCGCGCGGGGGAGCGGGTGTGCGCGGGGGAACCGCAGGTCAGGGCGACAGTATTCTGCTGGGGCCGACGGCGCCCGCACAGGCGATGCGGGTTCTGTCGGGACTCACGCAGCCGTTCACGACGAGCGAGGCGAGGCGAGCGCTGGACACGACGCGGCGGACCGTGATCCCGCTGCTGGAGCACCTGGATGCGCGCGGCTGGACGCGGCGTCTGGACGCCGGGCACCGGGAAGTCGTCCGGGGGACGGAGAGCGGGCGCCGCGGATGACGAGCGGCGAACGGTGACGGCGATCGCCGCTCACGCCTGCGTGAACCGCCTCCGGTAGGACGTGGGCGTCGTGCCGTACTGCGCGACGAAGCGCTGGCGGAACGTGACCGGATGTGCGAAGCCGCACTCGCCCGCGATGCGGGCGATCGACCACGACGTGGTCTCCAGCAGCGAGCGGGACTGATCGAGTCGCCTCGACCGGACCCATGACGCGGGGCTGGTGCCCGTCACCTCCTGGAACCGGCGCGTGAAGTTCCGGCGGCTCATGTGGGCCCGATCCGCCAGGTCGTCGACGACGAGGGGCCGGTCGAGGTGCGCGAGTGCCCACTCGATCACCTCGCCGAGCATGCCGTGCCCGTCCTCCGAGGGCAGCGGGCGTTCGACGTACTGCGCCTGTCCGCCCTCGCGGTGCGGGGCGATGACGAGCTGGCGGGCGATGCGCGACGCCGCAGAAGCCCCCAGATGCTCGCGGACGATATGCAGGCAGGCGTCGAGGGCCGAGGCCGTGCCGGCAGACGTGAGGACGTCTCCGTGGTCGATGTACAGAGCGGACTGCTCCACGATCACTCCGGGGAAGCGGTCGGCGAAGGCATCGGTCGCCGACCAGTGGGTGACCGCTGCACGGCCGTCGAGAGTGCCCGTCTCCGCCAGTGGGAACGCACCCAGGCAGAGCCCCACCACTGAGGTGCTCCGGCTGTGCGCCCTGCGGACGAGGTCCGTGAGGGCGACGGGTGCGGGGCGCAGGTCCTCGTGCCAGGACGGGAGGACCAGGAGATCTGCGTCCCGCGCCGCGCTCGGATCCTCGACGGGTGAGAGCTCGATCCCCTCTGCCGTGCGGATGGTGCCGCCGGTCTCGCTCCACAGCACGACCTCCCACCCATCGGCGAGACCCAGCCTCGTCACCTCCCTGAAGACCGTGACGGGGGCGGTCGTGTGGAAGAGGGAGATCCCGTCGAAGACGTGGACTGCGATCTTCACGTGGCCCGATTCCATCGATACTGCGCATTCATGCCACTCACGGTACCCGCCCCGGCAGGGGGATGCTGGATGCGGCAGCAGCACACCACAGCACACACCACAGCAGGAGGAACCACCATGGCCGCACCCCGCCGCGCCCTCATCGTCGTCGACGTGCAGAACGACTACTTCGATGCCGAGGGCCCTCTCGCCATCCAGTACCCGCCGCGCGACGAGTCGCTCGCGAACATCGTGCGCGTCCTCGAAGCGGCCCAGCCGGCCGGAGTGCCGACCGCGGTCGTGGCGCACCAGTACCCGGAGGGCTTCCCCGTGTTCGCCGAGGGATCGGAGGGGCAGAAGGTCCACGCGGATGTGGAGGCGCGCGCGCACGACGGGTGGAAGCGTGCCACGAAGTCGCTCGCGAGCGTCTTCCCGGAGACCGACCTCGAAGCCTGGCTGCGTCAGACCGGCGCCGACACGATCACGCTCGTCGGCTACATGACCAACAACTGCATCCTGGGAACGGCGGCGGATGCCGAGCGCCTGGGCGTGGACGTCGAGGTCCTGTCCGACGCCACCGGCGCGGTCAACCTCACGAACGCGCAGGGGAGTGTTCCGGCCCAGCAGGTCCACGAGACCCTCATGACCCTGCTGAACTCCAACTTCGCCGCTGTCGCCGACACGAAGACATGGCTGCAGGCACTGGAATCGGGTGAGGCCATCGAGGGCAGCAGTCTGCCCGCCTCCGCCTCTGCCTCCGCCACGGGGGCCTGAGCCCGCAGAGTGCGATGCCCCCGACCCTGCGGTCGGGGGCATCGCGCGTCCTGGACGACGAGGTCCGGGCGCGGACAGGCGACCGGGACCTCGGCGCCGGTCTTCTCAGCCGTCCTGGTCCACGGCGACAGCCGAGGACGACTGCGCGGGCAGCCAGCCGGCGATGATCGCACCGACCACCAGGCCCGCGCCGGCCAGCGCCGCTGCGACGACGAACGGGTCGCCGGAGTGGAGCGACGGCGAGAAGCCGATGCCCACGCAGACGGCGACGCCTGCGGAGCCGCCCAGCTGATCGGCCGCGCGCTGCACGCCTGAGGCGGTCCCCGCGTCGTCATCGGTGACTCCACTCACCGCGACGTACTGCAGGCCGACGATGCCCAGGCACATGCCGGCGGCGATGAGCAGCATCGGCAGGAGCATGGCCATCGGACCCGCCTCGGCCGATGCGAGCACGCCGATGAGGGCCATCGCCGCTGCTGTCGACCCCAGGCCGATGAACACGCACATGCGCGCACCCCAGCGATTCAGCAGCCGGGGCACGACGAGCGACAGGGCGATGAGTCCGATCGCCAGCGGCAGCATGGTCAGGCCCGCCCGCAGCGGCCCCAGCCCCAGCCGATCCTGCAGATGGAACGTGAACAGCAGGAACGAGGTCGACAGCGCGCCGCTGAGCAGCATGGTGGTGAGATTCGCGGTGACGCGGCCTCGGTGTGCGAGCAGTCGGAGCGGCAGCAGCGGGTTCCGTGCGCGCGATTCGACGCGGACGAAGCCGATCCCCGCGAGCAAGGAGGCGCCCAGCGCGGCCGGCGTCACCCAGGCCGGGACGGTCGGCTCGCCCGCCTCCACCACGCCGAAGGTGAAGAGCAGGGGGCAGGCGGTGAGCAGGAGAGCGCCGACCAGGTCGATCGGCTCCCTGCCGCGGGCGCTCGGACGGTCCCGGTCCACGAGCAGCGGAGCGGCCGCGATGACGACGGCGATGAACGGCACGGAGACGAGGAAGATCCACCGCCACCCGAGCAGGGAGGTGAGGACGCCGGACAGGACGAATCCGAGCACGAGGCCGCAGCTGGCGACCGCGGCCCAGACGGCGAGCGCGCGTGACCGGCGCGGGCCCTCGGGGAATGCCAGGACGATGGTGGACATCGCTGCGGGCAGCGCGATCGCTTCGCCCGCGCCCTGGAGGAGGCGCGCGACGACGAGGGTCGTGAACGTCGGCGCCAGTCCGGCCAGCAGCGATGCGGCGCCGAACAGGGACGTGCCGATGAGCAGGGTGCGACGGCGTCCCAGCAGATCACTCAGTCTGCCGCCGAGCATCATGAGGCCGCCGCCGGTGAGCGTGTAGCCGATCACCACCCACGTGAGTGATCCGCTGCTGACGCCGAAGTCGTCGCCGATCGTCGGCAGCGCGATGGTCACGACGGTGACGTCGACGGCGATGAAGAACTGGAGGAGGGACATCGCGCACAGCAGCAGGAGGGCACGCGTGGGGGAGGGGGTCTGGGGGACAGGTGTACGAGGTGAGGAATGGTGTCTGAAGGACACGGAGTGCTCCGGAATGACGAGGGGTCACCGAGCAGCATGGGACAGCCGCTTCGGTCTGATCACGAAGCGGCCGGACGCCTCAGGTGGCGTGGATCCTCAGGAGAGTCGAATCCTCAGCGGATCGACTGGTCGCGCGGTCGCACCGCGCGGACTGGAGGACGACGTCAGTGAGAGCGTCCCGCCGCGGGGCGGGACGTCCGGGTGACGGCGCAGGAGGCTGCGGAAGCTGCACACATGGGGGTGACGCTATCACCGCCCCTCCTGCTCGAGGAAGCCGCGGAGGATCGTCTCCGTCCCGCGTGCGTGGTCTGCGGCCAGTGCCGCTGCTGCCTCCGCGTCACCGTTCAGGATCGAGTCCACGAGGGCGTGGTGCTGGTCGTTCGCGTGGTCGAGGTTCGCCGCCATCATCGGGATCCGGTCGAGCATCGCGTTCACCTGCGCTCTGTTCTCCGTGATCGCCCTGGTGAGGCTGGGGATGCCCGCCAGTTCTGCGATCGCGATGTGGAAGCGGGAGTCATAGGCCCGATATTGATCCAATGGGGCATCTGCGCAGGTCCGCCGCAGTTCGTCGATGCGCCTCCGCTGCTCGGCGCTCATGTCCGCCTCTGCGGCCAGCCGCGCGGCCTCGCGCTCCAGCAGTTCGCGGAACCGCAGGGCGTCGTCCAGCTCCTCGTCGCTCACCGGTGCCGCGCCCGGTGCGTGCTCGGAGGGGAGGCGCACGACCTCCGTGCCGCCGTAGCGCCCACGTGAGACCTTGACGATTCCGGCTTCGCGGAGCTCCTGCAGGGCGACGCGCAGTGTCGCCCGGGAAACCCGCAGCGCGGTCGCCAGGTCGCGTTCCGGCGGCAGCTTGTCGCCCACCAGGTAGGTGCCGATGCTCAGTGCGCGCAGCAGCTTCGCGAGCGTCTCCTCGAACGCATTCGTCGCCACCGCCGAATCCGGCGAGAACTCTTGACGGGTCATGTGCGCCACATTACAGTCTTCTCCAGTAATGGTTCACTGCCGAACCATTAACCTTCATCCTCCCGAGGAGCGCGCATGGCACGCGACCTGTCGAACCGCAGCACGAAGAACATCGGATACAGCGAGGTGGGCTCCGACTATCTCGCCCACCGCCAACTGAAGAAGGGTGCTGCGGGCTGGATCCTGCTCGCGGGCCTCGGCGTCGCCTATGTGATCAGCGGCGACTTCTCCGGCTGGAACCTGGGGCTCGCGCAGGGCGGGTGGGGAGGGCTCCTCATCGCCTTCCTCCTCATGGGTCTCATGTACGTCTGCATGACACTGGGCCTGGCGGAGATGTCCTCCACCCTCCCGACCGCCGGTGCGGGCTACGGCTTCGCTCGGCGTGCCCTCGGCCCACTGGGCGGGTTCACGACCGGCATGGCGATCCTCATCGAGTATTCGATGGCACCGGCCGCGATCTCCACGTTCATCGCGGGCTACGTCCAGGCGCTCGGCATCCTCCCGGAGTCGGTGCCCGCATGGACCATCTATCTGGTCGCCTACCTCGTCTTCGTCGGCATCCACATCTGGGGCGTCGGCGAAGCGCTGCGGCTCATGTTCGTCATCACTGCCGTCGCGGTCGTCGCCCTCCTCGCCTTCGTGTTCGGCATGATCGGCCACATCGACACGGCGAACCTCTTCGACATCGCCCCGACGGACGCGGCGGGCGCATCGTCCTTCCTGCCGTTCGGGATCCCCGGCCTGCTGGGCAGCCTGGTGTTCGGCATCTGGTTCTTCCTCGCCATCGAGGGCGTTCCGCTCGCCGCAGAGGAATCCGCCAACCCCAAGCGGGACATGCCCCGCGGCATCATGACGGCGATGGGCATCCTCGTGGTGTTCGGCGCACTCATGCTCCTCATCGTCCCCGGCACCGCTGGTGCGGCTGCGATGGGCGAATCCGACAATCCGCTGCCGGAGGCCATCCGCCACGTCTACGGCGAGAACTCCGCACTGGCGACGTTCGTGAACTGGGCGGGTCTCGCCGGCCTGGTCGCCAGCTTCTTCTCGATCATCTTCGCCTACTCCCGCCAGCTGTTCGCCCTGTCGAGGGCGGGCTACCTGCCGCGCTTCCTGTCGCTGACCGGCAAGCGCAAGACGCCGTACATCGCACTGATCGTCCCCGGAACGATCGGCTTCATCCTGGCCGTCGCCACCGGCGGCAACGGCGGGATCCTGCTGAACGTCGCCGTGTTCGGCGCGACCGTCTCCTACGTGCTCCTCAACCTGTCGCACATCATGCTGCGGATCAGGGAGCCCAGGCTGGAGCGCGGGTACCGCACCCCCGGCGGCATCGCCACGACGTCCATCGCGCTGGTGCTCGCCGCCATCGCCGTCGTCGCCACGTTCGTCGTCGATGTGCTGGCCGCCGGCATCGCAGCGGGCGTGCTCGTCCTGGCGATCGCGTACTTCTGGTTCTACTCCCGCCACCGCCTCATCGCGAGCGCACCGGAGGAGGAGTTCGCCCAGCTCGCAGCCGCCGAGGACGAGCTGTCCTGATGCCCGCAGTCCCCCATCCGATCCCCGCACCGCGACGAAGGGCCCACACCATGCATTCCCACCATGCCGCTCGCTCATCGGACGGCTATCTGCCGATCCCCACCGGATACACGGATCGCCAGCGAGTGGCGACGGGCTCGAATCCCGTGCCCTTCCTCACCGTCGAGGAGCTCAGCGATCTCGTCGACACGGGCGAGATCGATACGGTCGTCGTCGCGGCGACGGACATCCAGGGCAGGCTCCAGGGGAAGAGGCTGGGAGCCCGCTTCTTCCTCGAGGATGCGCTGGACCACGGGACGGAGGGCTGCAACTACCTGCTCGCCGTCGACGTCGACATGAACACGGTCGACGGCTACGAGATGTCCTCGTGGGAGACGGGCTACGGGGACCTCGTCTTCAAGCCGGACCTCGCGACGATCAGGCGGATCCCGTGGCAGCCGGGCACGGTGCTCGTCACCGCGGACATCACGTGGACGGACGGCGCCCCCGTGGTCGCGTCTCCGCGCCAGATCCTCGCCCGTCAGGTCGAGCGCCTGCGTGCGATGGGCCTGGAGGCGTTCGCGGGCACGGAGCTCGAGTTCATCACCTTCGACACGAGCTACGAGGACGCCCAGCGGGCCGACTACCGCGACGTCGTCCCCGCGAATCTCTACAACGTCGACTACTCACTGCTGGGCACCGCCCGGGTCGAGCCGCTGCTGCGCGACATCCGCAATTCGATGTCCGGTGCCGGCATGTACGTGGAAGGTGCGAAGGGCGAGTGCAACCCCGGTCAGCACGAGATCACCTTCCGGTACGCGGACGCGCTCCGCACGTGCGACAACCACTCCGTCTACAAGAACGGGGCGAAGGAGATCGCAGCCCAGCACGGGAAGTCGATCACCTTCATGGCGAAGTACAACCAGCTGGAGGGCAGCTCCTGCCACGTCCACCTGAGCCTGCGCGACACCGAAGGGGAGTTCGTCCTCGCCGGCGACCGGCCCCACGGCTTCTCGCAGCTGATGGAGCACTTCATCGCGGGTCAGCTCGCTGCGATGAAGGAGTTCACGTACTTCTTCGCGCCCAACATCAACTCCTACAAGCGCTTCGTGGAGGGGTCGTTCGCCCCCACCGCCGTCGCGTGGGGCTTCGACAACCGCACGTGCGCCTTCCGCGTCGTGGGCCACGGCCCGTCGCTGCGCGTCGAAGCCCGCGTGGGCGGTGCGGACCTCAACCCGTACCTCGCGACGGCTGCACTCATCGCGGCCGGCATCCACGGCATCGAGAACGAGCTGGAGCTCTCTCCCATCACAGAGGGCAACGCGTACACGGGCGACGCGGAGCGCCTGCCGACGACCCTGCGCGGAGCCCGCGACCTGCTGGCGGACTCGCAGCTGGCGAAGGACGCGTTCGGCGACGACGTCGTCCGCCACTACGTGAATGCCGCGGACGTCGAGCTGCAGTCGTTCGAGTCGACCGTCACCGACTGGGAGCTGCGCCGTGGCTTCGAGCGCCTCTGACCCCGCTGCTGCGGCCGCTGCGGTCACTGCGGATGCCGCGGTCAGTGCGGCCGCTGCGCACCGCCGCCCGCTCGTGGGCGTCACGACCTATATGCAGGACGCCGCCTGGGGCGTGTGGAGCACGGAGGCCGTCGTCCTTCCCGCCGAGTACGTCCGCATGGTCGTCACCGCGGGAGCCGTGCCGGTCCTGCTGCCCCCGCACGGCACGGACACGTCCGTCCTGGACGCGCTCGACGGCCTCATCCTCACCGGCGGGGCGGACGTGGGGCCGGACCGCTACGGTGCGCAGCCCCATCCCCGCACACAGGCCCAGCCCTGGCGGGATGACCACGAGTTCGCCCTCTTCGCCGCGGCCCGCGACAGGGGCCTCCCGGTACTGGGAATCTGCCGCGGCCTCCAGGTCGTCAATGCCGCCCTGGGCGGCACGCTCCATCAGCACGTGCCCGAGGTCCTGGGCACCGACCGCTACCAGCCCGCCCCCGGTGAGTACGGACAGATGATCGCTCGCACGACGCCGGGCTCCCGGATCGCGGCAGTGGTCGGGGAGTCGATCACCGCCCCGTGCTATCACCACCAGTCCGTCGATCGGGTGGGCGACGGACTCACCGTCACCGCCCACTCGGACGACGGAGTCATCGAGGTGCTCGAGGGCGCGACGGATGAGCCGTGGCTGCTCGCCGTCCAGTGGCATCCCGAGCACAACCCCGTGGACGTCCGCGTCGTCGCCGCCTTCGTCGACGCTGCGCGGACGCATGCTGCGCGGGGCAACGCCACCTCAGGCCACGCCACCTCAGGCCACGCCACCGCGAGCCGCGACTCCTCGGGCCACGACACCTCGGGCCACGGCACGGCGTCCGCCGCCGAGGTGCCCGCTGGCACCCCGTCCCGCTCACCCCGCGTCGATCCTCAGGAGGGAACCTCCGCATGACCACGACCACTGTCCTCAATCCCGCCACAGCAGAGCCGATCGCCGAGCTCGAGCGCACCGACCTCGCAGGGACGGACGCCGCGATCGAGCGCGCGCAGCGCGCCTTCGCGACGTGGCGTCGTGTCGCTCCGAGCGACCGCGCGCGCCTCCTGCGTCGGTTCGCCGCCGTCCTGGACGACCACGTCGACGAACTCGCGCAGCTCGAAGTGAAGAACGCGGGCCACACGATCGGCAACGCCACGTGGGAGGCGGGCAACGTCCGCGACGTCGTCGAGTACTACGCGGCGGCGCCGGAGCGGTTGTCGGGTCGCCAGATCCCCGTGGACGGCGGCGTCGACCTCACGTTCAAGGAGCCGCTGGGCGTCGTCGGCGTCATCGTGCCCTGGAACTTCCCCATGCCGATCGCCGGCTGGGGGTTCGCACCCGCGCTGGCCGCTGGCAACACCGTCGTCCTGAAGCCCGCCGAACTCACGCCGCTCACTGCGGTGCGGATCGGGGAGCTGGCGCTGGAGGCCGGCCTGCCGGAGGGAGTCCTCACCGTGGTCCCCGGGAAGGGATCCGTCGTGGGGGAGCGGTTCGTCACCCACCCCGCCGTGCGGAAGGTCGTCTTCACGGGGTCCACAGAGGTGGGTCGCGGGATCATGCGCGGCTGCTCGGACCAGATCAAGAACCTCACGCTGGAGCTCGGCGGCAAGAACGCGAACATCGTGTTCGGTGACGCAGACCTCGAAGCCGCTGCGGCCTCGGCGCCGGGCGGGGTGTTCGACAATGCGGGGCAGGACTGCTGTTCGCGGTCGCGGCTGCTCGTCCAGTCGCACGTGTACGACGCGTTCATGGAGCGTCTCGAGGCGGCGGTCCGGGCCTACACGGTCACCGATCCGTCGGATCCGGCGGCGGACATGGGTCCGCTGATCTCTGTGGGGCACCGGGATTCGGTCGCGGCGTACGTGGAGTCGGGCGAGGTGGCGTTCACCGGCACCGCACCGGACGGGCCCGGGTTCTGGTTCCCACCGACCGTCCTCACCCCCGGCTCGACCACAGCCCGGGACTTCACGGAGGAGATCTTCGGCCCCGTGCTCTCCGTCGTGCGGTTCGAGACGGAGGAGGAGGCCCTGCGGATCGTCAACGACACGGACTACGGGCTGTCGGGCTCGATCTGGACCCGGGACCTGGACCGGGCGATGAGGGTGTCCCGGGCGGTGGAGGCCGGCAATCTGTCGGTGAACTCGCACGCGTCCGTGCGGTACTGGACGCCCTTCGGCGGCTACAAGCAGTCCGGTCTGGGCCGCGAGCTGGGACCGGACGCCGTGGATGCGTTCACGGAGACGAAGAACGTGTTCTTCGCGATCGGCGACTCGCCGGCTCGGTGACACGCGGAGACTGACCAGCGCACTGTGCACGACTCAGGCCGACAGCGCACACCGCACACCGCACAGTGCGACGAGACGACTGCAGAGACTCAGAAGGAGTGGACATGGTGGAGAAGACGATCGTGTCGGAACGATTCGCGGGGAAGACCGCCGTCATCACGGGTGGGGCATCCGGGATCGGATTGGCGACCGCACGGAGACTCACGGCGGAAGGCGCGAAGGTCGTGATCGGCGACCTCGATGAGGAGAAGGGGCCGCAGATCGCGGATGAGCTGGACGGCCTGTTCGTCTCCGTGGACGTCACGGAGGAGGAGCAGGTGAAGAACCTGTTCCAGCGGGCGAAGGACGCTTTCGGCAGCGTCGATGTCGCCTTCAACAACGCTGGGATCAATCCGACGGATGACTCGTCGATCCTGGACACCGGCATCGATGCGTGGTCACGCGTCCAGACGGTCAACCTCACCTCCGTCTACCTGTGCAGCAAGTACGCACTGACCCACATGGTCGAGCAGAAGTCCGGTTCGATCATCAACACGGCATCGTTCGTCGCGCTTGTGGGGGCGGCGACCTCGCAGATCTCCTATTCGGCGTCGAAGGGCGGGGTGCTGTCGATGAGCCGTGAGCTGGGCGTCCAGTTCGCGAAGGACGGCATCCGCGTCAACGCCCTGTGTCCCGGCCCGGTGAACACTCCGCTGCTGCAGGAACTCTTCGCGTCCGACCCCGTCGCGGCGCAGCGGAGGCTCGTCCACGTGCCCGGCGGTCGGTTCGCAGAGCCGGAGGAGATCGCCTCCGCCGTCGCGTTCCTCGCCAGCGACGATGCCTCGTTCGTCAACGCGACGTCCTTCACGGTCGATGGAGGGATCACGGGCGCCTACGTCACGGCGGAGTGAGGCCGGCCCGGCGGAGTGCGGTCGGCCCGGCGGAGTGCGGTCGGCCCGGGAGTATCGGTCTCGTGATCGAGCGCTGTCGGCGACGTGTACCGTGCAGGTAGCCGCCCGAGATCGTGTGTTCCCCGGTCCTGTGCGTGCACGTCGAACCCCTTCTTCGGAAAGGACCTCTCCATGCCAGTCCGCATCATCGTCATCCAGCACGAGGACGGCACGGATGCCCGCCGTTTCGGGCGCTGGCTGGAGGCGGCGGGCGCCACTCTGGACGTGCGGCGCCCCTACCGCGAGGCGAAGTCCTGCGGCGCTGTCGATCGGGACGCGGCGCTCGCCCATCTGCCCACGCTCGCGGAGCTTCGGGAGCCGGGGGTCGGCCTCGTCGTGCTGGGCGGCCAGGACGGGCCCATGGACGATGAGCGGAATCCGTGGTTCCCGGCGGTCCGGGAGCTCCTTCTCGCCTCGGTCGCAGGGCAGTTCACGAGTGTGAACGTGTGCCTGGGAGCAGAGATGCTCGCCGAGGCCCTGGGCCACCCCGTCATCACGCGCGACCTGCCGCAGGTGGGACTCATGACCGGCCGCCTCCGTGCGGAGGCGGCGGACGACCCGCTCTTCTCGCACGCTCCGGCAGAATTCCCCGTCGTCCTGTGGCACGGGCTGCAGATGGAGCTGCCGGACGCGGCGACACACCTGGCCGACGGGACGGACGCGCCGATCCAGGCGTTCCGCATCGGTGCCGCATGGGGAACGCAGTTCCACCTGGAGGCCGACGCGGCGCTGCTGCGCGGGTGGGCCGACGACGGCTCGTCGCTGCCGGATGGCCTCACGGTCGATGAGGTCGTCGCCCCGGTCGCGGACGCGGAGCCCGGGCTCCAGGAGGCGATGGAGCCGGTCGCCCGCGCGTTCGTGGAGCTCCTCGCAGCGGAGCGGTGACGCGGACCCGGTCCGGGCGGACGGCCGCGGCGCGTGCGTCCTCCGGCAGGTGGTGGCGCGAGGGACGGGCGCACAGTTCGAGGGGCGGGCGTACACGGGCGGCCGTCGGACTGCTGACCCGTCCCTCGCGTGGGGGAGGGCGCCTCAGCCCAGGGACAGCCAGTTCTCGCGTGTGAGGGAGGCGGCTCGATGCCCGTCGCAGGCGAGCAGGGTCTCGATGATCGCCTCGTGCTGTCGCGCAGACGCGGCGACCGTCTCCGCATCGAAGTGCAGGAATTCCGCCCGCAGGAGGACGGGGACGAGGGTGTCCAGCTGGCCGGGCAGCAGGGGATTGCCGGATAGGCCGACCACGACGTCGTGGAAGTCGGTGTCGGCGGTGATCGCGGCCTCGGGATCGGCGGCGGAATCCAGCCGAGCGTTCGCCGCGCGCAGGCGTGCGATCGCGGACTCGTCACCCGCGGCGTGCGGTGCCGCCAGTCGCGCCGCCAGTCCGTGCAGCTCGGCGGCGATGGTGCGCGCGTGGGCCAGGGCGACCGGGTCCTCGGGCGCAACGATCGTCTCTCTGCCGGGCTTCGCTGTGACGAGACCGGCCTCCGCGAGCTTCAGCAGAGCCTCGCGCACCGGAGTGCGCGATACCCCCAACCAGGCGCCGAGCTCACCGTCACGCAGCTTCTCGCCGGGCTGCAGCTCGCCGCGAACGATCGTGTCGCGGATCCGCCGGTACACGTCATCGCGCAGAAGGGTGCGCGGGGTGAGGCCGGGACCGGTGGGGATGGGCACAGCAGCTCCTCGATCATCGTGTTCCGGGCGTGGACAGCGCTCCCGGTGTGTGCCAGTGTATGACGTGCAGCATGCGATATATTACATAACGCCAGCCGAGTGGTCGGCAGTGGAGCCGACTCACCCACTCACGCACCTGAGGAGACGTCATGGCCACCGCAGATCTGCCCCGATACCCACTCACCTTCGGCCCCAGCCCCGTCCACGAACTCCCGCGCCTCGCCGCGCATGTGGGAGGGGAGAACGCGCCGCGGATCTTCGCGAAGCGCGAGGACGTGAACTCGGGCCTGGCGTTCGGCGGAAACAAGACGCGGAAGCTGGAGTACATCGTCCCGGACATCGTGGAATCCGGCGCGGATACGCTCGTGTCGATCGGTGGATACCAGTCGAACCACACGCGTCAGGTCGCTGCCGTCGCCTCTCACCTGGGCCTCAAGGCACGGCTCGTGCAGGAGCGGTGGGTCGACTGGGATGATCCGGTCAACGACAAGGTGGGCAACATCGAGCTGTCCCGGATCATGGGCGCGGATGTGCGTCTGGATGATGCCGGCTTCGATATCGGGATCCGCGATTCGTGGCAGCAGGCGCTCCGCGAGGTCGAAGAAGGCGGCGGCAAGCCGTACCCGATCCCCGCAGGCGCTTCCGAGCACCCACTGGGCGGCGTGGGATTCGCGAACTGGGCGCACGAGCTCGTCGCCCAGGAGCAGGAGATGGGCCTCTTCTTCGACACGATCGTCGTCTGCGTCGTGACCGGCTCGACCCAGGCGGGCATGATCGCAGGCTTCGCGGAGATCCAGGATGCCGGCGGACGTCCCCGCAGGGTCATCGGCATCGACGCCTCCGCCACTCTGGACAAGACGGTCGACCAGGTCACGCGCATCGCGAACACGACTGCGGAGAAGATCGGGCTGGGTCGTGCGATCCGCGAGGACGAAGTCGTCATCCGCTCCGGATGGGAGGGTCCTGCCTACGGCATCCCCGACGAGTCGACGATCGAAGCGATCCGCACGACCGGCGAGCAGGAGGGGGTCATCCTCGACCCCGTGTACGAGGGGAAGTCGATGGCGGGCCTCTTCGGGCTGATCCGTGCGGGCGAGCTCACGGCGGACAACACAGTCCTCTACGCGCACCTGGGCGGCCAGTTGGCGCTGAACGCGTACAGCAGCATCCTGGAGGGGTGAGGCGCCCCCGCGGTCGCTGCGCAGGTGCCTGGCTGCGCAGCTGCCTGGCTGCGCACCGTGAGGGACGGGTCAACGGTTCGAAGGACAGTCGTCTGCAGGTGTCCCTCGAACCAGCCGGCCGTCCCTCGCGGTTCGCGCGGGGTGTGAGGGCGTAAGGATCCGAGGGGCGTCGAACGCCCGGATCGCGCCCGGATCGCGCTGGTGTCAGGAGCTGTCACGTGGTGGAGCGCACGAACTGTCACGTGGTGGAGCGCACCGCGCGCTTGATCTCATGGAACATGGTGGGCGAGAACAGGTCGGCCCAGGTGAGCTGATAGACCCGGTAACCGAGGTTGCGCAGCTGATAGTCCTGCCGACGTTCGCGACGGGCTCGTGCAGCACCGGCCTCCCCGTCGGTGTACTTGATCTCCCGGTTCACCTCGACGATGACTCTGGCCTCCCGATGGAGGAAGTCGACGCGAGCGATGAATCCCTCCTCGTTCGTGCCGAAGCCGACCTGCGGCACGAAACCGACGATGTCGTACTCGTGGAAGCGGACTGCGCAGATGGACTCCGCGGGGGATTCTCGCAGAGGATCTGCCAGGGCGAATGCAGTGCGCGCTCGCACCGAACCGCGGCGGCGACGAGTCGACGCGCGCATGTCGTCCAGCTCGTCCGACGTCAGCAGGCCGGCTCGGAGCGCGTGGTCGATCATCGCCAGGGAGACGTCGAGCGGATAGTCGCGCGCGACATCGAGGAGGGTCTGGCGCACTGTCGTGACGCGCGCGCCATCGAGCTCGGTCACCGCGTCAGGCCCCAGCGCTCTCTTCCGCACGATGAGCTGTCGGTACCTGCATGCTCGTGAGGGGCGGGCCGCCTCGGCTCGCCTCTGGACCGAGCGCGTGATCGGCATGTCCCAGAGCAGCGCCGCAGACAGGTGAGAGAGTGCGCAGTCGTCAGGAAGCGAATCGCCGTACGAGTGGGCGAGGAAGCGCAGTCGCGCGATGTCCCCGCGCAGACCCGCGGTGTCCATGTCCGTGAAGCGGGCCGCCGTGGTCCCATCGGCGAGCCGACGCAGCTCGACGTGTGCGGCGGCACTGCAGTGCGACCGGAGCACGTACACGCCTCGACGCACTCTGGTGAGGCAGCAGCGGAGTGCTCCCTCGAGCTCTGAGCGCGAAAGCCCTGCACGATCGATGTCTCTGCGGGTGACGGCGGGGTCCATCTGTCGACGGTCGCCGTCCGGCGCTGCGGGGGCAAGGCCCCGGTCACGTCTGTGGAAAGCGAGCGCCTCAGCCGCGTGGCTGTGACCGCGAGTCGACGCCGAGCACGAGCGCCCACGGGGAGCGCCCACCAGGAGCACCCACGGGGAGCGCCCACCAGGAGCGCCCACGGGGAGCGCCCTCCCGGAGCGCCCACGGGAAGCGCCCACCGCGAGGGACGGGTCGGCGGTTCGGGGGACCCCGGAGCGCGGACGGCCCTCGAACCGCCGACCCGTCCCTCGCGGGGTGAGCCCGGCGGGAGGGGCTGCGATCCCGTGAGGGGCCGGACCTCTCGCCCCCAGAAGAAGCCGCTCGTGATCTCCTCCGGCTCCTTGGCCAGCCCATTGTCCGTTCGTTCCCTCTGACGTCGCCCTGTCGCTGTCACCAGCAGGGCGGGGTGGTCGACACGCTTCGTCGACCACCCCGCGCACCACTCGTCGCAGACCGATGAGCACCGTCTTCGTCGCCGTGCACTCGTCGAGCGATTTCTGGCACTACTCGCATCTGCCCGCCCGTCGTAAGGCGTATGCGTGCCCGGAACGCCTGTCGAAGGGCGGCGACGCCATGAGCGGAAGCGGCGGCCCCTGGGCGAACTCAATCGTCAATACATCATTGACCTATCGCGATCGAGTGAGTAGCTTGAGGCGAGGTTGAAGTTACGACCGGTATAATATGGGAAGTGTTCACCGTGCGAACGATGCACTGCGCGAAGGAGCGGTAGGTCCTCGGTTCACAAGGTGAATGCTCAATTCTGTTGAAGATCAAAGGAGATTTTCATGTTCACTTCTGTGAAAAAGCTCGGTGGACTCGCCGCCGTCTCGGGGCTCGCGTTGTCTGTCACTGCATGCCAGGGAGTTTCGAGTACGGAGGCGGAGTCGGGGGCCTCGTCGTGGCAGGGTGCGAACTACATGCCGGAGCAGAACTCATTCAGCAGGGCGATCGATAACGTCGCGGACTATCTGGATGAGACTGGAGTCGCCGAAGTCGAGATGTTCCATCAGGAGGCGCTTCTGGGGGCCGCTGACATATTGCCGGGTGTCGCGGACGGCAGAGCCGACATCGGCATGATCAACCCGTTCTACTACCCAGGGGAGCTTCCCCTCACCAATGTGGCGAGTGTTCCGTTCGTCTCACAGGACCCCTGGGCGCACACGACTGCTCTCAATGGGATGTATGAGTCAAACGAGTCCCTGCAGGCTGAATATGAGAATGCGGGCATCGAGCTCATCACGTTCGCGCCAGTCTCCACGACCATCCTCGGAGCTGGCGAACCGATCGACACGTTCGAAGATCTGGACGGTATGAAGATCCGTTCGGTGGGCCTCATGTCGGATGCGCTATCCGCGGCGGGTGCGAACCCGATCTCCATGCCTGCGGGCGAGATCTACCAGTCGATGGAGCAGGGAGTCGTCGACGGATACACCTCGTATCCCTTCGACATCTCGGTCCAGAACAGTTATCAGGAAGTCGCGCCGAACGTGCTCGACCCCGGCACTGGTGTTTACAGCGTGGGTGCGATTCTCATGAACAAGAGCACGTGGGATTCGCTTTCCGATGAGCAGCGCGCGGACATCGAGTCGAACCGTCGGGCGTTCGCGGACGCAGCCGGAGAAATGGTTGCAGACGATCTGAAGACCGAATGCGATGCATTCCTCGAGACGGACGGGACGCTCACCAAGCTGCCCGACGAGGAGATCGACAAGCTCAAGGAGGCCTCGGGTGACTCCCTCATCGAGGCCTGGAAGAACGACGCGGTCGCGACTGGCCTGGACCAGGCGGAAGTTGATGCGTACTTCGACGAGTTCACTGCAGCTCTCGATACACATGAATCGGCCTCGGAAATGGACCTCTCGGTTCAGCCCTGCATCGACAAGGCGGCGTGAGCGTCCACGCTATGGGAGACCAGCAGCCCATAGCTGGAGGGAGGCAGAATGTTCGTACTTGATCGAACAGCCAAATACGTGTCGCTCGTCCTCGCAGTGACCGCTGCGAGCGTGATCGCCGTCATCATGGTCATGACGACGGCTGACGTGATCAAGCGTTTCCTGACGGGGGCGTCGATACCTGGGACCACGGAGTTCAGTGGGGTCTTCCTGGTCGCAGCGGTCTACTTCGGATTGGCATACGCGATGCGGACAGGTGCTCATGTGGGTGTCGACCTGGTCGTCATGCGGCTTAGGGGCGGGGCCGCGAAGGCGGTCAAGCTCGTCGGGCTCATCGTGGGCACCGGGATCCTCGCATGGATGCTGGTCGAAACGACCGGTGCCGCAGTCCATTCGATCTCCGTGAATGAGTATCGCTACGGCATCGTCAAGATTCCGATCTGGCCAGCCAAACTCGCGATTCCGATCGGACTTGCGGCGCTGATCTTGGAATGCATCGTGACATTGCTCAAGGTCGTGCGTGGAGAACGTGCGGCTAGCGGTGACGAGCCCTCGATCGATGGCGCTCCGCGGAACGTGACGGGGGTCTGACGATGGAACCGATCATCCTCATGGTTGTGCTCGGAGCAGTTGTCGTCCTCCTGGCGCTTTTGGCAACCGGAATACCCGTTGCGTTCGCGCTCGCCGCGGCGGGCTCGCTCGGACTGCTCGTCCTGTCCGGTACGGACATCCTCTCCTCGACGCTGGGCAACCTGCCATATCAAGCGACAGCCCAGGTCACCCTCGTCGTCATTCCGATGTTCGTTCTCATGGGTGTATTGGCAGAGAAGGCGCGCATTGCGGAAGACGTCTTCATCCTGGGTCATCGCATGCTCAGGCGGCTTCCCGGAGGTCTCGCACTCGCTTCCTTGTTCGCGTGTGCGGCATTCGGTGCGGTATCCGGATCCAGCGTTGCGACGACAGCGACCATAGGTCGTATGTCGATCGGGCAGATGCAGAAGTATGGGTACAGCACGGCGTTCGCCGCAGGAGTGGTCGCAGCCGGTGGCACCCTCAGCTTCCTCATCCCACCCAGCATTGTGCTGGTCGTCTACGCGCTGATGACGGGCGAGTCGGTGGGGCGCATGCTCACGGCGGGGATTGTCCCTGGCATCGTCACGGTCCTGGTGTTCGGTACCCTCATCATCACGAGGTCTATCCTCAACCCTGAGAGCGTCGGTGGTGCGAGCCGAAGGGTCAGGGCGGCTGCGGCTGAGATCCAGACTCCGGTGATGGTGGGCCGCTCGGCCAGTGCGGTGGGCGAGAATGCAGGGGGATCGTCGTCCAGTACTCCGCGTACTGCTGATGATGCTGACGCTCTGTTCGACGAGATGGCCGAGAAGCGTCGAGGCTATTCGGGTGCGGTGAAGATCGCCATTCTCTTCACCGTCGTCATCGGCGGGATCTACACGGGGATCCTTACCGCCACCGAATCAGCCGCAGCGGGCGCAACCGTTGCATTCATTATTATACTCCTCGAGGTATCCCGTGTGGGATTCTCTGGCCTCATGGCGCTTATCAGGGATTCGTTCTCTGAAGCCGCATCGGTGTCGAGCTTCATTTTCGCGATACTCATCGGCGCCAGCATCTTCACGTATTTCCTTGTGAGTGCTGGTGTGCCGCGGGAGTTTGCGAACTGGGTGATCGGCATGGATCCGCCACCGTATCTCATCATTATCCTGTTGCTCGCGCTCATGATCCCGCTGGGGATGTTCCTCGACTCGCTTTCGATCCTGCTGATCGTCATTCCGCTTGCGTACCCGGTCGTGACGGGCCTGGGATTCGACGGGGTCTGGTTCGGGATACTCATGATCAAGCTGATTGAGCTGGGTCTTATCACGCCGCCCGTGGGAATGAATGTGTTCGTTCTCGCAGGCACGAAGGGTGTGACACTCGAAGATGCGTTCAAGGGGGTTATGTGGTTCATTCCAATGGATGTAGCGGTAGTCGCCATATTGTTTGTTTTCCCTGATCTGGTCACGTGGCTGCCAGATATGATCCAGAATTGACTGCCAGATAGCCCTCATGTTGCGCGCCAAATTTTTCTAGAAGGAGATTAACTCGTATGTTACGCCGAGAGATTCTGCGCCCTGACGGAAGTATTTCCGGTGATTCGGGGCCAGTATTGAGTATCCAGGAGACCCTCGACGCACTCGAACGGATGCTGCTGTCGAAGAGGATCGACGAAAGAGCTTTCAGCTTGCAGCGGCAGGGGCGGATGGGAACGTACTCCGCGGTTCGCGGACAGGAGGCGTCCGTCGTCGGGAGCAGTCTGGCGCTGGATCCGTCCGTCGACTGGATCGTTCCCCAGTACCGCGAGTTGCCTGCACTGCTGCGCCACGGTCTGTCGATCGAGGGATTCCTGTCGTACTGGAAGGGCAACTCAGAGGCTGCGCGGATTCCGGACGGAGTGAAAGTGCTCCCTCCGCAGATCGGTCTCGCCGCGCAACTCCCGCACGCAGTGGGCCTGGCCTGGGGCCTACAGCTGCAGGGAGATCCGGGTGCTGTCATGACGTTCATCGGCGATGGCGGGTCGTCCGAAGGTGACTTTCACGAATCGCTCAACCTCGCCGGCGTCATGAAGGCCCCGGTGGTCTTCCTCCTGCAGAACAATGGCTGGGCGATCTCGACCCCCCGCTCGAAGCAGTCTGCGGCGGATACGTTCGCATCGAGGGGGGAGGGCTACGGGGTCCCGTCGATCCTGGTGGATGGGAACGACCTTTTCGCGGTCAGCGCCGCCGCTCGTGAAGCTGTTGGGCGCGCGAAGTCCGGCGAAGGTCCAACTCTCATCGAATCGCAGACGTATCGCCTTGGTGCGCACAACACTGCGGACGACCCGTCGAAGTACGTGGATTCTGGCGAGAAGCTCCAGTGGGAGGAACTCGATCCGATACCCCGAGTCATCTCGTATCTCAGAGCCCGGGATGCGATCACCGATGCTGAGATCGACGACATTGAAGCTCGCAACGAGGCGGAGGTCGCGCGGGCGGTCGACGTGCTCGACACGATCGGACCGGCGTCGGCGGAGACTCTTTTCGACCATGTGAGCTCGACGATGAGCATCCGGCTGCGCAGGCAGCGGGACCAGATTCTGAAAGGTGCGTCCCGATGACAACCATGACCATGATCGAGGCAATTCGGTCGACGATCCGACAGGAGATTCTCCGCGACGAGAAGGTGATGGTCCTCGGGCAGGACATCGGCAAGCTCGGAGGTGTCTTCCGGGCCACCGAGGGTCTGCAGGCGGAGTTCGGCGAGGACCGCATCGTCGACATGCCGCTCGCGGAGGCGTCCATCGTCGGTTCAGCCGTCGGCCTCTCGCTCTCCGGACTCAACCCGATCGCGGAGATCCAGTTCCTGGGGTTCGCCCAACAGGCATATCACCAGATCGTGCCGCAGCTGGCTCGCTTCAGATTCCGGTCGCAAGGGCGGTACTCGACGGGAGTGACCATCCGCGCGCCGTTCGGTGGGGGAGTCCGCGCTCCAGAGCTGCATTCGGACGCGATCGAATCGCAGTTCACCAGTGTGCCGGGACTTCAGGTCGTCCTTCCTTCCACGCCCGCGGACGCGAAGGGGCTCCTCACCACGGCGATCCGCAGCGAAGATCCTGTGCTGTTCTGCGAACCCCTCAAGGGGTATCGCCTGGTCAAGGGGGATGTGCCAGACGACGACTACTCGATCCCCTTCGGAGAGCTCCGGATTGCGCGAGAAGGGACCGACGTCACGCTCTTTGCGTGGAGTGCCGCTGTTCAGCTGGCGGAAAAAGCTGCCGAATCATTGGCGAGTGAGGGGATCTCCGCACAGGTGGTGGACCTGCGCACGCTGGTGCCGCTCGACGTCGACGGAATCCGTGAGGTCGTCTCCGCCACTGGTCGCGCCGTCGTCATTCACGAAGCACCTCTCACGTCTGGGTACGGCGCCGAGGTCGTGTCGACGATTCAGGAGGAGGCCTTCTATTCGCTGGAGGCACCTGTTGCGCGAGTTGCGGCTCCGGACGTCCCGTACCCGAACATCGGGATCGAAGAGGTTTTCATTCCGAATGTGGACCGCGTCGTATCTGCGGTCCGTGAGGTGGTGAGTGCAGAATGAGTTCGTTCGAGTACAGGCTCCCAGACGTCGGGGAAGGACTGGACGCTGCTGAGATCATCACATGGCACGTGTCTGTGGGAGACGCGATCGTGCCGGACCAAGTGCTCGCCGACGTGGAGACGGACAAATCGGTGGTGGAGGTCCCGTCTCCCGTGGAGGGGACCGTCGCGGAGCTGACCGGTGCGCCCGGGGATCTCATTGATGTAGGCGCGGTGTTCGCAATCATCACCGTGTCCGACGAAGCCACGCATGAACCTGCGCCTGCGTCCCCGCCGTCACCGGACGAGGGGGACCCCTACGCGACGATGGCGGCGCCGGAAGCGGAGACCGCGGCGACAGCACAGGACGGCGTCGGTGAGGGTCCCTCGGCAGCAGGAGCCGGCGAGAGCGATGCGCTGGTGACTCCTCGGCGAGTTCTCGCGTCGCCCGCGACGCGCAGAGTGGCACTCGGCCTTGGTGTTGATCTGGCCTCGGTCCGGGGAAGCGGGCCGGGTGGACGGGTGACGAAGGACGACGTCCATCGGCACATTGACGATGCAGGGTCCTCGTCCGCCGGGTCGGAGCCGGCGGTGGCAGACGATCCACCATCCGCCGCGACACGGCCGGCGCCGCCCGAATCCCGCGATACCACGGTGACTCCGCTGCGCGGACTGCGACGCCAGATCGCGAAGAACATGGTGGCCTCGTGGACATCGGTGCCGCACATCACGGACTTTCGTGAGGTCGACGCCACTGCGCTCGTGGCAGCCCGCCGTACAGTGAATGCGCACCTGGCGGACTCCGGACGTGACGAGAAGATCACGTTCCTGCCGTTCCTGGTGCGCGCGGTGTCGATCGCTCTCGCAACGTCGCCGAAGTTCAATGCGAGCCTCGATATGGAGGGCGAGGAGATCTCGTACTTCGGGCCGCGCAATATCGGCCTGGCGGTGTCGACAGACGCAGGGTTGTTCGTCCCGGTCCTCAAGAACTCCCAGGCGATGTCGCTGGTGGGGATCTCGCAAGCGTCCGAAGCGCTGGCGGATCGGGCACGGAACAGGACCATCTCCAGCGAGGAGATGTCCGACGGAACGTTCACCATCACCAACTACGGCTCGTACGGTGGATGGTTGGGAACTCCCATCATCCGACCTCCAGAGTCGGCGATCGCCGGCTTCGGGAAGATCGAGGATCGCGTAGTCGCGGTGAACAGTGCTCCTGCAGTGAAGCCGATCCTGCCCCTTGCAGTCTCTGCTGACCACAGACTGATCGACGGTGCTGATATGGGCGTCTTCCTTCGGACACTGACCAATCTGCTCGAAGACCCGGTGCGGATGATGGCGGAGGACTTCTGATGGTAGTCGGAGAAATGCCGGAGGGCCTGGACTTCCTCGTGATCGGTGGGGGGCCTGGTGGGTACACAGCAGCGCTCGAGGCCGCCGCACGGGGACGATCGGTCACACTCGTCGACCGGGCAGGTGCAGACGGAATCGGTGGGACATGCTTGCTGGAGGGGTGCATCCCCAGCAAGGCGCTCATAGAGGTGGCGGACCTGCGACACCGGTCGCTCGACTTCGCCGGCGGCGCTCTGGGATTCGACAGCGCGGTGCCACCGGATCTGACTCGCTTCCAGGAGTGGAAGAACGGCATGGTCGCGCGGCTGTCCTCGGGCGTCCGCAGCCGTCTGACCAAAGCCGGAGTGACCATTGTCGCCGGGAGTTTCACCTTCACTGGGCCGCAGCGCGGCGTCATCGAGTTGGACGGTGATGCGCCCCCACAGCACGTGGAGTTCGAGGGCGCAGTCATCGCCGTGGGATCGACCGTCACACAGATCCCGCCCCTGCCGTTCGATGGCGAGACCGTCTTCGACGCGGCTGGGATCCTCGACGTCTCGGAGCTGCCGGAACGACTCGTTGTCGTCGGTGGTGGGTACATCGGGATGGAGATCGGGACGGCGCATCGGAAGCTCGGCAGTGACGTCACCGTCGTCGAGGCCGCAGAGACGATCCTGCCGGAGATGCCGCAGGCCGCGCAGAAGCATGTGGCTCGGAGGGCCTCGAAGCTGGGCATCGAGGTACTCACGGGACACACGGCGCAGGGTCGCGATGCGGACGGTATCGTCATCGCTGATGACAGCGGTGCCACACGGACACTCCCCGCTGATGCGGTGCTCGTAGCCGTTGGGCGCAGACCGGCCACGCGAGACCTGGGTCTAGCGGCGGTCGGGATCACAGCAGATCCTGCGGGACTGATCCCTGTTGGCCCGGACGGTCTCGCCGCGCCGGGCATCGCAGCCGTGGGTGACGTGGTGGCCGGCCCGGCACTCGCCCACAAAGCGATCGCAGAGGCGCGCGTGGCCGTGGATGCGCTCTGCGGCCGTCCTGCAGCGATGGTGTCCACTGCGATCCCGTTGGTGGTCTTCAGCGATCCTGAGGTCGCTGTGGTCGGGGTGACGGAGTCTGCGGCGCAACAGGAAGGTATGTCGGTGTCCGTTCTGCGCATGCCTATCGGAGCATCCGGACGAGCGGCGACGATGGGGTCGACTGACGGGGTGGCAGAGATCGTCGTCGACGTTGACACAGACGCCGTAGTGGGGGGTGTCCTGGTGGGCCCCCACGCGTCAGAGCTGATCGGCGAACTGACACTCGCCGTCGAGATGGCTGCTGCTCCGGCGGACCTCGCGCTCACCATCCATCCGCATCCGACACTGTCGGAGATGCTCCAGGACACCGCCGGACTGGCGTCTGACCCCACTATCTGAATCTCGTACTAGGGTGCGAGTCACCGCGTGAGCAGTGAGTGCACCAGGAAGCAGGAACGAACATGACGAAGATGGCCGTATTGCGCGAAGTCGGAGCTCCGCTCGAGATCCTCGACCTCGATCTGCCGGAAGTCGGTCCGACCGATGTCCGGGTGCGCATCGCCGCAGCAGGTGTGTGCCACTCCGACCTCTCGTACATCAACGGGACCGTTGCGTCACAGTTGCCCGTCGTCCTCGGGCACGAGGCCTCGGGCTACGTGTCCGAAGTGGGCTCGGACGTCGAGGGCCTTTCCGAGGGGCAGCCCGTGGTGCTCAATTGGGCACCACCATGCCGCGAATGCTGGTTCTGTCAGAACGACGAACCGTGGCTGTGCTCGGCGGTGGAGAAGGCCGGGACCTCGGCTCCGTATACGACGATGGATGGTGGTTCCACCCTGCACAAAGCGCTGGGAGTCGGGGCCTTCGCGGAAGAGGTCGTGCTCCCCGCGAACGCAGTCGTCCCCATCCCCGACGGGATAGACATGGCACACGCGGCGCTCTTGGGATGTGCAGTACTGACCGGCGTGGGTGCGGCGATCAACACCGCGGGGGTACAGGAGGGGCAATCCGTTCTGGTCCTCGGACTGGGCGGCATCGGCCTGTCAGTCGTGACGGGTGCGCGACTGGCCGGTGCGTCGCAGATCATCGCAGCCGACGTGTCTGAGGCCAAGCGGGACTTTGCCATGCAGATGGGTGCCACAGACTTCGTCCTGTCCAGCGATTCGCTGCACAAGGATGTACGCGGGCTCACCGACGGCAGGGGAGTCGACCACGCTTTCGAATGCGTCGGTCGGTCCATAACGATGAAGGCCGCCTACAAGTCGACTCGACGCGGGGGCGCGTGCACCGTCGTGGGTGTCGGTCGGAAGGACGACGAGCTCAGCCTCAACGCGATGGAGATCTTCCACTTCAACAGAAGCTTGCGGTCATCGGTGTTCGGTTCGAGCGACCCGGCGAAGGATATACCGTCCATGGTGACGAAGATGAGCGACGGAGACCTCGACCTCGAGTCGATGATCTCGCACCGTATCCGACTAGACGAGCTGATAGCCGGGTTCGAACGAATGGGCCAGGCTGAAGGTGCCAGATCCGTCGTGGTGATGGACGACTGAGAGGTGTGCATTGGACGGAAGACGACCGGAATCGAAGAAGCGGCGGACTGCGCGACGGGAATTCGACCGGATCGACCTTGAACTGATCAAACTTCTCATCGACGATCCGCGGCGCTCTCAGCGTGCGCTCGCGAAAGAAGTGCGCCTGTCGCCCCCTGCAGTGGCGGAACGCATCACCCATCTCGAATCGTCCGGTGCCATCACGGGGTACTCGGCTCAGGTCGACCTTGCTGTGCTGGGATATGGGTTGACTGTCTATGCGGACGTCTCCCGTGAGTTGGGTCCCGATCACCGCGAACAGTCTCTGAAACTGACGGAGATCGACGAGGTCGAGAGCGTGATCCTTACGACAGGCCCGCACGATCTGATGCTGAAGATCAATGTGAAGGACCGCGATCACCTGAATGAAGTCCTCTTCGAGAAGCTGATTGAGGGAACCGTCAGGATCCGCCAGTCCAACACGCGCGTCAGTCTCGCCGAATTCAGCAACAGTGACTTCCGAGAGAAGATCCTCGATCGTCTGATCGAGGATTTGAACGAATGTGACGACGAGTGAAATTCAGGGGTAGGCACTCGCCGTCAATGAATACTGCAATACAGCCATCTGTCTGACAGAGAAAGAGGAGCAGTCAATGTCGATCTATCAGGTCCTCAACCCGGCGACCGGCGAAGTCGTGGAAACGTATCCGACTGCCACTGACGAGCAGATCGTCGAGGCGCAGGATCGGAGTGCGGCGGCGTTCACCGGTTGGTCGGAGACCACGGTGGCGGAGCGTGCCGCGA
>NZ_FXZM01000009.1 GCF_900169175.1 Brevibacterium jeotgali | reverse complement strand
GATCTGTTCGGTCCGTCAGCGGGGGGCAGGACGGTGGTACCGGCCTGCCCAGTGCACGAGGGGCGGGGGAGGGGTGCCCTCCGTGCTGCATGCTTCCACCCGGCCGATCAGCAGGTCATGTGTCGCAGCCGCGACTCTCTGAACGATCCGCAGGTCGAACCAGGCGACGCAGCCGGCGATGATGGGGCCTCCGGAGGGGGCATCGACCGTGTCGATGCTGTCGAGGATCCCGTGCAGGGGCTGAGCAGGCTCACCGAGCCACTGGGCGATCCCCTTCTGCTCTGCTGAGAGCACACTCAGAGTGCACGAGTCGGTGAGCTCGAGGGACTCGGCCATCCGCGACCCGCCGTAGACGGACACCGCCATGGTCGGGGGGTCGTATGACACATCGAGGAATGAGTCGACGGTGATCGCGTGCTGTGCGTTTCCGCGCCGGCACCCGACGACGGCGACCGGGCGGGGGAAGTCTTGTGCCGTGCTCTGGTAGGCGTCGACGAAGGCTGAGTCGGACATGTCCGTGTGCGGTCCTAGAATGGGTGCCATGTCTGAAACATATCCCGCCGGCGGAGGGTCGGCCACGCTTGATCGGCTCGAGCAGGAACAGTCCGTCGAGCCCGGTGACCACGAGCGGTTCTCGCACTATGCGCCCAAGGCCAAGATCATGGAGGCCATGGTGAACGGCACTCCTGTCGTCGCTCTCTGCGGCAAAGTGTGGACTCCGACTCGGGACCCCGAGCGGTTCCCGGTGTGTCCCAAGTGCAAGGAGATCTTCGAAACGATGCCCGAAGGTCCGCAGGAGTAAGTGACGAGCAGAGTTCCCGGCACTCACGCCGCCGAACAGCTTCCACCCGCATTCCCCGAACGCGCTGCCTGGGGAACAGCGGGAAAGCTGCGTGCATGGCAGGCGGAGGCGCTGGAAGAGTACTTCGACAAGCAGCCGCGCGATTTCCTCGCGGTCGCGACCCCCGGTGCAGGCAAGACGACGTTCGCGCTGAGGCTCGCGGCGGAGCTGCTGGCCAAGCGCGTCGTCGATCGGGTCACCGTCGTCGCTCCGACCGAGCACCTCAAGGTGCAGTGGGCGGACGCAGCCGCACGTGTGGGGATCCGGCTGGATCCTCAGTTCAAGAACTCGCAGGGACGGCATGCGCCGGGCTTCCACGGCGTGGCCGTGACATACGCCCAGGTGGCGGCGAAGCCGGTGCTGCACCACAACAGGACCGCGGCAGCGCGGACGCTCGTCGTCCTCGATGAGGTCCACCACGCGGGCGACAGTCTGTCGTGGGGCGATGCGATCCGCGAGGCGTTCGAGCCTGCCAGGCGACGGCTCTCGCTCACCGGCACCCCGTTCCGCTCCGACACCGCTGCCATCCCGTTCGTCGAGTACGAGCCGGACGACGAGGGCATCCGCACGTCGCGCTCGGACTACACATACGGCTATTCGCAGGCACTGCAGGACGGCGTCGTGCGCCCTGTGCTCTTCCTCGCCTATGCAGGCGAGATGCGGTGGCGGACGAAGGCGGGCGATGAGATGTCCGCAGTCCTGGGAGCGGAGGCGACGAAGGACATCCACTCCCAGGCGTGGCGAACAGCGCTGGATCCGAACGGCGAATGGATCCCGGCAGTCCTTCGTGCTGCCGATCGCAGACTCTCCGAAGTCCGACACACGGTGCCGGATGCCGGAGGTCTCGTCATCGCCACGGATCAGACCGTGGCGCGCGCCTACGCGAAGCAGCTGAGTGAGATCTGCGGAGAGCAGGTCACCGTCGTCCTCTCCGACGAATCCGGTGCGTCTTCGCGGATTGAGGAGTTCCAGAACTCCGATCGGCGCTGGATGGTCGCAGTGCGGATGGTGTCCGAAGGTGTGGACGTCCCGCGGCTGGCGGTGGGTGTGTATGCGACGTCCTCGGCGACACCGCTGTTCTTCGCCCAGGCGATCGGTCGCTTCGTGCGTGCGCGACGGAGGGGCGAGACGGCATCGATCTTCCTGCCGAGCGTTCCGATCCTCATGGCCCTCGCGAACTCGCTCGAAGCCGAACGCGACCACGCACTGGACCGGAAGTCGAACCCCGACGACGACGGGCTGGTCACCTTCGACGACGAGGCCCTCGCTGAGGCGAACCGCGCCGAATCGGCCAGTGACGACCTCCTGGGTTCGTTCGAGGCGCTGGATGCACAGGCGAGCTTCGACAAGGTGCTCTTCGACGGCGGCGAGTTCGGCGCGGGCGGAGCAGTCGGGTCCGCGGACGAACTGGACTTCATCGGCATCCCCGGCCTGCTCGAGCCCGACCAGGTGACGGAGCTGCTGCGGAAGCACCAGGCCGACCAGCAGACCCGCCGCTCACACGTGGCGGTCGAGGAGCCGCAGCCGGCGACCGACGAGTTCGAGCATCGCGCGCTGAAGGAGGACCGCAACAGGCTGCAGACGCTCGTGGGCGCCTGGGCGCGACGCACAGGCAAGCCGCATGCCACGGTCCACGTCGACCTGCGCAAGGCGTGCGGGGGACCGGCAGTCGCCGACGCGACGCGCGAACAGGTCCGGGACCGGATCACGAAGCTCGAGGCCTGGTTCGTCGGACGCCGCTGAGAGCTCCGGGGAATTCAGTCCTCGTAAGCTCCAGGGCGTCAGTCCTCGTAGTAGACGGTGGGGATGGCGGGCTCTCCGTCTTGGAGGCGCCTCGCGGTGCGGGGGAGCTCTGCGATGGACTCCGCGTGCCGTGCGCGGGCCCGCCGCACTCCCTCCCTGCCGGTGCACGAGTCGTTCACGACCCCGTCGACGACGAGGTCGACGAGCAGGTGCCGGCCGTCGGCGAGGTCGGTGGGGATGCGGGGGATGCCGATCGCCTCTTCCGTGGCGATCGGCCCGTCGAAGACACGGACCGCCTGCTTGCGGCCGCCTCGGCTGCTCTTGCCGTTCGCCTTCTTCGCGACGGCGGTCCACTCGCCGCGGCCACCCGGAGCATCGGTGTGTGCGACGAGCTTGTAGACGAGGTTGGCAGTGGGGAAGCCGGAGCCTGTGACCACCCGCGTCCCGACACCGTAGGAGTCCACGGGAGCGGCTGTCAGTGCTGCGATCGCGTACTCGTCGAGGTCGCTGGTCACGGTGATGGTGGTGTCCCGGGCTCCGAGCGCATCGAGCTTCGCCCGGACCTCGGACGCCTGGATCGCCAGGTCTCCTGAATCGAGTCGCACTCCGCCCAGCTCCGTGCCCGCGACCGCGATCGCGGTCTCCAGCGCTTCGTCCACGTCGTACGTGTCGAGGAGGATCGTCGTGTCCGCGCCGAGCGATGCGATCTGCGCGGCGAAGGCTTCGCGCTCCGTATCGTGGATGAGGGTGAAGGAATGGGCTGAGGTTCCGAGGGTGGGGATCCCGTAGGCCATCCCCGCCTCGAGGTTCGAGGTCGCGGAGAACCCCGCGACGGCGGCCGCCCGTGCCGCGGCCACAGCGGAGCGCTCGTGCGTGCGTCGGGACCCCATCTCCGACAGCGGACGTCCTCCGGCGGCATTGGTCATCCGTGAGGCCGCCGAGGCGACCGCCGTGTCGTGGTTGAGGACCGACAGGATGAGGGTCTCGAGGACGACGGCCTCGCCGAACGTCCCCTCCACCGTGAGGATGGGGGAGCCGGGGAAGTACACCTCGCCCTCGGCGTAGCCCCGGACCGTGCCGGTGAAGCGGAAGTCGCGCAGGTAGTCGAGCGTGTCCTCATCGACGATCGATCCGCTCTGAAGCCACTGCAGCTGGGCATCGGTGAAGCGGAAGTCCGCGAGGTGCTCGAGCGCGCGACCGGTTCCGGCGACGACGCCGTACCTTCGGCCCACAGGCAGGCGTCTGCCGAAGGTCTCGAAGATGCTGCGACGATGGGCCGCGCCGGACCGGAGCCCGGCCTGCAGCATCGTCAGTTCGTACATATCGGTGAGGAGTGCGCTCGAACCGAGCCTCGCCGCGAGTTCGCCCATGACTGGATCCTAGAGCACATCAGGGTCCACCGCAGTGAGACAAGATCGATGAGCGGCGGGCACAGCGGTGCCCCGGTGCGACCCGCCCCGTGTGAGGCGGATCCCATGACTGCGGATGGAGAGCCTCGCAGCGGTCATCACGGTTAGGGTAGGGGCGTGGCAGACCAGGAAGGGGCGACCGCAGTCGCGGAGCCGGACGCATTGAGCGCGCCCGCGCCGGCGCGGGACCTGCCGTGGACGACGCTGGTCCTCAACGACCCGGTCAACCTCATGAGCTACGTCGAGTTCGTCTTCCGGGAGTACTTCGGCTACCCCCGTGCGAAGGCCAGGAAGCTCATGCTCGAAGTGCACGAGCGGGGTCGCAGCCGGGTGTCGACGGGCACGCGCGAACAGATGGAGACCGACGTCCAGGCGATGCACAGCTACGGCCTGTGGGCCGAATGCCGTCCTGCCGACGACGGGGGTGGCCAGACGTGAGGATCCTGCCCGACCACACGGGCGAGCATGTCATCCTCCAGATGGAGGATGCCGAGCAGTCGATCATCGCCGCTCTGCTGTCCGACGTGTCCCAGCTGCTGTCAGCCGACCTCCCCGAACCGGATGCGGATCCCTTCGAGAGGCTCGTGGGCCACCTCGATCCCGACCAGGAGGTCACCCGCCCGGGCGACCCCGCCCTGCTGCGCCTCCTGCCGGACGTCGACTCCACGGACCCGGACCGGTCGGCGGAGTTCCGGCGCCTCACGGAGCGCGACCTGCGCGAGTCGAAGCTGCACAGCATCCGCATCGCACTGCACAGCCTGGGCCAGCATCCCGGCCCGGTCGCACTGGACGCGGACGCGGCACGAGCGTGGATGCGGGCACTGACTGACGTGCGGCTGGTCCTCGCCTCCCGCCTCGACATCACGCAGGACGAGGACGTGGAGCGCCTGATGGACGAAGCGACGGACGTCGGCGAGACGGGCGAGGCGGTCCTGAGCCTCTACGAACTCACCACCTGGCTGCACGAGCACATCACCCAGTTCATGCTCGAGGGGCTGCCCTCCCATCCCGACGACGGGATCGACGAGGACCTCACCGACCTCTTCGACGACGACTGGCTCGATGACGAGCCGGACGATGACGAGCCTGGTGACGATGAACCTGATGATGACCAGCGGGATGGCCCGCCTGACGACGTCCCGCCTGACGACGTCCCGCCTGACGACGCCCAGCCCGACGACGAAGAGGAGGACCGCTGATGCGGCTCACCGCAGTCGGTACCTCCGGTTCGTTCCCGGGCGCGGGGAACGCGGCCAGCTGCTACCTCCTCACGTGGGAGGACGGCGCGCGTGTGTGGAAGGTCGTGCTCGACCTCGGGTCCGGCGCACTGGGAGCACTCCAGTCGCACATCGATGCGCTCGAGCTCGACGCAGTCGTGCTGTCGCACCTGCACCCGGACCACTGCCTGGACATGGCCGGTCTGTTCGTGCGCCGCGTCTACGACCCCGCTGTGTTCCACGCGCCACCGGACTCCACCTCCGCTCCGGTGATCGCGACGGCGCCGCTCGATGTCTGGGGGCCTGCGGGCACGCAGGAGCGCCTGACGCGGGCACACCACACGGACCCGGGTCTCAGCCCCGACGGCGATCGGGCCCACCCCACCGACCTCGGGGCCGCCTTCGCGTTCCGCGCCATCCGCGACGGTGAGCCCTTCATGATCGGCGGGGCGCTGTTCGAACCGTTCCTGGTCCGTCATCCCGTCGAGTGCTATGCGCTGCGGGTCACCGCACCGGACGGAGGAGTCCTCGTCTACTCCGGTGACACCGACGCGTGCGACGGACTCGACCGCGCCGCCGCGGACGCCGATCTCTTCCTCTGCGAGGCCGCGTTCGAGGAGGGCCGGGACCCCGCCCGCGACGTGCACCTCACCGGACTGCGTGCAGGCGAGACCGCTGCGCGCGCAGCCGTCCGCCACCTCGTCCTCACCCACATCCCACCCTGGACGCGTGCTCACGTCGTCCGTGCAGAAGCGGAGTCCGTGTACTCCGGCCCCCTCGACATCGCCCGTCCCGGCGATGTGTGGGACATCCCTCCCGAAAGGACCTCACAGTGAATCAGACCGCCCGGTTCGATGGACGTGCGCCCGACCAGCTGCGCGAGGTGCGGATCACCCGCGACTGGCTGGATCACGCCGAAGGCAGCGTGCTGGTCGAGTTCGGCCGCACCCGCGTGCTCTGCGCGGCCTCGCTGTCGGAGGGCGTGCCGCGCTGGATGAGGGGACAGGGCCGCGGCTGGGTCACCGGCGAGTACGCGATGCTGCCCCGCGCCACCCACACCCGCAGCTCGCGCGAGTCGGTCAAGGGCCGCGTGGGCGGGCGGACGCACGAGATCTCCCGACTCATCGGCCGATCGCTGCGTGCCGCCGTCGACATGGGCAAGCTGGGCGAGAACACCCTCCAGATCGACTGCGACGTCCTCCAGGCGGACGGCGGCACGCGGACCGCCGCGATCACCGGCGCCTACGTCGCGCTCGCCGACGCGATCGACACGGGTCGTCGCCGTGGGTGGATCCCTGCCGCCGTCGACCCGATCGTGGATTCGATCGCTGCAGTGAGCGTGGGCATCGTGGGCGGGGTCCCTGTCCTCGACCTCCCCTACGAGGAGGACGTCGAGGCGGACACGGACATGAACGTCGTCATGACCGGATCCGGGGCGTTCGTCGAAGTGCAGGGCACTGCCGAAGCGGCTCCCTTCGACCGATCCGAGCTGGGCCGCCTGCTCGATCTCGCGCAGGTGGGCTGCGCTTCGCTCACCGACGTGCAGCGCGCAGCGCTCGCCGAGCCGCGCACGTCCGGTTCCTGACATGAGCGGCGCGACCTTCGCCGAGGCGGTCCTCGCCACCCGGAACAGGGGCAAGATCCGGGAGCTCGAGTCGCTGCTCGCGGAATCACTGGGCCCGGTCCGGGTGCTGTCCGCCGCTGATGCGGGACTGCCCGACGTCGTCGAGGACGGGGTCACCTTCGAAGCGAACGCGCTGCTGAAGGCCCGTTCCGCGGCGGCGCACTCCGGACTGCCCGCGTTCGCCGACGATTCCGGCCTCGCGGTCGACGTCATGCACGGCGCTCCGGGGATCTTCTCCGCGCGGTGGTCGGGCGTGCACGGAGACGATGACGCGAACAACGCGCTGCTGCTCGCACAGCTGGGCGACGTGAAGGATGAGCATCGCGGAGCCGCATTCGTCTGCGCGGCGGCATTCGTCACCCCGGACGGGACCGAGGTCGTCCGCGAGGGCCGCTTCACCGGAACCCTGCTGCGCGAGCCGCGGGGGAACCAGGGGTTCGGGTACGACCCCCTGTTCGTGCCGGACGGCTCGTCGCTGACCGCAGCAGAGATGGGGGCGGCCCGGAAGAACGCCGTCTCACATCGTGTGCTCGCCTTCCGCGCGCTGCTGGGGGCGATCACCTGAGCGCTCGAGCCTGTGGTCCGAATGCCGGACTGCGGGCGGTCGGGATGAGAGCTCCGTTACACTGTCAGTCTTGAAGCAGCCCTCGACAGTGACTTCTCCCGGATACGACTGTGTGTTCTGGGAGCGACAGGAGCAAAGATGTCCCGCCTTTCAGCAGCCGTCGCCGGCACCGCGGTCCTCGCCCTCACGATCACCGGCTGCGGCGCAGGCGCTGACAGCAGCACGGGCAGTGAGGCGAATGCGGACCGCACCGATATCATCGTCGCCCACACCGCCGAACCGGTGAACCTCGACTTCACGACGACCGACGGCGCCGCGATCCCGCAGGCACTCATGGAGAACGTCTACGAGTCGCTCGTGCGCATCGACCAGGACGGCGAGATCCAGCCGGCCCTGGCGACGGAGTGGGAGCTGAGCGACGACCGACTCACCTATACGTTCACGCTCGACGAGAACGCCACGTTCTCCAACGGCGAACCGGTCACCGCGGACGACGTGAAGTTCTCCTACGAGCGGGTCGGCTCCGATGACTGGACGAACGCGCTCGGCGCGAAGATGGATGTCGTGGACTCCATCGCGGCCCCCGACGATCAGACGGTCGAGATCACGCTCGCGAACCCGTCGAACACCTGGCTGTTCAACCTCGCCTCTCTGGTGGGCGCCGTCTTCCACCCCGACGGCGTGGACGACCTCGCGAACACGGCGGTCGGCTCCGGCCCGTACGAGGTGGAGGAGTTCACCCGCGGTCAGCAGATCGTCTTCACGAAGCGCGCCGACTACGCGGGCGCGACCCCGGGTGAGCTCGACACGGTCACGTTCCGCTACTTCGATGACGCGGTCGCGGCGTCGAACGCACTGAAGTCCGGCCAGATCGACGTGATCGGCAACCTCCAGACGCCGGAGCTCACATCCGACTTCGAGGCCGATGACACCAAGCAGGTCGCCGAAGGCACCACGAACGGCGAAGTGGTGCTGTCGATGAACAACGCGGACGGCATCTTCGCGGATCAGACAGCACGTGAGGCCGTGCTCCACGGCATCGACGAGCAGGCGGTCCTCGACACGGCGTGGGGCGGGCACGGCACGATGATCGGCAGCATGGTCCCGCCCACGGACCCGTACTACGAAGACCTCACCGACGTGTGGCCGCACGATGTGGAGAAGGCGAAGGAGCTCGTCGAGGAGGCGGGCATCGAGGGTGAGGAGTTCACCTTCACGGTGCCCAGCCGTCCGTACGCACAGGCATCGGCGGAGATGGTCGCGGCCCAGCTCGAGGAGATCGGGCTGAAGCCGGACATCGTCACGCAGGAGTTCCCGGCAGTGTGGCTGGACGAGACGATGACGAACCATGACTACGACATGTCCGTCATCAACCACGTGGAGGCCCGAGACCTGCTCACCGTGTTCGGGGAGGGGTACTACACCGGCTATGACTCGTCGGGGATCGAGGAGATCGCAGCCGCAGCGGATGAGGGAACCGAAGAGGAGTACGTAGAGGGGATGAAGGAGGTCGCCCGGACCATCACGGACGACGCGGCCGCAGGCTTCCTGTACCTGTTCCCCAACCTCGTCGTCGCCGACGCGACGGTCACCGGGCTGCCCGTCAACGCGGTGTCCGACTCATTCCAGATCTACGACCTCGCGTGGAGCTGAAGAACCTCCCCTCGCAGGTCATCCGGGGCCTCGCGAACCGATCCATCGACACCGCAATACGGAAAGACGACTGATACGTGCGCGCACTCGCCAGCAGACTCCTGCAGTTCGTGCTGACCGTGTGGGCGGCGACCGTCGCAGTGTTCGCGCTCATGCAGATCCTTCCCGGCAACGCCGCGCAGGTGGCTGCCGGCATGAGTGCGACCGCGGAGGACGTCGCCCGCATCGAGCAGGAATTCGGCCTCGACCGGCCGCTCATCGTCCAATACGGCGACTGGGTGACGGGGATGCTGCAGGGTGACTTCGGCACCTCCTATGTCACAGACGCCCCCATCACACCGCTGGTGCTCAACAGCATCCAGGTCACGCTGATCCTCGTCGTCAGCGCCATGGTGCTCGCGCTCCTCATCGCGGTGCCCCTCGGGACCCTCGCCGCACTGCTGCGGGGCCGCAGTCTCGGTGCTGTCCTGTCCGGGCTGAGCCAGGTGGGAGTCGCAGTCCCGAACTTCCTCGCCGCCATCCTGCTGGTGATGGTCTTCTCGCTGGGGCTGGGCTGGTTCCCGTCGTCCGGGTGGCAGGCGCCCATCTTCGGAATCGGCGGATTCCTGTCGCACCTGATCCTGCCCGTGTTCTCGCTGGCGCTCGTGCAGGGGGCGATCCTCACCCGGTACGTCCGCTCGGCAGTGCTCGAGATCATGCGTGAGGACTACCTGCGCACAGCTCGGGCGAAGGGCCGCACGTCTGCGAGTGCACTCGCCGTCCACGGCCTGCGCAATGCGGCCATCCCGGTCGTGACCGTGGCCGGAGTCCAGCTCGCCACTCTGCTGATCGGTGCCGTCGTCATCGAGCAGGTGTTCGTGCTGCCCGGGATGGGATCGGAGCTGGTGCGCGCGGTCGAGAACCGCGATCTGCTCGCAGTCCAGGCGATCGTCATGGTGCTCGTCTTCCTCGTCCTGGCGCTCAACCTCATCATCGACCTCCTGTACACCCTCCTCGATCCGCGTGTGAGGAATGCCGCATGACGACCCCCGCCCCTCCCGACTCCACGGCATCCACCGGCGCACCGGCCGCAGACGTCCCGCGGACACGCAGCGGCCGCGCCACAGAGCTCACGTTCGTCGTCGGGCTCGTGCTCGTCGGCATCGTCGTCGTCCTGGCGCTCGTGTCCTTCGTCTGGACCCCTCATCCGCCGACCCAGCCGGATGCGGCCGGACGCCTCGAGGGGATGTCCGCGGCCCACCCCTTCGGGACCGACCGCTACGGCAGGGACACGCTCACCTGGATCATGCTGGGTGCGCGTGTGACCCTGCTCGTCGGCATCGTCGCCGTGGGCATCGCGATGCTCATCGGAGTGCCGCTCGGAGTGCTCGCGGGCATGACGCGGGCGCGCTGGCTGTCCGGACTCATCATGCGCGGCAATGACCTCCTGCTCGCCTTCCCGGCGCTGCTGCTGGCGATCGTGTTCTCCGCCGTCTTCGGGCCGGGCACCGGCCCCGCGATGGCCGCACTGGGCATCGCCGCGATCCCCGCGTTCGCGCGAGTGGCCCGCTCGGGCACCCTCCAGATCATGGGCCGGGAGTACATCGCGGCAGCGCGCACAGCGAACCGCACGCCGCTGCAGATCGCGATCCAGCACGTCGTTCCGAACATCGCGGGCCTCATCATCGTGCAGGCGTCCGTCACCTTCGCGCTGTCCGTCCTGGCCGAAGCCGGCCTGTCGTTCCTGGGACTCGGCACACAGCCTCCGACCCCCTCCTGGGGGCGCATGCTCCAGGAATCCCAGCAGTTCCTCGGGTCGCGACCGGAGCTGGCGATCTGGCCCGGCCTCTTCATCGCCATCGCGGTCCTGGGCTTCAATCTGCTGGGTGATGGTCTGCGCGACCGGCTGGACCCGACGCTGAGAGGACGAAGCTGATGACCGACCCGCTGCTCACCGTGCGTGACCTCACGATCTCCACCGCGTCGCGCACGCTCGTCCACCCGCTGGACTTCGCGATCGCCCCGGGCGAACGGGTGGGCCTCATCGGCGAGTCCGGTTCGGGGAAGTCCCTCACCTCGTCCGCGATCATGGGTCTGCTCCCGTCAGAACTCACCGCGCAGGGCGAGGTCGCACTCGCGGGGGAGTCGGGCAATCTCCTGTCCCGTTCCGAGAAGGCGGTCGCAGGTCTGCGCGGCAGTCGCATGAGCATGGTCTTCCAGGAGCCGATGAGCGCACTCAACCCGCTCATGCGGGTGGGCGATCAGGTCGCAGAGGTCATGCGTCTGCACAGGACGGCTGCGGGGGACGCTGCCACGAAGCGCGCTATCGAGCTGCTCGACCAGGTGCATCTGCCGGACCCCGCGGCGGCAGCGAGAGCCTTCCCGCATCAGCTGTCCGGCGGCCAGAGGCAGCGCATCATGCTGGCCATCGCCCTGGCGAACTCGCCTGACCTCCTCATCTGCGACGAGCCGACGACGGCGCTGGACGTGACGGTCCAGTCCGCGGTGCTCGACCTCATCGACGAACAGGTCACAGCACGCGGTGCCGGACTCCTCTTCATCACCCACGACCTGGCGGTCGTCGCCCGGGTCTGCGAACGGGTCATGGTCATGAATGCGGGGCGCGTCGTGGAGACCGGAACGGTCGACGAGATCTTCACCGCACCCCAGCACGAGTACACCCGCGGCCTGCTGGCGGCGAGTGATCTGACGGCCACGGATGCGCGCGGCCGCCTCTACACGATCGCGACGGCGGGCCAGTATCCCGGAACCGATCGGCACGCGACCGCTGCCGAGGTGCCGGTCGCCTCGGAGCCGGCCACTCCGGAGCCGGTCGCTTCGGAGCCGGCCCCCTCGGGGTCGGTCGCTTCGGAGTCGGCCACGGCCTCGGGCGAGGTCGACCTCATCGAGATGAGCGGGGTCGTCAAGAACTTCACCCGCCGGGCCGGTCTCTTCCGCAGCCACCGGGTCGAAGCGCTCAAGGGCATCGATCTGTCCGTGCGCGCGGGCGGGCGGATGGGCATCGTCGGAGAATCCGGGTCCGGGAAGTCGACGCTCCTGTCGATCCTCTCGGGACTCGAGACGCCCACAGCCGGCACCGTCCGGGTGGGGGACGTCGTCGTCGACCCGGGCGACCAGTCGGGTCTCACCGCGATGCGCCGCGATCTGCAGATCGTGTTCCAGGACCCGTACGCCTCGCTCGACCCGCGGATGAGCGTCGCGGAGATCATCGGCGAGCCGCTGCGCTCGATGCAGGTGGACCGGGCCGAGCGGCTCGACAGGGCTGAGGAGATGGTGGAGGCCGTGGGCCTCGGTCCCGACGCGCTCACGCGGTTCCCCCACCAGTTCTCCGGCGGCCAGCGCCAGCGGATCTCGATCGCCCGTGCTCTCGTCACGCGCCCCCGGATCCTCGTCGCGGACGAACCGGTGTCCGCACTCGACGTCTCTGTGCGAGCACAGGTGCTCAACCTGCTCGCCGACCTCGTCGACGACTACAGCCTGACGCTCGTCTTCGTGTCACACGACCTGGGGGTCGTCCGACACCTGTGCTCGGACGTCGCAGTCATGAGGTCCGGCGAGATCGTCGAACAGGGACGCACCGACCAGGTGTACGACCAGCCCGCGCACGAGTACACGAGGGCGCTCGTCGCTGCGTCGCCCACCATCCACGCAGCGCTCAGCGCCTGAGACGCGCCGAGCCCGAACGAGAGGACCCGTGGTGAACCCCACTGCTCCGCACGACACCCCTGCCGATCTGTCCGTCGCGGCGATGACGGAGCGCTTCCGCGCCGGCGATCTCACCCCGGTCGAGGTGCTCGACGCGGTGCGGGCGCGCGTCGAGGCCTGCGAACCCACGCTGAACGCACTCTGGTGGTCGGATCTCGACCGGCAGGGGAGGGCCCAGGCCGCAGCCCGGGCATCTGCTGAGCGCTGGCAGGCGGGTGAGGCTCTCGGGCCGCTGGACGGCGTGCCGGTCACCGTCAAGGAGAACATCGCCGTCGAAGGCGTCCCGATGCCCGGGGGACACGCGGCCGGAGACCCGCCGACCGCGACTGCGGACGCCCCGATCACCGCGCGTCTGCGCGAAGGCGGCGCGGTCCTCGTCGGCGCAACCGTGATGCCCGACTGGGGAATGCTGTCGTCCGGTGTGTCATCACGGCACGGGATCACGCGCTCGCCGCTGGACCCCTCGCTCACCACCGGAGGCTCGTCCAGCGGTGCAGGTGCTGCGGCCGCCGCAGGCTACGGTCCCGTGCACATCGGATCCGACATCGGAGGTTCGATCCGACTCCCGGGCACCTGGCTGGGGCTCGCGACTCTCAAGCCGAGCTTCGGCAGGGTCCCACTCGATGCGCCGTATCTGGGCCGGTGCGCCGGGCCGCTCGCCCGCCGCACGGAGGACGTGCTGGCCGCGATGCAGGTGATCGGACGCTCCGATCCCCGGGACTTCTCCGCGCTGCCGGCTTACACCGGTGACTACACACGACCGCTGAGCGACGGGGGCGCCGACGTGCGCGGCCTGCGGATCGGCGTGCACACGGATGCGGGATGCGGGGAGGGCACCGACCCCCACGTGGCGAGCGTGGTCCGCGCGACTGCCGACGCGCTGTCCGACGCCGGAGCCGAGGTGGTGGAGATCGCCCCCTTCATGGATGAGGGTCTGCTCGCCGATGTCGATCGGTTCTGGCGGGTGCGGTCGTGGGCCGACTTCTCTGCTCTCGACCTCGAGGATCAGCGACGGATCCTGCCGCACGTAGCGCGGTGGTGCATGGCGGGCGCCGACGTCCCCGCAGTCGAACTCATGCGCTGCTACCACTCGATCCAGCGGATGCGGGCCACGACGGTCGCGGCGACTGTGGACTACGACTTCGTGCTCTCACCGGTGGCGCCCATGGCAGCGTTCCCCGCCGAACAGCCGATGCCCTACACGGATCCGTCGCTGCCGATGCAGCACATCGGTTTCACGGTCCCGTACAACATGTCGGAACAGCCCGCGTCGAGCGTGCATGCGGGGTTCACCCCCGACGGGCGGACGGTCGCCGTCCAGGTGGCGGGGCGCCGCTTCGACGACGCCGGGGTGCTGGCCCTGTCGGAGCGCATCGAGGAGATCGCCGCGGTGCCCGCCCCCGTGCGCATCGTGGGAGCCTGAGACTGCCGCGGGCGCCGGTCACGCTGGCGCTCGCTCGTCGCGGCGCCCACCACAGGAACGACGCGGACCGCCCCCGGAATGACACGCCGGAATGACACGGACGAGCCCCGTGGTCCTGAGGACCACGGGGCTCGTCCGGCGGTGGGGGACCGGATGCGGTCCCCGGCGGGCTGTCAGCCGTTGTAGAGGAACGAGATGGAGATCGAGTCTCCGTCGACGGTGACGGTGCCGGACGGGCGAAGCTCCGAGGTCAGCGTGTATTCGGCGCCGTTCTCGTCCTCGACCTCCGCTTCGACCTCGCCGGGCGTCTCATCGTCTGTGTAGAACGAACCCGTGCCGGGGACCCCGTAGTCGGTGACGACGATCTCGGGCCTCTCCGTCATCTCGTACTCGACGCCGTCCGTCTGGAGCGTGTCGTACGTCTCCTTCTCATCCGCATTCGCGAACGAGTCGCGGTCGAAGAAGCCGCACTCCGTCTCGAGATCGCCGGACTCCAGGCACTCGTCGAGCATCGTGTTGACCGCTTCGGTGACATCTTCCTTGTAGGCGTCCGTCACATCGATGGTCACGTTGAGCGTCGCCGGCTGCGGCTCCGCGTCCGGGGCGAAGCCCACCGTGATGCCGGACGAGCCCTCCTCCGTGTACGTGGTCTCCGGGACGACGAGTTCATAGGCCCCCGGCATGACCGCGTACTCCGTGGCTCCGGTCGCAAGATCGACCGATTCGCCATTCACCGTTGCGTCCGCGGTCTGGGTGAGGTCGACGGAGAGCGTCTGCAGGACTGGCGGCTGCAGAGTCCACTGGTCGAAGAAGACGCCCTGGCGGCCGGACTTGTCGGCAGTGAGCGGCAGCTCGTAGTCCTGCCCGTCGATCGTGTAGGCGGCCGTCATCGTGGCGGTGTCCCCGTTGATGTCCGCCTCGGACACCTGGATGTCTTCGATGGCTGAGGACGAGGCGGCGAAGATGTCCGGGTCGACGAGGGCTTCGTTCGCTCCGTTCGGCACCGTCGCAGGCGTGATCTCCTGCGCTGCTGCGAGGTCGCCCGCTGCGACCGCGTCCAGGTATTCCTGAGCGACCGTCTCCGGGCCGTACTGGCTGCGGTTGACGTTCATGACGATCAGTGCACCGACGACCACGAGGACGAGGACGAGGCCCACAGCGGACAGCGAGAGGATGAGGGGCATCTTCGACGTGCTCTTCTTCCTCTCCTGCCGGCGGGTCGTCGGCACCTGGCCGGGCGCATAGCCGGGAGCAGGAGCCGGCTGCGGGACCTCGCCGGCCGGGCCTGCACCATGCGCACCGCTGGTCTGGGGCGCATAGGGCGGCTGAGGCGCAGGGGAGTGCGGTGCGGTGGGCTGGGACCCGGGGGCCTGTGCAGCGGCACCGCCGTCGAACGTGGGGCCCGAACCGTCGGCGGGAGGCGCCGCGGTGTGCGCGGGATCGTGCGGTTCGGGGCTGTCGTGCGATGCGGGGCTGTGAGCGGCCCCGGGCACAGAGCCGGGGCCGGTGCCTCCGTCCTGCGGCGGCGCCCATGCTGACTGCGCGGACCGGTGCTCCTGCTGCGCCTGCTCCGGGGTCCGATCGGGCATGGGTGGGATCTGCGGGTCCGGATCTCCAGAGCTCATCGCCAGGGACTCACCTTCACGACATCGACGACAATGGTACGGAGACGCGTTGCTCTCCAATCGCTCAAAGGTACCACCCGGACATGACCCGGCGGTGTGTCGAATGCGTCTGTCGAGCGGCGCTCGGGGCACAATGGGCGGCGATGTCATCGGCCCCCGCACTTCCCCCGCTCGCCAGCCGACACCCGGTCGTGATCGGCGCCCTCGAGGCGCTCCGGGCCGTCCTCGTCCTCGTCCTCACCGTGCTGCTCGTCGCCCTCGCCGCGTGGTTCGTCGCGATCGCCCAGCTGCAGCCGCTGTCCTCCGTCGTCGGATGGGCAGGCACCGTGCTGGGCGCTGCCTCCGGCTGGGAGCTGACGATCGGCCTCGGCCTCCCACCGACACTGCTCACCGTCGGACTCATGGGGGTCATGACCTCCGCGCTGAGGCGGACCCGTCGCGCGCTGGCCGCCAACGAGCAGCTGGTCCGTGCCGGGGTCCTCCCTGCCACCCGCTATGCGGCGACCGTGGGCATAGTCACCTGTCTGGGTGCGATCGTCCTGGTGCTCCTGCTGGCCGGGCTGCTGGTGGGGGCGGGCACGCTGACGCCGCTGGGATTCGCACGGTTCCTCGTGGTCGTGTCGGTGCCGGTGCTCATCGCGTGCCTGGGTCCGGAGCGACGCGGAGCGCCTGCCGGCCGCTGGGCCCAGGCCCTGTTCGACCTCGTCGCGACGAAGGCGGGCGGTGAATGGGCGGACGCTCTCGAATCCGCGCTGCGCGTGCTGCGCCGTGTGGGGCTCGCGTTCGCGACCATGGCCGTCCTGGTGCTCATCATCGCACTCGCCACAGGGTGGTCCGCCATGTCCACGGCAGTGGCCGGGTATTCCCGGCCAGCCTTCGCAGCCGGGGGGCTGGCATTCGTCCAGCTGCTCTTCCTGCCCACACTGCTGCTCATCACGGTGAGCTGGCTGTCGGGCGCAGGGCTCCACCTGTCTGCCGCTGCGCTGGCGACGCCGTTCAGCTCGCAGGCCGCTGTGGTCCCCGCCGTGCCGGTGCTCGCTGCGGTCCCGACGGACACTGCGGCATGGGGCTGGTCCGTCCTGGTCATCCTCCCGCTCGCCGCAGGGGTCGCGACCGTGGGACGACGCACCTGGGCGGAAGAGGCGGACTGGCGCGTGGTCGTCATCACCGTCGGACTGGGCTTCGTCTGCACAGCTGCGGCCGTGCTGTTCGCCTCCGGACCGATCGGGCCCGCGGGGCTGGAGACGTTCGGAGTCCCCCTCGCGACTGCGATCGCCACCATCGGCGGAGCCGCGGGTGCGGGTGCTGCCGGTGGGTGGGGCCTCAGTCTGCTTGCGAACCGGGAAGCGGCTGACCAGTGAGCCGTTCGAACCAGTCGCCGACCTGCTCGTTGTAGTCGTTCTGGCAGACGGCTGTCGCCTGCTCGGTGATCGAATCGGCCATGCACGCCTCGAAATCGGCGCGGATGTCCCAGATGAAGACCGTGGAGATCGCGGAGACGAGGACGTAGCCCGCGACGATGAATCCGATGATCCCGGTGACGATCGCCTGAGCCACCTGCCCTGCGCGGATGCCTGCGACGAGGCAGATGACCGCGCACACCATCGCGCCGAGTGCGAGAACGCCCGACACGATGACGAGGGGGAGCGAGAGCATCGAGCAGAGGATCGCACCGGCGAGCAGCACGGTGAGCGCGAGACCGTACTTCACGACGGTGCGCTGCGGGCCGCTGGGCTTCTCCGGATCCTTGTCGGAGCCGCCGTCGGGCGCGCCCGTCCCCTTGCCGGTCGCGTCAGTATCGCGCGGCGGATCGATGCGGGTCTTGTCGTCGACGGGGCTCGGGTTGCTCACACCCCACAGTGTCGCATACGGGCCGCACGGAGGCGGCACGGCCCGAGCGGTCCCCTTCCACCGGGTTCCTCTAGACTTGCCGCGTGCGCTGCGTGATTCTCGCCTCCGGTTCAGGAACTCTCACCCAAGCTCTCCTCGACGCCTTCGCGGACGGGGGAGCAGGGGTGCAGATCGTCGCCGTCTGCTCCGATGTGCCGTCCGCCGGGGTCCTCGACCGCGCGCGGTCGGCCGGCGTCGAGGCATGCGTCGTCTCCCCGGCAGACCATGCCGGGCGTGACGACTGGAACCGGGTGCTGGCCGACACCGCGGCGTCCTACGACCCCGACTGGATCATCTCCGCCGGTTTCATGCGGATCCTGGGACATGCTTTCGTCGAGCGCTTCGCCGGCCGCATCATCAATACGCACCCGGCGCTGCTGCCTTCGTTCCCCGGTGCCCATGGCGTCCGCGACGCGATGGCCCACGGCGTCAAGGTCGCGGGGACGACGTTCCACCTCGTCGACGCGGGCGTCGATACAGGTCCGATCATCGCGCAGTTCCCCGTGGCGGTGCAGGACGCGGACGACGAGGAATCGCTCCACGAGCGCATCCGTGCTCTCGAGCGGACCCGGCTCGTCGAACTGCTGGCGTTCCTCGCCGAGGGGACTCTCACGGTCGAGGGCCGACGCGTGACCGGGTGGACACCAGCACCGTGACCGCTCCACAGAACCCATCCACACGAGCAGGAGGCACCAGAGACGTGCAGACAGCCCGACCCATTCGCCGCGCGCTCATCAGCGTCTACGACAAGACCGGACTGGAGGACCTCGCGCAGGGGCTCCACGCCGCCGGCGTCACCCTCGTATCGACCGGCTCGACGGCAGGACGCATCGCTCAGGCGGGGGTTCCCGTCACCCCCGTGGAGGAGCTCACCGGATTCCCGGAGACACTCGAGGGGCGGGTGAAGACCCTGCACCCGCGCGTCCATGCCGGGATCCTCGCAGACACCCGGAAGCCCGAGCACCTCGAGCAGATCGCCGAACTGGACATCGAGCCGTTCGACCTGGTCGTCGTCAACCTGTACCCGTTCACGGACACCGTCGCATCCGGTGCGTCGTTCGACGACTGCGTCGAGCAGATCGACATCGGTGGTCCGTCTATGGTCCGGGCGGCGGCGAAGAACCACCCGAGTGCTGCAGTCGTCACAGACCCCTCCGTCTACGCCGAGGTCGTCGAGGCGGCCGGCGGCGAGGGCTTCAGCCGGGCGCGCCGCACGCGACTGGCGGCCGACGCGTTCGCCCACACTGCGGCCTACGACGTCGCCGTGGCGTCCTGGATGGCAGAGCAGGTCGCCGAGGAGGACACCGGGCTGCCGGTCTTCGTCGGTTCCGCAGTCCATAAGACGGCGGACCTGCGCTACGGCGAGAACCCTCACCAGCGTGCGGCGGTCTACGCAGTGCCCGGTGCCGGCGGTGCCGCGGGGGCGGAGCAGCTGGGTGGCAAGGAGATGTCCTTCAACAACTACCAGGACATCGACGCGGCGATCCGTGCCGCGTACGACTTCACGGATCCGGCGGTCGCGATCATCAAGCACGCGAACCCGTGCGGGCTCGCGGTGGGCGATGACATCGCGGACGCGCACAGGCGTGCACACGCGACGGACCCGGTGTCCGCGTACGGGGGCGTCATCGCGGCGAACCGCGAAGTGACGCTCGCGATGGCGGAGTCGGTGAAGCCGATCTTCACCGAGGTGCTCGCCGCGCCGTCCTTCGCCGCTGATGCCCTCGAGCTGCTGCGGACGAAGAAGAACCTCCGCCTGCTCGAGCTGGGCGACCACACGGAGCAGCGGATCGAGACGAAGCAGATCGGCGGTGGCCTGCTCGTGCAGGAGCGCGATCTGCTGCAGGCGGACGGCGACGAGCCCGCGGGCTGGACCCTGGCAGCGGGTGACGCTGCAGACGAGGCGTCGATGCGCGACCTCGTGTTCGCGTGGCGTGCCTGCCGGTCGGTGAAGTCGAACGCGATCCTGCTGGCCAAGGACGGCGCCGCCGTCGGTGTGGGCATGGGGCAGGTGAACCGTGTGGACTCTGCACGCCTCGCGATCGAGCGGGCGGGGGAGGAGCGCGCAGTCGGATCCGTGTGCGCATCGGACGCCTTCTTCCCGTTCGCGGACGGACCACAGGCGCTCTTCGACGCCGGGGTGAAGGCGATCGTCCAGCCGGGCGGATCGATCCGCGACGAGGAGGTGGTGGCGGCGGCTGAGGCCGCGGGCGTCACCATGTACTTCACAGGATCGCGCCATTTCCTTCACTGAGCACGGAGGCTCCACTGAGCACGGAGGCTTGAACGAGCACGGAGGCTCTGACGACGGACGTGCCAGGAGCGAATCCCCTGCACGCACTGGCCGCTCACCCGGTCATGCCGGTCGTCGGGGCAAGGGTCGGGGCTGGTTCTCCAAGCGGTGGATCTACTGGAAGCGGCGCTATTCGAATCCGACGCTGCGCGACTGGGTGCTGCTGGCGACGGTCGTGGCTCTCGTCCTGGCCGTGGTCGGCGCTCCGCTGAGCTTCCGGCTGTCGGGAGGGATGCTTGCTGCGGTGTGTGCAGCGGCGGGTGTGCTCCGGCTGCTGCCCGACCCCTGGTGGGCGACGGTGCGCAACCGCGGTCGCGGGTTCGACGCGACCGTATTCTTCAGCGTGTCCATCGCGCTCGCACTCCTCACAGCGTCGATTCCGGGTTAACGGGGCCTGATGGTCGCCTGTAGACGTCCTGAGTCCAGCCACAGGTCGATTGCATGTGACTCATCAGTGATGGAAGTGTCGGGTCTGCAGCCGCACATCGGAGGCGGACGACGATTTCAAGGAGGTACAGGTCATGGGACTCGGAGATTTCGCAGACAAGGCCAAGGACGCCGCGAGCAACAACGAGCAGGTGCAGGAGTTCGGCGAGCAGGGCCTGGACAAGGCCGCTGACGCGGCGAACGACGCCACCGGCGACAAGTTCTCGGACCAGGTCGATCAGGGCCACGACGCGGCGTCGGACGCACTCGGCTTCGGTGACAAGGGCGAGGACCAGAAGGACTGATTCTGCCGTCGCTCCACGAAGCGGCGCCCCGCCCCATCATCGGATGGGGCGGGGCGCTTTCGTGTGCCGAGTGCCGGGGGCCTGCTCAGAGCTTCTCTACGGGCGCGTAGCGCATGAGGAGGCGCTTCGTGCCCGCCGACCCGAAGTCCACGACTGCGACGGTCTTGTCGCCCGCGCCCGTGACCTCGACGACGGTGCCCAATCCGAACGAGTCGTGCGAGACGCGGTCGCCGGCGTCGACGGAGACCATTTCCCGCTGCGGGCGGATCCGGTTGGGGAATCCGCTGCCGGGCTTGGCGGAGGACGACCGCGCCCCGCCCGCTCCCTGGCGCCCGGCACCGAAGGTGCTGCTCGATCCGCCCCGTCCGCCGCCGTATGCAGCGCCATAGGGCCCAGCAGCGCCGTCTCCCGCGCCGAATCCACTCGTGGCGAAGCCGCCTGCACCCAGCCCACCGGACCCGGTCGACTCCCATTCGATGAGCGATTCCGGGATCTCGGAGAGGAACCTGCTGGGCGGGTTGTACTGCGGCTGTCCCCACAGGCTGCGGGTCTCCGCGCGACTGATGAGGAGCTTCCGCTGGGCGCGGGTGAGCCCCACATACGCGAGGCGGCGCTCCTCGGACATCTCCTGGTCGGAGGTGAATGACCTCTGGTGCGGGAACGTGCCGTCCTCGAGGCCCGTGAGGAACACGACGGGGAATTCGAGGCCCTTCGCGGTGTGGAGCGTCATGAGAGTGACCTCCCCCGCTTCTTCGTCGGGAATCGAATCCGCATCCGACGACAGCGCGACGGACTCGAGGAAGTCATCGAGCGTGCCCTCCTCGTTCTGCGCGTCATACTGCTCCGCCACCGCGACGAGCTCAGCGAGGTTGTCCACGCGGGACTCGTCCTGCGGGTCGGTGGACTCGTTGAGTGAGGCGAGGTATCCGGTCTGCTCCAGCACGGCTTCGAGCGAGGCGGCGATGCCGCCGCCGTCGGCGACGCCTGCCAGGTCGCTGAGAAGCGTGAGGAACGTGCGGATCGGACCCCGTGAGCGGGTCGTGATGCCGACCGCGTTGTCCGCATCGTCCAGCGCGGCGCGGAATGTGGTGCGCTCGCGCTCCGCGTGGGCGGCGATGAGTGCTTCCGTCCGGTCGCCGATCCCGCGCTTGGGCTCGTTGAGGACCCGCCGCAGGTTCACATCGTCTGCAGGATTCGCCAGGACGCGCAGATAGGCGAGCGCGTCCTTGATCTCCTTGCGCTCGTAGAAGCGTGTGCCGCCGACCACCTTGTAGGGCATCCCCGCACGGACCAGCGCGTCCTCGATCGCGCGGGACTGGGCATTGGTGCGGTAGAAGACGGCGAAGTCGCCGTAGGTCAGGTCGTGGTCGTCACGGAGTTCATCGATGCGTTCGACGATGAACCGGGCCTCCGCCTGCTCCGTCTCTGCGACCCAGCCGGTCACGGTCTCCCCGTCGCCGCCGTCTGTCCACAGTCGCTTGTCCTTGCGATCGGGGTTGTTCGCGATGACGGAGTTCGCCGCGGACAGGATCGTTTGGGTCGACCGGTAGTTCTGCTCCAGCAGCACGACGCGCGCCTGTGGGAAGTCCTCCTCGAACTCCACGATGTTCCGCACGGTCGCTCCGCGGAAGGCGTAGATCGACTGGTCCGCGTCGCCCACGACGGTGAGTTCCCCTGTGGGTCCGTCCGGCCGATCCGCGCCGGCGAGGAGCCGGATGAGGCGGTACTGCGCGGGGTTCGTGTCCTGGTACTCGTCGACCAGGATGTGGCGGAACCGCGCGCGGTAATTGTCCGCGACCGCCTCGAAGGCGCCCAGGAGGTGGACCGTCTCCATGATGAGGTCGTCGAAATCGAGGGCGTTCGCCCGCCTCAGTCGTTCCTGGTAGCGCCGATAGACGGTGAGGACCGCTTCATCGTGCGGGCGCCTCTCCGACACTGTCGCGGCGAAGTCGTCCGGAGTCATGAGGTCGTTCTTGAGACCGGAGATCCGTGAACGCAGCGCGCGGGCGGGGAACTTCTTCGGGTCGAGGTCCGCCTCTCTCGCGACCTGGGTGAGGAGGCGCAGGGAATCCTGAGCGTCGTAGATCGTGAAGCTCGACGTCAGTCCCAGGGTCTTGGCTTCGCGACGGAGGATGCGCACGCACGCGGAGTGGAACGTCGACACCCACATCGTGCGCGCCGCGGGTCCCACGAGCGCAGCGATGCGCTCCTGCATCTCCTTCGCCGCCCTGTTCGTGAAGGTGATCGCGAGGACTTCGCCGGGTCGTGCTCGTCCCGTCCGCAGCGCGTGGGCGATGCGGCGGGTGAGGACACTGGTCTTCCCGGATCCCGCACCGGCGACGATGAGCAGCGGTCCGCCATGGTGCAGGACTGCCTCCCGCTGGGCCGGGTTGAGCCCGTCCAGGAGCGAATCCGCGCCGGCCGCCGCGTCGTCCCGGACCCCCGAGGCCGAGGCTCCGGACGGACTCGCAGGCACGGGGCCGGTCGGCTCAGCCGGTCGGTCGTCAGCGGTGGGAGCATCGTCGGCAGGATCCGAGCCGTGCGGGCCGAGCGTGGAGAGGAAATCGAAGGGTGAGCTCATAGCGGTGCGAACCTATCAGCCGGGACGGACGCGGCCCGGCTCTGGGGAGCCGGGCCGGAGGGCGCGAGCGAGCACGGGGCAGGACCCGCGCGGACCGGGTGAGGGGCCCGATCAGGTGCCGGATCTCACTCAGGCGAGAACGGTCCCGGGGACGAAGACGGCGACGATCACGGCGAGGAGCGCTGCGATCGCGGTCGCGTGGGCCATGCCCGCAGACGTGCCCTGGTCCGGGTTCGCCTTCTCCCTGCGCTTGCCGAGGAAGGCGAGGACTGCCACGGCGAGTGCGAGCACCACCTTGATGCCGATCTTCATGTGGTTGACGGCCTCACCCTCGTCCACCATCGCCTCTGCAAGACCGGTGAGGGCGATGCCGGTGACGAGCTGCAGATATGCGCCGTGCAGCATCCCGGGGGAGACCTTGGGAGCCTTGATGTGCGCGAAGTAGCCGCCGATGATGATGGCCATTCCGAGGAGGTGCAGGACGACTAGGATGAGACGAAGGATTTCCATACCCTTGAGTCTAGTGGCAGGATTGCAGCCAGCGCCCACCCGCCCCGGGAGCGCGGTCCGCCCTGGTGTAATGGCAGCACGCCGGCCTTTGGAGCCGTGTGGTCTAGGTTCGAATCCTAGGGGCGGAGCGGGTTGAAGCCATCCGCGAATCAAGGAGCCCCACCCATGCCGCAGCACAGCCCGGCAGCAGTGATCGTCCTCGCCGCAGGCGCGGGAACTCGGATGAAGTCGGCCACCCCCAAGGTGATGCACCCGATCGCGGGGCGCTCTCTCCTCCACCATGCGATCACAGCAGCCGCCGGCACCGGCCCCGAACACCTCGTCGTCGTCCTGCGGCACGCGCGTGAGCAGGTGGCCTCGCACGTCGAGTCCATCGCAGGGGTCCTCGACCGCTCCGTGCTCGTGGCCGACCAGGACGATGTGCCCGGCACGGGCCGCGCGGCGGAATGCGCGCTCACCCAGCTTCCCGAGGACATGGACGGCACGGTCGTCGTGACCTACGGCGACGTCCCACTGCTCACCACCTCCACCCTCTTCGCGCTCGTCGAGCACCATGAAGCGCAGTCCAACGCCGTGACCGTGCTGTCCGCCAATGTCGTGAACCCCGCCGGCTACGGCCGAATCGTGCGCGACGCGGCCGGCGACCTCGAGCGGATCGTCGAGCAGAAGGACGCGGACGAGGCAGTCCGCGCGATCGGGGAGATCAACTCCGGGATCTACGCGTTCGAGGCGTCCGTGCTGCGTGAAGCGCTCGCCCGCGTCGACACGGACAACGCCCAGGGGGAGAAGTACCTCACCGACGTCATCGGCATCGCCCGCAGCTCAGGCTCGCGTGTCGCCGCGCTGACGACGGACGACGTGTGGCAGGTGGAGGGCGCCAACGACCGCGTGCAGCTCGCGCAGCTGGGCCGCGAGCTCAACCGTCGGATCGTCGAGTCGCACATGCGGGCCGGCGTGACGGTCGTCGATCCGGAGACCACGTGGATCGACTCCGACGTGGTGCTCGCACCGGACGTCACGATCCAGCCGGGAGTGCAGCTCCACGGGGCCTGCGACATCGCCGTCGGAGCCGTTATCGGACCGGACACCACGCTTGCGGACACGGAAGTGGGTGAAGGCGCGACGATCATCCGCACCCACGGCTCGCTCGCAGTGATCGGCGCCGGGGCCTCGGTGGGGCCCTTCGCGTACCTGCGGCCCGGAACGGAACTGGGCTCCCACGGCAAGATCGGCACGTTCGTGGAGACGAAGAACGCGCAGATCGGCGAGGGGTCGAAGGTTCCTCACCTGACCTACGTCGGCGACGCCACGGTCGGGGAGCACTCGAACATCGGTGCCTCGTCCGTCTTCGTCAACTACGACGGCGAGAAGAAGCAGCGCACGACGATCGGCTCGCACGTGCGCATGGGCTCCGACACGATGTACATCGCCCCCGTGACCGTGGGCGACGGCGCTTACTCGGGTGCGGGTGCGGTCCTCCGGGACGACGTGCCGGCCGGGGCGCTGGCGATCAAGGAAGGCCGCCAGCGCAACATCGAGGGGTGGGTCGAGAAGAACAGACCAGGGAGTGCGGCCGCGCAGGCGGCACAGCTGGCACACGACACTGCGCCGGAATCGACGGCCGCGGACAGCGCGGCGCCGGACCGGGGGACAAGCGCAGACGATGCGGATCGAAATAAGGAGTCCTGAACGTGAGGTCGATCACCACCGCGGGCGAGAAGAAACTCGTCCTGGTCAGTGGGCGCGCGAACACTGAGCTGGCCGAACAGGTCGCACAGTGCCTCGGCACCGAACTGCTCCCCACAGACGTCTACAACTTCGCCAATGGCGAGATCTATGTCCGGTTCGGAGAATCCGTCCGCGGCACAGACGTCTTCATCATGCAGTCGCACACGACCCCCATCAACGAATGGGTCATGGAGCAGCTCATCATGGTGGACGCGCTCAAGCGCGCGTCGGCCAAGAGGATCACCGTCATCGCGCCCTTCTTCCCGTATGCGCGCCAGGACAAGAAGCACCGCGGCCGTGAGCCCATCTCCGCTCGCCTCATGGCAGACCTCTTCAAGACCGCCGGCGCCGACCGCCTCATCACGGTCGACCTCCACACGGCCCAGATCCAGGGCTTCTTCGACGGTCCGGTCGATCATCTCGTCGCGCTGCCGATCCTGTCGGACTACGTGAAGGAGAACTACCCCGAGGACCTCGCGGTCGTATCGCCCGACGCGGGCCGGATCAAGGTCGCGGAGAACTGGTCGTCCAGCCTGGGCGGCGTCCCGCTGGCCTTCATCCACAAGACGCGCGACATCACGCGGCCCAATGAGACGAAGGCCAACCGGGTGGTGGGCGAGGTCGAAGGGCGTCACTGCGTGCTCGTCGACGACATGATCGATACCGGCGGCACGATCGTCCAGGCGGCGGACGCCTGCATGGCGGCGGGGGCGAAGGGCGTCATCATCGTCTCCACCCATGCGGTCTTCTCCGGTCCTGCCGTGGAGCGCCTCACCAATTCCGTGGCGGAAGAGGTCATCGTCACGAACACGCTTCCGCTGAGCGAGGAGATGATGTTCGACAAGCTCACAGTCCTGTCCATCGCACCGCTGCTCGCGCGTGCGGTGCACGAGGTGTTCGAGGACGGCTCCGTGACCAGCCTCTTCGAGGGCGACGGCACCTGAGCCGGACCGTCCGGGTCTGTCCGTCCGCGTGACGGTGGAGCGGCCGTTCGCCCGGGGAGGGCGAGCGGGCGCTCCGCTGGTCCAGCTGCCTCGTCGGGGGGACCCGCTTTGACCGCAGGCGGCGAGTGCGTATGATTGCCTGGTTACCTCGGCGAGGGAGGCCCCGACGGCCTCCGTGATCGACGCGGTGCTCATGATCCGAACAGGCTGCAGTGCCTTCTGGCCGCAGTGCTCCTCGTTCCGGGTGGGTGGGCTGCGTCCGTGCGAGGCGCCACCGCTTGAAGAGGAGATTGACCATGGCAGATGTGAAGCTCGACGTCGTCCGTCGCGAAGAGTTCGGCAAGGGCGCGGCCCGCCGTTACCGCCGTGCGGGCAAGGTCCCCGCAGTGTTCTACGGCCACGGGATCGATCCCATCCACCTGCTGCTCGACGCGCACCCCACGATGCTGGCGCTGCGTACTCCGAATGCGCTGCTGAAGCTCGAGAACCCGAACACGGGCAAGAGCGAGCTGGCGCTCGTGAAGGACGTGCAGGTCAACCCCCTCACCCGTGAGAACGAGCACCTGGACCTGATCCTCGTCAAGAAGGGCGAGAAGGTCGAGGTCGACGTCCCGGTCGTGCTCGAGGGCGAAGCGGCTCCCGGCACGATGGTGTCGGTCGACAACCAGTCGCTGGTCATCGAGGCCGACGCCACGAAGCTGCCGGAGACGATCGAGGTCGACATCGAGGGCCGCGAGGTGGGCGACCACATCTACGCCGCGGACGTCGCGATGCCGTCCGGCTCGACGCTGGTCTCCGACCCGGAGCTGCTCGTGGTGAACGTGTCCGCTCAGCTGTCGGATGCGGAGCTCGAGGCGGAGCTCGAGACGGACGCGGTCGACGAAGACGCGGCCGGATCCACCGACGCAGAGCCTTCGGACGATGCCGGAGCGTCCGCTGAGGAGAAGTCCGCGGACGAGTGACCCGAACGGGAGGAGCCCCCGCAGGGAGCTGCTCCCGTGCACGCGCGCATGCGCACTGCGGGGCAGGACCGAATCGGTCCTGCCCCGCAGTGCGTTCCCCGCCCATCGACTCGCAGGCTCCACCGGCCTGACAGCACATCCCCGCGTCGAGCGGGACACCAAGGAAGGACGGTCGCGGTGCCATGGCAGCGGACACCTGGATCCTCGTGGGCCTCGGCAATCCGGGCAGCCGGTACGAGGCGACGCGCCACAACATCGGCTACCTGGTCGTCGACGAACTGCTGCGACGCATGGGTGCGACACTCACGCGGTCGAAGACCCGAGCGCTCGCCGCGACGGGGCGGCTCCCCGGGGCCGGAGGGCTTCCGGGCCCGCGCGCGGTCCTCGTGCGCCCGTCGACGTACATGAATGAGTCGGGGCAGCCAGTGGGACAGCTCGCGCGGTTCCATTCGGTCGCTCCCGATCGCATCATCGCGATCCACGACGACGTAGACCTGGACTACGACTCCGTTCGGCTCAAGAAGGGCGGTGGGGAGGGCGGACACAACGGGCTGCGGTCCCTCACGAGCCACCTGGGGACGAAGGACTACCTCCGAGTCCGTGCGGGTGTCGGCCGTCCGCGCGGACGCATGGAAACGTCCGACCACGTGCTGGGACGGTTCACCGCGGAGGAGCGAGCCACTCTGCCGATCTTCGTCTCCGACCTCGCGGATGCGGTGGAGGCCGTCGCGCTCGAAGGGCTCGAGTCCGCTCAGCAGCGGTTCCACGCCCCTCGCTGACCCACGACGGCGCATCGGACCTGCGGTGCGGCGTCTCCTACCGCGGCGCGCGCCGGCTCTGCGGCGCCCTGCGCGGACGCAGGAGCAGTGCTGCGAGCGCTCCGCCGAGCGCACCGAAGAGGTGGCCCTGCCAGGAGATCCCGACGTGCACCGGGAGGATCCCCACCAGCATCGACCCGCCGTAGAGGACGAACACGACGACGGCGATCACCGCGTAGATGATCCGGTGCGACATGGTCCCCGCGGTGAAGACGCGCACCATGAGGTAGGCGAAGTAGCCGAACACCAGGCCGGAGGCTCCGACCGTGACCGTGCCCGGCCAGGCGAGCAGCCACGGGCCGATCCCGCCGATGACGGTCGCGATGGCGGTCACCGCCCAGAACCGCCGCGCGCCCTCCGCCGCGACCAGACAGCCGAGCAGCAGGAACGGAACGGTGTTCGAGATGAGGTGCGCCCACGTCGAGTGGAGGATCGGAGCGAGGACGACGCCCGGCAGGTGCGTGAGGTCCCACGCGCGGATGCCGAGCACCTCGAACCGTCCGGGCAGCAGCATGTCCGCGAATTCGATCGTCCACATGAGTGCGATGAGGATGAGCGGGGAGACGAAGCGCGCGGCGAACGGAGCGCGCTCACGGGTACCGTCGAGTGTGTGCGCCATGCGCCCAGTATCGGGCATGAAGCTGGAGACCGGATCCACGCGGACGGTGGCGCAGGCGACCGCGCGATCGGCTGTGTCCCCACCGACGCCTACACTGGACGCGTGCTGACTGGATTGAGCGACGCCCTCACGCTGCCCGCCTTCGACGACGTCCGGAGGGCAGTGGCAGACCCCGCGTCTCCGGGGGGCACCGTGTCCCTGGTGCGCGGGCTCCTGCCCGCCCTCATCGCCCGCACCGCGAAGACGGGGACCGCCCTGGTCGTCACCGCGACGACCCGTGAGGCGGAGGACCTCGCCCGCGCGCTCGCCGACCACCTGCCGCAGGAGTCCGTCGCGGTCTTCCCCTCGTGGGAGACGCTGCCGCATGAGCGGCTCTCGCCCCGCTCCGACACCGTGGGCGAACGCGTCACGGTGCTGCGCCGGCTCGCTCACCCCGACGCGGACGGAACTGATCGGCTGCGGGTGGTGATCGCGCCGGTGCGCGCTGCGCTGCAGCCGCTCGTCAAGGGACTCGCCCACCTCGAGCCGATCGATCTGGGCGTCGGTGACAGGGCCGATCTCACCGAACTGTCCGAAGCGCTGTCCGGGCTGGCGTACTCCCGCGTCGACATGGTCTCCCGCCGCGGTGAGTTCGCGGTGCGCGGCGGCATCATCGACGTCTTCCCGCCCACTGCGGAATCCGCCCTGCGGCTGGACTTCTTCGATGACGAGATCGAGGAGATCCGGCCCTTCGCAGTCGCGGACCAGCGCTCCCAGCCTGCCGACACGGACGGACCCGCCCCCCGCCTCTATGCGCCGCCGTGCCGTGAGGTCCTCCTCACGGCGGAGGTCCGCGAACGTGCCGCGGCACTGGCAGAGACCACCCCCGCCGCCGGCGACATGCTGGGCCGCATCGCCGCAGGCGTCGCCGTCGAGGGGATGGAATCGCTCGCGCCGGTCCTCGCCGACGGGATGGAGCCCCTCGTCGCGGTCGTCCCGCAGGACACCCGGGTCCTCGTCGTGGAGCCGGAGAAGGTCGCGCGCCGTGCGGAGGACCTCGTCCGCACGTCTGACGAGTTCCTCGCCGCCGCCTGGGAATCGGCCTCCGACGGTGCGCAGGCTCCCATCGACCTGTCCGCTGCGAACTTCCGCACTCTCGAGCAGACGCGGGAGGCCGCCGGCATCCTGAGCCTTCCGTGGTGGGAGCTGAGCGGATTCGCAGTCGACGAAGAGCTCACCGCTGCGGGTGACGAGGTCTACACGGTGCCCGCTCGTGAGCCGCGCGGATACCAGGGCGATGTCGAAGCGATCCTCAACGACGTGCGCTCGCTGGTCCGGGGCGACTGGTCGGTCGTCGTCCTCACAGAGGGCGGAGGGCCTGGCAAGCGGCTCGTCGAGGTGTTCGCCGACGCCGAGGTCCCCGCTGCCTTCGTCGATGCTCCCGACTTCACCGCTGCGGGCCGCGTCGAGGTCGCGATCGGCGCGGGATACGGCGGGTTCGTCGTCGACGAGCTCAGGCTGGCAGTGCTCACGGAGGCGGATGTGCTCGGCCGTGCGGCCGCCACCTCGACGCGGGACATGCGGAAGCTGCCCGCGCGGCGCAGGCGCAATCAGGTCGATCCCCTCAATCTGTCGCCCGGCGATCACGTGGTGCATGAGCAGCACGGGGTCGGCCGATTCGTCGAGATGGTGCAGCGCACGGCGGGGAAGGGGAAGGACGCGCACACGCGCGAATACCTGGTCGTCGAGTACGCGCCGTCCAAGCGAGGCCACCCCGGAGACCGGCTGTACGTGCCCTCGGACGCACTCGACCAGGTCACTCGGTACGTGGGCGGTGAGAGCCCGAGCCTCAACAAGATGGGCGGGTCCGACTGGGCGAAGACGAAGACGCGAGCGCGGAAGGCGGTCAAGGAGATCGCCGGGGAGCTCGTCCGCCTCTATTCCGCTCGGCAGGCCACGCAGGGCCACTCGTTCGGTCCCGACACCCCGTGGCAGCGGGAGCTCGAAGACGCCTTCCACTACGTCGAGACGCCCGATCAGCTGACGACGATCGACGAAGTCAAGGACGACATGATGAAGACGGTCCCCATGGACCGGCTGATCTGCGGCGACGTGGGCTATGGCAAGACGGAGGTCGCAGTCCGGGCGGCGTTCAAGGCGATTCAGGAGGGCAAGCAGGTCGCGGTTCTCGTGCCCACGACGCTGCTCGTCCAGCAGCACCTGGAGACGTTCGCCGAACGCTATGCAGGCTTCCCCGTGAGTGTGGGCGCACTGTCGCGCTTCCAGTCGAAGAAGGAATCGGATCGCGTCATCGCCGGGATGAAGGACGGGACGATCGACCTCGTGATCGGCACTCATCGGCTGCTGTCCGGGGAGACATCCTTCAAGGACCTGGGGCTCGTCATCATCGATGAGGAGCAGCGCTTCGGGGTCGAGCACAAGGAGACCCTCAAAGCGATGCGCGCTGACGTCGATGTCCTCGCGATGTCCGCGACTCCCATCCCGCGCACCCTCGAGATGGCGGTGACCGGGATCCGAGAGATGTCCACTCTGGCGACCCCGCCGGAAGAGCGCCATCCCGTGCTCACGTACGTCGGACGCCATGAGGACCGGCAGGTCGCCGCGGCGATCCGGCGTGAGCTCATGCGCGAAGGCCAGGTCTTCTTCATCCACAACCGGGTGCAGGACATCGACCGGGTGGCGGGACAGCTTGCGGAGCTCGTACCCGAAGCTCGGATCGGGATCGCGCACGGCAAGATGGGCGAGAAGCAGCTGGAGCAGATGATCGTCGACTTCTGGGAGCGGAAGTTCGATGTGCTGGTCTGCACCACGATCGTCGAGACCGGCATCGACATCGCGAATGCGAACACGCTCATCATCGACCGGGCGGACCGCTACGGACTCTCGCAGCTCCACCAGCTGCGGGGCCGGGTGGGGCGCGGTCGTGAACGCGCGTACGCGTATTTCCTCTACCCGCCCGACGGCACGCTCACGGAGACGGCCCACGACCGGCTCAAGACACTGGCCGAGCACTCCGAACTGGGTGCCGGCATGCAGGTCGCCATGAAGGACCTCGAGATCCGCGGCGCGGGCAACCTGCTGGGCGGACAGCAGTCCGGCCACATCGAAGGAGTGGGCTTCGACCTCTACATCCGCCTGGTGGGCGAGGCCGTCGCGAACTTCCGCGGTGAGGCGCAGGAGGAGGAGCCGGAGATGCGCATCGAGCTGCCGGTCGACGCGCACATCCCCACCGACTACGTCGACCACGAACGACTGCGGCTCGAGGCGTACAGGAAGCTCGCCGGAGCGGGGGGCGAGTCCCAGATCCGGGCCGTGCTGGAAGAGCTCACCGACCGCTACGGCACCCCGCCGGACCCGGTGGGCGTGCTGGCGGACGTGGCTCGTCTGCGCATCCGCGCGCGGCAGTCCGGGGTGTCCGACATCGTGAGCCAGGGCAACTTCATCCGCTTCGGCCCCATCGAGGACCTGCCGGACTCGCAGATCGCCCGACTGAAGCGCATGTATCCGAAGTCGCTCATCAAACCGGCCGTCCGGTCGGTGCTCGTCCCCAAGCCCGTGGGCGGCACCGGGTTCGACAGCCGGGAAGTCGTCGATTCGGAGATCCTCACGTGGGCGCATCAGTTCCTCGAGGCGATCGTGCCGGTCGAGGACGAAGCGCCCGAACAGGTCGAGGTCGCCGCGAGCACGTCGTCATGAGCGGTGCGGGGGACACGAGCGGAGCGGGACGCGAGGGCTCGGACCCGCGCGACGTCCGGGAACCCTGGAGCCGACCCGATCTCGCGTCCCTCACCCCGGATCGGATGATGGCCTACATCCGGGCCCGCTGTCCCTGGGCGATGGACCACACCCATCGGACGCTCGCGCCCTATCTGCTGGAGGAGTCGGCAGAGCTCCTGGCGGCCATCGTCGAGGACGAGCACGTCGGCTCCGACGGCGGGTCAGCGGATGCGGCCGGAACCGGCACAGCCGACGCGGTCGAAGCCGAACTCGCTGACGTCCTCTACCAGGTGGTGTTCCACGCGGCACTGCTCGATGAGCGCAGGGGCGCAGAGCCCGGTGCCACCTGGAGCTCGCTCCAGCAGCGCCTGGTCGACAAATACGTCCGCAGGCATCCGCACGTCTTCGATTCGTCGTCTCCGGTGCCGATCGCGGACGTGCAGCGCCGATACCAGGATGTGAAGACAGCGGAACGGGCGGAGGAGGGCGCTGCCCGCGAGCCGTCGGCTGCGGCGCACGCAGAGGCGGCGGACGAGGCGCTGAGCATCCTGGCGGATATCCGAGGGACAATAGGGGCGAAGAACAGGCAGAACTGACCGGTCCGGGCGGCGACGCGTTCGAAGACTCCTGCATCGTCGCACCCGGCCGCACCACGGAGACGAGGAGCACGCATGACACAGGAATTCCACCGCGCGCCGCGGATCGAGGTTCCCGGCACGTTCAACTTCCGCGACCTCGGCGGCCATCGCACGGACGACGGCGGCGCTGTCGCATTCGGACGCCTCTATCGGGCCGATGGTCTGGGACGGCTGGGGCCGGACGGCGTGGCGATGCTCCAGGAGATGCGCATCGTCTCCGTCGTCGATCTGCGTGAGGAGAAGGAGGTCGCGAACATCCCCGACGCGGTCGACGGCCTGGGCGCCCGCTATTCCCACATGCCGCTGCTGGGCAACCGCTACTTCCCGCTCGACAAGGACATCCCGGACCGGATCGTCCTCGATGCGCCCTCGCTGCCCGCGCTCTACGCCGCGATGATCGAGACCGCCGGACCGCGGTTCGTCGATGTCATCACCCATATCGCGGACATCGAGCAGGACGCGACAGTCTTCCACTGCTCGGCTGGCAAGGACCGGACGGGACTGGTCGCCGCGTTCCTGCTGTCGATCCTGGGAGTCGAGCGGGACGCGGTCGTCGACGACTACGCGTTGACGGAGGAGTACCTGGGGGACGATTTCCGCGCTGCGCTGCGCAGCCACTTCTCGTCCGCGGGCATCTCGTCCGTGTCGGCCATGGCGACGGAGGCGAAGCCGGAATGGCTGGCGGACGTCCTGGACCGGCTGGACCGCGAGCACGGGGGCGTCGAGGGCTACCTCGTCGACCACGGACTGCGCGACGGGGTCACGGATCGGCTGCGCGCCTCGCTCACGGAGGCCAGGACCCCGACGTCGTGAGTCGCGGGGAGTTCGGTGCCTCCGGCGACTCCGGTCCCTCCGATCGATTCGGTGCTGCTGAGTGCTTCGCCGAACGTGTGGTGAGCCAGTGCAGGAGGGCCATCCAGGCGCCGAGCGCTGCGATGAGGACGAGTGCATAGATCGCCAGTCCGACGGGATCGGAGGCGGCGGTTCGCTGGATGAGGCGTGCGGGGAGCAGCGCGGCGAAGCCGAAGGCGATGAGAAGACCCAGGTAGCTGCCGATCATGTGCGCCGCGTGTCCGACCGGGTCGCCGCGCCGGATGCGCCAGAGGGCCAGGGTGACAGTGCCGATCGTGAAGACTGCGAGCGCATGGAACACCGTGATGCCGTTCTCGACGATGAAGAGCCCCGACAGGCATGTCGTCCAGATGAGTCCGACCCACGTGCGGCCGACGACCCGATGGAACGCATCGCGACGGCGGCGGAGCATGTTGACGGGGCCCAGCACGATGGCGAGGAAGCCGGTCGAGGCGTGGACGATGACGATGACGGTGGCGAGGAGCGTGCCCATACCCGATAGGATAGTGAAACTGTCCAAGGCGGCCAACGTGGTGAGTGGCAGGCCCTCTCACTATCCATCGGGCTCGCCGGTCGCGGACCGTGAGGGACTGAGGAAGGGGGAGCGGTGAAGCTGGGGGAGTTGGCGCGACGGGTCGGGACGACCACCGCGAGCGTGAAGTTCTACATCCGTGCGGGGCTGCTGCCGGCGGGACGCAAAGTGAATCAGACGACGGCCGCCTACGACGAGGGCCACGTGAGGCGGCTCGAGCTCATCCTGGGCATCCGCGGCATCATCGGCACACCGCTCGCTCGGATCGGAGACCTCATAGCCGTCATCGACGATCCCGGTGCGGGGATCCTGAGCGTGATGGAGACGGCGCAGACGATCGCCGCAGAGGGTCCGGGCGCCGGCACCGCCGATCGTGGCGACGCTGTCGGCCTTCCCCCGCACGCTGACGCGCGCGCGGACGCAGCCCGGGAGGGGGCCTCGGCGGAGGTGGCCCGGCTCGTGTCCGAGCAGGAGTGGCCGGACAGCGGGTCCCTCGCGCGCACGGCGGTCGAGCAGAGGCTGCGCAGAATGAGAGGTCTGGGGGTCGAGCTGGGGCGCGACTCCCTCTCGCGCATCGCGGAGGCGGTCGGATCGATCGGCGTCCTCGACCTCGACGTCGAGGAGGGAAGCCGGGACGAGGTCGCGCTGGGAGTCGCCGTGGGCACGTACGAGGTCTCGCAGCTCGTCGTCGACATGCTGCGGCTCGCGCAGACGTCCCAGAGCATCCGCAGCGTGGAGGGCGACGCACGCGAGCAGTGAGCGCGTTCTGCCGGACAGAGTGCATTAGGCTGGCTCCGTCGTCCCCGCACACGCGCACATGCGCACGATCAAGGAGAATCCGTGGCAGAGATTCTGGCCGTAACCGCACGGGAGATCCTCGACTCCCGTGGCAATCCGACCATCGAAGTCGAAGTGCTCCTCGAAGACGGCGCAGTGGGTCGCGCCGGTGTGCCGTCCGGCGCCTCGACGGGTGAGTTCGAAGCAGTCGAACTGCGCGACGGTGACCCGGAGCGCTACCTGGGCAAGGGCGTGCAGAACGCCGTCGAGGCAGTCCTCGATGACATCCACGACGCGGTGACCGGCATCGAAGCCGATGATCAGCGACTCGTCGATCAGGCGCTGATCGACCTCGACGGCACGGACACCAAGTCCCGCCTGGGCGCGAACGCGATGCTCGGGGTCTCGCTCGCCGTGGCACGTGCAGCGGCGGAGAGCGCGGAGCTGCCGCTCTACCGCTACCTCGGCGGCCCCAACGGGCACGTCCTGCCCGTGCCGATGATGAACATCCTGAACGGAGGTTCGCACGCGGACTCCAACGTCGACATCCAGGAGTTCATGATCGCGCCGATCGGCGCATCGAGCTTCCGCCAGGCCCTCCAGTGGGGTGCAGAGGTCTATCACGCGCTCAAGAAGGTCCTCAAGGACCGTGGCCTGTCGACCGGTCTGGGCGACGAGGGCGGATTCGCTCCGAGCCTCGACTCCAACGTCGCGGCGCTCGACCTCATCCTCGAGGCGATCGAGGCTGCAGGGCGCAGGCCCGGGACGGAGGTCGCGCTCGCCCTCGATGTCGCCTCATCGGAATTCCACGGCGAGGACGGCTACACCTTCGAGGGGTCCGTCAGGTCCGCATCGGATATGACCGCCTACTACGAGAAGCTCGTCGCGGACTACCCGCTCGTCTCCATCGAGGATCCGCTCGACGAGAACGACTGGGACGGCTGGACGGAGCTCACCGCTCGGATCGGCGGTGCCGTCCAGATCGTCGGCGACGACCTCTTCGTCACCAACCCGCAGCGCCTGCAGCGCGGCATCGAATCCGGTGCCGCGAACTCACTGCTGGTCAAGGTCAATCAGATCGGGACCCTCACGGAGACGCTCGATGCGATCTCGCTGGCCCACTTCCACCACTACACCTCGATGATCTCCCACCGTTCGGGCGAGACCGAGGACACGACGATCGCCGACCTCGTCGTCGCGGTGAATGCCGGGCAGATCAAGGCCGGCGCGCCGGCGCGCTCGGAGCGCGTCGCGAAGTACAACCAGCTCCTGCGGATCGAGGAGCAGTTGGGCGATGCCGCTCGGTACGCCGGTCGTGCGGCGTTCCCGCGGTTCAACGGCTGACACGCCGGGGCGGATCACAATCCCCCCGGACGGGGAAGGGGCGCGGCACACTTGAAGGTGGCCGCGCCCCTTCCCCATCCGCGCGGATCGAGGTGGAGACGATGAGCAGACGCAGCACGAGCGGTCGCGGAAGCGGTCGTCCCGGCACCCCCGGTGGCAGGCGTCCTCAGCGTGCCTCGAAGCAGTCCCGATCCCACGGGGGCGTCTCCCCGGAGCTCATCGACGACACGGCAGCGGGCAGGCGGATGTCGTTCCGCGCCTCCGTGACCGTCGGCGCACTCCTCATCGTCCTCTTCGGGCTCATCCAGCCGATCAGCAGCGGCCTCACCCAGATGCAGCAGATCGCCGCGCTCGAAGCCGACATCGACGCGACGAAGGGCGAGGTCGATCAGCTCCAGGAGGAGCGGGAGAGGCTGGACGACCCGGAGCATCTGGAGCGTCTGGCCCGAGAGAACCTGCAGTATGTCCACGAGGGCGAAGAAGCATTCATCGTCGTGGACAGCCCGGACGACCACGGCGACGAGGCGGGCGAATCCGAAGCCGGCGCGTCGAAGGCCGTCCGTGCCCAGCCCTGGTACATCGAGCTCGTCGATTCGCTGCGTGCGGTCGGCTATGCGAACGAGGAGGACCCCACGTGATCACCCCGTACACGGACGCGGACAGAGAGCGGGTGCGAGAGCAGCTGAATCGGCTGCCGCGCGGAGTCGTGGGAGTCGCATCCCGGACCTCCGACGGCGAGCCGATCGTCGTCGCGACCGCACCCCGGCTGGATGACGGGACGCCTTTCCCCACCACCTACTACCTCACGCACCCCGACTACGTGACGGAAGCGTCGCGGTTGGAGGCGAACGGGGTGATGGCTGAGCTCACCGCTGAACTCGCGGAGGACGAGGAGCTCCAGGCGGCGTACGCCCACGCCCACACGCAGTATCTGGCCGACCGGGCGCGGATCGGTCGGGAGGCGGGCCTCGACGAGGTGGTCGAGGTCGCAGACTTCTCTGCGGGAGGGATGCCGACCCGCATCAAGTGCCTGCACGCTCTCGTCGGCCACAGCCTGGCGGCCGGACCCGGGGTCAATCCCGTGGGGGACAAGGCGCTGGCGATGATGGAGACGGTGCCGTCTGCCGTAGGCTTCCACGTATGACGAGAACGGCTGCCTTCGACTGCGGAACGAACTCGCTGCGACTCCTCGTCGCCGACGTCGACGACGCCGGTCGCCTCTCGGAGGTCGTCCGCGAGATGCGGGTGGTCCGATTGGGCCAGGACGTCGACCGCACCGGCGAGTTCGCTCCGGAGGCACTCGCGCGGACGTTCGCGGTCTGCGACGAGTACGCGGAGATCGTGTCTCGTCACGCCCCGGACCGCCTGCGATTCGTCGCGACGTCGGCCAGCCGCGACGTCTCCAACCGCGACGAGTTCGCGGCCGGTGTGCACGAGCGCCTGGGCATCCTCCCCGAGGTGATCGAGGGCGGTGAGGAGGCAGCGCTCTCGTTCCTCGGAGCCACCGCGGGCGTGCCGGATGCGGCGTCGCCGCGACTGGTCATGGACCTCGGCGGCGGTTCGACGGAGCTCGTGCTCGGAGACGCGACCGCGGGTGACGCATACAGCATGAACATCGGATGCGTGCGCTTGTTCGAGCGCCACCTCGCGTCGGATCCGCCCACCGCCGAACAGATCGCAGCGCTGCGCGCGGACGTGGACGACGCCTTCACCGAAGCCGCGCAGCACGTCGACGTGTCCGCGACCCGCACGCTCGTCGGTGTCGCGGGAACCATCACGACGATCGCCGCCGCGGTCCTCGACCTGCCCGGATACGACCGCGACGCGATCCACGGTGCACCCCTCACGCGGGCGCAGATCGTGCAGACCGCAGACCGGCTCACCGCGATGACCTCGGAGGAGCGCCGTGCACTGCCGTACATGCACCCCGGTCGCGCAGACGTCATCGCTGCGGGGAGCCAGGTCTACGCCCGACTCATCGAGCTCGTCGACGAGGCCGTCGGCCGTTCCGGAGGCTCCCTGGCGATCCGGGTGAGCGAATCGGACATCCTCGACGGAATCGCACTGGGCCTCGCGCGGGAGTGATCCATGTCACGGCGAAGCGGGAACCATGAACCGCCGTATGAGCGGCGTCGACGCAGAGAGCGCGGGCGCCGTCTGAGAGCCCGCGTCCTCCAGCTGCTGGCGATCCTGGCCGCACTGGGGCTCGTCGCCGCCACGATCTTCGGCGGGTCCGCCAGCGCTGCAGAGGCGCTGACGAACGATGAGGCGGAGCCCGGACCGGGCCAGTGGTTCATGGACGACTACGACATCCCCGAACTCTGGGAGACGACCCGGGGCGACGGCGTCACGGTGGCCGTCATCGACTCCGGCGTGAACGACGACCACGAGAACCTCAGCGATCGGGTGACCGCCTCGCGGGACTTCTCCGGTGCGGGTAAGGACGGGACGGAGCCCGTCGGTGCGGAGAGCATCATCCACCACGGCACTGCTGTGGCCGGCGTCGTCGCCGGCAGCGGGACCGGCAGCGGTCCGATGGGAGTGGCGCCGGAGGCGAAGATCGCCTCGGCGTCGGTGTGGTTGGGCGGGGGCGCCCCGTCGGCCGCCCAGTCCACGCGCGTGCAGGCGGAGAGGGCGCTGCGCTGGGCCGTGGACAGCGACGCCTCCGTCATCAACATGTCCCTGGGCTGGGACGATCCGTCGTGGCCGCAGACGTGGGACGAGGCCTTCGCCTACGCCTATGAGCACGACGCGGTCGTCATCGCGTGCGTGGGCAACCGGTCGCAGGGGGCGACCCAGGCGTGGTCGCCCGCGACGGTCCCCGGAGTCGTGGGCGTCGGAGGACTGACCCAGTCCGGCGCCATTCGGGACACGTCGACCGCACCGGGCACCGCGGTGGACCTCATGGGGCCGGCTGAGGACATTCCCGTCCCGTTCTGGGACGGCGGATACGGCACGGCTGACGGTTGCTCGTTCGCGGCCCCCGTGGTGTCCGGGATCGCGGCGCTGCTGAGGTCAGCGCACCCGGACTGGTCCGCCGACGAGGTCGTCGCCGCTCTCAATGAGACCGCCGGAGCGGTCGAGGGCTACGAGGGGCAGGGCACCTACGAGGAGCCTGACCCGATCGTGGGATACGGCAGGATCGACCCCGCCGCCGCCCTCGAGTGGGAACCGGACGACGATGTGCCCTCCGCTGGGGAGCAGCTCTCGGAGTGGGTGCAGATGCACCGTCGTGGCGAGGCGGACTCGGAGAGCGCTCGCGCCGGTGAGGAATCCGCCGCCGCTCAGGACGACGCGACGCACGAGGCCGGCCGCAGCGATGGGACCGTCGCCGCAGCACACGCGCCGCGACAGGTGCTGGGACCATCGGTACTGATCGGCGGCGGTGTCATCGGCGCAGCGCTGCTGACGGGGGCACTCGTCGTGGGAGTCCGTGCGCGGCGTGCGGGACAGGATCCCGTCCGTGGCTCGGCGAAGGCCGGTGCGGCGGCGGAGCCGCCTGCCGGAGCGCCCGCAGGTGTGGCCGAGGGTACTCGCGGCGACGGCTAGTGAAAAGTTTCACAAGCCTTTAGGATGAGGCTATGGCTCTCATCAGAAACAACGCTCTGCGTCCGCGCATCCTCATCGTCGGCGGTGGCTACCTGGGCTTCGTGACAGCCCAGAATCTCCTCAAGGACCTCGGGCGGGGTGAAGCCACGGTGACGGTGGTCGACCCGAACCCGTACCTCACCTACGCGCCGTTCCTGCCTGAGGTCGCCGGCGGGAACATCGAACCGCGCCACGCGGTCGTTCCGCTGCGCAGCCACCTGCGGGGGGCTGAGGTCATCACAGGATCCGTCGCGAACATCAACCACGACAAGAAGTTCGTCGTCATCGAGCAGGAGGGCTACGAGGCCTTCGAGCTCGACTACGACCAGATCGTGCTGGCGTCCGGCGCGGTGCCGCGTGCACTGCCCATCCCGGGCCTCGCAGAAGAGGGCATCGGCCTCAAGCGCATCGAAGAGGCCATCGCGCTGCGCGACCACGTCCTCAATCGCCTCGCCGAGGCATCGCTCATGGAGGACGACGCGGAACGCCGCAAGGCGCTCACGTTCGTGTTCGTCGGGGGCGGCTTCGCGGGCATCGAATCACTCGCGGAGCTCGAGGACCTGGCGCGGGCCGCCGTGGCCCAGTACGACACGCTCACAGAGGCGGACATCCGCTTCGTGCTCGTCGAGGCACTCGGTCGTGTGATGCCCGAGGTGGGCGAGGCACAGGCTCGCTGGGTCGTCGACCACCTGCGCGAGCGCGGCGTCGACGTCTACCTCGAGACCTTCCTGGAGGACTGCACCGACAAGCACATCAAGCTGTCGAACGGTGAAGAGTTCGACGCCGACCTCGTCGTGTGGAACGCGGGCGTCAAGGCGAACCCGATCCTCATCGACTCCGACCTCCCCCTGGATGAGCGCGGTCGGATCACGGTCCGTGCGGATCTGCGCGTCGAGAACGAAGAGGGCGTCGTCGACGGCGCGTGGGCCGCCGGCGACAACGCCGCCGTCCCGGACCTGTCCGGTGAGGGCCCCGGAGGCTTCTGCGTGCCCAACGCGCAGCACGCCATGCGGCAGGCGCCGGTGCTGGCGAAGAACCTGCTGGCCGCCATGCGCGGAGAGACGGTCTTCACGCAGTACTTCCACAAGTCCCTGGGCGCCGTGGCCGGCATGGGCCTGTTCAAGGGAGTCGCGCAGATGGGCAGCGTGGAGCTGCGCGGTCCGATCGCGTGGGCACTGCACCGCCTGTACCACGGCTACGCGATCCCCACGTGTGAGCGCTCCGCCCGCGTCTTCGGCAACTGGGTCATCAACACGGTCATGGGCCGCGACCTCACTGCTCTCAAGGACGTCGACGTGCCGCGCCGTGCATTCGTCGAAGCGGCGAACTCGAAGCCTGCTCCTCAGAAGGAGAAGGCGAATGCCTGACGGCGGGTTCTGAACGGTCCTGCACCCGGGCGGGTGTGGAACCGGGAGGGTCGAGAGCGGCTCCGGACTGCGGTCCGGGGCCGCTTCGCGTTGTCACGGGCGCAGGCGGACGGGGGTGCAGCGGGGTGCGGATGAGCGGCAGGATGATCGGCCCCTCTCCTCCTGTTGTGAGGATAGGCTTGCCTGGATGAGTCGTCGCGCGCGGCACGGCCGCAGAGAGGAGTGGCATGGATCCGACGACGTGGAACCTGCCCTTCCTCCTGGTCTGGCTCATCATGTACGGCATCATCCTCTGCCGGGCGGGCGCGACGTATGCACTGGGGCGGCTCGGTCGCGGGGGACTGGCGAAGTCGCCGCGGGTCCGCGCGATGCTCGCGTCGGAGAAGTATGCGCGTGCAGAAGCCCGGGTGAACCGCTTCGGGGCTCCCGTCGTGGCCGCGAGCTTCCTGACGATCGGGTTCCAGACGCTTGCGAACCTCGCGGCCGGCACGACTCTGATGCCGTGGCCGCGCTACATCGCGGCGCTGCTGGTCGGGGGAGCGGGATGGGCGACCGTGTACTCCCTCGTGGGATTCGCGGGCTTCCGGGCGATCGGGCTCGCGTACGACCATGCGCCGGTCTTCACCGTGGGAATCGCAGTCGCCGCGGCGGTCATCCTCGTGCTCGCGATCGCGTGGCCCGCGAAGCGACGGAAGGGCACGCGGGGCACCGTGCAGACGGATGACAGGCACCCGCTAGTCTGAGACCATGCCCTCATAGCCCAATCGGCAGAGGCAGTCGACTTAAAATCGATTCAGTCTGGGTTCGAATCCCAGTGGGGGCACCAGAGCGTCGTCGGTCAGACCAGCGACGGCTACGGCACGACGACCACGCGTCCCCGGGCGGCACCGGACGCCAGGTGCCCGATGGCCTCGCCTGCCTGCTCCAGCTGGAAGGTGCGGTCCACGACCGGTGTGAGTCGTCCATCGGCGAGCAGCTCCTGCAGGCGCGCCATCGACTCCCTGCGGCCCGGCGCCGCAGTCGGCCGGGGGAGGCGGGGGTCGACGAAGGAGCGGGCCATCAGCCCGATCATCCGCGGCACACTGCCGAGCAGTCGCCGTCCCCGGGCGCCGAAGTGGTCGTGCCCGATGACCACATACCGGCCGCGGGCGGTGAGGATCGGCCGATAGGCGGCGTACGGGCGGACGCCGGCGACGTCGAACACCAGGTCGTAGCTCTCCCCGCCCTGCGTCACGTCGTCTTGCGTGTAGTCCACGACCCGGCTGGCTCCCAGGCCGCGCAGCAGGTCGAGCTTGCTCGAGTGGTCGACACCGGTCACCTGGGCTCCCGCTGTGCGGGCGAGCTGCACGGCGATGGCGCCCACCCCTCCGGCCGCACCGATCACGAGCACGCGTCTGCCCGGTTCCCAGGTCTCGAGGTCGGGGAGGTTGAGAAGCGCGATGAGTCCCGCCGTCGGGACGGTCGCGGCCTGTTCGAAGGTGGTGTCAGAAGGCTTGGTCGCCAGGCCGTCCGCCTGGGCGACGACGTATTCGGCGTACGCGCCGCCGTTGCGCCACTGCATCCCCGCGGTCGTTTCGCCGAAGACCTCGTCTCCCGCCGCGAACTGGTGCACGCCGGCGCCGACCGCCGCGATCGTCCCCGCCACGTCCGTGCCCGGGACAGCCGGCGAGGGGCGCCTGAGTCCAGAGCCCATGAGGCGCAGGACCCGCGGCAGCCCCGCGACGACGTGCCACACGTCCGGGTGCACCGACGCCGCGCGCACCCGGACCAGCACCTCGCCCTCGCCCGGCGCGGGCCGGCAGACATCGCGGACCCGCAGCACCTCGGCCGGTGGGCCGTAGCCGCGCTGGACGACGGCGCGCATTGCGGGTCTCGGCTCCGCGTTCACGGTTCGAGCATACTGCGTACTCCTCAGCCAGCACCGCCCGACGTGAGAGTCGAACGGCGTGCACGCGGTCGACTGCGATCACGGCCGCTCACCACCGGGTGCGGTGTCTGGCGAGCGGCCTCGTGCGCGTCCGGTGCCAGGGGCGTTGGACGTTTCACGAATAGCCGTAGGCGCGCCTCGCGTTCACCCGGCGGGTCTCGCCGCGGATCGTGAAGAGCGAGATGATCGTGCCGACGTAGAGGAAGCCCAGCGTGAGCAGGAAGAGGATCCCCGTGAAGATCTTTCCGATGTAGAAGTACTGGAGGCCCGCGACGAAGAAGAATCCGAGGATCGTGAGGACGAGGGCGAGGCCTTCGTCCTTGGCGGGCAGAACAGGGTGGGACACGGCGACTCCTTGTGTGCGGGCCTCAGGCGTTCACCTGATCCTCCCACTCCGACGTCCCGTCTGCAGTGGGGCCTGCCTCCTTCACCGGCAGCATCCGGCCGGCGCACGCTCTCCTCGACGCCGACCTCGTCGACGAGCACCGGTTGTTCGTCTGCCCGCACTGACAGGGTCGGGGTCGTGGATTCTTCCCGGACGACCGGTCGGGTCAGGACTTCACGAGCCTCCTGATCGCGTCAGCGGCCTCCGTCACCTTCTGCTCGGCCTCCTCGGGCGAGCCGGAGCGCGCGGCGTCGACGACGCAGTGCGCCAGATGATCCTCGAGCAGCACGAGCGCCACGTTCTCCAGCCCGGAGCTCGTCGCACTGATCTGCGTGAGGACGTCGATGCAGTACTTGTCGTCCTCGATCATGCGGGCGATGCCGCGCACCTGCCCCTCGATCCGGCTCAGACGCGCCAGGAGGCGAGCCTTGTCGCCGGAGTAGCCGTGGGAGTGCCCCGACGCCGAGGCGGTGCTCGCCTGAGCGTGCGACTCCTCGGGGGCCGTCCTCTGAGTCGCCTGCTGGGTCGTGTCCTGGGCGTCGGCGCTCTCGTTCATGCGTGTTCCTTCCGATCGGTCGTGTCGGTGCGACGGTGGTCGACCGTCTGCTCTGCCGACGGGGTGCCGGCCGTCCGGGCCCGCCGCGATCCGCCGAGTGTGAAACCGCGCAGGCGCAGGCTGTTCGTCACGACGAACACCGACGAGAATGCCATCGCGGCGCCTGCGATCATCGGATTCAGCAGTCCCAGCGCCGCGAGCGGGATCGCCGCTGCATTGTATGCGAACGCCCAGAAGAGGTTTCCGCGGATCGTGCGCAGCGTACGCCGCGACAGGTCGATCGCGTCTGCCGCGGCCATGAGATCACCGGCGACCAGCGTGACGTCAGCGGCTTCGATCGCCGCGTCCGTCCCCGTTCCCATCGCCAGCCCCAGATCGGCCGAGGCGAGGGCCGGCGCATCGTTCACACCGTCGCCCACCATCGCGACGACCCTGCCGCGGACCTGGAGTCGGCTGATGTGGTCGACCTTGTCCTCCGGCAGCACGTCTGCCACGACGTCATCGATGCCGGTCTGCGAGGCGACGTCCCGGGCGACGTCCTGATTGTCTCCGGTGAGCAGGACGACCCGCAGGTCCTGTGCGTGGAAGCGCGCGACGGCCTGCGCAGAAGACTCCTTCACGGTGTCGGCGGTGAGCACCACGCCCCGCGCCCGGCCGTCCCAGCCGACGATCATCGCGGTGCGCCCGCGAGGACCGGCGGCGTCGAACGCGGCCTGCAGCTCGCCGGTGACGGTCCACCCGGCCTCGTCGAACAGGAGCGCGCGGCCGGCGAGGACCTCGTGGCCGTCGACGGTCCCGCGGACGCCGCGACCGCGGACGTTCTCGAACGCGGAGACCGGCGGCAGGGGAGAGGACTCGGGCAGCGTGGCACGGGCGTGGTCGACGACGGCCCGGGCGACCGGGTGCTCGGACCCTGACTCCAGGGCGCCGGCCAACCGCAGGAATGCAGCGGGATCGACCGCGTCGGCGAGGACGACCTCGGCGACGGTCATCGTCCCCGTCGTGACGGTGCCGGTCTTGTCGAGCACGATCGTGTCGATTCCACGTGCGGTCTCGAGGACCTCGGGACCGCGGATCAGGATGCCCAGCTGGGCCCCGCGGCCGGTGCCCACGAGCAGGGCGGTGGGGGTCGCGAGCCCGAGCGCGCACGGGCAGGCGATGATGAGCACGGCGACTGCGGAGGTCATCGCAGCGGTGAACCCGAAGCCCAGCAGCAGCCAGACGGCGAAGGTGACGACGGCGATCGCCATCGCGATCGGGACGAAGACGGCCGACACGCGGTCGGCCAGCCGCTGGACGTCCGCCTTGCCGGACTGCGCCTCCTCGACGAGCTGCGCCATCCGGGCGAGCTGCGTGTCCCGACCCACGCGGTCGGTGCGCACGAGCAGCCTGCCGGACTCGTTCACGGTCCCTCCCGACACGGTGCCGCCCGCGTCGACCTCGACGGGGACGGACTCGCCGGTGAGCATCGAGGCGTCGACGGCGGAGCGTCCATCCAGGACGGTGCCGTCCGCCGCGATCGTCTCGCCGGGACGCACGACGAACTCATCGCCCACGCGCAGGCTCTCGACCGGAACCCGGGATTCGACGCCGTCGCGGAGGAGGGAGACGTCCTTCGCGCCCAGCTCCAGGAGTGCGCGCAGCGCGGCGCCCGCGGACCGCTTCGACCGCTTCTCGAGGAAGCGGCCCAGCAGCACGAAGGTGAGGACGCCTGCGACCACTTCGAAGTACACGTCCGCCAGGCCGCCGCCATGCCCGCCCAGGTCGAGGGTGACATCGAACCCGTGGCGCATGTCCGCATGCCCCGCGGTGCCGAACACCAGGGCGGCGAGTGACCACAGGAACGCTGCGGACGTGCCCACCGTGATGAGGGTGTCCATCGTGACCGCGCGGTGCCGGAGGTTCACAGCCGTCGAGACGTGGAACGGCCACCCCGACCACAGGAACACGGGTGCGGTCAGCGCCAGCGACACCCAGCCCCAGTAGTCGAACTGCAGCGGCGGCACCATCGCCATGAGGACGACGGGGACCGTGAGGACGATCGCCGCGATGAGGCGCACGCGCAGCCCGCGCAGTTCCTTCTCCGCACGGGCGTCCGCCTCTGCCAGAGCGTCGTCGCCGGAGAGCTCCGCCGTGTATCCCGTCGCCTCGACCACCTCGATGAGGTCGAACGGGTCGAAGCCCGCGGGAGCGGAGACGTTCGCCTTCTCCGTCGCGTAGTTCACCGATGCGGTGACGCCGTCCACCCGGTTGAGCTTCTTCTCCACGCGGGCGGCGCAGGAGGCGCAGGTCATCCCGCCGATGAGGAGCTCGAGGTCCTCCTGCGGGGTCGGGTCGACGGTCGTCGACGCATCTGGGCCCGCTGAGTGTGTGTCTGCTGCGGTCATGTCCGAAGTGCTCATCCCATTCCTTCCGTGAGGTGCGCCGGTTGTGCAGTGCTCCGGTGGGGAGCGGTGCGGCGGCCGCGGCGCCTCGAGTGGCCCACTATACCCCCTGGGGGTATTGTTGCACACGCCGTCCGCCGCCGCGGTGATGGAGCTCTCCGTGTGCGAGTCGTAGAGTCGACGTGTGATGGATACCGATACGCGACCGCTCGTCGTCGCAGGCGGCGGCGCCGCAGGACGTGCAGCCGTCCAGGCCCTGCTCGCTGCGGACGCGGGCCTCCCGGTCCTCCACCTGGCCGGCCCTGCGGTCGAGGCGATCGACCGGACGATGGTCGACAAGGCGATCATGACCGGCCGACTCTCACCCGCCCGCGCGATGGCGATGCGCCCGCCGCTCACCGGAGCGACCACGCGCGAGGACTGCGTCATCGCCGTCGCCGAGGACCCGCACGGCTGGAGCGTGCGGGTCCCGGGAGAAGCGGTCCGGGCTGCGGGCCTCGTCCTCGCGACTGGCTCGCGGCCTGACCGTCTCGACGTGCCGGGGGCCGATGCGTGGGCTGCCGCAGGGCGACTGTCGACCCTCCACTCCGTCGATGACGCGCTGCGGATCCGCGAGCTCCTCGACGGGGTCGACGGGGCGAGGGTCCTGGTCACGGGGTCCGGTCTGGTCGGCGCGGAGGCTGCGAGCCTCCTGACCGCGGCGGGCCACCGTGTGACGCTCGTGGCCCGGTCGGGACTGCCGGGCGCCGCCGCGTGGGGTCCGGAGATCGCTCGGCGGATCGCCCGCCTCCACGACGAGACGGTGGACGCGCGGTGGTCGGCGCGGATCGTGGCGCTCGAGGACGGGATCGCGGTGCTCGACGACGGGACGGCGGTGGAGGCGGACCTTGTGATCGTCGCGCATGGTGCGCGTCCCCGTGTCCCCGGCGGCATCCCCGTGTTCACGGATGCCGCGGGTGCATCCGGCGGTGTGCGGGTCGACGATCGGCTGCGCGTGCACGGCGCGAGTGCGCCGCTGGTCGCCGCAGGTGCGGTGGCCCAGCACGGAGTGGGCGATGAGCCGGCCGCTCCGTATCGGATCGATCACTGGGACGACGCCGAGGCTCAGGGCGCCCATGCTGCGAAGGCTCTGCTGCACGCTGTGCGACGAGGGGAGGACCCAGGGCCCTACCGACCCCGCAGCCCCTGGTCGGCGCGGATCCACGGCAGCCAGGTGGCAGGGTTCGGACATCCGGTCCCGGGGACCACGGAGCGAGTCGTGAGTGAGGAGCCGCTGCTCGTCGAGTTCCGTGCCCCGGACGGGACACAGGAGGATCCGGCGGTGTCTGCCGTCGTGGGGCTCGATGCAGGGCGGGCGCTGCGGGACCATGCGCGGGGCGCTGGCCTGCGGTGAGTCCACAGCGGGCCTGCGGCCGGTCCGCGCCGAAGCGGTCGTCCGCTCGATGGACCTGGGTCCGCCGCCGCCCCTCATCGGCGTAGCCTGCGGATATGGTCAGCACACCGCCCGCGGAGGGCTTCCCGGACGCGCGGAGTCGGGTGCTGGCATGGCGTGCACTGGTGCTGGGGAGCCTTGCGCAGGCGATCGTGACGATCGTCGTGGCCGGACCGGCCTTCCTCATTCCGCTGCTGCGTGAGAAGGAAGCGTTCTCCCTCGCGACCGCTGGCACTGCGGCAGCGTCCACGAGCCTCGGCATGGTCTTCACGCTGGTCCTCTGGGGCGCTGTCGCCGACCGTCGGGGTGAGCGCCTCGCGCTGAGTGCCGGGCTGCTGGCGTGCGCGGCCGGGACTGCGCTGGGAGTGGTCCTCGCGCAGGCCGGAGCCCTCCACCGGCCCCTGCCGCTGATCGGCGTGCTCGCGCTCGCCGGTGCTGCCGGGGCAAGCGTGAATTCGGCGACGGGCCGTGTGGTCGCGGGCTGGTTCCCGCGCAGCCAGCGCGGCACCGCGATGGGGGCCCGGCAGATGGCGCAGCCGCTCGGCACCGCCGTTGCCGCCGTCCTCGTGCCCCCGCTCGCTGACGCGATGGGAGTCCTCGGCTTCTTCCTCCTCACCAGCGGTCTGTGCCTCGTCATCGGGATCGCATGCCGGCTGGGCATAGTGGATCCGCCTCGACCGGCTCGAACGGAGCTGCCGGAACCCGGCGCTGCGGAGGGCGGCGCATGCGGGGAAGCGGTCAGCGAGGCCGCAGACTGCGAGCCGACGGGGTCGCCCGAGCCGGCGTTCTCCTCACGCCCCGCCGCAGACGTGAACCCCTATCGTGCGGACTCCTTCCTGCTGCGGATCCACGCCGCCTCTGCCCTCCTCGTCATCCCGCAGTTCGCTTTCGCGACGTTCGGGCTCGTGTGGCTCATGGACTCGCAGGGGATGGCGGCCGCGACGGCGGGACTCGTCGTGGGTGCGGCGCAGCTGGCAGGAGCCGGCGCCCGGTTCGCGATGGGTCGGGTCAGTGACCTCGCGCCGTCCCGGGTCGTCGTGCTGCGCATCGTCGCGTGGTCCGCGTGCGTCCTGTCCGCCCTCGTCGCGGCCGTGTCACTGGGCCTCCTCCCGGTCGTCGCCGCGATCGTGTTCCTCCTGGCCTCCGCGGCGTCGGTGGCCGACAACGGACTGGCACTGACCTCGATCGCGGAGGGGGCGGGGTACCGCTGGTCGGGCAAGGCGATGGGGATCCAGAACACCGGTCAGCACGCGTTGGGGGCCGGTGTCGGTCCCGCACTCGGCCTCCTCATCGCGGCCAACGGGTATCCGATTGCGATGCTGTGCGTGGCGGCCGCCCCGGCAGCCGCGTCATTCCTCGTGCCGAGGGCGGACGTGGAGCGGTCGTAGGCTGTGGGCAGGCAGGCAGGCAGGCAGGCAGGCAGGCAGGCAGGCAGGCTGTGGGCAGCAGGCGGCTCGGCCTGAGGCGGCACGGGGTGGGTTCACCGACCGTTCACGCCGTCTGTGTAGCGTCGTGCAGTGAGCCGTCCGGCTTCCGTGATGAAAGGATGTCCGCACCATGCACCCCCGCCAGCGCGAGAACCTCCGCGAGTACATCGACCGCCTCCACCTGGAGGGGTACAGGGTCCTGCACGGTCACACCCCCGACCCGGACCTCATCGATCCGGGAGGGCGCGCTGTGGAGACGTGGCGCGAGGGCTACCCCTACGACGAGCGCCTGGACCGGGAGGAGTACGAGCTGGACAAGTACCACCTCCAGATCGAGCTCCTGAAGTTCCAGTACTGGAGCCAGGACAACGAGCTCAGCCACGTGATCGTGTTCGAGGGGCGCGATGCCGCGGGCAAGGGCGGCACCATCAAGCGGTTCACCGAGCACCTCAATCCGCGTGCGGCCCGTGTCGTCGCCCTGAACAAGCCGTCGAACGTCGAGCAGGGGCAGTGGTACTTCCAGCGCTACATCCAGCATCTGCCGACTGCGGGGGAGTTCGTCATGTTCGACCGCTCCTGGTACAACCGGGCGAACGTCGAGCGCGTCATGGGCTTCTGCACCGATGAGGAGTATGAGACCTTCATGCAGCAGGCGCCCCTGTTCGAGAAGATGCTCATCGACTCCGGGATCCATGTGACCAAGTTCTGGTTCTCCGTGACGCAGGCGGAGCAGCGCACACGCTTCGCGATCCGCCAGATCGACCCCGTGCGCCAATGGAAGCTGTCGCCCATCGATCTGGACTCACTCGACAAGTGGGAAGACTACACCGCGGCCAAAGAGGCCACCTTCCTCCGCACGGACACGGACTTCGCACCGTGGATCACCATCAAGTCGAATGACAAGAAGCGTGCGCGTCTCAACGCCATGCGCTTCTTCCTCAACCAGTTCGACTACGACGGAAAGGACACGTCCGTCGTGTATCCGGCCGATGAGAATCTGGTGAAGCGCGGACGAGACGCAGTCGGCGACTGAGCCAGGTCGTCGCCTGTCGCGCCTCCACTTGCGATCGACTGCTCAGTGGGATTTGATCGAAGACGTGCGTCCCGGTCCGACCGGACAGATGAGCGCGCCATTCTCAAGGAGGAGAACCGATATGAGCTGGGACTTTTCAGCCGAGCCGGAATCCGCGCAGAAGCTCGAATGGATGCGGGCCTTCGTCCGTGAGGAGATCATCCCGCTGGAGGTCGCCACCGACCACGTGCCCACCCGCACCGAGGATGCGAAGCGCAACGTCGCCCACCTGCTCGAGGAGGCTTCCTGATGAGCTCCGATCGGAGCCGCGGAGCAGCCGCGGCCAACGGCGCCGCGGCCGCGGCCGAGCACGCGGAACAGGCCGGAATAGAACTGACTGCGCTCGAGGCGTGGATGCAGCAGGAGCTCGGTCCTGGGACGCTGCGCGATCCCGAGTTCCTGACCGGCGGCACGCAGAATGTGCTGTTGGGCTTCACCTGGAACGATGAGCGGCTCATCTACCGCGGGCCGCCGGTCAACAAGCGGAAGAGCTCCGACACGATCATGCTGCGGGAGGCCCGCGTGCTCGAGGCGCTGGGTGGGAGCCAGGTGCCGCATCCGGAGTTCATCGCGGTCTGCGAAGATCTCGACGTGCTGGGCAATGCCTTCTTCATCATGCGCTCGGTCGCCGGCTTCAACGGTGTCAGCGAGATCCCCGAGCACGTGCTCCAGAGCCGCGAGTGGCAGCACCAGATGGGGCTGGCCCATGCTCGGGCAGTCGCCGAGCTCGGCAATGTCGATCACGAGGCGGTGGGGCTGGAGGGCTTCGGCCGGCCGGACGGCTGGTTGGCGCGCCAGCCCGGCAGGTGGGTGGGTCAGCTCGAGAGCTACCGCGAGTTCGAGCGCTGGGAAGGTCTTGACCACCGCGGCGTCGACGCGATCCCGGCCTGGCTGAACGAGCGGATGCCCGCCGAGCAGCACGCGGGGATCATCCACGGCGACTGCCATGCGGGCAATGTGCTGTTCCAGAACGATTCGGCTGAGGTCGCCGCACTCGTCGACTGGGAGCTGTGCACGCTCGGCGACCCGCTCCTCGACCTCGGGCACCTGCTGGCGTCGACGCACGGTCTCGAGCTGCCGGGCGCACCCACCAAGGCGGAGCTCGTGGCGGCCTACGGCGGAGCCAGCCGGTGGGACGTCGACGATGTCGACTTCTACCATGTGCTGGCCTGCTTCCGCTTCGGCTCGATCCTCGAGGGTTCGCAGGCGCGCGCCTCGGCCGGTCTGGTGCCGGAGTCCGTGGGCATCCGCCTGCACGAGCGGACCGTGTCCCTCTTCGACCAGGCGATGGAGATCATCGAGTCATGAGCACCTGGACCTTCGACTTCACCGACAGGAAGATCGTCATCACCGGAGGGTCCCGCGGACTCGGCTTCCAGATGGCCCGCGCCTTCTCCTCTCTGGGCGCGGACGTGGCCATAGCCTCACGCAGACTCGCCGCCTGCGAGGACGCCGCCGCTGTCATCACCGCCGAGACCGGCGGCACGGTGCGACCGTACGCCCTGCACGTGGCCGACTGGGAGCAGTGCACGCGCTTCGCACAGACGGTGTGGGACGACATGGGCGGGGTGGATGTGCTCGTCAACAATGCCGGCTCCTCGCCGCTGTACGACTCGATCAGCGGGATCAGCGAAGAACTCTATGACAAGGTCATCGGGCTGAACCTCAAGGGCCCGTTCCGGCTGGCGGCGCTGCTGGGCGAGAAGATGGCCGAGGCCGGCGGGGGAGCGATCGTGAACATCTCCTCCATCGCGTCGCTGCATCCGAGACCGGCGACTGTGCCGTACTCGGCGGCGAAGGCCGGGCTCAATGCGACGACCACCGCGCTGGCGCATGCGTACGGCCCCAGCGTCCGCGTCAACTGTGTGGTGCCGGGGACCTTCCTGACCGACGTGTCCCACCATTGGGATGAAGAAGCCTTCACCGAGCGGGCGCAGACGTTCGCCGCCAAGCGCGGCGGTGAACCCGAGGAGGTCGTGGGTGCGGTGCTGTACCTGGCGTCCTCGCTCGCCTCGTACACGACCGGAGCGCTGCTCACCGTCGACGGGGGCGCGTCGTCCTGAGGTTCCTCGAGGCAGACGACACCACCACGGTGGTGGGCGAGCCGTCATCGGCCGGGTGGGAGGGGAAAGCCCACCCGGCCGATCACATTCGTGGGGGCACAGATCAGCCCTGCGGCCTGCCTGCAGTGGGCTGGTTCAGCGCTCGGTCCGGCGCATCCGCCGCTTCGTCGAACGCCCCGCGAAGCTCAGGCAGAACGCGAAGACGCACAGCACCAGCACGATGAGCGCGAGGGCGATGCCCGCGTCGACCCAGAACTGCGGTGGGAAGAGGCGGATGAGGGAATCGTCCATGTAGAACGTCCAGGTCCCCTCGGCGAAGAAGATGTCGTGGAATCCGGTGAAGAACTGGTCCCAGCCCACGATCGCGAGCACGGCGAGGGCCGCGAAGAGGACGAGGGTGAGGATCGGCCCCGCCCGCAGGCTGCCGCGGACTCCGCTTCCCCCGCGACGGCACTTGTAGACGCCGAACACGATCATGCCGATCGCCGCGACGACTGCGGTGAGCGTGAGGATGCCGATCAGGGTCTTCACATCGGCCATGTGCGAGATCTCCCCGGATGTGAAGAGGGGAGTGCCGTCTGGCAGCACGACGTCGGAGAGGTAGCGCTCCGTGGCGAGGTTGAAGAGGTAGTCGACGGTGTAGGAGCCGTAGTGCAGGCGATCCGCGTCTGTGAAGCCGTACTGGTCGTCGGGGAAGCCGGGACGCCAGGTGTACGTCCATGCGAGGAACCACCCGGATGCCACCGCACGCACCGCGAGCGCGAGGGCGACGAACGGGAACCCGAGCGTGATCCACACCGCGCCGATCACGTCGAGCGGGCTGCGCCTGCGCTCCGGCATCTCCAGGGTGCGGGAGGCCATCGATGCTTCTGCGTCGCGTGTCTCCCGCCGGTCGTCGTCGAGCTTCGATGCCCGCTTGGCGGCTCTGCGCTCCTTGCGGGTGAGCTTCTTCGTCGGCTGGTCGTTCGCGGGTGCCGCCGCAGCGCTCCCGCCGTTGATGAGCGACCACTCCTCATCCGAGATCATGCCCGGCTGCCCGGTCGATCCGTCTGTCCCGGCACCGCTGGTCCCCGCTGCAGCGCCGCCCGCAGCGCTCGCACTCGTCGCCGAGGCCACCGTGACGTCTCGTCCGCGGCCTCCTTCTGCATCTGCGCCGGCTTGCGAGAGGGGGGCGTACTCCGCAGTCGCCTGATCATCCAGGGAGGGGTCGCCGTCGCGGATCGGATCGAAGGCGGCAGTGGCGTCCGGGTCGAACGCAGCGGCGTCGAAGGTGCCTGATCGGGCGGCTTCGTGCGCGCCCGCTTCCTCGCCGGCGCCGTCGGCGTAGTGAGCCGCCGTCGGGTCGTCCCCGTCCGGCTGAGAGCTCAGCCGTCTGGAGAGGAGGTCCTTCGGCTCGTTCGGATCGTCTGGAGTCACATGTTCATTGTGGACGGGGAGAACGCGCCAGGCGCGGACGACACGCCTGGAGCATGCGATTCCCGGCCTCCAGTACTACGGATGTCGCACAGCGGGGATCGGCCCGCAGCCCTTTCGGATCGGTCCGGAAGACGACTATCGTGGGTGGATGGATGACCTCGTGAGGACCTTCAGCCCCCGCGTGCGATCCGTGCTCGCCGCGGAGTTCCAGCGGAAGCTGTCCGCCGCCGGCGGGGGAGGCGACGTCTACGCCGCCGCGGTCGTGCACGTCGGAGGGCTCGCCTGGCGGACGGCGGTGAATGTCCCCGGCGTCCTTTCGGAGGAGACCGACCCAGAGGATGCCGCGCCCCATGAGGGCGAGTCCGGTGAGGACGCCCGCGCGCGTCGACTGCGCTGGTCGCCGGAGGAATGGAGCACGCCCGGGGCGCGGAACTCACCGCAGACCGCAGACCTGCTGGGCGACCTGGAAGCGTGGATCTCCGACTCCACCCACGTCGAGGCGACCTCGTGGACCGAGGTGCGGCGCATCCTCGTCGACCTCATCATCGAGTCGATGGATTCCTCTGAGGTCCGGGCGGTGTTCGCAGGAGCCGGTGCGGCTCCGGTGCTCCTGGTCTGCGAGGCGGACGGGGCGGACCGCGGCACGAGTCCCGTGGTCGCAGCGCTGGAGCGCCTCAACACAGACCACCCGTACTGGGCCGACGTCGAGGAGGCTCTCGTCTACTGGCGCGGCGACGGGTAGTCCAGCGCCTACTCGATCCCGCGTCCCCTACCCCAGCAGTGCCGAGCAGACGAGGATCGCGGGCACGGACAGCACGGTCGTGATGAACACGCTGTCGCGCACGAGCGTCTCCGACTGCCGGTACCGCATCGAATAGATGTAGACGTTCTGCGCCGTGGGCAGTGCGGACGTCACGACGATCGCCATGAGATCCACGCCGGTCCACCCCAGGATCGGTCCGCCGATCACCCACGCGAGCACCGGCTGGACGACGAGCTTGGTCGACGTGATGACCGTCAGCTGCGAGCGCGTGCCCTTGAGAGGCAGCTGCCACCCGTCCTTGAAGCTCAGGCCGAACGCCAGGAGCGCACCGGGCACGGACATGTCGCCGACCATGCTGAGCGGGTCGAAGAGCACGGCGGGCACGTCGACGCCGGTGCCGGACACGGTGATGCCCGCGACGGCGCCGAGGACGATCGGGTTCTTGGCGATCGTCCAGATCGGCGACCACCAGTGGTCGACCTTCCCCTGCCGGATCGTGTCGAGCACCGCCATGCCGATGGGGGCCAGCAGGAGCAGCTGGAAGAGCAGCACCGGCGCGACGTAGGCGATGTCGCCCAGGACGTAGATCGCGATGGGGATGCCGAGGTTCCCGATGTTCACGTAGCTCACGGCCCATGCGGAGAACATCGCCTCGCCTGTGGATCGCTTCCTGACCCATCGGGTGAGCACGAAGAGCGCGACGGCGCAGAGCACGGCTGACCCGCCGGTGGCGATGAGCTGGGTGGAGAAGATGAACGTGAGGTCCGTCGTGGCGATCATCGTGAAGAGCAGGGCGGGCGTCGCGATGTAGAACACGACACCGGCGATGACCTGCTGCGCATGGGGTCCGAGCACTCCGGTGCGTCCCAGCACGAAGCCGGCGAGGACGACGACGGCGATGACGCCGAACCCTTCGAACACTCCGAGCACTCGCGCCCCCTCTCACCGGGCAACCTTACGCCGGGGCGAACGCCGGTAGCCTGGTGTTCGCCATGAGAGACGACATTCCTGAGAAGCCCGACGCCAGCCGCGACACACCTGTGCCCGCCCGCAGCGGGGCGCGCCAGTCGGCAGAGGGTGGCCGGACCCGCGGCCGAGGCCGCCCCCGCCGGAAGCGCTCGGGTGACCGTCGCCGTCCGGAGGGCGGGTCCCGTCGGGAGCAGCACGAAGCCCGACGGGAGCGCCAGCGGGCGGCCCGCGCGCGCCGCGCGCCGCTGCTCGAGTACCCGGCAGAGCTCCCCGTCGTCGAGCATCGCGAGGAGATCGCAGAGGCGATCCGCGATCATCAGGTCGTCGTCATCGCGGGTGAGACGGGGTCGGGCAAGACCACGCAGATCCCGAAGATCTGCCTGGAGCTGGGCCTGGGCGTGACGGGCATGATCGGCCACACCCAGCCCCGTCGCATCGCAGCGCGCTCCGTGGCGGCCCGGTTGGCGGACGAGATGGGGGAGGACCTGGGCGACACGGTCGGCTACCAGGTGCGCTTCACGTCGCAGGTGGCGGATCACACCCGGGTGAAGGTGATGACCGACGGCATCCTGCTGTCCGAGCTGCGCCATGATCGACTGCTGCGGGACTACGAGGTCCTCATCATCGACGAAGCGCACGAACGCAGCCTCAACATCGACTTCATCATCGGCCTGCTCACCCGCCTGCTGAAGGAGCGGCCGGACCTCAAGGTGATCATCACCTCCGCGACGATCAACCCGGAGGCGTTCAGCGAGCACTTCGACGGCGCCCCGATCATCTCCGTGTCCGGCCGGACGTACCCGGTCGAGGTCCGCTATCGTCCGTTGGACCCCGCCACAGATACAGACACCGATTTCGACGCAGACGACGACGAGGAGCGATCCCTCACGCGAGGGGGTGCCGCCGCGAGGACGCCGAAGGACCAGGTCGAGGGCATCATCGACGCGTTCGACGAACTCACCGCGGAGGCCCCCGGTGACATCCTCGTCTTCCTGTCCGGCGAGCGGGAGATCCGCGACGCGGCGGATGCGCTGACCGATCATGTGCAGCGAGCGACGCGGAAGGGGCCGCGCAGCCGCGGCGCCGACTGGGAGATCGTGCCCCTGTACGCCCGACTGTCCTCGCAGGAGCAGCAGCGCGTCTTCCGGCCCCATGGCAGACCGCGCGTAGTGCTGGCGACGAACGTGGCGGAGACATCGCTGACGGTGCCGGGGATCAGATACGTCATCGACACCGGAGTGGCCCGCATCTCGCGCTACTCGAACCGGACGAAGGTCCAGCGCCTGCCGATCGAGAACATCAGCCAGGCGAGCGCGAACCAGCGCAAGGGACGTTCGGGCCGCACCAGCGACGGGATCTGCATCCGCCTGTTCTCCGAGGCGGACTTCGAAGCGCGCCCGGAATTCACCGACCCCGAGATCCTGCGGACGAACCTGGCGAGCGTCATCCTGCAGATGGTCACGCTCGGATTCGTGCGCACGGAGAAGGACGTGACGGACTTCCCGTTCCTCACGCCGCCGGACCCGCGCGCGGTCCGCGACGGACGCGCGCTGCTGGCGGAGCTGGGCGGGCTGAGGGTCGCGCAGGACGGCGCACTGACCGTGACGGAGACGGGGCGGAAGATCGCCGCGCTCCCCATCGATCCGCGCCTGGCGCGCATGCTGATCGCCGGTGCGCAGAACGGGTGCGGAGCAGAAGTCGCCGTCATCGTCGCAGCGCTGTCCACGCAGGACCCGCGTGAGCGTCCCGCCGAGCAGCGGGGCGAGGCGGATGCGCTGCATGCGCGCTTCACCCACACGCGCAGCGACTTCCTGTCCTTCCTCGCGCTGTGGAACTACGTCCGCGAGCAGTCGCAGACGCTGTCGAGCTCGAAGTTCCGTCGAACGATCCGCGGGGAGTTCCTCAACTACGTCCGCATCCGCGAATGGCAGGACCTCGTCGGGCAGCTGCAGTCGATCGCCGGCTCGGCCGGCCTCCAGTGGGGTGAGGTGACCTGGAAGACGGACGCGGACGGCGACGAGGAGCAGGGCACTGCTGCGACCGGACAGCGCACGCGCGGAGGATCCCGCGGCGCCGCTGCCGGATCCGGTCCGTTCGACGCGCAGGCCGTCGCGATCCACACCTCCCTGCTCACCGGCCTGCTGTCGATGATCGGGCAGAAGCTGCCGGACGGGCGTGAGTACCAGGGTGCCCGCGGTTCCCGCTTCCAGATCTTCCCGGGCTCCGGACTCTTCAAGAAGGGCCCGGACTTCGTCATGAGCGCGGAGCTCGTCGAGACGTCCCGCCTGTGGGCGCGCACCGTCGCGTGGGCGGACCCGGACTGGATCCTCGACGTGGCCGGCGACCTCGTGAAGCGGACCCATGCGGAGCCGCGCTGGTCCGCGAAGAGCGGTCACGCGGTCGCGGATGAGAAGGCGACGCTCTATGGGGTGACCCTCTACGCCTCGCGCCCGGTCTCCTACGCGCGGATCGACCCGGTCGTCGCGCGCGAACTGTTCATCCGGCACGCGCTGGTGGAGGGCGACTGGAGGGAGTCGCACGAGTTCCTGACGACGAACGCGCGCACGCTCGCAGAAGCCGACGAGCTCGCTTCCCGCACCCGCGACCGTCGCGTGCTGGCGGGCGACGACGACCTCTACGCCTTCTACGACGCCCGCGTGCCGGACGACGTCCACACCGCCTCCGACTTCACCGGGTGGTGGCGCAGGAAGCGGCGTGAGGATCCCACCCACCTCGACGTGCCGCTCGAGACGCTCCTGGCGGAGGACGCCGCGGATCGCACCGCGGACCTCGCCCGCGACTATCCGACGCACTGGGTGCTGCCCGCCCGCGACGACACGGAGGAGGACGCCCGCGCCGAGCTGAGGTACTCCTTCGAACCGGGCACCGAAGGCGACGGAGTGACGGCGGAGATCCAGCTCAACGACCTCGACCGTGCCGACCCCCATGCGTTCTCGTGGCACGTGCCGGGGCTGCGGATCGACTTCGTCGCCGCGCTCATCCGGTCCCTGCCCAAGGCGAAGCGGACCTACTTCGTCCCCGCCCCGGATGTCGCCCGCGAGATCCTCGCGCATGTGCGCGCCGCCGGTGAGGAGGGATCGGGAAGCCTGCCCGAGGTCCTCGCAGCAGAGCTCACCGCCCGCGGCGGCGGAGGTCGACTCGAGGACCGCAACCCCATCACCGTGGTCCCGGCCGAATTCGACTGGTCGCGCGTGCCGGCACACCTCCGCCTCCGCTTCCGCCTGCAGCGCGGCCGCCGCGTGCTCGCCGAAGGCTTCGACCTGGCCGCGCTCCAGGCCGATCAGCGGAAGCGCGAGGCTGCGAAGGCGGGGAAGGCCCTCGCCCGGGAGTCCGCCGCAGCAGGCGGTCGGTCGGGCGGCCGGAGCGGTCGAGGTCCGGCCGAGGTCGCAGCCGGATCCGCCGGGCAGGGGACCCCGGATGCGGGGGCCTCGGCGTCGTCGCGCGGAGCCGCACGCTCGATGCGGGCGGCCCGGGAGCCGGTGCCCACGCGGGAACAGCTGGTGGATCGGGTCCGGGACGGAGCCTCGGCGGTGCTGGCGTATGCGAAGGAGCACCTGAGCACACAGGAGAAGCTGGTGCTCGCGGGGCATCAGACGTCATCGGATGCGCTGCTGGAAGCGGTCCTGCGCGTCGCCGTGCGCGGAGAGGTCGCGGCGACCGGCATCGGAGCCGACGGCACGTATGCCCATCCGGTCGGTGCGAACGGTCCGGCGCGGGCGTCCGCCTCGGCGGGCGGATCGGAGACCGTGCCCGACCCCGAGGCGCTCGTCCGCTCTGCACAGGGCGGGCTCACGACGCGGCTGGAGCAGCTGGTGCCCGCGCTCATCGCAGCGCTCACGGGGATGACGACCCTGGACAAGAAGGTGTCGAAGGCGTCGTCCCTGGTGATCCTCGCGAATCTGGCGGACGTGAAGGACTGGCGCGACGCGATGGGGACGGCTTCCGCGATCGCCGGGCTCAGTGAGGCCGCGCTGCTGCGACTGCCGCGGTGGGTCGAGGCGGCGAACGTGCGCGTCGACGCGATGGTCGACCAGCCGCCGCGAGACCGTCAGCTGATGGACCGGGTGCTCGGGTCCGAGGCGGGGGTGTCGAAGAAGCTGCAGGTGGTGTGGCCGGTTGTCGCCGGTCTGGGGCGTGCCGCACGACTGGGTGCCGTCGTGGACGCAGGCGCGGCGGCGAGCGGACCGGGCAGGCCCGCCGGCGGACCGGGCGAGGGATGGCACGCGATCCTGTTCCAGCAGGAGGAGCTGAGACTCAGCCTCTTCGCCCCGGCGCTGGGAGCCATGGGCAAGGTGTCGGAGCAGAGGATCGCCAAGGCGCTCACCGGGATGTGAGCCGCTCACCGGGATGTGAGGGCGGGCCTCACTCCCAGAAGGTTCCGGTGACGACGCCCAGCAGCGGCATGAAGCCCGCCGTCAGCACTGTCGCTCCGGCCCAGATCCACCGCCAGCGCCAGGCGTCGCGACGCCATCCGACGAACAGGCAGACGAGCGCTCCCACGAGGCAGATGAAGCCGCCCAGGCTCATGAGCGCCACTCCGAAGACGGCCCAGCCGCCGGCGCCCAGCTGCAGGATGTAGACCGCGATCATGGAGACTTCGAGCGAGAACGCGATGGACAGCCAGAGGAGCGGGACGCTCAGGATGGCGGCGAGCACCAGCGGGAGGTATCTGAGCAGGCGGGCCCGCCGGTGGGGATCCCGCGCGACGACCGTGAGTTCGTCGTCTGCGTGGTCGTCAGGGGGCTGAGGAGGTCCGGGCTCTGTGCTCACGGTGACCAGCCTAGATGTTCCGGCTGGACACCACCTGCCTACACTGGTGCGGTGAACTCCGGCCCCTCATCCTCATCCCACACACCCGCTGACGTGCGCGGGCAGGCGAAGCGGCGACGCACCTTCGCCGTCATCTCGCACCCCGACTCGGGCAAATCAACGCTCACGGAGGCGCTCGCCCTCCACGCCCGCGCCATCGGCACTGCCGGTGCGACCCACGGCAAGGCGGGCCGCCGCTCCACTGTGTCCGACTGGATGTCGATGGAGCAGGAGCGCGGCATCTCCATCACGTCGGCGGCCCTCCAGTTCGAGTACGACGACGTCGTCTTCAACCTGCTCGACACCCCCGGTCACGCGGACTTCTCCGAGGACACCTACCGCGTGCTGTCCGCCGTCGACAGCGCGGTCATGCTCGTGGACGCGGCCAAGGGGCTCGAGGTCCAGACGATGAAGCTGTTCGAGGTGTGCAAGCACCGCGGCATCCCCATCGTCACCGTCATCAACAAGTGGGACCGTGCGGGCCACGAGCCGCTCGCGCTCATGGACGAGATCCACGAGCGCACCGGGATGCTGCCGACGCCGCTCACGTGGCCGGTCGGGCAGTCCGGCGACTTCCGTGGAGTGCTCGACCGGCTCACCGGCGAGTACACCAAATACACGCGTGACAGCGGCGGTGCCAGCATCGCCGCCGAGGAGACGTTCGCGCCGGACGCGGCAGAGCGGCTCGAAGGGGAGACGTGGACGACTGCGGTCGATGAGGCGGAGCTGCTCGAGCTCGAGCAGCAGGACCACGATCAGCAGGCGTACCTCGCCGGGCGGACCACCCCCGTGCTGTTCGCCTCCGCCGTCCTGAACTTCGGCGTGCACAAGCTTCTGGACACTCTGGTCGCCATCGCTCCGGCGGCCGAACCCCGGCCCGACGTGAACGATGAGCCGCGCGTCGTGGACGCGCCGTTCGCCGGATTCGTCTTCAAGGTGCAGGCGGGCATGGACAGCAACCACCGCGACCGGTTGGCGTACGTGCGGGTGTGCTCGGGCGTCTTCGAGCGCGGCATGGTCGTCACCCACGCCAACACCGGCAAGCCCTTCGCCACGAAGTACGCGCAGCAGGTCTTCGGACGGGACCGGGAGGCGGTCGACGAGGCGTTCCCCGGTGACGTCGTCGGTCTCGTGAACGCCTCCGCGCTGGGGGTGGGCGACTCGCTGTACCTGGACCGCAAGGTCGTGTTCCCGGGCATCCCGACGTTCTCGCCGGAGCACTTCATGGTGATCCGCGCGAAGGACTCCTCGAAGTACAAGCAGTTCCGCAAGGGCATCCAGCAGCTCGACCACGAGGGCGTCATCCAGGTGCTGCGCAGCGACCTGCGCGGCGACCAGGCGCCGGTGCTGGGCGCAGTCGGCCCGATGCAGTTCGAAGTCGCCGAGGACCGCATGGTGAACGAGTTCAACGCGCCCTGCGAACTGGAGCGGCTGAACTTCTCGATCGCGCGGCGCACCGAGCCCGCCTCGGTGCCGACCCTGTCGCGCGAGCGGAACGTCGAGGTGCTGTCCCGCTCGGACGGCGAGCTGCTCGCGCTGTTCTCCGACCGATGGCGGCTGCAGGGCGTCGAACGCGCTCACCCTGATGTCGTGCTGGAGCCGCTCGTCGTGAGCTGAGGAACAGTCGAGCGGATCCTGGTTCGCTCAGCAGGTGAACAGAGGACTAAGATGGGCTGGCGCCCGGACGGACATCCGCTCTGCACCGCGATCGATCGCGTGTGCTCGCACCCCTCGGGCATTCTGAAGACGTTGAGGAGAGTACGAGACTGTGGCTGAGAATCCGATTCGGGTCGCCATTGCCGGCCTGGGCAACTGCGCGAGTTCCCTGATCCAGGGCGTGGAATACTATCGCGATGCGGTTCCCGGCCAGAAGGTCCCCGGGCTGATGCATGTGCAGTTCGGCGATTACCACGTGAGCGACCTCGAGTTCGTCGCGGCGTTCGACGTCGACGGCAAGAAGGTCGGCCAGGACATCGCAGAGGCGATCCACGTGAGCGAGAACAACACGATCAAGCTTGCGGACGTCCCTCCGACGGGTGTGGCCGTGCAGCGCGGTCCGACGCTCGACGGGATGGGGCAGTACTACCGCGACACCATCATCGAGGCCGATGATGAGCCCGTCGATGTGGCGCAGTCCCTGCGGGACGCCCGTGCCGACGTCCTCGTCTGCTACCTGCCCGTCGGCTCGCAGGAGGCGACGGAGTTCTACGCGCAGGCCGCGCTCGAAGCGAAGGTCGCCTTCGTGAACGCGCTGCCGGTGTTCATCGCAGGCACCAAGTCGTGGGACGACAAGTTCAAGGCGGCGGGGGTCCCGATCGTCGGCGACGACATCAAGAGTCAGATCGGCGCGACCATCACCCACCGGGTCATGGCGAAGCTGTTCGAGGACCGGGGCGTCGTCCTGGACCGCACGTACCAGCTGAACGTCGGCGGGAACATGGACTTCAAGAACATGCTCGAGCGCACGCGGCTCGAATCGAAGAAGATCTCGAAGACCCAGGCCGTCACCTCGAACACCAGCGTCGACCTTGCGGAGCGCGACGTCCACATCGGTCCCTCCGACTACGTCGAGTGGCTGGACGACCGCAAGTGGGCATTCGTGCGGCTCGAGGGACGCAACTTCGGTGATGCCCCCGTCTCGATCGAGTACAAGCTCGAAGTGTGGGACTCGCCCAACAGCGCCGGTGTCATCATCGATGCCGTGCGAGCCGCGAAGATCGGTCTGGACCGCGGCGTCGGCGGAGCGCTCATCAGCGCGTCCTCGTACTTCATGAAGTCGCCCCCGCAGCAGCAGGACGACGACGCGGCGCATGCTGCGATAGAAGCCTTCATCCGAGGCGAGATCGACTCGTGAGCTGACCTGTCCGCTCACTGAGCTGACCTGTCCGCTCCACGCGGACTGATCCGACGCCCTGCAGGGCACGTTCGCGCGTGCGCTGCAGGGCGTCGTGCGTCGTCAGACGTATGCGTGCTGTTCCTCACCGGGCGTGCAGGCCTTCCAGGCCGTCAACGCGGGGCCCTGACTCCTCCGAGAATCACCCTGTGGCGGGGCTGGAGGGTTCTCTTCGTCGGGTGGTGGGCGCTCAGGACCCCCTTCGGGCCGGATACGAGCGTCACCTGCTGACCCGTGCGATCACATCGCCGTCACGATCAGTCCGAGGGGTGGGAATTCTGTGAAGTGGTACAGGGTTCGTCCTTAGAATGGGTCTGACGAGACCAGATCTTCGATGGGAAGGATCCCGATGAGCAATCCGCTCGTGCGCCGCGGCCTCAACGACGGAATTCGGGCGGGGCAGGAGCAGAACCGCATCCCGGCCCCCTCCGACCAGCAGCTGCAGCAGATGTACGACGCTCCGGCGCACCAGTCCCGGCCTGTGGCCGAACGGGCGATGACCTACGACGACGTCCTCATGAAGACCGGCATCTGCTTCGCCGTCCTGCTTGCGGGTGCGGTCGTCGGATGGATCGTCCCGATGCTGGCGATGCCGGCCGCGATCGTGGCGCTGGTGATCGGCCTGATCGTCGCATTCAAGAAGGAGCCCAGCAAGGGCCTCATCCTGACCTACGCGGCGATCGAGGGCGTCTTCCTCGGCGGCATCTCGAGCATGTTCGAGAACGCCTACGACGGGATCGTCATGCAGGCGGTGCTGGGCACACTCAGCGTCTTCCTCGTGATGTTCGCACTGTTCAAGTTCAAGATCGTCCGCATGAGCCCCGGCTTCATGAAGTTCCTCATGCTCGCAGTGGGCGGCTATGCAGTGTTCTCCCTGGTGAACTTCGGCTTCGCGATGGCTTCAGGCGGCGAGATGAACGCCCGCACGATGGAGATCACGATCCTGGGCATGTCAATGCCGTTGGGCGTCGTCATCTCCGGTGTGGCGGTCATCCTCGCCGCGCTCACACTGGTCGCGGACTTCCACATGATCGAAGAGGGCGTGCGGCACAAGATCCCGGAGAAGTACTCGTGGGTCTGCGCGTTCTCGCTCATGGTGACCCTCGTCTGGCTGTACATCGAGATCCTGCGACTGCTGTCCTACTTCCGGTCGAACTGACAGGTTCCACAGGCAGACGATGACGACGGACATGACGGCGGCGGCACTCCTGGAGGAGGTCCGCCGCCTTCGTCTTCGCGTGATGGGCCTGTCGACGCCGCAGCTGGACGGGGGCCGTCGCACGCGCATCCGTGAGGCACTCGCCCACCTGTCGGACCTGCGCGCGGGCGGACGCCGGGTGCCGGTGCTGGAAGACCGCGTCCTCGCCGATCAGGTGGTGGTCCTGCTCACCGACTGCCTGCCCGAGTACGGAGCGACGGCCGCGCAGACCGCCACAGCTCTCACGATCGCCGAGGATCTGCGCCGCGACCTCGCCTAGTCCCCGTCCGCGCATGCTGAAAGGAGGTCGGTCCACGATGGCCGACGCACAGCCTCACCAGGGTCCGCACGGAGAAGACCTCTTCGACGCGATGAACTTCCACACCCGCAAGTGGGTGCGACCGGAGGACCTCAATGCGAACGGCACGCTGTTCGGGGGCAGCCTCCTGCGGTGGATCGACGATGAAGCAGTCGTCTACGCGATGATCCAGCTGGGCAATCAGCGGATCGTCACCAAGTACATCTCCGAGATCGAGTTCGTGTCCTCTGCGACGCTGGGAGACATCCTCGAGATCGGGCTGCAGGCCGTGCACTTCGGACGCACCTCGCTCACGATGCGCTGCGAAGTGCGGAACATCATCACCGGTGACACGATCCTCTCGATCGACAGGATCGTGTTCGTCGGCCTCGGCGAGGACGGACAGCCCAAGCCGCACGGGTACGACTCGATCACCTACGCCCGCGATCGCTTCCCCGACGACCTGCGGAGCAGGAAGCGCACGATCGACTGAGGCGGAGCGGTGGTCATCGCGGAAGCGTCGCGGCGTCCGCCCGACGCGGCCCCGCGGTCGGCATCGCGGCGTCACCGCCGCCGCGCGTCAGCGCGCCGCGAGCCGCCGCGAACTCGAGCTGCCGCTCCATGAGGGATCTGACGAGCAGACGATCCCGCGATCGCAGGGCGTCGATGAGGTCGAGATGCTCATCGGCGCACGTCTGCAGCGTGCCGAGCGGGATGTCGACGAATGCTCCGCAGATCCGCGTCTGATCGCGGAGGTTCCCCACGGTCTGCGAGATGCGGGAGTTCCCCAGCAGGCCGATCAGATACATGTGGAAGCGATGATCGGCGTCCAGATGATCGCGCACGCGCTCCTGGTGCAGGAGCGAGACGAAGTCGTGGGCCAGTCCGTCTGCGATCGCGAGCTCGTCCTCGGACACGCCGCGTTCGGCGAGTCGCTCCATCGTCGAGACCTCGACGATCCGGCGCATCTCGAGCACCTCGTGTCGATCCTGGTCGGTCATCTGCCGCACGCGGAAGCCGCGGTTCCGCACGACTTCGACGAGCCCTAGGGACGTGAGGTCCATGAGCGCCTCGCGCACGGGGGAGTTCGAGATCCCGAGCTCCGCCGCGAGTGAGTTCGCGGACAGGATCTGTCCGGAGAGGTACTCGCCGTCCAGCATGGAGCGCTTCACCAGGTCGAACGTCGATTGCCGCAGCGTCTTCGGCACCTGAAGTCGGACTGCTCTGCTCGTCACCATGTTCTCCTCGTCCCGTTCCGCCCCGCGCCGGACCCGGATTCCTGCGTGCGTCGTATTGTGGGTCAGCCGAATTTCAGTCTAAGGTTATCGATAACACGTGACGCAGTACACATCACGATTCTCAATGACGAGGAGAGAACGATGAAGAAGCTCATGTCCTGCGCCGGCGCCGTCGGCGTCGCAGCGCTCGTGCTCAGCGGCTGTGAGGGTTCCGGAGGGGACACCGAGGTCGCAGCCGACTGCACGCCGGCAGCAGAGTTCGAGACCATCACGGACGGGACGCTCACCGTGTCCGTTCCCGAACTGCCGCCGTTCACGCAGTACGAGGACGGCGAGCCCGTGGGCGCCGACATCGACTACGTCGCGGCGTTCGCGGAGGCGAACTGCAAGTCGGTGAACTGGATGCAGACCCAGTACGCCGGAGCGATCCCGGCTGTGACAGAGGACCGGGCGGATATGGCGACCGGCGCGTTCTATCGCACCGAGGAGCGCGACGCCGTCGTGGGACTCGGGGATCCGGTCTACGTCGACACGATGGCATCGATCTCAGCAGACGGGGTCACGAGCATCGCCGACATGGAGGAGATGAACGTCGGCAGCGTCGACGGGTACCTCTGGGTGACGGACATGAACGAGGTGCTGGGGGACAGCTTCACGATCTACCCGTCGGCGGTCGAGATGCAGGCGGACCTGGACGCCGGTCGCATCGACGTCGGACTCGACAGCTTCGGATCTGCAGGCGAACGGCTCAAGGACGACGACGAGTACACCGTGGAGACGGTGGAGTCGGATGACCGGGTCGCCGCGTCGGTGGAGCCCGCACAGATCACCTTCCCGCACACCCAGGACAACGATGCGATGACGGAGGCCCTCAACGAGTGGGTCGCGACCGCGCACGAGGACGGAACGATCGCCGAGGTCCTCGAGTCCCACGGCCTCCCAGCGGAATCGGCGGATACGGGCGAACCCCGCCTCATCGGCTGATCGACCGCTCCATGCACCGAGGGACGGAGGAGGCCCAGTGATCGAACTGCCGGAAGAGCGCTTCCCGGGGCGCGATGCGAAGGTGACGGTCCGGCACCTGGCGAAGTCGTTCGGCGACAACGTCGTCCTCGAGGACATCGACATGACAGTCCTCGAGGGCACGGTGACCGCGATGATCGGACCGTCAGGGGCGGGGAAGTCGACGGTGCTCAGGTGCCTGAACCTGCTGGAGCGGCCCGATTCCGGGACGATCGACATCAGCGGACACCGCATCGACGCGGAGTCGAGGTTCACCAATCGCCAGCTCTACGCCCTGCGGCGCGAGGCCGGGATGGTCTTCCAGCACTTCAACCTCTTCCCGCACATGTCGGTGATGCGGAATGTGACCCTGCCCCAGCAGCGCATCCTCGGTCGGTCCAAGGCGGAAGCGGAGCAGAAGTCGCACGAGCTGCTGACGCGCATGGGCTTGGGGGACAAGGGCAGCCAGTATCCGAATCGGTGTTCGGGCGGCCAGCAGCAGCGGATCGCGATCGCCCGGGCGCTGGCTCTCGAACCCACTGTGATGCTGTTCGATGAGCCCACCTCGTCGCTCGACCCCGAAGTCGGCGTCGAAGTGCTCGAGGTGATGCACGAACTGGCGAACGAAGGCATGACGATGATCGTCGTGACGCACGAGATGGGCTTCGCCCGCACGGTGTCGGACGACCTCGTCGTCATGGCCGACGGGCGGATCATCGAGCAGGGGGAGCCGAAGCGGATCATGGAGGACCCGAGTCACCCGCGCACGCAGGACTTCCTGCGCGCGGTCCTGCAGAGGTGACGCCGATGCTGCAGGCAGTCCTCTCAGGCATTCCACTCACCCTCGGGGTGACGTTCGTCGCCCTGGTCATCGGCACCGCAGTGTCGATGCCTCTGCTGGCGGGCACTCTGTCGAAGCACCGCATCCCGTGGCTGATCTCCAGGGGCGTCATCGACCTGCTGCGCGGCGTGCCGATCGTCGTGTGGCTGTTCATCTTCTACTACGGCGTGACGATCGGTCCGACGAAGCTGTCCCCGTTCGGTGCGGCTGTGCTGGGACTGGGCCTGGTGTCCGGCGCCTACCTCGCCGAGATCTTCCGCGGCGCAGTGTCGTCGGTCGCCGCCGGCCAGTACGAGGCGGGACGCGCGCTCGGGTTCACGAACGTGGACCTCTGGCGCGCGGTCATCGCACCGCAGGCGTGGCGCGTCGCGATCCCCGGGTACACGACCTATGGGATCGGACTGCTGAAGGACTCGTCGATCGCGTCGACGATCGGAGTCGCTGAGATGGTGTTCGCGTCCGGCAACTACGCGCGCACGTCCGGAGAGGGCATCACGGTCTTCATGGTGGCGGCCGCGGTCTACATCCTCGTCAGCGTTCCCGTGGGGCTGCTGTCGCGGATGGCGGATGAACGACTCAGCAGGACGGTGGCGCAATGACCTTCTTCACCGACGCCGTGCAGTTCCTGCCCGCGCTGCTGGGCGGGCTGCGTGTCAGCCTCGCACTCACCGGGCTGTCGCTGCTCTTCGGGCTTCCGCTCGCGACGCTGCTGTCCTTCGGGACCCGTTCGGCGAACAAGCCCGTGCGCTGGGTGTCGATCGCGTTCGTCGAGGTCGGACGCGGTGCTCCGGCCCTCGTCATGCTGCAGTTCATGTACTTCGGACTGCCGACGGCAGGTCTCACCCTCTCTGCCCTCGCATCCGCGACGCTCGCCCTCACGTGGACGACGGCCGCATACTGCGCGGAGTACCTGCGCGGGGGCCTGTCGGCCGTCCCCCGGGGAGAGGTCGAGGGGTCCATGGCCCTGGGCATGACGCGGTGGGACACCCTGCGCTACATCGTGATCCCACAGGGGTGGCGGATCGCCCTGCCGTCGCTCATGGGATTCGCCGTCATCCTCTTCCAGATGACGTCGCTGGCCTACACCGTCGCTGTGCCGGAGCTCATGAGCCAGGCGTACACGAACGCGACGATGAGCTTCAAGTACATGACGCTCTTCGTGCTGGCAGGATCGATCTACGCGAGCATCTCCATTCCCGCCACCTGGCTGTCCGTGCTCGTGGAGAAGCGCTTGGCCCGGCACCTCTGATCAGCTGGGCCGGTGCTCCAGCATCGTCTCCTCGAGCAGTGCGGTGGCGAGAGGCGTGTAGTCGGTGTCCTGGTCGTACCACTCGTCGAATTCGGCGAACCCGCCGGTCTCCTCGTAGCCCATCTCGTCGACCGTCGAGGTCCAGTGCTCCCGTGATGCGTCGAGGCGCTCCACGATGTCGTCGCCGATGATGCCGGACTCCGCGACCTCGTCGCGCGTGAGCTCTGCGAACGAGCGGACCTCGTCCTGGAGGTCGGACGATGCCTCCTCGATGTCGACACCCGTCTCATCCGCGATCGTGATCGCATCGACCTTGCTGCCGATCCCAGCCTCCAGGCTGCCCTGGTAGTAGTGGTCGAACGCGTCGAAGAGGATCTGCTGGTAGGCCAGCGGAAGCTGCTCGACGCCCGATCCGGTGAGGATCGCGCCGGAGACCCGGGGGAAGCTCGTCTCCGTCGGATATCCCAGAGTGGGCGCGACCTCGAAGAATCCGCCCTGGACGACGTCGGACAGAACGGCGAGCGTGCAGTCGATGGTTCCGCGCTGCAGGGCCTCGTAGGCCTCGACCCCGGCGATCGACACGGGGGTGCCGCCCACGTGATCGACCATGTCGTTCGCCGCGGGTGATCCCACGCGCACCTGCAGGCCCTGCCAGTCGTCCAGACCCGGTGCGGGTTCGGTGCAGATCGAGTAGTAGTTGCTCGACGCCATCACCGGCACGAAGGGGGTCAGCCCGTTGTCCTCGTACTCCTGAAGGATCTCCGGTGTCTTCCAGGCGACGTCTGCCGCAACGGTGTTCACGATCATCTCACCGAGCATGGGAGAGGACGGATCGCCGCCCAGCAGGTCGTTGAGCGCGTTGAACGCGGGAAAGCGTGCCGGATCGTACGAGGGAAGCGTGAAGGCCATGTCGACGCGCCCGTCGGCGAGGGCGTCGTGGACCTCGTCGTAGGCGGCGATCGACTGATTCCAGGCGAGATCGACGGTGATCTTCCCTCCGGACCGCTCTTCGACGGCCTCCTTGAAATCGGTCCCCAGCGACGCCTGCGGCGACTCCATCGACGTCGCCGGGATCTGATAGTTGATCGTCACAGGTTCGAGGTCCGCGATGGCGGCGTCGATCTCCTCCTGTGCGGCTCCGTACGCATAGCCGTCGCCGGCATCGTCCGAAGAGCCTCCGGCGCCGGCGCTGCCGGCGCACGCGGAGAGGGCCATGCTGAGTGCCGCGACGGCGGCGGTGGCGGTGACGGCTCGTGACCGCGGGGACGGTGGCAGAAGTGCCCTTCTCATGTGTTCACCTTTGAATCAATGCGGAAAGGACGAAGCCCGCCAGAAAAGTGAAGCGAACCTCAATTGTGAGTGTAGCAAAGGGCCCGACCGGATTGACCATCGGGGACATCACGCCCTAATCTGCAGGTGAGAGGCACGCACGCGCGTCAGCAGAGCCGCGACGAGAACGCTGTGGCGGCCGGAGCAAGAGGGGCTCGATACCGTGACATCGCAATCCGCCGCGCAGGAAACCACGCGGTCGCAGCAGTCTTCGCAGGCGGCGGACGATCCGCTGCTCGACGTGGACCTCCGCGCAACCTTCCAGGAGCAGTTCGAGACTCTCGCCGCCTCGCGCGGTGAGGTCGTGGCGCTCGTCGACGCGGCTGGTTCCGTCACCTTCGCAGAGCTGGAGACCCGGACGAACCAGCTCGCTCGACTCTTCCGGGAGCGTGGGGTGGGGTTCGGGGACTTCGTCCTCATGTCCTCGCCGATCGGCTCACTCATGATGAGCGCGGCGATCGCGGCGTGGAAGATTGGCGCCGTTCCCATGCCGGTCTCCGACAGGCTCGTGCAGAGTGAGCTCGACGCGATCATCGAGGTGGGGCGTCCCGCACTGGCCCTCGACACGACCGAACGGTCCCTGTCAGTGCCCCGGGTCACGGATCTGAGCGCGGCTGACGGGTTCTCCGCAGAGCCGCTGCCGGCCGTGGTCTCGCCCCAGCTCAAGTCACCGACGTCCGGCGGCAGCACGGGCAGGCCGAAGCTCATCGTCTCCGGTGCAGCCGGGGATCCGGCGGCGATCGCGCTGTCCGGCAGAGTGATGGGTGTGCCGGAGAAGGGCGTCTGCCTCGTCACTGCGGCGGTCTATCACAACGCCGCGTTCAGCAGCGCGCTGGCCGCCCTCACGCTGGGGAACACGACAGTGCTGATGGAGCGCTTCGACCCGGAGGCGACGCTGGAGAAGATCGAGACCCACCGTGCCACCTGGGTCTATGCGGTGCCGGCGATGATGCAGCGCATCTGGAGGCTGCCCGACGACGTGAAGTTCGGCTATGACCTGTCATCCGTCGAGACCTTCTTCCACGTCGCGGCCCCATGCCCGCAGTGGCTCAAGCGCGCGTGGATCGAGTGGCTGGGGGCAGACGTGGTCTACGAGCTGTACGGGCCCACCGAGGGGCAGGCGGCGACTGCCCTCACAGGCGCGGAATGGCTCGACCACCCGGGCTCCGTCGGCACGCCCAAGGTGGGGGAGGTGAGCATCCGCGACGACGAGGGCCGCCCGCTGCCGGTCGGGGAGACCGGCGAGGTCTGGCTGCGGAGAGGCGCCGGTGAGCCGCCCTCGTACTTCTACCTCGGAGCAGAGGCCGAAGCGGCAGAGGGCCAGTGGGAGACGGTGGGCGACATCGGACGGCTGGACGAGGACGGCTATCTCTACCTCACGGACCGGCGGTCGGACATGCTGCTGGTGGGAGGTGTGAACGTCTACCCGGCGGAAGTGGAGGCGGTGAGTGACATGCACCCCGAGGTCCTCGCCTCCTGCTGCGTGGGGACCCCGGATGAGGACCTGGGCTCCGTGCCCGCACTCATCATCGAGACCGCCGATGGCGAGGTCCCCGGCGATTTCGACCGGTTCCTCACGGAGCATCTGTCGAAGGTGAAGAGACCGCGCCGCATCGTCGGCACGACACGACCGCTGCGCGACGCGGCGGGCAAGATCCGCAAGCGCGAGATCCGGAGTGAGATCCTCGAGCAGGCGGAGTAGGGCGGGCGGGAGTCCGCCGCGTTCGGGCGGTCACCCCTCGACCCCCGCGCAGAACCGGTCTAGCGTGGAAGGGTGAGCACCCACGATGAAGTCTTCTCACCCCTCGATACGCAGCGCGGTACGGACGCGGGCGCGCCTGACATCACCACCCTGGGCGGGCTCCGCGCCGCCGGCTGCGGATCCCGCTCGTTGCGCGTGGAGATCCGGGCCAATCTGCTGGCGAAGCTCGCTGACGGTGAAGACCCGTGGCCGGGCCTCCACGGGTTCGGGGCCACAGTGCTGCCCCAGGTGGAGCGTGCACTCATCGCGGGCCACGACATCGTCCTCCTGGGCGAGCGGGGACAGGGCAAGTCCCGGCTCCTGCGCGCGCTGACCCACCTGCTCGACGAGTGGTCGCCCGCGATCGCGGGCACCGACCTCTGTGAGGACCCGTTCGTGCCGATCACGTCGGCCGCCCGCAGCCGAGCCGCGGCGGAGGGCGACGACCTGCCCATCGTGTGGCGGCACCGGTCGGAGCGGTTCGTCGAGAAGCTCGCCACACCGGACACCTCCGTCGCAGACGTGATCGGTGATGTCGATCCGATGAAGGTCGCCGAGGGCCGCAGCCTGGGCGACCCGGAGACGATCCACTTCGGCCTGGTGCCTCGCGCACACCGCGGCATCGTCGCGATCAACGAGCTGCCCGACCTGGCCGAACGCATCCAGGTCGCGCTGCTGACCGTCATGGAGGAGCGTGATGTGCAGATCCGCGGCTACGTGCTGCGCCTGCCGCTGGACGTGCTCGTCGTCGCCTCAGCGAACCCGGAGGACTACACGAACCGGGGCCGGATCATCACACCGCTCAAGGACCGGTTCGGTGCGGAGATCCGCACCCACTACCCGGCCGACCTCGCCGGTGAGGTCGCCATCATCCGGCAGGAGGCCGTCCTCGCCGCCCAGGTGCCCGACCACCTCCTCGAGATCATCGCCCGGTTCGCCAGAGGACTGCGGGAGTCCCCCGCGATCGATCAGTCCTCCGGGGTGTCCGCACGGTTCGCGATCGCCGCCGCAGAGACCGTCGCGGCAGCCGCGCGTCACCGGGCCGCCGTCCGCGGGGTCAGGGGAGCTGTGGCCGAGGCCGTGGCCCGGCCCGTCGACCTCGGCACCGTGGTCGACGTGCTGCGCGGCAAGGTGGAGTTCGAACCCGGCGAGGAGGGCCGGGAGCGGGACATCCTCGACTACGGGCTCCGGATCGCCACGGCCGAGACAGCGCGCGAACGGCTCGCCGGCGTCGACCTCAGGCCCCTCGTCGCCGCCTTCGACGGCGACCTCACCCTCATGACGGGGGAGCGGGTCACCGCGGAGGAGGTCCTCGACGAGCTGCCGGACCTCGCAGAGCCTCAGCTCTACGAGACCATCGCGACACGGCTCGACGCGACGACGCCGGGGCAGCGCGCCGCGGCGATCGAGCTGGCGCTCGAAGGGCTCTACCTGTCGCGGAAGCTGTCGAAGGAGACGGGGGAGGGGCAGTCGGTCTATGGCTGAGGACCGGAGGGCTCGGTACGGCCGCTTCACCGGCGGTCCGGACCCCCTTGCGCCGCCCGTCGACCTGTCGGAGGCGCTGGCGTCGATGTCCGACGACGTCATGGCCGGCTACGGACCGGACCAGGCCCTGCGGGAGTACCTGCGACGAGGAGGCGCTGACACGCGCGGACTCGACGACCTCGCCGGCGATGTCCAGCGCGTCCGCCGCTCACTGCTGGAGCGTCACAGCCTGGGCGGGACGATCGACCAGGTGAAGAAGCTGCTCGACGAGGCGGTGCTGGCGGAGAGGGGGCAGCTCGCGCGGGATATCACGATGGACCCCACGGACCGGACCTTCCGGGAGATGCAGATCGAGAACCTGCCGGATTCTCCCGCCGCCGCCGTGTCCGAGCTGCGCGGCTACGACTGGCAGTCGGCCGAGGCGCAGCAGTCCTTCGAGCAGATCGAGGACCTGCTGGGTCGCGACGCGCTCGACGCACGCTTCCAGGGGATGAAGCAGGCGCTCGAGAACGCGACGGACGAGGACCGCGCCCGTGTCGCGGACATGCTCCGCGACCTGGGCGACCTGCTGGAGAAGCGCGAGCGCGGCGAGGACACGGAGGAGGACTTCGCGCGGTTCATGGACGCCCACGGCGACCTCCTCCCGGAGAGCCCCTCGACCCTCGACGAACTCGTCGACATGCTGGCACGTCGTTCCGCCGCGGCCGCGCGGATGCTGGAATCCATGACGGAGGAGCAGCGCGCGGAGATCGCGCAGCTGTCCCAGCAGGCATTCGGCTCACCGGACCTGCAGGAGCAGCTGGACCGCGTGGATGCGGGACTGCGCTCACTGCGCCCCGACCTCGACTGGACCGGCGCGGAGGAGTTCGCAGGCGACGAGGGCCTGGGGCTGGGTGAGGGAGCCCGCGCACTCGAGGACCTCGCGGAGCTGGACCGCCTCGCCCACCAGCTGAGTCAGTCGTACCCCGGCTCCTCACTGTCGGACGTCGACGTCGACGCGCTGGAGCGCCAGCTGGGAGGCGACGCGTCCGTCGATGTGCGGAAGCTGCAGGAGATCGAGGAGCGGATGCAGGAGTCGGACTACCTGCGGCGCAGTGCCGACGGCGATCTGCGGCTGTCGCCGGCAGCGCTGAAGCGCCTGGGCAAGACGCTGCTGCGCGATGCGGCGACGCGGCTGTCCGGCCGGTCGGGCCAGCGTGATGCGCGCCTGACCGGGATCGCGGGGGAGCAGACCGGCTCCACGCGGGAATGGGAGTTCGGAGACACGGAGCCCTGGGATGTCGCCCGCACCGTCGGCAACGCGATCGTGCGGACGGCCGCCGACGGCGGGGACCCGGCCCGCGGAGTGCGGATCAGTGTCGACGACGTCGAGGTGCAGGAGACGGAGGCGCGCACGCGCGCAGCCGTCGTGCTGCTGGTCGACGTGTCGTTCTCCATGGCGATGGACGGGTGGTGGCTCCCGATGAAGCGCACCGCGCTCGCCCTCCACCACCTGGTGCGCACACGGTTCCGCGGTGACGACCTCACCCTCATCACGTTCGGCAGGATCGCCCGGACGACCGACCTCGACTCACTCGTGGGTCTGTCCGCGGAGTACGACCCGGGCACGAACCTGCACCACGGCCTCCTGCTGGCAGAGGACTTCTTCCGGAAGCACCCCACGGCGCAGCCGGTCATGCTCATCGTCACGGACGGGGAGCCGACCGCGTACCTCACACCCAGCGGAGAGGGCGTCTTCTCCTACCCGCCCGATTCCGCGACGATCCACCGGACGATCGAGCAGTTGGACCGCGTGGGCCGGCAGGGTGCGCAGACGACGTTCTTCCGGCTCGGCGACGACCGGGGCCTCGCGCGCTTCGTCGATGCGATGGCTCGTCGGGTGCGGGGCACCGTCGTCGCGCCGTCGGCGGATGACCTGGGCTCCGCCGTCGTGGGGGAGTTCATGCGCTCGCGCAGGCGCGGGAGCGCATGAACGCGGGTCATCCTTCGGGAGGAGAGGGCTTCGCCTCGATCGTCGGGTCCTCGCCGGCACGGTGCGCGATGCGGCCGCCGGCGAGCACCATGGACACCTGCCTCTCGGAGAGACGATGCGTGAGCGCGATCTCCTCGCCGTTCAGCTGGGCGGGCACCCGCACGGACGATTCCAGGACTGCGCGCAGTCCGGTGAAGCGCAGCACGTCGTCCTGCGAGATCCGGTCCGCGTCCGCCGGGTCCTCGAATTCGAGGGGGAGCACTCCGAAGTTCGCGAGGTTCTGCCAGTGGATGCGGGCGAAGGACTTCGCGACCACCACCCGCAGCCCCAGGTAGCGCGGCGCGATGACCGCATGCTCGCGCGAAGACCCCTGACCGTAGTTGTCGCCGCCGACGATCGCGTGGCCGCCGTGGGACTCCGCGGCGCGGGTGGGGTAGGTGTCGTCGACCTGGAGGTAGACGAAGTCCGCCATCCGGGGGATGTTGCTGCGGAAGGGGAGGACGCGTGAGCCCGCGGGCATGATCTCGTCGGTCGAGACGTTGTCGCCGACCGTGAGCATGACCGGCAGCTCCATGTCATCGGGCAGCGGGTCGAATTCGGGCAGGGACTTCACGTTCTCGCCCTTGACCAGCTCGACGTCCCGCGCTTCGCGCTCGCCCAGCGGTGGCAGGAGCATGCGCGTGTTGACGCTGTACGTGTCCGGAAGCCTGGGCCGCGGGCAGCGCATGTCGAGGTCGCGCGGATCGGTGATCGTCCCGGTGAGCGCTGCGGCCGCGGCCGTCTCCGGGGAACACAGCCAGACGGAGTCCTCGTCGGTGCCCGAACGCCCGGGGAAGTTGCGCGGCATCGTGCGGAGGCTGTTGCGCCCGACAGCGGGTGCCTGGCCCATCCCGATGCATCCCATGCACCCGGACTGGTGGATGCGAGCGCCGGAGCGGATGAGATCGAACGTCCACCCGCCCTTCGTGAGGTCCTCGAGGATCTCACGCGAGGACGGATTGATGTCCAGGGATACCCGATCGTGCGGCTGGCGACCGCGCAGGATCTCAGCGACGACCGCGAAGTCGCGCAGGCCGGGGTTCGCGGATGATCCGACGACCACCTGGAAGACCTCTTCGCCGGCGGCCTCACGCACCGGGACGACGTTCCCCGGCGACGACGGCTTCGCGATGAGCGGTTCGAGGGTGGAGAGGTCGATGTGCTCCTGCACGTCGTACGCGGCACCGGGATCCGCGACCACCTTCGTGTACTCGTGACCCCGCCCCACGGCCGTGAGGAAGTCACGAGCAGCGCGATCGGCGGGGAAGACGCTGGTCGTGGCACCCAGTTCGGCGCCCATGTTCGCGATCACGTGGCGGTCCATCGCCGAAAGCTGCTGCAGCCCCTCACCGTGGTACTCGATGATCCGGCCCGCGCCGCCGTTGACCCCGTGGCGGCGCAGCATCTCGAGGATGACGTCCTTGGCGGACACCCAGTCCGGGAGGGTTCCGGTCAGTTCGACGCCCCACACTTCGGGCATGGCGACGTAGAGCGGATCGCCGGCCATGACCATGGCGATCTCCAGCCCGCCCACTCCCATCGCCAGCATGCCCAGTGCGCCGGCCGCGCACGTGTGGGAATCGGAGCCGATCATCGTGGCTCCGGGCCTGCCGAAGCGGGCCTGGTGGACCGGGTGGGACACCCCGTTGCCGGCGCGGGAGAACCACAGCCCGTAGCGCTGGGCCGCGGACTGGAGGAACATGTGGTCCTCGGGGTTCTTCTCGTCCGTCTGCAGCAGGTTGTGGTCGACGTACTGCACGGAGAGCTCCGTGCGGATGCGGTCGAGTCCCAGTGCCTCGAGTTCGAGCATCACCATGGTGCCGGTGGCATCCTGGGTGAGGGTCTGATCGATCGCCAGCCCGATCTCATGTCCGGGCTCCGGCGTTCCCTCGATGAGGTGCGAGTGGATGAGCTTCTCTGCGACGTTCTGCGGCATCGTGCCTCTCCCGTCCGTCAGTCTGTCCGCGGCTGCGGGGTATGACGTGTCCTTTCCAGGCTAGCCCCCAGCCAGCGTCTTGAACAGGGCCCCCTGCTGGTGAGGAGCCGGGGGGCGCCGGTTCAGAACCCTCCGAGCATCGCCTTCTGCAGTGTCGACAGCCCCACGGACCCCAGTGCCAGCGCCTGCGAGTGGAAGTCACGCAGCGAGAAGCCCCGGCCCGCTGACTCCTCGCGCATCTGCACAGCCTCCCGCACGTCCTGCCAGATCCGCTGACCGACCGAGTACGAGGGGGCCTGCCCGGGCCATCCCAGGTAGCGGGTGAGCTCGAACTCGAGGAAGCTGCGCTCCATCGCGACATTGGCGGTGAGGAACTCCCAGGCCTTCTGCTTGTCCCACACGCCGCCGCCCAGCGATTCGGGTGCCTGCTTGCGGCAGTGCACGCCGATGTCCAGGCAGACGCGTGCGGCGCGCAGGCGCTGGGAATCGAGCATGCCGAAGCGGTCGCCCGGATCGGAGAGGAAGCCGAGCTCGTCCATGAGGCGCTCCGCGTAGAGGGCCCAGCCCTCTCCGTGGCCGGACACCCAGACGCCCTGCTTCCGCCACGAGTTGAGGATGTCGTCCTGCATGACCGCGGCGCCGAACTGGAGGTGGTGGCCGGGAACGCCCTCGTGGTAGACCGTCGTCTTCTCCTGCCACGTGGAGAACGTGTCCACACCCGTCGGCACCGACCACCACATGCGGCCGGGACGCGAGAAGTCCGAGGTGGGCGGCGTGTAGTAGATGCCGCCCGTGCCGTCGGGCAGCACCATGCACTCGATCGTCCGGACGGGGTCACTGATGTCGAAGTGGGTGCCGGCCATCGCCGCCGTGGCGTCATCCGCAGTGGACTGCATCCACTCCCGCAGGGCGTCGAGCCCGTGCAGCCGCCGTTCAGGATCCGCGTCCAGGAGCTCCATCGTCTGCCGCACGGAGGCGCCGGGGTACAGCGATTCTGCGATCTCCCGCTGCTCTGCATCGATGGAGGCGAGCAGTTCCAGGCCCCACTCGTACGTCTCATCGAGATCGATCTCCGCACCCAGGAACATCCGGGAGTGCAGCGCATACTCCTCGCGGCCGACGGCGTCCTCCTCGGGCGCCTCGGGCAGCAGCTGCTCCTGCAGGAACTCCGCGAATCGACCGCTCGCGGTGCGCGCGGTCCCCGCTGCGTCCTCGAGCTCCCTTCGCAGCCCCGCGGAGACGGTGTCCCCCGCCGTGGCGACGAAGCGATCGAAGTGGCCTGCGGCCTCGGCGGCGGAGCGAGCCTGCCCGATGACTGCGGCGACCTGGGTGCGAGCGGCGATCCGTCCGTTCGCCCGTGCCTCCAGCAGGGATTCTCGGTGGCCGGCGAGTGCCTGGGCCACCGCGCGCAGTCGGGCGGCGTTCGCCTCCCAGTCCGCTTCCGAGGCCGTCGGCACCAGATCGAAGAACTCGCGGACCGTCTGGAAGGGGGAGGTGAGGACGTTGAGATCGGACAGGCCGGCACCCAGTGCGTGCAGCTCCTGCTCGAGCCCCAGCCGTTCCCGCAGTGCATCGGCGGTCACCGCGTCGACGTCGTCGAAGGTGCCGGCCGCACGGGACTCCGCCTCTGCGTCCGCGAGCGCAGCGATCGTGCGCGTGTTCAACGCGTCCTGGGCGGCGAGGCCGCCGGGGGAGAAGTCATCGAGCTCATCGTCGCGACCCGGCGCCCCCACTTCGATCCGCAGCGACGGGGAGAGGTCGAGCATGCCCTGGAAATGCTGCTCTGCGACTGCGTCGACAGGGGTCGGGACACGGGACGGTGACTGCGTCGTCGATTCGCTCATGGATCCAGACTACGGGGACGTTCGCGCGCTTCTCCCCGGCCCACGGTGGAGCGAACGCGTGACGGGGCGGCGGATCGGGGAGACTATGGGCGTATGACTGCGAATCTGCTGCCGTGGCCCGAACACCCCCTCGCCGGAGACCGGGTGGTCCTGCGTCGGGCGGACGAGCGGGACGTCGCCATGGCGCGGAGCCTGTCCACGGATCCGTACGTCCCTGCGATCGGCTCACTCCCGCCCGATGCGACGCCTGAGCAGGCGCGGGCGTGGATCGCGCGGCAGCGAGACAGCAGGGATCGCGGTGCCGGCTACTCGTTCACGATCGTCGACGACCAGGCGGATGCGGCGGTGGGCAACTGCGGCCTGTGGCTGCGTGCGCTGTCGGACGGACGCGCGACCGCGGGCTACGCGCTCGCCCCCGGCCATCGGGGGCGAGGACTGGCGGGCGACGCACTCCGCACGCTCACCGCCTTCGCGGCGGAGCTGCCGGGGCTGCATCGCGTCGAGCTGTACATCGAGCCGTGGAACTCCGGCTCCGTGCAGACGGCGGAGTCGGCGGGCTACGGCCGGGAGGGGCTGCTGCGCAGCCACCAGTGGATCAGTGGGAGCAGACGGGACATGCTCCTGTACGCCCGCATCGTGAAGTGACCGATGGGATAGCATCGCACCAGCATTCTTATCGTTCGTTCAGCAACGACCCGATCTGAGGAGGACCATGTCGCAGCGGCGGCTGTGGAACAAGGACTTCACCGTCGCGCTCGTCATCAGCGTCTTCCTCGCCTTCGTGTTCTACCTCCTCGTCACCTCGATGGTCGGCTACGCCGTCCTGCGGTTCGCGGCGGGGGAGACGTCGGCGGGATTCGCCTCGACCGCGTTCGTCCTGGGCTCCGTCCTCACACGGCCGCTCGCCGGGAAGCTCATGGATGTGGTCGGACGTCGCCGACTGCTCACGATCGCGCTGGTGCTCGCCGCAGTCGTCTCCCTCGCATACTTCTTCGTCGACTCACTGGGGCTGTTCATCCTGTCGCGGCTGGTGCACGGCATGCTGTTCGGCGCCGGGCACACGACGCTCAACGCGGCCGCACAAGACCTCATCCCGTCGGACCGCCGGTCGGAGGGCAGCGGCTACTTCGCGACATCGATGACGCTGGGGTCCGCTCTGGGTCCGCTCATCGCGGTGACGACCGTCGATGCGTGGGGCTACACGGCTCTCTTCGGGATCTCGCTGGCGTTCTCGCTCGTCGCACTCGTCGGCCTCCCGTTCCTCCGACTGCCCGAACGCAGACTCACCGCCGCGAAGCTGCGGGAGGCCCTGTCGCCGCATCCGCGCACCCTGGTCGACCCGGACGGCTTCCGCATGGGCGCCGTCATCTTCCTCACCAGTGCGGCCTACTCGGGGATCCTCGCGTTCCTCGCCACGCACGCCGCCGCCTCCGGCGCCGGCGCCTCGTCGTCACCGGTCTTCTTCTCCTGCTTCGCGGTCGCATCGCTCAGCGCACGCCTCACCATCGGGCGGATCCAGGACGTCTACGGGGACAACGTCGTCCTCTACCCGCTGTTCGCGTCGTTCGCCGCCTCCTGCCTGCTCCTCGCCTTCTGGCCGACAGTCACCGGCATGGTGCTCGCCGGTCTGCTCGCGGGGTTCGGCTACGGATCCCTCATCACCTGCGCGATGGCGATCGCCGTGCGGACCGCGGGCCTCAGTCGTGTGGGGCTGGTGACCTCGACCTACCTGCTGTGCATGGACCTGGGAATGGGGCTGGGAGCGATAGTCCTGGGTGCGGCCGCCGGCGCCTGGGGCTACTCCGCGCTCTACGTCCTGTGCGCTGTGTTCGTCGTCGCCTCCGCCGGTTGGTACGCGCTGGTCCACGGACGGTTCCCCCGCGCGGGCCGCGCCGGCGCTCCCCGACGGCACTGAGGCCGTCAGTGGCCGTCAGGAACGGTCGCCGGTGCCGCCGGACGGCGACTGCTCCCGCCGCCCCGCGCGCTGCGTGCGTCGGCACGGCCATAGACTGTCCCGAGTGACTGAGCAGAGACTGTGGACCCGGACATTCGTCATCGGCATCGTCGTGAATCTCTTCATGGCGACGGTCTTCTACCTCCTCATGACGACGATGGCCGTCTACGCCGTCGACCGGTTCTCCGCCTCGGATGCAGGCGCCGGTCTCGCCTCCTCCGGCTTCATCGTCGGCGCGGTGGTCGGGAGGGTCCTCGCGGGCAAGTTCCTCGACCTCGTGGGACGGCGGCGGATGCTCATTGTGACCATGGCCGTGTTCGTCGTCGCGGGCCTCGCGTACATCCCTGCTGACGGTCTGGGACTGCTGATCGCCGTCCGCCTGATCCACGGCTTCGCCTTCGGCCTGGGGAACACGGCGCTCGTGGCCTCGATCCAGTCGGTGATCCCACCCGCGCGCAGAGCCGAGGGCAACGGCTACTTCGGTACCGCGACGACCCTCGCCACCGCTGTGGGTCCCTTCCTCGGGGTGACGCTCGCGGCCCGGTTCGGATTCTCCTCACTCTTCTGGGTCGCCTCCGCCTGCGGGCTCCTCGCGATGCTCGCGGCCCTCGCCTACAGAGTCCCCGAGCGCACGATCACCGATGAGGACAGAGCCCTGGTGAAGTCGTTCCGGCCCAGCAGCTTCGTCGACGCGAAAGCGCTGCCGTACGCCGCGGTCATGGGATTCGGCGGGCTGGCGTACTCGTCCGTGCTGGCCTATCTCGCAGGGCACACGGCCACCGTGGGAGTGCCTCAGGCCGCGAGCATGTTCTTCCTGCTCTACGCCGCAGGCTCCCTCGTCGCACGGCTGTTCGCGGGCCGCATCCAGGACCAGTACGGGGACAACGTCGTCGTGGTCCCCGTGTTCGCGGTGTTCGGAGCCGGGATGGCCACCGTTGCGATGGCCGACTCCGTGTGGGCCTTCTCGCTCGCCGGACTGCTCACCGGGCTGGGCTTCGGCTGCCTGCTGCCGTCGCTGCAGGCGATCCTCATCAGCCGGACCACCCCCGCACAGGTGGGCGTCGCGACGTCGACGTTCTTCCTCATCCTCGATGTGGGGACCGGTGTGGGGCCGGTCCTGCTGGGCCTCTTCGCCAGCGCGGCGGGCTACACGGCGATGTACTGGCTGAGCGCCGGCTTCGTCCTCGTGTCCGCTGCGGTCTACGCACTGGTCCATGGCTTCCGCGTGGGCCGGGGCGCGCAGGACTGAGCATCCGGTGGGTCAGCCGCGGGCGGCCCAGCCGCCCCGGAGCCGTCGCCGCACCGCGCGCTCCGGGGAGGCGAAGCCCACCCGGCGACCGACGCGGCCACCGTCGGCACGGCCGCTCGACGGACCCACCCCGGTGGCGCCGCCGGAGCCGCCCGCTCCGGTGACTCCCTGCGTGCTCGCGAAGCCCGACCCGGAGCCCGGCCCCCCGCCGGAGCCCGATCCTCCGCCGGCACCGGCCTCCGCCTCCGCCTCGGCCTCGGCGCGCATCCTCCCCACGGCGGTGAGAGCGGCGACGGCGGCCTGGCGGGCCAGGGCGCGCTCCGACTCCTCGGTCAGCAGTTCGCGGCCGTGTGCGTCCGCCGGGCTCACAGGGGGATGTTCCCGTGCTTGCGGGCCGGCTGCTCGACGTGCTTGTTCTCCAGTGCGCGCAGCGAGCGGACGATGCGCTCACGGGTCTCCGACGGGCGGATCACCGCATCGATGTACCCCTCCTCGGCGGCGAGGTACGGATTGAGCAGGGCGTCCTCGTACTCCTGGATGAGCTCTTCGCGACGGGCGTCGACGTCTCCGCCCGCCTCATCGACCGCGGCGAGATCGCGCCGGTAGACGATGTTCGCGGCACCCTGCGCGCCCATCACCGCGATCTGCGCCGATGGCCACGCGAGGTTGATGTCAGCGCCCAGCTGCTTCGAGCCCATGACGCAGTACGCGCCGCCGTAGGCCTTCCGGGTGATGAGCGTGACCAGCGGGACGGTCGCCTCTCCGTACGCGTAGATGAGCTTCGCGCCGCGACGGATGATCCCGCCGTACTCCTGGTCGGTGCCCGGCAGGAAGCCGGGGACGTCGACGAACGTGAGGATCGGGATGTTGAACGCGTCGCACAGGCGCACGAACCGCGCCGCCTTCTCCGACGCGTCGATGTCGAGTGTGCCGGCCAGCTGCATCGGCTGGTTCGCGATGATGCCGACGCTGCGGCCCTCCACCCGGCCGAACGCCGTGACGACGTTCGGGGCGAACAGCTCGGACACCTGCAGGAGGGTCTCCGGATCGAGCACGGCCTCGACCACGCGCAGGATGTCGTACGGCTGGGACGGCGAATCGGGCACGAGAGCGTCGAGGGCCCGGTCCTCCTCCGACTCCTCCAGGTGCGCGGGCTCGTCATAGCGGGGGACGGGATCGAGGCTGTTCTGAGGCAGGTACGACAGCAGATCGCGCACGTAGTCGATCGCGTCGGGCTCGTCCTCGGCGAGGTAGTGGGCGTTGCCCGTGACGGTGTTGTTCGTCCGACCGCCGCCCAGCTCCTCGTGCCCCACGTTCTCGCCGGTGACCGTCTTGATGACGTCCGGGCCCGTGATGTACATGTGCGACGTGCCGTCGACCATGATCGTCACGTCTGTGAGCGCGGGGGAGTACACCGCGCCGCCTGCAGACGGCCCCATGATCAGCGAGATCTGCGGGATCACACCGGAGGACGCGACGTTGAGCCGGAAGATCTCCGCGAAGAGCGCGATCGAGCCGACGCCCTCCTGGATGCGCGCGCCCCCGGAGTCGTTGATGCCGATGATCGGGCAGCCCAGCTTGAGCGCGAGCTTCTGGACCTTGACGATCTTCCGACCGTTCGCCTCTGCCAGCGACCCGCCCAGGACGGTGAAGTCGTGCGCGAAGACCGCGACGGTGCGGCCCTCGATGGTGCCCAGCCCGCAGACCACGCCGTCGCCGTCGGGGCGGTTCTTCATCATCCCGAAGTGGGTGTTGTGGTGGCGGACGAATTCGTCGACCTCTTGGAACGAGCCGGTGTCCAGCAGCTGGTCGATGCGTTCGCGGGCGGTCTGCTTGCCCTTCTTCCGCTGGTTCGCGACTGCCCGCTCGCTGCCCGTGTGGGCGGCGGTGCGCCGCTCCTCGAACGCGGCGATGCGGTCCGCGGTGGTGCGGGGGACGCTGCTGTCGGGGGGCTGCGGTTCCGTGGTCTGGCTCATGGGCCACACCCTACGGCGACTGCGCGTCCGCTGACGATGACCGCAGTGCCCGTGCGCGCTCGTTGTAAGGAGCCGCCAAAGGCCATAGGGTGATGTGGTGCACAGCGACGGGCCGATACGCGCTACGTCCACGGACCCTCGCGATCCCCTGGAGGGCGACCGTGGTGCGCCGTCGAACCTGTATGAGGAGCCGAATCTGCAGAACCCTGTCATCCATGAGTGGACGACCGCGACGGCGTCGACGAACGACCGTCTCGTGGAGCTGCTCGAAGCAGGTGCGGACGTGCCCGACTTCGCGGTCGTGGGCACCGATCACCAGACTGCGGGCCGAGGCCGCCTGGACCGCGCCTGGAACGTCCCGCCCGGTCGTGCGCTCACCTTCTCCGTCCCTGTCCGCGTCCCGTCCGGCGCGCCCGCCGACGCGCTGGGGTGGCTGCCCGTCGTCACCGGAGTCGCTGTCCGGGCGGCGCTGGCCGACGCGGGAGTCGCGGCCCAGCTGAAGTGGCCGAACGACGTCCTGGTCGACGGCCGGAAGATCTGCGGGATCCTCGCCCGCATGGTCGTGCGCGGCGGTCGCACGACCGTCGTCATCGGAGCGGGTGTGAACGTCGGCCTCACAGCCGACGACCTGCGGGCCGGCGGTGTGCCGGAGGGCTACGCGACCTCCGTCCTGCTCGAGGGCGGACGGACGGACCGCGACGGGCTGCTCGGCTCGCTGGTGGCCCACCTCCGCAGGACCGTCACGGCCGTGCTCGACGAAGGATCCGCCTTCGCGGACGGTGCGACCGCCGCCGAGGCCCGGGCCGCCATGGTCACGCTGGGATCGGCCGTCCGCGTCCACCTGCCCGGTGGTGACCAGCTCGTCGGCACCGCCGTCGACCTCGACGCGCACGCGAACCTCCTGGTCCGTCCGGACGGCGCCGCTGACGACGCGGTCGTCCGTGTGGCCGCCGGCGATGTCATCCACGTGAGGCCTGCATGAGCGCGGACGACGACCGCGCAGACCAGCACCGCCCCGCCGGACGAAGGAGACGACCAGTGAGCTCGGACGCGCCCGCGACGTGGACGGGCTCCGTCCGCTGGGCCGACGCGGCGAACCCCGCAGCCTGGATGCCGGGCGGTGCGGAGTGGTCTGCCGATGAGGAGGACACCTCCGCGCGCGCAGTGCCGACGACCGCCTCGTCAGACGGGCCCGACGTGTCCGACGGGCCCGACGGCTCAGAACCGTCCGGGTCGACGGAAGACCCTGCCGCTGCGGCCTCGCAGGACGCCAGGGCATCGAAGGAGGCATCGGAGGACGCGCCGCGAGTCGCGTCGCTGCCCGTCATCGAGGAGCAGGCGCACGACAGCGACCCTGTGAAGGAACCCGCATCCGAGGACGAGCCAGAGGCTGCGGCCGCATCCGAGCGCGAGCGTCCCGGAGCTGCGGCTGCGGGGCACGAGGACGACGCGCTGCCGGAGCCGACGGACCCGGACGAGCTCGACGGAGACATCGACCTCGAAGCCCCGGACGATGAGGGGGCCGACGAGAGCGGCTCCGACGGTCCGGGATCCTTCTCCCGCCGTCTGGCCGACGACCCGCGCACGGGTGCGATGCGGACCATCGATCTCGAGGAGGCCTCGGAGCGCGAGGCCGCTGCCACGGAGGACACGATCTACGAACTCCGCACTGCGGCTCAGCACCTCGAAGAGGTGCTGATCGGTGGCAAGCGCGTCCTCACCCGCAAGGAGGTCGCTCAGCTGGCGGAGGTGTCGACCCTGTCGGCCCGCAAGCTCTGGCGGTCGCTGGGCCAGCCCCGCATCTCCGAGGGCGAAGCGGCCTTCACCGTGAGGGACGCGGCACCGCTGCGTCGCGTCGCCGATCTCGTCGCGAGCGAGCGCGTCGACGAGGAGACGGCGCTCCAGCTGTCCCGTGCGATCGGTCAGATGACCGACCGGCTGGTCGTGTGGCAGATGGAGGCGATGGTCGAGTTCCTCATCGAGGAGAAGGGGCTGAGCGACAGCGAGGCCCGGCTGACGGCGCTCGACGTCTTCGAAGACCTCATCGATCCCCTGCAGGACCTCATGGTCTACGCCTGGCGGCGCAACCTCGCCGGTGCGCTGGGACGCCTCAATGTGAATGTCGAGGAAGGACTGGAGATCGGCGGCGCCTCTCGCGGCCAGGACCCCACGATGCCGCTGGCCCGGGGGATCGGCTTCATCGACCTCGTCTCCTACACGCGGCTGTCACAGCAGCTGGACTCCCGAGAGCTCAGCAGGCTGGTCAAGAAGTTCCAGTTCCTCGCCTACAACATCGTGGCGGCCGGCGGCGGGAAGGTCATCAAGACGGTCGGCGACGAAGTGTTCTTCGCCGCAGAGACGCCACTGGCGGGTGCGGAGATCGCGATGACGCTGCTCGAGCAGGTGAAGGCGGACGCCTCATTGCCCCGGTGCCGCGTGGGCTTCTCCTGGGGGCGCGTCCTGTCCCGCATGGGCGACATCTTCGGCACGACCGTGAACCTCGCCGCCCGCCTCACCGCAGTGGCGGATCCGAACACCGTTGTGACGGACGCGGACACCGCGCGCATCATCGAACGGGACGACGCCTTCGAATTCTCCGGTCGCCGCGACCTCAACCTGCAGGGGCTGGGAGAGATCGGCGTCGTGGAGATGCACCGGCTGTCAGCGTCGACGATCAATGCGGAGGACATCGTCTGACAGGCACATCGCCTGACAGACGCCTGGACGGGACGACCGGCGGGCGCCTGATCAGACGTCAGAACAGGGCGGTCAGAACAGGGCGTTCGAATCGTCCTCGTCGTCTTCGTCATAGGAGACGATGACCGCGTCCTCGACATCCTTCGCCGCTGCACGGGCGATCTCTTCTCGCCGTGCTTCACGTTCGGCGTCCGCGCTCGTGACTCCGCCCGCCGTGTCCATGCCGGGCAGAGTGCCGGAGGCCATGCCGGCGACGGGGAACCCTGCAGCGGAGCCCGGGCCTGCTGCGGCTCCAGCGCCCGCTTCCGCCGCGGGTCCTGCGCCACCGACCGGGGGCGCCGCCGCATCGCCGCCCGCGGAGACATGGGGCAGTGTCCCGATCGCGTCGATCTTCGCATCGAGCGGCACGCCGGAGGCATCGCGTCGTGAGAGGGAGTCGGGGAGGGAGCGCGCCCCGCCCCCGGACGACGCAGCCTGCGGCGACGGCCCGACGAAGCCCAGCGCGAGTTCGGATTCGCCGGTGAGGAAGCGGTGTGCGCGGACCCCGCCTGTGGCGCGCCCCTTGCCGGGGAACTCCGTGAAGTCGGAGACCTTGATCGAGGACACGGGGTCACCGTAGAAGTTCTCGCCCTTCGCGATGGTGACGACGCGGTTCTGGGCCTGCGGATCCACCAGAGAGAATGCGATGACGTGAGCCCCATCGGTGAGCCGGACACCGGCGACCCCGCCTGCGGCCCAGCCCTGCGCGCGCAGCACCGACACGGGGAAGTGCAGCAGCTGCGCGTTGGAGGTGACGAATGCGGCGTTGTAGGAATCCAGGTCTGTTCCGGCCGGAGCCTGAGCCGCACCGACCACGAGGTCCTTGCCCTTGAGGCTGACGGCCTCCCATTCGCTGCGCCCCGTGGGAGCACCGTGACCGGCCGCCCGCTTCACGATGCCGTTCCGCGTGCCCAGGACGAGATCCTGGCCCGGATCGACGAGTGCGACGACCTTCTCGCCCTTCTCGAGTTCGACGAGGTCCTTCACCGGTGTGCCCCCCGCCAGAGCGGGCCGGGTGGCCTGCGGGGGCAGGTGGGGGAGATGGACGACCTCGAGTCCGACGAGTCGCCCCGTGTCGGTCAGCGCCGCCAGATGACCCAGTGCGGTCGCGGGCAGCTGCGAGACGATCGCGTCGTGGCTTGCCCGGCGTCCCTCGCCGGACAGCGGTGAGCGGTCGGTCGTCCGCGCGGCCCGGCCGGAGCTGGACAGCAGCACCCAGCAGGGGTCGTCGGCCATCGTGAGCGGCTTCTGCGACTTGCGACCCTTCGCGGACAGTTCCTTGAGGGATCCTTCGACCAGCACGGTGCGACGGGGATCCGCGATCTGGTCCGCCGTCTCGCCCAGTTCTGTCGCGACGAGCTCTCGCAGCGCGGCTTCGTCGGCGAGCAGGTGCTCCAGGTGCTCGATGAGCCTCTGCAGTTCGTCCCGCTCCGCTTCGAGCTCCAGGCGCGAGAACTTCGTGAGGCGGCGCAGCTGGAGGTCCAGGATGTAGGTCGCCTGGACCTCGGAGAGGTCGAAGACCTCCATGAGGCGCGCTCGCGCGGATCCGGCATCCTCGGAGGAGCGGATCAGCTGGATGACTTCGTCGATGTCGACGATGGCGATGAGCATGCCCTCGACCAGGTGGAGCCGGTCCTTCGCCTTCCCCAGCCGGAACTGCGTGCGCCTGCGGATGACCTCGATCCGGTGGTCGACGTAGACCTGCAGCAGTTCGAGCAGTCCGAGCGTGCGCGGCTGGCCGTCGACCAGGCACACGTTGTTGATGCCGAAGCTGTCCTCCATGGGTGTGAGCCGGTACAGCTCCTCGAGGACCGCCGTGGGGTCGAAGCCCGTCTTGACTCCGATGACCAGCCGCATGCCGTGCCTGCGGTCGGAGAAGTCGTCGATCGAGGCGACACCGGACAGGCGCTTGGCCTGCACCTGGTCCTTGACCCTCTCGATGATCTTCTCCGGCCCCACCTGGTACGGGAGCTCCGTCACGATGATCCCGCGGCGACGGGGCGTGAGGTTCTCGAACGTGACGGTCGCCCGGGTGCGGAAGGTGCCGCGTCCGGTCTCATACGCTTCCCGGACCCCGTCCAGACCGATGATGCGTCCGCCCGACGGCAGATCCGGGCCGGGGATGAAGCGCATGAGCTCATCCAGCGTGGCATCGGGGTGGCGGATCAGGTGCTGCGCGGCGGTGATGACCTCACCGGGGTTGTGAGGCGCCATGTTGGTCGCCATCCCCACTGCGATGCCGGAGGCGCCGTTGATGAGCAGGTTGGGGAACGCGGACGGCAGCACGGACGGCTGCGTGAGCGTATTGTCGTAGTTCGGGACGAAGTCCACGACGTCTTCGCCGAGCCCGGCGATCATCCCCATGGCGGCGGGCGCCAGCCGTGCCTCTGTGTACCGCGGAGCAGCGGGACCATCGTCCAGGCTGCCGAAGTTGCCGTGGCCGTCGACCAGGGGCAGGCGGAGGTTGAAGCCCTGTGCCAGGCGCACGAGCGCGTCGTAGATCGCGGTGTCGCCGTGCGGGTGGAGCTTGCCCATCACGTCGCCGATGATGCGGGAGGACTTCACATGGCCGCGATCGGGGCGCAGGCCCATCTCGCCCATCTGGTACACGATGCGCCGCTGGACCGGTTTGAGCCCGTCGCGGGCATCCGGCAGAGCGCGCGCATAGATGACTGAATACGCGTACTCGAGGAACGACGTCTCCATCTCCTGGGAGACGTCGACGTCTGAGATCTGTCCTGCCGTGCCGGTCGTCATGGGTGTAGTGGGACTCCTTCTCGATGAGCGTCCCCCATGGTATCGGCAGATGAGGACACAGCCGGGGATCTGGGCCCGTGGAGCGTGCCGTGGCGGTGGCCGACCAGCAGGCGCACTCCCCACAGAGCGCCTGCCGCACTCGCGGCGAGGAGTGCGAGTGAGGACGACGGAAGGGTTCCGTACTCGCCGAGGACTGCGGTCCCCACCGTCACCGCGGTGATCGGATCGATGACGGTGAGCCCTGCGAGGACGGTCGCCGCAGAACCGCTCGCGTACGCGGTCTGCACCAGCCAGATGCCCACCGCCGAGGCCGGAGCCAGGGCTGCGATGACGACCCAGACGGGGAGGGGGAGACCCTCGCCCGTGAGGAACCGCGCGGCGGCGACGTGCGCGCCGGATGCCACGCAGCCGAACAGGATGCCCGCCGCTGCGACGCGGGGCAGGTGACCTGCTGCGCTGCGTGCGATGACGACGCCGAGCGCTGATCCTGCGAGCAGCAGGGCCGCGAGGAGTCCTGCGGCCTCCGGGGAGGCGGGAGAGTGGTCCGCGTGCTGGGCGGAGATGCTCACGAAGGCGGCGACGGATCCGGAGGTCAGCAGGACGGCGAACACGACCTCGCGGGTGAGGGGGCTGCGGGACGCTCCGATGAGCACCGCGAGGACGAGCGATGCAGTGCCGAGCGGTTGGACGAGCGCAAGGGGTGCGAGTCCCAGTGCGACGACGTTGAAGACGGTCTCCAGCACGATCAGTGCGCCGCCCAGCAGCCACAGCGGTGTGCGGAGGAGACGACGGATGCCTGTCGGTCGCCCGGGCCGCGTCACTGCGGCGTGCTGGGCGTGCGTGCCGAATGCGAGCAGAACGGCGCCGGTGAGGGCGAGGAGTACGGCGAATGCGTGACCCGTGGAGAGGAGACCGGACAGGAGCGACATGCTCTCGAGCCTAGGAACGCTGCTCGTCCCGGGCAGTGGGGAAAGCCGCCGGTCGGGGCGTGGGGATCCCCCGCGTCGAGCAGGGGGTCGGTCGAGGCGGCGAGCAGGGGGCCGACGAGCAGGGGATCAGGAGAGCGCGGGCCAGCCGGCAGACCAGCGCTGGTCAGGGGGCAGGTGCCTCGCACTGCGGGCATGCGCGCCCTCGCAGAGTGCGGTCGAACGCGGCGACACCGCGTCGCCAGTACCCGTCGACCGTCCAGTTGTCGCGTGTGAGGAGGGTGCGGAAGGTCAGGAAGCAGCGCAGCGACTTGATGGACATCGCCTCACCCGCAGCCCAGACGTAGCCGTTCGGGTTCGTGAAGTCGTGCTCCATCACCGCGTCGGCCAGCAGGGTCGTCGTACCCGGTTCCGCGTCGCCGCGGTGCAGCCAGCGGACGGTGAGGTCCGCCCGTGTCGGCAGGGCGATCTGCGACGCGGCGGAGTCGACCTCGACATAGGCGGTGGCGGCGGTGCCCTCCGGCAGCGACTCGGCCCAGCGCGCCAGCGCGGGCAGTGCGGTGTCGTCTGCGGCGAGCACGTACCAGTCGAAGGTGTCCTTCACGAGGTACGTTCCGCGGGGACCCATCGAGGCCAGTCGATCGCCCGGCTGCGCGGCAGCGGCCCAATGGCCGGCGACGCCGTGCGTGTGGAGGACGAAGTCGATGTCGACCGTCCGGCTCGCGGAGTCGAACCACCGGATGGTGAAGTCGCGATGGGTGAGCCCTCGGATGGAGAAGCGGCCGTCGGCGACGGTCGGCAGCACCGGTTCGCCGTGCTCGTCCACATCGAAGAAGAGCTTGAGATGATCGTCCGGGCTGATGCTCGGGAACTCCGCGAAGCCGTCATCGGCGCGGAAGCGGATGCGCATGAGTGCGTCGGACAGGCGCAGGGACTTCACGACCGTGAGCACGCGGGGGCTCGTGTCGAAGCGGAACGTGGCGTTCCGCGCGTTCTCCCGCTGCGGGGCGTGGTCGCTGCGGAATACGGGCCGAGGTGCGGTCGGAGCCAGCGGACGGTCGGTCCCGGTCATCGTCGGGTCCATCGCGAGCGTGCTCAACGGTCCTCCTCGGGCTGTGCGTGAGATGCGGGCTCCAGCGGGGGAGCGGCCACCCGGAGGGAAGGCTCACCTGCATCTCTATCCGTCACACAAACGTACGCTAATGCGGTGTGCTGAGGCAAGCCTAAGGAGCCCATGTGGGACGGGGGCGCGTCCCGCGGCGGAGAGCAGCTGCGCCGGTCCCGCCCCGCAGCAGGTCAGGCGAGTCGCCGGCGTGCGGAGTCGATCCTGTCGACCGCGGAGCGCAGGACGACGCGGATGCTCAGCACATGAGAGTCCGTCTGGGTGGCGACGACGGGGTGGACGGCGATGTCCGCGATCGCGGGGAAGTCGTCGACCAGCTGGGAGATCCGCAGCAGCAGGTCCTCGATGGGCGCGACGTTCATGATGGGCAGTCCCTTGTAGCCGAACAGTCGCGGCGCCGCCTTCACGGACCGGAGCATCTGAGAGGCGTCGACGTCCGTGAGCGGCGCGACGCGGTGCGCGATGTCGCCCACCAGCTCCGTCGTGTCCCCGGACAGGGAGAACGACACGACGGGTCCCAGCAGGGGGTCTTCGCCGCCGCGCACCACGCACGCGGTGCCCGGAGGCGCCATGCGCTGGACGTCGACGTCGTAGGGGCCCTCCTGGGTGAAGGAATCGATGACCTCGCGGATCTGCCCGTAGTCGTCGCGCAGCTCGCCCGGCGTCTCGATGTTGAGGCGGACCCCGCCCAGCTCCATCCGATGGCGCAGACGGGTGTGGACGGCCTTGAGCGCAACGGGGTAGCCCAGCTCCTCTGCCGCTTCGAGCGCCTCATCGACGGACGACGTCGTGATGTGCGGCAGGACCGAGATGCCGTACGCCTGCACGAGTTCGCGGGTGCGGGACGGGGAGAGGACCACGGTCTCGTCGCCCTCGACCTCGTCGAGCGCGGAGTCGATGACGGAGCGCGCCGCACGACGGTCGATCCTCTCGAGCTCCGGGTAGTGGCCGTGGTCCTCGCCGCGCCACATCGCGTAGTCAGTGGTGCGCGCGAGTGCGAGGACGGCGTCCTCCGGCCCGAAGTAGCTGGGTACGGTGCGGCGCTCCGGCGTGCCCTCGTCGCCCGGGACGAAGGCGGTGAGCTCTTCGCGCACGCCCTGGACGCCGGAGAAGCACGCGACGGTCGTCTGCGTCGCCTGGGCGGCCTGCTCGGAGAGGACCCCCGCGATCTCCTGATCCGAGGCTCCGGCGGACGGGGTGAAGCTCACGATGACGGAGTCGACGTCATCGCGGGAGTACATCTGCGCGAGTGCCTCTGCGAATTCGTCCGCGCGCACCTCAGGGTGGAGCGACACGGGGTCGCAGTCGACCACGAGACCTTCGGCGCGGGCGGCCTGGACGAGGAGCGTCCCCATGGCCGCGGAGTTGCCGATGATCCCGACCCTCCGGCCTGTGGGCAGGCGCTGGGCTGTGAGCACCTGGGTGATGTCGAAGAGCTGGCGGATGGAATCGGCTCGGAGGATCCCCGCCTGCGTGAGGATCTCGTCCAGCGCTCCGCCCGCGCGCTCCGCGAGACCGGAGAGGCGCACCTGGTGGCCCGGGGGCAGCTCCTGACCCGTGAGATCGGACTTCACGACGACCACGGGCTTCACCCGGCTCACGCGACGGGCGATGCGCGAGAACTTGCGCGGATTGCCGATCGATTCCAGGTAGAGGCCCACTGCCTTCGTCGCGGGGTCCTCCTCCCAGTACTGGAGCAGGTCGTTGCCGGACAGGTCCGCGCGGTTGCCAGCGGACACGAACGTGGACATGCCGAGTCCCAGCCGGGTGGCGCGCGCCAGCAGCGCGGTGCCCAGCGCACCGGACTGGCTGAAGAGGCCCAGGCTGCCCGGCTCCGGGAGGAAGGGGGACAGCGACGAGTTGAGGGCGACATCGGGGGCGGTGTTCGCGATCCCGAAGCTGTTGGGGCCCACGACCCGCATGCCGTGGGACCGGGCGGTGGCGACGACCTCGCGCTGGAGTGCTGTGCCCTCCGGCCCGGCCTCCGCGAAGCCGGAGGAGATGACGACGACCGCCTTGACCCCGTGCGCGGCGCAGTCGCGGACGACGCCGCTGACGGACGTGGCCGGCACGGCGATGACGGCGAGGTCGGCCGGCTCCGTCAGCTCGTCGAGGCTGCGGACCGTCTGCACTCCTGCGATCGACTCCGCCTCCGGGTGGACCACGGTGAGCGTGCCCTGGAACCCCGCCGACGTGAGGTTGCGGACCAGCAGGTTGCCGGTGGAGTGGCGCTTCCGGGACGCGCCGATCACGACGACGGAGGCCGGGTGGAGGACGGAGCGGACGCTCAGAGCCTCCGCGCGGTGCTCCCGGGCCGCGATGACCTGCATCGCCCGGTCGGTCGGGTCGATCTCGAACCGGACGGCGACGACGCCGTCCTCGAACTCCCGTGACACCTCGTATCCGGCGGCCGCGAACACCTGCAGCATCGGACGGTTGTGGGGCAGGACCTCGGCGGTGAAGACGGTGATGCCGACTTCGCGGGCGGCGACGGCGAGGTGCTCGAGCAGGATCGAGCCGATCCCGCGCCCCTGGTGCGCGTCCGCGATGTTGAAGGCGACCTCTGCTGATTCCGGATCGATCCGGTCGAAGCGGCCCACACCGATCACCTCGTCGCCGACGACCAGCACGAAGGCGACGCGGTCACGGTGGTCGACTGTGACGAAACGGTCCAGGTCCTTCGTGGGGATCTGCGGCATGGGGGCGAAGAAGCGCAGGTACACGGATTCGGGCGACTGTGCCCGGTGCATCCGCTGCAGGGCCGCGGAGTCGGACGGGACGATGGGGCGCAGGTGGGCCGTGCCTCCGTCGCGGAGGACGACGTCGGCCTCCCAGTGGGCGGGGTAGCTCGTCATACGGGAAGCATATGCGGGATGAGTGGCGCATATGCTGGGCGCATGGCAATTCCGCATGAACTCATCTCCGATCTCCAGGCGGCCGGGTACTACCCGCAGCTCGCCGGGACCATGCTCGTCGAGAGCCTGTTCGATGAGGAGATCCGTTCGCACTTCGTCCACATCGACACGCATGTGGACCTCGACTCGATCCACCGGCACGTGACGGCGTTCGCGATCACCCCCACCCGCCTCCTCATCGCGCACGTGGACGACGATCCCGCCCCGCGTCCGCTGGGACAGCCTCCGCGTGCGATGACGTCGTCGGAGGCGATCGAGCTGGACGGCATCCGCACTGTCCTCATCGGACGCACGTACGAGCGCCCCGCTCAGTTCGAACCGGGGCAGGCCCCCGTCGAGGTGTCACTCACACTCGGGTGGGGATCGACGACCCGGATAGACACCTTCCCGGAGGCCTGCACCGATCCGCAGTGCGATGCGGACCACGGCTACGGCGGCAGCCTGCTGTCCGAGGACCTCACGCTCCGCGTCTCCGCCCAGGCTGAGGGGCCGGACGCCGTGGCGCGCGCGCAGGCCTTCGCCGTCGAACTCCGCAGGGCCTCCTTCCGTGCGACCCGCGACAGGGGCTGAACCGCTGATGGTCGACGATTCGCCGGCGCACCCGATCGGCGGCACCGCCCCGCTGACGATCCCCACCCCGGACTATGCGGGGCCGCTCCTGTCCGACGTGCTCCCCGCCGCGGCGCTCGCCGTGGGTGCGGAGCACATCCTCGCGCCCGAAGCCGTCGCCCGGGCACAGCGGATCGCCCCGGACACCGCGGCCCGGACGGCCGTCGTCGTGCTCATCGACGGACTGGGCTCGCGGCTGCTGCGGCGCAGGGCGGCCCACACCCCGTTCCTGCGCTCCCTGCTGCCGGACGAGACGCTGCTGAGCGCGGGCTTCCCCTCGACCACGGCGAACTCCCTGTCATCGCTGGCGACCGGCATGCTGCCGGGTGCGCACGGCGTCATGGGCTACACGCTGCTCGATCCCGACCGCGATGAGGTCTTCAACCAGCTCACGGGCTCCGACCACGTCGACGGTCGCGTGTGGGTGCCGGACGCCACGCTGTTCGACCGGCTCATCGCCGGGGGGATCGACGCGGTGAACCTGGGAGAACCCAAATTCGACGGACGCGGACTCAACCGCGGCTCGATGCGCGGGGCCCGGTTCCGCGGATCGCGGACCCTCGACGAGCGCGTCGACCATGCTCTGGAGGCGCTGCGGGCGCCCGGTCAGCGGGTCGTCTACCTCTACTGGGGCGCCCTCGACAAGAACGGGCACGTCCACGGCGTCGACTCGTGGGAGTGGCTCGAGGAGCTCGAGAGCGTCGACGGCAGCCTCCGCAGACTCGCGGCGGCCCTGCCGCACGACGCCGTCATGGCGGTGACGGCCGACCACGGGATGATCGACGTGCCCCATGAGACCCGCCTCGACCTGGCGGACCACCCCGCGCACCGCGATCTCCTCCGCGCCGTCGGAGGGGAACCGCGCGCGGCTCATCTCTACGCCCGGGAGGGGGCATCCGCCGACGCGCTCGCGGCGTTCCGGACCCTGGTGGGGGAGCGGGGCACCGTCCTCACCCGCGCCGAAGCGGTGGGCGCAGGTCTCTTCGGTCCAGTCCGCGATCGCAACCTGCCGCGGATCGGGGACCTCGTCGTCATCGGTGAGCCCGGATTCGGGATCGTGGATTCGGAGAACGACTCCGCCGCTGCGCTGTCGCTGCTGGGCCACCACGGTGGAGTGACGGCCGACGAGCTCGAGATCCCGCTGCTGCTGAACGGGTGACGTCGGCCCCCGGCTCGTGCAGCCGGCCGACCTCTGTCGGCTGAGCCTGTCAGCTGCGATGGCCTCCGCGCGGCGCCGTGTCGTCCACGTCCACGATCGCTCTGCGGGGGGTGGGCCCAGCACCCCGTTCGGGGCGGTAGATGACGTGGCGGTACATGAGGTAGCGGAACACGTTGCCCAGCAGCACTCCGACGACATTGCCGGAGATGTTGTCCGCGAACGTGGTGGTGAAGCCCAGGACGTAGTGGGAGAACCAGAGGCAGCCCACTGCGATGAGCAGACCCACCGCGTTGACGGCGAAGAAGCCCACCGCCTCCTTCACCGGGGTGTTCGACTTCCCGTCGCGGAACGTCCAGTAGCGGGAGCCGATCCACGACACGGTCGTCGCGGCGGTGACGGAGAGGACCTTCGCCCACATCGGTCCCATCCCCACCGTCTCGAGCCGCAGCAGATTGAAGAGTCCGATGTCGACGATGAAGGCGATGCCGCCGATGACGGAGAATTTCCCCACTCGGCGGAGCTCCTTCAGCAGTCCCATGTGCGCAAGACTAACGGCGGATGAGGACGGTGCCGCACAGCGTGCATAGACTGTCTCCCGTGACTTTCCCCAAGATCGGCGTCGTGGGCGGCGGACAGCTCGCCAGGATGATGGCGCCCGCAGCAGAGGCGCTCGGCGTCTCCTTCCATGTCCTCAGTGAGGCCGACGGCGCGTCGGCCGCGCAGGTGTCCGCATTCGTCACGGTGGGCGACTACCGCGATTGGGATGACCTCAAGGCGTTCGCGGACACCGTCGACGTCCTCACCTTCGACCACGAGCACGTGCCTCCGGAGCACCTGCGGGCGCTCGAGGCGGCCGGCCACAGTGTGCATCCGGGCCCCGACGCGCTCATCCACGCGCAGGACAAGCTCGTCATGCGCGCGAAGATCGATGAACTGGGTCTGCCCAACCCGCGCTGGGCGGAGGTGGGCTCCGTCGAAGAGCTCGAATCCGCGGCTGCCGACCTGGGTCTGCCGCTCATCCTCAAGACTCCGCGCGGCGGCTACGACGGCCACGGGGTGCGGGTCATCCATGACCCCGCCGAGGCCGCTGACTGGTTCGCCGACGCCCCCGGCACGCTGCTCGCAGAGGAGAAGGTCGCCTTCACCCGTGAGCTCGCCGTCATGGTGGGGCGGTCGCCGTCCGGCCAGACCGCAGTGTGGCCCGTCGTCGCGACACACCAGCAGGACGGGGTGTGCAAGGAGGCGCTCGCGCCGGCCCCCGGACTGTCCGCGGAGCTGTCCGCCCGCATCCAGGGCGACGTCATCGCACTGGCCACTCGCCTGGGCGTCACCGGCGTCATGGCCATGGAGATGTTCGAGGTCGACGGCGGGTACCTCGTGAATGAACTCGCGATGCGCCCCCACAACACGGGCCACTGGTCGCAGGACGGCTCCCTCACGAGTCAGTTCGAGCAGCACCTGCGCGCGGTCCTCGACCTGCCGCTGGGCGACCCGTCCGCGCACGCGCCGCTGACGGCGATGGTCAACGTGCTGGGTGCGGACCGCGACGACCTCTACCACGCCTACCTCCACGTGCTCGCGCACGACCCCGCCGTCAAGGTGCACATGTACGGCAAGGGCGTGCGGCCCGGCAGGAAGCTGGGGCACGTGAACCTCGCGGGCTCCGGAGATCCCGCGCGGCTGCTGGCCCGCGCCCGTCACGCGGCGGACTTCATCGCGGGAGTGGACACGAACCCTCACCCGGACTTCAGTGATGCCGCGCATGCGGCGGGCCTCGGGATCGCGGGTCCCGACAGCAGCGGCCCGACGACGGGCGCAGCGGCGACGACGGCCTCGGCGGCGGGTCCTCCCGATCCGCGGACCGACGACCGGCCACGGGTCGGCATCGTCATGGGTTCGGACTCCGACTGGCCGACGATGTCCGCCTCCGCAGATGCGCTGCGGGAGTTCGGCATCCCTTTCACCGCAGAGGTCGTGTCCGCGCACCGGATGCCCGAGGACATGGTCGAGTGGGGCCGCACGGCCGCTGACCGCGGACTCGAGGTGATCATCGCCGGCGCGGGGGGCGCCGCACACCTGCCGGGGATGCTCGCGTCGCTGACCTCGCTGCCGGTGATCGGCGTCCCGGTCCCGCTCGCGCACCTCGACGGGATGGACTCGCTGCTGTCCATCGTCCAGATGCCCTCGGGCGTCCCCGTCGCGACCGTGTCCGTGGGAGGGGCCGCGAACGCGGGTCTGCTCGCGGTGAGGATCCTGGCGACCGGCGCGGTGGGTGACGAGGCGCAGGACGGCACTGACCTGCGCGCCGCGCTCGATGACCACCGGGCAGCGCTGCGGGAGAAGGCGATGGCCAAGGGCCGTGCGCTGTCGGAACGGGTCGCCGGCGAAGGCGGCGCGCACCACTGAGACCAGACCCCCGCGACGGCGTCCTCCCCGGGCCTCGTCGCAGAGTGACAGTCCGATCGTCGGGCGACGGCCCGCACATGAAGGAGTACGAGCATGACATTCGATCTCTTCCGTCCCACCGAGGAGCACGACGAGCTGCGTGCCGCCGTCCGTGACGTCGTCGAGGGGAAGATCACCCCGCACGCCGCAGAGGTGGACGCGGACTCGCGCTATCCGCAGGAGGCGCACGACGCGCTGCTCGCAACCGACTTCTTCGCCCCGCACGTGCCGGAGCAGTACGGCGGTGTGGGCGCGGACGCGCTGGCCACGGCGATCGTCATCGAGGAGGTGGCGCGCGGCTGCGCGTCCTCGTCGCTCATCCCCGCCGTCAACAAGCTGGGCTCCATGCCGGTGCAGCTGGGCGGCGGCGAGGAGGTCAAGGAGAAGTACCTCACGCAGCTGGCGGAGGGGCGCGGGTTCTCCTACGGCCTGTCGGAGCGCGAGGCGGGCTCCGACACCGCGTCCATGACGACGCGCGCGGTGCGCGACGGCGACGGCTGGACCCTCAACGGTGTGAAGACGTGGATCACGAACGCGGGCGAGTCCGACCTCTACACGGTCATGGCGGTCACCGATCCGGACGGTGCGCGCGGACGCAACATCACCGCCTTCGTCGTCGAGAAGGGCGATGAGGGCTTCACGTTCAGTGAGAAGGAGCGCAAGCTCGGCATCAAGGGCAGCCCCACGCGCGAACTGATCTTCGACAACGTCCACCTGCCCGCCGATCGGATCGTCGGAGCGGAGGGCGAGGGCCTCAAGATCGCTCTGCGCACCCTCGACCACACGCGCGTGACGATCGCGGCGCAGGCCGTGGGCATCGCCCAGGGAGCGCTCGACTACGCGATGGGCTACATCAAGGAGCGCAAGCAGTTCGGGAAGGCCATCGCGGACTTCCAGGGCATCCAGTTCATGGTCGCGGACATGGGCATGAAGCTCGAGGCGGCGCGTCAGCTCACCTACGTCGCCGCGGCGAAGAGCGAGCGGGAGGACGCGGACCTGGGCTACTTCGGTGCGGCGGCCAAGGCCTACGCATCCGACGCGGCGATGGAGATCACGACGGACGCCGTGCAGCTGCTCGGCGGTGCGGGCTACGTGGCCGACCACCCGGTCGAGCGCATGATGCGCGATGCGAAGATCACGCAGATCTACGAGGGCACGAACCAGGTGCAGCGGCTCGTCATGGGACGCAAGCTGCTGGCGTGAACCGGAGGCGCGTGCGGGGCGCTCTCGCGCTCGGACCCGCGCGTTCGGCGTGCGAGCCCGTGCGTGCGGCGTGCGGACCCGCGCGTGCGGCGTGCGAGACGTCACCTGGGCACAGATTTCGACGATCTCGGGTGCTGGAGCGACGTCTCGGATCGGCAGCGGGATGCCGACCCCTCAGCGCCTCCGCACTCCCTCACGATGTCCGCCCGCAGCGGTTCGGCGGTCCGGGGGTGCGCCGGAGCAGACGCGGAGCGCTGTGAGGCGACCGTGGGCCGTGGGGGAGTGACGGGGGCAGCGCGAAGCGGCAGACTGGAGGGTGCCGATCCACCTGCACGAGGAGCCCGCCATGAAGATCGCACGCCGCATCGACGATCTGGGGACGGAGACCGCCTTCGCCGTCGCTCGGGCGGCCGCCGAGTGGAAGGCGCGCGGCAACCGCGTCTTCCCGTTCCACCTGGGTGACATCGACCTGCCCACCGCTCCGCACATCGTCGAGGCGATGAATGCTGCGATCGCGGACGGGAAGACCGGCTACTGCCCGGGCCCCGGCATTCCGGAGCTGCGGGAAGCGCTGGCCGATGACATCGGGACCCGACGGGGGATGCGGATCTCCCCGGACCAGGTCGTCGTGACGACGGGCGGCAAACCGGTCATCACGAAGTTCCTCCAGACCGTCATGGACCCGGGGGACGGCGTGCTGTACCCGAACCCCGGCTTCCCGATCTACGAATCCCAGATCGCGTACCTGGGCGGCGTGCCGCTGCCGTACCGGTACATCCCCACCCCCGACGGCTTCGCGATCGACCTCGACCACCTGCGCTCTCTCATCACGCCGCAGACGACTGCGCTCATCTACAACGACCTGCAGAATCCGATCTCTGCGGAATCGACGGACGCAGAGCGCGAGGCGGTCGCGCAGATCGCGCAGGAGCACGATCTGTGGGTGCTGTCCGACGAGGCGTACTTCGAGATGCGCTACGAGGGAGAATCGCGGTCGATCGCCGCACTTCCGGGAATGGCGGAGCGGACGGTCATCCTCTACACGTTCAGCAAGAAGTTCGCGATGACGGGATCGCGACTGGGCTGCGCAGTGGCGCCCCGCGCTGTGGCGGACGTGCTCTCCACCCTCAACACGAACGACGAATCCTGCACCACGCACTTCGTCCAGTGGGCCGGGATCGCGGCTCTCACGGGCACGCAGGAGCCGGTGCGCCTCATGCTCGACGAGTTCCGCGCACGGCGCGACGCGGTGTGCGGCCTCGTCAACGCGATCCCCGGGATGACGGCCGCCGTGCCCCAGTCGACCTTCTACGTCTTCCCGGACGTGACGGAGGCCGTCCGGAGGATGGGGCTCGCGGACGTCGGTGAGTTCGCGCAGCAGGCCCTGCACAGCACCGGTGTCTCCTTCTGCACGCGGGAGCACTTCGGGACGAGGCAGCCGGGCGAGGACCGGGAGTACATCAGGCTCGCGTACTCCGGGATCGGTCTCGAGGACATCACAGAGGGGCTCACCCGCCTGCGCGAATGGGTGGCCGATGCCTGAGCTGCCCTGAGCTGCCCTGAGCGATCTCGAGCGCCCATAGGCGACCAGCGGTCTCGCGCGTCTGCACCCGTGCGTGCGGACGCGGTCTGATCCGGACGTCCAGGGATCTCCCACCGACCTGCCGGGGTGGGGTCCGTGAGAACCGTCCTCTGATCGTGCATGGTTGTGCTGTCGTACGTCCGCTCCACCCCGAGGCGCCCTGTGACCGAAAAGCGTTCGCTGCAGTATGCGGATCCCGTCCGCGAACCCCGCCACCTCGACGCCCCGCGTCGCGACGTGCGGGGGTGGGTGCTGCTCGCGGCGACGATGCTGATGCCCGGCAGCGTGCAGTCGTTCTTCCGCACGCGGGGATCCCGGATCCCCCTGGTCATCACTCTGCTCACCTGGCTGCTGCTCGCGGTCGCACTCATCGTCGTGCTCATCCGTCGCCAGTTCGCATTCACCCTCGCGACGAACCCCTTCATTCTCACGTTCCTGCTCGCCCTGCTCGTCGTCGCGGGCGTGAGCTGGGTCCTGTGCCTCCTGGACACCGTGCGCAGGGTCAGGCTCCACACGCTCAGCCCCAGGGCCAGGAAACGGTTCCTGGCGGCGGCTGCGGTCGCAGTCCTGGTCGTCACGGGCGGCACCGCCTACAGCTCCTTCATGATGAACAGCCAGCGCGAGCTCATGTCCGACCTCTTCGCCGGCGGCCTGGGTGAGCGGCCGGCGGACGGCCGGTACAACATCCTGCTCCTGGGGTCCGACGCGGGAGAGGGCCGGGACGGGATCCGGCCGGACAGCATCACGTTGGTGAGCGTCGATGCGAAGACCGGCGGCGCCGTCATGATCGGCCTGCCCCGCAACATGCAGAACGTGCCCTTCACCGAAGACAGCCCGCTGGCGGCCGTGCACCCGAACGGCTTCGACTGCGGCGACGAGTGCCTGCTGAACGCCGTCTACCAGCAGGGGGAGGAGCACGCGGACGAGTACCCGGACGACGTCACCCCCGGTGTCGAGGCGATGAAGGAGGCCGTCGGCGGAGTGACGGGCCTCGATGTCCAGTACCACGCGATGATCGACCTCAAGGGCTTCGAGAGCCTCATCGATGCGATGGGAGGCATCTCCGTCGTCTCGGAGAAGCGCGTGCCCATCTCCTCCGAGGTCGATCCGTCCACCGGGCAGCACGGCCCGGTGAAGAAATGGATCGAGTCCGGCGAGCATCACTTCGACGGGTACCACGCGCTGTGGTTCGCGCGATCGCGCGAGTTCTCGTCCGACTACGAGCGGATGGTCCGGCAGCGGTGCGTGCAGGACGCGATGGTCCAGCAGCTCGATCCCTCGACGCTCCTGCTGCGCTTCCAGGACATCGCACAGGCGGCCCCGGACGTCGTGTCGACGGATATCCCGCAGGTCCAGGTGGACCGCTTCGTGGACCTGGCGCTCAAGACGCGCACCGCCGGGACGACCTCCGTCGACCTCACACCTCCCGAGGTCAACCCCACCCGTCCGGACTTCGCCGACGTCCGGCAGCTGGTAGCTGACACCGTCGTCGAATCGGAGCAGACGGCCGAAGAGGCCGAGGCGGCTGCCGAGACGTCCGTCGGGCCTGCGGCGACGACCGTCGCAGCGCTTCCCACGGATGCGACGGGTGCGACGCAGGAGGTGTCCCTGTGGGCCGCGCCTGTGGCCGGGGAGACCGGGGACGAGCAGGATGCGGAAGATTCCGAGGCAGACGCGGCTGCGATCTGCAGCGTTCCCTGACGAGCACGGGCGGACGCTGCCCGTGCGTCGATGGCCTGTCGGGGGTGCGTCACGTCCCGTCTCGAGCGTCTCGTCTCGTGCGTCTCGCCTCGTCGGCCCCTGAGCGGCAGCGGTAGGCTGTTCCAGCTGTCGTCTGTCGGGGGTGCCTGAGGGGAGCCCTGGCGCGCCGGACGTGACGAGTATCACCCTCGATCGTGCTCGATCCGCTCGATCTGACGGGATTCCCGCAAAACTTTTTCAGGCGCCGTTCGGCGCGAGAACATGCGGAACCACACGCGTGTCATTTCCGTTTCGGGCGAGATTTCAACTGAGACACGCCGAAAATATGTAACAATCTTGAGATGTTGAGGTGGTTCGCCGCATCCAGCGACGACCCCACTTCGTAGAAGCCTCCTTCCCTGACTTCCTCGCAAAGGCTGAAACGATGAGAATTCTGGTCCCTTCTGTAGCCGCATGCGCGGCCGCGGTCATGGTGACGACGTTCGGACTCTCGAGTTCGACCGCCGCGATCGCGGTTCCTGTCAATCCCGAGATCAGTTCGTCGCCCCTGACGGACATCAGCGACGACGGCCTCGACGAGATCGGGGCGCGCGCCTCGTCCGAATCCACCGCCGCCGCGTCGAACCGCGCACTGACCAACGTGCCCGGACTCCTGCGCGCCAGCGGCGCCACGACTGCCACGAACGTCGCTGCAGGCCCGATGACACCCCACAGCGGAGCATTCGAGGCCGCGAACACCGGGCTCACGGATTCGTCGGCGGAGTCCGCGGAGGACGACGCGCCCGGACTGGGCGGGCCCTCCGGACCCGCGACCGATGCAGCGGAGGACCCCGACGTGTCCGGGTCCGCTGAGTCCTCCGAGCCGGACGAGACCGATGCCCCCGTCGTCGGGTCCGTTCAGGAGGAGACCGAGGACGGCACCTCGATCGCTGCGATCTCCGAGGCCGTGGACGTTCCCAGCGGCAATCCGAGCGTCGTGGGCGTGACCTATGAGGGCGACACCGACGTGTCGTTCGAGGTCCGGCAGAAGGCCGGTGGCGAATGGGGCGCGTGGACCGACCTGGAGATCGAGAACCTCGACGAGGGCGGCAACGGTACAGAGCCGTTCATCGTGTCCGGCGCGGACGGCGTCCAGCTGCGTGTACTCGGCGCCGCCGACGCACCCGCCGCGACCGAACTCGTCCTCGTGGACCCGAAGTCGTCGGCGGGTGATGCTGCCGCAGTCGAGGAGAACCAGCCGGTCCTCCCGCCGCAGGCCGATGCGGGCGAGCAGTCCGCAGCGCCGTCCGACGAGGCCGAGGTCCCCGCGACGGATGCTGCGAACGCAGCACCCGCAGACGGTGCGTCCGCGCAGAACGCGTCCTACGTCCCGGGCAGCTCGTCCGTGCAGAACACGTCCGTGAAGAAGGTCGACAAGCCGTCCATCGGCTCCCGCAAGTCGTGGGGCGCCAAGGAGAGCATGCGCAACGGCTCTGCCGACTACGCGAGCTCCGTCAAGGCCGCGGTCGTCCACCACACGGCCGGTGCCAACGGCTACAGTGCGGGCGACGTTCCCTCGATCCTGCGCGGCATCTACAGCTTCCACACGCAGGGCCGCGGCTGGAGCGACGTCGGCTACAACGTCCTCGCGGACAAGTACGGCCGCCTCTGGGAAGGCCGCGCCGGTGGTCTCAGCAAGGCCGTGATCGGCGCGCACGCCGCCGGCTACAACACCGGGTCCTTCGGCATCTCCGTCATGGGCACCTACGACAAGGCGGCACCGCCGCAGAAGACGATCGACGCGGTCAACCACGTGATCGCCTGGAAGCTGTCGCTCGACGGTGTGTCCGCGGCGGACAGGACCACGCTGGGCGGCACGCGCGTCCGCACGGTGATCGGCCACCGCGACGTCGGCCAGACCGTCTGCCCCGGTGCTGCGTTCTACTCCAAGCTGGGCGGCATGCGCTCTGCGATCGAGAAGATGCAGGACGGTGGCGACACCCCTGAGGACGAGAAGAAGAAGGACGACGAGAAGAAGAAGGACGAGAAGAAGGACGACGAGAAGACGTCCAAGACTCCCATCGAGAAGAAGTACGAAGGCAACGTCGAGCAGCTGGGCAAGCCGTCCGGCGAGGAGTTCAAGATCGCCGGCGGCCTGGGCCAGAAGTACGCGAAGGGCCACATCTACTACACGAAGGACACCGGCGCGCACATCGTGAAGGGCGTGTTCGATGACCGCGTGGACGAGGATCTCCTCAAGACGATCGGCTTCCCGAAGACCGACTCGAAGGGCGGCCTCACGGATGACGGCCAATACCAGCCGTTCCAGAAGGGCTCCATCCACTACACGGAGGCCACCGGTGCGCACGCGACGACCGGCATCCTCCAGAGGTACTGGAAGGACAAGGGCTATGAGAATGGGCACCTGGGGTACCCGACAGGTGAACTGACGGTGGAGGACGGCCGCGCCGAGCAGGCGTTCCAGGGTGCACGCCTCGTCTGGGCAGAGGGCTACGGCACGACCGAGTTCTCCGCTGAGGGCGATCTCAATGCCGATGTCGAGGACCTGAGCCCCCGTGACGGAGGTGAGTCCGGCGAGCCCGGGGAAGGCCCGTCGGACGAGCCCTCCGTCGAGCCGTCGGAGCAGCCGACGACGGAGCCCACAGAGGATTCGTCGCCGGAGCCCTCCCGCAGTGCCTCGCCCGAGCCGACGACGACTCCGTCGCCCAAGCCGACGAAGACGGCTGATCCGAAGCCTTCGAAGAAGCCGGAGAAGTCGGAGGAGCAGAAGGACGAGGAGAAGCGCGCCGCGATCATCGCCGAGGCGAAGAAGCACATGGGCGCGCCGTACCGCTGGGGCGGAACGTCCCCGTCGGGCTGGGACTGCTCCGGGTTCACGCAGTACGTCTACGGCAAGCACGGGATCGACCTGCCGCGCCACACCAGTGCGCAGAAGAACGCGGGGACGGTGATCTCCGCCGAGGAGGCGAAGCCGGGCGACCTCGTCTGGATCCCCGGCCACATCGGCATCATCTCCGAGACCAAGGGGCAGATGTACGACGCGGGATCCTCGCGCACGAACACCTCGAAGCGCAGCTACAGCTGGATGCTCGATCGGGGAGCGGTCTTCGTCCGCGTGATCTGATCGCGGAGCCCGGAGGGCGGGGAACCCTTCGGCGCGCCGGTCACGAGCGGTCCCGCACCTGAACAGGGTGTGGGGCCGCTCGTGCGTGGTTCGGCTGTCCGAGTGGCCTATCGTAGGCTTCGCGGGACGGGTTGGATGCGGGTGGATGAGGAGATGAATGCAGCGGCTGACGAACACCCGGAAGGATTACGCCTGGGGCAGCCCGACGGGCATTCCGGAGATCCTGGGGCAGGAGCCGGACGGCACGCCCGTCGCGGAGCTGTGGGTCGGCGCGCATCCCGGTGCGCCGTCCACGGTCGACGGCCGCAGCCTCGATGCGCTCATCGCTGAGGACCCGGCCCGGTTCCTGGGCCGGGAATCCCTTGCGCTGTTCGGTCCCCGACTGCCGTTCCTCCTGAAGGTCCTCTCCGCCCGCAGCGCGCTGTCCATCCAGAGCCACCCGACCCGGGAGCAGGCCGAAGCCGGGTTCGCGCGCGAAGAGGCGGCAGGGATCCCGACGGATGCCCCGCACCGGACGTACAGGGATTCGTGGCACAAGCCGGAGCTGCTCTACGCGTTGGACGAGTTCCACGCACTCTGCGGATTCCGGCCCGTCGCAGCCGTCCTCGCGACGCTCGACAGGTTCGCGCACGCACTCGAGACCGCCGGGGCTCCCGCCGAGGCGCGCGACGCCCTGACGGCGTGGCGAGCCGCGCTGACCCGACCACCGGGGGATCCGCGCGCTGACGCCGTGGTGCTGCGCGACGCGGTCGAGCGCCTCCTGGGTGAGCCCGCGCGGTTCGGCGCACTCGCCGACGCCCTGGCGGCTGCCCTGGCCGATTCTGCGCTCCGCTCTGCGGCTGCGGACGACCCGTCGCGCGTCGGCAGCAGCACGGATCCTGCGCGCACGCTGCAGGAGACGCACGCGGACTTCCCGCACGACCCGGGGCCGCTCGTCGCAGTCATGCTCCGGCGCCACCTCCTGCAGGCGGGCGAGTCGCTGGCGGTCGAGTCGGGGAGCATCCACGCGTACCTGCGGGGCATGGGCGTCGAGATCATGGCATCGAGCGACAACGTTCTGCGCGGCGGCCTCACGGCGAAGCACGTCGACGTGTGCGAGCTGGTCCGCACGGCACGCTTCGACACGCACGCCCCGGACCTGCTCCTACCGGACGACGACGGTGAGCTGCGGGGGAGGACCGACGACTTCGTCCTCACGGTCATCACGGAGGCTGCGGGCCGTCGCCTGGAGCGCCCCGGTGCGCTCACCCTCCTGTGCACGGAAGGGGCCTTCACGCTTCGTGCCGAGGGGCCGGACGACGGCGGCTCCGCCGCATGCGAGCTGGCGCGCGGGGACTCCGTGTGGATTCCGGCGGATGAGCCCCGCCCCGCGGTGACCGGCATCGGGTCGCTGTTCGTCGCCAGTGCGGGACTGTGACACCCCTGGCCGCGACGGACCGGGCTGCGACGGACTGGGCTGTGACGGGCTGGGCTGCGACGGACTGGCCCGCGACAGTCTGACGCGCGCACACACGACAGCGGTCGGGGATCCCTCAGGGAATCCCCGACCGCCGTCCCAGAGAGCAGGCTTCTGTCGCGCCCGCCTGCCGATCAGGCGACTGTCGCAGCCTCCGGCACGTCTCCGGTGAGGGGCTCGAGGCCCTGGGTCTTCTCCTGGATCTCCTCGACGCTCACGCCGGGGGCGCGCTCGATGAGGCGGAATCCCGTTCCGGTGACGTCGAGGACCGCGAGGTCGGTGATGATGCGCGAGACGACGCGCTCACCGGTCAGCGGCAGGTCGCACGCTTCGAGCAGCTTCAGCGATCCGTCCTTGGCGGTGTGGTCCATGAGGACGAGGACCTTCTTCGCGCCGTGGACCAGGTCCATCGCGCCGCCCATTCCCTTGACCATCTTGCCGGGGATCATCCAGTTGGCGATGTCGCCGTTGCCGGCGACCTGCATGCCGCCCAGGATCGCCACGTCGATCTTGCCGCCGCGGATCATGCCGAAGCTCACCGCGGAGTCGAAGAACGCCGCACCGGGGTGCATCGTGACGATCTCCTTGCCCGCGTTGATGAGGTCGGCGTCGATCTCGTCCCGGCGAGGATAGGGGCCGACGCCCAGCAGCCCGTTCTCCGACTGGAGGACGACGTGGACGCCTTCGGGGATGTAGTTCGGAACGAGCGTGGGCATGCCGATGCCCAGATTGACGTACGAGCCGTCGGCGAGCTCCTCAGCCGCGCGGGCGGCCATCTGATTGCGTGTCAGGCTCATGAGTCAGTCCTCCCTCACGGTCATCTTCTCGATGGGCTTGTCCGCGACCTGCTCAGGGGTGAGCGGGAGGACGCGGGCGACGTAGATGCCCGGCAGGTGGACGTCGTCCGGGTCGATCTCGCCGACCTCCACGAGCTCCTCGACCTCTGCGATCGTCGTGTTCGCGGACATCGCCGCCGGTGGGTTGAAGTTGCGGGCGGAGGCGTTGAAGACGAGGTTGCCGGCCCGGTCGCCCTTCGCCGCGCGGACCAGGGCGTAATCCGTGGGCAGCGACTCCTCGAGGACGTACTCCTGCTCCTCGCCGAACGTCGTGAGCGTCCTCGTGTCCTTCGTGGGCGAGGACTTCACGACGTTTCCGTCGCTGTCGTACTTCCACGGGATGCCGCCGTCCGCCACCTGCGTGCCGAGCCCTGTGATCGTGTAGAAGGCGGGGATGCCGGCGCCTGCAGCGCGCAGCTTCTCTGCCATCGTCCCCTGCGGAGTGAGCTCGACCTCGAGCTCTCCCGACAGGTACTGGCGGGCGAATTCCTTGTTCTCTCCGACGTAGGAGGCGATGATGCGGCTGATCTGGCGTGTCTCGAGGAGCTTGCCCAATCCGCGTCCGTCCACCCCCGCGTTGTTGGAGATGACCTCCAGATCCTTCGCACCCTGGTCGCGGACCGCGTCGATGAGCACCTCGGGCACTCCTACGACTCCGAAGCCTCCGACGGCGATGCGTGAGCTGTCGGGGATGTCCTTCACCGCTTCTGCTGCTGTCGAAACCACTTTGTCCATGCTTCGGATTATTGCACGGGACCGTCTCGACGTGACGGCGTGTCCGCTGGGCCGGGGGGAGCGGATCGACAGGCCGTCGAGGAGCGCTCAGTCCACCTGGCGCAGGACCACGAGACCGTGGAGGAGCCCTGCCAGCACCCGGCCCCACTCCGTGGTGGAGCGAGGGGCCTCGGTGACGACGACCTCGGTGCTGTGGCTGTCGGACGCCGCGGGGGCCTGCTCCGTCAGCCCGGCGAATGCTGCCGACTCCGTCGTGGCGGCATCGCCGAACGACACGCTCGCGAGGGCTCCCACGGGTGCCTCGTCGGGGTGGGTGCGCAGGGCGGTCGCGTAGTCGATCGTGTCGACCGGTGCGTCGACGCTCAGGGCGAGTGGGGCGATCGGGAAGACGAAGACCTCGTCGGCGGAGTGGGTGACGGGGTCCTCGGCGCGGTGCTCAGAGGCGAGTGCGGCCCAGCCGCTCTGCGGCTCCTCGTCTGCCACGATGCGCACGCACGCACCCAGCGACCACGCTGCGAGGGCACCCGTCAGCGCGCGCCAGTGCAGTCCGGCGGAGTCGACGATGCCGAGGTCCAGGTCCGGTCCGACCTCGGAATCGGCCAGCAGGCCGTGCGCCTTGTGCGCCCAGTTCGCGAGGACGGGGCCGGTGAGTTCGAGGGAGGCGCCGTCCGGGCCCTCCCAGCGCAGGACGGGACGGCGGAGTTCGGCGAGTGCCGCGAGGTAGGTGCGCACGGGGTGTCAGCTTCCTGTCGGAGTGGGGGTGAGTTCGATGCGGATGTCTGCACCGCCGGGGGCGCCGGTGTCCTCCCAGAGCCAGTCCGTCTCGCAGCGGAGGTCCTCGGCGGCCAGTGCCGTGGCGATGCGTTCGACGAGGGCGCCCAGGCCCACGGCCGCCTCGACGAGGGGGTGGCCCGCCGATTCGGGCCGGGAGGCCTCCGGGCGCGGTCGCACACGGATGGAGGACCCGGAGCCGGTGAGCGTCAGCCGCCAGCCCGCCTGCCCCGGAGTGCGGGGAGCGCCGCTGCGGGCGACGGCCAGCGCGCGGGTGGCCCGGGCCAGGATGTCGTCGGAGTCGTCGCCGGACGGGGGAGTGATCGCCGGGTCAGCCGGGTCGACGCCCAGGGCAGTCCACGCCGCTTCGACGTGCCCGGTGCGGAACCAGTCGTCCGACAGCGGTCGAGACAGCCCTGCACCGCCGGTGCCGGATTCCGTGACGACCTCGCTCACGCCGCGGACGATCGCCACCGGTCGTCCCCGCGCGGAGCCCTTCACGAGGTCTGCGGCCTGCGCGATCGCATCCGCGACGGCGCGCACCGTCACCTGCTGGGGGCGGCCCGCATCGTCGGGCTCGCCCCGCTGCGAGTCGAGGGGGTCGATGCCCGCGCAGCCCAGGACGAAGTCGGAGACGCCCACCCGCCACGGCCGTGACGAGGTGTCCGAGACGATGACGCCCAGGTGCACGCCGAATCGGTCGGACAAGGACGTGCGCAGCCGCGCGGCGGATGCGTCCGGGTCCTGCGGGTGGAGGAGGACGTCGTCATCGCCGTCCGTGTTCGACTGGTCGAGCCCCGCGGCGGCCTGGACGGTGCCGGACGCCGTGCGCACGACGTTGACCGTGACGCCGGAGGAGTAGCGGCGGCGGACGACCGTGTGCCGCGAGTGCGCATCGACCAGCCGTTCGAAGTCCTGCCGGGTTCCTGCCCGGGCGAGCGCGTTCTCCGCCTTCGCGACGACCTTCGACGCCACGACCACGACATCGCCGTCCTTGAGGTCGAGGCCGCTGGCGGTCATCGCGCCCCCGATCTCCCGTCCGAGGTCCGTTCCCGGACGGATGCGGCCGATGCCGGGCACCGCGTAGGCGGTCAGGAGACGGCTGGATTCGGCCCTGCGGTGCGGCGCGGGGGGTGAGGAGGTCATGGCCCTATCGTTGCAGACGAAGAACGTCCGAATACTCACAGCATCACATCCGCGCCACAGGTTGTGGTCACCGGTGCCGCTCTCCACCACATGTAGTGAACGGGCTGCGCGGGTGAGTGTGAACCCCTCGAACAGCAGTTCTAATGGGCTGAAGGGTACCCGTCGACGGCTTGACGGAAGGGTAATGACACACGTGTAATTTCAGTATGAGTCGGACGCGTCGGGCAGATCAGTCGGCGCCGATGATGAAAGGGGGAGGACACGTGACACCAGCACACAGACTGAGGGATTCAGCAGGAATGAGCGCGGTACCGCAGACGGAGGCGCCTGCCGGGCCGCTGCGCGAGAGCGTAGCGGACAGAGCGGCGGTCGACTGGTTCGTCGACCCGGGGACGGGTGAACCGTCCTTCGTCGCCGACCCGCTCGATCTCGACCCCGTCTCCCTGTCGCCGCGCGCACCGGGAGGGGATCGCGGGGAAGCGGTGTCTCCTCTGTCGCTGCTGCTGGGCGGCTCCGGGGACGGCGACCTCGCCTGGCAGGACCAGGCGCTCTGCGCCCAGACGGATCCCGAGGCGTTCTTCCCGGAGAAGGGCGGCTCGACCCGCGAGGCGAAGAAGGTCTGCTCCTCGTGCGACGTCCGCTCCGAGTGCCTCGAGTACGCGCTGTCGAACGACGAGCGCTTCGGCATCTGGGGCGGGCTCTCCGAGCGTGAAAGGCGCCGCCTCAAGAAGCAGGCGGGGTGAGCCTTCGCATCACCGCCGTCGTCGGCACCGACGACGGCGCGGACCTCCGGGGTGACCGCACGTCGGCGGACATCCCGGGGGTCTCATCTGTCCTCAGCGCCTCGGCGCGCGACACGGCTGAGGCGATCGACCGTGCGGTGGCCCACGGTGCCCAGTGGATCTGGCTCCTGGGAGCCCGCGACGAACCCGCACCGGATGCGCTGTCGAGACTGCTCGACGTCGCGGGCTCCGGCGACGCCGTCGGTCTGGTGGGGCCGGGGCTCCGCGTCTCCGATTCGGACCGCATGGTCTCCGCAGGGGTCACGACGACCGCGCAGGGCCTGCGCATGAACCCGGTATCCCCGGGAGAGATCGACCAGGGGCAGTTCGGCCGGACCGAGGACGTCTACGCGGTCGACCTGCCCGGCGCCCTGGTCTCCGCAGAGGTGATCCGCTCTGTGGGTGCGCCCGCGGCGACGCTGTCCACGTCGTACCGCGGGATCGAGTACGCCCGCCGCGTCCGGGCCGCAGGGTTCCGCGTGGTGCTCGCTCCCCGCGCGGAGGTCGTCGTGCCCGCGCAGACCGCCCGCGCGCTGCTGTCCTCCCCACGGCCCCCGCGCGCCGTCGCAGACGTCAGAGCCGAACATCGCTACCGACTCTCCCGCGTCCGCCCCTCCGCGGCGTGGCGCATGAGCCTCCTGCTGTGGTTCTCAGCGCTGGGGGCCGCCTTCGGCCGTCTCCTGTCGAACGACCCCCGGGGTGCGGGCAACTGGATGGGCGCCGCACGTCGCATCAGCCGCGACCGTCGCGCGGTCGCAGCCCTGCGCCGCCTCAGCCCCGTCGCGGAACCCGCCCCCGGGCTGCTTGCGACGCGACAGCGGCTCGACACGGCGCGACGAGAGCTGCGCGAGACCGGCGCCGACGGCACCGCGGCGTGGTGGATGCGGCACGGTCCTGCAGGTGCGGGCGCGGGATCCCGCGACGGGGCGCTCGCCGCCGGAGCCGATGAGGCACTCAACACGGGGGAGGAGCTGCAGTCCTACTCCGGTGTGGACGTCGGTCCGCGCCGCAGCGCACTCCTGCACCCCCTCACCGGTGTCCTCCTGCTCACGTCCCTCGCCGCGATCCTCATCGGTTGGCGGCTGTTCGGGCCCGGGTCCCTGACCGGCGGCGCGATGCCGCGCCTCGATGTGGGCTTCGGGGAGGCGCTGGGGCGGGTGCTCAGCCTCCACGACGGCGCGGGACTGGGATCGCGCACCCCGGCGGATCCGCTCCTGAGCGTGCTCCTCGTCTGGTCCCTGCCCTTCCTCGGCCATCTCGACTTCGCCGTCCGCGTTCTGCTGGTCCTCGCGCTGCCCGCAGCGGCGCTCTTCGCCTACGCCGCCGCGGGGCGCCTCACACCCCGTCCGAGCATCCGCGCTCTGCTGGCGCTCGTGTGGTCGGCCTCGCCGGCCTTCGTCGTGTCACTCGTGGAGGGACGGCTCGGTGCGGTCCTCGCGTGGCTCGTCCTGCCGGTCTTCGTCCGCGCCCTGCACTCCGCGGTCAGCCGGCGATCCATCGAGGCCTCTGCCGCCGCTGGACTGCTCCTGGCGATCGTGTGCGGCGGGATGCCGGTCCTCCTGATCCCTGCCGCCGTGCTCGTGGTCGTACTGGTCGTGCGCACGCGCGCCCTGCGGCTGGTCTGGGCGCTCGTGCCCGTGCTCGCACTCACGGGCTCCTGGCTGGTCGCGGCGGTGCGCCGGCCCGATGCGCTGCTGACCGACCCCGGTGCCGTCCTCCCGTACCCCGTCGCCCGGTCGTGGATCCTGGCTCTGGGGTGGCCCGAGGTGCCGGTCTCCCAGGCCCTCGCGGGCACCGGCGCCGCTCCCTACGTCTTCCTCATCCTGCTCGTCTCCCTCCCGCTGGTCGTCGCCGCAGGCGCCGCCTACTTCCGTCGCGGCGCCCCCGACGACCTCGTGATCGGGTCGACCGCGCTGACAGTGCTCGGCCTCTGCCTCGCGATCGCCCAGTCCATGACGGCCGCAGGACTCACGGCCCACCGCCTCGTCGCCGCATGGCCGGCGGCCGGGCTCGCGCTCTTCACCCTGGGCCTGTGCGGGCTGCTCGCCGCGTCACTGGTCCGGACCCCCGGACGCCGGGGCACGACGTCCGCGCTGCCGTCCCGCAGACGGTCGCGCACCGTCGTCGTCGCAGCAGCCGGCTCTGCCGCGCTGGTGCTCGCCGCGCTGTCGCTCGATGCCTCGGTGGGCGGCACGGAGGTCGAGCGGACCGCTGAGGACCGTCTGCCCGTCTTCGCGGGGGAGCGGGCGACCGGCCCCCTCGCCCAGCGCACCCTCATCCTCGATGCTGCCGACGGCGAGGTGACGGGACGCGTCGTGGGTGCCACCGGCGGCACTGTCCTGGAATCCTCGACGCTCACCGGTGCGGCGCAGCTGCACGGGTTCGGGCCGCGTCGTGCCCCCGTCGCCCTGGACCCCGCGGACACAGCGCTGGCGGGCGCGGTCGGCCGCCTCACCGCTGAGGGCGGCGGAGCCGCCGGCGAGGCGCTGTCAGCGCTGGGCATCGGCTTCGTCGTGCTCACGGGTGACGAGGGCGCGGCTCTCGACGACGCCACCCGCAGCGTGTCGGGGGCGACCGGACTCACCCGCCTCGGCACTGCGGAGCAGGGACTCCTCTGGCAGGTCTCCGACGCCGGGGCCGTCGACCAGGACGAACCCGCCGCGGACAGCGCAGGAGCAGCTGCGGACCCCGATGCGTCGGAGCAGACCGGGACCGAGGTCGCGTGGGCACGGGTCGTGGACGCGGACGGTCGCAGTGCGCCGGTGCCCGTCACGGACGGCACCGCTGAGATCCCCGCGGGCCCGTCCGGACGACGGCTCGTCCTCGCAGAGCGCGCGGGCGTCACGAGTGCCGCGATCGACGGTGACCGCCTGGCCGCCGGGGACCCCGCCCAGGGGTGGGCCCAGTCGTTCCTGCTGCCCGAGGACGCAGTGACGGTCGCCTTCAGCGCGACCCCCGCCTGGTATCGCGCGGTGACGGTCGCCGGCTGGGTGCTCCTGCTGGTCACCGCCGTCGTCTCCGTGCCGATCGGTCGAGGGAGTCGCCGATGAATGCCGTCTCGAAGTCCGCCGCCGCCTTCGTGGGGATCGCCGTGCCCGGCGTCCTCATCGCGGTCACCGCGTTCGTCGCGCCCCTGCCCAGCGGTTCGGGTGAGCGCGGTCCGGAACAGGTCCGTCTGCCCGCCGCAGCCACGACGGCCGTGTGCCCGGGCCCCCTGTCGCTGGCCGACGGTGCCGCGGGCACCGACGAGGAGTTCGAAGCCGCAGAGGCGCCCACCACCGTTGCCCGCGCCGTGAGCGCGTCCATGACCGCACCGGACGGTTCGCAGGGCGCCGCGGGCATCGACGCGGCAGTGCTGGGCGGAGACGAACTCTTCGCGACGGACCCCGGCGACCCGTTCGTCACCGGTGCCGACGGTATGGGCGCCCCCGTGCTCTACGCCGGCACGCCGGCCGGCGAGAGCCCCGCCCTCGTGTCCGCCGTGCAGACAGCGGATGCGGAATCCGGTGACTACGCGGGCCTTGCCGCGCTCAGCTGCTCCGAGCCCGTCACCCGCGCGATGTTCTCCGGTGCCTCGACGATGACGGGTGAGGACTCCCGCCTCCTCATCGGCAATCCGACGGACGCGCCGGTCACAGTCCGCGTCTCGCTGAGCGGTGAATCCGGTCCGGTCCCCGTCGCCGGCGAGGATTCGCTGACCGTCCAGCCGCAGTCGCTGCGGACCGTCGTCCTGGGTGCGCTCGCGGAGGGCGTGCCCGTCGTGGGAGCGGAGGTGACCGCCGAGGACGGTCGCGTCACCGCCGCGCTCCAGCACATCCGCCGCGACGGGCTGGATCCCCGGGGGATCGAGTACGCCGCGCCCGAGGCCCCGGCCTCCACCCGCACGGTCGTCCCCGTCGGCACGGAGGGTGCGGTCCGTCTGCGTGTGTCCAATCCCAGCGACACCGCCGTCACCGCCCGACTGGGCGCACACTCCGCAGACGGCCCGGAGGCCCTGCCGACGGGATCCGTCGCGATCCCCGCGCACGGGACTGCGGAGGTGGACCTCGGAGAAATGTCCGCGGGCGACGTGATGCTCGAGGCCGACACGGACATCTCCGCCACCGCCTCCGTCACCGTCGACACGGACGAGGGGCAGGACGTCGCCCACTATCCGGGCGTCGAGTCGCTGGGGGACACCCAGCTCGTCGCGGTGCCGACGGACGAGTGGGGCGCCCCGCTGGGCGGAGACCTGGTCCTTGCGGCAGGGGAAGGGAGCGTGGACGTCGTCCCGGTCGGCGCGAACGGCGAGCGGGGAGACGCGCGCACGCTCGCTCTCGATCCCCAGCGCGCACTCGTCCTGGGGCTCGCCGACTTCGGCGACGCCCGGGCGCTCGAGCTGCGCAGCACGACGGACGACGCCTTCGCGACGGTCGCGGCGCAGAGCGATTCGGGTGCGAGCGCCGTGGGCATCCCCGCGCCCCCGCAGGGCGTCGGCTATCAGGACGTCCGCCTCGAACGATGACCGGCTGCGCCTCGACTGACGTCAGCGGGGGCGCAGCTCGTCCGGGTCGCGCCCGCACAGCAGCGCCGCCTGATCTGCGAGGACATCCGCGATGAGATCGGCGAGGTCCAGCTCGTCCGTGCAGCGCTGCGCGATCGGCAGGCGGTGGAGCACGATGACGGCGGGTTCGTCCCGGGTCGCCGGCAGGACACGCCCCAGCTCCACATCCGCATCCACGGGTGGGATGTCATCGACCGTGAGGACCACGGTGTCCAGTTCGCCCTCGACCCGCAGCCGGATGTCGGCCAGGAGGATCGCCGCCACGCGGGCGAACTCCTCCGCCCGGCTGCGCGCGGCGGGGACGGGTGCGTGGAAGAGCAGCGGGCTGCGACCGTGACGGTCGTGGCGGCGCGACGGGGACATGGCTGGGAGTCTATGCGGTCGTCGGCCGTGGGGTGCTCGAACGGAGGGCTCCCCATTGGGTAGACTGCCTGACGTGTCAGGAGTACGTCTGTGTGCAAAGGCCGGGTGCGGGGTCACTGCCCGATTCACGATGACGTACGTCCACGCGGACGCCACCGTCGTCGTCGGACCCCTCGCCACCCGCGCCGAACCGGGTGCTCTTGATCTGTGCCGACACCACGCCGCGCGCATGACCGCGCCCCGCGGCTGGGAGCTGCTCCGCCTCGACATCGGCGAAGAGCAGCCGGAGCGCTCACGCGATGACCTGCTCGCGATCGCGGACGCCGTGCGCGAAGCCGCACGGCCCCGGCGCGACCCGCAGCCGCCCACGGACCTGCCATCGGGGCCGGGGCGCGGGCACCTGCGCATCATCGCCGGTAACGGGGAATGATCGACGCACAGGGAGCCCCCGACGCGACGCGCGGCGAGGGCCCGGTCCGTGCCGCGAGGCGCGCCCGGTTCGACCGGGTGCTGGGAGCCTACGACCTGCGCGGCCGGATCGGCCACGACCTCGACGACGACCTGCTCTACGCGCTCGGGTTCGGCGCGGCTCGCGCGTTCGGCGCGCAGGGTGCGACCGAGGTCGTGATCGGCTGCGACATGCGGCCCGATTCCCCGCGGTTCGCGGAGTCGGCCGCGGCCGGCGTGATCGCCGGCGGTCTGCGTGCCCGCTTCGTGGGACTGTGCTCGACCGACCAGCTGTACTTCGCATCCGGGCTGTGGGACCTCCCCGGCCTCATGGTGACCGCCAGCCACAACCCCGCCGACTACAACGGCGTGAAGGTGTGCGGCGCCGGTGCGACGGGAGTGTCGCGCGACCAGGGCCTCGGCGAGGTCCGCGACGCCGCGGTGGACGCACCCCGGCGTGCTGCCGACCACAGCGCGGTCGCCGTCGATGACGCTGCGGCCCGGGAACTGGCCGCGGCGTTCGCGCAGAGGCTGCGCGATCTGACCGGGCTGGACCGGCTGCGACCGGTGCGCCCCCTCACGATCGTCGCGGACGCCGGCAACGGGATGGCGGGGAAGCTCCTGGGCGAGGTGTTCGGCACCGATGCAGGTATGCCCGCTGTCCCGTTCGACGTGATCGGTCTGTACACGGAGCTGGACGGCACATTCCCCAACCACCCGGCGAACCCCCTCGAACCGGAGAACCTCCTCGACGTCCGCGACGTGGTCCGCGCACAGGGCGCGGATCTGGGACTCGCATTCGACGGGGACGCGGACCGCTGCTTCTTCATCGACGGAGCGGGTGACGTGCTCTCACCGTCCGCGATCGGCGCGCTCGTCGCGGAGCGTGAGATCATGCGTGCCCGTGACGAGGGGGAGGTGCAGCCGGTCGTCCTCCACAACCTCATCACCTCGCGCATCGTCGCGGAGACGGTCGAGGCATCCGGCGGGACCGCGGTGCGGACCCCCGTCGGCCACTCGCGGATCAAGCAGCTCATGCGCGAGCACGACGCGGTCTTCGCCGCGGAGCACTCCGCACACTTCTACTTCCGCGACTTCTACTCCGCGGACTCCGGCATGCTCGCCGCCTGCCACGTGATCGCCCTGCTCGCGCGGACGGAGGACTCCGCGCAGGACCTCGTGGCCCGCAGGGAGCGCTACGTGGCCTCGGGGGAGATCAATTCGACCGTGACGGACCCCGACGCCGTCCTGGCGGACTTCGCCGCGCGCGCCCGCACCGGTGAGTTCGGCGACGGCGACGTCGTGGAGTTCGACGGCGTCTCCCTCGAGGGCCGCGACTTCTGGGCCAACGTGCGGAAGTCGAACACGGAGCCCCTGGTCCGCTTCAACTGCGAGACGCCCACCGCGGAGCGCACCCGCGCACTCACGGAGGCGGTGCTCGCACGCGTCCGATCCCTGACACCACCCGGAACCGAACCCGAATCCCCTCGGAGGTAAGAACGATGACGAATCAGCCGGCGGTGCTCGCCGATCACGACCACCGGATCGCGGACCTCACGCTCGCAGAGGCGGGACGTCACCAGATTCGTCTCGCGGAGCGGGAGATGCCCGGTCTCATGAGCCTGCGCGAGGAGTACGCGGGGACCAACCCGCTGGCCGGCGCTCGGATCGCCGGTTCCCTGCACATGACCGTGCAGACGGCCGTGCTCATCGAGACGCTGGTCGACCTGGGTGCAGACGTCCGCTGGGCGTCCTGCAACATCTTCTCCACGCAGGACGAGGCGGCTGCGGCCGTCGTCGTGGGCTCCGGTACGCCGGACGCGCCGACCGGGGTGCCGGTCTTCGCCTGGAAGGGCGAGACCCTCGACGAGTACTGGTGGTGCGCCGACCAGATCTTCCGGTTCCCGGTGATCGGCGACACCCCCGCAGGCGCGAACCTCATCCTCGATGACGGCGGCGACGCGACGATGTACCTGCTCGAGGGCGCTGCCGCAGAAGCGGCCGGCGGAGTCGCCGACGATGCCGAGGACGACGCGGACGAGCTCAAGGCGTTCCGAGCGCGGCTGCGCACGTCGCTCGCCGAGGAGCCGGGCCGCTTCACGCGGCTCGCGCCCCTGCTGCGCGGTGTGAGCGAGGAGACGACCACCGGCGTCAACCGCCTGTACCGCCTTGCGGAGGAGGGCCGACTGCCGTTCCCCGCGATCAACGTCAACGATGCCGTCACGAAGTCGAAGTTCGACAACCGCTACGGCATCCGCCACTCGCTGCCGGACGGCCTCAACCGTGCGACCGACGTCCTGATCGGCGGCAAGATCGCCCTGGTGATCGGCTACGGCGACGTGGGCAAGGGCGCGACAGAGGCGATGCGCGGCCAGGGTGCACGCGTCATCGTGAGCGAGGTCGATCCGATCTGCGCGCTGCAGGCGGCGATGGACGGCTACCAGGTCGTCACGACGACCCAGGGCGTGGAGACGGCGGACTTCGTCATCACGACGACGGGCAACACCGCGGTCCTGTCGGTCGAGCAGCTGCAGCTGCTCAAGCCCGGCGCGATCGTCGGGAACGTCGGGCACTTCGACGATGAGATCGACCTGGCGGGGCTCGCGAAGATCCCCGGAGTCTCCACGGTGGAGATCAAGCCGCAGGTCCACGAGTGGACACTCCCGGCAGCAGACGGAACCGGTCGTGAGACGACCAGCATCATCGTCCTGTCGGAGGGGCGCCTGCTCAACCTGGGCAATGCGACGGGCCACCCCAGCTTCGTCATGAGCGCTTCCTTCACCAATCAGGTCATGGCGCAGATCGAGCTGCACGCGGGTGTCGCGGAGTACTCGAACGACGTGCACCGCCTCCCGAAGGCGCTCGACGAGAAGGTCGCGCGGCTGCACCTGCCGGCGCTGGGAGCCCAGCTCATGGAGCTCACGAAGGAGCAGGCGGAGTACATCGGCGTGGACGTCGCCGGGCCGTACAAGCCGGACCACTACCGCTACTGAGTCGCTCGAGACTCCTCGTGTGAGGACCCGGGCCCCGGAAGGAAGGGGGCCTGTGGGGCGGTGGGAGGGAGCGGGAGCCGGGACAGCCTCGATGCAGGTGGAGGCGGCTCAGTGCAGGCGTCCTCAGTGCAGGCGGAGGCCGTGCGGGAGGGTGCCGAGCCGACTGCGGAATGCAGCGGCGGTCGTATCCGTCCGGCGCTGCCGCTCGACGTACTCCCACCGCGTCCGGGCGATCACGGCCGCGAGGAACATCTCAGGTGTGGTCCCCGCCGGCGGTGCCGGGCTGATGTGCGGATTGAGCTCTTCTGCGAGTTCGACAGCTCGCGCATGGCGGGATTCCGGCGTGCGCTGGGACGCGGAGGACAGGAACTGCACGATGCGGTGGTGGAGTCCGGCCGGAAGCGGGGACACATCCGCCCGGGGGATCCAGTCGTAGAGGTGGGGGTGGAGGACGATCTGGTCGTGCCGGGGACGGGTCGCACGTTCGCTCACGGCCAGCGTGCCGGCGAGCATATCGCCCAGACGCTTGCTGCGAGCCGACAGCAGACCCACCAGCGCGGCGATCGAGCCGCCCGTCGCGAGCACCTCGAACTGCCAGAGGAGCGCGCGGATGAGGGCGTGGCGGAATCCGATCGCTCCGCCGTCGTCGCGGACCACGCGCAGTCCCAGGGCGAGCTTCCCGAGGGAGCGGCCGCGCATCAGCAGCTCGACGGCGCAGGGGACCGCGACGGTCGTGAAGACCGTCAGCAGGATCGTGATCGACGAGGTGACGAGGTCCCATTGGAGCCGGGCACTGGACAGCAGCCACGAGGCGCAGATGAACAGCGCGACGTACACGATGGAGTAGACCACGGCGTCGATGCCGGCGGACAGCGCCCGGGCGGCGTAGTGGGCCGGTTGGACCCTCAGGGCGACGGCCTCGCCTGTCACAAGCACGCTCATGTGCCCCATCGTCCCATAGGCTGCGGACTCCGGAGACGGTGTGAACTGCGGTGACAGGGCATCGGCTGGGTAGGGTGGGGGCATGGATCCCGCTCTCCTCGCACAGCTCCACGGACCCCAGTGGATGCACCTGGAACAGCTGTCGAAGAAGGCGCGGTTGAATCCGTCGGACGCCGCGGAGTTCCTCACCCTCTACCGGGCGGCGTCGAAGGACCTGTCGCGGATCGTGACGGTCGCACCGGACTCGGAGACCGCGGCCCGGCTCTCCGTCATCGTCCACCGCGCGCGGACGCATCTGTCATCGATCCCGCGCGGTCCGATGTCCGCGTTCGTGCGCTTCGCGGTGCGTTCGCTGCCGGCCTCCCTCTACCGGCTGAGGTGGATGCTCCTGGGCGTCTCGGTCTTCTTCCTGGGCAGCGCCGTCGTCGCGGCCGTGTGGGCCCTCAATACGCCCGGCGCTCTCGATGCCCTCATGCCCCCGGGGCAGCAGCGGGCCTTCGCAGAAGATGAGTTCGTCGAGTACTACAAGGAGAACCCCAACTCCGTCTTCGCACTGGGGGTCTGGACGAACAACGCCTGGATCGCCGTCCAGTGGGTCGCGCTGGGGATCACCGGTGTCTACGTGGTCTTCGGACTGCTGATGAACGGGGTCAACGTCGGATTCTCCGCCGCCGTCATGTACGCGCACGACCACGAAGCGGACTTCTGGTCCTACATCCTGCCGCACGGGATCCCGGAGATCACCTGCATCCTCATCGCCGCCGCCGCAGGCCTGCAGATCTTCATCGCCTGGGTGATCCCGCGTGCCATGACCCGCGGACAGGCGCTCGCGAAGGAAGCCCGGTCCCTCATGACCGTGGCGGGCGGGCTCGTCTTCTTCCTCTTCCTGTCCGGCCTGGTCGAGGGCTTCATCACGCCGAATCCGCTGCCCGTCTGGCTGAAGATCTCCGTGGGCGTGGGCCTCACACTGGGGATCTTCGCCTACGCGACGCTGCTGGGGCGGCCGGTGCTGCTGGCGGGCGGTGACGGCGATCTCGAGGAGGAGCGCGCCGGCTACCGCACGGTCGTCGCCTACTGATCCACCCGTCGCTTGCAGCCGTCGCCTACTGATCCACCCGTCGCCCGCAGAGTCAGCCGTCGTCCACCGGTTCAGAGTCGGCCGGAGGACTTCAGCATGATGTAGAGGTCAGCGAGCGCCGGAGGCAGATCGTCGGGTGCTTCGTGCACCGAGTGCACGCCCAGGCCGGCCAGCCCGTGGATGAGGGACCGGGACTCCATCAGCTCCCGTTCGGCGGCTGCAGCGGTGTACACCTGCTCCGTCGTGTGGCGGGCCGACGTCATGTCGTGGAGCACAGGGTCCGCCACAGACGCGATCGCGACCATGTGACGACGGGTGAGGACCGGGAGGGCGGGCAGCAGATCCTCCGCGATCGTCGCCGGGTCCAGCGCCGTGACGAAGACGACGAGTGCGCGGTGGGACGTGACGCCCATGACGGCGGAGACGATCGTCTCCCAGTCCGCCTCGAGCAGCTCCGGAGCGATCGGGGTGATGCGGTGCATGAGGTGGTCGAGCGATGCCATCCTGCCGAGCGGCCCGACGCGTGCCCGCACGCGGGCATCCGCGACGAGCACGTCCACGCGGTCGCCGGCTCCGGCCGCGAGCCCTGCGAGCAGCAGACCCGATTCGATCGCCGCGTCGAATGCGGTGCCGGTCCCCACGTAGCGGGCGGACAGCCGGGAGGAGTCGAGGACGATGATGACGCGGCGGTCCCGTTCGGGCCGGTAGGTCCGCACCATCACCTCCTGCGCGCGTGCCGTCGCCCGCCAGTCGATCGAGCGGACGTCGTCGCCGCGCACGTACTCCCGGAGCGAATCGAACTCCGTGCCGGCGCCCTTGAGCATGACCGCTGTGCGGCCCTCCAGCTCGCGCAGCCTGCGGAGCTTCGACGGGAGGTGCCTGCGGGAGTGGAACGGCGGCAGCACCGTGATCGTCGCCGGGACGTCGACGCTGCGCTGGCGGGCGACGAGTCCGATCCACGAGGTCGACCGGATCGTGATCCGGTCCGCGCGCAGCATTCCGCGCCGTGTGGGCCGCAGCACGGTGGTCCTCTCGTGGGAGGACCCGGATCGGACCGTCGCCCGGAACCGATTGTCCTGCGCACCGGCGGTCGGGGCCCACGCGTCGCGGACGAGCAGCCGGCGACGTCGACGTCCGCTGTTCGTGACCGTGAGGACTGCGTGGGTGTCCTCGCCCAGTCGGATGCGCGGTCCCGGTGTGCGCTGGAAGCCGAGCGCACGGATACCGGGCGCGGCCAGCCAGTCGAGCAGCCCGATGATCGCGAGCACCCCGAGCATGACGAGGAACGTCGTGCCCTCCGGTCGCAGCGCGATAGGCACCGCAGCGATCGCGGTGAGGACGAGGAAGCGCCAGGTCAGTGCCACGGGCGACTCCCGGGTCGAGGCGCAGCGCCGGAGGAGGCGCGCAGCGAGGACGACTGCAGGGGGGAGGGCGTCACCGTGGGACGTTCACCGATTCGACGATCGAGGCGAGGACCCGGTCGATGTCCGCCCCCTCCATCTGCGCCTCGGGGCGCAGCGCGATGCGGTGGCGGAATGTCATCGCAACGAGCGACTTGACGTCGTCGGGAGTGATGTAGCCGCGGCCGGAGAGCCACGCCTTCGCCTGGGAGGCCGCGAGCAGGCGCGTGGCACCGCGCGGTGAGACGCCCAGCGCCAGTGAGGGAGCCTGGCGCGTCGCCTGGACGATGTCGACGATGTAGGCGATGACCTGGGGTGCGCAGTGCACCTGTGCGGCTCGGGCTCCCGCGCGCAGGAGCTCCTCCGGTCCCGCGACGCGCTCGATGCCCGCGTCCCGCAGGCGGTGCGCGTCGAAGCCCTCGGCATGCCGCCTGAGGATCGAGAACTCGGTGTCGCGGTCCGGCAGTCCCAGCACCAGCTTGAAGAGGAACCGATCCAGCTGGGCCTCCGGCAGCGGATAGGTCCCCTCGTACTCGATCGGGTTCTGCGTCGCGGCCACGAGGAACGGCGGTGTGAGTCGACGCGACGTCCCGTCCACTGTCACCTGGCGCTCCTCCATGGACTCGAGGAGTGCGGACTGCGTCTTGGGCGGAGTGCGGTTGATCTCGTCCGCGATGAGGAGGTTGGTGAACACCGGGCCCTCGCGGAACGAGAAGTCCCCGGACTTCGCGTCGTAGACCATCGAACCCGTGATGTCGCCGGGCATGAGGTCCGGGGTGAACTGCACGCGCTGCGAGTCGAGGTCGAGCGACTGCGCGATGGAGCGCACGAGGAGGGTCTTCGCCACCCCCGGCACCCCCTCGAGCAGGACGTGTCCCTGCACCAGCAGTGCGAGCAGGATCCCCTCGACCGCCTGCGCCTGTCCGACGACCGCCTTGCTCGTCTCCGCGCGCACTCGCAGCAGCACCTCGCGCAGGTGAGCGTCCTCGTCCGTGAGGACGAGCGATTCCGCCGGCGCCGGCGCGTTCACACCGTCCCGCGGAGGGGCGAACTGCGTGCCGTCCGGATTGACCGGCGCGTGAGTGTGCTGCCCCGGCTGGGTGTAGGCGGCCTGCGGGCGCTGCTGAGCCTGCTGGCCCTGGGGCATCGGCTGGCCAGGCTGCGCGAACTGGCCAGGCTGCGCGAACTGGCCAGGCTGCGCGTGCGGGCCCGGCTGCTGAGGGGGAACGGTCATGGAGGGGTGACCTCGCTCTCAAGGGTAGTGATGTCGATGGCGATGCGGATGAGCGTCTCGTCGTCGTGAGGATGTTCGCTGAGCAGGACGGCCTCCGCCCAGGCCGGATCGAGCCCGGACGCGGCAGCGGCCCGGGCCACGACCTCGGCCGCGGGTGCGTCGGGCGGCAGTGCGAGGCGGCGACCGATCCGCACGAGCGCCGCGGCCCGCAGGTCCGCAAGTCCCTCCGCGCGGGCCTGTGACCGCTGGAGGAGCGCGCTGCGACCGCGCACGGTCTCTGCGGCGGGCACGATCACGGGCAGCGGCTCGACGGCGAGGGGGCCCAGCCGGCGGCCGTACACGAGCAGCGCCACGAGGACGACGGGCAGTGACCACAGCAGTGCGGCGACCGCCCACGCGGGGAACAGCCAGGTGGGCGCTCCGCCCGCCTCCCCGTCGTCTCCCTCGCCGGGCTGATCGGACTGGACGGGGTAGTAGTAGGTCAGAGGATCATCGGTGCCCACGGCGCCCGCGACGAGCGACATGTGCCCCTCGTGGGCGAGGGTGCCGTTCGCGAACCACTGCGCGGATCCCATGACGGTGACCGTGCCGCCGGCGTCGCCGTGGGGGACCTGGGCGTACACGCCGTGCGGGACGACGTCGCCGGAGTCGGCGCCGTAGCAGAAGACCGAGTCCTCAGGCTCCGAGCTCGTCGAGAAGTATTCGCTCCCGGTGTCCTCATGGCGCACGGTCCCCGCAGTGTTCGCGACGTCCGCTCCGCAGTTCGGGGCGCGCCGCGCCGGGGGCGCCGAACCGTCGCCGAGGTAGTCGTAGAGCAGGGCGTCGGTCCAGACCTCGACCTGCTGCTCCGGTGCGATGAGCACGATCCGCGCGCCGGATTCGGCGGCACGCACGGAGAGGTCCTCGATCCCGGGATCCGACATCGTCCAGCCGGCCGCATAGACCACGAGCGTCTCGCCCGCGTCCAGAGCGGCTCCGGCCTCCCCATACGATTCTGTGGTGGTCAGATCCCGCCCGTGGTCGCTCAGGACCTCCACGAATGCGCGTCCGCCGCCGTCCTCAGTCGATTCGTAGTGCAGCTCCGCCGTGTTCTCCCCGCCCTGGACCAGCACCGTGACGATCGCGGCGATGAGCACGACGATGGCGGCGGCGACCCACAGGGCGGAGGACCGGGCGACGCCGCCGGCACGTGCGAGGAATCCCGGCCCGGTGGCAGATCGCGTGCCGCGGACTGCCACGTCCGTCTGTGCGCTCATGCGCCACCGCCCGAGGTGCCGGTCGTCCGACCGTCACCGGCCCCGGATCCGTCTCCTGCCGCCGAACCGATGCCGGCGACGAGGCCGACGGAGCCCGCCGGTGCAGGTCCACCGGTCGTGATCCGCGCGTCGAGCGCTCCTGCTCGCTCCCATGCGTCGCGCGTGACGCGGTGGCCGGAGAAGGACACGTCGTCGAAGAGCACCGCCAGCTGCGAGAAGTCGTCTGCGGAGCGGGGGAGCGCCGCGCTGGACGCGGCGGCGAGCTCCTGTGCGGTCGAGGCACGGTCGATGACGATCCGCTGCGCGTTCGCCTGTTCGGCGAAGACCGCTCGGACCAGGTCCTGCACCGCGAGCCGCCAGTCCTCCGCCGCTGCGGCCTCGGCGGCAGTGCGCCGGAGCGCGACGGGGTCGAGCTGCGCGCGGAAGACGGGCTGGCGGGCCGCGACGTGCTCCAGGCGCACGTCCGCGCCGCGCCTGGCCCACCACACTGCGAGGACGATGAGCGCGATCACCGCGACGATCACTACGATCGTGAGCGCCGGAGACTCGATACCGGCTGCGGAATCGACCATGTCGGAGAAGAAGTCGCTGATGGCCCGCCCGATCCGCTCGAAGAGGGTCATGTCCGCTTCTCTGTAGACGGGGTCCGAGAGCTCGTCGCGGGCCCACTGCTGCCCCTCGTCCCTGCCCGGCTGTGCGAGGAGTGCGTGCTCGGTCGGTCCCGTGTCAGCGGGCGTCAGTGCGGTGCGTGCGGGGATCAATGCGGTCCCCCCGTGCCCGTGAGATGCGCCTGCGGGTCGGTGGAATCAGCGGTCCGCGCAGAAGCGGACTCCTCGAGCTCCGCACGATGGAGCAGGACGAGGTCGTACCCCTCTCGGCGCATGCGCCGGTCGAGGTACACCATCGCGACGACGCCGCTCAGGAAGGCGAACATGAGAGCGCTCGCGGCGATCGCCACGGCGGCGACTGCGACGCCCATCCCCACGGTCAGCGCGATCCCGGCGAAGGCCTCGGCACCGGATCCTCCGTCGAGCGCCACCACGACGAAGACGAGGATGAAGCCGAACATCAGCACGAACAGGATGGGGGTCAGGATGAGGCCGACCACCTGCGAGGACAGGACGTAGGACAGTGCGAGCTGGCCGAACGACTTCCAGAACCCCCCGCGGGTCAGCTCCCAGGACCGCTTCAGGGCCGCGAAGACGCCCAGCCCCTCGACGGCGAGTGCGGCACCGGCGAGGGCGAACTTCGTGAAGAGGCAGGCAGTCGCGGCCACCCACAGGACGACTCCGAGTGTGGCGACGAGGACTCCGGCCACCGGCGACAGCGCCAGCAGGAGGAGACCCGGGAGGATGAGGACGCCCAGGACGAGGATGTGGGCCGCGAAGCACACGGTGCACAGCAGCACCAATCGCAGCCGGCTGCCGTGCAGGGCGCGCCACACGGCCGACAGCGGCATGCGCTCACGGGAGAAGGCGGCGTCGGCCGCGACCGCGGCGAAGGCGGACAGCAGGGGGACCAGGGAGAGGACGAGGAAAGAGGCCACCACGGAGACGGTCTGGACCACGATGTTCAGCCCGAGTCCCGCCTCGGGGTTCTCGAATACACGGCCGACGAACCCGGCGTTCCCCACGACGAGCGCGGTGAGCGCGAGCCCCGCGGCGAGCGTCACGAGAGTGTGGACGATCATCGCGGTCCCGAACGTCGCGCCGGGAGCGAAGCGGAGCAGGCGGAAGCCGCCGTCCATGGCCTCGAAGAACGTGAACGGCCTCTTCGGAAGGGTCCCCGGCTGGGGTGCGGGCATCCACTGCGCGGGGGGACGGGCGCTGCTGCGGTCACGCAGAGTGCCGCTGGCCCAGTCGACCTCGGTGCCCCACGCCGAGTGCGGCGAGGTGGTCACACACGCCTCCCGGACTGTCGGTGCTCACTGTGTCGGCTGGTCATCGGCACCATCCTGCCACGAGCACCCGATGTGCGCGTTCCAGACTTCGTGGAGGTTCCGTCGCGGGTCCTGTCCGCCGATCGGTGAGACGTTTGGAACAATGGGCGGCATGAATGCACGCATCCTGGTGGTCGATGACGATACGGCGCTCGCGGAGATGATCGGAATCGTCCTCAAGAGTGAAGGCTTCGAGCCGGAGTTCTTCGCAACGGGCGACGGCGCCATCGAGGCGTTCCGCGCGATGCGGCCCGACCTCGTCCTGCTCGACCTCATGCTGCCCGGGAAGGACGGCCTGGAGGTCTGCCGTGAGATCCGTGCCGAAGCCGGCACGCCCATCATCATGCTCACGGCGAAGTCCGACACCGTCGATGTCGTCGCGGGTCTCGAGGCGGGAGCAGACGACTACGTCCCCAAGCCCTTCAAGCCGAAGGAGCTCATCGCCCGCGTCCGTGCGCGTCTGCGTCTCACGGAGCCGGCGGCCCCGGAGGTCCTCCAGGTCGCGGACGTGACGATCGATGTCGCCGGTCACCAGGTGACCCGGGGAGGTGCCCCGATCTCGCTGACACCGCTCGAGTTCGATCTGCTCGTCGCGCTCGCCCGCAAGCCGTGGCAGGTGTTCTCGCGCGAGATCCTGCTCGAAGAGGTGTGGGGCTACCGGCACGCCGCGGACACGAGGCTGGTCAACGTGCACGTCCAGCGGCTGCGGTCGAAGATCGAGAAGGATCCGGAGAACCCGGAGATCGTCGTGACGGTCCGCGGCGTCGGCTACAAGGCGGGACAGTCAGCGTGACTCCCGACAGGAGGGCGCACGGATGAGCCGGGCCCCGGCGGTCGCGGGGGTCCTCGCCGCGACCGGCCGCGGCGTCGCAGACCTCACGCGCTGGCTCGCCACGCTCTTCTCGCGGTCCCTGCAGGTCCGCATCGTGGTGCTCACGGTCGTGCTCACGCTCGTCGCCATCTTCGGCGTCGGCACCTACATGACACAGGTGATCGCGCGCGGACTCTTCGAATCGAAGCTGTCCGTCGTCTCCGACCAGACGAACACCTACGTCGCCCAGGTCGAGTCCGTGGCGGCGGAGGACGATCTGGGAGAGGCGCTCACCGTCCAGCTCCAGAGCATGTTCTCCCGCTCACCGTCACCGCTGCGATCGATCAGCCTCGAACCGCGCGACGCGAACAGCAGCGTGCTGCCGCTCACCGTGCTCGACACCGTGCAGGGCTCCCCGCGGGTCGAGGAGCTGCCGGAGGACTTCCGGCAGCAGGTCTCGGAATCCGTCACGGATCAGCAGCGCTACACCTCGATCAGCCTCGCGGAGGGCGAGGAGACGCCCGGACTCGTGGTCGCCCAGCCGCTGTCGGTGCCCGGCGCCGGGCAGTTCGACCTGTACGTCATCGCCGATCTGTCGGAGGAGCAGGCGACGCTCGACTTCGTGACCCGCGCCGCCGCTGTCGCGGGCGTCGTGCTCGTCGTGCTCGTGGGTGCGGTCGGTCTGCTCGTGTCCCGACTCGTCGTGACCCCCGTGAGGACCGGATCCGAGGTCGCCCGCGAGATCGCCGACGGCGATCTGGACCGCCGTATGCCGGTGCCCGGTCGCGACGAGTTGTCCCAGCTGGCGCAGAGCTTCAACGACATGGCGGACAGCATGCAGGAGCAGATCCTGCGGATGGAGCGGCTCTCCGTCCTCCAGCGGCAGTTCGTCTCCGACGTCTCGCACGAGCTGCGCACACCGCTGACGACGATCCACATCGCCTCCGACATGCTGTACGAGTCGCGTGATGAGTTCGATGCCTCGGCCCGACGCAGCGCAGAGCTGCTGAACTCCCAGGTCGACCGGTTCGAGCAGCTGCTGGGTGACCTGCTGGAGATCTCCCGCTATGACGCCGGCGCCGCGGAGCTCGTCGTCCATCCGCATGATCTGCGGGAGATCGTCACCGGCGTCGTCGAGACCGTCATGGTGGTGGCGGACCGATCGGGAACGCAGGTGCGCGTGCACGCGCCCACCGCTCCCGTCATGGCGGAGCTCGATCGCGTCCGGGTCACCCGCGTCGTGAGGAACCTCGTGGTCAATGCGATCGAGCACGGCGACGGACGCCCGCTCGACATCCACCTCGCGTCGAACGCCGAGGCCGCAGCGGTGAGCGTCCGCGACCACGGGGTCGGTATGAGCACAGAGCACGTCGAGCACGTCTTCGACCGGTTCTGGCGTGCCGATCCCTCCCGGAAGCGCACCCTGGGAGGCTCTGGTCTGGGCCTGGCGATCGCTCTCGAGGACGCGCACCTGCACGGCGGCTGGCTGCAGGCCTGGGGCGAGCTGGGGGAGGGATCGTGCTTCCGACTCACGATCCCGCGCCGCCACGGACAGGCGATCACGACCTCGCCGCTGCCGCTCCCGCCCGCGGACGCCGCGCCCCGCGCCGCGCTCGTGGCAGGGCCGACGAGTTCCGACGGGTCCGTGCGCATCCAGACCGGCAGCATCCCGATCGTCGTCGACGTGAGCGCGGAGGAGCAGGGCGCGAGGACAGGGCAGGAGGACGAGCGCGATGGGTGAGAAGCTGGGACCGTTGGGGGGCCTGCTGGCGACGGTGCTCGTCCTGAGCGGCTGTGCGGAGATCCCGAGCGGCGGCGAATCGGGTGTGATCGACGTCGAGGAGCGTCCGGAGCGGGTCCAATCGGAGATCGAGCCCGAGGGGCCCGTCGAGGGCGCCGACCCGAACACCGTCGTCCGCGGATTCCTGGCGGCCGGAGCGGGCTACTCCGATGACTTCGCAGTGGCCCGTTCGTTCCTCACGGAGGACTTCGCGAATGAGTGGGACCCGCAGTCGAGCGTGGTCATCATGCCGTCCGGCGCCGACTTCGACACCGTGACGGCGGAGGTGTCCTCGGACCAGCAGAGCATCTCCATGACGGTCCCCGTCGACGCCTCGCTCGACGGGCAGCGCGTCTACCGCGAGGAGCGCGGCGGCTCCGAGGCCGACCGGGACTTCTCCCTGCGGCAGGTCAACGGCGAGTGGCGGATCTCCTCCGCTCCCCAGGGGCTGGTCCTCACCTCGTCGTCGTTCACGACCGTCTACGACTCCTACCCGCTGTACTTCTACACGCCCGGCTTCGATCACCTCGTGGCGGATCCCCGCTGGTTCGTGCGGTCCCCGGCCGCCGCGACCGAGGTGATGACGGAGCTGCTCGCCGGCCCCGCCGACCACCTGGGCGGGTCGGTCATCTCCGCGCTGCCCGACGGGGCTCGGCTCGAACCGCGCTCCGTCACGGTGTCCGGGGGCATCGCCCAGGTGGGCCTCGACGAGTCCGCACAGGGCCTCGACGAGGAGACCAGCGCCCGCGTCCTCGGTCAGGTGTCCGCAACGCTGCGCGGACTGTCCTCGACGAACGCGATCGAGGTGACGACGCCGGCCGGGAGCCTGGACGCACCTCCCGGAGACAGTGCGCCGGTCGGCGTGCGGATCGACGCGCGGCCGGTGCTCATCGCGGACGGCACCCTGGCGCGTCTGGACGAGACCAGGGTCGATCCCATCCCGGACCTGCCGGAGCTGGGGAGCGACCCCACCGATCCCGCCGTCTCGATCGATGATTCGACCTACGCGTACCTCACGGACGGGGGGCAGGAGCTGCACCGCATCCTGCCCGGCGGTGACGGCGCGGCGGTCATCCTGACGGACGAGGACGGGCTCACCGGCCCGAGCTTCGATCGCTACGGCGGCATCTGGACGGCCTCCCGCGAGCAGGACGACTCCGGCCGCGTCTCGGTGACCCTCGAATCCGGTGACACCGTCGACGTCTCCGTCCAGTGGCTGGCGAATCGTTCCGTGGAGTCGCTCCGCGTCTCCCGCGACGGGACCCAGCTGGCGGTGCTGTCCCGGAACGGGAGCGGTGCACCTCGTGTCGACGTGATCGGCATCAACCGCACCTCCGAGGGCATCCCCACCGGCGTCGTCCCGTCGGCACCGCTGCGCGTGGGCGCAGGCTTCGACCGGATCGTGGATGTGTCCTGGGCGGGCTCCGCGCAGCTGGCGGTCCTCGCAGCGGAGAACCCCGGTGACGAGCCGCAGCCGTACCTGGCCCCCGTGTCCGGTCCCGCGCGGTCGCTGGGCGACGTGAACGGCGGAACCTCGATCACCGCGAGCACCGATGCGCGTTCGATCCGAGTGAGCACGGCGGACGGCGAGCTCTTCTCGTTCGGAGCGGACAACTGGCAGAAGGTCGTCGACCTCGTCGTCCACGATCCCGCCTACCCGGGCTGACCGTGGACGGGGCGTCGCGTCCTCTGCCGTTCGTCCGTCGGCTGCGAGCGGTCGGCGGAGAGCTTATCGACCTCGCCCTGCCGCGGACCTGCGCAGGCTGCGGCGTGGAGACCGTGAGCCTCTGCGGGCCGTGCCTCACGCACCTGGCCCCGGCGACGCGCACGGTCGTGCCGCGCTACGGTCTGCTGCCGGTCACCGGCGCGGGGGAGTACACCGGCACTCTGCGCAGCGTCATCGTCGCACTGAAGGTGCGGCGACGGACGGACATCGTCCCCGTGGTCGGCATCCTGCTGGCGGCCGCGATCGCGCATGCGCTCGAGGAGGCCGGCTACGCGGGCGGAGAGGTGGCCGTCGTACCGGTCCCGGCCTCGGCGGCGGCACTGCGCGAGCGAGGCCGCGACCTCGTCGGGGATCTCACGGCCCACGCCTGCGGACTGCTCGCCGAGGACGGACTCGACATCCGCCCGGCGCACGTGCTGAAGGTGGTGCGCCATCGCGACCAGGTGGGTTCCGGCGCGCGGGAGCGGCGCCGCAACGTCGCCGGTGCGCATGCGCCTCGCCGCGATCGGCCCGGCAGGGTCGGATGGGAGCGCGTGCGCTCCGCCGCGCACGTGGTCCTCGTGGACGACGTGCTCACGACCGGGTCGACGCTCGCAGAATCGGCGAGGGCCCTCCGAGGAGAGGGCGCGCAGGCGGCGGTGTGCGCGGTCATCGCGGTGACCGCGGACGGACGCACCGGGCATGACGAGGAGGGTGCCGGCTTCGCCGGAGATGTCTGACGCGCCGGTGTGATCTGGACTTCATTCGGTGTTCACGATGGTGTTCAATGGAGTGTACCCATCCACCGAATGGGTACGGAGCGATCCGTGAAGCGATTCGCCAAGGAGAGACACCATGGACGTCGTAGTGAAGGGCCGTCACCAGGCCGTTTCGGACAGCTTTCAGGCCCACGCCACGGAGAAGGTCTCCAAGGTCGAACAGCTCTCTCCCCGTGCACAGGCCGTCGAGGTCCAGCTCAGGCATGAGAACACGAAGAACCGTGAAGAAGAGCAGCGCGTCGAGATCACGATCTTCCAGAAGGGCCCGGTGCTCCGAGCGGAGGCCGCTGCAGACGACAAGTACGCGGCGCTCGACCTCGCATGGGCGAAGCTGCTCGAGCGACTGCGCCGGACGAAGGACCGGAACAAGGTCGCACGGTCCGGGCATCGCCGCAAGAGCTCCACGGGAGAAGCGCTCGCAGCGATGCCGGTCATCGACCCCCTGGTCCCGCAGGAGGGCGTCATCCCAGAGCCGGACGACTCCGCGAAAGAGGCTCCGGACGCGTCCGATCAGACGAACGGCCGCATCAGGGCCGAGGGCGATTCGCCGGTCATCCTGCGCGAGAAGCGCTTCCCCGCGCAGCCGATCGGCATCGAAGAGGCACTGAACCGCATGGAGATGGTCGGACACGACTTCTATCTCTTCATCGACGAGGAGAATGAGCAGCCGTCCGTCGTCTACCGCCGCAAGGGCTGGAGCTACGGCGTCATCGCCCTGGACGAGACGATGGCTCGCGACAGTGCAGAGGTCCCTTCCTGACGACGACCCGCAGGGGTCGTACGCCGGCCCTGTCGACGGAGGCGGCGAAGCGCATCGCGCTCGCCGCCTCCGGCTTCGACCGACCACGGCCCCGGGCCCCGCACGCGGGCCACCTGCGTCGGGTGTTCGAGCGGCTGTCCGTGGTCCAGATCGATTCGGTCCAGGCCGTCACCCGGTCCCACTACCTCCCCTTCTTCTCCCGGCTGGGCCCGTACCCGCGCGCACGGCTCGACTCCCTCCTCCAGGAGGCGCCGCGCATGGGCGTCGAGTACTGGGCCCACGAAGCGGCCTACGTGGCGCCGTCGACGGTGCGCGCGTTCCATCGTCGCCGCGCAGAATGGTTCGTCCGCGACTACGGACAGCGCGATGCCGAGCACGGTGCTGACTTCGTCGCGCTCATGGAGGCGCTCGTCGTCGAACTGGGGGAGGGCCCCGGAACCGCGCGGGCGCTGGCCGACCGTGTGCCGCACTCGCTGCCCGAACGCGACCGGGACCACTGGGGATGGAATCCGTCGCGCACGAAGTCCGCGCTCGAAGCGCTCTTCCGCTCGGGTCGGATCGCGTGCTCGGGGCGGACTCCCCAGTTCGAGCGCGTCTACGCGCTGCCTGCCGACACCCACCCGGACCTCCCCGTCCCTGCCGGGCTGTGGGGACCGGAGAGCGATCCCGACCTGGGCATCCGACCCGGAGGTGGGCGGATCCGCCCAGGGGTGACGGGCCGGGAGGACGACGCCGTGGCGCTGGTCCGTCTGGCGGGGCCTGCGCTGGGGATCGGCACCGTCGACTGCTTCGCGGACTACTTCCGACTGCCGCAGGCGACGACTCGCCGGGCCATCGAGACGCTCACCGTGACGGGGGAGCTTCACGAGGTGTCCGTCGACGGCGTCCGTGCCTGGCGGTGGCACCAGGCGGTCGCGCCGCGGTCCGTCCGAGCGACGGCGCTGCTGGCCCCCTTCGATCCGCTGGTCTTCAACCGCCGCCGCCTCAGCTGGCTCTTCGGGTTCGACTACCGCATCGAGATCTACACGCCGGCGGACCGCCGGAGGTACGGCTACTACGTCATGCCGTTCCTCCACGACGGCGCACTGCGCGCGCGGGTCGACGTGCGGGCCGTGCGTGACAAGGGGACGCTGCGGGCAGCTGTGCATCCGGAGCCCGGTGAGGACTGCGGAGCGGCCGTCCAGGCGGAACTGCGGAAACTCGCAGACTGGTTGGGGCTTGCCGAGGTCGAGGTGCTGCCGCCCGGGCAGATATGCTGAGAGGCGGATTTCGGACTGTGGACCGCGTGAGAGCACGTGGGGCGAAGGAGAATCGTGGCGAACCTGCTCGAGAAGCTGTTGAGAACCGGCGAGGGCCGCACGCTCAAGAGGCTGCGCACCTTTACGGCGGCGATCAACAATCTGTCCGAGGAGTTCGAAGCCCTGTCGGACACTGAGCTCCGTGAGGAGACGGACCGCTTCAAGAAGCGCTATGCGGACGGCGAGACGCTCGACATGCTTCTGCCGGAGGCGTTCGCCGCCGTGCGCGAGGCGTCGGCCCGCACGGTCGGCCTGCGCCACTTCGACGTGCAGCTGATGGGCGGAGCGGCCCTGCACCTGGGCAACATCGCAGAGATGAAGACGGGCGAGGGCAAGACGCTCGTCGCGACGCTCCCCGCCTATCTCAACGCGCTCACCGGCAAGGGCGTGCACATCATCACGGTGAACGACTTCCTCGCCGACTACCAGTCGAACCTCATGGGCAGAGTCTTCCGATTCCTCGGGATGGAGACCGGCTGCATCAAGGCGCAGATGAGCAATGACGACCGGCGCAAGCAGTACGCCGCGGACATCACCTACGGCACCAACAACGAGTTCGGCTTCGACTACCTCCGCGACAACATGGCCTGGTCTGTCGACGAGATGGTGCAGCGCGGCCACAACTTCGTCATCGTCGACGAGGTCGACTCGATCCTCATCGACGAGTCCCGCACCCCGCTCATCATCTCCGGACCGGCAGAGGGCGACGCGGACCGCTGGTACGGCGAGTTCTCACGGGTCGTCAAGCGGCTCAAGGCCGAACGCGACTATGAGGTCGACGAGAAGAAGAAGACGATCGGCATCATGGAGTCCGGCATCGACAAGGTCGAGGACTACCTGGGCATCGGCAACCTCTACGACTCCGACAACACGCCCCTCATCAGCTTCCTCAACAACGCCATCAAGGCGAAGGAGCTCTTCACCAAGGACAAGGACTACGTCGTCATGGACGGCGAAGTGCTCATCGTCGACGAGCACACGGGCCGCATCCTCAAGGGCCGCCGCTACAACGAGGGGCTCCACCAGTCCATCGAGGCGAAGGAGGGCGTCGAGGTCAAGGCGGAGAACCAGACGCTTGCGACCATCACCCTGCAGAACTACTTCCGCCTGTACGGAAAGCTCTCCGGCATGACCGGCACCGCAGAGACCGAGGCGGCCGAATTCATGTCGACCTACCAGCTGGGCGTCGTGCCGATCCCCACGAACCGGCCGATGCAGCGCGTCGACCACGCTGATGTCGTGTACAAGCACGAGAAGGCCAAGTTCAATGCGATCGTCGACGACATCTCCGAAGCCCATGAGGGCGGACAGCCCGTGCTGGTCGGCACGACGAGCGTCGACAAGAGCGAATACCTCTCCACGCTGCTCGCCAAGCGCGGCATCCGGCACGAGGTCCTGAACGCGAAGAACCACGCGCGGGAGGCCGCGATCGTCGCGATGGCGGGCCGGAGGGGCGCCGTCACCGTCGCGACGAACATGGCCGGCCGCGGTACGGACATCATGCTGGGCGGAAACGCCGAGTTCCTCGCCGTGGCGAAGATGGAGGCCAGGGGCCTCGACCCCCGGGAGGACCCGGACGGGTACGAGGCGGTCTGGCCCGAGGTCCTCGCGGAGGTGGAGAAGGACGCGAAGAAGGAGGCCGAGGAGGTCCGCGAAGCGGGCGGCCTCTACGTCCTCGGCACGGAGCGCCACGAATCGCGTCGCATCGACAACCAGCTGATGGGCCGTTCCGGTCGTCAGGGCGACCCCGGCGACAGCCGGTTCTACCTGTCGCTCACCGACGACCTCATGCGGCTCTTTGGATCCGGCGCGGCGGAGCGGATCATGTCGATCGCGAACGTTCCGGATGACGTGCCGCTCGAAGCGAAGATGGTGTCGCGCGCGATCCAGTCGGCGCAGAATCAGGTCGAGGAGCGCAACGCGGAGCAGCGGAAGAACGTGCTCAAGTACGACGACGTCCTGAATCGCCAGCGCAAGGTCGTCTACCAGGAGCGCCGCCGCGTGCTCGAAGGAGCGGACCTCGCCGAGCAGGTCCACCAGTTCCGCGATGAGGTGCTCGATGAGTACATCACCGCTGCGACGGCCGGTCCGCCGGATACGTGGAAGATCGATGAGCTGTTCGAGGCCCTGAACAGGCTCTACAGCCCGTCCTTCACGTCAGAGGAGCTCATCGAGGACGCGAGCGGCACCACAGGACTCACACGGGAGAAGATCCGCTCCGAGGTCCAGTCGGACGCGGACCTCTTCTACGACCGCCGTGAGGAGGAGCTGGGCGAGGAGGCGACTCGTGAGCTCGAGCGTCGCGTCACCCTCTCCGTCATCGACAAGCGCTGGCGTGAGCACCTGTACGAGATGGACTACCTGAAGAACGGGATCGGACTGCGCGCCATGGCGCAGCGAGACCCGCTGGTCGAGTACCAGCGCGAGGGCTTCGAGATGTTCACCGCGATGCAGGAAGGCATCAAGGAGGACGTCGTGCGTCTGGCCAACACGCTCGAGGTCACGGTGAAGAGGCCGACGGCGACTGTGGGGGCGAAGGGATCCGGAGCTCAGCTGGGCGCCGGAGACTCGACCGCCGACGGCGGCGGGGGAGTCTCCGTGGAGGCCGAAGAGCTGGAGCCGAAGAAGCCTCAGCTGCACCTCAGCGCACCGCATGAGACCGGTGGTGTGAGCGAGAGCGAAGGCGACGACGACGCCGACGATGCACCGACGAACCGCGCGGAGCGCCGCAAGCGCAAGCGCGGCGCCTGACGGGATCAGCGCATCGAGGGGTGCCGGGTTCGTGACCATGTCACGGAGCCGGCACCCCTCGTCGTGGATCGGGCATTCAGATGCTGAGGAACTCGCTGAGCCGCCAGCGCGATCGCCGGCGGACCAACCGCAGCGCCAGGGCACGTGGACGCCTGGTCGTCCGCACGACGAGGGAGATCTCCACGACGGACTCGGCCACCTCGCAGAGGCGCGCGGCAGAGACGCCCACGGGCCGATCGGCATGAGGATTGCCCCGAGCCAGCGCGCTGCGGACGCGGGTGTGCTCGACGATCCGCTCGAAGAGCGATCCCTCGACCCAGCGCTCGACGGTCTGGGCGGAGCGTGCACCCACGAGCACCTCGACCAGCGCCGTCGCCAGTGCCGGTGCCATGGAGGTCAGCAGTGCGCGGTCCTCGGTGCTGAGCGGAGTGACCGAGGCCGTCGTCGTTCCGCGGTGGGCTGCGACGGCAGGCGATGCTCCGGCTCCCGCGGATGAGGCCGTCGCGCGCGAGGCCGCTGCGGGTGATCCCGCTGGCCCACCGGAGTGGTCGGCAGGCGTGTGCGGCCCCGGTATCGCGTGCAAAGGCGCAGGGTGGCCGGCGTGCGCGCGACGCGGTCGCACGAGGCTGAGCGCGGGAGCGTCCGGCACGGCCGCACTGGGGGCGTGCGGTGCTGCAGGGGCTGAAGGCGCCTGCTGGTCGGCCCGCGGCGCGGCGCTCACGGCAGCACCAGCCGCTGGCCCGGGAGCAGCAGATCGGCGTCAGCGCCGATCGTTGCGCGGTTCGCCGCATGCACCTCATCGATCCGTTCCGCCACCTGCGGTGTGGCTGCACCGGGAAGGTCGGCAGCGACGATCTGCCACAGGTTCTCGCCGGAGGAGACGATGTGGAACTCTCCCTCGTCCACATCATCCGCACTCGCATCGTCGCTCGCGTCCGCACCCGCGTCCGCCTCCTCCGAGAGCGGCCACGCCGGATCGTGCGTCCTCTCCACCGCGGGTCCCGGGGTGAGGGGCCAGGCCGGCGAGGACGAGGCGGCGAGCGACGGCGAGGTGAGCGCGATGACGGAGAGGGATCCGCCCACGGCCGCGGCGACGATCGAGCGGATCGCCCGCGGGGCGACGCGCAGGGCGGCCGCACGGAGGGGGACTGCTGCCAGCCCGCATGCTCGGCACACGCGCCAGGCGAGGACCAGGTGCACGGAGAGCGCGATGCGCATTCCCGCGAGCACCGCCGCACCACCGGCGACCAGCAGCAGGGCGGCTCCCGCCTCGCCGGACAGCGCCTCCGCGCCGAGATCCCGGAGCGATGCCAGGAGGAGGATCGTGCCCGCAGTGTGGGCGAGGGCGAAAGCGGTGAGTCTGCGCAGTCCCATGTGCACTCCTTCGTGATGGAACATCAAAAGTATCAAAGCGCATCAAACGGGACAAGAGGGCATCGAACAACTGTTGCGCTATGCATTGACCGATAAAGCGGAACAGAAGGATGCAGGCGGTGTGATCGCCATGGCATACTGCGGATATGGGAAGACGGATGGGCGTCACCGATGACGCCGATGGCAGGTTCCTCCGCCTCTTCGAGGACCTGGAGGCGCAGGCGTCCGGCCGCGACCTGCACGAGCGGTTGGGCGAGTTCTCCGACCTCGTCGCGGGTGAGGCGGCGGACCACGCCCTCGCCGACCGGCTGGCGGGTGCGGTGGGGCACCGCATCACCGTCACGAGCGCGGGAGTCCGCTTCACGGGCCGTCTGGCGACCGCTGCTCGGACGTGGGTGGCGCTCGCACTGGAGGGTGGCGGTGAGGTGCTCGTCTCAGCGGCGCACATCGACGATCTGCGCGTGGAGTCCTGCTCCCATGCGCAGCCGCAGGAGACGCTCTCCATCGCGTCCCCGCTGCGCCGGTGGCGTGAGGAGCGGGTGCCGTGCGCGGTCGCTGCCGTCAGTGCGGTCGGTGGTGCCCGGACGATCGTCGGGCTGCTGGGCGTGGTGGCCGTGGACTACGTCGAGATCCTCGAGACCGAGGGTCGCGACGCCGGCCGGGGCCGGGCGGATGCTCCGGGCAGAGGGCTGCTCGTGCCGATCGCGAAGATCGCGTTCGTGCGACCTGAGACGAGGATGCTGTGACGGTGGCCGCCGCGTCAGTCGGCGGTGCCCGCATCGACGTCGGAGCGGACCTCTGCGTACATGCGCTGGATGTAGTCCTCGAGTTCGGTCTTCTCCACGCGCCACTGGCCGCGACCGCCGACCTTGATGGCGCGGAGATCGCCGGACCGGACGAGCGCACGGGCCTGCGCGACGGACACGTTGAGGACCTCGGCGACGTCGGTGAGCGGCAGGAAGCGGGTTTCAACAGCCATGAGGAGTCCTTTCGCGTCATGAGCACGCTGATTGATGCCGGTGACGGGCAGATAATATCACTTGACGTGATTTCATGCACTGACGTGCGAACAGCTGGAGGCGCGACATGAGTCATTCGTCCACCCCTGCGGCAGCGCCACGAGCACGCCGCCTCACGCGTCCGCGGTGGCGCGATCCGCGCCTGCTCATCGGTGCGGTCCTCGTGCTCGTGTCCCTCGTGGCGACGACGACGCTCGTGCGGGCGGTCGCTGAGACGACACGGGTGTGGGCAGCAGCGGAGGACCTGGTCCCCGGGGGTGAGCTCACCGCCGATTCGTTCGTGCCGATCGAGGTGAAGCTCCCGGCGTCGGAGGGTGAGTACATCCCGGCGGACTCGCACATCGAGCCGGGCACGACGGTCCGTGCCGTCGTGGGCACCGGTGAGCTCATCCCCGTCTCCTCGCTCGTGGCGCTGTCCGATCTGTCGGGGCGCGTCGTCTCCGTCGACGTGTCCTCCGCGCTGCCCGCCGCGGTGGCCTCGGGCAGTCGCGTCGACGTGTGGGCGACCGATGCGCGGGCGGCCGAGGTCGAGGCTCCGACCGTCATCCTCGAGGGTGCCGACGTCCTGTCGGTGGACCGGGGCGGCGGGGACTTCGCGTCGCCCGGCGCCGCCCGCATCGAGGTGTACGTCCCGGACGGCCGGATCGGTGAGGTCATCCGCGCACTCGCCTCCGGTCACCACATCTCCGTGGTCGTCGTCCCCGACGGGCATTCCGCCGGCGGTGCGGAGGCGGAGCCGACGGAGGTCGTTCCATGATCGACGTGATCGTCGCCGTCGACGTCGAGTACGAAGCGAGCGTGGTGGCCGCGGTCTCGTCGCTTCCCGACGCGCAGGTGGTGCGACGCCCCGCAGAAGAGGTCGAGCTTCTGGCGCTGGTGGCGGGCGGGACCGGCCACGTCGTCGTCCTGTCCCGCTGGTTCCCGGGCGTCGACGCGGATGTCGTGGCCCGCATGCACGAGGCGGGGGCGAGGATCGTCGGCTTCGGGCTGGACGAGGCACTCTTCGCGCGCTGGGGGATCACCCACGTGCTGGAGCCCGGCGCTGCGTCGCAGGAGACCGGCGCCGTCCTGCGCGACTGCGCCGATGCGGTCCAGGCGCCGCCCCGACCGACCGCGCCGCCCAGGGCGGACGGGCCGACGACGCCCGTGGGGGCCGTGACGGCAGTGTGGGGGACCGGATCGTCGCCGGGCCGCTCGACGATCGCGCTCGTCACCGCCCACCTCCTGGCACGCACAGCAGGCCGCACGACGCTGGTCGATGCGGACACCGTGTCGTCCTCGCTCACCCCGGCGCTGGGCCTCCTGGACGACGCCCCGCAGCTCGCTGCCCTGTGCCGCCTGGTGGTCAGCGGCGCGGCCCACGATGCGCCGGCCATCGCCGAGCGCCTGGTGGTGGTCGAGCCCGGATTCGAGGTCGTCACCGGACTCAGTCGCGCCGACCGGTGGCCGGAGATCCGCGGGGGAGTGCTGACGGAGGTCCTCGACCGCCTGGCAGCGCGCGCGGAGCACGTCCTCGTCGACGTGTCCGACCGGATCGATCCCGACGACCCGTACGCGGACCCCCACTACGACCGGCACCAGGCGACCCGGGCCGTGCTCGACCGCGCCGACCACGTCGTGCTCGTCGCATCCGCTGATCCGATCGGCCTGCAGCGGCTGGTCCGCCTGCTCGAATCGGACCGAGCCGTCCGTCATGCCGACCGCATGACCGTCGTCGTCAACCGCGTGCGGGCCTCCGCCGTGGGTCCGGATCCCGAGGTCCGGATCCGGTCGGTCCTCCAGCGATTCGCCGGGGTGGAGGACATCGTGCTCGTCCCGGACGACCGGGTCACAGTCGACGCCGCGGTGCTCGCGGGACGGTCACCGCTCGAGGTGTCGCGGCGCTCGCCGCTCGTCACGGCGCTCGACGCGGCCCTGCTGCCGCGGCTGCCCGGACACACGGCACGTCGGACGCGCACCGGCCGTCGTGCGGGCCGGTCGCGCACGCGGGCGGCGGTGCCGATGCGACAATGAGGCCATGATCCGCGCCTATGCCCCCTTCACCGGACAGACGTTCGCCGCGACCTGGCCGATCGGCGACCCCGTGACCGTGTTCGCTCCCGGCCCGCAGGAGCGGCGGCTCACCGGCGACGACCTGGAGCTCGGTGAGTACCGTGCGATGTCCGCGGCCGCGGCGAGCGTGTCCGAGACGGCGCTGCGAGCCGGCAGCCCCCGGGCCGTCGTCGCCGTCGACCTGACGGAGGACGCACTGTCTGACGCCGCCGAGGTCGTGGCCGGTGTGGTCATGGGCACGGTGACGATCGACCCCCTGCGGACGGCCAGCGTCCACATCGACGACCCGGAGGGCTTCGCCGCACTGCCGGAGGACCGGGACGCGGCACTCGCCGCGCTCGCCGATTCGGACCTCCTCTGGTTCGACTCAGCCGAGATCGGCCAGCTCGTCGAACTTCTCCGTCAGCTGGGAGCGGACGACGGGCTCGAGGGCTGACTCGACGACCGGCCCGAACAGCGGAACGGACGATTCGATCTCCGTGTGAGCACGGAGTGTCGAGCCGACGCCCTCGGCCGCGTCCGCCGGATCAGCGGCAGGAGCGGTCGGGTGAGCGATCAGCTCGACCCGCACCATGACGGGTGCGCCCGGAACCGTCACCCGGAGGCCGGCGGTCTGCGGGGAGCCGACCGGAGCCTCGGCGGCGGTGTGCACCTCCATCCGCAGGACGGCGTCCGCCGGGACGAAGCGGGACAGCGAATCGGGCACGGACTGCGTTCCCAGCGGGAACGACACGGTGAGTGCGTCGTCTGCGGTGGACTCGATGACGCCGTCCTGGCCGCGCCACGTCGTGGGGTCGAGCAGACCCGTGCGCAGTCGTGCGGGAGACAGTGCGGAAGCGCCCGTGAGGGTGAAGGACTTCATGGACGCCAAGTCTGCCTCATGGGCATAGAGTGGGCCACGTGCTCACCGTCGAGCACGACGCACTGCTACAGCACATGAGGTGAGAGTGACGTGACCGAGGTCGACCTGGCCGGAATCGCACACGCGTGGAACGCGCTTCGGGGAGAGAACCCGCCGGAGCACCTCCTCGCCGAATACTATCCGCGACTCAGCAGCGCGGAGATGCGACGATCGGGGCCGGAGGCCCTGGCTGCGCTCGCCGCGGCGCACGTGTCGCTGGCGGAGACCTATGCCGGCGGCCCCGCCCGCATCAGCATCCGCAATCCCGAGCACGGCTCCCGCGACTACACCGGGAACCGCACGCTCATCGACATCGTGGTCGAAGACATCCGCTACGCGGTTGCGAGCGTCGTCGCGGAGCTCAACCGACAGGGGCTCGCCATCCGCGAGGTCCATCACCCGATCATGGCGGTCCGCCGCACCGATGAGGGCCTGGTCGTCGTTCCGGACGCACAGCTCGCGCACACAGCGACGGAGACCTCCGCGCTGCCGGTCATCGGCCCCGACGGGATCGCGACGGAGGAGCCCGGCGTCGAGGGAGTCCGCTCCGAATCGTGGATCCACCTCGAGGTCGACCGCGTGCCCGAAGAGGGCTTCGCGGATGTCGAGTCCGGCCTGGTCGATGTGCTCGACTACGCGGCCGCCGCGGATCGCGACCGCAGCAGGCTGCGCCAGCGCGCCCGGGACATCGCGGCGGGGCTGCGCGCACATGCGCCACGACCGGAGCTCACAGCGGAGGCGGCAGAGGCCGCAGAGCTGCTCGACTGGATGGACCACGGCTTCGTGTTCCTGGGCTACCGCGAATACGCGCTGTCCGTCGACGGCGACGGGAAGCGGCTGGACCCGCTCGACGGCACCGCGCTCGGCATCTCCGCGCTGCGCGAGGCCCGGAGCTCGCACCTGTCCCGGACGGTCGCCGCGAAGGCGGAGGAGCCCCATGTCCTCGTCCTCACGGAGGCGAACTCGCGTTCGCGGGTGATGCGCCGCGGCTACATGGACTACGTGGGTGTGAAGACCTACGACGAGCACGGGAGGATCGTCGGTGAGCGGCGGTTCGTCGGTCTGTGGACCCCGCGCCTGGACACCACGTCCGCACTGGAGGTCCCGGTCATCCGGACGAAGGTGCGCAACATCCTCCGGCGTTCGGGCCTGGGTCGCGACACCCACGCGGGCGACGAGCTGCTGGGCGCCCTCGAGGCCTATCCGCGCGACGACCTCTTCCACGCGTCCACAGAGGAGATCTTCAGCACCGTCATGCAGGTGATCGACCTGCAGGAGAAGCACGAACCGCGCGTCTTCATCCGCCGTGACCCGTATGAGCGGTACGTGTCGGTCCTGATCTACCTGCCGCGCGACCTCTACGACACGGCGGCCCGCCAGAGGGTCCAGACGGTTCTGCGCGAGCACTACTCCGCGCACACCGTCGACTTCGACGTGCTGCTGGGCGACTCCGCTCTGGCACGTCTGCACTTCACGGCCCGCGTGCCGGCGGAGCAGGAGCTGCCGGCCACGGACTCCGGTGAGGTCGAAGCACGGATCGTCGGCGCTCTGCGGTCGTGGGGCGAGGACCTCTGGGAGATCCTCGCCCCGGCCGCGGAGAAGAACCCCGCTGCCTCTGCCGAGCGCGCGCGCCGGTGGACCGAGGCGTTCCCGCCGTCCTACACGTCACTGCACACCCCTGCGCGAGCGGTCGAGGACGTGGCGCGCATCGAGCGGGTGGGCGACGGATCCGGCCCGGTCGTGGCGGTGCGCCGTCGCAGTGCGACAGAAGCGCTCCTGGCCTTCTACCGGCGCGAACCCGTCACACTCACCCAGGTCCTGCCGTACCTGGCGAACCTGGGCGCCGAGGTCGTCGACGAGCGTCCGTTCGAGCTGCGCCCGGTGGGCGGGGGGCAGGCCTGGATCTACGAGTTCGGTCTGGCGTTCGACGAGGACCTCAGCGACGAGGACCTCGAGACGATCCGCGACGGCTTCACTGCGGCTTGGGCGGGGGAGCGCGAGTCCGATGACCTCGACCGGCTGCTGCTGAAGGGGATCGCCTGGCAGCGGGTGAGCATCGTCCAGTCGTTCGCGAAGTACCTGCGACAGGCCGGATTCACCTACTCCGACGCGTCGATCGCGCACGCCTTCACAGCGCACCCCGCGCTGACGGCGAAGATCGTCGAGGCCTTCGAAGTCAAGTTCGATCCGGATCGGACGTTCGCGTCCCTCGACGAGCGCGCGGAGGCGGCTGAAGCGCTCCTGTCCGAGATCGAAGCGGGATTCGCGGATGTCGCGACGCTCGAGGCCGACCGGGTGCTGCGGGCCACCGTCGACATCATCCACTCCGTCGCGCGGACGAACGCGTTCTGCAACGAGGACGGTTCCCTTCCGGACGCGATCGTCATGAAGATCCGCGCGGAGGAGCTGGACTTCCTTCCGAAGCCGCGGCCCGCGCTCGAATCGTGGGTGTATTCGCCCGCGGTCGAAGGCGTCCACCTGCGGTTCGGCCGGGTCGCCCGCGGCGGACTGCGCTGGTCCGACCGTCGCGACGACTTCCGCACCGAGGTGCTGGGACTCGTGAAGGCGCAGATGGTGAAGAACGCCCTCATCGTCCCGACCGGGGCGAAGGGCGGGTTCTTCCCCAAGCACCTGCCGGACCCCGCAGTCGACCGGGACGCGTGGGCCGCCGCGGGCCAAGCGGCGTACGAATCATTCATCGGCGCACTGCTCGATATCGCAGACAACCTCGAGTACACGGACGAGGGGTCCGCGGTGCTGCGCCCGGACCGTGTCATCGCGCATGACACGGACGACTACTACCTGGTGGTCGCGGCGGACAAGGGCACTGCGCGCTTCTCCGACGTGGCGAACCGGATCGCGGCCTCTCGTGATTTCTGGCTGGACGACGCCTTCGCGTCCGGAGGATCCAGCGGCTACGACCACAAGGCCATGGGGATCACCTCCCGGGGGGCCTGGAAGTCGGTAGAGCGGCACCTGCGGGAACTGGGCGTCGATCCGGCGCGTGAAGGCTTCCGGGTCGCAGGCATCGGTGACATGAGCGGCGATGTGTTCGGCAACGGCATGCGCCGGTCGGAGCACATCCGCCTGGTCGCGGCGTTCGACCACCGCGACATCTTCCTGGATCCCGTGCCGGATGCAGCGGTGGGCTTCGCGGAGCGCGAGCGGCTCTACCACCTGCCGCGCAGTTCGTGGCAGGACTACGACCGGTCACTCATCTCCACGGGCGGCGGCGTGCACTCGCGGAGCTCGAAGTCCATCGAGGTGACTCCGGAGGTCGCCGAGGCCCTGGGCACTGCGCCTGGCCGCAAGACCCCCGATGAGCTCATCTCCGCGATCCTGACGGCACCCGTGGATCTGCTCTACAACGGCGGGATCGGAACGTACCTGAAGTCGTCCGACGAATCCCATGCCTCCGTGGGCGATCGCGCCAATGACTCCATCCGGGTCGACGGCGAGGACATCCGCGCCAGGGTCGTCGGCGAGGGCGGCAACCTGGGTGCCACCCAGCTGGGCCGCATAGAAGCGGCGCTGAACGGCGTGCGCATCAACACGGATGCGGTGGACAACTCCGCCGGTGTGGACTCCTCCGACCAGGAGGTGAACATCAAGCTGCTCCTCGCAGCGCTGATCCGACGCGGTGCCTTCGCGCCGGAGGAGCGGGGCGAGGTGCTCGCATCGATGACCGACGAAGTCGCGGATCGGGTGCTGGCGAACAACTACACGCAGAACATGGCGATGGGGGAGGCCCGCTACGGCGTGCTGTCGATGACGGAGACCCTGCTGAGACTCATGCGGTATCTGGAGCGCGAAGCGGAGCTCGACCGCGCAGTCGAGGATCTTCCCGAGTCCGGTGCGCTGCGCAAGCGCGCGCAGGCGGGCACGGGACTCACCTCGCCCGAACTGGCAGTGCTGCTGGCGTACGTGAAGATGGACGCCGCGGAGAAGATGCTGGAATCGCCGGTTCCGGACGAGGAGTGGATGGCAGGGCCGCTGCGGGACTACTTCCCGCCGAGCCTGCTGAGGTACGAGGAGCACTTCGCGGACCACCCGCTGCGCCGTGAGATCGCGACGGCGAAGATCGTGAACTCCGTCGTGGACCGCGGTGGGATCACGTACCTCTATCGGCTGCAGGAGGAGACGGGCGCTGCGCTCCCGCACCTCGTGCGCATCTTCACCGTCGTGTGCGAGGTCTTCGGACTCGACGAGCTCGTCGACGACATCTGCGCGCTCGACGGACTCGTTCCGGCAGAGGTGCAGATGGAGCTCCTGCACGCGCATGTCCGCCTGCTCGACCGCGCCTCGCGGTGGTTCGTCCACCAGAGTCCGGAGGAACTCGATGTCACGGCGAACATCGCAACGTACCGCGATGTGGTCACCCGGCTGCGGACCAGCCTTCCCGATCATCTGCAGGGCGAGGACCTCGCCGAGTACCACGATGAGCTGCGTCGCTACCGGGACCGGGGAGTCCCGGAGGCTCTGGCGAAGCGGGCCGCGGGCCTGCTCGACGAGTTCGCGCTGCTGGACGTCGTCCAGGCGAGCGTCCGCACCGGCATGGAACCGGAGGAGACCGCCGGAGTGTACTTCGCGGTCACGGAGATGGTGAGCGGCAGTGCGCTGCTCAACATGATCCGGAGTCTGGATCGCTCCAGCCGCTGGACTGCTCTGGCCCGCGGCGCGATGCGGGATGACTTCTACCAGGCGATGCTGTCGCTCACCGATGCGGTCCTCCGGCATACGGGCGGCGTCTCGGAGGATGTCGACGACATGATCCCCGCGGACGGGGCCCGCGGGTCCGACCGCGGCCGTCGCCGGGTCGCGGCCTGGCTGGACGCCAACCGGAGTGCGCTGGAGAAGGTGCTCGACATGATCGCGGAGCTGCGGGACGTGGAGACGGTGGATCAGGCCCCGGTATCGGTCGTGCTGCGTCAGCTGCGCGGTGTCGTCCGCTCCGCCGACTGGGCGAGTGAGACCGCATGAGCATACTCGCCGACCTCCGAACCGACGAGAGCGGCTTCTCGGAGGATGACGTCGATTGGCTCCACGTGCTCGTCGGCGACTGGCAGCTCATCGCCGATCTGTCGTTCGCCGACCTCGTCCTGTGGGTCCCGAAGCCGCGCGATGAGGACGTCGACTTCGTCGTCGCGGCGCAGTGCCGTCCGACGACGGGGCTCACCGTCTTCCCCACGGACGCAGTCGGGGACCGCCCTGCTCCCCGCCATCGTGCGCTCATCGATCGTGCCTATCGGACCGGGGCCACCGTGATCGCCGATGACGACGGCACACGGTTCGCCCGTGCCGACGTCGTGCCGGTCGTCCGCTCCGGTCGCGTGATCGCCGTCCTCACACGGCATACCGAGGAGTCGAAGCGAACGGGCGCCTCCCGACTGGAGCGTAACTACCGCAGCAGCGCCTCGGCCCTGCTCGACATGATCGGCGAGGGGTCGTTCCCGCACGCGGAGGCCTCCTCGCGCTCGCGCCGCGGCGAGCCGCGCGTGGGCGACGGGCTCATCCTGCTCAACCGGGAGGGCAGGATCCGGTACGCGTCGCCGAACGGCGTGTCCGTGCTCTACCGCCTGGGGTCCGAGGGCGACATCGAGGGCAGGTACCTCGCGGACCTCGTCGCGGATCTCGTCGATCAGCACGGGACGGTCGACGAATCGCTGCCACTGGTGCTCACAGGGCGCACGCCGTGGCGCTCGGAGATCGAATCCGGTCGGGTGACGATCTCGCTGCGGTCCATCCCGCTCAAGCGCGATGGGAACCGCACGGGCGCTGTCGTCCTGGGCCGCGACGTGTCGGAGATCCGTCGGCGCGAACGAGAGCTGATGAGCCGGGACGCCCTGATCCGCGAGATGCACCACCGGGTGAAGAACAATCTCCAGACGGTCTCCGCGCTGCTGCGCCTGCAGGCCCGCCGGGCGTCGTCGTCGGAGGCCAGGTCCGCGATCGAGGAGGCGATGCGGCGGGTGTCCGTGATCGCCGTCGTCCACGATTCGCTCAGCCAGTCGCTGGACGAGTCACTCGACTTCGACGACATCATGGACAAGGGGCTGCGCCTCGCCCCGGACCTCTCCTCGCCGCTCGTCCAGGTGACGACGCGACGGGTGGGCAGCTTCGGCAAGATCGCGACGGAGGATGCCTCCGCTCTGCTGCTCGCGATCACCGAGCTCGTGACCAACGCGGTGGAGCACGGCTTCCCGTTCGATCAGGACGACCCCGATCAGGAGCCCGTGCGCGGGAGCATCGAGGTGCGGCCGGACCGTGACGGGAACTTCCTGCGCCTGTGCGTCGTCGACGACGGCGTGGGACTGAAGGACGATCGAGGACCCGGAGACGGGCTGGGCACACAGATCGTGCGCACCCTCATCACCGCAGATCTGCGCGGGACGATCGACTGGCACCCCCGCGAGGGAGGCGGGACCGAGGTGCTCCTCGAGGTGCCGCTGCGCGCGCCGGAGTGATCCAACTGGATGGAGAGATCCAGCAGGATGGAGAGTTCCACGAGGATGGACGAAGGCCCGGACCCCCACGGGGATCCGGGCCTTCCTCTGTGTCAGCGTGCGCGGGCGATCAGCCTGCGCGGCGAGCGCGTGCGGCGCGGCGCTTGAGGGCGCGGCGCTCGTCTTCGCTCATCCCGCCCCAGACACCGGCGTCCTGTCCGGATTCCAGAGCCCACTGCAGGCAGGTCTCGACGACCTCGCAGCGGCGGCAGACCCGCTTGGCCTCCTCGATCTGAAGAAGCGCAGGTCCGGTGTTCCCGATGGGGAAGAACAGCTCAGGATCCTCGTTCAGACACGCGGCACGATGGCGCCAGTCCATGGGTTCCTCTCAAGTGGGGTGACAGTCCCGTCATAGCAGTCCGGCAGCGGCACGCAGTCTGACTGGTCGTCGCGGCGTGAACCGCCGCTGGCGCTCTGACGGGCGCGGAAACGGTGATAGTCAACGATCCCACGCAACCGAGCGCACCCACAAGACCCCAGCTGTGTGAAGTCTCTGACAGACAATCATGCGCGAGACGGGTGCGAAAGCGCAAATCGTGTGCTAAGGGCATGTCCGTCAGGCGGTCAGCCATTGCCGTGGTCCGCAGCCTCTGCTTGCATGGTGGACATGAGTGAGCAGAGAAGCCCCGGGAACCTGGCCGACGTCCGACTCATCGAGGTCGATGGGAAGGCGCCGCAGGTCCATGAGACTGCCTTCATCGCGCCCGGTGTCACACTCATCGGCGATGTGACGGTCGGAGCGCGCTCCTCGATCTTCTACGGTTCGGTCCTGCGCGCCGAACGGGCCGCGATCGTGATCGGCGAGGACACCAACGTGCAGGACAGCACCGTCATGCACTGCGACCCGGGCTTCGACGTGACGGTCGGCAGTCGCGTCTCGATCGGGCACGCTGCGATGATCCACGGGTGCACGATCGAGGACGACTGCCTCATCGGCATGTCCACCACCCTGCTCAACGGGGCCGTCGTGGGCTCGTACACGCTGGTCGCGGCGAAGGCGCTCGTGCTCGAGGGCGCATCGATCCCCGGAGGCTCCCTGGTCGCGGGAGTCCCCGGCAAGGTGCGTCGCGAGCTCGACGACGAGGGCCGCGCGCACATCGATCGCAACTGGCGGTCGTACCGCGAACTCGCACAGCTCCACACGGAGAGGTCCCGCATCCTGTGATGGCGACGCTCCTCTGACAGAATGCGGAGTGTGAAGAACGTACTGGATCGCTCGCATAATCGTGTCGTCATCATCGGCGGCGGCCCGGGAGGATATGAGGCCGCACTGATCGGTGCCCAGCTGGGTGCTGACGTGATGCTCATCGAGCGGGACCGCTGCGGCGGTTCCGCTGTCCTCACGGACGTCGTGCCGTCGAAGTCCCTCATCGCCACAGCAGAGGTGATGGGGACGATCCACGATGCCGGCACCTTCGGCCTGCGCGTGCGCGGAGGCGAGTCGGAGACCCCCGTCGTGCCCGACCTCGCCGCGATGAACGAGCGGATCCTCGGCCTCGCGGATGCACAGGCGGACGACATCCACTCCGGCCTCGTCCGCGCTGGGGTCAAAGTCATCAAGGGGACGGCGACGCTCGTGGACCGCAGCACCGTCCACGTGGCGGAGGCCGGCGGCACCGAGTACGACCTCTCCGCAGACACCGTGCTCGTCTCCTCGGGTGCGCACCCCCGCGAACTGCCGACCGCGATTCCTGACGGCGAGCGGATCCTCTCCTGGACGCAGCTCTACGCGCTCGATGAGCTCCCGCCGCACCTCGTGGTCGTGGGCTCGGGAGTCACCGGGGCGGAGTTCGCATCGGCCTACTGCGCGCTGGGCAGCGAGGTCACCCTCGTGTCCTCCCGCGAACGTGTCCTGCCGGGTGAGGACGAGGACGCCGCCGAAGTGGTCGAGGAGGTCTTCCGCTCTCGTGGGATGAATGTCCTGTCGCGATCGCGCGCGGACTCCGTGGAGCGCGACGGCGACGGAGTCGTGGTCACGCTGGCAGACGGCCGGATCGTGCGCGCCTCGCACTGCCTCATGGCGGTCGGCTCGATCCCCAACACGGACGGCATCGGCCTCGAAGAGGCCGGGGTGGCGGTCCAGGAATCGGGCCACATCGTCGTCGACGGAGTCTCGCGCACGTCTGTTCCGGGCGTCTATGCGTCCGGCGACTGCACAGCGGTCCTGCCGCTGGCCTCGGTCGCCGCCATGCAGGGACGGATCGCGATGTTCCACGCACTGGGCGACGCGGTGTTCCCGCTGCGCCTGCGGAACGTCGCGTCGAACGTCTTCACAGCACCGGAGATCGCGACCGTGGGCCTGTCCCAGGCGGACTTCCAGGAGAACGCGTACGAGGTCGAGACGGTGACCCAGCCCCTGCACACGAATGCGCGGGCGAAGATGCTGGGGATCACCGAGGGATTCGTCAAGATCTTCTGCCGCCGCGGTTCGGGCTCAGTGCTGGGCGGGGTCGTCGTGGGCCCGCGGGCGAGTGATCTCATCCTCCCCATCACGATGGCAGTGGAGAATCGTCTCACCGTCGACCAGCTGGCGCGGTCCTTCGTGGTCTACCCGTCGCTGACGGGGTCGCTCACGGAGGCGGCGCGCAAGCTGCACCACCACCAGGCCTGATCCTCGCTGCCCGGGACGGGGCAGCAGGCAGCGGCGGCGAGGGGTCGGTGACGCGGAAGGGTCTGTGACGCGGACAGCGTCACAGACCCTTCCTCATACTGCGGTGATCAGGCCTCGAACTCGACCAGGACGTCGCCTGAGCGGACTCCCGCACCCGGTCCGACCACGACGGAGCGGACGACGGCGTCGTGCGCGGCGGTCAGCGGCTGCTCCATCTTCATCGCCTCGATGACGGCGAGTCGGTCGCCCGCGGTCACCTGATCGCCGGGGGAGACGTCCACGGCGACGATCGTCCCCTGCATCGGTGCGGTCAGGGTGCCCGACGCGGCCGCGGCCTTCGTGCCGCGCCTGGTGACGCGGCGGCTGCGTGACGACGGGCGTGCGCTCGGTGCGGCCAGCGACGCAGGGACGCCGACGACGAGCCGGTGGCCGTCGACCTCGACGACCACGTCGACCTGTTCGGCGGGAGCCTCCGAGTCCCCCGACGGCTGGGGCAGCCGTTCGGCAGACCAGGCCGGCATGAAGTCCTCCTCCAGCCAGCGCGTGGACACGCGCAGCTCCGGGCCGGCGAACTCCGCCGAGTCCGTGAGGCTGCGGTGCAGCGGCAGCAGGGTGGGGAGGCCCTCGAGGGCGAACTCGTCGATCGCCCGCCGACTGCGTGCGAGCGCCGATTCTCGGTCGGGTCCCCACACGATGAGCTTCGCGAGCATCGGGTCGAAGTCCGTGCCGACGACTGTGCCCGTCGCGATGCCGGAGTCCATGCGGACGCCGGGGCCGGACGGTTCGCGGTACCGGGTGATCGTGCCGCAGACGGGAACGAACCCGTGCGTGGGATCCTCCGCGTTGATGCGGAACTGGAACGCGTGCCCGCGCGGTGCGGGGAAGGACTCGGGCAGGGCGGCTCCCGCTGCGATGCGCAGCTGCCAGGCGACGAGGTCGACGCCGGCGACCTCCTCCGTGATGGTGTGCTCGACCTGGATGCGGGCGTTCGCCTCCATGAACGTGATGCGGCCGTCGGCGCCGACGAGGAACTCGCAGGTCGCGGCCCCGACGTAGCCCACGTGGCGCAGGATGTTCACCGAGGCGTCCTCGAGCAGGTGCTCCTGCTCGTCCGTGAGACCGGGTGCCGGGGCCTCTTCGAGGACCTTCTGGTTGCGGCGCTGCATCGTGCAGTCACGGGTGGAGACCACGAGGACACGACCGTGCGCATCCGCGAGGCACTGGGTCTCGACGTGGCGAGGGCGGATGATCTGCTGCTCGATGAGGCAATCGCCGCGGCCGAACGCGGCCTTCGCCTCACGCGACGCCGCTTCGAACGCCGCGGGGAGGGCCTGCGCATCGGCGGCCGTGCGGAATCCGCGCCCGCCGCCGCCGTGCACGGCCTTGATCGCGACGGGGTACCCGATCTCCTCTGCGACGTCCAGTGCCTCCGGGATCGATTCGACGGGTCCGGCGGAGCCCTGGGGGACCGGAGCGCCCACGGCCTGGGCGACGGCGCGTGCCCCCGCCTTGTCGCCGAGTGCGTCGATCGCCGAGGCCGTGGGGCCCACCCAGGTGAGTCCTGCCTCTGCGACGGCGGTGGCGAACTCGCCGCTCTCTGCGAGGTACCCGTATCCGGGGTGGACTGCGTCGGCTCCCGCGCGATGAGCGAGTTCGACCATGGTCGGAATGCTCAGATAGGTCTCTGCGGCACCGCTGCCGTCGAGCCTGTACGCGTCATCTGCGAGCGACACGAACAGTGCGTCGGCGTCGGCGGCCGTATAGGCGGCGACGCTCGCGATGCCCAGGTCACGGCATGCGCGGACGATGCGCAGGGCGATCTCGCCGCGGTTCGCGATGAGGACCCGTCGGACGGGGCGGGGATCGGCGGCGATCAGATCGGGCTGCGACGCTGCGGGTGCTGCGGTCATCGGGTCTCCTCACCGGCGGGTGCGCGTGCGGGCTGCACGAACGGGAACAGCACCGACGAATATAGGGAAGTCCATCGAGCGGTTGTCGGCACCCGACAAAAGGGCGCGGCGCGATTCTCGTCGTCGGTGATGTGGCGCCGGGCGTGTCGGACGCAGCGGCGCCGGCGGTGAGCGGCTGCAGAGGCCCTGCGAGCGGGAACGGGCGGGGCGATCACTGCGGGGTACGGTTCCAGAGGTCGGTCCAGAGGATGTTCATCTCTCCCAGCAGTGTGCGGAGGAGCGGCAGGCTCAGTCCGATCACGTTGTGGTGATCTCCTGCGATGCCGGTGACGAATGCGCCGCCCAGTCCGTCGATCGTGAGCGCGCCCGCGACCTCGAAGGGCTCCGAGGTGGCGATGTAGGCCTCGAGCTCGGCGGCGGTGGGGGAGGCGAGGTGGACGGTCGTCTCTCCGGCGGCTGCGCGACGGGCCCGCACCCTCCAGGGGCCCCGAGCGTGCGGGTCGTCCTTCACCGTCCGGGTGAGGATCCCCACCCAGTGCGCGCTCCAGAGGACCGGGGATGTTCCCGCCATCTCCTGCCAGAGGGCCCTGGTCCTCTCTGCGGTGTGGGGCTTGCCCACGGCGGCCCCGCCCAGCTCCAGCACCGAATCGCAGGCCACGAGGACGACGTCGCCGTCCACGTCGTCGATGTCCGGGACGAGGGAGGGATCTGCGACGAGCCTGTCGACGACGGCCGCCGCCTTCGCCTCGGCGAGGAGGGAGACCAGTGTGCGCACGTCCGCGTGCGGATGTGCGGCTTCGAGTGCATCCTCGTCGACGTTCGGCACGGCGACGAGCGGTTCGATGCCGGCCTCCCGCAGCGTGCGCAGGCGGGAGGGCGAACCGGAGGCCAGCAGCAGGCGGGTCATTCGTCCTCCATCGGATGGCTGTACTGGGGCAGTGCATACCGCTGTGCGATCTCGTGCAGGACCGCGGCGGCGAGCTGTCGGCGGCCCAGGGGGCTGGGGCGCTGGCCGGACGGATCGACCAGTCCCGCGTGCGAGGTGCCCGACAGGATGCGGGTGACCGACAGCGGCAGGGCTCCGGCGGCGAGTGCGGCGAGCCACTGCGAGCCGGCGAGCACGCGCGATGAGCGCCGCAGCACGGTTCGCAGGGGGTTCCTGATCCCCGGGAGGCTGCTGAGATTCGGGCAGCAGAGGACGACGACCGCGAAGCCGGCGCGGTCGAGCCGGGTGAGGGCTGACGACAGGACGCCCAGGGTGATCGAGCCGGTGACCGGGAAGACGATGTCGGCCGTGCCCATCGAGATGACGGCGATCCGCGGTCCGCCGCGGGTGCGCAGATGTGGATCCGCCAGGGCGCGGTCGACCTGGGTGATGAGGGCCTCGGCCCGGGCGGACGGCTCTGCGAAGGCGGACAGGTGCACGGGGGTGCTCAGGAGAGCCGCGAGGCCGCGGCTCAGCAGCCGTGCGGGGTCTCCAGGGGCAGACCCCGCGATCCAGGAATCGCCCAGTACTGCGAGTGCCGCGGCGGGGGAGTCCTCGGCAGCGGAGCCCGCGGTGGGGGAGCCTTCGGCGCTCGCGTCCAGGGAGTCGTCGGTGGCGGAGCCTCCGGTGAGCGGGGGCTCGGCAGTGTCGGTGAGGAACGCGGGCGGTTCGGAGACCATGCGGGTCCCCGGGGCATCCTGTGCGTCCGCGGCTGCGGCGAACGCGCGGCGCAGTCGCCCGGCCTGGAGTCGGAGGAGACCCGATGCGGCGCCTGCCAGGAGAGCGGGCCCTGCGACGGTGCACAGCAGGCCGACGGCCGTCTTTCGCCGCATGCGCACGCTCCTCGATCCGATCACCCGGGTAGACGGTGGGCACGCCTTTCGAAGCCACCGCTGGGTCAGCCTATCGGTCCGGCGGGACCTCTCAGGCGAACATCCCCGATCGCGGTGATTCCGGCATATAGCATGGCGCCATGGCGAACGACAGGCGACCTGACTTCACGAAGCGGATCCTCGGTGCATGGGAGGGCTTCAGGAACCTCCGCGACGGTGCCGCCCAGAATCCCGGCGGAGTGCTCCTGGGTGCGCCGCCCACAGGGCCGATGACCTTTGCGGAGCCCACTGCAGACGAACGGGGTCGGGGGGCGTACGAACCCTACGTCTCGCCGCCGTTCCGCCTGGCTGCGGCCTGGAGCTGGCGATTGATCGTCGTGGTCGTCGCGCTGGGCGGACTGTTCTGGCTCATGTCGACGGTGTCCCTGGTGCTGCTGCCCGCACTCATCGCACTGCTCCTGGCGGCGCTGCTGACCCCCGTCCATTCGCTCCTCGTGCGGCTCGGGTGGCCGCGGGCCCTGTCCGCCGGAAGCGTCTTCGTGGGCTTCCTCATCCTCGTCACGGGCACGATCACCCTGGTGGGACAGCAGATCGTCGTGGGCTTCGGGGAGCTGTCAGGACAGGTCGTCGCCGGTTTCACGACGATCAGCGACTGGCTGAACTCGAACCCCTTCGGCCTGGACTCGTCGATCATCTCCGGGTACATCGACGAAGGCCTGGAGCAGGGCATCGCCTACCTCGAGGAGAACGCCTCGAACCTGGTCGGCGGTGCCGCGGGCGCGGTGTCGTCGGTGGGCACATTCGCCACGGGTCTCCTGCTCACGCTCTTCACCGCGTTCTTCTTCCTCTATGACGGCCGCCGCATGTTCACGTGGGCCGTCCGGCTCATGCCCAGGCCTGCTCGCGCGAAGACGGAGGGCGCGGCGCTGCGAGGGTGGCAGACCCTCGTCCAGTACGTGCGCGTGCAGATCATCGTCGCCGGAGTCGACGCGGTCGGCATCGGCATCGGTGCGCTCGTGCTGGGCATCCCGCTGGCCATTCCGCTCACGGTGCTCGTCTTCCTGGCCTCATTCATCCCGATCGTGGGTGCGGTGGCCACCGGCATCATCGCCGTCGTCGTGGCGCTCGTGTCGCAGGGCCTCGTATCCGCTCTCATCATGTTGGGCGTCGTGCTGGTGGTGCAGCAGATCGAGGGCAACGTCCTCCAGCCGTTCATCATGGGCAAGGCGGTGAGCGTCCACCCGCTCGCCGTCGTCCTCGCGGTGGCCGCCGGTGCGTTCCTGTTCGGCATCGCCGGTGCGCTGTTCGCGGTGCCCGTCATCGCGGTCGCGAACACCGTCGTGCGCTTCCTCGCCGGCGACGACGTGTTCGCCGAAGCGGATGAGAAGGACAGACCGGACGACGACGAACCGCCCCGGCACGATCCGGACCCGAGCGCCTCCCGGCCGCGGGTGGCGGCCCCGGTCGCCGCAGGGGCACCGGGATCCGCGGGCGAGCCCACCGTGCCCCCCGCATCCGCCCGCTCCACCTTCGGGGATGAGCAGTCGCGCGATCGCTCTGCGAGGTCCGGTGCCGTCGGGGGCTCGGGGGAAGAGCCCGGCGCGGCGGGGGAGCGCGGCCCGGTGGGAGGGCGCAGACCCACCGGTGGGCCCGCAGCGAGCGATGAGCCGCGCTCAGTCGATCACGACAGCGCCGATCATGGTGGTGCCCCTGCAGATGGTGCCGACGGCAGGTCTGACGACGGGCCGGAACGCCGCTGACTGGAGCATCAGTACTATGAGTCGGCCTCATGGAGAACGCAGGTGGCCCGCACGGTGCATTCCGTGCGGGCCACCTGCGTTCTGAGTGCCGCGGAGCGGCTCACCTGATCAGTTGTACGGTTCGACCTTGTCGACCGTCACAGAGATCGACTTGCCGTTCGGAGCCTCGTAGGACGTCGACTCGCCGATCTTCGTGCCGTTGACAGCGCCGCCGAGCGGTGATGCCTCGGAGAACACGTCGATGTCCGTGTTCGCGCCGGCGATCTCGCGCGAACCCAGCAGGAATCGCATCTCACGGCCGGCGACGGTCGCTGTGATGACGGTGCCGGGGGAGGCGGCGCTCAGGTCCGAACTCGCTTCGCCGACAGTCGCATGTCGCAGGAGGTGCTCCAGCTGGCGGATGCGGGCTTCGATCTTGCCCTGCTCCTCCCGCGCCGCGTGATAACCGCCGTTCTCCTTGAGGTCGCCCTCTTCGCGGGCGGAGTCGATCTTCTCAGCGATCTCCGCGCGTCCGGGGCCCTGCAGGGTCTCGAGCTCCTTGGAGAGGCGGTCGAAGGCCTCCTGGCTCAGCCAGGTCTCTTCGCCGATGACCTCTTCCGTCATTGGTCCTCCTCGTGTGCGAGAGGCCCGCAGGGGATGCGGGCCTCGGTCTGCGGACCCGATGGTCCGCGTAGGACAGTGAATGATCCCGGAGGGCGGGACGCCATCCGGGATCGTTCCTGAAGTCGCGATTCTACCGCGTCATGTCGTCGGTCACAAGGTTGCCTGCACCGCAGGAGTCCGTGCCGATCCGTACCGGAAGCTCAGATCTGCGGGCGGGATGCTCAGATCTGCGGGTCGTCGGCGTACCAGCACGACTCGTGGTGGCCGGACGCGGCCAGCTGGGTGGTCGTGATGTCCGTGGTCACCACGTGCGGGGTCGACGAGTCAGCCGCAGGGTCCGCCGGAACGTCGATCTCTGTGTACCCCACGACCGCGTCGTGGACACTGACGGCGCGCACCGCGCAGACGATGTCGCGGGCGTCATCGGGCTGGACGGCGATCGTGGCGCGGGTCAGTGTCGAGTCGACGACCTCGTAGCTCACGTCCTTCGTGCCGTCCGGCGTGGGGCCGGGGGCCAGTCCGTACCACGCGGCCACGCCGCTCGCGGCTGCCAGGCCGACGACGGTGGCGATGATCGCGGGACGGGACATCCGGCGACGCCCCGACGGCTGGGGGCTGGCATGGGATGAGCGCCTCCCGTAGCGGGAGCTGAGATCGGCGGTGGCTGTCACGCCCTCCATTGTCCCAGACTCGCCTGGGAGCGGAGCGTGCGGGACGAGCGGGGCGGTGTGGGGCGATGAACACCCGACCGATTGGGCGGGCGGTCAGTGCGGCGACTACCCTGGAGGGGTCTGTGCGCGCGGGCCCGCGCGCGAGCAAGCGAGCATCATGCGCCTCAATGCGCCGACCGGAGGTCAGCCGTCCATGCGGGATCGTTCCCACACCACCACCCCCTACGAGGGTCTCAGGCTCTTGGCGATCCACGCGCACCCTGATGACGAAGCGTCGAAGGGCGCCGCGACCAGTGCGAAGTACGCTGCGCTGGGGGCCCGCGTCATGGTGGTGACGATGACCGGCGGTGAGGCCGGTGACATCCTCAACCCCGCGCTGGAGGGTTCGCCCGCCGCGATCCGTGACATCGCAGGCCTGCGTCGCGAGGAGATGGCGAAGGCCGCGCGGACGCTGGGCGTCGAGCACGTGTGGGCCGGCTACGTCGATTCGGGGCTTCCCGACGGCGATCCGGACGAGCTCACACCGCGCGGCAGCTTCTACCGCGTGCCCATCGAGGTCTCCGCTCGGACCCTCGTGTCCGTCATCCGCCGGTTCCGCCCGCATGTGGCCACGACGTACGACGAGCTGGGCGGCTACCCCCACCCCGACCACATCCGCACGCACGACGTGTCGATGGTGGCTCTGGAGCGCGCGGCGCAGAGTGATGCGAATCCGGAGCTGGGCGATCCGTGGCGTGTGCAGAAGGTGTACTTCAATCAGGACCTCTCCGCTCGGAAGTTCCTCGAGATCCACCGACTCATCGAGGCGGAGGGAGGGGAATCGCCCTTCGCAGAGCAGCTGGAATGGTTCGCCAAGCGGGACGAGGAGCGGCACACCTGGCTGACGGCCCGCGTGCACAGCGGAGAGTTCTTCCCCCACCGCGACCAGGCTCTCATCGCCCATGCGACCCAGATCGATCCGAATGGCGGCTTCTTCTCCGGCGGACGCGCTGCTGCTCGGAAGCACTGGCTCACCGAGGAGTTCGAACTCGCCCATGACAGCACCGGGCGGCCCCCGTTGGACCGCTCGCAGGACTTCATCGAGTCCGACCTCTTCGCCGGGGTGACGGATGATGACGGGGACGCCGTGCCGGACGACCTCCTGCCGGATGCCGTCGAGCCCGCTGCCCTGGAGGAGGACCGTTGATCGCACTCATCGTCGCAGCCGCGACTGAACCGCCTGCTGAGGGCGGCTACCCCGACGCAGAGGTGGTGACTCCGGGCACGATCGGGTTCTTGGCGACGTTCTTCCTGGCCACCGCCGTCGTCCTGCTGGCCCGCAGCCTCGTGAAGCGCCAGCGCAGGATGCGGGCGCGGGCGGGTGTGGTCCGCTATCACCCGATCCCGATCGAGCGCGGTCCCAGGACGGGCCCCCAGAACACGGGGACCCTGGACGGCAGCGATGCTCCGGAGCAGGGGACCGAGGCGCCGGCAGGAACGTCAGCCGGCGACGAACCGCGTCAGTAGGCGAACCGCGTCAGTAGGCGTGTGACGCGGCGACCAGCAGCGCCGCGAGGTGGCAGCTGTAGCCCAGCACCGTGAAGGTGTGGAAGATCTCGTGGAAGCCGAACACCGTGGGCGAGGGATTGGGGCGCTTGAGGCCGTAGACGACTGCGCCGGCGATGTAGAGGGCCCCTCCGGTGACGACGAGGATCCCCACCGGCAGGCTCTCCATCCAGATGCCCGGGACGTAGCCCACACCGGCGAGTCCGATGCCCACGTAGACGGGGACGAAGAGCCAGCGCGGGGCCGTCGTCCAGAGGACGCGGAAGAGGACGCCCACGATCGCGGCCGACCACATGGTGACCAGGAGCGCGGTCTGAGCGGTCCCTTCGAGGCAGAGGACTGCCAGCGGGGTGTACGTGCCCGCGATGATGAGGAAGATGTTCGCGTGGTCGAAGCGACGCAGCATCAGCCGGATCCGCATCCGCCAGCGACCCGCGTGATAGACGGCGGATGTGCCGAACAGCAGCATGCCGGTCACGGTGAAGAGAGCCGCGGCGATCCGCGAGGCGATCGTCGGGGCGACGATGACGAGGGCCAGACCGCCGAGCAGACTCACCGGGAACGCGCCGGCATGGATCCAGCCGCGCCAGCTGGGGCGGATCTGTCCCGCGAGTTTGGTGAGCTCGTGGCGCAGGGCAGTGCGCCTGCGGGCGCCGCGGACGGGCTTCGCAGCCGGATTGTCGCTGAGCGCGGGATCGCCCGCGGACGCGGACGAGGCGTCGTTCGGGTGCTCCAGAAGGTCCATACTCCGATAGTAGGGTGATTCTCTGGGAAGCACCTCACCCCAAGGAGAGAGAATCTATGCCGACATCGCCGCGCTCGTGGCTGTACCGGCTGTACAACCGGCGCATAGCCGCGGGGCTGGAGCCTTCGGGGCGGCTGCCGCGCCACGTGGGTGTCATCACGGACGGCAACCGTCGGTGGGCCAAGGAGTTCGGCACGACGACGGAGGACGGGCACAGGGCCGGCGCGAAGCGGATCGTCGAGTTCATCGGCTGGTGCGACGAGCTGGGGATCGAGGTCGTCACCCTGTATGTGCTGTCGAAGGAGAACCTTCAGCGCGCGGATGATGAAGTCGAAGCGCTCGGGACGATCATCGCGGACATGGTCGATGACATCGCGCAGCGCGACGGCATCGAGGTGAACCTCGTGGGTGACCTGGCACTGCTGCCCCAGCCGCTGCGTGCGCGGCTGGAAGGCGCTGTGGAGGCGTCCACCGACCATGCTCGCGCACGGGTGCGGGTGAACATCGCAGCAGGCTACGGCGGTCGGCAGGAGATCGTCACCGCGGTCCGCGAACTGCTGCGGGAGAGCCTGGATGAGGGGCGGCCGCTCGAGGACGCGATTGAATCCGTCACGGAGGACGGGATCTCCGAGCATCTCTACACCAAGGGGCAGCCGGACCCGGATCTGATCATCCGCTCCTCCGGCGAGCAGCGGCTGTCCGGATTCCTCATCTGGCAGAGCGCCTACACCGAGTTCTACTTCTGCGAGGCGTACTGGCCCGCCTTCCGACGCACCGATTTCCTGCGCGCACTGCGTTCGTACGCGGAGCGGAACCGGCGCTACGGCAAGTAGCGGATTCAGGACGCGTTCACCCGATGGCCATGAGACCCGCCCGCCGCGTCCGACCGCGGGGGCACGGACGCGGCTAGCGTGGTGGTGTCGGCAGAAAGCCGGCTCCGGGGCAGGGCCCCGTCGGGGAAGGACAGGGACACGGCCTCGGACGTCGATGCTTGAAGGGGAGCTCGCCCGTGAGCGGAACCGTCACCTACGTCCTCGATACCTCGGTCCTCCTGTCGGATCCGCGCGCGATGCTGCGGTTCGCGGAGCACGAGGTCGTCATCCCACTGGTGGTCGTCTCTGAGCTGGAGGGCAAGAGACACCACCCGGAGCTCGGCTACACCGCGCGCCGCGCACTTGCGATCCTCGACGAGATGCGGGAGGAGCACGGCAGACTCGATCGTCCGTTCCCGGTCGGGGAGGAGGGCGGATCTCTGCGTGTCGAGATCAACAACGTGGACACGACCCACCTGCCGCGCACCTTCGACAGAGCGGAGAACGACACGCGGATCCTCGCGGTCGCCCGCAATCTGCAGGCGGAGGGGTCCACCGTCGTCGTCGTGACGAAGGACGTGCCGATGCGTGTGAAGGCGGCCTCGCTGGGGCTGCAGGCCCAGCAGTATCTCAATGAGCAGGCCGGCGATTCGAGCTTCACCGGAATGTCGTCCCTGGGCCTCGACGAGGAGGAGATGTCGACCCTGTTCGACGAGGGCTGGCTGCAGACCGATGCCGTGGCGCACGAATCGGTCAACACGGGCCTCGTGCTGACGAGCCCCCGTGGTTCCGGGCTGGCACGCGTCGTCGGGGACGATCGGATCCGTCTGGTCCGCGGTGATCAGTCGGTGTTCGGGGTCCACGGGCGGTCTGCGGAGCAGCGCATCGCGATCGATGCGCTCACCGATGAGTCCGTGGGCATCGTGAGTATGGGCGGACGGGCAGGCACCGGCAAGTCTGCGCTGGCGCTCATGGCGGGTCTGCAGGCCGTGCTCGAGGACCACAGCCATCAGTCCATCAAGGTCTTCCGACCGCTCTACGCGGTGGGCGGTCAGAATCTGGGCTACCTGCCCGGCTCCGAGGGCGACAAGATGAACCCCTGGGCGGAGGCGGTGTTCGACACCCTGGGGGCGCTGGTGAGCCAGAACGTCATCGACGAGGTGCTCCACCGGGGGATCCTCGAGGTCCTGCCGCTCACACACATCCGGGGACGCTCGCTGCACGACTCCTTCGTCATCGTCGACGAGGCGCAGTCACTGGAGCGGACCGTTCTGCTCACGGTGCTGTCCCGGCTGGGAGAGAACTCCCGCGTCATCCTGACGCACGACGTCGCTCAGCGCGACAACCTGCGGGTGGGGCGGCACGACGGGATCACCGCCGTCATCGACCGCCTGACCGGGCATCCGCTGTTCGCGCACTACACGCTCGTCCGTTCCGAGCGGTCCGCGATCGCCGCGCTGGTGACCGAGGTGCTCGAGGAGGCCGAACTGGTGTGAGTGAGGCCGGCTGAGGCGTCGTGACGTCGTTTCCGCACGTCGAGACGTCACTGTGGCACGTGGAAGCGGCGATTCGTGTGCAGAAGCGACGGCTCGATCGCCTGGATCCGGCTGAGAGCACATGACACCCCCGGGAGGAATCCTTCCGGGGGTGTCATGTGCTCTGGATCGAGGCGCGGCGTGTGCGCCTCAGCAGAACATGCTCAGCGAGCCGTGCTCAGCGGTACTCGCCGATCATCGTCGTGACGTCGAGGGCCGCGTCGAGCTGCTCCTCCGTGAGGGAGCCGTCCTCGACGAAGCCCAGCGCGATCGTCGCCTCCTTGACCGTGACCTTCTCCGCCACGGCGTACTTGGCGATCTTCGCGGCCGATTCGTAGCCGATCACCTTGTTGAGCGGCGTGACGATCGAGGGCGAGGCCTCCGCGAGGAAGCGTGCGCGCTCCTCATTCGCGGTGAGCCCGTCGATCATCTTCTCCGCCATGACCCGCGAGGTGTTGGCGAGCAGGCGAACCGATTCGAGCAGGTTCGCGGCCATGACCGGGATTCCCACGTTGAGTTCGAAGGCGCCGTTGGTCGAGGAGAGCGACACGGTGGTGTCGTTGCCGATGACCTGGGCGGCGGCCTGGATGGCTGCCTCGCAGATGACGGGGTTGACCTTGCCCGGCATGATCGACGAGCCCGGCTGCAGGTCGGGGATCTGGAGTTCTCCCAGACCCGTGTTGGGGCCCGAACCCATCCAGCGCAGGTCGTTGTTGATCTTCATGAAGCCGTACGCGATGGTGCGCAGCTGGCCGGAGACCTCGACGAGTCCGTCGCGGTTCGCCTGTGCCTCGAAGTGATTGCGCGCCTCCGTGATGGGCAGGCCGGTCTGCTCGGCGAGGAGCTCGACGACCCGGGCGGAGAAGCCTGCGGGGGTGTTGATGCCCGTGCCGACCGCTGTGCCGCCCTGCGGGACCTCCGTGACGCGGGGGAGCGAGGCGTCGATGCGCTCGATGCCGTAGCGGACCTGTGCGGCGTAGCCGCCGAATTCCTGCCCGAGCGTCACCGGCGTGGCATCCATGAGGTGCGTGCGACCGGACTTCACGATGTCGCGGAACTCCTCCGCCTTCTTCTCCAGCGAGGTCGCGAGCACGTCGAGTGCCGGCTGCAGGTCCTTCACCAGTGCGTTCGCGACGGCGACGTGGACGGAGGTCGGGAACACGTCGTTCGACGACTGCGAGGCGTTGACGTGGTCGTTCGGATGCACCTGGACGTCGGTGCCCTCGAGCTCGCGGTTCGCGAGCGTCGAGAGGACCTCGTTGGTGTTCATGTTGGACGAGGTGCCCGAACCGGTCTGGAAGACATCGATCGGGAAGTGGGCGTCGTAGTCGCCGGCGATCACCTTGTCCGCCGCGGTGCGGATCGCCGCGGCGCGCTGGGCGTCGAGGACGTCCAGTTCCTCGTTCGCGGAGGCGGCGGCCTTCTTCACCTGGGCGAGTGCGGCGATGTGCTCGCTCTCGAGCGTCTTGCCGGAGATCGGGAAGTTCTCCACCGCACGCTGTGTCTGTGCGCTGTACAGGGCGTCAGCGGGGACCTTCACTTCGCCCATCGTGTCGTGCTCGATGCGGTATTCCTGCGTCATTCTTTCCTTCACTCCTCGAAGTCAGGGGGTGCGGCATCTGGTGGGTGCGTGCAGCGCGTCTGCGGCCGGGGGCCGTCGGTGCGCTGGAGGGTCGGGTCAGGTTCGGGTGAGGAGATCGACCGGAATGCCGTTGGCGTCCACGATCGGTCCGAGGTGCGACACGGTGTTCACGCGACCGTCGTCCAGCCGGTAGGTGAGGCCCACGATCTCCAGACGGCCTTCGCGCAGGGCCCGCTTGATGAGCGGAGAGCGCTGGGGGATGCGGTGGACGGTGTCGATCGTGTTCTGCGTGACGGCGCCGGGGATGCCCTCGCGGCCCTGTGCGCGGGCGTGGGCGACGGACGGCATGATGCGGGCGACGAGATCGTCGATGTACCCGCCCGGCGTCTCTCCGGAGTCGAACGAATCGTGTGCGGCGGTCACCGCCCCGCAGCTGTCGTGACCGAGCACCACCAGGAGCGGGGTGCTGAGGAGGTCGACGGCGTACTCCAGGGTGCCCAGCACGACGCCGTCCGTGACCTGGCCCGCAGTCCGGATGACGAACATCTCGCCGAGGCCCACGTCGAAGATCATCTCTGCTGCGACGCGGGAGTCGGAGCAGCCGAAGAGCGAGACGAACGGCTCCTGCGTGTTCGCGAGCGCGTTGCGACGGTCTGCCCCCTGGTTCGGGTGCAGGGGCGTGCCGGAGACGAACCGTTCGTTCCCGTCGAGGACGGCCTGGAGCGCGTCCTTGGGCGTCATGAAGCGACGTGCGGGATTCGTGCGCTCGATGCGCCTGTCCGCGGAGGCCTCCGGCTGCGCCTCCGTCGACTCTGCGGCCTCGGAACCCGTCGTCGGCTGTGTCGTGTCCGCCATCAGACGAGGCCCCGCCGTGCGGCTTCGCGCGCGGCTTCCTCGTAGGAGTGCGTCTTGTCCGGACGGTGCTCGGCGTAGACGTTGCGGACCGTTCCCGACTTCGATCGCATGACGAGCGAGTGGGTGTGGACCCGGTCGCCCTCGTACCGGACGCCGTCCAACAGGTCGCCGGCGCTGATGCCCGTCGCGACGAAGTAGGTGTTGTCGCCGCTGACCAGATCATCCGTCGAGAGCACGGTGTCGAGGTCGAGTCCGTGCTCGACGGCGTTCTGGCGCTCTTCGTCGGACTGCGGCCACAGGCGTCCCTGGATCACGCCGCCGAGCGCCTTGATCGCGCACGCGGTGATGATGCCCTCCGGCGTTCCGCCGATGCCCAGCAGCATGTCGATGCCCGTGCCGGGGCGCACGGCCGCGATGGCACCCGCGACGTCGCCGTCGGTGATGAGGCGGATGCGGGCGCCGGCTTCGCGGACCTGGTCGATCATCGCTTCGTGGCGCGGGCGGTCCAGGATCGTGACCGTGACGTTCTTGGTGTCCGTGCCCTTCGCCTTGGCGGCGCGGCGGATGTTCTCGCCGACCGGCAGCCGCAGGTCGACGACATCGGCGATCTCCGCACCGGCCACGAGCTTCTCCATGTAGAAGACGGCTGACGGGTCGAGCATCGCGCCGGCCTCTGCGACCGCCATGACGGAGATCGCGCCGGGCATCCCACGGGCGGTGAGCGTCGTGCCCTCGACGGGGTCGACTGCCACGTCGACCTGGGCGCCGGAGCCGTCGCCCACGCGTTCGCCGTTGAAGAGCATCGGGGCTTCGTCCTTCTCGCCCTCACCGATGACGACGGTGCCGTCCATGCTCACGCTCGACAGCACGTTGCGCATGGCTGCGACCGCTGCGCCGTCTGCTGCGAGCTTGTCGCCGCGGCCCACCCACGGTCCGGCGGCGATGGCCGCCGCCTCCGTGACGCGCACGAGTTCGAGCGCGAGGTTGCGATCGGGAGAGCCCTCCTGGATGCGCAGGCGCTCGGACCACGAATCCGTCACGGTGACCGGGGGCGCGTCCGGATCGCCGCGTCCTCCGGCGTGGTGAGCCTTGACGGGGGCGTCGTCGCCGGGGGACGTGGGCGCGGAGTTGTCTGCCATGCCACTCATTGTGCCACTTGCCCGGGCTGGACCCGACGCTGGATCGTCGCGGCGGGACGGCGATTGGTCGTCGTGCGGTGAGACGGGGGACAATGCAGGTGTGAACGACCAGCAGCATGCCACCCCGCCGCCCCTCCCGTCGTCGACCGCGCGCTACGGCGGCCTCGCCGGACCGGAGCGGCCGCACGAGGAACCGGAGCTGTTCCCCGGCGAGAAGGCGCTGGCGCGCACGAAGGCGGGCTCGCGCGAAGAGATGCGTGTGATCCGGCGGCACTACAACTGGGTGAACATGGCGATCGCGCTGCTGGCGTGCTTGGTGCTGGTGCTGGCCGCGCTTGCGCTCGCGCCGCGTCCTGAGGGCGACATCACCCGCGAGGTCGACTACGGCGCCGTGGCCCAGAACGTGCAGCCGGAGGCAGGATTCGACCTGGCGGTGCCGGGGATGCCTGAGGGATGGCATGCGAACGCCGCGTCGTTCGGTGAGGGCGGGACCCCTCCCGTGGAGACCTGGTACGTGTCCTGGGTCGACGGGGACGACGGCTGGGCGTCGCTGCGTCAGACCGATGCAGAGGAGACCCCCGACGCGTGGGCGGAGTCGTACCTCGAGGAATTCGCGGAGACGGGGGAGTCCGAGCTGGCCGGTACCGCGTTCACGCGATTCGAGGGGACCGACTCCTCCGACAAGGCGCTCCTGGGGGAGGCCGACGGGACCGTCCTCCTGCTTGTGGGCGCTGGCGAGTGGGGCCCGCTCGAGGAGTACGCGGCGGAATCCGTGCAGACCGTCGGAGCCGTGGCGACCGACGACTGATCAGGACGACTGATCAGCACCAGGGCCGCCCAGCGGCCGATGGGTGATCAGCCCTGCGCCGCTCCGTCCTGCTCGTCACGGGCGGCACGGGCCTTCTCCAAGCGGTCCTTCGCCCCGTCCAGCCAGTTCTGGCAGCGATCGGCGAGTGCCTCGCCCCGCTCCCAGAGGCGCAGCGATTCCTCCAGGGTGAGGCTGCCGGCCTCGAGGGTGCGCACCGTCGTCACGAGCTCTTCGCGAGCCTGTTCGTAGCTGAGCGCGTCTATCCCGTCCGTCGCTCCGCCGGGAACGGTCGTCGTGCTGTTCTGCTCATCTGCCATGGTCACTCCTTGGAAGTGCTGTCGTCGGTGTTCTGCCGGGGACCATCGCCGAGGTCCCGTGACTGGGGGTCCGGCGAGGAGTCATCGACCTGCGCTGTCAGGCGCCCGGAGGCGAGCTTGATCGAGATGCGGTCACCCGCATCCACCTGCTCGTGGCTGCGCACGGCGGCACCGTCCTCCGTCTGGACGACGGCGTAGCCGCGGGCCAGGGTGTTCAGGGGGGAGAGGCTGCGCACCTGAGTGCGGAGGTGCTCGATCTCTGCCGCAGCGCGGCCCACCAGTCCCGCCTGCGCCTGCCAGGATCTGGCACGCAGCGTCGACACGTCCTGTTCCCGTCCGGTGATCATCGTTTCCGGCTGGGCCAGCACGGGACGGCCGCGGACGTCGGCCAGGGCCCTGGCCTCACTCTGTAGCAGCCGGTCGAGTGCGCCGTTGAGCGAGGCGCGGGCCTGGAGGATGCCCATCTGCTCCTCTGCCACGTCCGGGACGATCCGCTTCGCCGCATCCGTGGGAGTCGAGGCGCGCATGTCTGCGACGTCGTCCAGCAGCGGACGGTCCGCCTCATGGCCGATCGCGGAGACGACCGGAGTGCTTGCTGCGTGGACTGCGCGGACCAGCGCTTCGTTCGAGAAGGGGAGGAGGTCTTCGAGGCTGCCGCCGCCACGGGCGATGACGATGACATCGACGTCCGGGTGCGCGTCGAGCTCCTCCAGTGCCGCCATGACCTGCGGGACCGCGTTCGTCCCCTGCGTCGCGGCGTTTCGGACTTCGAAGGCCACGGCCGGCCAGCGCAGAGACGCGTTGCGGAGGACGTCCTTCATCGCGTCGGAGTCATGGCCGGTGATGAGGCCGATGCGGGAGGGGAGGAACGGCAGGGGCTTCTTGTGCGCGGGGTCGAAGAGCCCTTCGGCGCCCAGCATCTGCTTGAGCTGTTCGAGCCGTGCGAGCAGTTCGCCCAGTCCCACGGCGCGGACGTCGTACGCCTGCATCGTGAGGCGGCCCTTCGCGAGCCAGTAGTTCGCCTTCGCCTGGACGACGACGCGGGAGCCCTCCGTGAGCCGCGTGTCCAGGCGGTCCCGGACGTTGCGCCAGATCTGCACGGGGAGTGAGATGTCCTCCGTCGTGTCGTGGAGGGTGAGATAGCTGGCGTTCGCCCGATCGGACAGTTCGATGATCTGGCCCTCGACCCACACCGTCGACATGCGGTCGATGTAGGCCTTCATCTTGTGGGCGAGCAGGCTGACCGGCCAGGGATTGTCCGCGGAGGTGTCCGCCGCCGTCGCCGCGGCGGGTGGGCGTTCCGGCTGGTCGCCCAGAATCCCGGGGGTCCCGGAGATGCGCTGCGCCACCGTCCCCTCCTCTTCTCGTCGTGTGCGGGGTGCTCCCGATCCTAGACGAGGCCGCGGACACGGCGCCGGAGGTGATGGATGCCTCCCCACTGCCCAGCCCCTTCTGAGGAGGGCCGCGTAGAATCACCTGCATGACTGCGACTGTGACTGTGCCCGTCCCCGCGATGCCGCGCCGCCGCAAGGACCCCTCGGAGATCCGTCAGCCGGAGAGCGGTGAGAAGAACGTCCTCCTCGCCGCCCCCCGCGGATACTGTGCAGGAGTGGACCGCGCGGTCATCGCCGTCGAACGCGCGCTGGAGCACTACGGCGCGCCCATCTACGTCCGCAAGGAGATCGTCCACAACCGTCACGTGGTCGACAGGCTCTCCGAACGCGGTGCGATCTTCGTGGACGACACGCATGAGGTGCCGGAGGGCGCCCGCGTCGTGTTCTCCGCCCACGGTGTGTCGCCGGCGGTCCACGAAGAGGCCGCAGCGCGCAGCCTCGACACCATCGACGCGACGTGCCCGCTCGTGACGAAGGTGCACCGTGAAGCGGTGCGGTTCGAGAAGCAGGGCTATTCGATCATCCTCGTCGGCCACGAAGGACACGAAGAGGTCGAGGGCACGATGGGCGAGGCCCCGGATTCGATCACCCTCATCCAGAATCCGGAAGAGGCTCGCGCCGTCGAACTGCCGGAGACGGACAAGCTCGTGTGGCTCTCGCAGACGACTCTGAGCGTCGACGAGACGATGGAGACGGTCGACATCCTCACGCAGCGGTTCCCCCATCTCGAGGCCCCGCCGAGCGACGACATCTGCTATGCCACCCAGAATCGCCAGGTCGCGGTCAAGAAGATCGCTCCGGGAGCGGATCTCGTGCTGGTCGTGGGGTCGGCGAACTCATCGAACTCGGTCCGCCTGGTCGAGGTGGCGCTGGAGCACGGCGCGAAGGACGCCCATCGGATCGACTTCGCGCGCGAGGTCGACGAGGAGTGGTTCCACGGCGTCTCGACCATCGGTGTGACGAGCGGTGCGAGCGTGCCGGACCTGCTGGTCCAGGATCTGCTGCGCCTGCTGGCCGACTACGGCTACGGCGATGTCGAAGAGGTGCGCACAGCGGATGAGGACGTGATCTTCTCCCTGCCCCGCGAACTTCGGAAGGACCTCAAGGCCGCCGGCCTCGAGACCTCGAACAAGAAGAACGGTGCAGACCGGAACCACGAGCTGCGCTGATGGCCGTCTGAGCCTCAGCGGCTGAACTCCTCGGGCGCAGCCTCCGCACCCAGTCCTGCCTGCGCCGACTACTGTGGAACCACACACAGAGCGGGTCGCCACTCCGGCGTTCCCGCTGAGGCTGACGGTGACAAGGATGATGCGATGTCGACGACCCGCAGGGTGCGCAGAGGGGCGGCGGTTCTCGCTGCCGCAGTACTGGTCGGTGTGGCGGGATGTTCCGGCGGCGATGCCGCCGATGAGGTCGATCTCACCGAGTACGAGAGCACCGACCTCACCGCGCCTCCGATCGACCTCGACAGCACCGACGAGGACCGCTCCGACGAGTACTTCTTCGTCGGACCGAAGTCTCGTGAGACCGGCACGTGGTCCGGCAGGCTGATCATCGACGAGGCCGGCGAGCCCGTGTGGATCCAGGAGGACGACGAGGCTCAGAAGGATGACGAGCCCACCGCCGGCTGGGACATGCGCGTCCAGGAGTACGAGGGCGAGAAGGTCCTCACCTGGTGGGAGGGCATCGTCGACACGCCCCTGGCCGAGGGCGAGGTCGTCGTCGTCGACGACTCCTACGAGGAGGTCGCCCGGGTCGGCATGGGCAATGATCTGCCGCACAGGATGGTCGACCTCCACGAGACGACGATCACCGACGAGGGCACGATGCTGCTGCTCGCCTACGTCCCCCAGCAGACGGACCTCACCGAGGTCGGTGGGGAGTCCGACGGCTGGGTCTGGGACGGGGTCGTCCAGGAGGTCGACATCGAGACCGGCGAGGTGCTGCTCGACTGGAGCTCGCTCGACCACATCCCGGTCACGGACTCCGAGCGGGAGTTCGAGGATGACGCCGGGACCGAGGACAAGCCCTACGACTACTTCCACGGCAACTCCGTGTCAGTCGACGACGACGGCTCCCTGCTGGTGGACGCACGCAACACGCACGCCTTCTACAGCGTCGACCGCGAGTCCGGTGACGTGAACTGGACGTTGGGCGGGAAGTCGTCGGATTTCGAAGCCGCCGACGACCTGTACTTCGCCTGGCAGCACGACGTCGAGCGCGCACCCGATGGCACGATCACACTGTTCGACAACCAGTCGTCGCCCACGCTGGGCGACTCCTCCCGCGGGATGCGGATCGACGTGGACACCGACGATATGACGGCTGAGATCGTCGACGAGTTCCTCCCACCCGTCCCGCGCATCGCTGCGAACCAGGGGAGCTTCCAGGAGCTTGAGGACGGTCGCATCGTCATCGGTTGGGGAGCGCTGCCGTCGTTCACGGAGTACTCCGCCGATGGAGAGGTCCTGCGCGATGGGACTGTGGGGGCCGATTCGAACTACCGTGCGTACCTCTCCGAGTGGGAGGCGACGCCGAACGAACCGCCCGCGGCGGACATGAAGACCGAGGACGAGCAGACGACCGTCTACGCGTCATGGAACGGGGCGACGGAGGTCGCGCAGTGGCGCGTGCTCGGCGGTCCTGACGCCGGTGCGCGCACGGAGCTCGCGATGGTCGAGCGTGCGGGCTTCGAGACGGCGATCCCGCTTCCCGAAGACGCGGACAACGTCGTCGTCGAAGCACTCGATGAGGATGGCGAGGTGCTCGCCAGCACGACTGCTGAGTGAGGACCGCTGGATTCTGTTCCGGCAGACTGATTGCTGTTCGGCCCGTGCACTCCCAGAAGGGAAGCGCACGGGCCGATCTGTGTGAGGCAGAGAGCCGTCTGGTGCTCTCAGTGACGCGCGGAACGGCGCGGACCCGAAGGAGGGGTGCCGCCGTCCGTGGTGCGGAGGAACCACTCGTTGGCCTTGGGCAGCCAGAAGAACGCGACCATGAGGAACGACAGGATATTGGTCACGACTGATCCCGCGCCTCCGGATTCGAGTCCGGCGGCGGTGAGGATGATCGTGTAGACGATGCTCGCGAGCGTGATGGCGGTCAGCCCGAGACGCGCCCATTCAGCGCCCTCGCGGACCTTCAGGGTCATGAAGAGCTGAAGGACCAGCATCACGAGCGCGAAGAGCATCGTCGCGACGAAGAGCAGGACCATCCCCCAGCGGACACCGCCGAAGATGCCCACCATGCCGGTCGCCACGAGCGTGAACGGGTTGATGAGAACACCGAACGCGATGACCGCGATGGAGAAGAGCCAGGCCACGATCGCGAACACGCATCCGACGAGCCAGATCCAGTAGCCGATCCGGGCGTCCATCGGCATGTGCGCCGTCTGGAAGATGCTGCCGAAGCCCTTGCGGAACGACGGCTTCGCCGCGTCCAGGCTCTTCGGCCACGCAGTGGGCAGACGGAATCGGTAGTCCGTGAAATCGAAGTACTCGTTGTTCGGTGCGGCACCGGCGGACTGCCAGGAGCCGGGGCCCTGCGTGTGCTGCTGGCCGTATGCGGGGGCCTGCGGCGGGAGGATGCCGCGCTGCTGGGAGTCGCCGGCGGAGGACGGATCGGTGGTCACGTTCGACTGCCTTCTGAGGTCGGAAGCATGGAGTGGCGACCGAGGTGCGAGAAGACGAGGCAACCCGGCGCCACACAGGACGCTATCAGCGGGCGTGCGGTTCCTTTACAGCTGGGGTTCGGCGGGCGGGCGGTCAGCGCCGCCGAACTCGCGTGCCGTGAGGCCCCTCGTCCGTGTGGAGAGCTCCTCCGGATCGACGAGTGCAGCGTCGGAGACTCCGGTGGCCGACAGCTTCCGCGCTGTGGGGAGGAACCGTGACTCGAAGGAGCCGACGAGTCGGTTGTAGTCCTCGACGCTTCTGTCGAGGCTCGAGCCCATTCGTGTGAGGTGTTCTGTGAGTGTCACGACACGGGTGTGGAGATCGCGGCCCAGATCCAGGATCTGCTGAGCACTGCGGCTCAGATCCGCCTGCTGCCAGTTGAGCGCGACGGTCTTGAGCAGGCCCAGCAGGGTCGACGGAGAAGCGAGGAGCACTCCGGCTGTCAGCGCGTCGTCGATCAGTGAGGGATCCTCCTGGCCGGCTGCCGCGAGGAGACCGTCGGACGGAAGGAAGCAGACGACGAAGCGAGGTGTGGGAGTGAACGCCTGCCAGTACGATTTCTTCGACAGCGCCGTCACGTGCCGGCGCACGGCGCGGGCCTGTGCGCCTGCTGCTGCGGCACCGTCGGCCTCTCTTTCGAAGCCGTTGAGGGGTGCCTTCGCGTCGATGACGATGTGCGCCTCCCCAGGAAGATTGATGACCATGTCGGGTCGGATGCGCCCGGCATCGGTCGTCGCGGAGACCTCGACGTTGAAATCGATGTGCTCCGTCATGCCTGCGAGTTCGACGATCCGCCGGAGCTGGACTTCGCCCCAATCGCCGCGGCCGCTGCCGGACGACAGAGCCGTGAGCAGGCCGTGCGTGGAGGTCTGGAGCCGCTGGTTCTGAAGCGCGAGCTGCCGCAGTTGCTCATCGAGTCCTGCCAGCCTCGCCGCCTGCTGCCGGTCCTGGCCCGTCACGTGCTGGGCGAGGGAGCGCACATCGGACGTGAGGGGACCGACTGCGGCAGTGAGCTCACCGGCGACCTGGGCATCCGCCTCGAGCGCTTCCGTCCGGTCCGACAGGATCTGGGCGGTCGTTTCGGCACGGACCAGCCTGTCCTGTGTCTGCGCACGCGCGCGCGTGCTGCCAAGCCACCAGCCGATCACGATGCCTACGGCGAGGACGAGCACAAGAGCCACGGAGAGGGTGATCGCTTCCATGACGACCATGGAAGCACGAGGCACGGACACGACCGACTAGACTCTCCTCCTGTGGCTCTTACTATCGGAATCGTCGGACTGCCCAACGTCGGCAAGTCGACCATGTTCAATGCACTGACCAAGAACCAGGTGCTCGCGGCGAACTACCCGTTCGCGACGATCGAGCCGAACGTGGGCGTGGTCCCGCTGCCGGACCCCCGGCTGGGGCGGCTCGCGGAGATCTTCGGATCGGAGAAGATCCTTCCGGCGACCGTGAGCTTCGTGGACATCGCCGGCATCGTCCGTGGCGCCTCGGAGGGGGAGGGCCTGGGCAACCAGTTCCTAGCGAACATCCGTGAGGCGGAGGCCATCTGTCAGGTGATCCGTGCGTTCTCGGACGAGGACGTCGTGCACGTCGACGGCAAGATCTCACCGTCGGACGACATCGACACGATCAACACGGAGCTCGTGCTCGCAGACCTCCAGACGCTCGAGAAGGCGCAGCCGCGCATCGAGAAGGAGGTCAAGCAGAAGAAGACTGACGCCGCAGTCCTCGAAGCGATGACCGCTGCGCAGGCGATCCTCGAGGAGGGGCGCACGCTCTTCCAGGCGATGGGCGACGGGTTCGACGTCGAGCCTCTGAGCGAGCTGCAGCTCATGACGACGAAGCCGTTCCTCTATGTCTTCAACGTCGACGACGACATCCTGGCCGACGAGGCGAAGAAGGATGAACTGCGCGCGCTCGTCGCTCCTATCGAGGCGATCTTCCTCGACGCGAAGTTCGAGTCGGAGCTCGCGGAGCTGGACGAGGCGGAAGCCGCGGAGATGCTGGAGATGAGCGGTCAGGACGAAGCCGGTCTGGACCAGCTTGCCCGGGTGGGCTTCGACACGTTGGGGCTGCAGACGTACCTCACCGCTGGTCCCAAGGAATCCCGCGCATGGACGATCGGGAAGGGATGGACCGCACCGCAGGCCGCCGGCGTCATCCACACCGACTTCCAGAAGGGTTTCATCAAGGCCGAGGTCGTGTCGTTCGCGGACCTGGACTCACTGGGATCGATGGCCGATGCGAAGGCAGCGGGCAAGGTCCGTATGGAGGGCAAGGACTACATCATGGCGGATGGCGACGTGGTGGAATTCAGGTTCAACGTTTGATGTCCTCTCACCGCCGGATCCACGCGAATCTGCGGCAGAGGGTGTCAGTCGTCAACGTACGTTCTTGATGCTCGTGCGAGCTGTGTCACGAGATCATCCGGGACCGGCTTGCGCGGTGCGAAGGTGATTCCGGTCTTGCTCGCTTTGAGGCCTGCTTCTGCTATCTCTTTGGCATGAACTGAGATCGCGGGGGCGAGAAAGTACAGGCCGACCTGCTTGCTGAACGCGGCGTAGCTCGCAACGACCGTGCCTTGGATCCTGAACCCCGGCATGTTGTATGCCGTCATCTCCTCTGCTTCCGGCAGGGCCTCGTTCAGGAGACCCCGAACGTGAGTGAGGATCGGGCGGAATGACTCAGGTGCAGCGGCGATGTAGGAATCGTGGTCAGTGATGGTTGCCATGTCTCAGCACTTCCTCTCAGATGAGGAGATTCTAACTGCGTCGTTCGCCGATCTCCGTCGGTGAGCCTGGGGGAGGAGGACGTGATTGGTGCTGCTGGCCTCACCAGGTCCGAGCACTCAGATGATCCTCTGCTTTCCAGGTCGCGTGAGCATGAGCATGGCTGAAACAGCGCGGCGCGATGGGTTCGCCCCACGGCGCAACCCGGAGTTGTCCGCGTGCTGCGACTGACTGTGCGTCCACGTCTGAGCCGGGCAGTGCGCGGATCTCACGCTCGGCGAGCCAGAGCGCGTCGCAGACCGTGCGTTCCTGTTGAGTGGCCAGCAGAGAAGTTCAGTCGGTCTGACGTGTGTTCGACTGATCTATGACCGAGCCCTGAGTGGGAGCCTCCCGGTGCCGGAGGCTCGTTCTTATCGCTGGACTCGTAGAATGGCGGACCAGAAAGCAGAACAGATCCATCCACAATCCGAAGAGGGGCTTGAAACCATGACTTTCTCCGTTTATCTGTCCGGTGAGATCCACACCGATTGGCGTGACGAGATCCAGCGCGGTGCCGAAGCGGCCGGGCTGGACGTAGTCTTCACCGCGCCGGTGACCGACCACCCTGCGAGCGACGCTGCAGGTGACCACCTCGGTGCGAACGACAGCCAGTTCTGGCGTGATCACCAGTCCTCCAAGGTCAATGCGATCCGCACGCGCACGCTGATCGAGCAGAGCGATCTCGTGGTGGTCCGCTTCGGCGACAAGTACAAGCAGTGGAACGCCGCCTTCGACGCCGGCTACTGCTCCGCGCTGGGCAAGCCCTACGTGACCCTCCACGACGCCGATATCATCCACCCCCTCAAGGAGGTCGACGCCGGGGCTCAGGCCTGGTGCACGACCACCGACCAGGTGGTGGAGACCCTGCGGTACGTGCTCGAGGCGTAAGCCTCAGTCCTCGCGGGGCGCGGGCCGGCCTTGGACGAGGACATCGCCCGGGTGCGTCCGAATCGCTGTGATCGCTGCGTGCTCGGCGGAGTTCCCGCGGTGATGATCCAGGACACGGAAACCGGCATCGCTCAGCGCTTCCGCAATGGCCGCGGCCGACCACCGGTACGCGGGTGCGACAGGGTGGTGGAAGGGTTCACTCCGCGGACCGGAGAAGTAGCTCAGAAGGACGCTCCCACCCTCCTCGAGACGATCGTGGAGGACTGACAGGGCGGTGCGCAGGTCGTCGGCGTCGAGGTGGATGAGCGAGTACCAGGCGAGGAAGCCGGCCCACCGCTCGTGGGACTCGGCGAGATCGTGCACCGCTGCGGTTCGGAACGGGACCCCGGGGTGAGCGCGGCGAGCAATCTCGACGAACTTCTCCGAGGGGTCGACCCCGACGACCTCATGCCCCAAACCGGCGAGATGCCCTGTCCAGCGACCGGTGCCTGAGCCGATATCGAGGATCCGACCGCTGACACCGTCAGCCCACTGCTCGATCACGGCACGGTCCGGGTCGTCGCGGTGCACGGTGGTGCCGAGCATGTCCGTGACAACGGCTGCGTGCGTGTCATAGGCGCTGCTGACCCTGCGCGTTCCCGCGGCCGCTGCAGGCGCGCGACCGCTGATGGGTGGAGTCGCCATCAGGCGGTGAAGGCGAAGCGGATGTTCTTCGGCATGACGTGAACAGCCGCGAAGTCGGGGGTGCCGACGACCTGGTGGACCTCGTGCGCAGGCACGATGAAGGTATCGCCGGTCTGCAGTTCCCGGACGACGTGCGGGAACGTGATGGTGCAGCTGCCGTCCACCATCACCAGAACCGACTCATGTGACGCCGAGTGCCGCGGGAACGGGGTTCCTCCCGTCCCGACCATCTTCTTCGCGACGAGGTCCGTTCCCTCGTCCAGTGGAATGGTCTTCTTCATCTGGGGCCCCTCCGTGTGATGTCGCTCGCTCCCAGTATGGGAGCACTCACGCCAGGAGTCCTTGATCTGCGTCAATTCGCGCTCTGGCGGTATACCTGTGAGCATCGCATCAGGCCCAGAGTGAGGAGCGAGGGACGATGACGTCACCGGACAACATCCTGCTGCACCTTGCGCGGGCTGAGGAGCAGCAGGTGCGGGAGGTGTTCGCGCGGCTCGCCGAGCGGGGGTTCCCTGCTCAGGGACAGACACCGCACATCACGGTCACGTACTCACCGATCATGGCTGTCGACGCTGTCCAACGCGCCTCCGAGGTGCTCCCACCGGTGATCCCTTCGCGGTTCAGGCGGGTCGGCACGGTGGTCTTCGGAACGAAGCGCAAGCGAACTGTCGCGTGGCTGCTCGAGACCTCGGACGAGATGGAGCAGGCTGCCCGCGAGGTCAGTGCGCTGAACCCCGACAGTCGCGGTCGCAGCTGGACGCCGCACCTGTCGATGGGGCTGCGACTGCCGCGTGAGATCGTCCCCGACTACCTCCGAACGCTGGATGAGGTGACCTCGCCCCACCTCAAGGAGCTCACGGCTGTCCGGGCGGCGTACTGGAGGCCACGCACCCAGGAGCTCACTGTCCTGGCCGAGTCGAGTCGGAACGACGAAGCCGGGGTGGGGTCGGCAGAAAGCGACGCCTCCGGCACCGGATGACCGCTTATGGTGCACTCCGCGCGCTCCATCCCGAGAAGCGATATTCGGTGAACATCTATGTACACAAGGTACACTCGCGCTCACAAGGTACACATGTGTTCACTGAAAGGGTGGGATGCCAACACCGCTGAACCCGTTCCGGCCGACCGCCGGCGCCGAGCCACCATTATTGGTGGGCCGAGCAGGGTTGTTGGATGAGTTCGCTTATGGGCTTCAGATTCGTTCCGGCGCGCCTGGCCTCTTGACGATCTTCACCGGCGCGCGAGGAGTGGGCAAGACTGTCATGCTCGGTGAAGCCGAGGACGAAGCACGCCGTGCCGGGTGGGCGGTGATCTCCGAGACCGCCACTCGCGGGTTCCTCGGCCGGATCGGCCACGCTATGCATCCGCTCGTCGAAGAGCTCGGCTCCGGGCCACCCACACGTCGGATCACCGGCCTTGGGATCGCCGGGTTCTCGGTGGATACCGAACTGCTCCCGGATCAGCAGACCAGCTGGCGCCAACTAGGCGAAGAATCGCTGCGGCTGCTGGATGCTCAAGGCACCGGGTTGGCTATCACCCTGGATGAGATCCACGGTGCCGACCGGGACGAGCTGGCCCAGCTGGCGGCCGCAGTCCAACATTTCATCCGCGCTGGGCTGCCGGTGGCTCTGGTGTTCGCCGGTCTACCAGCCGCTGTCTCGGACCTGCTCGACGAGGGCGTAGCCACCTTCTTGCGTCGGGCTGACCGTATCGATCTCCACGCTGCCGCCGTCGACGAGGTCGAAGCCTCCTACGCAGAGGTCTTCGCGGCCCTGCCGACCCCGATTGCTTCGGGCCTGTTACGCACCGCGGCCGAGGCGACCGGGGGCTATCCCTTTCTGATCCAGCTTGTTGGCTACCATCTGTGGCAGGTCGCCGAGACCGCGCCTGGGCCCCTGGAGGGCGAGCAGGTGAACTTAGCCATATCTGCCGCCCGCCGCCGCAATACCCGCATGGTCATCGGCGCGGCCTTGGCTGCAGTTTCCCCCAAAGACCTGGAATTCCTCCGCGCCATGGCCGAAGACGACGGACCCTCAAGAACCGCCGACATCGGCCGGCGCCTGGGCGATGCCCGCAACACCATCGGCAACTACCGCGCCCGCCTCATCGACGCAGGTTTGATCGAATCAACAGGCCACGGTCTGATCGATTTCGCCATTCCCGGCCTCCGCGATCACCTGCGCACCTGAACCGGCGTCGCCCGGTGGACCGCCAATGCGGCACGCCACTACTCTCTTCTCGAGCTCGCGCGTGGTCATTTCTCCGGCAGTGTTAGGATTTCATTCGTCGGTGGTGTGAAGATTGGCTGTGACTTTCGCCGGTCGTGATCTCACACTGGCGCCGCGGACGGGGCGCCGACCCTCACCTCGTGAGCGCCTCCACGACCTCCGGCAGTTCCGTGACGCCGTGTGCGGCGAGGAAGTGACGGGCTTCCGGCACCACCACGGTGCGCGCCTGCAGATTCCGGGCGAACGCGTCGGACAGATGCGGTGCGACGAGGGGATCGTCATCCGAGCGGATGACAGTGACGGCGCCGAGGTGCGGGCCGGCTCCCGGTAGATCGGCACCTGCGAGGAACGGACCAAGGCCGTCCGCGGCGAACGCGTCGAGGCCCGCGTCGCCGGTGCGTGTGAGCGGCTCGGCGAAGGGGGAGACCGCGACGAACGCACCCAACGAGCCGCCGGCACTACCTGCCGCGAGCCGTTCGACGGCGCGCACTGCGGTGACGCAGCCGAGGCTGTGGGCGACGACCGCGACCTCGGGACCGAGCGATCCGATCGTGTTCACGGCGGCCCCGATCCACGCCTCGGCATCGGGGGAGGCGGAGTCGGGCAGTGCGACGACCTCGGCGCCGGCGACCGTCTTAGCGACCCACGGGAACCAGTGGTGCTGCGGTGAATCGCCCCGGGTTTAATGGAGACATCGATAACCCGGAAGGATGGGCGGCATGGTCGCACCACGAAAGTACCCCGACGAGCTACGCGAGCGAGCCACGAGGATGGCGATCGATGCGCGCAAAGAT
>NZ_FXZM01000017.1 GCF_900169175.1 Brevibacterium jeotgali | reverse complement strand
ACTGAACCAGTAGCACGGCAGTCGGTGGGGGCCGGTGGTCCCCACCGACACCACGCCTGGTCCCCGACGGCAATATCGGTGGCCCCGAGAGGCAATATCGAGTGGCCTTCAAACCTTCAAATACTCAGGCAGAGAGCGCGACTCCTTGCTGGCCCTGGCCGAAGACCACGAGCGGTCCCACACCGGCACACTTGCCAGCCGCATGCGTATCAACGTCTACCGCGACCGCCTCATCACGTAAGGCCTCACTGAACCCTCAGGCCGCGGCCATGTCTCCTATGCCATGATGCTCCGGATTTCGTTGAGGCTGAACACCCGGTCAGCCTCAGAAAAATCCGGGACTTGACGCATCAGGGTGTCTCAGCCGAGGTATGCGGAGATGGCGGCGAAGAGAGCGAAGCCCACCGTCAGCACCACTGGGCCCAGCCGGCTGGTAGCGACGTCATGCGCCTCGGTGAGCATTTCCTCGATGACGACGCAGAGCAGGATTCCGCCGGTGAAGGCCAGCACCGACACTGTGACCAGTTCGGGAGCGGCCCGGAGGATGAAGTAGCCAAGCGCTGCTCCCACGAGGACTGGAATCCCGAATGAGGCCGCCAAGAGGATCCGTTTCCCGCGTGGTACGCCGGCTCGGCGCAGTGTCGCGATCGCGGCGAATCCTTCTGGAGCGTCGGCCGGTACCTGGCCAAGAGCCAGCAGCAGGCCAAGTGTTGGGTTGATGATGGTACCGGCGCCGATCATCACCCCATCGCTGAAGAGATCGAGTCCGACTCCTGCGAAGATCGCCCAGGGTCCGGACCCGCTGTCATCGCCGGCGAGGCGACGCCGTACGGAGTCGATCAATCGTTCCAAGCCGATGAAGCCCAATCCGCCGGCAGCCAGCGCCAGGACTGGCACCCAGGCCGGGGTCGCGGTCAGTGCCTCGGGCATAAGCTCGAGCCCGACAACGGCGAGAACGATGCCGGCTGCCAAGTGAAGTGCCAGGCTGAGCGCGCGGTCTGAGACGTTGAGAACTTCGGCCAGTAGCCCACCGGCGAAGTTGCCGGCTGCCGGCAAGGCGGCGAGCAGGAGTACGAGGACGAAACCGTCCATAGTGTGGGGCCTCCGGTAGTGATTCGCGGCGGTCTGCCGCGACAGCGGGTATCGGTGAGCGGTCTGACTGAGTGCCGTCGAGGGTTCGGGCCCGTCATCGCCTCAACAGCTGTCGAGGTGGTGACCTATCGGTCCTTATTCTCGTGATGAGACTGAAACTGCTCGGGTATCGGGCGACTCGCCGTGCCCACGCCGTAGTTTGGACACAACGCCACAGCGTGGCCGGTGGCAGTCAGGAGGTCTTCGGCCGCAGCCAGAAGCATCAGCAGCTGTGGAGTGGTACTCAACGAGAACATCGAGGCGCGGCCCTCCTGCCGGGATTCGACCAGCCCGCAGTCGCGCAAGCAGGACAGGTGAGCACTGACGGTCGATTGGGCCAGCCCCAAGTGGTCGGTCAGGTCCCGCACCCGATGTTCCCCTGCGGCAAGGTGTTGCAGAATCGCCAACCGTCTCGGGTCCGACAATCCATGGAACACGGCGGCCGCGGGCTCCAACTCGTGGGCCGATGCAACTGTCTGAGCACGGTCAATCATGGGGTGGACCTCGTAACGACTCGGTGGCGGATCACAATAACGGCCAAAGTTTTCGACATCATGCGCACCGGAACAACAGGAGATCGCTCAAGGAGTGATCCACCAGGGGCGTAGCTGATTCCGGACGCAGATATGAGATTTCTAAGCAGCGTGTCTATACCTCCTCTGCCGGTGGGGAGGACCGGCCGTGGAAGCCGGGGGCCGGTTTGCTGAGTGAGTGCATGGCTCGGCGGGCGAGGCGGTGAGCGTCGCGCGCGACGAAGCCAAGGAGCGCGGATCCGCGGTCCTGCTGCCAGGAGCGGCCGATCGAGTACAGGCCGGGAACGGGAGTCACTCCGTCGGTGGTGATGAGAGCGCCGGAGCTGTCGAGCGCACCTGGGAGCGTGATCCAGCGGTCGCGGTGCCGGTATCCAGTGGCCCAGATGACCGTATCGAAGTCGAGGGTCGATGAGTCGGCGAAGGTGATGCTGCGACCCTGCGCGTTGACGGCGCGAGGGTGGAAGGTGACGCCTGCGTTGCGTAAGCCGCGTCGGGTGGAGCCGATGACGGGTTCGGCTCCCCGGACCCGGCGCCCGAGTCGTGAGGTGTGCGACGCGTCGAGGACTCCTGTGGTGGTCAGCCACCAAAACAGGTCTCGGCCGGCGATCACTTGAGGAAGCGTGCGGCGGCGTGCTCCCTCAGCTAGATGCACTTGCCGTCCGGCCTTGGCAAGCTCGTGAGCGACCTGAAATCCCAGGAGTCTCCCACCTGTTCACTCTCGTCGACAAGGAGTACGTCGGCTCCAGCTCGCGCCAGGTGATACGCCACCGCCAGCCCCGCCTGACCAGCACCCACCACCACGACGTCCCGGGGTGTCGCTTCAACCACACCTTTCTCTACTTGCATAGCCACACTCTACCTCAAAACATCGTCACATGACAATGCCATCCTCATTCAACGATGCAACCCAGAATGGCCATCAAGGCAGGTATAGCCAGCCTCAGGTTGTGGCGCGCGAGGACAAGACAGGGGTCAGGCGATGGGTGAGAGGAGTGTCGGTCGACGGCGCGAGTGCTGGTGACTCGCGGGAAGATTCTACGGGTCTGGAGCGCCTTCGCCGCTGCCCGCGCGGAGTCAGCCAAGCGTGCCGTCATGTCCTCAGCCGAGTCGAGCGGGCCGGAGTGCAGCCACTCGGCGGCAAGCTCTTCGGAGAGGAAGACCAGCATCCGGTCATGAACCTCACCGCATCCTCGGCGTCGTCGGTGATGATCGTGCAGGACAACTGCCACTGCTCCTCCTCATCCTTGCGTGGCGCGTAGAGCCCCGCCGCGAGCAGGTCGAGACGAGGATCCTCTCGATCCTCCCGGAGCACACGACCGGTCCCTACGTGAACCCGATCCCGGGCTTCGAGGACCTGGGGGCAGGCTCGACCGGCGTGCCGGAGACCATCTCGCTCACGCGTGCGGTGAAGTCCGGTGAGAAGAAGACCCTGGGCGTCGCGTGGCTCACGGAGCCGTTCCAGGTCGACATCGAGCTGCTGGCGCAGATGCAAGAGACCGGGATCGCGCCCGGCACTGTCATGAAGGCGGAGCCGGACGGCGACTACATCAGCAACCGGGCCGACGGGTCGTCGGATGTACCGGATCTCCCATCCGAGACCACGGCATCCGTATTCGTGACACGCTGACATACACCCTCGTTATATCCGTTATGATTCCGTTACTTACCGCTCTGAGCTGCAACGCTGAAAGCTTCTGGCGCGCACGGGATGACCAATCACGATTTCATCCGTGATCCAAACGTGACATGACATTGCCGATCGTTTACATTTGTCGAGGCGCCTTCGAAAGAAGGCCATCCGACCCGGGCTCCGCACGCCGCACCCGCACGATCGGATCGAAGAGACAGCAACAGGACCTGAGCGGCGGCGAGGGGCCGGGCAACCGGCAGCACAGTCCGGAAGGACAGGGCATCTCCAGCTCGACGTGCGACATCTCGTAGGAAATGGAGAGGACATCGTGGCTACGAAGAAGCATGGTCGCCGCGCGGCCGAAACCCGCGTCAAGACCCCGCTCACAGAACTCACCGACGCACTGGGCGCCAACTACGGCGTCGTCGGTCGTCGCGCGGCGGTCGTCGCCGCAGCGGGCGGACTCGTCGTCACCGCCACCCTGCCCGCAATGGGCCAGGGCGAGGATAAGACAGCAGCCGTCACCGCTGAAACAGAGAACACACCCAGCACCGATTTCGTGAACCAGGCGAAGACGGTCATCCCGGAGCAGGGTGAAGACAGCGACGACGCAGACGTCGTCGGTGCTGCATCGGTCTCCAATGTGACCGCGGAGAAGGCTCCCGAGCCGGAACCCGAGCCGGAACCCGAGCCGGAGCCCACTCCCTCCGAGTCCGTCGAGTCGAACTCCGGTTCGTCCGACTCTGACTCCTCCGATTCGGGATCCTCCGACTCCGGTTCGTCGGACTCCGAGTCCTCCGATTCGGACGAGTCCTCCGAGGGCGGCGGCGACGCGGCCCTTCCGGACGAGTCGAAGGCTGAACAGGTCATGTCGATCGCCGAGCAGTACACAGGTGTCCCCTATGTGTACGGTGGCACCACTCCCTCTGGTTGGGACTGCTCGGGCTACATCGCCTTCGTCTACGACAAGGTCGGTGTGGACCTGCCGCGCAACTCCGCCGCCCAGAAGGCCGCCGGCGAAGTCGTCTCCGCCTCCGAGGCGAAGCCGGGCGACCTCGTGTACAAGCCGGGACACATCGGCATCTATGCCGGCGACGGCATGATGTACGACGCCGGATCGCCGGGCTCCGGCACCTCGTACCGCAGCCACTCGTGGATGGGAAGCGTCACCTACATCCGCGTTCTCTGATCGCACTCCTCACGCAGAAGACACCCGCACGCCGTCCCCAGGTCCGGACGGAGTTCGGGTGTCTTCTGCGTGATGGCCTCCTGCATGTGGGCCGTCCCTATTAGCAGTCAACGCGCGTCCTGGACTCCTGGTGGCAACCACCCCCGGGACCATGAGTGGCAGGGCAAGAACGCCATACCGGGGCCAGCAACCAGATTCTCTGATGAGGACCTACCAATAAATGTAACGGGGGGATCGCCAAGCGGAACGGATACGCAGACAACACACAGGGAGGGAGAGCGGGATGGAAGCTTCCTTCCATCCCGCTCTCCCTCCCTGGTCAGAGTGCAGGGCTCACGGCGGGATCGACCCGTCGCGCGCTCCGATCAGTGAGCGAAGTTGCCGCGGTCGTACTCGTAGATCAGCCCGACCATACCGATGACAGCGATGACGCCACCGAACGGGAAGATCCACCAACCCACTGCAACCGAGATGAAGCAGAGTGCCGCGCCCGTAGCCAGGGTGATCGGCCACCAGCTCCACGGAGAATAGAAACCGTACTCGTAGTACTCGTCCTCGATCTCACCATCGACGTCATCCATGGGTAGCTGCGGGTGCTTCTTCTCCCACATCCACAGGTAAACGCCGATCATGAGGGACATACCGCCCACCAGCATGAGACCGGCGAGTCCAACCCACTCCGTGAAGTCGGTCAGGAACCCGTAGAGAATGGCCACGGGAGCGAAGAAGAATATTCCCAGACCGAAGATCCATGCCGATGTCTTCACTTCGCGACCTCCTTGGCCGCAGGCGCACCGTGACCGGCGGCCGCGAGTTCCAGCAGTTCCGGGTGGTTCGCTTCGAACGCAGGGCGCTCGGAGCGGATGCGCGGAAGCGAGGTGAAGTTGTGACGCGGCGGCGGGCAGGATGTCGCCCATTCGAGCGATCCGCCGTAGCCCCACGGGTCGTTGACCGTGACCTTGGGTGCCTTCCGCGCGGTGACCCAGACGTTCCAGAAGAACGGGATCATCGACAGGCCGAGGATCAAGGATCCAACGGTGGAGATCTGGTTCAGGAACGTCCAGCCGTCCTGCGGCAGGTAGTCCGCGTAGCGACGCGGCATGCCGTCTGCGCCCAGCCAGTGCTGCACGAGGAAGGTGGCGTGGAAGCCGATGAACAACGTCCAGAAGTGGATCTTGCCCAGCGTCTCGTCGAGCATCTTGCCCGTCCACTTCGGCCACCAGAAGTAGAAGCCGGCGAACATCGCGAACACCACGGTGCCGAAGACGACGTAGTGGAAGTGAGCGACGACGAAGTATGAGTCGGACACCTGCTGATCCAACGCCGGCGATCCCAGGATGACGCCAGTCAGACCGCCGAACACGAAGGTCACGAGGAAGCCGAGCGACCACAGCATGGGGGTCTCGAATGTCAGCGAGCCCCTCCACATCGTGCCGATCCAGTTGTAGATCTTCACGCCGGTCGGTACGGCGATGAGCATCGTCATGACCGCGAAGAACGGCAGCAGCACGGCGCCGGTCACGTACATGTGGTGTGCCCACACCGTGACGGACAGTGCGGCGATGGCGATCGTCGCGTACACCAGACCGACGTAGCCGAAGATCGGCTTGCGGCTGAAGACCGGGAAGATCTCCGACACGATGCCGAAGAACGGCAGGGCGATGATATAGACCTCCGGGTGTCCGAAGAACCAGAAGAGGTGCTGCCAGAGCAATGGCCCTCCGTTCTCCGGGCTGAAGATGTGTCCACCGAGGATCCGATCGGACGCGAGAGCCAGCAAAGCGGCGGCAAGCGCAGGAAACGCCATCATGACGAGCACAGCCGTGATGAGCGTGTTCCACGTGAAGATCGACATGCGAAACATGGTCATGCCCGGGGCACGCAGGGTGAGGATCGTGGCGATGAAGTTCACCGAGCCGAGGATGGTGCCGAAGCCCTGGAAGGCAAGGCCCATCACCCAGAGGTGACCGCCGATCCCCGGAGTGAACGTGGTGTTCGACAGAGGCGCGTAGGCCGTCCATCCGAATGATGCCGCTCCCTGCGGGGTGAGGAAGCCCGCCAGCGCGATGAGCGAGCCGAAGGAGAAGAGCCAGAACGCGAACGAATTCAGCCGCGGGAAGGCGACGTCGGGCGCACCGATCTGAAGAGGCATCATCACGTTCGCGAAGCCGGAGAACAGCGGCGTCGCGAACATCAGCAGCATCACCGTGCCGTGCATGGTGAACATCTGGTTGTACTGCTCCTTGGTCTCGAGGACCTGCATCCCCGGCTCCCACAGCTCCAGGCGGATGATGAGTGCCATCACGCCGCCCAGGCAGAAGAAGATGAAGGAGGTGATCAGATACATGTATCCGATCGTCTTGTGGTCAGTGGAGGTGATCCAGCTGACGAAGATACGACCCTTGCTGGTCGGTACCGGATCGGCAGACATCCCCGCAGTACCGGCGGGACGCGAGTCAGTCGCAGTCATCAGTTCTCAGCCCCTTCCTGCTCGTACGGGTTGTCGTACCAGTCGTCGCGGTTGTATTCCTCACCCAGAACACCTTCATTGCCCTGTTCGCGCAGGGACTCGATGTAGTCGTCGTACTCGGCCGGCGAGACGACCTTGACGTTGAAGATCATCTCCGAGTGGAACTCGCCGCAGAGTTCTGCGCACTTGCCCATGTAGTCGCCTTCTTTGAGGGCCTGGAGATGGATGCTCGACGAGCGCCCGGGGATCATGTCGCGCTTCTCAAGGAAGGCCGGAATCCAAAAGGAGTGGATCACGTCACGGGATTCGAGTTTGAGCTCGAGGTCCGTGTTCGCGGGAAGGTAGAGCGTGGGCGCCTCGATGCCCGGCTGCTCCGTACCGTCCAGGTTCGCCTGTACTCCGGCGTAGTGGACGTCCTCCGTCACGTAGTTGAAGTCCCAGGCCCACTGCTTGCCGTAGACCTCGATGACCTGTTCGGCTTCGGTGTCGTCGTTGATGGTGTTGTCCATCGTCTTGACTGTCTCGAAGAAGAATACCAAGACCAGAATGATCGGAACGACCGTGTAGAGGATCTCTACCGGCATGTTGTAGCGCATCTGGACGGGCAGACCGCGATCGGACTTCTTGCGGCGATAAGCGACGATGCACCACATCAACAGACCCCAAGTGATGGCGCCCACGATGAGGGCAGCGATCCATCCGCCGTTCCACAGCGCGATGTAGTGATCGGTGTGTGAAGTGGCGCCCTTCGAGTCGGGCGGGAGGAACCCGACCTCCCACCGTTCACTCGAGCATCCGGCGAGCAGTGTCGTTGCCGCCGCTGCGCCGATCACACCGAGCCGCTTGGCCCAGGACGCGCGCGCCCCCGGTGCTGGCTGATTCGGAGAATCCACGTGCAGCCTTTCGAACCTCTGTCGGTGCCCCAGAGTGGCTGACCCCGCCCGTTCCCACCCCGGATGAACCGTGAATGCGGAACGCGGACGAGGGTGTAGATGCCCTGGTCACCGAACTCTGACTTTGTCTCCGACAGCTTACCGCTACACGACGTAGAAATTCACGTTGGCGGGGCTTCAGCTGAAAAAGACCTCAGAAACGGGAGCGCCTTCCGCACGGTGGAGCCGATCGAGGTATTCGAGCCCCGTCAGCTCCGACACGCCCAGGCTCTCGAGGTGCGGTGTCGACCACTGCACGTCGATGACCCAGCGGACCCCGCACCGCTCATCGAGCAGGCCAGAGAGGTGGACGAGCGCCGCCTTCGACGCGTCCGTCTCCGCATGGAACATCGATTCGCCGACAAACACCGCTCCGAAGCTGATGCCGAAGAGCCCGCCGACCAGCCGGCCATCCGCATCGCGCACTTCGACCGAATGTGCCCATCCCGCTGCGTGGAGGTCGTCGTACATCCGGGCGAAGCCCTCAGTGATCCACGAGCCCTCCCGTGAGGTGTCCGCGCACCCTGCGACCACGTCGGCGAACGACTGGTCGACGGTGAAGGTGAAGTCCTGCATCGAGCGGCGCAGGCTCCTGCTCACGCGCAGTCCGCCGGGCAGCAGCACACCGCGGACGGTCGGAGCCCACCACCCCATCGGGGGCCCGCCGTCATCGCCCAGCCCCATCGGGAAGAGGCCCGCCCGGTATGCGGACATGACCAGGTCCACATCGCCGGAAAAGCCGACCGACACTGCTTTGAGATCCTCGTCGTGCATCATCGCTCCTCCGATCGATCACCAGACTGCCGACTCATCACCAGACTGCCAACTCGCCACCAACCGCTCGGTCTCCCGCGCAATGCACAGCGGGAGCGGGCTTCCATGAGAAACCCGATCCCGCTGTCGCTGAGCGCCGGCTGGTCAGTGGAACGAATCACCGCACGCGCATGAACCTGCGGCGTTGGGGTTGTCGATCGTGAAACCCTGCTTCTCAATGGTGTCGGAGAAGTCGATCTTCGATTCGCCCAGGTAGGGAACGCTCATCTTGTCGACGATCACTTCGACGCCGTCGAAGTCTCGCACCGCGTCTCCATCGAGTGTGCGCTCGTCGAAGTACAGCTGGTAGATGAGACCGGAGCAGCCGCCGGGCTGCACTGCGACGCGCAGTCGCAGATCGTCGCGGCCCTCCTGTTCGAGCAGGTTGCGGACCTTGTCGGCGGCTGTGTCTGTCAGTTCGACTCCGTGGGGCACGGTCGTCGTGTCGGTGACGGTCATCGGATCTCCTTCGCACGATTCGGGGAACGTCGCAGATCGCACTGTCGATCGCTGGTCCTCTCAGGCTACACCTCAGAACGCCGCGATGGCCGTCCCTATTCCGATACGTCGGGCCCGGCGCATTCCGGCGCATTCCGGCCGCGCAGCGGACGCGTTCCGGCAGGCACTCCGCCACCGGACTGGACCAGCCCCTACCCCTCACCGCGCCCGAGCGCTTCGAGGAGCAGCGCCTCGGACACGATCGCCGACCGGAAGTCCGGAACATGCAGCGACTCGTTGGCGCTGTGCGCCCGCGCATCAGGGTCCTCCACTCCCGTCACGAGGATCGACGCGGAGGGGAACTCCTCGAGCAGGTCCGCGATGAAGGGGATCGACCCGCCCAGGCCCACCTGCACCGCCTGGGCGCCGAAGCCGTCGGACAGCGCGGCCATCGCGGTATCGACGACTGGGTCCTCCGTATCCGCCTGCCACGGGCTGCCGCCCTCCTCTGCACCGAACTCGACATGCGCGCCGAAGGGAGCATGGGACTGCAGGTGCTCCTTCACCGCTGCCAGTGCGTCGGCGGGGGTCCCACCCGGGGCGACGCGGATGCTCAGCTTCGCGCGCACGGAGTGCTGCAGCGTGTTCGAGGAGACGTCGACGTGCGGCAGGTCCAGGCCGATGACCGTGATCGATGGCTGGGACCACAGCCGAGAGGCGAGTGTTCCCTCACCGATGAGCTGGACACCGTCGAGTACGCCGGAATCCCGGCGGAGGTCCGCCTCGTCGTACTCGACGTCTGCGTGCGACTCGCCGCCGAGGCCGGACACCGCGACCGCGCCGCCCTCTCCGTGGAGCGTGCTCAGCAGCCTCGTCATCGCTAGCGCCGCGTCCGGCACCACTCCTCCGTACATCCCGGAGTGCACCGCGTGGTCCAGAGTCGTCACAGTGAACTCGAGCGACGCCATGCCGCGCAGACTGGTGGTCAGCGCCGGTGTGCCGACCTTCCAATTCCCGGAGTCCGCGACGACGATGACGTCGCCTGCCAGCTTGTCCCGATGCGTGCGGAGGAAGTTCTGGAAGCTCGGGGAGCCGGCCTCCTCCTCGCCTTCCACGAAGAGGACCACGCCGACGCCGAGGTCGTCGCCCAGCAGTCGCAGAGCGGTGAGGTGGACGAGGATGCCGGCCTTGTCGTCGGCCGCGCCGCGTCCGTAGATCCGGTCGCCGATCTCCGTCGCGACGAACGGCGAGGTGTTCCACAGGGCCTCGTCTCCCGTGGGCTGGACATCGTGATGCGCGTAGAGGACCACTGTCGGAGCGCCTGCTGGACCCTCCCGACGCGCCACGACGGCGGGGGCTCCGTCCTCCCCGGATGCGGTGGGCGCCGTGAGGACCTCCACCGACGGGAAGCCGGCCTCCCGGGCCAGGCCGGCGACGGCCTCGGCGGAAGCGGCGACATGGGACTGGTCGAAGGACGGCCAGGCGATCGACGGGAGTGCGACGAGCGACGCGAGAGTCTCCTTCACCTGGTCGAAGACGGTGTCCAGTGCGGCGTGGAGCTCCGCAGCGCGGGCGGACGCGGGACGCGGATGCTGTGAGTCAGTCATGATCCGATACTATTCATTGCGTGTTCGGACGGAAGAGTAAGCCCCAGGAAGCTGACCCGGATCAGCGCGCGTCGTCGAACGACGACACAGGGGTCGGCGCTGACGCCGACCCCGTCGCGCACTCCGCGGAGCAGAAGAAGAATCGCCCCACGCCCAAGCGCAGTGACCAGGAGGCGCTCAACCAGCGACCCCTGGTCGGTGGCAACCGCAAGGCTGCGGACAAGCGGGCACGTGAGGAGATGCGGCGTCGTCGCGACGAATCGCGGATCGGCGTGATGAACGGCGACGAGAAGTTCCTCGGACCCCGTGACGCCGGGCCCCAGCGCCGCTACGTCCGCGACTACGTCGACGCACGATTCTCGATCGGCGAGATGTTCATCCCGATCGCACTCGTCGTGCTGCTCGCCGGCATGTTCGGCGGACAGCAGTGGGCGATGATCGCGAACTTCATCGTCTACGGACTGATCCTCCTCATCGTGCTCGACAGCATCTTGCTCTGCGTCCTGCTGCGCGGCCGCCTCAAGACGAAGTTCGGCGAGGACGCCATCCAGCGCGGCACGAACTTCTACGCGATCATGCGCTCCGTGCAGATCCGTCGCCTCCGCGTGCCCAAGGCCGTCGTGAAGCGCGGCCAGTACCCGTCCTGACCCGGACGGCACAGCGCACATGCTATGAGGAGGGCCCGGGCGATCGCCCGGGCCCTCCTCATATCCACCCGCTCACCGCCGCCGTCCGCCACGACTTCCGCGGACCAGCCGTCCCGGCCACGCCGGTCCGCCGTAGATGAGGCCGGAGTACGCCTGCACCAGGTCCGCACCCGCACCCAGGCGAGCGGTGACATCCCGGGCATCGCCGACTCCGCCGGCAGACACCAGTGCCAGCGCCGATCCCGGGTGCACGCGGTCCAGGTGGGCGCGCACCAGGCGCAGCACCTCCATCGATCGTTCGGCGAGCGGTCGTCCGGAGATCCCGCCGGCCTCGCCCTGGGCGAACGCGCGGTCCTCGCCTGCCAGGACTTCGCGGTCGATCGTCGTGTTCGTGAGCACCAGACCGTCGACGCGCTCCTCGATCGCGAGGTCGACCAGGTCCCGCACGTCGCCGTCCGCCAAATCCGGCGCGAGCTTAACGAGCAGGGGCACGTGGCCGAGCGTCGACCGCGGTGCCTCCACGACCTCGGCGGCGGTGTCGCGCACCGCGGTGATGATGGGGCGCAGCGAGTCCGCCGCCTGCAGGTCTCGGAGACCCGGAGTGTTCGGCGAGGACACGTTGATGACGAGGTAGTCGGCCAGCGGCGCCAGCTCGCGCGTCGACACGGCGTAGTCCGACGCCGCCTCCGTCGCCTCGACGACCTTGGTCTTGCCGATGTTGACCCCGACGATCGGTCGCCGTGATGCGGGCAGCGCTGCGACGAGTTCCCGCTGCTGCGCGACTGCCGCTGCTGCGGCGTGCGATCCGGAGTTGTTGAAGCCCATGCGATTGAGGATCGCGTCGTGCGCGAGCAGGCGGAAGAGCCGTGGACGGTCATTGCCCGGCTGCGCCTGGCCCGTCACGGTCCCGATCTCGATGTGTCCGAACCCCAGCCGCGACAGGGCGCGGACACCGCCGCCCTCCTTGTCGAAGCCGGCCGCCAGCCCCACGCGGTTGCGGAACGGAAGGCCCAGCACCTCGACGGGGTCGTCGGTCCCCGCGCACAGCACTGCGCCGAACGCGGCCCGCAGCCCCGGCACGGAATCGACGGCGCGCAGGGCCGAGAAGCTGAGGTGGTGGGCACGCTCCGCGTCCATCGGCGCGAACACGGCACGGAAGACGAGCGAATACAGGGAATTGTCCACGAGGCGGAGTCTATCCGCCCGGCCCTCACCTGCATCTCCCACCGGACTAGGGTGGGGACGGACACCATCCGACTCACGGAAGGACCCTTGATGGTCACCCCCAGCACTCCCCTCCCGACGCTCACGCGCGCCACCGGCGATCCCGCTGCGCTCACCGTCGATGCACTCGTCGTCGCGTTCCAGCAGGACCAGACGGGAGGCCTCCCCGCAGCTCCGGGCCTGGCGAAGAAGCAGGCGCAGGCGCTCACGGCCGCGGCGGCAGCCGTCGGTCACACGGGGAAGGCCGGCTCGACCGTCCGCATCCCGGCACCCACAGGCTTCAAGGCGACCTCGGTCGTGCTTGCGGGGATCGGCGAAGAGGCCGACTCCGACAGCGCGCACCTCGAGACGCTGCGCCGTGCCGCCGGCACAGCCCTGCGCTCACTGGAGAAGACCGATTCCGTCGGCCTCGCCTTCCCCGTCGCGGACTCGGCATCCGCCGAGGCCGTCGCCACCGGCGCGCTGCTCGGCTCGTACCGCTACACCGCCTACCTGTCTGACGGTGCGGACAAGAAGCCGGTCTCGACCCTCACGATCGTCGCCCCGACGTCCGCGAAGGCCGGACTCGATCGCGCCACGACGATCGCCGCCGCGTCCGCAGGCGCCCGCGACCTCGTGAATCAGCCTCCGCTCGACCTGTTCCCCGAATCCTTCGCGCAGTCCGTCGTCGACCAGGCGGGATCCGGAGACCTCAAGAAGGCCAAGGTCACCGTCGAGGTGCTCGATGAGGACACGCTGCGCACCCGTGGGTTCGGCGGTCTGATCGGCGTGGGCGGCGGTTCGACCCGCGGGCCCCGTCTCGTGAAGATCTCGTACGCCCCCAAGAAGGCGTCGACCCACCTGTCGCTCGTCGGCAAGGGCATCACCTTCGATTCCGGCGGCATCTCGCTCAAGCCGCCGGCGAAGATGGAGGAGATGAAGTCCGACATGGCCGGAGCGGCAGCCGCGGCGCAGTCGATCTTCGCGATCGCGCGCCTGGGCCTGCCCGTCAGGGTCACCGCCTGGCTCGCACTCGCGGAGAACATGCCGTCCGGAACTGCGCAGCGCCCTGCCGACGTCCTGCGCATCTACGGCGGGAAGACCGTCGAGGTGACGAACACGGACGCCGAGGGCCGACTGGTGCTCGCCGACGCCCTGGTCGCCGCACAGGAGGAGTCCCCGGACCTCATCGTCGACATCGCGACGCTCACAGGCGCGCAGGTCGTGGCGCTGGGGCTGCGCACCACGGGAGTCATGGGCACGGACGATGCCCGCAACAAGCTGGTCCTCGCGGCAGAGGCATCCGGCGAGCCGATGTGGCCGATGCCCATCCCGGAGGAGATGATCCGGTCGTTCGACTCGGACACGGCGGACCTCACGAACGCGGGCGGCCGCGCAGGAGGGATGCTCGCCGCCGCGGCCTTCCTCCAGGAGTTCGTGGAGGACGGCGTCGAGTGGGCGCACCTCGACATCGCCGGACCGTCGTTCAACGGCGAGGGACCCCACGGCTACACGGGCAAGGGAGGCACCGGAGTGCCGGTGCGCACCCTCGTCGAGCTCGCAGGCCGCCTGGCACGAGCATGAACCGCGGAAAGGCTCACGGGGAGGGGCACCGCGTGATTGCCCTCACCGTGAATCGAGCGGGAATAGGGGTCCCAACCCCCTCGTTTAGTGGAATGATTGAGCTCGACGCCCATGTGTGGAGAAGAGTCCGCCGGATATTGAGGAGTGTTCCGTGACCGAATCGTCAGAGAACTATGATCTTGTGATCCTGGGAGGCGGTACGGCCGGATACGCCGCAGCCTTCCGCGGTGCGACGCTCGGGCTGAGCGTCGCCCTCATCGAGCGCGACAAGGTGGGCGGGACCTGTCTCCACCGCGGATGCGTTCCGACCAAAGCGCTGCTCCACGCCGCAGAAGTCGCGGAGACGGCGAAGGCCGCTGACCAGTTCGGCGTCAAGGCCGAGTTCCAGGGCATCGACATCGAGGGCGTGCTCGCCTACAAGGATGATGTCGTCTCGAAGAACTACAAGGGTCTTCAGGGACTCATCAAGGTTCGCGGCATCGACTACATCACCGGCGAGGGCACGCTCACCGCGAAGGACACGATCCAGGTGTCCAACGACGAGGGCGGAGTGACCGTCACGGGGAAGAACATCATCCTCGCGACCGGATCGGAGCCCAAGACGATCGGCATCGACATCACCGGTCGCGTCCTCACCTCCACCGAGGCCCTCCACCTCAAGGACGTCCCAGAGACGGCCATCGTCCTGGGCGGCGGCGTGATCGGCGTCGAGTTCGCCAGCGTGTGGGCGTCGTTCGGCACGAAGGTCACCATCGTCGAGGGCCTCCCCCGCCTGGTGGCGAACGAGGACGAGGCGATCTCGAAGAACCTCGAACGGGCCTTCAAGAAGCGCAAGATCGGCGTGCAGACCGGCAAGATGTTCAAGGGCGTCACGCAGGACGACGACCAGGTGCATGTGGAGCTCGAGGACGGCACCGTCCTCGACGCGGACTACCTGCTCGTGGCCGTGGGCCGCGGCCCCGTCACCCAGGGCTTCGGCTATGAGGATCAGGGCATCACGACGGACCGTGGATTCGTCATCGTGGATGAGCGTCAGCACACGGGTGTGGGAAGCATCTATGCGATCGGCGACATCACGCCGGGCCTGCAGCTCGCTCACCGCTCGTTCGCACACGGCATCTTCGTGGCGGAGGAGATCGCAGGGCTGAACCCCGCGCCGCTCGTCGAATCCGGCGTCCCCCGCGTCACGTACTCCGAACCGGAGATCTTCTCCGTGGGCATCACGGAGAAGCAGGCCGCTGAGCAGTACGGCGAGGACAGCATCGAGACCCTCGACTACAACCTCGCGGGCAACGGCAAGACCGTCATCCTCAGATCGGCGGGTGCGATCAAGGTCGTCCGTGAGAAGGACGGGCCGGTGCTCGGCATCCACGGGATCGGCGCCCGGTTGAGCGAGCAGGCCGGCGAGGCGCAGCTCATCATCAACTGGGAGGCGTTCCCGGAGGAGGTCGCGCAGCTCATCCACGCGCACCCCACCCAGAACGAGGCCATCGGAGAGGCGTTCCTCGCACTCACCGGCAAGCCGCTCCACGCGCACAACTGAGTCCCGAAGGAGTCGAACACGATGTCCAACACAGTGAACATGCCCGCTCTGGGCGAATCGGTCACCGAGGGCACTGTCACCCGGTGGCTCAAGGAGGTCGGCGAGTCGATCGAGGTCGACGAGCCGCTGCTCGAGGTCTCCACCGACAAGGTCGACACTGAGATCCCCTCCCCGTACGCCGGGGTCGTCGAAGAGATCCTCGCGGAAGAGGACGACGACGTCGAGGTCGGCGGAGCACTCGCCGTGATCGGCGACGGCTCCGGCGGTGGCTCCGATGAGTCCGCAGCGCAGGAGGACGCGCCTGCCGAGGACCAGTCGGACGAACAGGACGAGGCGCCTGCTGCCGAGGAGCCCGCCGATGAACCCGCTGAGGAGGAGACGGAGGAGCCCGCTGAGGAGCAGCAGTCCGCCCCCACCTCCACGTCGTCGGGAACCGGTGACGCGACCGAGGTGACGATGCCCGCTCTGGGCGAATCGGTCACCGAGGGCACCGTCACCCGGTGGCTCAAGGAGGTCGGCGAATCGATCGAGGTCGACGAGCCGCTGCTCGAGGTCTCCACCGACAAGGTCGACACCGAAGTGCCGTCCCCCGTCGCAGGCACCGTCCTCGAACTCTTCGCAGAAGAGGACGAGGAGGTCGAGGTCGGCGCGAAGCTCGCGCTGGTCGGGTCCAAGGATTCCGCTGGCGGTTCAGACGACTCCGGTGCGGATGACTCCGGTGCGGACGAGGAACCTGCCGCCGAGGCCGACGAGGCACCCGCAGAGGAGGCGCCGGCGGAGGACCTGCCGGTCGCTGACGAGGCACAGGACGAGGCACCGGCGGCCGCGGATTCCGAGCCGGAACCCTCCTCCGCTCCTGCGGAGGAGGCTCCCCAGGTCGTGAGCGGTGGAGACACCCCCGCATCGGGCGAGGACATCGCGCGCAGCGTATCGGGCGACAATGCCGCGTATGTGACACCGCTGGTCCGCAAGCTCGCCAAGAGCAAGGGCGTCGATCTCAGGACGCTCAAGGGAACCGGTGTCGGCGGGCGCATCCGCAAGCAGGATGTCCTCAACGCAGCGGCCACTCCCGCACCGGTCAGCGGATCCGACGGTACGACCAGCGGGTCCGGACCGCGCGTCGTGGAACTGTCGGAAGAGGCGAAGAAGCTGCGCGGCACGACGCAGAAGTCTTCGCGGATCCGCCAGACGATCGCGAAGCGCATGCGCGAGTCGCTGCAGAACACCTCGCAGCTCACGCAGGTGTCCGAGGTCGATGTCACCGGCATCGCGAATCTGCGGAAGGCGACCAAGGACGCCTTCCAGGAGAAGCACGGCGTCAAGCTCACGTACCTGCCGTTCTTCATCAAGGCAGTCGTCGAGGCCCTGCAGATCCATCCGGAGATGAACTCGCAGCTGGGAGCTGACGGCAAGGAGATCGAGTACTTCGATCACGAGCACGTCGGCATCGCAGTCGACACTCCGCGCGGTCTGCTCGTCCCGGTCATCAAGAATGCGGGCGATCTGTCGATCGCCGGAATCTCGAAGGCCATCGACGACGTGGCTGATCGGACGCGCAACAACAAGATCAAGCCCGACGAGCTGTCCGGCGGCACGTTCTCCGTGACGAACATCGGCAGCTTCGGCGCGATCATGGACACACCGATCATCAACTACCCGCAGTCCGGCATCCTGGGAGTCGGGACGATCGTCCGTCGTCCCATGATCGTCCAGACCGCCGACGGCGCGGAGTCGATCGCGATCCGCGACATGGTGTACCTGCCGCTCACCTACAACCATGAACTGGTTGACGGTGCCGACGCAGGGCGCTTCCTCAAGACGATCCGTGAGCGTCTGCAGGAAGCCGACTTCGAGGGCGACCTCGAGCTCTGATGACCCGGCGCCCGCGGCGCTGACGCTCTGACGGGGACATGTCGACGTGAGGGGCAGGAGACCGATGGTCTCCCGCCCCTCACGCATTCATCGCCGGGTGAGGGGTTCACGACGGATGCACATCGTGAACCCGCCATCGACCCTCGTACCACTCGAGGACGAAGACCACCGGGACCGGCGCTGCACCCGCAGAGCGCATCATCGCGCTCACGTGCGCCCGCTTCCCCTCCGCTGGCGTACGCCCCTCCTCGTCGTGCTGCTCCCCGCGCACTGCCGGAACCTCGTGCTCGTCGGCGAATCCGACGTCGGAGAGCGACAGCGCATCAGCACACTCCGCGCACTCTCCCAGCGTTCGCTGCGCGTCCGCCTCAGCCGCAGGCGAACCAGGCACCGTGACCGCAGCCAGAGCGTCTGCGTCGCCCACCGCGAACGCCTCCGCACGTGCACGGGTGAGCTCGACCGCAGCATCGCGCGGCTCGGATGCGTGGGGCTCGGATGTCGCCGGCATCCGGGTGGGGCCCTGTGAGCTCTGGGCGACTGTGCTGGGAGACAGGGATCGCGGTGACATCGGAGCGGGCGTGGGATCGGGCGGCGCGGCCGGGGCCCGCCGCGACGCCTCATGTCTCACATCCGCATCGCCGGTGCCCGCACCACTGCCCATGAGCACCGCACCGGCAGCGACAGCGGCCGCGCATCCGGCAAGGATGCCGATCGACAGGCGACCATGCCGCCCACCGCGCTCCACCCGCCGACGATCACGTCGTGTCGTCGCGATTCCACGATTCTCCGCAGGCACTCGCGACGGCCCGGACGGCTGTCGACCGTCGAGCGGCGCGCCTCGCAGTGCCACGACGACCTCCGGGCTGAGAGTCCCCGTCGGCACGTCCTCCTCGAGCACCCCCGGTTCTGCCGGGAGGAAGCCGCGGGCGCGCGACGGACCCAACCGCGCGATGCGGGCACGCAGGTCCACGAAGTCCACACGCTCTCCCGACCGCGTGAGAATCTCTCCTTCGAGCAGATCGGAGACGAGAGCGGAGACGGCCGTCGGCACGTCGGGTGCGGTCTCCGCCAGGGGCAGCGCCGTCTCCTCCCACGTCGATCCCGTGAGTGAGAGATGCAGCAGTTCGCCGAGCTCTGCCGCGTCAGACCGCTTCGCCCCCTCCCGGAAGCGGCCGGGGATCAGAGCCACGCCTCCGCCCCGTTCCACCGCGAAGCTGCGGATCGCTGCCCGGGACACACCGCGGGGCGCGACTGGTGCAGTCTCGAGGAGCTCGAGGACCTCGTCGAGCACGCCGAGCGCCAGCGCAGCCGACATTCCCCCGCGCCGTCGTAGGGCACCCTCCAGCAGCCCGCCCTCGCAGCGCGCGACGAGGAGGCCCCCGCGACCCTCCACACATGCTCCGCGAACGTGCGTCCACACCCGGGATTCGCTCTCCCCGACCGCATCGGACTCCACCACGGCGAACCAGCGCGTCTGCCCATTCCTGCGCACGCGGAAGAGGGTCGGGTCGATCTGCTCTTCGACGGTCCATCCCCCGCTCCTGGACTCACCCGCTGCACCCGCATCCATGCTGACTCCTCCCTCCACGCGCCTCGCTGCGCACTCCTGCGGACTCGATCACAGTCAGTTTAAACGCCTTTAATGCTGTTTGACTACGTTTGATGCCTTCCAGTGCGTCACGCAGCAGGTGACGCGAATAACACCGAAGGGATCCGCAGCGTCACCCCGGCGGGATATCCTGAGCCGCATGGCATTCACCGTGGAGCGCCTCGGCTATCAACCGCACCTCGTCGACTACCGCGACGCATGGGCACTGCAGTCCCGCTATCACGACGACGTGGTGCGCGGGGACCGCCCTTCCACCCTCCTGCTCCTCGAGCACGCTGCCGTCTACACGGCGGGGAGGAGGACCGAGGATCATGAACGGCCGACCGACGGCACAGCCGTCATCGACGTCGATCGCGGGGGCAAGATCACCTGGCACGGACCGGGACAGCTCGTCGCCTACACGATCTATCGTCTGGAAGACCCGAAGGACGTCCGCCTCTTCGTGGAGCAGCTCGAACAGGCGATCATCGCACTCATGACGGAGCACGGAATCGCCGCTCGCACCGTCGACGGCCGGGCAGGAGTGTGGCTCCCAGCCGACGATCGCGGCCCGGTGCGCAAGATCGCCGCGATCGGCATCCGCATCCACGACGGCGTGACCATGCACGGTCTCGCAGTGAACTGCTCGAACGAGTCGACGGGATTCGACTCGATCATCCCGTGCGGCATCGTCGACGCAGGCGTCACCACGATGTCCCAGGAGCTCGGGCGCATCATCACTCCTGCACAGGTCGCCGATCGCTTGGCAGAGCTCCTCGACACACGCATCAGCGCCTGAACCACACCCACGACCACGGCCGCACCGATGACACCACCCGTTCAGTGAAGGGACTCCCCCGTGACACTCGCACCCGAGGGCCGCAGACTGCTGCGCATCGAAGCGCGCAATGCGCAGACCCCCATCGAGCAGAAGCCGGCCTGGATCAAGGCGAAGGCCACGATCGGCCCGGAATTCACACAGCTCAAGTCACTCGTCCGCGGAGCCGGGCTGAACACCGTCTGTGAGGAGGCGGGATGCCCCAACATCTTCGAATGCTGGGAGGACCGCGAGGCCACGTTCCTCATCGGCGGTGAGCAGTGCACCCGGCGCTGCGACTTCTGCCAGATCGACACCGGCAAACCGGCCGACTTCGACGCAGAGGAACCTCGCCGCGTCGCAGACTCCGTCCGCCAGATGGGCCTGCGATACTCCACGATCACGGGCGTCGCCCGCGACGACCTCGCTGATGGCGGCGCGTGGCTGTACGCCGAGACCGTCCGCCAGATCCACGCGCTCGAATACGAGGACGGGGCGGGAACCGGCGTCGAACTGCTCATCCCCGATTTCGATTCCAAGGACGATCAGCTCGCAGAGGTCTTCTCCAGCCGCCCTGAGGTCCTCGCCCACAACGTCGAGACAGTTCCCCGCATCTTCAGGCGCATCCGCCCCGGATTCCGGTACGAGCGCTCCTTGTCGGTGCTCACCAAGGCGCGGGACGCAGGCCTGGTGACGAAGTCGAACCTCATCCTGGGGATGGGAGAGTCTGATGAGGAGATCGTCGAGGCCATGCGCGACCTCAAGGAGGCCGGCACCGACCTCCTCACGATCACGCAGTACATGCGACCATCCGAACGGCACCACCCCATCACCCGCTGGGTCCGCCCGCAGACATTCGTGGACCTGCGCGATGAGGGTGAGCGCATGGGATTCCTGGGCGTGATGTCCGGTCCGCTCGTGCGCTCGTCCTACCGCGCGGGCAAGCTGTGGGCGCAGGCCAGGCGTGAACGCGGCGAGGAGATCCCCGCTCACCTCGCCCATCTCGACCGCGACGTGGCTGCGCGCCAGGAGGCGCAGGCGGTCGTCGACTCCTTCGGTGAGGGCGAAGAGGTACACTACTGAGTCGTCCCCTCACACCCGTCCGCATCGAAGCGAGAGCATGTCAACGAACAGCGAATCCCCCCGCAAGGGCCTCTTCGGCCGCAAGAAGGACCGGGCCCCCAAGAAGAACGGCCGGATCCAGCAGATGCGTCAGGTCTTCGACCTGGCCCGGAAGCACAACCCCGCTTCCGCCTGGCTCATGGCAGCCGCGCTCGTGGGACTCACGCTGGTCGGCGTCCTCGTCGGCCTGCTCGTCAGCGGCGGTGTCTTCGGCACGATCCTCTGGGGGATCTCCGGTCTTCTCGCGGGCGCCGTGCTTGCGATGTTCATGCTCGGCCGCTACGCGGAGACCGCGGCATTCGACCAGATGCGCGGCCAGCCCGGCGCGATCGGAGCCGTCCTCAACACTGCCCGACGCGGCTGGCTGATGGAAGAGCAGCCCATCGCCGTCGACCCTCGCACGCAGGAGATGGTGTTCCGCACGACCGGGAGGGCCGGTGTCGTGCTCGTGGGCGAAGGACGCAGCAGGCACAAGGTGACGAAGCTGCTCGACAAGGAGAAGCGCCGCCACGAGAAGGTGGTGCGCGGCGTCCCGGTCCACACGTTCCAGGGCGGTGAGAACGACGGCCAGATCCCCATGCAGAACCTCACGAAGACGCTCTACAAGCTACCGAAGCGCCTCAACAAGGCAGAGATCCTTGCAGTCCGCAACCGCCTGACGGGTATCGGCTCGCTGGCGACTCGCCCGCCGATCCCCAAGGGCGTCGATCCGAACAACATCCGTCCGGACCGTCGCTCTCTGCGCGGTCGCTGACCCGCACACGATGTTCCCGCACACGAACGTCCCGCACACGAACGTCCCGCGCAGGCTCGTCACCGCGCCTGCGAGAACCGCTGAGGGCCGCACCGATCTGTTCGGTACGGCCCTCAGCGGTTCTGCTGTGTCAGCGGTTCTGCTGTCCGTCGGAACGGAGCGACCACGACGAGGCGCACAGCCCCGACGAGTCGATCATCGCGTGCGCACGACGACGGTGCGCGTCGCCTGATCATGCAGTCCGCGGCCGTCGGGATCTGTGATGACGACGGGGAGGACGATGCAGACGAGCAGAGTGCGGAGGAGGCCTCGAAGCAGACCGATCGGCCCGGTCGAGGCCAGTGTCCCCCGCGTCTCGATGTCCACCACTCCGATCCCCACCGCGAGGTGGCCGGGTGTGCGTCCCATGAGCCACACGCTCAGGAGGTACAGCACCGCGAAGATGGAGTGGATCGCGATGTTCATCACGAGGAGGTCGACGTCGAAGATGAGGTTCGCGATGATGATGGCGAGGACCCAGTCGATCACGATGCCGCCGACTCTTCGCAGCATCGAGGCGACCGCGCCCGGGCCTTCGGGCGGAAGACCCAGCCGCGCGCCCGGCCACGACCCCTCCGGCAGTGTCGGACCCGTCAGCCAATCGGACCTGCGCGATCCGTCTTCACCCTCTGCGACCATGCCCACCAGGCTAGTCGATGCGCCTGTCCCCCTGCGCCGGGCTCGGACGCCCTCCGTGCGGGTCACGATGGTCCTCGTGAACACGCGCGGAACAATCGGGTGGCGAGGGAGGCACCCCAGGTCGATAGAATAAGTGCGGATCGGACGTCCGGACCCTGTGGCGACATGGTGGTGCGGCGCCCGGACTCACCGACACACAATCGAAAGCAGGAGAGTGCGCGTGTTCACGACAGCACAGGAGCTCATCGAATTCGTCCAGAAGGAGGAGGTCCAGTTCGTCGACATCCGCTTCTGCGACCTGCCGGGCGTCGTCCAGCACTTCAACCTTCCAGCGGAGGCGTACGGCGAAGACGAGATCACCGAGGGCCTGCTGTTCGACGGCTCGTCGATCCGCGGCTTCCGCGGGATCCACGAGTCGGACATGAAACTGCTCGCGGACGTGAGCTCGGCCTACGTCGATCCGTTCCGGGCAGCGAAGACACTGGTCATCACCCACTCGATCGTCGACCCCTTCACGGACGAACCGTACTCGCGGGACCCCCGCCAGGTCGCGGAGAAGGCAGAGGCCTACCTCAAGAGCACCGGCATCGCGGACACCGTGTTCTTCGGAGCGGAGGCGGAGTTCTACCTCTTCGACGACATCCGCTACCAGACGACTCCGGGCCACAGCTTCTACCAGATCGATTCGGTCGAGGCTGCGTGGAACACGGGCGCGGACGAGCCCGGCGGCAACCTCGGCTACAAGACGCCCATGAAGGGCGGCTACTTCCCGGTGTCGCCGCAGGACCACTTCGCAGACATCCGCGATGAGATCTCGCTGACCCTCGCGAAGATCGGCTTCAGCGTCGAACGTGCGCACCACGAGGTCGGCACCGCCGGCCAGCAGGAGATCAACTACAAGTTCGACTCGCTCAAGCACGCGGCGGACCAGCTCCTGGACTTCAAGTACATCGTGAAGAACGTCGCAACGGAGAACGGCAAGTCCGCGACGTTCATGCCCAAGCCGATGTTCGACGACAACGGCTCCGGCATGCACTGCCACCAGTCCCTCTGGAAGGACGGCAAGCCGCTGTTCTACGACGAGAACGGCTACGCGGGCCTGTCCGACCTGGCACGCTGGTACGTCGGCGGCCTCATCGAGCATGCCGGTGCCGTCCTCGCCTTCACGAACCCGACGATCAACTCCTACCGCCGGCTCGTCCCGGGATACGAGGCACCGGTGAACCTGGTGTATTCGTCCGGCAACCGCTCGGCTGCGATCCGCATCCCGGTCACAGGCTCCTCGCCCAAGGCCAAGCGCCTCGAGTTCCGCGTGCCTGACCCGTCGTCGAACCCGTACCTCGCGTTCGCCGCGCAGCTCATGGCCGGCCTGGACGGGATCAAGAACCGCATCGAGCCGCCGGACCCCATCGACAAGGACCTCTACGAGCTCCCGCCGGAGGAGCTGGAGGGTATCGAGACCATCCCCGGATCGCTCGACGAATCACTCCTCGCACTCGAGCAGGACACCGACTTCCTCACGGCAGGCGACGTCTTCACCGAGGACCTCATCGAGACCTGGATCCGCTACAAGCGAGAAGAGGAGATCGAGGTGGCTCGCCTCCGTCCGACGCCGACGGAGTTCGAGCTCTACTACTCGCTCTGATGCTGTGGGCGGCGTCTGTCCGCAGACCCCGCCCCACGGGACCCGGCCGACGTCCCGTCCACACTCTGAGGGGCCCCGCCGATGGCGGGGCCCCTCAGTAGACTGCCCGCATGACTCATTTCGACGTGCTCGTCATCGGCACCGGCTCAGGGAACTCCATCCTCGACGACCGCTTCGCGAACCTGCGGGTCGCGATCGCGGAGCCGTCCCTGTTCGGCGGCACCTGTCTGAACGCCGGATGCATCCCGACGAAGATGTATGTCCACGTCGCAGACGTCGCGCGGCAGGCCACCGACTCCGAGGACCTCGGACTGCAGACCGACTTCAGGTCCGCGGACTGGCCGTCGATCCGCGATCGCGTCTTCGCACGGATCGACGAGATCGAGGCGGCCGGGCGGCACTACCGCAGCGAGCAGCTCGACAACACGACCGTGCTGACGGAGCACCTGCGCTTCACCGGCACGCACTCACTCGTGGGTGACGGCGGCTCTGAGATCACGGCGGACCGGATCGTCATCGCAGCGGGCGCGCATCCCGTCGTACCGGACATCCCCGGCCTCGATCCCTCGATGGTCGACGCACCGGGCTCACCGATCCACACATCCCGGTCGATCATGCGAGTCGACGAACGCCCCGACTCCGTCCTCATCCTGGGCTCCGGATACATCGCCGCCGAGTTCGCCCACATCTTCACCTCGATCGGCGCAGACACCATGGTGGCCGTGCGCGGGGACAGCATGCTCGGATACCTGGACACAGAGGTCTCGGCCGCCTACACGGCCGCATTCGCCGCGGAGAACGACATCCGATTCGGCATCGAGGCCTCCGAGGCGGCGCTCACGGACGACGGGCGGGTCCGGGTCACCTTCGCGTCCACGGGCCGCGTCCCAGACGCCGAGGTCCCTGATCCGATCGTCGTCGAGCGCCTCCTCCTCGCTGTGGGGCGCGATCCGAACGCTGCCGGCCTCGACCCTGTGGCCGCAGGCCTCGATGTGCACCCGGACGGCAGGCTCTCGGTCGACGCCCACCAGCGCGTCCTCAGCGGCGGCGATCCTCTGCCGGGCGTGTTCGCATTGGGCGACGTCTGCTCTCCCTACCAGCTCAAGCACGTCGCGAACCATGAGGCCGATGTCGTCCAGCGCAACGTGCTCGTCGACATCGCTGCCGGGACACCGGGCGGCGCCCAGGAAGCCGACCTCGCGGCCGTACGGCACCACGCCGTACCGGCCGCCGTCTTCACCCGTCCCCAGATCGCCACCGTCGGGATGACGGAGGAGGAGGCCCGGGCCTCGGGCGCCGTCGTCACCGTGGGACGCCGCGACTATGCCGGGGTTGCGTACGGGTGGGCCCTGGAGGATCGGACCGGGTTCGCGAAGGTCATCGCGGACAAGGGCACCCGGCGCATCCTCGGTGCGCACGTGATGGGCCCGGAGGCATCGATGATCATCCAGCCGCTCATCCAGGCGATGGCGTTCGGCCAGCGTGCGGACGAGGTCGCTCACGGCCAGTACTGGATCCATCCGGCCCTGCCCGAAGTCGTCGAGAACGCGCTGCTCGACCTCGACTTCGCGTAGGCGCCCGCATCGCCCCAGCGGCCGCTCAGTCGTGCCGGCCCGCCCACGGGTCGTCGGCGTCCGCGGTGTCGTCGAAGCCGAAGAAGAGCCTCTCGACCACGCGACGGGCGCGGCGCGTGGCACTGCGGTAGTCCTCGGCGAGTTCTCTGCTCTGCCCTGCGGGATATCCGAGCAGGCGGGCACAGGCCTCGAGCTCGAAGAGGTCCGCCGGGAGCGACGCCGCTGTGCGGCCGCGGAACAGCATCGCAGCGGAGCGCAGACCGGATGCCAGCAGCCACGCCTCACGCAGCACCGCCGCATCAGACTCGTCGATCAGGTCGGCATCGACGGCCGCTGCGAGTGCCGGCAGCGTCGACGTCGTCCGCAGCGCAGGCACTCTGTGCGCATGAGTGAGCTGAAGGAGCTGCACCGTCCACTCCACGTCGCTCAGGCTTCCCCGGCCCAGCTTGAGGTGCGTGCTGCGGTCGGCACCGCGCGGCAGCCTCTCCGCCTCCATCCTCGCTTTGAGCTTCCGCATCTGCCGCACTGAACGGTCCGGCACGGACTCCGGGTACCGCAGTTCGTCGATCAGGGTCACGAACTCGTCGCAGAGAGCTGCGTCCCCGGCGACGGGACGTGCACGCAGCAGCGCCTGGGCCTCCCACGGCTCTGACCACTTCGCGTAGTACGAGCCGTACGACTCGAGGCTGCGGACAAGAGGTCCCGAGCGGCCCTCTGGCCGCAGGTCCGAATCGACCACGATGCCGGGCAGTGCGTCCGGCCGGGACGCCTCCTTCGTCAGGGCGAGGGCCAGTCGCTTCACATGCGCGGCGAGCGTCGATGAGGCCTCGGGCGTGAGAGGTGCGGCGCCGGCTGCCGAGGCCTCGCCGACGGGCCGGTACGCGAACATCACATCGGCGTCGGAGAAGTATCCGATCTCAGCCCCGCCCAGGCGGCCCATCGCGATGACCGCGAACTCGTAGGACGGCACGTCATCGCCGTCCATGGACAGGCGGAGTGCGGAGACCAGTGCATCGAGGTAGACATCCGCGCTGCGCGACAGCGCCGCAGCCGTCGCGTCCACGCCCGGCTGCTCGAGCACGTCGGTGAGCGCGGTCCGCAGGACCTCTCTGCCGTGGAGTGCGCGCAGGGGCCGCAGCGCCTGGGCACCGTGGCGCGACAGCAGAGTGCGTGCTTCCCGGGCGATCGTGTCGCCCGCACGCGGCGCCAGCGCGGTATCGTCATCGATCCATGCGACGGCATTCGGCACATGCTGCAGGAGGTTCGTGGCATAGGCGGACGCGGACAGCACGGCGGCGAGCGAATGCACGGCAGCTCCCGAATCGCGGAGCAGCCGCAGGTACCAGCTCGAATCCCGGAGGCTCTCGCCCAGACGACGGAACGCCAGGAGTCCGGCATCAGGGTTCACTCCCTCTGCCAGCCAGTCCAGCATCGCCGGCAGGACCTGTCGGTGGATCACCGCCGCACGGCTCACTCCCGACGTCGCCGCCTGGATATGGGTGAGTGCGGCCTTCGGGTCGCGGTAGCCGAACGCGGACAGCCGATCGCGCGCGTCAGCCGCGGTGAGGGAGGTGAGGACGGTGTCCGAGCTCGCAGCGTCGAGGATGGGCCTGTAGAAGATCTGCTCGTGGAAGGAGCGCACTCGGCGACGGACGTCTGCCAGCGCCCGGTCCAGGCGCGCGGTGGTCCGGTCTCCCGTGGAGTACACCGCGCGGGCGAGCCTCCTCCTGCGGTCCTCCAGCTGCGGGACCACCGCGGTGCGCAGGAGACGCGGGATCTGGAGGCGGTGCTCGATCACCCGGAGGAAGCGGTAGCAGTCGTCCAGACCCCGCGCGTCCCTCCGTGCGATGTAGCCGCGCTCGCCCAGCCGCGACAGCGCCAGCAGTGTGGCCGGGACGCGGATCGATTCGTCCACGCCTCCGTGGACCAGCTGGAGGAGCTGCGCGGAGAACTCCACGTCCCGCAGGCCGCCCCGCCCCAGCTTGATCTGCGCATCCGCCTGCTGGGTGGGCACCAGTGAGACGACCCGGCGCCGCATGGCACGGACGCCCTCGACGAACCCGTCGCGCTGGCTGGCGGACCAGACGTGAGGTCGCATCCTGTCCGCCCATTCCCTGCCCAGGTACACGTCTCCCGCCAGGTGACGCGACTTCAGGAGGGCTTGGAACTCCCACGATTCCGCGACGTCCACGTAGTAGGCATCGAATTCGTCGACGGTGCGCAGCAGCCTGCCCGACTTGCCCTCCGGACGCAGCGCGGCATCGAGTTCCCAGAGCGCAGGCTCCTGTCCCGCCGCTCCGACGATCTCCGTGATCCGTGCAACCATGTCCTCCGCGGTCTTCACCCCGTCGTCGTCCGGTGCGACCGCGTCATCGGGAGAGTCGTCGCCCGGCGCATGGACGTAGACGACGTCCACGTCCGACACGTAGTTGAGTTCGCGTGCACCGCACTTGCCCATCGCGATGACGGCCATCCGCACCCGCGCGACGGGATCGAGCTCCGCGCGCGCGATCGCCAGTGCGGCCTCGACCGCCGCACCCGCCAGGTCGGACAGTACGCGGCACACCTCGTCGACGACCTGCACGGGGTCGGCTGATCCGAGGTCGTCGGCGACCAGGCGCAGCACTTCGTCGCGATAGGCGCGGCGCAGCGCGTCCACACCGTCCTGCCCCGTGCGTGTCGCGACGGGGGACGCGACGTCCCGGTCGGAGTCCGCGCCCACGGCATGGAGCAGCAGGTTGCGCAGAGCCTCGGCCCCCGCGCCGGGAGAGTCGAGGAGCAGCGTGCCCTCTCCCTGCAGCCCGAGTGCGGACGCCGGATGGCGCACGAGGTGGTCGGTGAGCGCCTCAGAGGCACCGGCAACGGTCACGATCCGCCGCAGGAGCCCGGTGGACGGGGACCGGGACTCCTCACGCAGCGCGTCGAGAAGCCCCTCTTCGCCGCCCGCGCCCGCGGATTCGACGACGCGCAGCAGCCCGAGCGCCGCAGCGTCCGGATCGACAGCCGACGAGAAGAGCTCTCTGACAGCAGGCTCGGAGGCGAGCGACGTTCCCAGCTGCTCGTCGACTTCGCCGAGGAACCGCCGCACTCTGCTGGGGCGCCTGCGCGAGAGCGACCGGGACGGGTCGCTGCTCCTCCCTCGTCGGGTCGTGATCACAGTGAGCCGAAGAGTCGCTCGAGCTCGAAGGGCGTCACCTGGTCTCGGTAGCTCGCCCACTCCTGCCTCTTGTTGCGGAGGAAGAAGTCGAACACCTCCTCGCCGAGCGTCGTGGCCACCAGCTCGCTGTCCTCCATGAGGGAGATCGCGTGGTCGAGGCTCTGCGGCAGCGAGCGGATGCCCAGTGCGCGGCGCTCCGCGTCCGTGAGCCTCCAGACGTTGTCCTCCGCCTCTTCGGGGAGGGGGAGCTCGTCCTCGACACCCTTGAGCCCGGCCGACAGCATGAGGGCGTATGCGAGGTAGGGGTTCGCTGCGGAGTCGAGGCCGCGGTACTCGACCCGTGCCGACGACGCCTTCCCGGATTTGTACTGCGGCACCCGGATGAGCGCGGAGCGGTTCCGGTGCCCCCAGCAGATGTAGCTGGGAGCCTCGTGGCCCGTCCACAGCCGCTTGTACGAGTTCACGTACTGGTTCGTCACCGCGGTGATCTCCGGCGCGTAGTGGAGCAGCCCGGCGACGAAGTGCCGTCCGATCGAGGACAGCTGATACTCCGCTCCCGGCGCGTAGAAGGCGTTCGTCTCCCCTTCGAAGAGCGACACATGGGTGTGCATCCCGTTGCCGGGTTCACCGACGAGGGGCTTCGGCATGAAGGAGGCGTACACGCCCTGCTCCACAGCGACCTCTTTGACCATCGCGCGGAAGGTCATGATGTTGTCCGCCATCGTCAGCGCGTCCGCGTAGCGCAGATCGATCTCGTTCTGGCCGGGCCCCGCCTCGTGGTGGGAGAACTCCACACTGATCCCCATGGCCTCGAGGGTCTGCACGGCCTCCCTGCGGAAATCGTTCGCCGTCCCCCCGTTCACATGGTCGAAGTACCCTGCAGTGTCGACGGGGACGGGGACCGCACCGCCCAGTTCGCCGGACTGGAAGAGGTAGAACTCGATCTCCGGGTGGACGTAGAACGTGAAGCCCGCGTCTGCGGCCTTCGCCAGACTCCGTTTGAGCACGTTCCGCGGATCCGCCGGTGCGGGGCCGCCGTCGGGCGAATGGATGTCGCAGATCATGCGTGCGGTGGGGTCGGTCTCCCCCCGCCACGGCAGCAGCGAGAAGGTCGACGGATCGGGCCTGAGGACCATGTCCGCCTCGTAGACCCGTGAGAAGCCCTCGACAGACGAGCCGTCGAATCCGATCCCCTCGCCGAACGCCCCTTCGAGCTCCGCGGGCACGATCGCGACCGACTTCAGCCGCCCCAGCACGTCGGGGAACCACAGCCGGATGAAGCGGACATCACGGTCCTCGATGGTCTTGAGGACGAAGTCCTGCTGCTTGCTCATCGTCGCCATCGGCTCAGCCGTCCTCCCACTTCGCGTCCTCGCGCTCCCACTGGGCGGATCTGGAAGCGGCGGTGTCGAGAGCGCTGCGGGCCTCCGCTTCCGTGTCGTAGGGGCCCATCCGGTTCTCCCAGCTGCTCTGCGGGCCCTTCTCGACCTGACCGGACTTCGTGTTGAACCAGTAGTGCTCGGACGTCGGGGTGTCGGCCATGGCTGCCTCCTCACTGATGGACATGCGGAACGTGCATCCAGCCTACCGCCGCGGCCCGGCACGGTCCGGGCCGTCGGAGCATGCCCGGTCTGCACAAAAGGTTTGGTGCGCACACCTTTCAACGTCTACGCTCGAAGCGTCACAGCCGACGATGGAGGACAGCACCATGCGCATCAGCGTTCCCACGGAGATCAAGAGCGCCGAGCGCCGCGTCGCGCTCACGCCCGCCGGCGTCCATGACCTCGCGGGCCGCGGCCACGACGTCATCGTGCAGGCCGGAGCCGGACTGGGCGCGCACTTCGACGACGACGCGTACGCCCGCGCCGGTGCGCGCATCGTCGAAGACGCCGCGGCGGTCTGGGCCCAGGCGGACATGGTCGTGAAGGTGAAGGAGCCGCTCCCCGAAGAGCACGGCCACCTCCGCGACGACCTGATCCTCTTCACCTACCTCCACCTCGCCGCGGACGAATCCCTCACCCGGGCGATCCTGTCCGCAGGAACGACCGCGATCGCGTATGAGACGGTGCAGCCCGATGGCGGCGGACTCCCCCTGCTCGCCCCGATGAGCGAGATCGCCGGTCGTCAGTCCGTCCAGGAGGGCGCCCACCACCTGCTGAGCCCGGCCGGCGGCCGCGGGGTCCTGCTGCCGGGAGTCCCCGGCGTGGACCGCGCCCACGTGACGGTCATCGGCGCCGGGGCCGCGGGCGCCTCCGCCGCGCGGGCGGCGGTGGGCATGGGTGCGCACGTCGAGATCTACGACGTGAATCTGCCGCGCCTGCGCTATCTCGACGAGGTCTTCGACGGTCGCCTCCAGACGAAGATGTCGACGCCCCTCGACATCGCAGAGTCCGTGAAGCGCTCGGACCTCGTCATCGGCTCCGTGCTCATCCCGGGCAGCCGTGCGCCCAAACTGGTCACGGACGACATGGTCGCCGGCATGGGGCGCGGCAGCGTGCTCGTCGACATCGCGATCGACCAGGGCGGCTGCTTCGAGGGATCGCGGCCCACGACGCACGATGACCCGACCTTCGCCGTGCACGACACCCTCTACTACTGCGTCGCGAACATGCCCGGGGCCGCTCCAGTCACTGCGACCCGGGCACTGACGAACGCGACGCTGCCGTACATCGGGCGCATCGCGGACAAGGGCTGGAGGGACGCGCTCGGGGCGGACACCGCGCTGGGCCGCGGACTCAACGCGGCCTCAGGTCGCCTCACGAACGCTCCCGTGGCCCAGGCGTTCGGGATGGACCACCTCGACGTCGCCGAGGCCCTGGCGGGCTGACGCACTCCCTCCACCTCACGATGGCCGGTCCCACGGGGCCGGCCATCGTCGTACTCACGGGCCGGTCATGGTCGTGCTCACGGGCCGCCCATGGTCGTACCGCGGAAGTGCGCCTCGCACAGGCGGCCTGCGTCGTCGGCACGTCCAGCGGCGATCGCATCGACGATCGCGGTGTGGTCGTCACAGGCGCGGGCGAACAGCGAGGGTGAGAAGGGGTCGTGGCGGAAGCCCGCATTGATCTTCCGGTCCAGCTCCTGGACGATCTCCACCAGGTGCGGATTGTCTGCGGCCTGCGCGATCGCATAGTGAAGTCGCGCATCCGCGGTGCGGGCCTCCGCGGCGGTCCGCGCGCTCTCGTAGTCGATCGCACGGCTGCGCAGCTCGACCACGGCGCCGTCGCTCCGCCTGTCCGCCGCGGCGGCGGCGACACGGTTCTGGACGATCGCGCGCGCGTCGAGCAGATCACGACGGGTCCGGCGGAACTCCGTGAGCCGGTCGGCGTAGACATCGACCCTGCCGGCCTCGACACGGGAGATGAAGGTACCGCCTCCACGGCCTCGGCGACGGACGACGAAGCCCGCGCGCTCCAGCGTCGAGAGTGCTGCACGCACGCTCGAGCGGGAGACGGCGAGTGCGTCCGCGAGGTCGCGCTCGGCCGGCAGGCGCGTGCCCTCGGGAAGAGCGCCCGCGGCGATCGACGCCATGATGTGGTCTGCGATCTGGCCGGGGGTGGACGCGGCGGAGACGACGTCGGAGAGATCGGAGAAGGAAGCGTCCTCCTGCAGTCCCATACTCCACCTCCTGCCCACGCACTCCGTGAGACCACGGCTCCGCGCGACCGGTGTCCGCGCCGCGTCCAGGATATCGGCCCGAGCGCACTGACGAGCACACTACCGAAGCCTGGGCAGGCCCTCACGGGCATCGTCCTGCACGCTCGCTAGACTGGCCCCATCATGAATGGATCCACTGCGCCTCTGGGCACCCTCACCGCCGGCCGCCTGTCGCCTCAGCGCTTCGTCCCCGCTTCCATCCCCCGACCGGAGTACGTCGGGCGAGCAGAGCCGGACGAGGGCCGCGGCGGAGACCTGCACTCCCCCGAAGAAGTCGAACGGATCCGGGCAGCAGGGCGGATCGCCGCCGACGCGCTGGAGGCCGTCGGTCGGATGATCCGCCCGGGAGTCACCACGGATGAGATCGACGCGGTGGCCCACGACCACCTCGTCGACCACGATTCGTACCCGTCGACACTGGGGTACCGCGCGTTCCCCAAGTCCACGTGCACGTCCGTCAACGAGTGCATCTGCCACGGCATCCCGGATTCCACCGTGCTGGCGGACGGAGACATCGTCAACGTCGACATCACCGCGTTCAAGGACGGCGTCCACGGCGACACGAACTACACGTTCCTCGTCGGCGACGTCGATGAGGAGTCCCGTCTGCTCGTCCAGCGCACCTACGAGGCGACGATGCGCGGGATCCGCGCGGTGAAGCCGGGCCGTCAGATCAACGTCATCGGACGCGTCATCGAGAAGTACGCGCAGCGGTTCGGCTACGGGGTCGTGCGCGACTTCACCGGACACGGCGTCGGACGCGAATTCCACTCCGGCCTCATCGTCCCGCACTACGACGCGGCACCGCACCACGGCGACGTCATCGAGCCCGGCATGGTCTTCACGATCGAGCCGATGCTCAATCTGGGGACCGACAAGTGGGAGCAGTGGGACGACGACTGGACCATCGTCACCGCGGACCGCAAGCGCTCCGCGCAGTTCGAGCACACGCTCGTCGTCACGGACACGGGCGCGGACATCCTGACGCTCCCCTCCCCCGGTGCGACGATCGCCGAGGGGCCCGGTTCTCCCTCCTGACCCGGGAGACGCCCACGATCCGGATTCGAAAGGCGACACGCATGCCGCAGCGCTCATCCATCGATGTGTCACGTCTGGCCGTCGGCATCGACATCGGAGGCACCGGGACGAAGGCCGGCCTCGTCGACGTCGCGACCGGCACGATGCTGGGAGGCCGTGTCCGTGACGACACTCCGCAGCCGGCCACCCCGGAAGCCGTCATCGCGACTGTCGCGTCCGTGGTCGGAACGCTGGGTGCGGAAGCGGCTGCGGCCGGCCTCATCCGGGGTGCGGATCAGGTGGAGACGCTGCCGATCGGCTGCGCGTTCCCCGGTGTCATCAAGCACGGGACGGTGCAGTTCACGGGCAATCTCGACGATGCGTTCGACGGCTTCCCGATCGTCGACGCGCTGAGCGCAGCGCTCGGTCCGCACGTGCACATGGCGAACGACGCGGACGCCGCGGGGCTCGCGGAGATGACCTGCGGAGCGGGCCGGGAGCACCGTAGGGACACCGTCATGATGACGACGCTGGGCACGGGGATCGGAACGGCTCTCTTCGCGGGCGGTCGGCTGTTCCCCTACACGGAGCTCGGCCACCTCACGGTCGATGGGGCCGCTGCGGAGACGCGCACGTCCGTCGCGGCGATGCGTCGCGACGGCTACGACATGCAGGAGTGGTGCAGGAGGCTCACCGTCTACTACCGGGAGCTGGAGAGGCTGTTCTGGCCGGACCTCTTCATCGTCGGCGGCGGCATCTCGAAGCGCGCTGCGGACTTCCTCGCGGACATCGACGTGAAGACGCCGATCCGCGCGGCAGAACTGCTCAACAATGCGGGCATCGTGGGCGCCGGACTGCTGGGCCACGACAAGGGCAGGATGCGGGTGCGTCGCACCGACGCATGAGACCGGTGCGGATCGCGCACGCGCCGCTCCGCGATCGGAGCGCGGCACGGGCTGCGGGGGGGGGAACGAGGTGAGGACAGGCCGCCTGTACGCCGGGTTCTGTTCGTGCACCCGGTCACCCCGGTGCACGCGACGACCATCTGTCTGGGACCGCTGTCACCAGCGGCCTCGAGCGATCCACCCGACGGCTTCGGGCGAGCAGCCCTCGAACGCCGTCTGTCCGATCTTGCTCCGGGTGGGGTTTACATAGCTGCCGCAGTCACCTGCGGCACTGGTGGTCTCTTACACCACCGTTTCACCCTTACCCGTCCCGGGATCGCTCCCGGTCCGGGCGGTCTGCTCTCTGTTGCACTTTCCCGCGGGTCACCCCGGGTGGCTGTTGGCCACCACCCTGCTCTGCGGAGCCCGGACGTTCCTCAGCCCAGCGGCTTTCGCCCTGCTGAGCCGCGGCCGTCCAGCGACCTGTCCTCGACGAGACAGTCTAGCGCCTCATCGCACTCATGCTGCCCTTCACCCGGAGGCGTCCGTTCCCTTGCCCGTTGCTGAGGCGTCCACCACACTGCAGTGACCGGCACGTCGGCCGGCCGAGCCGACGCGAGACCCGAGACCCGAGAGGAGTCACCGTGCCTGAACTGGCAGTCGTCGCGGGTGCGACCGGATACGTCGGCCGATACCTCGTGCGGGAGCTGTCCGATCGAGGGTACCGAGTCCGCGCGATCGTCCGATCGCGGGAGCGCGCCGAGCAGCCCGGCGCCTTCGGCGCCCCGTCTCTGGCGGGTCGCGTCGAGGAATGGTGCGTCGGCGACATCACCGCGCCGTCGTTCGTCGCCGGAACCTGCCACGGAGCTGACCGGGTGTGCTCCGCACTCGGCGTCACCCGGCAGAAGGCCAGCCCGTGGGACGTGGACTACCTGGCCAACCTGCGCCTGCTGGAGGAGGCGGAGAATGCGTCGGTCGATTCCTTCCTCTTCGTCAACGTCATGCACGCAGCGGTCGGCCGGTCGCTGATCACGCGGTCGAAGACGGCCTTCTCCGAGGCACTGACCCGGTCGTCGACAGCACACCAGATCGTGAATCCGTCGGCCTACTTCTCCGACATGAGCGAGTTCCTGTCGATGGCCCGATCCGGATTCGTCCTGCTGCCGCCCGGACGCGGAGTCAGGATCGCACCCATCCACGGCGCGGACCTGGCCGCCTACTGCGCCGACCGTCTGGGCGACACCAGCGGCAGCTGGGACGTGGGCGGTCCGGACGTCCTCACCTTCGACCAGGTCGGGAGGCTCGCGGCCGCTGCCGTCGGGAAGCCCTGCCGTATGATCCGGATCCCGGCGGCAGCGGTGACGGCAGGAGTCTGGGCAGCCCGACGCGTCGGTGGCCGCACAGCCGTCCTCGCCGAGTTCCTGTCAGAGGGGTTCACCCGTGACGCGATCGGGGAGCGGTGGGGTGAGCATCACCTCGAGGAGTTCTTCCGAAGGAGCGCCCAGGAGAAGTCCGCGTAGGAGGACCCGGCGGTTCCCCACGATCCGCGTTCACCCGGTCGCTCCTCGCATCGCGGCGACCGGTACAGTCCTCGTGGTCGGTCACTCCGATCTCCACCCGCCCGCGGCGTCACCAGGAGGACATGCCCCGTGAAGATCCTGCTCCCCCCGTCGGAGGGCAAGACGCCGCCTTGCTCGGGGGATCCCGTGGACGTCGCCGGACTCACCTTCCCGCAGCTCGGTGAGGCACGGCACCAGATGCTCCAGACGCTCGTCGAGACCTCCACGCGGAGCGACGCGCTCACCCTGCTGGGCGTCGGGAAATCGCTGCACGAGGAGGTCCGTGCGAACACCCGCCTGGCGAGTGCTCCGACAGGGCCGGCCAGCTCGGTCTACACGGGAGTGCTCTTCGCAGCGATGGGCGCAGACGACCTCGCACAGGTCCCTGAGGAGAAGCGGTCCGCAGTCCACGTCATGTCGGGATTGTTCGGCATCGTCGGGATCGACGATCTGATCCCCGCGTACCGACTGTCGATGGGAGCGCAGCTGCCGGAGTTCGGTCGAGCGAAGACGTGGTGGAGGCCTCAGCTGGCGCCGGTGCTCAACGAAGCCTTCGCCGACGAGCTGCTGGTCGACTGCCGCTCCGCTGACTACCGTGCTGCGTGGCCGGGGCCGTCTGCACAGGTCGTCACGATCGACGTGGTCCAGGTGCGCAGCGGAGTGCGGAAGGTGGTCTCCCACTTCGCGAAGCACACCCGCGGTGAGCTGGTCGGCAGGCTGCTGCGCTCGCCTGCCGCACTGCCTTCCACAGCGGAAGACGTCGCCGAGGCCGCATCCGCCTGGTACGAGGTCGAGCTCACGCCCGCTGCGGGCAGGAAGCCCGCTTCCCTCACCGTGGTGCTGCCGGAGTCCTGATCGCGACGTGGACGGCGGCGGACGTCACGCGACCTTGAGCAGGAGCGTTCCACAGCCGTCGCAGTCGAGCATGCCCCCGGGGCCGAGGTTCCGGTAGGAGTCTCCGAGCATGCCGGAGAGCTGCTCCCCGCAGGCCCCGCAGGACCCAGCAGTCACGACCGCGGCGGCCGGATACGAGCCCTCCGCCCGGAGACGGCTGTGCAGAGCGGCGGGGATCCGCTCGAGCAGTGACGCACGGATCTTCTCGACTTCAGCGATCTCACCGGTGAGGCGCTCTCCCTCGCTCGCGCGCTCGGCCTGCAGTTCTCGTCCACGAGACGCGACCTCCTCCGCCTTGGCAGTGGTATCCGCCAGCTGCGAGGCCGTCGATTCCGCGGCCTCGAGTGCTTCGACCTGCTCTCCTTCGATCACGTCGATGCGTTCGCGCAGGCCCGCGATCTCGTCCTGCAGTCCCATGAGGTCCCGAGAGGTGAGTCCAGTACCGTCGTTGAGGCGCGTCTCCGTGCGCGTCACACGCTCACGCACGTCATCGGCGCTGTTCTCCGCATCCCGTGCGGCCTTCTCCTGCTCCGCGTGGACTGCGGCAAGGCGAGTGCGCTCGTTCTGCAGCTCGCCATGCTCACCTGCAAGAGCTCGCAGCGCCTCGAGTCGTTCAGTCTGCTTCGCCTCGTGCTGCAGCGTGCGCAGGTGCGAGCCCTCCGCGATCCACTCGCGCAGTGCGGCTGCCTGCTCCTCTGAGAGGTGTTCGTCGGCCATATCAGTCCTCCTGTGCGATCCGCAGCGTCCACGCGTCGGTGCGCCGGGTGGAGACCCTGACGCGCAGGTTCCAGCCGCGCTGGGCCGCCACCTCTCCCAGCAATTCAGCCGCCCGGTCGAGCCACAGCGATTCCGCGGCCCAATGTGAGATGTCGATGAGGTGCGGGAGGCCGGCGCCGCGATGTGCGGTGTCCCGGGCCTCGGTCGCGGGATGGTGTCGGAGGTCGGAGGTGATGTAGACGTCGGCGCCCACCTCTCGGACGGAATCGAAGAGACCATCGCCCGCACCTCCGCAGACTGCGACTCGGCGGACCTCGGCGTCGGGATCGCCTGCGATCCGCACACCGGTCACGGTGGCGGGCAGGACCTTCGCGAGCGTCTCCGCGAGCGCACGCACCGTCGTGGGCTCACGGTCGCCCCAGCGGCCGATGCCCACCCCGTCCGGAGCTCCGGCCGTCTGCACGAGCGGTCCCTCGACCGGCACCCCGAGCGTCTCGATGAGCGCGTCGGAGACGCCTCCCAGCTGTGAATCAGCATTGGTGTGGGCGGCGATGTGCGCGATCCCGGCACGGAGGAGGCGGGTGAGCTGACCGCCCTTGAGAGTGTCGGCGGCGACCGAGGTGATCCCCCTCAGCAGGAGGGGATGGTGGGTCACGAGGAGGTCAGCACCAGTCTCCTCCGCCTCTGCGATCACATCATCCACAGGGTCGACTGCCAGCAGGACCGACGTCACCCGCGCAGTCGGATCGCCTGCGGTCAGTCCGACGGAGTCCCACGCCTCCGCGTACTCCTCCGGCCACAGTTCATCGACGAGGGCGCGCACCTGCGCGAGCGTGGGTTCGACCATGGACCCACCGTAGTCGACCACGACGCGGACGTGAGTGGCACGCGTCACGCGCGTCCGCTACGTTCCCACCATGGGACAGATCACATCACCTCGCCAGAGCACCGTTGCCGACGTCGTGCGCCGCACGGCGCAGCGCACCCCCGAAGCCACGGCCGTCGCATTCGGCGATCGCACGTGGACCTACCGTGAGTGGGACAGCGCTGTGACCGCGCTGGCCAGGCACTTCGTGGGGCTGGGTCTCAAGCACGGGGACCGGGTCGCCGCATTCGGCGCGAACTCGGACCTCTACGTCCTCACGTACCTCGCCTGTGCGCGGGCGGGGCTCGTCCACGTCCCCATCAACTACCAGATGCGCGGCGATGAGCTCGACTACTTCTTCACGGACTCCGGGGCCACCGTGGTCTTCGCGGACGCCGCGCTCGCCGAGCACGTGACGGCGACCGCATCCGGCCCGACACTGTCGGTCCGGACGTTCGAGGACCTCGTGCCGGTCGCAGCTGCGGACGCTGTGGAACCTCAGCGTGACGACGAGTTCGCCGTCGTCGACACGGACGTCGCCCAGCTGCTCTACACGTCCGGCACGACATCGGCGCCCAAGGGCGCGATCATGACGCACCGCGCGCTGATCCATCACTACCTCAGTTGCCTCGACGTCCTGGACTTCGAGGCGTCCGACCGGATGGTCCACGCCCTGCCGCTGTACCACTCCGCCCAGATGCATGTGTTCCTGCTGCCGGCGCTCATGAAGGGCGGGTTCAACCTCATCGTCCCGGGCCCCGTCCCGGCCCAGCTCTTCGAGATCTTCGAGACGGAGCGGATCACGGCATTCTTCGCCGCACCCACCGTGTGGGTCGCACTCGCCAATCACGACGAGTTCGGTGCACGTGACCTGTCGAGCCTCGCGAAGGGCTACTACGGCGCGTCCATCATGCCCGGCCCAGTCCTGGCGCGACTGCGCGAGGCGCTGCCGGACATGGGCTTCTACAACGCCTTCGGTCAGTCGGAGATGGGCCCTGTCTGCACCGTGCTGCGGCCTGAGGAGCACGATGCACACCCCGGATCCGCCGGTCGTCCCGTGCTCTTCGTCGAGACCCGCGTGGTCGACCCATCCGGCAAGGACGTGGTTCCCGGCGAGCAGGGTGAGATCCTCTACCGCTCGCCACAGCTCTGCGAGGGGTACTGGAACAAGCCCGAAGCGACGGAAGAGGCGTTCCGGGGCGGATGGTTCCACTCCGGCGACCTCGTGGTCCAGGATGAGGAGGGCTTCATCGAAGTCGTCGACCGAGTGAAGGACGTCATCAACACGGGTGGCGTGCTCGTCGCCTCCCGCCAGGTCGAGGACGCGATCTTCGAGCTCGACGCCGTCGCAGAGGTCGCCGTCGTCGGCACTCCGGATGAGAAGTGGATCGAGGCGATCACTGCCTACGTCGTGAAGAAGGGCGAGATCGACGGCGATGCCGTCATCGCCCACGTCCGCGAACGCCTCGCACCGTTCAAGGTGCCGAAGGCGGTGCACTTCATCGATGAGCTGCCCAAGAACACCTCCGGGAAGATCCTCAAGCGCCAGCTGCGCTCCTGAGGGGCCGACTGCCTGCCCCTTATTTGCCACGGCACAAAAGAGCGACTACCCTAAAACTATGCAGAGAATGCAGGAAGCCGACCTCACGGACCAGGTGCGCCGCGCTGGAATGCGCGCCACACCGGGCCGTGTCGCCGCACTGGACTTCCTCACCGCGAACCCGCACTGCACTGCGGCGGAAGTCCATGCCGGCATCGCGGAACAGCTCCCGTCACTCTCGATGCAATCCGTCCACAACGTCGTGAACGACCTGACGGAGAAGGGTCTTCTCCGTCGCGTCGACGCACCGGGCGCAGCCCGCTACGAGACGCGGACGGACGACAACCACCATCACATCCGGTGTGTGGTGTGCCACCGCATCGAGGACGTGGACTGCGTGACCGGAGATGCTCCGTGCCTCTCCCCCGTCGGCACCAGTGGGATGCCTGTGCTCCTCAGCGCAGACGTCACGTTCCAGGCGGTCTGCACGGAGTGCGTCGGCGCGTGGGAGGCCTCCCGCGCCTCGACGGCATGACATCGGCCCGCACGGACCCGAACCGGCCCCAGTCCCCCTCAACCTCTCCTGCAGAGACATGTTTCGATCGGAAGGAAGAACATGACACAGTTTGATCCGACAAAGCCTTCGACCACGGAGACCGGCGCGCCGCGCGAATCCGACGCCCACTCGCTGAGCGTCGGCGCCGATGGCCCCCTGATGCTCCATGACGTCGCCCTCGTGGAGAAGCTCGCACGCTTCGACCGTGAGCGCGTCCCGGAGCGCAGCCCCCACGCGAAGGGCTCCGGCGCCTTCGGTGAGTTCGAGGTGCTCGAGGACGTCAGCAAGTACACGAAGGCGGACTTCCTGCAGCCGGGCAAGAAGACCCGCATGCTCGCACGCTTCTCCACCGTCGCCGGTGAGCTGGGCTCGCCGGACTCGTGGCGCGACGTCCGCGGCTTCGCCCTGAAGTTCTACACCGACGAGGGCAACTTCGACATGGTGGGCAACAACACGCCCATCTTCTTCGTCCGCGATCCCATGAAGTTCCCGGACTTCATCCATTCGCAGAAGCGCACGCCGGATTCCGGCCTCCGCTCTGCGAACATGCAGTGGGACTTCTGGACCAACTCGCCGGAATCAGCTCACCAGGTCTCCTACCTCATGGGCGACCGCGGCCTGCCGAAGACGTGGCGTCACATGAACGGCTACTCGTCGCACACCTACATGTGGATCAACGCGGAGGGCGAGAAGTTCTGGGTGCAGTACCACTTCCACACGGAACAGGGCGAGCAGAACATGACGAACGACGAAGCGGCACAGCTCGCCGCTGAGGACGCGGACGTCCACCGCCGTGACCTGTTCGACGCGATCGAGCGCGGAGATCACCCCAGCTGGACTCTGTCGGTGCAGATCATGCCGTACGAAGAGGCGAAGACCTACCGCTTCAATCCGTTCGATCTCACGAAGACCTGGTCGCACAAGGACTACCCGCTGCACCGCGTCGGCCGGTTCACACTCAACGAGAACCCGGTCAACCACTTCGCACAGATCGAGCAGGCCGCCTTCAGCCCCGCGAACACCGTGCCCGGCACGGGCGTCTCGCCCGACAAGATGCTGCTGGGCCGCGTGTTCTCCTACCCGGACGCGCAGCGTCACCGCATCGGCACGAACTTCAACCAGCTGCCGGTGAACGCGCCGAAGAACCCGACGAACTCCTACGACAAGGAGGGCGCGATGCAGTACCACCACTCGGGTGATGCCCCGGTGTACGCGCCCAACTCGTACGGTCGCGCCTACCAGGACACCCAGGGCCAGGTGGACAACGGCTGGGAGTCCGACGGCTCTCTGGTGCGCTCGGCGTACTCGCTGCACTCGGAGGACGACGACTTCGGACAGGCGCACACGCTGGTCCGCGAGGTCTACACCGATGAGCAGCGCGACCGCCTCGTCGAGACGGTCACCGGCAGCCTCATCCCCGAGGTCCAGGAGCCCGTCCTGTCGAACGTCTTCCAGTACTGGAAGAACATCGACGCCGAGGTCGGCCAGCGCATCCAGGATCTCTACTTCGAGAAGACCGGGAAGGCACAGGCCTGAGCCTCGCGTGACGCGCGCTCGCCGGGATCTCCGGACTTCTGACGCAGCATGACGGAAGCCCCGTCGCCACGGATATCCGCGGCGACGGGGCTTCCGTCGCATCGGCACCCGTCGATAGGCAGAGAAGGCCGCCGCTCCGTGTCACTGTGTGGATCGCGAGCTTGCGATGAGTGGACGGACCTCCAGAGGTACTCCCCACAACGGATGCGTCCCAGATGGTGGCGAGGTATTCATACCAAGCGCTTCGACCCGTTCGATGGCCGCCGTGGGAACCCAGGAGCAGTTCCGTCAAGAACACACAGGGAGTGGTCCCACGATTGCCCGCCCCACGTCGCCGTCTCGACACCGATCAGCATCGTCCAGTGTTATCTGGCCGACTGATTCACCCAGCTGGCGGTTCATGTCCAGTGACGCGGTCTCGCCGCGCCCCCTTGTGCGCTCGGAGCGCTCGGAGTGCACACACGATGGCGACGAGATCGACGATCTCCTGCAGGAGGGCACCCACCACTGCGGGTAGGTACCCGAATGCGGCAACGAGCATCAAGCCCACTGAGATGACGATGCCCATCCAGATCGACTGCAACGCAATCTGCACGGTCCGCCGCGAGACATACGCGACATCTGCCACGCGCGCAATGTCATTCGAGGTGATCACCGCCGCTGCCGACTCACTCGCAGCAGTGGCCCCTCGGCCCGCCATTGCGATGCCTACGTCAGCGGCTGCCAGCACGGGGGCATCGTTGATCCCGTCACCGACCATGAGCACGGGCCGCGGCCGCATGGCTTGTACGATCTCGACTTTGGTTCGGGGCGTGGTCTCAGCGTGAGCCGTCTGGATGCCAACCGCGTGTGCGACGGACTCTGCAGTGGATGTGACGTCGCCGGTCACCATCGCGATCTCTGTCACGCCGGCTTCGCGAAGGCGGGTCACGGTGTCTGCTGCGTTCGGACGAATCGGGTCGGACAGGATGATGACGCCCGCCAGTTCGTCACCGACTGCCACGTACACGGCCGTCTCTCCAGCTTGGAGTGCGGGGCGGGCGATCGGCCCGGTCACCTCTTCGATGAACGCAGGTTTCCCGACTCGCACCACGGCCCCCCCTACCAGGGAGGCGAGCACCCCATTCGTCGCCACTTCGTCAGCATGCGTCACTTCCGGCAATTCGAGCTGGTGGGTTCTTGCCGCTGCCACGATGGGGTCGGCGAACACATGCACGGAGTACTGCTCAGCGGCAGCCGCGAGCCGCAGCGTCTCGCTCGCCGTGCGGGAGGCCGGGTGAAGATCCACCACATCGGCTTTACCCTGCGTCAGGGTGCCGGTCTTATCGAACGCTGCCGAACGAACCCGGGCGAGCACCTCCAGGACGCCACCATCTTTGATGATGACGTTCAGCTTCGCGGCTGAACTCATACCCCCCATGAACGCGACAGGTGCAGCGATCAGCAACGGGCACGGTGTCGCAACCACGAGCACCTCAGCGAAACGCACCGGGTCACCGCTCAGGAACCAGGCGAGGCCTGCGATGAGCAGCGAAACAGCAGTGAACGGCAGCGCATACCTATCGGCGAGGCGCACCATGGGTGCGCGGGATTCCACGGCTTCTTCTACGAGCCGCACGATCGATGCGTAGTTCGAATCGGCCGCCACCTTCTGAGCGCGCATCGTGAAACTCGTGGTGCCGTTCACCGTCCCAGACAGCACAGGGTCGCCCGCGCGACAGCTCGCCGGGATCGGCTCACCGGTCACCGACGATTCATCGATCGTCGCGTGATCCGACAGCAGCAGTCCGTCAACCGGGAGAATCTCCGAGGATCGCACCAGCAGCGCATCGCCCACCGCGACCTCTTCGATCGCCACTCGTTCGACTTCCCCGGTCACCGGGTGGATCCGCCCTGCGAACGCTGGGGCTCGGGTCAGCAGCTGGTCGAGTTCCCGGCTTGCACGACGCGCGGCCAGATCCTCCAGCGCTTCGCCCCCTGTGAGCATCAACGCGATGATGAGCCCCGCGACATACTCATGCACAGCAAGAGTGGCGATCATGGCGATGACAGCAAGGACGTCGAGCCCCCAATGACCATGCATCAGATCCCGGACCATGCCTGAGGCAGTGATGACGATCACGACGCTGAGCACCAGGTAGGCGGTGACAGCGAGAGCTGTCGTCAGGCCGGTCAGCCAGAGCACCACCCCGGCCGTCAGCCCGAGCATCACGAAGATCATGAGCTTGCGGTTGCGGAGCAGCTCTACTGTCGGTGAGGTCGCGCGCGGCGATTGTCCGGTGTCAGGTGTGACGGTCTGTGCTGGCACTGCCGCCTCCTCAGTCCTTCTTTTCGAACAAAGACCTTCTGGTGGGCCCAGAGGGACTCGAACCCCCGGCCCCCTCGGTGTAAACGAGGTGCTCTGACCAGCTGAGCTATAGGCCCCACACCGCCCACGCGGCGGCTCAAGTATCGCACATGGACGCCGGCGGGCCGTCATTCATCTGAGGCGCGTCGTCTCCGAGTGACGGCGGTCGATCGATCGCCGGGGTGCGTGCGAAGCGTCTTTCCGACGACATACGGATCACGGAAGGATCACGGTCGGTCACATTTGATGACGAATCGGCAGATCCGTCCGAACACAATGATCAATAATTGTTCCGCACTCCCTGTGTTCCTACTGTGGTCCTCAAGAGATCGGTTCTCCCTCAGCGTGGAGGGGCCGGTCGAGGCCAGGATCCTTCGCCACGACGGCGGAGAACCGGAATGGAGTATCGGTGATGAAGAAGGAGACCCTCGCCCCCGCGGTGCTCGCCTCCCTCACAGCTGCGGGCCTCGTTCTTGCACCGGTCGCAGCATTCGCGCAGGATCCGGACACTCAGGACGTCTCACTCTCCGATGCGGGGGCAGACCCGACCGCGAATCCCACGCCGGAGGCCGCGGAGACGGAGCAGAAGAACGCCGAGGATGACACACCCGAGGCCTCCGAGGAGGAGACGACTCCGCCCGCACCGCCCGCTGAAGGCGACGACGAAGACGATGACGGCGACTCCGATGATGGCGGAGGCTCCGCGGCGCCCTCGGACCAGGCCACGGAGACTGAAGAGCCCACCGAAGAGCCCACCGAAGAGCCGACAGAAGCAGCCGATGCTGCGGACGTGACCATCACTCCTCAGAATGTCGATCTCACTGACGTCGTCTACTTCTCCGGTGAGGAGGAGCCGACCGGGGCCACCATCTCCGGAACCGAACTCGAGCCGAACACCCAGTACGACGTGACGGTCGCGGGCGGGCCCGAAGCATCGGGTGAACTCCAAGCCACCACTGACGGCGACGGCGCCTTCACGGTGACGTACACGATCGCAGTCGACTCCGACGCTGATCTGGAGACTTTCGCAGGCTCCCGCAGCGTCACTGTGGTAGATCCTGACGGCGAGCCCGTCGACCAGGGCTCGTTCGAGATCATCGACGACATCGAGGACGACGAGACCGAGGACGACGAAGAGGACGAGGACCAGGCGGATCCCGCACTGGATGTGCCCTCTTCGATCGAGGTCGACGACGTCATGGTCCCGGAAGGTGACGAGCCCGGAGACCGCGGCCTCCAGATCGCAGCGAGCGACCTGGCACCGGGCGAGCGGTACATGATCCGCGTCATCGCTCCAGAGGACACCCCGGACCTGTCGACGGAGTTCGAGGTCGACGCTGACGAGAACGGCGATGCGGTCGGCGCGTACTTCATCGAGTGGTACGGCGACTACAGCGCCGACGTCATCGCGGGCACCTTCGCGATCGAACTCGCCGACGAGGACGATGTGCTCGATTCCGCAGAAGTCGAGTTCACCGCCGGGTCCGATGACGGCGACTCGGACGACGGCGGTGGGTCCGACGAGGGCGGGGACGACGGCGATTCGGACGACGGCGACGGGTCTGAGGACACCGACGACGGCCAGCCGGGTGAAGACGACGGCGATGAGTCCGACGACGCGAACCTCGACCCGGGTATCACGGTGTCGCCGGGAACCCTGTCCGCGGCGGACTTCATGAACTACGACAAGGGTGTCCAGGTCGCCGCCTCCAACTGCCTGCCGGGCGAAATGGTCTCGCTCGAAGTCATGTGGCCGGGCTCCGATGAGGTGGCCTACGCCGACGGGATCGAAGCAGACGACGACGGCGCTGCCTCGTTCTCCTTCTACGGGACGGGTTCGAACGCGGCCGACTACGCCGGAACCTGGAAGGTTTCGATCACCTGCGGCGACGAGACGGTCACTGATTCATTCACGGTGACCGGCGCCCCGGGCGATGATGGAGGCAGTGGATCGGAGCTGCCTCGCACCGGCTCCGATGCCGGCGTCCTCGCGATCGCAGCAGCGGGCCTCCTGACAGTCGGCGCCGCAACGGTCATGCTCAGCTCACGACCGAAGCGTCGAGACACCGTCTGACCGACCTGAGTGCCTGACAGGAGGGCGGGCCGGGTGGAGATCCACCCGGCCCGCCCTCCGTCCGACCATTTGCGGTGAGTGTGGTGTTGAGTCTCACTACATCGGAAACATCTGTCTCGATACATCGGAAACACTTCAGGATCCGCATCATGAGGGATGAACCTCCGCCGACAGATCGTCCGGGCCGTGACCACCGGCACCATGACCCAGGCCCAAGCAGCACGCGCCTACCGCGTCTCTCCCGCGATTGTTTCCAAACTATTGAGACAGTGGGCCCTCGAAGGCGACGATGCCTTCCACCCGAAGTCCCGCAGACCCAATTCGCACCCCGCCACCACACCCGCTGAGACCGTCGAACGGATCCCCGCGATCCGCACCCAGCTCATCGAGCAGGGCCTCGACGCCGGACCCGCCACGATCCTCGAACACCTCCGCACCCACCACCCTGAACAGACACTCCCGTCCCGGGCGACAATCGCTCGGATCCTGTCCCGCGAAGGGCTGGTGAAGGCTCAGCCGAAGAAGCGCCCGAAGTCGTCCCTGCGGCGCTTCGAGGCGTCCCTGCCGAATGGGTGCTGGCAATCCGACGTCACCCACCTGCGCCTGGCCAACTCAACCACCGTCGACGTCATCACCTGGCTCGATGACCACTCCCGTGCGTGCCTGCACATCAGCGCGGTGGAGTCCGCGACCGTCAACACGGTCGTGTCGACGCTCACCCGCACTGCGAGGACGCACGGCTGGCCTGCCGCGACCTTGACCGACAACGGAGCGATCTACACCAGCCGCTATCGCGGCGGTATCAACCGATTCGAGAAGCTGCTCCGCGCCCACCACGTCGAGCAGCGCAACGGGGCTGGCAACCACCCTCAGACCCAGGGCAAAGTCGAGCGGTTCCAGCAGACGATGAAGAAGTGGGTCGAGCACCGACCCGCACCGGCCACGCTCGAGGAGCTGCAGACGCTGCTGGATAAGTTCCAGGTGGTGTACAACACCGAACGGGTCCATTCCGCCAAGCGGTCCACACCGTGGGCGGCGTACATCCGTGCACCGAAGGACACCCCGTCGACGGAACCACCTGAACCAGTCAGATTCCGCGCCGACCGAATCGACAAGCAGGGCAAAGTCACGCTCCGCTATGACACCCGCCTGTACTCGATCGGTGTCGGGCGAACCCACGCCCGAACCCGCGTGGTCCTCATCATCAAAGACCGCCACATCATCATCGTGAACAAGACCACCGGAGAGGTCCTCAAAGACTTCGGGTTAAAGGCCAAAAAGTGTGTCCGTGATCGGGCGCTTGCCCGCACCACAACTGAGCAACAGGCCAATCGCTTAGCTCCCGGGGCTTAGCATCAGTGGGGTGCTTCCAATCGAGCCGCTTGTGTGCTGTGTGCCGGACCACTGAAGAAGAACGGCAAAACCACCGCCGGACGGACCCGATACCGATGCACCCACTGCGGCGCATCCACTACACCGAAACGCGCGACCTCGACACGACGACACGAACTCACCGCGTTCCTGTCCTGGCTGCTGGGCCCCACCAGCCGCTCCCACCACGAGCACATGCCAGCCCGCACACTCAGGCGCCGCACTCAGTGGTGCTGGAACGTCGAACCCCCACCACCAGCACCCACAGGAGAGATCCACACCGAGCTCTTCCTCGACGGCACCTACTTCAACGGCTGGTGCGTCCTCATCGCCTCCACCCGCACACACGTCATCGACTGGCAGTTCTGCAACCGGGAGAAGACCGCGTCCTGGACCGCTCTCATCGAACGCCTTCCCGCCCCCGACTACGCCATCATCGACGGCAACGGACCCCTGACGACCACCATCACCCGGCACTGGCCGCACACCCGCATCCAGCGCTGCCTGTTCCACATCCGACAAGACATCCACAAACATCTGACTCGTCGCCCCGTGCTCGGACCGAACAAAGAACTCCTCGCCCTGACCAAAGCGCTCTCCCGCGTCACCGACCAGGACGAAGCCGCCACGTGGACCGCCGCGTTCCTCGAGTGGGAAGCCCGCCACGAGACGTTCCTCAAGCACCGCACCTACGCGAAACCCGGCGTCCAACCACCCGCGCACGTCACCGCGACGCAGAAGTGGTGGTACACGCATCAACGCACCCGCCGCGCCCACCGACTCCTGGCCAAGCTGATCCGGAAACAGCACCTCTTCACCTGGATCGATGCCGCCACACACGGCACTGAGATCGCGCGTGCGACATCTGTGCTCGAGGGCGCGTTCAACCAGCCGATCAAGGACATGCTGCGCCGCCACTGGGGTTAGCCTCGAGTTGTGGACACCCGAGATAGCGGGATCACGGGTTCCGCTGGAAGGATGTCTGGCATGTCGTCAAGCAGAAAGCAACGACGGTCGTACACCGAGGACTACAAGCGCGAAGCCGCGCATCTGGTCATCGATACAGGCCGCTCGATCGCGGCAGTGGCTGCGGAAATCAACGTCGGCTGGGGTTAGCCTCGAGTTGTGGACACCCGAGATAGCGGGATCACGGGTTCCGCTGGAAGGATGTCTGGCATGTCGTCAAGCAGAAAGCAACGACGGTCGTACACCGAGGACTACAAGCGCGAAGCCGCGCATCTGGTCATCGATACAGGCCGCTCGATCGCGGCAGTGGCTGCGGAAATCAACGTCGGCCCCCAGACGCTGGGCAACTGGGTGCGGCAGGAGAAAGAACTTCTCCACGGGGACGGAAAATCCACCGGTCCGTTGGAAGAAGACGAGCGGTCGGAGTTGAAGCGGCTACGGCGGGAAGTGTTCGAGC
>NZ_FXZM01000010.1 GCF_900169175.1 Brevibacterium jeotgali | reverse complement strand
TGAGGAGCGGTCATCGTTGTGACTCCGTTCGAGGATTCTTGGAAGGTTGACTCGAAGGATCACACGGTGGCCGCGTCCACATCCTGACGGATAGGCCGGACCTCCGTGCGCTACACCACTCTATGGGGCTCTACTCATCGCCGAGGAACAAATCGGGCCAGCTGCCTATGACACCGCGTTCAGCCCGGAAGACGGCAACGGGATCCAGCAAGGATTGGGAGGAAGATCCCGGTAGACACGCCCAAGCCAGACACACTTTTTGGCCTTTAACCCACAGCCTCCGAGCACAGCCACGACTGCAGACTCCTCATTGCCTCAGAGCCGAGTGTGGACGGAAAAGAGCCCCACCCCCGCGCTCGTGACGCGGTGGTGGGGCTCTGACCTTCGGCTCCCCCGGCTGGGCTCGAACCAGCGACCCTTCGATTAACAGTCGAATGCTCTGCCAACTGAGCTACGGAGGAATGGTATTCACGCTTGTGAACACGAGATGAAACAATAGCACCCGTGTTCGCGACGACGCAAAACGGGCTGCGCCCCGCTGTCGCGCAAGCAGGCCCGCACGCCGTGCCGGACATCACACACCACTCCGCGCCGGTTCATCAGCAACGCCACAGGGGAGATCAGTATCGTAGAGCCGATGACCATCCTCGCCATCGGCCTGGCGTTCCTGTCGGCCGTGTCTCTCGCGTACGGGGCCCTCCTGCAGCATCGGGGGGTCTCCGGCCTGCGCGCATCCGAAGGAGCTCTGCGGCTGCGCACCCTGGTGCGCCTGTTCCGCTCGTCGCACTGGGTGCTGGGTCTGCTGGTCATGGGCGCGGGCATCGTCGCCAACGTCATCGCCCTGTCCCTCGCTCCGGTGATGGTCGTGCAGCCGGTGGGGGCGTTCTCCCTGGTCATCTCGATACTGCTCGGCATGTTCCACCGGAGCCTCGCCGTCCATCGCTCCATCGTCATCACGGTCATCCTCTGCGTCGTGGGAGTCGCGGGGTTCGTCACAGTATCGGCCCTGGTCGCGACGACATCACCCACGAGACCGGCGGAGGCGCACCTGCTGGCCGCCCTCGCCCTCGCCTTCACAGTGGCGGGCCTGATCATCATCCTCGTCGTCTCCCACCCCCGGCAGCTGCTCCTCATCACCGGCGGCGGAGTCCTGTTCGCGTTCGTCGCGACGAACATGCACGTCGTCAGCTCCCACATCGTCGATGTGGGGCTCGCCGAGGGCCTCGCATCGCTGCCCTGGTCCAACCTGATCGCGCTCGGCGCATCCGGACTGGTCGGCTCGTGGTTCGTGCAGTCGTCGTACGCTTCCGGACCGCCTGAGATGGTGATCGCCGGTCTCACCGTCATCGACCCGATCGTCGCCGTCCTGCTCGGTGCACTGATCCTCGGCGAGGCGGCGGACTCCGGGGTCGTCTCGATCGTGGGCATGGCTGCGTTCGGCGTCCTGGCGTGCGCCTCCGTCGTCCTCCTGTCCCGCCACCACCCGGATGCCGTCGCAGCGGAGCGCCGACGCTCCCATAAGAAGTACGGCGACGCGTCCGGGCCACCGTCGATCGAAGAGGTCTCCGACCGTGTCATCCCCTGATCCGCTGCGAATCCTCATCGCGTCAGAGACCTATCCCCCGGAGATCAACGGCGCCGCCGCGTTCACCACTCGCCTCGCCACCGGCCTGGCCGCTGCGGGTCACGAGGTCCACGTCGTCGCCCCCTCCGCCTCCGGCATCCCCCGCCACGAATGGGAGGACGGAGTGCGCGTGCACCGGCTGCGCTCCCACCACTGGCCGCTGCATCCCACGTGGATGATCTGCATGCCGTGGGAGGTCAAGCCCGATCTGTCCCGGCTGCTCGACGACATCCGTCCCGACGTCGTCCACACCCAGGCTCACTTCGTCATCGGCCGGTACGCGTTCTCACTCTCGAAGTCGCGCGACATCCCGGTCGTCGCGACGAACCATTTCATGCCGGACAACGTGCGCCCCTATGTCCGTGCGCCGCGGCCGCTGCTGAACATCGCCGCTGACACTGCGTGGCGCGATCTGCGCAGTCGCTTCCAGCAGGCGGACCACATCACCGTACCGACCCAGCTCGCGAGCGATCTGCTGACGGAGAACGGCTTCGACCATCCGGTCGAGGCTGTGAGCTGCGGGATCGACCTCGCCCGATTCGATGACCCGGCCCCCGTCGCCGAAGACGGGGCCAGAACTGCGCCCTCCGTCCTCTTCGTCGGAAGACTGTCGCAGGAGAAGCGCCCCCAGGACATCGTGCAGGCTCTCGCCCGGACAGACCCGGCGCTCGGCCTCGAGGCGCGGATCGTGGGCGCCGGCGATCAGGAGACAGCGCTTCCGGCACTGGCGCGGGACCTCGGCGTCGGGGACCGCGTCCACGTGCTGGGGAAGATCGACGACGATCAGTTGGACGCGGAGTACCGGCGCGCGACGTTCTTCTGCATGCCGTCCACCGCCGAACTCCAGTCGATCGCGACCCTCGAAGCACTGGCCTCGGGGCTCCCCGTCGTCCTCGCGGATGCGGTCGCCCTCCCGCACCTGGTCCGCGACGGTGCGAACGGCCATCTGTTCCGTCCGCGCGACGTCGATGATCTGGCACGCGCATTCACGAGCGTCCTCACGGCTTCGGACGCACAGCGGCATGCCATGGGCGAGGAGTCGAGGGACCTCGTCCAGGTCCACGACATCCGCAGGACGATCGCCCGCTTCGACGAGATCTATCGGTCGGTCATCACGCGCCGTCGCTGATCGGGGGCGCGTCGAACACCGCTGCGTCGCGGGTCATACCGGCCGGGTCGAAGCCTGCCACTGCGTCCTCGAGGCTCGTCCACGGGCCGAATCCCAGTGACTCCCCCATCCACCGCCACAGATCGAAGTCGTGCTGCGCCAACTGACTGATCGTCACGGCGCCGTCCCTCTTCGCAAGCCTCGCACCTGTGGGACTCAGCACCAGCGGCACGTGGACGTACTCCGGCACCGGCAGCCCCAGCAGCCGGGCGAGGTGCGCCTGGCGGGGCGCGGACGAGGCGAGATCGTCGCCGCGGACCACCTGATCGATCCCCATGTCCCCGTCGTCCACGACGACCGCGAGGTTGTACGCCCAGACACCGTCGCCGCGGCGCAGGACCAGATCATCGACGTGTGCGGTGACGGTCCCGAGCAGCACGTCCTCGATCGAGCAGTCGCGGGCATCTGCAGCCAGCCGGAGTGCCGGTGCGCGGCCTGAGGCGTGCAGGCGGTCACGGGCGGCCTCCCGCGCAGAATCAGTGAGATCGCGGCACGTCCCCGGGTACGCGCCCGGCGGTGCGTGGGGCGCACTGGGCGCGGCGAGGATGTCCCGGCGCGAGCAGTAGCACTCGTAGACGAGCCCCCGCGCCTCCAGCCGCTCGCACGCGGCCTCGTACAGTCCGGTCCTGGTCGACTGCTGGACGACCGGCCCGTCGATCGTCACACCGAGCGCGCGGAACTGCGCCAGCTGCCGATCCGCAGCCCCCTCCTGCACACGATCGAGGTCCTCGTCCCTCCACCGGAATGCGCGGGACGTCGTGACGGCCCACAGGTAGGCGAGGATCCCGGTGCGCACATTGCCGATGTGGAGGTCGCCGCTGGGCGACGGGGCGAAGCGTCCGGCAGGTGTGAGCATGGACTCCACAGTAGCGGCGGTCATTGCCCCTGACCGCCGGAGGGCATATAAGGGGAGGGTGAGAGATTCCACCCCCGCGTCGACATCGGCGGGCGCGGAGGGCTTCACGACGGAACAGCGGCGCATCCTCCTCGTGTCACTGCTCGTCGCCTTCCTCTCCCTGCTGAGCGTGTCCATCGTCAATGTCGTCCTCCCGTCGATCGAGCAGTCCCTCGCAGCGAGCTCTGCGGCCCTCCAATGGATCCTGTCGGGATACGCACTGGCGTTCGGAGTCGTGCTCGTCGCCGCGGGGCGGGCCGGGGACATCTACGGGCGGGGGAGGATCTTCGTCGCAGGCCTGCTGCTGTTCGGCGCGGGGTCGCTCGTCGCGGGCTTCGCCGCAGACCCACCCACACTGAACATCGCGCGTGTCGTCATGGGCCTGGGCTCCGGCTTCCTCAACCCCCAGGTGACGGGTCTCATCCAGCAGTACTTCTCCGGAGCACAGCGCGGCCGGGCCTTCGGACTGTTCGGCGGGATCATCGGCGTGTCAGTGGCCGTCGGCCCGGTGCTCGGCGGGGTCCTCGTCGCAGCGTTCGGCACAGAGTGGGGGTGGCGCGCATCCTTCCTCGTGAATGTGCCCTTCGTCGTCCTCGCAGTCGTCGGCGCCTGCCTCTGGCTCCCTCCGTCCGCGTGGCGAGCGGCAGTCGGCAGCAGCCCAGCGAACTCGGCAGCGGCGGGCCCGCAGACTGGCGGAGCCGTGTCAGAGGCGCCCCGCGCCTCTCGGGTGACGGTCGGGATGAGCCGGATCGCGGACCTCGATCCCGTGGGTGTCATCCTCCTCGGGGCGGGCACGCTGCTCGTCATGCTGCCCTTCGTCGAACGTGAGGCGGGCACCTGGATCTGGTCGTCCCTGCCCATCGGACTCCTCCTGGTCGTCATGTGGGTGCGGTGGGAGGAACGGTGCAAGCGGAGCGGTCGCGCGCCCATGGTCGACGTGGAGCTCTTCCGCACCCGGTCGTTCTCCAACGGCACGATGCTCGTGAGCATCCATTTCCTCGGGATGACGAGTGTGTGGGTGCTGCTCGCACTCTGGATGCAGTCGGGGCTCGGGCACACGGCGCTCGCGGCGGGCCTCATCGGCCTGCCCTCAGCCCTCGCGAACGCGATCTTCGCACCGATCGCCGGTCGGCACATCACACGGATCGGCAGACCCCTCGTCCTGTGGGGCTTCGCCCTGGCTCTCACCGGTCTGAGCCTCACCGTCACAGCGGTCATCCTGCACTACACGCTGGGCACGAGCGAGTGGTGGCTGCTGTGCACTCTGGGCCTCCTGGGCGCAGGTCAGGCGCTGATCATCAGCCCGAATCAGACCCTCACCCTCTCGGAGATCCCGCTGCGGTATGCCGGATCAGCCGGCGGCGTGCTCCAGACCGGACAGCGAGTGGGCACCTCGATCGGCATCGCGGTCATCACGGGCATCACGTTCACCGTGCTGGCCTCCCAAGGGTGGATGACGGCGTTCGTGGTCGGATTCGCCGTCATCTTCGCAGTGGTCGCCGCCGCGGCAACGGTCGGAGTCGTCGACCTCGTCCAGGGCCGCAGGCAGAATTCCGACAGGTGAGACTGACACGGGCCTGCGACACCCCACAGCGGGTTCGCCGGATGGCCGTGAGAGACTGAACGTCGTTGCAGGACGCTCGAAGGGAACAATGAAGTGGGCACGACCGACGCCTCCATGCGCATCGATTCGGACCTCGACCTCGAAGAGCTCGTCCGTTCCGGACTCGTCACCACCTACTTCGGCCCTGTGGTCGACCTGGAGACGGACACCGTCGTCGCGCATCAGGTGTTCCACGGCAGCGTTGGATCCGCGTGCTTCGGCATCGACGACTTCGTGGCTCTGCGGCGCGCCGTGCGCGAGTCACCGCTGGCCGGCGATCTCGATTCGTCACTGCGATCCCTCGCACTGCGCGAGGCGGAGACGCTCGAGCTGCCCAGGTCGAACCGCCTCCTGCTGACGACGGAGCCGCAGTCGCTGGTCACCGTTGAGGACCGCACGAGCGAACCGGACCGGTCCGCGATCCTCCAGCTCCATCCGGAGCGCGTCGCGATGGCCCCGGCGATGTCGCTGCGCTCCGTCCGGCAGGCTCGTTCCCTGGGGTGGGGCATCGGCATGTCCTCGATCGGTGCCGATCTGAGCACCACGTCGTTCCTGCCGCTGGTGAACCCCTCGGTCGTGACGCTCCATCGCAACGTGCTCGATATCGAGGACACCACCCATATCGCGGATCTCGTCAGACTCCTCCACGCGCACGTCGAGCGGACGGAGGCGATCATCATCGCGGACGGCATCCGCGATGAAGCCGATGTCGTCATGGCACGAGCGATGGGGGCGCGGTTCGGGACGGGACAGCACTTCGGCGCGCCGTCGCACTCCCCGACACCGGTGGACCCGGCCGGAGAGGATCCGCTCGAAGCGCACTACACGCGCAATCTCCCCGCACAGGGCACGCCGTTCACGATCGCTCAGGGGCTGGGCCGTGACCCGATGGTCATGGGAGCGGAGATGCTCGAAGCACAGCTCGCCTCGCTGGAGGAGCGCACCCTCACAGCGGGCAAGTCCGCCGTGGTGATAGGCATCTTCGCCGATCATGAGACGCTGAGCGCCGACACGATCGAACGGTACACGCGGATCGCGGACAGCGCCGGCTACACCGTCATGCTGTCGAACGGATTCGACTCCCCGCCGGTGCCGGCGGCATGGAGCGGCCCCCTCGACACGTCCGATCCCCTCCAGCAGGAGCTCGCCGTCGTGATGGTCGGACCCGATTGGTCCGGCATGACCGTCGGCAAGCGCCGACCCGCTCCCGGCACCGATGGCAGGACCGAGTACGACGTCTTCGTGACGACCGACCGCTACGCCTGCGTCGACGCGGCCAGATCGGTCATGAGCCGCATCCGCGCACTGCGCTGATTCTCACCGGCGCTGGCAGCCGGCGCACCAGTAGAGTTTCCGCCCCTGCAGCTCCGCGAGGCTGATCGGTGTGGCGCACACACGGCACGCCTGTCCTGCCCGGCCGTAGACGTGGTGACGGTTCTCGATCGAGTCGAGCGCGTCCTGCTTCGCACTCCCCCGCAGATCGGTGCGCGTCACGATCACTCCCGTCTCGATGCCGATCGGCAGGAGTCTGCACCAGTCGTCCCAGAGCGTCCTGAGCTGCGACTCAGCCAGATCCGCGGTGCGCATGTAGGGGTCGATGCCCGCGCGGAAGAGCATCTCCGCGCGGTAGATGTTGCCGATGCCCGCGATCATCGTCTGGTCCATCAGCAGGGACCCGATCGGGGTCCTGCGGTGGGCCGCCCTGTCGTGGAACCGCGCCCAGCCGCGGCGCCTGCCGTCGACCGCGGGATCGGGCCCCAGCCTCTCGAGGTGCGCCGCTGCTTCCCCTGGAGTGAGGACCTCGCAGACTGTGGGACCGCGGAGGTCGGCGCAGACGCGCTCGGTGAGCAGCCGCACCCGCACTGCGCCCACCGGCGCGGGAGGCCAGACGGCGACCGTTCCCGAGGCCCCGCCCGCCGTCTCCTCTTCGCCCGCCCGGACGCGGGTCAGGCGGGCGGCGCGCGGCGCTCCCATGGATCCCGCGCCCGCCGCGTACTCGCCGGTCTGTCCTTCGACCGCTCCTGCGTCTCCGACGTCGGGGACCTGCATCGAGAAGTCCCACGCGCCGTAGATTCCCAGGTGGACCCGCAGGTGGAGGTCGCCGTCGAACTGGGTGAACATCTGCTTTCCCACGGCGTAGCACTCCTCCATCACGCGTCCGCTCAGAAGCTCCGCCCCCCGGACGAAGCGGCCCTGTGGAGACGTCGTGTGCATGGCACGACCGACCATCGCCTCCCTGAAGCGGGCAGCGATGCGGTGGACGGAATGACCTTCGGGCACGGACGAGGTCCTCTCTCACTCACGGATGGGCGACACCATCCTAGGTCCGTCCCGGAGTTCGAGGCTCGGCAGTCCCGGGCCTCCGGCCGGCAGCGGGACTGTGGCAGACTCGCAGACGACCGAACAATCGTTCAGACTCTCGACGAGGTGAGTGCACGTGGACCCCTTCTATCGGCAGCTTGATGCAGGACGCTACGAATCAACGGCGGCCACCAGCGGGCCCTGGCGCGCAGACGCCCAGCATGCGGGCCCGCCCTCCGCACTCCTGGCGCGGCAGATGGAGCTCCACGATCCCCGCGACGGGATGCGACTGGCAGACGTGCGGACGGACATCCTGGGTCCTGTGCCCGTCGCGCCGCTCACGGTGACGGTCCAGACCCTGCGGGCGGGCCGCTCCATGGAGCTCCTCGAAGCCACCGCATCGGCCGACGACGGCCGCCCTGCCCTCATCGCTCGCGCCTGGCGGATTCTGCGCGCCCCGGACGACTTCCCGGGACTCGCCGCGTCCGGTGACGCAACGCCGCCTGACAGCCCGGACGACACACCTGCCCGCGCGGGGAGCCCCATCCCGGGGGCGACTGAGAACGGGTACGGACGATCCGTCGAGTGGCGGTTCGTGTCCGGAGGTTCGGGCACGGGCGGATCGTCCATCGTGTGGGGTCGTCAGCTCAACGCACTCGTCGACGACGAAGAGCCCTCCGCCTGGCAGCGGGTCCTCGTGCTCGCCGATTCCGGAGGCGGCGTGACCTTCTCCGTGGACCCCGGACGGCATCGCTTCATCAACTGCGACCTCTATGTGGCGCTCGAACGGGATCTCGAGGGCGAATGGCTGCGCATGGACGTCGCGTCCCGCGCAGCAGGCGGTCACGGCGGCATCGTGCACGACGTCCTCTCCGACGCGCGCGGCAGGATCGGCGTCGGCCTGCAGGCGATGGTGGCGCAGAACGTCGGCTGACGTTCGCCGACTACGAGCGCAGGCGCCTCCTCGTGCGCAGTACGAGCGCGCACCCGACGAGCGGGACAGCTCCCAGTGTCCACAGGCTGGCGGATACCGCGTAGCTGAGCCCGATCGTGATGCCGAGCGAGAGCACGACTGCTTCGACCTGCCACAGGGCCACGGCGGCACCCGCGAAGTCTCCGACCGGGCTCTGGACAGGGGTGAGCAGGCGGACCGGCAGCGGGCCGCGGGCGCTGTCGCACGCCCGCACGAGCCCCAGGAGTGCCAGGCAGGCGGTGGCACCGGGCACCGCGCCGACGGGCGCGCCGGCCAGGATCCCGACCCCAACCCCCACGGCAGCCGCGAGGACGACGAGAAGCGCCGGCAGAGCACCGTGAGCCGCCATCAGGCGCGCCGTGGACACCCCGTGGAGCGGCGGTCGTCCGGCGCCGGCCGCCGCGTATCTGAACCCATCGCTCACGACGCCCAACGATGCGAAGCCCACGATGGCAGCAGCTGCAGCTGCTGCCCACATCACACCGGCGGGCATCGCGAACGACAGGACGATCAGGGCCCCGGATGCGAGGACTCCGGCGAGGCCGACGGCTCCGCGCACCGGTGTGCGCAGGGCGCCGACGATGTCCCGCCGCACGATCGTGAGGATGAACGGGACACGTGCCCGCACCGCGCTCAGACCACGGCCGACCCGCGGGAGCGGACGGAACGTCGACAGAGCGTGGCCGATCTCCCCTGACGTCCCGGCCGCTGCCGCGAGGTCACGGCGCCGGGCGTGGTTCAGGAGGTCATCCCCGCGGAGCCGGACGAGCAGCCGTGGCACCGTGAGTGCCGACAGCAGCGCGCAGACCGTCCAGAGCACTGCCCCGGCGACGGTCGCGCTCCACGGGACCGGAGACAGGGAGACGGGTGGCAGTGACGCGGCAGTCCCCACCACGCCCACGGCAAGCACGAGCGCTGTCCTGGTGCGAGCGGTGCACACCTGTCCGACCAGCCAGAAGACGCTCACGATCCAGGCACCACAGGCGGCAGTCAAGAGGAGCATCACGGCGGATCTCCCGTCGACCGCGTCAGCGCTCCAGAGGGTCCACCCCACCGTCCCTGCGACGAGCAGGCATGCGGATACGAGTACGACCGCGGACAGGAGGAAGGGGCGCAGCAGCGTACGCGCGCGGCTGAGGTGGTTACCGCCCAGGTGGACGGTGAGGAAAGGGCTCAGGACTGCAGGACCGGCGGTCCCGCCCACGACCGTCGCGACTGCGACGATCGCGGCGAACCCCACTGACAGCAGGGCGACGGGCGGGGCCTCCAGGAGCGGGAGAACGGACGGCTGACCCAGGCCCAGTGCGGCGCCCCGCACCAGCGGCATGCCGACGACGGTTCCCACGAGCACGCTCGCGTACACGGCGTACCAGCCGCTGCCCGACGCGGCCTGTGGCCGTGCGGCACGGTGGACGCGTGACGGGAGCGCCGACCGCAGATTCATGGACGTGCCGCGTCGAGGTCCAGGACCTGCGTCGCGAGCGCGTCGACGATCTGGGGGCTGTGCGTGGACACGACGAGGCCGCGCCCCTGCTCGCGCAGCTCCGCCAGCAGTCGGGCGACGACGCCGCGCCGCTCGGCGTCGAGGCGCTGTTCGGGTTCATCGAGCACCAGCAGGCTGGAGGGCCGTGCCAGAGTGAGCGCGAGCCCGGTGAGCTGGAGCTGACCGGACGAGAGTTCGTGGGGGAAGCAATCCGCGAGGTGTGCGATCTGCAGGCGCGTGAGGAGTCCCTGGGCGATGGCATGAGAACCCGTCGGACCTCGGTCAGGAGCGCCCCAGGACACCGTCACGAGTCGGAGCTGCTCCTCGATTGTGAGGTCGCGTGCCAGCGGCGGCAGACCGAGCATGCCGGCGACCGTGCTGCGGAAGACGGGCGAGCGTTCATCGGGTGCGCTGCCGTCGATGAGGACCGTGCCGGCCGTGGGAATGCTCAAGCCGCACAGCAGTGTCAGCAGTGTGGTCTTCCCGGCCCCATTGCCCCCGGTGATCACGAGTGCCTCACCGGTTCCCAGGACCGCCGAGCACGGTCGCAGGAGCACGTTCCCGCCGCGTTCCACGGCTGCCCCGTCCACGGCGACGAGGGACGATGCGCAGGGGTCAGAGATCACGTGAGAAGCCTAGATGAAGTGCGCAGAGCAGCGGTGGACACGCGCAGCGGTGGACACCACGTCATCGAGGTGTCCACCGCTGCGCGTGGCGGAGGAGGAGGCAGCTGAGGGGCTCAGCCGACCTTGGTGAGCCAACGGACGGGAGCCCCGTCACCGGCGTAGCGGAACGATTCGAGCTCGTCGTCCCAGGCCTGCCCGAGTGCGCGCTCCATCTCCATCGACATCTCGATCGGGTCACCTGCCGCACGGACCATGACAGTGCGGATGACGTCTTCGGGCACGACGATGTTGCCGTGCGCATCTGTCACGGCATGGTAGATGCCGAGCGCCGGCGTGTGGCTCCAGCGACCGCCGTCGACGCCTTCACTGGGTTCTTCGGTCACCTCGTAGCGGAGGCCGTCCCAGCCCCGCAGCGCCGAGGCGATGCGGGCACCAGAACCCGCGGGCGCCTTCCAGCAGATCTCTGCACGGAACATGCCCGGTGCGGCAGGCTGCTCAGTCCAATCGAACTTCGCATGCGCGCCGATGGCCCCGCCCGCGGCCCACTCGATGTGAGGGCACAGCGCACGAGGTGCTGAGTGGACGAAAAGTACGCCCTGTGTCATATCCATCTGTTGCCTCCTCTTCGCGGATACGTCTTCCCCAACGATCCGTGCCGAGGCGGCATGCGGCTATTGTACTATAGGCACGGCGATGAAGGACCCTCACGATCCTGGGTCTTTGCTGGTGACACGCACTCGTGGTGCGCCTCGCCCCTGTAGCTCAGCTGGTTAGAGCAGAGGACTCATAATCCTTTTGTCGCGGGTTCAAGTCCCGCCGGGGGCACCGATGTCCTGACATGGTCAGGAGCATGACGATCGACCGCGCCGCGGACGCGCGTGTCACTGCCGGGTGTCCACGCTGTCCACCGCCCCGCCGAACCGCCGATCGCGCTTGGCGTACTCGAGGATCGCGGCCCACAGCGTCCTGCGATCGACATCCGGCCAGAGCACGTCCTGGAAGACCATCTCCGCATAGGCCGACTGCCACAGCAGGAAGTTCGAGGTCCGCTGCTCTCCCGATGACCGCAGGAACAGGTCGACATCGGGGACCTCCGGTGAGTAGAGGCGGGAGGCGACCGATTTCTCCGACAGCTTCTCCGGCGACAGCCGACCGTCAGCGACCTCGCGGGCGATCTCCTTCATCGCGTCGACCAGCTCCGACCGGCCGCCGTAGTTGACGCAGAACTGGAGGACGAGCCCGGTGTTGTCCTTCGTCATCTCCTGCGCGTCCTCGAGCTCGTTGATGACGGACCTCCACAGTCGTCCCGGCCTGCCCGACCACACGATCCGCACACCCAGCTCATTCAGCTCGTCACGGCGTCGCCGGATGACGTCGCGGTTGAAGCCCATGAGGAAGCGCACCTCGGCAGGGGAACGCTTCCAGTTCTCGGTCGAGAACGCGTACGCGCTCAGGTATTCGACCCCCGCTTCGATCGCTCCGTGGATCACGTCGAGCAGAGAGGCTTCTCCCGCCTTGTGCCCCTCTGTGCGCGGCAGACCCCGCTCGTTCGCCCACCGTCCGTTGCCGTCCATGACGACCGCGACGTGGCGCGGTACGAATGTGCGATCGATCGCCGGCGGGCGGGCACCGGAAGGGTGGGGCGGCGGTGCGGGGAAGCTCATGTGCGCTCCAGGACGTTGAGGGAGCGCACGCGGCGCTCCAGATGCCAGTGGACGTAGGACGTGACGAGTCGGGATGCTTCCATGGTCGTGTGGACCGGCGTCGCAGCTGCGCCGACCCAGTCTCCGGTCAGCAGCGCCGCGATGTGGTTGACCGCGGACGTCGAGGTCAGTGCGGTCCCGTGGGGCCGGCAGTCCATGCAGACGGTCCCCCCGAGCGCAGCGGAGAAGCCGCGATGAGGACCGGGCATCCCGCACTGCGCGCAATCGACGAGACTGGGTGCCCAGCCGGCCAGTGACATGGCCCGCAGAAGGTAGGCGTCGAGGCTCTGCCGCGGAGGATGCTCGTGTTTGCACAGCGAGCGGATCGCCGACAGCAGCAGGAGGAACTGGCCCCGTGTCCGCGGCTCGTCCTCCGTGAGCTTCTGCGCCGTCTCCGCCATCACCGTCGCTGCGGAGTACACGTCGTAGTCGGCCATGATCCCCCGGGCGAAGGGCTCCTTCAGCTCGACCTGCGTGACGACGTCCAAGGACTTGCCGATGTGCGCCTGGAGGTCGACGAACATGAACGTCTCCAGCCTCGAACCGAACTTCGACCTGGTCCGCCGGACGCCCTTCGCGACCGCACGGACGAGTCCGTGCTCCCGGGTGAGGAGCACGACGATACGGTCGGCCTCGCCCAGCTTGTGCCCGCCCAGCACGATCGCTTCATCCCGGTAGTACCTCACCGCCTGATTGTCTCACCTCCGGCACCGGCAGCGCGGGAGGCGCCCGCCGGTGCACACGCCGAGGCGGCGGTGACGGACCCATCGGTCGTCACCACCGCCTCGGCGTCCGGGTGGAGAGCAGCGTCAGCGCGCGGCGCGGTTCACCGCAGAGATGATCGCCTTGAGAGTGGCCTTCGTGATGTTGGGGTGCAGGCCCGCACCCCACAGCACGCGGTCTCCCACAGCCAGCTCGACGTAGGCTGCGGCCTTCGTGTCCGCGCCCGTGCCGACAGCGTGCTCGCTGTAGTCCTGGAGACGGATGTCCACGTCGAAGTGATCGTTGAGGATCGTCACCAGAGCGTCGACGGGCCCGTTTCCGCGGCCTTCGTAGATGCGCTCCTGCCCGTCCACCCGGAGGAACGCCTCGATCCGCTCGGAGAGACGACCGGCTTCCTCATCCTCCGCGTGGACCGACTCCGTGCGGAGGCTGAGCAGTTCGAAGCGCCCCCAACCCGTCTCGTCCTCCTCGGAGGGGAGGTACTCGTCCGCGAAGATCCTCCAGATCTCCTTCGCATTCACCTCACCGCCGGATTCGGTGCGCCCCTGGACGACCTTCGAGAACTCCACCTGCATCCGGCGCGGCATGTCGAGTCCGTGCTCGCTCTTGATGAGGTACGTGACGCCGCCCTTGCCCGACTGCGAGTTCACGCGGATCACCGCTTCGTAGGAGCGGCCCAGGTCCTTCGGGTCGACCGGGAGGTAGGGCATGTCCCACTCCATGCGGTCGACCGGCACCCCTGCGTTGTGCGCCTTGATCTCGCGGTCCGCGAAGGCCTTGTTGATCGCGTCCTGGTGCGAACCGGAGAACGAGGTGAAGACGAGGTCGCCGCCGTAGGGGTGGCGCTCGTGGACGCCGATCTGATTGCAGTCCTCGACCGTGTGGATCACTTCGTCGATGTCGGAGAAGTCCAGCTCCGGGTCGATCCCCTGGCTGTAGAGATTCATCGCGACGGTGACGAGGTCGAGATTGCCCGTGCGCTCCCCGTTGCCGAACAGGCAGCCTTCGACACGGTCCGCGCCGGCCATGAGCCCCAGCTCCGCCGCCGCGACACCGGTCCCCCGGTCGTTGTGCGGGTGGAGGGAGACCGCGACGTCCTCCCGATAGGGCATCTGCCGGATGAACCATTCGATCTGATCCGCGTACGCGTTGGGGGTGCCGCGCTCCACCGTCGCCGGCAGATTCACGACGGTCTCGCGTCCTGCGGCGGGCTGCCACATGTCCAGCACGGAGCCGACGATGTCAGCCGCGAACTCCGGTTCGGTGTCCACGAAGATCTCCGGGGAGTACTGGTAGCCGAAGTCCGCGTCGCCCAGCATCGATTCGGCATGCTTCATGACCGCCTGCGTGCCGCGCAGAGCGATGTCGCGAGTCTGGTCGAACCCGTCGCCCTCGAAGCCGAACACGACCTTGCGGAAGACCGGTGCCGTGGCGTTGTACAGGTGGACCGTCGGCTTCTGCGCTCCGCGCAGGCTCTCCACCGTGCGTTCGATGAGGTCTTCGCGCGCCTGCGTGAGAACGCTGATGCGCACGTCGTCCGGGACAGCATCCTCTTCGATGATCTGGCGGATGAAGTCGAAGTCCTGCTGGCTGGCTGCGGGGAAGCCCACCTCGATCTCTTTGAAGCCCAGCTTCACGAGGAGGTCGAACATCCGTCGCTTGCGCTCCGGGGTCATCGGATCGATGAGGGCCTGGTTGCCGTCACGCAGGTCCGTGCTCAGCCAGCGGGGCGCCTTCGTCAGTCGCTGATCGGGCCACGTGCGGTCCCGCATATCGAGCTGGATCCGGTCGTAGAACGACTTGTACTTGCTGAACGGCATCGGGCTGGGCTGCTGCAGATTCGCCATTGCTGCTCTCCTTGTCATGCATGGTGCAAAGGAAGGGGGGCCGACGTACGCGTCGGACACCGCGGCGAGGATACGGCCCTGGTCGGTCAGGCCTCGCCGCGGCGGATAAGGAGGAGCAGTCCCCAGTTCATGGCAGTCACCCTATGCGCCTTCACGTGCCGCGTGCATGTCGGCGTCCGCATGATGGACGTCACTCCGCCTGCTCGAAGGTCGCGTCGGCCCGTGCCACGGAGAATGCCGCTCCAGTCTCCTCCGACGTGCACGACACGCCGGTCTCCTCCGAGGAGCAGATCATCCCGTGGGTCGTGACCGTCTGACCGTAGTCCAGCGTCTCTGCGTCGGTGGGGAAGTCCGCGGGCGTGCAGGAGAATCCCGCACCGTCGCGATTGGCCACGACGATCGAGCCCCACTCCTCCATCTCGCAGGTGTCCGGCGCGTCCGGAGGTGAGTACTCGAAGGACTTCACCACGCAGCGAGCGCGCTCCTCGTCGATGGTGCACCCGATGTTGCCCGACGGCGTGACGAACGATTCCGTGTCCGCGGCGGACGGCGCGGTGGTCCCGTCATCCGACTCATCGACGAGACCGCCTCCTCCCGTGGAGTCGTCCGTCGCGGGAGGGGGCGGCGCAGCCTGCTGGGACTGCCCACCGTCCCGCGTGACGGCGTCGACGAGGATCCACCCGCCGATCCCTGCGACCACCAGTGCCGACAGCACGACGAACGCGATCGCGAGCACAGGCATGCGGCGCCTGCGCCGCGGGGGTTCGGCCTGTCCCCCGTATGCGTAGCCGCCTCCCGCCGCAGGGGGCGGCATCGCGGGTGGCGCAGGGGCTCCGCTCTGCATCGGATACGTCGCCGACGCGGAGTGTCCCGGATGGATGTGGGGTGGAGCGGAGCGGGGCGCTGCGGGAGGAACTCCGGGCGCAGCCGGCGCCGTATAGGGCTGAGCGTGCGCGGAGAACACACCTGGTGGGGCCTGCGCCTGGGCCCGCGCTTCATCCGCTGCACCTGCCGGCGGCGCGTGGCCTGCGGCGCTGCTCCCGTCGCGCGGACCGTCCAGGGCTTCGATCCGCGAGGAGGCGGCCAGCTGGCGCAGCTCCTCCATCGACATCATCTGGGTGGACTCCCCCTCCTCCTCCGCCGCACCACGCCGGGCTCCGACCACGTCGCCGGGGCCCAGTGCCCGTGTGTCCGCATCCTCAGCAGACGGGCTCCGGGGGTCGCGGTCGGCACCGCCGTGGTCGCGGGCATCCGACTGCGCCCGGCCGGCCTCGGCTCGCCCCGAAGCGGAGCGCGCCTGGTCGACGAAGATCTGCGTCGTGAGCGACGGGTCGTCGGACGCGTGGGGCTGACGGCGCGGCGGTGGATGCTGCGGCGGAGGTGGAACAGACATAGTGACGACATCCTACGACGGCGAACCTCCGCGAGTACTCAGCCGGTGAGTCAGCCGTGACTCAGACCTCACCGGGTGGAAGACTGGGACCATGCACGGACTCCGCACCGGTGGCGCTCTCCGCAGGTCCCCCCGCCCTGCGATGGGCGTGCCCGTCGTCCTCGTCAGCGCGTTCACCGCAGCGCTCCTCGCCGCGCCCCCCGCAGCTTCCGCAGCTTCCGCGGCATCCGCGACGGCCGAGGGCGACCGTGCGGACACCCTCACGTTCCCCGCTCCCGCGCAGCAGGCGATCGTCGACTTCACCGCACCGCTCCAGCGAGCTCCGGACCTCCTCGACACCTCCGCCGCCGACTCCTCTGAGGAGGAGACTCCTCCGCCGGGCGGCGGCCCCGCGTCCACGGTCGCTGAGCTGACGGACCCGGCGGCGGGTCTGGGGCCGGTAACGGCCGGACGGATACCGGACGACTCGACGCAGGTCCTCATCGCCTCGGGCGCGGACGACGACTCGAGTCAGACCCGGCTGTCGCTCTGGGAGTGGGCCGATGACGCCTGGACGCGGACCGCGTCGATGGCCGGGCACAACGGCGGGAACGGGTGGAAGGAGGACCGCCGCGAAGGTGACGAGACCTCACCTGCGGGAGTCTTCAGCCTCAGCGATGCGGGCGGGTACCTCACCGACCCCGGATCGCTCCTGCCCTACCACCGCGATGAGGGCCTGCGCAGCGGTGCGGAATCCGTCTACGGCGACGGATACGCCTCCGTCTTCGACTACGTGATCGCGATCGACTACAACCGGAAGACGGGGGTCGCTCCCACGGAGAACACCCGCCCCATGGGCTGGGACGCGGGCGGCAAGATCTGGCTCCACGTCGAGCACGGGAACCCCACACGGGGCTGCGTCGCCCTCCCGGAAGAGGACATGGAGCTCCTCCTCACCACCCTCGACCCCGACAGATCGCCCCACATCGCGATGGGCAGTGAGGAGTACCTCGCACAGTGACGCACCGCATCCAGCTCTCGCAGCTGCACCCGGACCATCAGCCGCTGCCCGCCACCGAGGACGAAGCGGACCTCGTCCGGCTCTATCTCGATCGGAGCGGAGCGCCGCGGAGCAGCCTCCACGAAGCCGACGCCGCACGGCCCTGGGTCCGTGCGAACATGGTCGCCACGGTCGACGGTGCCGTCGCCGGGGCAGACCACCGTTCCGGTTCGATCTCGTCACCCGCGGACAAGAGGGTCTTCTCCGTTCTGCGCTCGCTCGCGGACGCGGTCATCGTGGGGGCCGGCACCGCCCGCGCGGAACGGTACACACGACTGCACGCGAAGCCACGGCATGCAGACCAGCGGGGCGACCGCGGCCAGGGCGCGGCTCCGCTGCTGGTCCTCGTGTCCCGCTCCGGACAGGTGGACCTGGACAGGCTCGACGAAGCAGGCAGCGGCGGAGTCGTCCTGCACGCGTCACGGGAGCGGTGCGGTCCCGCTCGTCGCGCGGAGCTCGTCGAACGGCTGGGCGGGGACGCGGTGGTCCTCCACGACGATGCGGTGGAACCCCGTGCCGTGATCGAGGATCTGCGCCGGCGGGGCTGTCGCGAAGTCGTGCACGAAGGCGGTCCGGCGCTGCTGGGGTCGTGGATCGGCGACGGCGCCGTGGACGAACTCTGCCTCACGACGACTCCCCTGCTCGCCGGCGTCCCCGATCCTGACGCACCCCGCGGCCTGCTCGACGGCCATGCCGGGGACGCACCTGTCCCACTGTCGCTGCTGAGCCTGGTGACGGATGGATCCGCACTCATCCAGCGCTGGGGACTCCCGACCCGACAGGCGGATCCACAGGAGGGCCGGTTCGGAGCCCGGTGAGTTCAGCAGGAGAGGTCGACGCAGACGGTGCCGGCCGGCTGTGAACGCTCACAGCTCCAGCTTGGACTCGAGGAAGTTCGCGACGTCGTCCTCCCAGCGCTCCGGGTCCACGTTCCACTCCTTCGTGTGGGCGGCTGTGTCGTACGTCGGCATCGTCACCAGGTCGAAGCGGACTCGGGCGAGTGCGTGCGACGGTCCCGAGGGGACGAACTGGTCATCATCGGAGTGGATGAGAAGCACGGGCTTGTCCAGCTCCGCTGCCCGCGTCACCCAGTCCAGCCGCTCCAGATCGATGGGAGTCTCCAGACCCGTGATCGACCGTGCCCAGGGCCGCGTGATCATGTCGAGCGTGAGGCGGGCGATGGGGGTCGGCAGGTAGTTCAGACGCGCCTGATTGTCGAGCACGTCGTGCCAGTCGACGACGGGCCCGTCCAGCACGAGACCCGCGATGAAGCCGCGATTGCGTCCCCGGGAGGCCGCCTGGAAGGCGATCGCACCGCCCATCGACCATCCGAAGACGACGACCTGCCGCGCGCCGTTGGCTCGTGCATAGTCGATCGCGACGTCGACGTCGAACCATTCCGTGTCGCCCAGTCCGTAGCGGGAGTGTCCGCCATCGCGCACTTCCGCGTCATTGCGGTAGGACATCGCGATGGAGGGCATGCCGATCGAGTCCAGGACGCGTCCGGCCCTGAGGACCTCCGCCCGCGTCGCACCGCGACCATGCACGAGGACCGCCCAGGTGTCGAGCGGCGCCGGTGCCGCGGTCGGCAGCAGCCAGGCCGGCAGCTCACCGACGTCGGACTGCAGGACGATGTCCTCGTAGGGGACGTCCAGCTGCGACGGATGGGTGAAGACGGTTCCGGTCCACCGGCCCCGGCGCGCTGCCGCGAGGTCGCCGGAGATCACGGAGGCGACCCGGCGGGCGACGGTCCGCGAGACAGGATCGTATTCGAGCACCTCGCCCACCTGGGCGAGACCGCGGCCGTTGTCGAACGCGAGCCCGTAGGTGCCGGGGAGGATCGTGTCCTTCGTGGCCGGGAGATGGACGACCAGTTCGTCATCGAACCCTGACACGTGCAGGATGTCGAGGTCCTCCGGCTGATTCTCCGGAACGACGATCCGCCGTGCGAAGTAGACGGCCAGGCCCGAGGAGGCGACGGACACCAGCACTGCGGCACCGGCGGCCACTCCCGCGGTCGTCACAGCGGCGCGCAGCGCCTTCTCACGCAGTCCGAGATCCCTCGAGGTGTCCTGACCCATGACCCACGATCCTACCGGCGAAGGCTGAGCGGCGGGAGTGCATCCGGCGATCCGTTCGTCCGTTCGGCCGCCGAAGCGTTCGGAGGCGCCCTCGGCAGGGAACACCCGGCGTCTGCTGGCCGTTACGCTGGTGTGCACCCACGCGGGTGAGCACATCATCCGACCCCACCGACGAAGGACGAGGAACCGGACGTGGACGACGACACGACAAGACCGACCGCAGTGCGCACCGAAGCCGATTGGCGAGAGATCCTCACCCCTGAGGAGTACCACGTGCTGCGTGAAGCCGGCACGGAGAGGCCCTTCTCCGGAGAGTACGAGAACGACCCCACGATCGGCGTCTACGCCTGCCGCGCGTGCGGCGCAGAGCTGTTCCGGTCAGAGACGAAGTTCGACGCCGCCTGCGGCTGGCCATCGTTCTACGCACCCCTGGCAGAGGACCGCGTCCGCTACATCAAGGACACGACGATGGGGATGGAGCGCGTAGAGGTCCGCTGTGCGACCTGCGAATCCCACATGGGCCACGTGTTCGGCAGTGAGGGCTTCCCCACCCCCACCGATCTGCGCTACTGCATGAACTCACTGAGCCTCCGCCTGGTCGCGGACTCCGCCGGGTGAGTGGACGACCGGCCGCTCCTCAGCCGATCCCGTCGGTCGCTGACGCGGGCACGCGTACCGTCTCACCCGACGGCTGGGTGCTCACGACCACGAGCGGGCTCACACTGCCGGAGCTCTATGGGATCCTCCAGCTGCGCAGTCGTGTGTTCGTCGTCGAGCAGGAGAGCCTCTACCTCGATTTGGACGGCCTCGACCTCCTGCCCGGAACCCTGCACCTCATGCTCCCCGCACCAGGAGAGGTCCTGCGCCCCGCGAAGGACTCCCACGGAGGCGCATCCGGTCTGAGCGCAGAACCCCGGGGCTACGCGCGGATCCTCCCGGACGGATACGAGGACGGGCCCGCTGCTCGTCCCGGTGCGCGCAGCATCGGCCGAGTCGTCACGTCACCGGAAGCCCGCGGCCGAGGCCTCGGCCGCCTGCTCCTGCAGGAGGCCGTCCGCCTGTTCGGCCAGAAGGACCTGACGCTGAATGCGCAGTCGCATCTGGACGGCTATTACGGCAGCTGCGGCTTCTCCGTGTCCGGCCCGGAATTCCTGGAGGACGGCATCCTCCACGTGCCGATGCACCGTCCCGGCTCCCCTGCAGCCTGAGCCGTCACCCGTGGGCATGCAGAGGGCGGGCGGATCTGAGATCCGCCCGCCCTGCTTCCGTCCCGGGTCAGCGCCAGTCAGAGAGGATGTCGACCAGTTCGCGGCGGGGGCCCGTGAAGAACGGGATCTCTTCGCGCACGTGCAGTCGGGCCTTCGTATCGCGGAGGTCACGCATGAGATCGACGATGCGGTCCAACCGCTCCGCTTCGAACGCGAGGACCCATTCGTAGTCGCCCAGTGCGAATGACGACAAGGTGTTGGCCTTCACATCCTTGTAGCCTGCTGCCGCCATACCGTGGTCGCGCAGCATCTGCGACCGCTCCTCCGGCGGCAGCATGTACCACTCGTAGGACCGGACGAACGGATACACACAGACGTAGTCGCCCGCCTCGTCGTCCGTGAGGAACGCCGGCAGGTGCGACTTGTTGAACTCCGACGGGCGGTGCACGGCCATGGCGGACCACACGGATTCCAGTGCCGCGCCCAGACGAGACCTGCGCACGGCCGCGTAGGCCTTCTGGATGAGCTCCGGGGTCGGTGCATGCCACCAGAACATGATGTCGGCGTCCGCGCGGAAAGCGGACACGTCGTAGATGCCGCGCACCACGAGGCCCTGCTGCTCGATCGGTGCGAGCGCCTCGCGCACTTCGGCCGCGACGGCGGCACGGTCCTCATCGCCCAGGTCGTCGACGGTGGCGAACACCGAATACGCGACGTACCGGATCTCTGCGTTCAGCTGCTCGATCTGCTCCGCCGTGGGCTGTGTGTACTCGCTCAAGGGATCCTCCTCGTAGTGGGGTGTGCTGATTCGACGTGTCTGTCAGGACAGAAGGCGGACGACGGTGCGCCGAGCCCGCCCGATGCACGCGGGGATGCCGACGCCGTCCAGGTAGCTGCCCGTCACGGCGACGCCGGGCAGGTGAGCCGCCGCCGCATCGATCGATCCGACGAGCCGTGCGTGGCCGGGGCGGTACTGGGGCAGCGCGCGCTCCCAACGCCTGATCTCTGCGTGGACGAGGTCGCCATCGTAGCCCGTGTGCTTCCGCCATTCGGCGAACGCTTCGTCCACGAGTGTCCCGTCGTCCTGCCGGGTCCACGCCTCATCCCCCTTGCGCCCGATGCTCACACGCACGACGTGGTCGCCCTGCGGAAGTGCGTCAGCCATCCAGGGCCACTTGTTCGATGAGAACGTCGACGCCTTCACGAGGCCGCCGGCGTCGGGCGGAACCAGGAATCCCGAGCCGTCGAGACCCGCTCCCCTGTCCCGCACGACACCGGTGAGGACGGCAGACGTCGCGTAGTCGACCTGCCGGAGCAGCGCGGTGACCGCGGTGGCGGGGCTGTCACGGGAGGCCGGGGCGCCAGCGGTCAGCACATCGTGAGCGGACCATGCGGGTAGCGCGACGACGACGGCGTCGAACTCCTCGACGCCCGCGTCCGTGGTCACAGCCGGCATTCGGCCCCCTGCTGTCACGGCGCGGACGGGCGTACCCCGCCGGAGGACCGCGCCGCGTGCGGTCAGGACATCGGTGAGTGATGACACGAGGCTGTTGATCCCGCCCGCCAGCGACAGGAAGACGGGCGGCGCTTCGGCTGCACTGCCGGCCGCCGCACGAGTGCCGGCTCCGGGGATGTCCGCGCCCGAGGTCCTGGTGCGTGCCGCCAGCACCTCTGCGACCGCCTCGCGCACGGAGGTGCCGGCGCGGGCTGCCGGGAGGAGCGCAGGCACGGTGGCCTCGAGGGACAGGTCCCGGCACCGGCCGGCGTACACCCCGCCGATGAGCGGATCGAGCACCCTGTCGACGAGCTCGTCACCCAGCCGCGCCGCGAGGAAGTCCCCGCAGGACACGTCCCCCTCGATGGCAGGGGTCAGCACCTCGTCGCGCACCCGGGCGACCCCGTCCTCGCTGAGCACTCCCCGGAGTGACTCCGGGTCTGCGGGCACCCCCATGAGCGTCCCCGCCGGGATCGGCGCAGGACCATGAGGCGTGACGAGTCGCGAACCGTGGGCGCGCGAGGGGAACACCGGACTGAGTCCCAGTTCCTCGATCAGGTCGCGGGCCTCCGGACGACGGTAGAGGGAGGCCTCTGCACCATCGTCCGCACCGATCGGCAGGTGACCACCGAGCTCCGTGCGCGACAGACAGCCTCCCGCGACGTCCGACGCCTCGAAGACCGTGACGGCCGCGCCGCGCTGCACGGCGGTGAATGCAGCCGTGAGGCCGGAGACTCCCCCACCGACGACGGCGATCGACTGCGGCATGCGGATCAGGAGCCCAGGATCTCCGAGGAGACCCTGTGGACCTCCTCGACGACGAGCCCGGGGACGGCCGGATCGGTGTCGGGCAGAACGCCGTGGCCCAGATTGAAGACGTGTCCGCCGTCGTGGGTGAGGCCTGCTCGCACGATCTCCTCGACGCGCGGACGGAGCACGTCCCACGGTGCGAAGAGCATCGCAGGGTCGAGGTTGCCCTGGAGGGCCTGCCCGGGACGGACGCGACGAGAAGCGTCCGCGAGGTCGACGCGGAAATCGACGCCGACCACGTCGCTGCCGACCGTCGCCATATCCGGCAGCAGCTCACCCGTCTGCACTCCGAAGTGGAAGGACGGGACGTCGTGATGGGACAAGGAGGAGAAGACGGCAGCGGAATGCGGGAGGACGAACCGCCGGTAGTCGGCGGCTGACAGGTAGCCGGCCCACGAGTCGAACAGCTGGAAGGCCTGGGCTCCCGCGGTCAGCTGGACGTCGATGAAGGTGGCGGACATGCGTCCGAGCTTCTCGAGGATCGCGGAGAACAGCTCCGGGTCCCCCAGCATCATCGCCTTCGTCTTCTCGTGGTTACGGCTGGGACCGCCCTCGATCAGGTAGCTCGCCACGGTGAAGGGCGCACCGGCGAAACCGATGAGAGCCGTGTCCGGATGCTTCGCGTCGAGCTCTGCACGGACCCGACCGATCGATTCGGCGATGTCCGCGATCGCGTCCGGCGTCAGGTCCTCGAGTCGCTCCAGGTCGGCACGTGTGCGCACCGGATGCTCGATGACCGGGCCGGTGCCCGGCACGATCTCCACCGCGACACCGGCCGCCTCCAGCGGTACGACGATGTCGGAGAAGAAGATCGCGGCGTCGACTCCGTGCCGACGGACCGGCTGCAGCGTGATCTCCGAGACGAGATCCGGGGTGCGGCAGGATTCCAGCATGCTCGTGCCGGCGCGCAGTTCGCGGTATTCGGGGAGCGACCTCCCCGCCTGCCTCATGAACCACACCGGAGTGCGACTGACGGACTCGGACCGAGCGGCGGAGACGAGGGTGTTGTGCATGGGACCCAGTCTCGCAGACCGTCGCGCGCGAGGAGAACACCGCTGCGCCGCGGAACCGCGGGTCTCAGCTGGTGGGCGCCCCGTCGTCCGGCAGCCGGTGGAACGCGCGGTTGCGGTAGACGAGGGCGTCCCCCGGATCACCGCGCTTCACCTCCGTGATCTCCGCCACGACCACGACGGCCTCACCGAGTTCGACGGTGTGGGTGACATGGCCGACGAGTGACGCGGACGCGCCGGTGAGCACCGGCGTGCCGTCCGGCAGGTACTCCCAACCCTCTTCGGGGGTGAAGCGCTCGGACCCGTGCACAGCGAACTTCCGGGCGAGCTCCGCATGCCGAGCATTCACGAGGTTCACACTGAGCACGTCTGCTCCGAGCAGCCCCACTGCGGAACGGCTCGACCGCATGAGCGAGAAGAGGACGGTCGTCGGCGTGACGGACACACTCGCGACGCTGGAGGCGGTCATGCCGACGGGGCCCCCGTCGCCGGAGGCTGCGATGATCGCGATCCCCCCGGGGTGGTGCCTGAAGGCCGTCCTGAATGCGTCGCTCAGATCCTGGTCGGTCGGTCGCGGGTGTCGTCGTGTCCACTGCTGTCATCGCCCTCCGTTCCACCGCTGTGCAGGCCCGCTGACCGGGCCGCAGACGGCTCATGCTCCTCAATGCACGAATGCGTCGGATCTATTCCGGTGCGGCCTCGGCGTGGATCCTGTGTGTCGCACCCCTCAGCCCCTATCGTGGACGACGTGGCATCACCGTCCTCGCTCCATCCAGTCCCCCAGTCGTTCTCCCGCGTGAAGAACGTGCTCGAGGGAGTCGCCGACGTGCCCCATGTCTCCGTCTCCGCGATCAGGGCACCGTCGAAGCTCGCCCCGTTCGCCACCGCGATCGGCGCCGAAGTCCACGCCGACGCCTCGTTCCAGCGGGTGTCCGGCGAAGAGATCGACGAGCTCGCCACCGGACGCGTCGTCGTGCTCCACGATCCGGCTGCCCCCGACGAATGGCAGGGGGACTTCCGCATCGTCTCCTACATCCGCGCAGAGCTGGAGCATGACATGGGGAACGAGGCCATGCTGGGCGCCGTCGCCTGGTCCTGGCTGACCGATGCGCTCGACGCGCACGACTGCGAGGTGCTCGCCGCGGGAGGCACCACGACACGGGTCCTGTCGGAGAGCTTCGGGACGCTCTCCGCGCGCCCGTCGACGATCGATCTCGAACTGCGCGCCTCGTGGACCCCCGTCCTCGCCGAACCCGAAGACATCACCGACCACTTCGACGCCTGGGTGGACCTGCTCACGACGATCGCGGGACTGCCGCCGCTGCCGGCCGGCGTCACCGCACTCCCGGGGCGACGCCGGTGAGCTCAGGGAACACGGATGAGTCGCTGCCCCTGCTCAGCGCGCCGGCCGACGGGGTCCCCGACGTGGTCGACACCCCCGCTGGTCTCGACGAGGCCGCACGCACGCTCGCAGCGGGGACCGGATCGGTCGCGGTCGACGCGGAGAGGGCTTCGGGATACCGCTACGGCCAGCGCGCATTCCTCGTCCAGCTCAAGCGCGAGGGTTCGGGCACGATCCTCATCGATCCCGAACCGTTCGCCGACCTGGGGCCCGTCGACGACGTGCTCCGCGGCACGGAATGGGTCCTGCACGCCTCGACGCAGGACCTCCCCTGCCTCTCGGACCTCGATATGCGGCCCGACGCGCTGTTCGACACCGAGGTGGCGGCGCGATTCCTGGGCTTCGAGCGCTTCGGCCTCGCCGCAGTCGTGGGCGAGACCGTCGGTGTGAGGCTCGCGAAGGAGCATTCCGCCGTCGACTGGTCCACCCGCCCCCTGCCGGAGTCCTGGCTGGCCTACGCCGCCCTCGACGTCGAGGTGCTCCTCGACGTCGCGGACGATCTGGACGCCCGTCTCCATGCCGCGGGGCGTGCCGAGTTCGCCCAGCAGGAGTTCGAGCACCTCCTCGACTTCACACCGACCGTGCACGACGAGCCGTGGCGCCGACTCAACGGGCTGGGCTCTCTCAAAGTGCCCCGCCAGCTCGCCCGCGCCCGCGAGCTGTGGACCTCTCGCGAGAACATCGCCCGCGACGGCGACGTCGCTCCGAGTCGCATCCTGCGTGATCGTGAGATCGTCGCACTCGCATCTGCACGAGTCCGCACCGCCGATGACGTCTTCCGCACCCTGGGAACCGGCCGGCTCACGCGACGGCACGCACGGCGCTGGACGGACGCACTGATGCGAGCCGACTCCCTGCCCGAACCGGAGCTCCCCCGCAGGCTCAGGAGCCCGGGATCGGGCCGGCGATTGGATCGCAGCCTCGTGAAGGAGCGCACCGATGCGCTGAAGGCGGGGATGCGGGAGCTGTCGGACACCACAGGCATCCCCCACGATCTCCTGCTGCAGCCGGCGCTCGTGCGCAGCGCAGCGGCGCTCCCCGAACCGGGAGATCGGGAGGCACTCGCGGAGTTCCTCGTCGACGCCGGCGCCCGTCAGTGGCAGCGAGAGCTGTCCCTGCCGGTGCTGGTCGACGCCGCCCGCTCCGTGAAGGGCTGAACGGGCGCCTTCCCCGGAGCCTGGCTCACCGGGTCCGGGGAAGCCTCACGGGGTCCGGGGAAGCCTCGAGAGGATCTGCTCCGTCATCGCCTCGACCGTGAGGCCCGCGTAGTCGAGTACCTCCTCACGCGTCCCCTGGGGCAGGAACACATCGGGGACGCCCAGCTCGACGACGCCCACAGTGGAGTCGTCCGCACGCAGCTCCTGACGCAGTCGTGATCCGATCCCTCCTGTCCGGATGCCGTCCTCGATCACCGCGGCCAGTCGGTGGACCTGTGCCATCGACTGGACCGATTCCGGGACCGGCAGGGCCCAGCGCGGGTCGACGACAGTCGCTCCGATACCTGCGTCCGCGAGCCGCTGGCGCACGGCCAGCGCACGGTCCGCCAGTGCTCCCACTGACACGATGAGCACATCCGCGGACAGGCCCTCCGGAACCTCCGCGAGCACGTCTGCCCCGTCATCGGTCCGGCGCAGGTGCGAGATCTCAGTGCCGACCTTTCCGCGGGAGAACCGGACCACGGTCGGAGCGTCCTCGACTCCGACCGCCTCGCCCAGCTCCTCGACGAGGCGTTCGGCATCGCGGGGCGCAGCGAGGCGGAGACCCGGCACCGCCTGCAGCAGCGCCATGTCCCAGATGCCGTGGTGGCTCGCGCCGTCCGGCCCTGTCACACCGGCGCGATCCAGAACGAACGTCACGCCCTGACGATGCAGGGCGACGTCCATGAGGACCTGGTCGAAGGCCCGGTTCATGAACGTCGCGTAGAGGCAGACCACCGGGTGCAGCCCTCCGTACGACAGTCCGGCAGCAGAGGCGACCGCGTGCTGCTCCGCAATGCCCACATCGAAGACTCGCTCGGGGAACTCGTCCCGGAAGCCGCTGAGCCCCACCGGATCGAGCATCGCTGCAGTGATCGCGACGATGTCCTCGCGCCCGCGTGCGAGGTCCGTGATCGCGTCGCCGAAGGCGCTGGTCCAGGACCGCCCGGTGCTCGGCTGCGACTTCCCGGTGATCGGGTCGATCACTCCCACTGCATGGAACTGGTCGACCTCGTCCTCGATCGCGGGGCCGTAGCCGAAGCCCTTCCGCGTGACCGTGTGCACGACGACCGGACCGCCCTCGAAGTCCTTCGCGAGCTGCAGTGCCCGTTCGACGGCTTCCTGGTCGTGGCCGTCGACCGGTCCGATGTACTTGAGCCCGAGCTCGTCGAAGATCCCCGTCTGGGCGTCGGCCGTCATATCGCGCAGGCCGCGCTTCACTCCTCGCATGGCCGTGTACGCCGCGCGGCCGGGGGGCCCCGACTGCTGCAGTCGCTCCTTGCCCCATGACAGCAGCTTCTCGTAGCTGTTCGACGCGCGCAGCGAATCGAGGTGCGCAGCCATGCCGCCGACGGTGGGGGCGTAGGACCGTCCGTTGTCATTGATGACGATGACGAGTTTGCGCGGGGGGCGGGAATCATCGGCTGCGATGGTGTTGAGCGCCTCCCACGCGACCCCTCCGGTCAGCGCGCCGTCGCCGATCACGGCGACCACCCACCGGTCGTCCTCGCCGCGCAGCTGATGAGCCTTCGCGATCCCGTCCGCCCACGACAGCGAGGTCGACGCGTGCGAGTTCTCGATGACGTCGTGCTCGCTCTCCTCCCGCGAGGGGTAGCCGGAGAGACCACCGCGCTGGCGCAGCGTCGCGAAGCGATCACGACGCCCCGTCACGTACTTGTGGACGTAGGACTGATGCCCCACGTCCAGGAGGATCGTGTCAGCCGGACTCTCGAACACTCTGTGGAGTGCGAAGGTGAGCTCGACGACCCCCAGATTGGGGCCCAGGTGGCCGCCGGTGCGCGAGATCGTCGCGACGAGGTCCTCGCGGATCTCCTTGGCGTACACCTCGCATTCCGCGAGGGAGAGGGCCCGCAGGTCTGCGGGTGAGGAGACGGACTCCAGGAAAGTCATCGGGGGCGACTCCTATCGGACGGGCGAACGACGTTCCATCCTAACGCCTGCAGACCGCACCGAAGCGCTCGTCCGGCGGCGCACCCACCGGCCGCGGACCATCGAGGGACGGGTTCTGCAGATCGGGGCGGCCCGTTCCGCCGCTGATCCGGGCGGGAGCACAGCGACACGGAGAAGCCCCCACCGATCGGTGGGGGCTTCTCCGTGCTCGGCCGCAGCCGGTGATCATCCGTGGGGATCGCTGACGCCCACGGATCTCAGATCACGCGGTCGCGAGCTGACGCAGGACGTACTGGAGGATGCCGCCGTTGCGGTAGTAGTCCGCCTCGCCGGGGGTGTCGATGCGGAGCACCGCGTCGAACTCGACTGTGGAGCCGTCGTCCTTCGTCGCCGTCACGTGGAGGGTCGACGGAGTCGTGCCCTCGTTGAGCTTCGTGACACCGGAGATGTCGAACGTCTCCGTGCCGTCGAGGCCCAGGGACTCCGCGCTCTCGCCTGCGGGGAACTGCATCGGCAGCACGCCCATGCCGATGAGGTTCGAGCGGTGGATGCGCTCGAAGCTCTCCGTGATGACAGCTGAGACGCCCAGGAGCTTGGTGCCCTTCGCGGCCCAGTCGCGCGACGAGCCGGAGCCGTACTCCTTGCCGCCCAGGACCACCAGCGGGATGCCGGCGGCCTGGTAGTTCTGCGACGCGTCGTAGATCGTCGTCTGGGGTGCGCCCTCCTGCGTGAAGTCGCGGGTGAAGCCGCCCTGCACACCGTCCAGGAGCTGGTTCTGGAGACGGATGTTCGCGAACGTGCCGCGGATCATCACTTCGTGGTTGCCGCGGCGCGAGCCGTAGGAGTTGAAGTCCTTGCGCTCGACGCCGTTCTCCACGAGGTACCTGCCGGCGGGGGTGTCCGCCTTGAAGGAGCCGGCCGGGGAGATGTGGTCGGTCGTGACGGAGTCGCCGAGCTTCGCCAGGACACGGGCACCCTTGACGTCCTCGACAGGGGTCGTCTCGAGGGTCATGCCGTCGAAGTATGGAGGCTTCCGCACGTAGGTGGAGCTGTCCTCCCACTCGAAGACGTTGCCCGACGGGGTGTCGAGCTCCTTCCAGCGGTGGTCACCGTCGAAGATCGTCCCGTACTCGGACGTGAACATGTCCGTGCTGATCGAGGACTGGATGAGCTCCTCGATCTCTTCGGGCGCCGGCCAGATGTCCTTGAGGTAGACATCGTTGCCGTCCGTGTCCTGTCCCAGCGGCTGACCCTCGAAGTCGAAGTCCATCGTGCCGGCCAGTGCGTAGGCGATGACGAGGGGAGGCGACGCGAGGTAGTTCATCTTCACGTCGGGGCTGATGCGGCCCTCGAAGTTGCGGTTGCCGGACAGCACGGCGGAGACGGAGAGGTCGTTGTCCTGGATGGACTGCGAGATCTCCTCCTCGAGCGGGCCCGAGTTGCCGATGCACGTCGTGCAGCCGTAGCCGACGATGTAGAAGTTGAGCGCCTCGAGGTCCGGGATGAGGCCGGCCTTCTCGTAGTACTCCGTGACGACCTTCGACCCGGGGGCGATCGACGTCTTCACCCACGGCTTCGAGCTGAGCCCCTTCTCACGGGCCTTCCGCGCCACCAGACCGGCCGCCATCATGACGGACGGGTTCGAGGTGTTCGTGCAGGACGTGATCGATGCGATCGCGACCGCGCCGTTCGTCAGCTCGAACTCACGACCGTCGGCAGTGGCGACAGGAGCGGACTTCTGCTCATCGCCGGGCTGCGCGTAGTTGTGGATGTCCTTCGCGAACTGCGACTTCGCATCGGACAGCTCGATGCGGTCCTGAGGGCGCTTCGGACCGGAGATCGACGGCACGACCGTCGACAGATCCAGTTCGAGGTACTCGGAGAACTCGATCTCGGCCTCCGGATCGTGCCAGAGGCCCTGCTCCTTCGCGTACGTCTCCACGAGCGCCATCTGGTCCTCGTCACGGCCGGTGAGACGGAGGTAGTCCAGCGTCACCTCGTCGATCGGGAACATCGCGGCGGTGGAGCCGAACTCGGGGCTCATGTTGCCGATCGTCGCGCGGTTCGCGAGCGGGACGGCGGAGACGCCCTTGCCGTAGAACTCGACGAACTTCCCGACGACTCCGTGCTGGCGGAGCATGTCCGTGATCGTGAGGACGACGTCCGTCGCCGTCACGCCGGACGGGATCCCACCGGTGAGCTTGAAGCCCACGACCGGCGGGATCAGCATCGACACCGGCTGACCGAGCATCGCGGCCTCCGCCTCGATGCCGCCCACGCCCCAGCCCAGGACACCCAGGCCGTTCACCATGGTGGTGTGGGAGTCGGTGCCCACGAGGGTATCCGGGTACGCGCGCAGCACACCGTCGACCTCGCGCGGCATGATGACCCGTGCCAGGTACTCGATGTTCACCTGGTGGACGATGCCCATGCCCGGGGGGACGACCTTGAAGTCGTCGAAGGCCGTCTGGCCCCACCGCAGGAACTGGTAGCGCTCGCCGTTGCGCTGATACTCGATGTCCATGTTGCGCTCGATGGCGTTCGTGTTGCCGAACGAATCGATCTGCACGGAGTGGTCGATGACGAGTTCGGCGGGCGCGAGCGGGTTCACCTTGTCGGCGTCCCCGCCCAGCTCCTTGACAGCTTCGCGCATCGTGGCGAGGTCGACGATGCAGGGCACACCCGTGAAGTCCTGCATGACCACGCGTGCGGGGGTGAACTGGATCTCGTGGCTGGGATCGGCCGTCGGATCCCACGACGCCAGTGTGCGGATGTGATCGGCGGTGATGTTCGCGCCGTCCTCCGTCCGCAGGAGGTTTTCGAGCAGCACCTTGAGGCTGAACGGAAGCTTCTGCGAGCCCTCCACCGCGTCGAGGCGGAAGATCTCGTAGTTCTTGCCGTTGACCTCAAGCATGCTCTTGGACGTGAAACTGTCGACGTTGCTCAACGTGTTTCTCCTCTTCTGCAGCTCTCGACACTCGCGGATGACCGCGCCTGCCGAATTAGGCAATGCGGATGTTCCGTAAAGTATCTTGATGTCAAGATACATTCTATCGTGTCCGGATGCCCGCGGCCATTCGCCCCTCGGCTTGCCGCCGGAATCGCAGGGTCAGCGGTCGACGACTGCGACGAACTCCAGGTGCCCGGTGAGGGGGAAGAGGTCGTGCGCGACCACATTCGAGACCCTGCAGCCACCGGCCACGAGCCTCTTCAGGTCTCGCGCGAGGGTGGCGCCGTCACATGACACGTGGACGATCCGCTGCACGGGTGAGGCGAGGAGCGCATCCACCACAGCAGGCCCGGCGCCCGTGCGCGGCGGGTCGAGCACCGCTGTGCGCGCAGCGGCGAATTCCGCCGCGGCCTCCACACGCCCCACGTCGAAGCGTGCATCCAGGCCGCGGGCGTTCGCGACGGCGTCGGCCACCGCCTGCGCGGAGCCTTCGATCCCCGTGATGGAATGCCCCTGCTCCGCGAGCCCGATCCCCAGCAGGCCCGCACCGCAGTACAGGTCGAGCACGCTCCCATCGTCCGGATCGCCGACAGCGGAGCGCACCGACGCCACGAGCACGCCGGCCGCATCGCGGTGCACCTGCCAGAACCCGTCACCCCGAACCCGCAGGTCGCGCTCGACCCCCGGCACCCGTTCCCGGACCCAGCCGTCTCCTCGGACAGCGCGGAGGGGGCGAGCGGATCCACCGCCGCGGTTGCGCGCGCCTCTGCGCCGCGCAGGAGTCCCCGCCTCTGCGAGGACACTCCACTCGCCGGGCTGATCGCGTGCGCGCTCGGCCACCGCGTCGACGTGCTCGCCCGCAGCGGCTCCACGCAGGACGATCGCGCCCGAACTGTGTCCCGCCGCGACTTCGACGCGTGTGACTCCGGGGAGACGGAGGTCGGTGAGTCCCAGCGCATTCACGTCGTCGATCGCCAGCGGGATGACCCCGGCGTCGTAGGGGATCACCGTGTGGCTGCCGGGAGCCAGCATGCCGAGGCGACCGTGCGCATCGACCGCGCTCTGCACCCGCGTGCGCCATGCCGTCCCGTTCAGGCCGGCTTCGCGACTCCGGGGATCCCCCGCGGCCTCCGTCGGCGCCGGCAGGACGCGGAAACCGATGGACGCAGGGTCGAGACCGCCGATGCGCTCCAGCTGATCGGCCGCCGCCTGTTCCTTGAGGACACGGGAGTGATCCAGCGCGACATGCGCGAACTCGAGGCCCCCCGCCCCCGGTACGCCGAGCGCCGCGCGGCGGTCGGCGATGCGGTGGGGCGAGGGCTCGAGCACATCCACCGTCCTCGCACGGAGCACACGGCGGGAGTCCCCGGTGATCTCCGCGCAGACGGTCTCTCCGGGGATCGCCCCGGAGACGAAGACCGTGCGGCCGTCGTGGTGCGCGAGGGACTCACCGCCGGCGGCGGGCCTGAGGATCTCGAGGGTCACACGGTCGCGTCCACTCATCTGCGCTCCCTGCGATATCCCGGTCAGCGGACTTCCGCGATCTCCGGACCGCGCTCGAACGGGTTCAGGTCGTCTGCGTCTCCGGGCTCGGCATCCGACTGTTCGGCCCCCGCCGTCGCCGAAGCCGTGATGTTCGGCGGCGTGAGAGCGATCAGCTCGCGCGGAGGCATCGCCTCACTGCCCCGATCGACGACGACGCCGCGGAGCAGGTCGACCAGTTCCGCCCGCGACTCCTTCTCCGTGACTGCGGTGCCGGAGAAGACGGCGCGGAGGAACCAGCGCGGGCCGTCGATGCCCGCGAAGCGCGTCACGCGGACGCCCGTGCGTCCGTCCTTGGCACGCACGGGCACCTGACAGACGAGCTCGTTCCCGAGGTCGGTGTAGAGCTCGTCGGCCTTCCCCCGGCGACGACGCACACCGTCCGCGATCTCCTCGCGGATCGACTTCCAGATGCCCTCGCCGCGCGGAGCGGCGAAGACCTGCAGCTGCATCGCCGCCTTGCCGTGCACCATGGTGACACCGAGCACGCGGTCCGTCTTGTCTTCCGTCTCGAGTCGGATCTGCATGCCGTCCAGCACCGGCACTGCGAGAGCACCCATCGTCAGACGGTGGCGTTCAGGCACCGCGTCGTCGACGTCGAAGGGGCCCGCCTCCGCGCGATCCCGGGGGGCCTCCTTGGGGTCGACGACGATCTCGTCGTCCTCAGCAGGCGCATCCGCACTCGCGGCGTCGGCGTCCCCCGGAGCGTCGACGTCCTCCGTGACATCGGGCACGTCGTCAGCGTCCGCAGACGTGACGTCCGGACGCTCCTTCTTGAATCGGTCGAAAAGTCCCATGGATCCTTCCTTCGGCAGTGCACTCACGAGTCTAGTGCCGCCGCGACGCGCGTCACGGCCGGCGGTGGCGACGTACAGTCACTCCGACGTGGAGAAGCCGCCGGTCGAGCCGAACCCGCCGGCGCCCCGGCCGGTGTCCTCGAGTGCGTCGACGGTGCGGAAGCGCGCGTGTGCGACGGCCTGGACCACGAGCTGGGCGATGCGGTCTCCCCGCGCCACGGTATAGGTCGTGTGCGGGTCGAGGTTGATGAGCGGCACCTTGATCTCGCCGCGATATCCGGCATCGATCGTGCCGGGAGCGTTCACCACCGTGACTCCGTGCTTCGAGGAGAGCCCCGAGCGGGGGTGGATGAAACCCGCGTGGCCGGCCGGCAGCGCGATCGCCACTCCGGTCGCGACGACTGCCCGCGCGAAGGGCGCCAGCTCGACGCCCTCTGCCGCATACAGATCGGCCCCGGCGTCGCCCTCGTGCGCGTATGCGGGTACGACCGCATCCGCACTCAGCACCTTCACACGCACGTCGGGCCTCTCGCCCTGGTCGTCTCTCTCATCAGTCACGGCGCCACTCTACACAGCGCCTGACCGCCTGCAGCCGTATGGGAAGATGAGGCCATGACCGCCACCTCGACGACTGTGTACAGCGAACGCCTCTCCCCCAGCGCCGGCTGGTGGATCGCGCTGATGCTCCTGTCCGCGATGACATCCCTCCTGGCACTTCCGATCTCGCAGGTGGGAGCCGTCGTTCTGCCGCTCCTCGTGGCCGCGGGCGTGATCGTCTGGATGCGATCGCTGTCCGCACGTGTCGTCGTGACCGAGGATTCGCTCGTCGCGGGACCTGCACGGATCGAGAGGAGCTTCATCAGCGACGTCACCGGCTTCGACGCCTCGGGATCCTTCGCTCAGCGCGGTCATCTGCTGGACGTGCGGGCCTTCCTGATGCTGCGTCCGTGGGTCAAGACCGTCGTGCGCATCGAGATCGCCGACCCGTCCGATCCCACTCCGTACTGGCTGGTCTCCACCCGGCACCCGCAGTCGTTGGCCGCGCTCCTGTCGCCGTCGCCCCGCACAGTCTGAGTCCGGATGCTGTGTCCACGTGCGCATGGACACAGCAGGAAGGGGGAGGGACCGCGATCGCGGTCCCTCCCCCTTCACACAGCAGTCCCGGGAGTCGCCTCCGCCTGAGAAAGTGTCGGATCGGTCACCCGATCCGGTCGGAGCGTCACCCCGCGCAGTCGGTGCAGATCATCTCGTCGGCGTCCGCCAGCTGCGAACGGTGCCGGACCAGGAAGCACTCCATGCAGGTGAACTCGTCGTTCTGCTTCGGGAGCACGCGCACGGACAGCTCTTCATTCGAGAGGTCTGCGCCAGGCAGCTCGAATCCTTCAGCAACGGCGGCCTCGTCCTCGTCAACCTGGCTCGCCATCTGCTGGTTTCGCTGCGCCTTCAGCTCTTCGAGCGAGTCGTTGCTGAGTTCCTCGTCCTGCTTCTTCGGCGCATCGTAGTCGGTTGCCATCTGGCGTGATCACTCTCCGGGAATTCGGGGCTGTCGGGAGGTGGTTGAAACCCGCCTCCGGCTGTGTCCCCTGCATTCTGCACGGACACCCCTGACCGCGCAAGAGGAGAAGCGAAGAATCTTGTGTGATTCACGTCCGATTCACGAGTGGACCGGTTCGCCACCAGGATCCACCAAGGGTCGCATGGGAGGATTCCGGGGAGAAGGCTCTGCGACTCCCTGTTCGCAGGAGCTGACCGCGCGGGCCTCCGACCGTGCGGTCGCCGCATGGAAGGAGTAGTCATGAGCAGGTTCCGAAGCGGTCTCGACGAACGCATCGCCGAACTGCGGCACCGGCTCGCCGCAGCACGCGAAGACGAGGACCAGCACGAGGAGGAGCTGCTGCTCGGCGACCTCGAGACACTCGTCGACATCGCCGGCCGCAGTGATGTGGACACCACAGAACTGGAGGCCGTCCTCGCAGTGGAGACGGGCGCGATCCCGATCATCCCCTCCCCTGACGACAGCACTGCCTGAGCAGACGGAGGGCCCCACCCGGATGATCATCCGGGTGGGTCCCTCCGTCCGCTCAGGGGAGAGCGACCCTCAGGAGGCCCAGGACGGGTGGGTGGGCCTGTCGACGGCGCCCAGGCAGCAGTCGATCGCACACGTACCGGAGCCGGGGACCAGAGGTCCCTCCGCTGTGACGGCCGGGGCGTCCACATCGTCTCCGCGGACCTGCGCTGCCCTCTCCTGCAGGAGGTCGACGAGCCCCGCGACGAAGTCGGGCCGCACACCGACGGTCCCTGCGCGGACGAAATCCATCCCCAGCCTCCGGGCAGTCTCCTTCGCTTCCGTGTCGAGGTCGTACTTGACCTCCATGTGATCGGACACGAAGCCCATAGGCACCAGCATCACGCCGGTGATGCCCTGCTCTGCAAGCTCCTCCATCCGGTCATTCACGTCCGGCTCCGACCACGGAATATGGGGGGCTCCGGACCGTGAGCAGAAGACGAGCTCCGATTCGAGCACTGCGCGCTCGCCCAGCCCACCCGTCACCCACTCGATGAGCTGGCGGTGCTGTGCCTCGTATCCCGCAGTCCGCCTCTGCGACGCGGTCTCCATGGCATCGGGGATCGAGTGCGTCACGTAGAGGATCTTCTGGCGCTGTGCGTCGAGCCCGCCGGTGAGCTGTTCGAGCTGATCGAGCCCCTCCCGCACGCAGGCGAGTTCCGCCTGTGCGAATCCGGGGTGGTTGTAGTACTGGCGGATCTTGTCGAACTCGACCTTCAGACCCTCGTCGGCCAGAGTCCTCACCGTCCCCGCGAAGTCCTCGCGGTACTGCCGGCAGGACGAATAGCTCGAGTAGGCGGATGTATCGATCGCGAGCAGGCGCGCTCGGCCGCTGTCCTGCGCCAGCGCACGTGCCGCATCGGTCAGGTACGGCTCCCAGTTGCGGTTGCCCCACACGATCGGTGTGCGCAGGCCGCGTCCCGCCATCTCCTGCTCGAGCGCTGCGAGCAGCGCACGGTTCTGATCGTTGATCGGCGATCGTCCGCCGAATCCGTAGTAGTGCTCGCCGACCTCGACGAGTCGTTCGTCCGGTATGCCGCGGCCCGCTGTGACGTTCTGGAGGAACGGGAGCACGTCCTCGTCCTTCTCCGGCCCGCCGAAGGACATGAGGACGACCGCGTCGAATGGTTCAAGGTGTGTGTCAGTCACAGGCACCAGGGTATCCGCTCGCAGCGGGGCGGCGGGCCGGGCTCGGTTCGCAGGAGGACAGGTCTCACACCGTGGTCCGATCTGCGACTCGCGGACGCAGATCCGGCCCGCAGGTGCGAGTCCGTGACACGATCGGAGCCAGCCGTGACGTGCGAGGAGGAACCCACGATGACCCAGTTGACCCTGCGCGGGCTGACGGATGACGAGGATGCACTGGTCCTCGTCGACCCGACGGGCGCGGAGCATCGACTGCCCGTGGACGACGCTGTCATCGGCGCCGTCCGACGCGCTCGCCGCGCGTACGCGTCCGAGTCCCCCCGCGGAGACGCACTGCGCCCCCGCGCGATCCAGGCGATGGTCCGCTCCGGCCTGACGGCGGAGGACATCGCCGCAGAGACGGGTGAGGACATCGAACACATCCGGCGCTACGAGCGCCCGGTGCTCGACGAGCGCCGCCACACCGCACAGCAGGCGGGACGCGTGCTCGTCTATCCGGACACGGACACGGGCTCGCCCACCCCGCTCGCAGAGCTCGCTCTCGAACGGCTCGGACTCCGCGAGGTCGACCCCGAGTCGATGGAGTGGGATGCGTGGAAGCGCCAGGACGGCACGTGGTACGTCGAGCTCTCCTTCGTGGCCGGGTCTCGCCCGCGTGCCGCAGGGTGGACCTACACGCGCGGCTCCGTCGTCGCCCAGGACGATGAGGCCCGCTGGCTCTCCGACTCCGGCCCCACCGACTCCGGGCCGATCCCCGACTTCGGCTCCGGGTCGGAGAGGCGCTGGAGCACGAGCGACCCGCTCCCACCGGCTTCACCGCGCAGCGGCCCGTCCCGCGACCAGCAGACCGAGACGGGACGGATCCTCGAGAGTCTGCGCCGTCGACGCGGCGTCGCGCCGGCCCCGGCGGACGAACCGGCCCCTGCCCCCTCCCCCATCAGGCATGCCGCCCCTCCCCCTGACGGCATGCCCGCAGACGACGCCTCACCGACTGCAGCACCCGTGGGCCAGGACGCTCCGCACGTCGGTTCCGGTGGCCTCCGCCTGGTCGGCGATGCGGATGACCGGACCATCGACGGAGCACACAGCGCGCCCAGCCGCCCGGATGAGGCACAGGACGCGAGCATCGTCGCGCTGCCGTCGTCCGACGGCGACGCCGGGGCGTCGTCGCACGACCAGCACCGGGACCAGCACACGGAGCCGATCGGCACGCCCCGTTCCGGTCCTCCCGCGCCCGAGGCCCCGCCGGCTTCCGGCGGATCCGGCCACGCCTCTCCCGCCGGCCCGTCTCCCGCCGAATCCTCATCCCCGGAGACCGTGACCGGACCGGGCGATGATCATCCCTCCCTGCTCGACGACCCCGCAGTGTCCGGATGGGAGGACAGTTCGGCAGGAGCATCGGACGACGCACTCTCCTCCGCCTCCGCGAAGGTCTTCCCCGGTACCGTCCCGAGCACCGCGGATCCTGTTGGGAGCGACGACGTCCCCGAGCGGGGCGAGGAGTCCGCCGCAGGATACTCGGCGGAGGACGCTGATGCGCAGGACCTCACACCGCCGGACGCCGCCAAGCGTCGCCGCGGACGCGCCTCGGTCCCCAGCTGGGACGAGATCATGTTCGGCGGTCGCGGGAAGGACTGAGGAGGCGAATCCGTCCTTCCCGGTCGGCCGCTGCCGACTCGTCATGGGAGACGAGGATCATGCCGACGTCCGCGAGAACCTCGTCGAGATCATTCAGCAGAGTGTGCGCCGTGGGCGGATCCAAGTGCGCGGTGGGTTCGTCGAGCACGACGACGTCGGCCCCCACCAGCAGCGTCCGTGCAACGGCCAGCCTCTGACGCTGACCTCCGGACAGGCGGGACCCCGACGCCCCGACCCGTGCGTCCAGTCCCACTTCTGACACCAGAGTGCCCAGACCAGCGCGGGTGAGCGCGTCTGTGAGCTCCTCGTCACCCGGTGCCTCATCACGCGATCGGGCGATGAGCAGGTTGCCCCGCAGGGTCGAGTCGAACACGTGAGCCTCCTGGGGACACCATGCGATGCACCCCGCGACGTCTGCAGGCCCCAGTCCCTCTGCACTCTCCCCGTTCACGATTACACGGCCTCCGGACGGTTCGAGGAACCGCAGAAGAGCACTCACGAGCGTCGTCTTCCCCGACCCTGACGGCCCTGTCACGACAGTGGCGCCCGGGATCGGGAAGTCCGCGGTGAGTCCGCTCAGGACCGGTTCGACCGTGTCCGGCCACCGCAGTTCGAGGTCCTCGACCGCGAGGGTCCGGATCGACTGCGGTGCATTCGCAGAGGCAGCGCTGTCGGCAGTACCCGGACTCTGGTGGTCATCGAGGTCGTCGATCCCCGACAGCACCGTCCGCAGCGCCGGCCACCGCTGGACTGCTGCGAGCGAATCGAGGAGCGCGTCGGTGAGCCCCAGCGGCAGAAGCACGGCCACCGCGAGCATCTCCGGGCTGAGTCCGCCGCCGGCCACCGTGGGACCGAGCAGGGCGAGGATCGCCAGGGCTGCGGACGTGCAGGCGGCGATGACGACCGCCTCACCCGCGCCCGTCGCGCGGAGTGCTCGCCGCTCACTCGCGGCCGCTCTTCCGTCCTGCTCGACGAAGGCGGCGGCGGGAACCCTCCACGCACCGTCCGGGATGAGGTCGTCGCGAGCGGAGAGGAGCCCCACGACGCCGGACAGCACGGCTGCGCGGGCGTCCACCCGCACCGCGCTCGCCCTCCCGTCAGCCACGAGCGCGGCCCACGAGGCCGGCCCCAGAGCGACGCCCAGGCCGATCAGCCCGACTGCTCCTGCCACCGGATCGATGGCGAAGAGGACATGGATCGCGGCGGCGCTGACCAGCACTGCGACGAGGGGAGGCAGCACGACGCGGGGAACCATGTCGCGGATGTCGTCGACGTCCGCGATGAGAGAGCGCAGCGCTCCTCCACCGCGTGCGATCCGTCGGTCCGCAGTCCCGCGGTGTGCGAAGCGGTTCCACAGACGCACCCGCAGCAGGGTGAGCGCGTCGAGGACCGCGTCGTGCAGCCACAGCCTCTGCGCGTAGGCGAAGACCGCACGGGACAGGCCGAAGAAGCGGACCCCGACGATCGCGACGAGCAGATACATGATCGGCGGCTGGGCCGACGCGCGGACGATGAGCCATGCGGACACGCCCGTCAGAGCTGCACCCGCCGCCGTGGACAGGACACCGAAGAGGACGGCGAAGAGGAACTTCGGGGTGAAGGGGTTCACCGCGCGCACCAGCCGGGTGAACAGGCGACCGCTCGATGGAGGCGTCGGCGCGTCCGCCGCCGTGAGGGGCGCGTGCTCATGCGGACGTCCCTCGACGTCAGGGCCCACGGCGACATCAGTGACAGCCGGGACAGTGGTGACAGCCGGGGCAGCGGGTCGGAGTGCTGCGCGATCGGAGGGCAGGGGCAGGCTCGCCCGCGCCGTGGCGACCTGCTCGACATCGACCTGATCGACGCTGACCCGCCCGGCCGCCACATGGGCCTGTCGATCGGCGCGAGCGGCGAGTGCCGCGTCGTGGGTCGCCGCGATGACCGGTACAGCAGCGGCGAGGTCCGCGATCTGTGCACGGACCTGCGCCGCGATCGCCCCGTCGAGGTGCGCGGTGGGCTCGTCGAGGAGGACCACGCCCGCTCCCGCCATGACCGATGCACGGACGCGCGCCAGCGACAGCCTCCGCTGCTGTCCGGGGCTCAGCGCTGTGCACGGCATCTCCGTATCCACCGGGAGGCATGCGAATCGCAGACAGGCGGCCAGTGCCGCCCTGCGTGCCGGGAGTTCGTCCGCAGCGGTGCGCAGATCATCCGGGAGGCGCAGCGCGATCTCCTCTCCCACCGTGCGGGCGAAGGTGACCGGTCGCTGCGCGGCGAATGCCACGCGGTCGGGGACCCGGACGTCTCCGGATGCCTCTATCCCCTCCTCACTGCGCAGCAGCCCTGCGAGAGCGGAGAGCAGCGTCGACTTCCCCGCTCCGGAGGTCCCGGTGAGGACGGTGAGTCCCCGCGCTCCGAGATCCGCGCTCACACGATCGAGCACCGGGACCGGCCGTCCCTCGTAGCGGACCGTGAGGTCGGAGACCGCGATGCTGCTCTTCGCAGTGGTAGTGAGCGACGGCGCAACGGGTCGATCGATGATGCTCCGCATGCGGTCGTAGGCGGCCAGACCGTTCTCCGTCGAGTGGAAGGCGGCTCCCAGCCTGCGCAGCGGCAGGTAGCATTCGGGCGCGAGGACCAGTGCGAGCAGCCCCTCTTCGAGTCCCATGTGCCCGTAGACCAGTCGTACGCCCACGAACACCGCGACGACAGCGACGGACAGCGTCGCGATGAGTTCGAGCGCCAGGGCGGACAGGAATGCCACCCGCAGGGTCGTCATGGTCGTGTCGCGATACGTGGTCGACACATCGCGCAGGGCGGCAGCTTGGGCAGGCAGACGGCCCAGACCCACGAGGACGGGCACCCCGCGGGCCAGTTCCACGAGGTGCCCCGACAGCCTGTCGAGGGACTTCGTCGCGTCCTCGACGCGTTCGGCCGTGTACTGGCCGATGAGGATCATGAAGAGCGGGACGAGCGGCAGAGTCAGGACCACGATGAGAGCGCTCACCCAGTCCGCCCACAGGATGCGCGCGCCCACGACGAGCGGGACGACCGCACTGGCGGTGAGCGCCGGCACCACCGCAGTGAAGTAGTCGTCGACCTCGTCGAGCGATCGGGTCGCCAGCAGTGCGAGTGCTCCGTCCGTCCCCTGCACGTCGCGTCCTGTGCCGCCGAAGACCCGTGAGATGAACCGCCGGCGCAGACCGGTCTTCGCCCCCGCCGAACTCATGGCGCCGGCAGCCTTCCCCGCCCAGGCGGCGATCGCCTGGCACAGCACGCCGACGATGCCGATCACGATCGGTTCTCTGAGTGCACCTCCCTCCATCGCGCGCACGATGCCGCGCGCGATCGCATCGGCGACGAGCACGAGCCCCGCTGCCTGGAGCGCCGCCACGGCGCTGGACGCCCAGAGGCCGAATCGTCCCGACGGAGAGTCGAGTGCGAGTCGCAGCGGGGAACGGGCGCCGGAGGGGGCCTCGGCGGCGGTGCCCGCAGTCGCCGCGCGAGCGGACTGCCGGACGTGGGCGGAGACTGTCATGGAGGCAGTGCCCCTTCCTCAGGACGTGAGCGACGCGTGGCCGCGGATCGCGACGGGCACGGTGTGCGCGGGCGGGACGTGATCGACCGTGAGGCGCTTCGCGAAGACCGAGTAGCTCCAGACCTGGTACGCGAGCACGGCGGGGACACCGACCACGGCGACGCCGAACATGACCCCCAAGGTGTACTCGGAGGACGAAGCGGTGCGGATCGTGAGATCGAATGCGGGGTCCAGCGTCGACGGCAGCACGACGGGGAACGCAGTGGTGAAGATCCCACCGACACCGGCCGCGAGGAATGCGGACTGCCCCAGGAATGCTGACGTCTCCCCGCCCGCACGCAGGCGCATCCGCCCATAGACCGCAGCGACGGCGGCGACGCCTGTCAGCGACCAGCCGATGACTCCCCCGTCGGACTGCACCTGCACGAGCACGGCCCACCCGAAGAGCGGCAGGAGGAGCACGGGGCTCCACCGGGCCGCGAGCGCGTGCGCACGACGACGCACGTCCCCGTCGGTCTTGAGCGTGAGGAACAGGAGCCCGTGGAGCACGGAGAAGCACACGGTCCCGACCCCGCCGATGAGCGCTGGCAGCGTGAGCCATGCGAACGCGCCGCCCGTGTTGTCGCCGTTCGCGTCGACCGGCAGGCCCGTCGTCGTGAGAGCGAGCATCACTCCCACGCAGAACGCCGTCATGAGCGAACCGCCCGACAGGCACCACGTCCAACCGTCGACCCAGCGCTGCGAGTATCCGCGCTTTCCCCGGTACTCGATCGCCACGGCGCGGAGGATCAGTGCCAGGAGCATGACGGTGAGCGGCAGGTAGAGAGCGGAGAACAGGCTCGCGTACCAGAGCGGGAACGCTGCGAACATCGCCCCGGCCGCGGTGACGAGCCATACCTCGTTCCCGTCCCACACCGGACCGATGGTGTTGAGGAGCAGTCGCCGCTCCCTCTCGTCCCGGGCGAAGGTCTTCATGAGGATGCCGACGCCCAGATCGAAGCCCTCGAGGAAGAGGAATCCCAGCCACAGCACGGCGATGAGCACGAACCAGATCACGGGCAGCAGGTCAGCCATGTCGTCTCCTTGGTCTCCGGAAGAGGGGTCTCAGTACGCGAACGACAGGACGTCGTCCTCATCGCCGTCTACTCTGGCGCGGGTGGGCTTCGCAGGGTCCTCGCCCAGCTCCGGCATCGCGGAGACCACGCCGCCGCGGGTGTACTGCACGATGAGCTTCAGCTCGAAGACCATGAGCACTCCGTAGACGAGGGTGAGGAGGATGACCGAGGTGAGGAGCTCCGCCGCACTCACAGACGGAGACACCGCCGCGGCCGTGTAGAGGAACACGCCGTCGATGCCGCTGGGATCGGGGTTGGGCGCCACGACGAAGGGCTGCCTGCCCATCTCCGTGAAGATCCACCCCGCAGAATTCGCGATGAACGGCGCCGCGATCCCCCACAGTGCCAGCCGGGACAGGAACCTGGATCTGGGTACCGTGCCCCTGCGAGTGATGAAGAGCGCGAAGACCGCGGCCGCCGCCGCGAGTGCGCCGAAGCCGATCATGAGGCGGAAGCCCCAGTAGGTGATGAACATCGAGGGCTGGTAGTCGATCATCGTTCCGGAGCGCTCGCCGTACATCTCGTCCTCCGGCAGGTGGGTGCCGTAGGCGTCCTGGTACTCCGGGATGAGTGACGTCACGCCGGGGACGTCCGTCTCGACGTCCCCCTTCGCGAGGAACGACAGGACGCCGGGGATCTCGATGATCGGTGTGACGTCCTCGCAGCTGTTCGACTCGAGGTCGCCGATCGTCAACACCGAGAACGCGGTCCCGTCGTGGCAGGCGGCCTCTGCAGACGCCATCTTCATGGGCTGCTGCTCGTACATGAGCTTCGCCTGGATGTCACCGGTGAGCGCGACGGCGGCGAAGGAGAAGACCGCGACCCACGCACCGATCCGCAGGGACCGCCACCACACGGTGTAGTCCGCAGCGTCCCGTCCGGGGATGTCCGGGGCGGAGCCCACGATCACGCGGCCGTGCTCGTCGACGGTGTCGATGCCGTCGACGCGACGGCGCCACAGGTGGTGCCACGAGATGCCGAGCAGGAGGGCCGCACCCACGGAGAGTGCACCCGCGAGAGTGTGGCTCGTCGCAGCCAGAGCGGTGCTGTTCGTGAGCACCGCGACGACGTCGGTCATGACCGGTCGGCCGTCGATGAGCTCCACGCCGACCGGATGCTGCATCCAGGAGTTCGCGACGATGATGAAGTACGCGGATATCCACGATCCGATCACCGCACACCACAGGACGGTGAGATGCGCGCGTCTGCTGATGCGTCCCCAGCCGAAGATCCAGACTCCGATGAAGATCGATTCGAGGAAGAACGCGAGCAGTGCCTCCATCGCCAGCGGGGCACCGAAGACGTCGCCCACGAAGCGGGAGTACTCGCTCCACGCCATGCCGAACTGGAACTCCTGGACGAGGCCGGTGGCCACGCCCATGATGAAGTTGATGAGATAGAGCTTGCCCCAGAACTTCGTCGCCCTGAGCCAGACATCGCTGCCCGTGCGGTGCCACCGGGTCTGCAGCACGGCGACCAGCACGCCGAGCCCCAGAGTGAGCGGCACCATCCAGAAGTGGTACACGGTCGTGATGCCGAACTGCCAGCGCGCGATGAGCACGGGATCGAGTTCCACGGAGCCTCCTGAGAGCGGCTGCGGCCCCGTTGACCGAAGGCCGCCATTTCTACAGTCCGTAGAATACAGCCGACCGGCAGCCGCCCAGGAACCCATTCGCTGAGTGCACAGATCTGTCTCGCCAGCCGGACACCCTCTGAGAACGCGTGTCGGGCGACGCCCCGGGCCCGCATGATAGATTCATCGTTACGCGTGCGCGCGCCCAGCGGGCGCACGAACAGCATCTCAGTGCAGCAGTGAAGGAGAATCGGTGGAGAACCTCGGGGAACTCGAGCGCGGCGTGATGGACGCCCTGTGGTCGCAGCGCGAAGGTCTCTCCGCCGCCGCACTGCGAGACGCCCTGGCGGATCGCGGCCTCGCACTCACGACGGTCCACACGGTCCTCACGCGCCTTGAGAAGAAGGGGTACGTGGTCCGCGACCGCAGCACCCGTCCCCATCTCTACAGCGCCGCGTCGAGCAGGGAAGAGCACGTCTCCGATCTCCTCTCCGAAGTCCTCGACCAGGCCGGGGATCGCCGCGCCGTCCTCGCACGCTTCCTCGGAACGGTGTCCCTGTCGGACTCCGCCTTCCTCCGCGGGGTTCTGGACAGCCGTCTGCGCCACACCGATCCCCCGCGCCACTCCGAGGTCGGCTGACGGCCCGTGCGAATGGCCCCCCGGGCTGACGCGCACCCCTTCGACACGACCGGACCTCCCCTGGTCCGGTGCGACCCATGACCGTCGTCGGCTTCGCACTCGCGGCCTTCGCCGTCGTCCTCGCATGGCCCATCCCGGAAGCCGTCGCCGCAGCCCAGAACCGCTCGCGGCGCACCGCGGATCCGGTCGCAGCCGTGATCATCTGGCAGGCGATCGGTGTCGCGGGCGGCTTCTCGCTCATCTCCGCCTGCATCGCCTTCGCGCTCGCACCGCTGGTCCACGTGCCCGGCATCGCTCTCGACGATGCGCTCGACTGGTGGCGATGGCCCCTGCTCGCAGTCGGCATCGGCCTGCTCGCGCTGCTCCTGGGCTCCCTTCTGTGGGAGGCCCGATCCGCGCGTCTGCATCGCGCGCGGCACCGCGAGGTCCTGTCACTCGTCTCCGAACCGCGTGAGGGGGCACCCGAGACACGGGTGATCGAGACGGATCACGCCCTCGCGTACTCCGTGGCAGGAGGCTCCGGGACCACGGTCGTATCGACCGGGCTGCTTGCGCTCCTCGAGGACGAGGAGCGGGACGCCGTGCTGGCCCATGAGCGTGAGCACCTGCGACTCCGCCATGACCTCCTGACCCTCGCGTTCGCATCCTGGCATCGCATGCTGCCGTTCCTCCCCGCGACCCGGACCGCACTCGAAGCCGTGAGCGCAGCGATCGAGATCATGGCGGACGATGCTGCGCGCCGCTCAGTGTCGGACCGGGCGTTCGTCCGCGCGCTCACGAAGGTGTCCGCCAAGCAGGCCGCCGGGTCGAAGGACTACGACCCGGATCTGACGGACGTCCGCATCGCCCGACTGTCAGCCCCCGTCGCGGCCGACATGATACGTTCCCGGGTCCGCGCGGCCGTCTACGCCGTCTGCCTCGTGGCGGTGCCCCCGCTCATCCTCGTCGGAACGATCATCTACAGCTGAGCACGGCTCTCATCCGGCTGCGCAGCGCGCTCGTGCGTCAGCATCTGCGCAGCCACCCCCCGACCGCGGCCCCGTCACGCGTCGATGCGCTCTGCGTCGAGTGCAGCGGCGCCGGCGACGATGAACTCCTTGCGCGGGGCCACCTCGGAGCCCATGAGGAGTGCGAACGTGTGCTCTGCCGCCTCCGCGTCCGCCATCGTCACGCGCCTGAGGCTGCGCAGGGACGGATCCATGGTCGTCTCCGCCAGCTGGTCCGCGTCCATCTCCCCCAGCCCCTTGTAGCGCTGGATCGGCTCCTTGTACACCTTCTTCTGCTTCACGAGCTTCGCGAGCAGCGTGTTGAGCTCCTCTTCCGAATACGTGTAGATGACCTCGTTCGGCTTTCCGCGTCCCGTCACCACCTCCACTCGGTGGAGCGGGGGAACCGCCGCGAACACCCGCCCGGACTCGACGAGCGGTCGCATGTAGCGGAAGAAGAGGGTGAGCAGGAGCGTGCGGATATGTGCGCCGTCGACGTCCGCGTCCGTCATGATGATGACCTTGCCGTAGCGGGCCTGATCCACCGCGAAGCTGCGGCCCGCTCCCGCCCCCACCACCTGGATGAGCGCCGAGCACTCCGCGTTCGCGAGCATGTCCGCCACGGAAGCCTTCTGCACGTTCAGGATCTTGCCGCGGATCGGGAAGAGCGCCTGATGCTCGGAATCCCGTGCGGCTTTCGCCGTCCCCATCGCGGAATCGCCCTCGACGATGAACAGCTCAGTGTCCTCACGGTCGCTCACGCGGCAGTCGTAGAGCTTGGCCGGCAGCGACGATGATTCCAGGGCCGTCTTCCGGCGCTGGTTCTCACGATGCGTCCTCGCGGAGATCCGCGCCTTCATCTCCGAGACGACCTTCTCCAGCAGGCGACCGGCCTGCGCCTTCGTCTGCCGCTGCGACGAATCGAGCTGCGCGGAGAGCTGCTTCTCCACAGTCTGCGCCACGATCCGCTTGACCGCGGCGGTCCCGAGCACCTCCTTCGTCTGGCCCTCGAACTGCGGCTCGGCCAGACGCACCGTCACAACGGCCGTGAGGCCCGCCAGCACGTCGTCCTTCTCCAGCTTGTCCTTGCCGACCTTGAGCTTCCGGGCGTTCGCGTCGACCGCTTTGCGCACCGTCTTGAGGAGCGACTGCTCGAACCCCGCCACATGGGTCCCGCCCTTGGGGGTCGCGATGATGTTGACGAAGCTCCTCAGCTTGGTCTCGAAGCCCGTGCCCCAGCGCAGAGCGATGTCGACGGCCACGTCGCGCGTGACGTCCTGGGACACCATGCGGCCGTCGTCGCCCAGTACCGGGACCGTCTCTGTGAACGTCCCCTCTCCGCCGAGCCTCCAGACATCCGTGATGATCGGGTCCGCCGCCAGATGGTCGACGAACTCGGAGATGCCGCCCTCATAGCGGAACTCCTCAGTCCGGCTCCGCACGATCTCGCCGTTCTCATCACGCACGACGCCGCGCTCATCCGTCACCCTGATGCCCAGGCCCGGGATCAGGAACGCGGTCTGACGGGCTCGGTCCGCGAGTTCGCTGTACTGGAACTCCGCGTTCGGCAGGAAGATCTGTGGATCGGCCCAGTACCGCACCTTCGTGCCGGTGGCACCGCGCTTCGCCTTGCCCACGACGTCGAGTGGGGTGGGCTCCGTGAAGGGCGTGAAGGGGTTGTCGGCCGACAGGTCCCCCGAAGAATCGTCGAAGCGGCCGGGCTCACCACGGCGGAACGACATCCGATGCACCTTCGATCCGCGCGTCACCTCCACGTCGAGGCGCGCGGAGAGTGCGTTGACGACGGACGCACCCACACCGTGCAGACCGCCGGCAGCCGCGTAGGAGCCCCCGCCGAACTTGCCGCCCGCGTGCAACTTCGTCATGACGACCTCGACGCCGCTGAGGCCGGTGCGCGGTTCTATGTCGACGGGGATCCCGCGCCCCTCATCCGCGACGGTCACAGACCCGTCGGGGAAGAGCGTGATGTCGATCGTCGAACCGTGGCCGCCCAGTGCCTCGTCGACGGAGTTGTCGATGACTTCCCACAGGCAGTGCATGAGACCGCGCGTATCAGTGGTGCCGATGTACATCCCCGGCCGTTTGCGGACCGCCTCGAGGCCGGACAGCACCGACAGATGCCGTGCATCGTAGCTCTCGTCCGCCTTCTTGTTCGCGCTCTGCGCCACCACGGCCCCCTTCGCTTGCGGATTCCGACGCTCCATTCTAGAGCGCCGGGCCGTCAGATGCCGGGAACGCGCCCCGCAGGCGCGCCGCTCCACCCCTGCGTGCGGCATACTCGGTGGCGTGCACCACACCTCACTCCTCACCCGTGCCGCACGTGGCCTCGCTGTGCTCACAGTCCTCGCATTCGCAGTCTCCGGCTGCGGTGCAGGGGCAGGAGCAGGGGCAGGCACCCCCACGTCCACCTCCGCGTCGCACACTGCGACCGGCGAACAGGTGCCCGAATCCGCTCAGCCGGCGGAACGAGGGCCGGCACCCGAGGGCTCGGACCCGGAGGATGCCGAGACCAGGGCGTCCAGCGCCTCGCTGTCCGGACTCACCATCGCCGTCGATCCCGGTCACAACGGTGACAACGGCGCGAACCCGGCCACGATCAGAGAAAGCGTTCCGGACGGCCGCGGCGGGACGAAGGACTGCAACACCGTCGGCACGGAGTCCACAGACGGGTACCCCGAGCACCGCTTCGCGTGGGAAGCGGCTGAGGTGCTCGTCGACGCCCTGGAGGAGGCGGACGCATCGGTGGTCCTCAGCCGCGCCGATGACAACGGGGTAGGGCCCTGCGTCGATGAGCGCGGCACGTTCGCAGACGATGCGGATGCCCTGGTGAGCCTGCATGCGAACGGGACAGAGGACCACTCCGCCCGCGGCTTCCACGTCATCGCCGCCCCGGCGGGAGGCCGTGCGGACGAGCAGGTCGCGGACGTGTCCGAGGCCCTCGGGACCGCACTCGCGGCCTCGCTCGAGGACGCGGGCCTCACCCGCAGCCCCGCGTACGACGACCTGGTCGTGCGGGACGACCTCGCGACTCTCAACAACGCCTCCGTCCCGGCGATCATGGTCGAGGCAGGCGAGATGCGCAATGCCGAGGATGCGAGGATGCTCCAGTCCGAGAAGGGGCAGCAGCGCATCGCACGGGCCATCGTCGACGCGCTGGCCGTCACGCTCGTGAGATGACCCCGCCGACGTCGCAGTCCACCAGGCACCGGGCACAGGCTCGTCACAGCACCTAGACTGTCGGGGTGCGGCCAGGAGCCGCGGCACATCTTCCCCGACGCCAGGAGCCGCAATGGCCCCCCTTCCGTACGACCCGCCCTTCGGCGCCCCCTGCTGGTTCGAGCTCAGCTCGCCGGATCCCGACGCTGCTGAAAGCTTCTACTCCCAGCTCCTGGGGTGGCAGTTCGAGGGCGCGGGACCACTGGGCCTCGGCAGCGCCGCGCACTCGGAGGGCCTGCGCGTCGCCGGCGTGAGCGCACAGCCTCCGGGTCAGCAGGGCCCAGCGTTCTGGTCCGTCTACTTCCGCGTCGAAGAGCTGTCCGCGCACCTCGCACACGTGGACGAGGCCGGCGGGCAGGCGCTCATGGCGATCCCGGACTTCGACGGGTCCGCCGGCGTGGCGCTGACGTCCGATCCCGCGGGAACTGCGTTCGGCGTGCTCGCCTATGACGACGACCGCGCGATGCAGTCCTTCGGCACGGCAGGCGCAGTCCAGTGGGCGGAGCTCTTCACCGCCGACCCGACGGTCAGCGACTTCTACGCAGCGACGTTCGCGTGGAGCTTCTCCTCCCTCACCGGCTCGGAGGTCGCCGCGGGCGACATGGAGGGCAGTGCCGCCTCACAGCAGGGGTACTGGGCCATCGAGCATGCAGGGACCCGGATAGGCGGCGTGTTCGACGCCTCTGCCGTCTCCGTCCCCGCGCACTGGGAAGCACACATCAACGTGAACGACGTCGACGCACTGGTCGAACGGGTACGCGAACTGGGTGGGGACGTCCTCGCCGCCCCGCATGATTCCCACCACGGTCGCGTCGGTCGCTTCATCGATGCGCAGAATGCGGCATTCACACTGGTGTCCCCCGCCTGACGGGTCTGTTCGCATGCGGACCGCACGCAGTCCGCACCAGACGTGATCCGTGATCACGATCATCGGGGAACCCTCCCGCGCGGCGTGTGCGAGCACTGTCACACCGAGATGACCGCTCGTTGCACCGCGGTGACCGAGCACCGGCGTTCGAAACGACTGCGGCCCCGCCTGGAAGGACGGGGCCGCAGTCGTTCCGCAGCGAGCGCCGGTGCGACGAGCGCCCTGAGCAGGAGTGTGCTCTCAGTCGAGGTAGTCGCGGAGCACCTGCGACCGCGAGGGGTGACGCAGCTTCGCCATCGTCTTCGATTCGATCTGGCGGATCCTCTCGCGGGTCACGCCGTAGACCTTGCCGATCTCATCGAGCGTCTTCGGCTGTCCGTCATTGAGGCCGAAGCGCATGGAGACGACCCCGGCTTCACGTTCTGAGAGCGTATCGAGGACGGAGTGCAGCTGCTCCTGGAGGAGCGTGAAGCTCACCGAGTCCGCCGGGACGACGGCTTCGGAGTCTTCGATGAGGTCACCGAACTCTGAGTCACCGTCCTCGCCCAGCGGCGTGTGCAGCGAGATGGGTTCGCGGCCGTACTTCTGCACCTCGACCACACGCTCCGGTGTCATATCGAGCTCCTTCGCGAGCTCTTCCGGAGCAGGCTCACGACCCAGATCCTGGAGCATCTGGCGCTGCACCCGCGCGAGCTTGTTGATGACCTCGACCATGTGCACGGGAATGCGGATCGTCCGCGCCTGGTCGGCCATCGCGCGGGTGATCGCCTGTCGGATCCACCACGTCGCATACGTCGAGAACTTGAAGCCCTTGGTGTAGTCGAACTTCTCCACCGCACGGATGAGGCCCAGGTTCCCCTCCTGGATGAGGTCCAGGAACAGCATCCCTCGACCGGTGTAGCGCTTCGCGAGCGACACCACGAGACGGAGGTTCGCTTCGAGGAGGTGGTTCTTCGCGATCCGACCGTCGTGGATGATCCACTGGTACTCCCGCACCACCTTGGGATCGGTCACGTCTCCCTGCTTCACGAGGTGGTCTGCGTACATCCCCGCTTCGATGCGCTTCGCGAGGTCGACCTCCTCTGCGGCGTTGAGCAGCGCGACCTTGCCGATCTGCTTGAGATAGTCCTTGACGGGGTCCGCAGTCGCGCCCGCAGACACGACCTGCTGCGCCGGCTGATCATCATCGTCCGCGTCGGAGACGACGAAGCCGCCGGCCTCCTTGACCTCTTCGTCCTTCTCCTCTTCAATCGAGTTCTTGGTCTCCGTGGTCTCGTTGGGATCCACGTCCTCGACGCCGGCCTCTTCCAGCGTCGTCGGCTCGGTGCTCTCGAGGCCCTCGTCGCCCTTGGCCGCCGTGGCCGTCTTCCCCGTGGCCGTCTTCGCTGTGGCCTTGTTCGCTGCGGTGGTCTTCGTCTCAGCGGTCTTGGCGGCCGTCGTCTTCGCCGCAGCGGTCTTCGACGCCGTCGTCTTCGCCGCAGTGGCCTTCGCGGCAGTGGTCTTCGTCGCTGTCGACTTCGCAGCGGTCGACTTCGCGGCCGTCGACTTCTTGGCGGCGGTCGCCTTCGCCGCGGTCTTCGCTGTCGAGGAAGGAGCCTTCTTCGCAGCCGTGGTCTTCTTCGGCGTCGCTGCTGCGGTCGGCTTCTCAGCGCCTTCGCTGCTGGTCTGAGCGCTCGACTTTCCCGTATCCTTCGTGGGCACGTGCGAACCTTTCGGCAGAGGGCGGAGGCCACCGGGCCCATTCGGGCACCAGTAAGACCCATGTCAAACTGCGCGGAGGTATGGACCTCCGGCATCGCGTTCGACCGGGTCAACACTCCATCATTGCACGGTATTCCCCCGCGCCCAAACCGTCGGGCGACATCCTCTCCCCCGACGACGGCACCTCTTCACCTCCGATGCAGCCACCGCGGCGGGATCCCGTCGTCGATGGCCCTCCGGAGCATGGAGGCGAGCCGATGATCCGGATCGTCGGAGAGCGCACACTCGACGTAGTGCTCCGCGAATGACATCCTTCCCCTCGCCCATTCGAACCACGCGATGAGGGCCAGCACATCCGGGCGCACGTCGTCGATCACCAGCGGAAGGCAGTGGCGCAGCCAGCCCACCGACTCGGCCAGCGCGACGTGACGCGGCGGGTCGGGCGCCAGACCGACGATGTGCTCCGCGGCTCCCCCTGCGTCGACGCATCGGCGTGCGTACGGCAGGAAGGTCCCCGGCGAGAAGTTGCGCAGGCGTGCGGCGGAGAAATCGGGGTGGTCCCCCGCCAGCAGCATCTGGATGATGTCGCGATCTGCGACTCTGCGGCAGAGTCGCTCGACCGCCAGAACCGCCCGCGGATCGACCACCAGGGACACGTCCGGAACCTCGCCGGCCGCACGAGCATGAGCTCGCGCATCCAGCAGGAGGGCTTCGGACACGAGCCCGTCGACGAGCTCCGCATCGGCGAACCTCTCCCTGCGCAGGGCGTCGACCGCAGCGGCTGTGGCGGCGTCCGGCTCCGGTACCCGCACACAGCTGGCGAAGCTCTCCGCCACGAGGGTGCTCGCCGCCCCGAGCCCCCTCGTGGCGGCTGCCGGCCGCACTGAGTCCAGGGAGGACGTCTCCGTCATGCCGACCTCCCCGCAGTCGCCGCTGCCGGACCACAGCACCGGGAACACGGCGAACCCCATGTCGCCGAGCACATCGGTCACGGTGTCGAGTGCGGTGAGCAGGAGTTCCACCGCGGCGAGGTCTGCGTCGGGCATCGGCTCACGGTCATCCCAGCGCAGATGGAAGTCCGCCAGGACATCGCTGTAGAGGACGGGGAAGATCGTGTCGGCCTCCGGCACCGCGCACAGGGGTGCTGTGAAGCGACGGACGGCTGGGGCGTCGAGCCGTCTCGCCTTCTCGACGGTGAGGTCGACACGCAGGCTGGGGCCGATCTGCCCGGTCCCGTCCGCCGTCCTCGTCGCCGTCACGAGCACGAGGGAATCCTCAGGCGGATAGCCCAGCAGGTGCGGGACGATGCCGACGAGGTCAGGGCCATGAGTCACTCTCTCCGTATCCATGGCCGCAGTCCATTCCGCCGCGTGCGCCGCAGCCAGTCCCCGGAGTGAGCTGTGGAGCGCGCTCTCTCAGTCCACCGGGCTCTGTGCGCACGGATCGATCGCGGCGGTGCGAGCCTGTGACGCACCGCTGCCCCGCCCGCGGCTCGCTGAGGCCGTCGGTTCTCCGGCGGTGGACAGCGACTACTCTGGTCCGATGTCCGCTCGTCGCGCTCGGTCCGGGTCCCGGGCCCCGCTCTCCCCTCTGACAGGGCCCGTCCCCGCCGATACGGGAACCGCATCCTTCGACGCCGTGCCGGGCGATCCGCACGCCTACGTACTCACCCTGAACGGCGTCCCCTCGTCGCCCTACCGTTCGGACGACCCTCGGGTCCTGGACTTCGAGTACCTGCGCTGGATGGCCCATCTCACCGCCTCCGCTCTTCCCGCGGGACGATCGGTGCGCGCCGTCCACATCGGCGGAGCGGCCTGCGCGCTCCCCCGTCATCTCGACGCGATCAGGCCCGGATCGCGCCAGACGGTCGTCGAGGTCGATGCGGCTCTCGCAGACTGGGTGCGCGCGAACCTCGATCTGCCGCGCTCGCCTGCCCTTGCGATCCGCGCAGCTGACGGCGCCCAGGAGATCACGCGCTTCCGTCCGAACAGCATCGACCTCATCGTCCGCGACGCGTTCGCGGGAGACACCACCCCGGACGCACTGTCGTCGTCCGCATGGTTCGACGGGGTGCACGCGGCGCTCGGGCCTCACGGAGCCTACATCGCGAATGTCGCGGATCACGCGGATCGAACGGCTCTCCGGTCCGAGATCGAGGGCCTGCGCACGCGCTTCTCCCACGTGCTCGCCGTCGTCGACCCCACACAGTTCCGCCGGCGGCGACGCGGCAACGTGGTCGTCGCCGCGGCCCACGACCCGATCGACGCCCGGGCCGTCGAGTCGCTGGTCCGAGGCGACGGAGCATCCGTCCGGTCCGGCGTCGAGCTCATGTCGCACCTGGGACCGGCGCACGCCCGTCGGTGACGACATGCCGCGCGCGGCGACCTCTCCAGCGCGCGATCGCCTCACCACCAGGTGACGTCCGGGCGAACTCCTGACTGCATCGGGCCTCGCTGCACGCTTCCGGGCCGCGGATGCGCCATAATGGATTGCCCACATCTCAGAAAGGCGACATGACTGAGCGAAGCGAGATCGCGCACGAGCAGGCGCAGATCGACACCCTGTACGCCCGCCTCGACGATCTGCGTGCGGAGACGCGCGAGTCCCTGTCGACGGTGCGCAGGTCGAAGGTGGGCGGTCACCACCAGAACCGGTCCGAGCGCGATGCCTTCGCGACGATGTACGAAGACACCCTGATCCGCTATCAGTCGGCAGAGGAGGGCCTGTGCTTCGGTCGCATCGATGCTGCTGATGGCGAGACGATATACATCGGACGCATCGGTCTCTCCGCTCCAGACCGCTCACAGCTGCTCATGGATTGGCGTGCGCCCGCATCCGAACCGTTCTACCGCGCCACGGCGGCCGAGCCCAGCGGTCTGGTCCGACGGCGGCATGTCGCCACCCGTGCCCGGACCGTGACGGGCGTCGAGGACGACGTGCTCGACCTCGAGGGGCTCGACGAGGACGAACGCTCCCGGCTGCAGGGCGAAGGGGCGCTCATGGCGTCCCTGGACGCGCGCCGCACGGGCCGCATGGGCGACATCGTCGCCACGATCCAGTCGGAGCAGGATCGGATCATCCGCCGCGACCTGGCCGGGACCCTCGTCGTCCAGGGTGGTCCGGGCACCGGGAAGACAGCCGTCGCGCTCCACCGTGCGGCCTATCTCCTCTATCGGCACCGTGAGCGCATCGCGAAGTCGGGCGTACTCCTCATTGGACCGTCCCCGGTGTTCCTGCGGTACATCGAACGAGTGCTCCCGTCGTTGGGCGAGACAGGTGCTGTGCTCCTCACACCGGGACAGCTCATGCCCGGTGTCGACACGGCCCTGCGCGATGCGCCCGACACCGCAGCAGTGAAGGGCGACCTGCGGATGGCCGACGTCGTGCGCAGGATGGTCCGCTCCTATCAGCGAGTGCCCACCGAGGAGCAGCGTCTGGGGGTCGGACCGTACGCGGTCACGCTGCGGCCGGCGGACGTGCGGACAGCCCGCGAACGCGCGCGCCGGACCGACGACAGCCACAATGACGCCCGCACCGTCTTCGTCCAGGTGCTGCTGCGGTCCCTGGCGGAGGAGCTGGCACGCGCACAGGGCCTCGACACCCCCGGAGAGCGCCTACCTGAGTTCCTCGAGGATCTGCGCGCCTCGCGCGATGTGCGCATCGCGGTGAACCTGTGCTGGCTGCCGCTCACCCCCGCAGGAGTGCTCGACGCGCTGCTCTCGAAGCGCCACCGACTCGCCGCCGCCTCGCGGGGTGTCCTCTCCGCAGCGGAGATCGACGTCCTGCACCGTCCCAAGGGCGCACCCCTCACCGTCGAGGACGTCCCACTCCTCGACGAGATCGCAGAGCTGATCGGCACCGACGGAGTCCCGGCCGACCGTGGGCAGGACCCGGAGGTCGAGTACGCCGAGGCGGTCGTCGACATGACGGAAACGGGCACCTGGGTCTCTCCTCAGCAGCTCGCCCAGCGGTACAGGGAGACCGCGGCGGCGGGTGAGGTCTCGGACCGTGCGGCCCATGACCGGGAGTGGACGTTCGGCCACCTCGTCGCCGATGAGGCCCAGGAGCTCTCCCCCATGCAGCTCCGCCTCCTGTTCCGTCGGGTCCCCAGCAAGTCCGCGACCCTCGTCGGGGACCTCGCCCAGGCGTCCGCGACGGATGCCGGCCGCACGTGGCACTCAGTCCTGGATCCGCATGTCGGTGATCGCTTCGGCCTCGAGGAGCTCACCGTGTCGTACCGGACACCGCGCTCGATCATGGGGCCCGCCAATGCCCTCCTCGCCGCCCGGTTCCCGGCCCTCACACTTCCTGAAGCAGTGCGGGAAGGCGACGAGGCACCCACGCGGCGGCACTACGGCTCTGTGCAGTCGCTCGTGGAGGACATGCCCGCGAGCATCCGGGAGGAGGCTGCGGCAGTGGACGGCGGCCGCGTGGCCGTCATCGTGCCCGAGGGCCTGATGGAGCTGGTCGAGCATGCCATCGCTGCGGAGTCGGCGCAGGAGCGATCGTCGGACGTGCTCGAGGATGTGGGATTCGGCCCCACCGCGATCGATCATCGGATCGCCGTGCTCACTCCGTACGATGCGAAGGGCCTCGAGTTCGACTCCGTCATCGTGGCAGAGCCGACGCTCATCGCCCCAGTGCAGGCGGATCCGACAGGCGATCGATCGACGGACGCGGGTATCGGTGCGCTGTATGTCGCACTCACGCGCTCGACGTCCCGGCTGACGATCCTCGCCGCGAACCCGTCCGTGCTCGACGAGCACTTCACCGAGACAGGACCGGAAGCGGACGTCACAGCGGGATGAATGAAGACCGCCGGCGGCGTCGGCTTCCCCTCCGATGCCGCCGGCGGCGGGCGCACCGTCGGTGCGCAGTTGTCATCTTACACATATGTCGCGTCCGTCGCGCAATTCTTTCGAACTCCGGCGCACCGTCGTCCGCGAACCGCCGCAGAAGATCGCCCTGGGGCCTCTGAACAGCACGGACACTGACCTGAGCCGGCCTGTCTCCACGGCCCGGGATGCGTGTGCTGGGAGGGCGGTCTCCCTGCCCCAGTGCGCGGCGTCAGGCGAGGTGTGCGCTCGAGGAAGCGGGACCTGCCCTCAGGACGCGGGACCTGATCCTGCCGCCTCTGCATCACGTCGCAGCGAAGCGATCGCGGATTCGAAGTCCTCCAGCGTGTCGAATCCCTGGTAGACGCTGGCGAACCGCAGGTACGCGATCTGGTCCAGTGCACGCAGCGGCTCCAGGATGGCCAGCCCGACCTCGTCCGCATCGATCTCCGCGACGCCCAGACCGCGGATCTTCTCCTCCACCCGCTGGGCGAGCTTTGCCAGGTCATCGTCGTTCACAGGGCGTCCCTGACAGGCCTTGCGCACTCCGGTGACGATCTTCTGGCGTGAGAACTCCTCGGAGACGCCTGACCTCTTGATCACCGCGAGGCTTGTCGCCTCCATGGTCGTGAATCGGCGGTTGCACTGCGGGCACTGACGGCGCCGACGGATCGAGGAACCGTCCTCCGCGGTGCGGGAATCGACGACGCGCGAATCCGGGTGGCGACAGAAGGGACAGTGCACGGCTCAGGCCTCCCGGGCTTCATCGGCGAATCGCACGGAGATCGACTCACCGTGGGCCGGGAGTCGCTCCGCGGACGCGAGTGCGGTGATGTGGTCCGCGACCTCGGCGAGAGCATCCCTCGTGTAGTCGACCACCTGACTCACGCGCAGGAAGGCGTGCACGGAGAGGCAGTCGCCGAACGCGGCCGTTCCCATCGTCGGGAGCACGTGATTCGATCCCGCGATGTAGTCACCCAGTGCGACGGGCGTGTGAGCGCCCACGAACACCGCTCCACCATTGACGATGCGCCCGGCGACGTCCTGGGCGTCCGCGACGTGGAGCTCGACGTGCTCCCCCGCATACGCGTTGACGACGGCGATCCCTGCGTCCAGCGAGTCCACGAGGACGATGCCCGACTGCGGCCCGGCGAGGCTTGTCCTGATCCGCTCCGAGTGCTCGGCCGCAGCGGTCCGCGCGCCCAGGTGCGAGTCGACTGCCTGGGCGAGCGACGAGGACTCGGTCACCAGCACTGCGGCGGCGAGGGGGTCGTGCTCCGCCTGGCTGATGAGATCCGCGGCGATGAAGACGGGGTCCGCGGCCGCATCCGCCAGGACGATGATCTCCGTCGGTCCGGCTACCGCGTCGATCCCGACGTGCTCGCGCACCAGGGCCTTGGCAGTCGCGACGTATGCGTTCCCCGGCCCGGTGATGATGTCGACCGGCTCCAGCGACTCCTCGGTGCCGAGCTCGCCGTCCAGATCGGCGAACCCGAATGCGAAGGCTCCGATGGCCTGCGCACCGCCGATGGCCCATACCTCGTCGACGCCCAAGAGGTGGGCCGCCGCGAGCACGGTGGGGTGCGGCAGGCCGGTGGCCGACTGCGGAGGCGAGGCGATCGCGATCGACCGGACGCCGGCCTCCTGCGCAGGCACCGTGTTCATGACGACGGAGGAGGGGTAGACCGCGAGACCGCCGGGCACGTAGAGGCCCACGCGGTCAGCGGGCAGATGCCGTGTGGTGATGGACGCACCGTCTGCGACGGAGGTCGTCCGCGGTGCGGGGACCTCTGCGGCGGACACCGTGCGCACCCGCCGGATCGCCTCCTCCAGTCCCAGTCGCACGGCGGGATCGAGGGTCTCCACCGCCTCCGACAGTGCGGCGGCGGGGACGCGGAACCTCCCGGACGTCGCGCCGTCGAAGCGCGCAGCGGCATCCGCGACCGCGGCACGGCCGCGATCGCGGATGTCGTCCAGAAGCGGTCGAACAGCCTCGAGCGGTGCGTTCTGCTCGGCCGTCGCCCGCGGCAGACGGGACCGCAGCGTGCGGCGATCGAGCGCGGTTCCGCGCAGGTCGATGAGGGGGATGTTCTCGAGCGTGTCCACGACGTCCATCCTAGTGTCCGCTCTCCGACTCAGCGCAGGCAGTTGGGTCCCAGCAGTGCCTTGAGGTCGCCGAACAGGCTCGGGCCCATGTCCACCCGAAATGTGCGGTCGAGCCGCATGACGCATCGCCGGCCGGACTGGACGAGCGTGAGATGCACATCCGTCGTTCCACGATGGGATTCGAGGACGGAGCCCAGCCTCTCCACCACGGGGGTCGTGCACCGCTCCCACGGAATGGTGATCGAGAGCGGGCGGTCCGCCGGATCCGTGACGTCCGGAAGCGTCATCGACTGGGCCATCATGCTCGTCGGCCTGTCGTCGGACGTCCGGACACGACCCGTCACGGCGATGACGAGGTCCGTCGTGAGGATCCCCGCCACCGGTTCATAGGAGTCGCCGAAGAACATGACCTCTATAGACGCCTCGAGATCTTCGACCGTCACGATGCCGTAGGGCCTGCCGCTGTTCTTCGACACCTTCCGCTGCACGCCGGTGATCATCCCGCAGATCGTCACCTGCGCCCCGTCGGGCCGCCCCCGCTCCGGGTCGATGAGTTCGGCGATGGAGGCCTCGGCCTCCGCGGCCAGGACGCCTTCGAGGCCGTTGAGGGGGTGATCCGAGACGTAGAGCCCGATCATCTCGCGTTCGAACGCGAGCTTCTCCTTCTTGTCCCACTCCGGCCTCTCCGGTACGGGCACCGTGAAGGCGGGCTCCGAGTCGTCGTCACCTCCCAGTCCCGCGAAGAGGTCGAACTGGCCGTGCGCCTCCTGACGCTTCACGCCGATGACAGCGTCGACCGCCTCCTCATGGACCTCCACCAGTGCACGGCGGGTGTCGCCCAGTGAGTCGAAGGCACCGGATTTGATGAGCGATTCGATCGTGCGCTTATTGCACACGTGCGCCGGGACCTTGTCGAGGAAGTCGCCGAACGTCGTGTAGTCGCCCTTGTCCCGGCGCCCGGCCACGATGCCCTCCACCACGTTCTGCCCCACGTTGCGCACTGCGCCCATGCCGAACCGGATGTCGTTCCCGACTGGGGTGAAGTTCGCGTGCGACCCGTTGACGTCCGGCGGCAGGACCGTGATCTGCAGCCGACGGCACTCGCCCAGGTAGATCGCGAGCTTGTCCTTGTTGTCGCCCACCGATGTCAAGAGCGATGCCATGTACTCGGCCGGATAATGCGCCTTGAGGTAGGCCGTCCAGTAGGAGACGACGCCATAGGCGGCCGAGTGGGCCTTGTTGAACGCATAGTCGGAGAAGGGGAGCAGGATGTCCCACAGCGCCTGCGCGGCAGGTTCGGAGAACCCGTTGGACTTCATCCCCTCGAAGAACCCCACCTGCTGCTTGTCGAGCTCGGACTTCTTCTTCTTGCCCATCGCACGACGCAGGATGTCCGCCTGGCCCAGGCTGTAGCCCGCGACCTTCTGCGCGATCGCCATCACCTGCTCCTGGTAGATGATGAGGCCGTAGGTCGTGTTGAGGATCTCCGCGAGCGGTTCCTCGAGCTCCGGGTGGATCGGTGTGATCTCCTGGCGCCCGTTCTTGCGCAGCGCATAGTTCGTGTGCGAGTCCGCGCCCATCGGACCCGGCCGGTACAGCGCCAGGGTCGCAGAGATGTCCTCGAAGTTGTCCGGCTGCATGAGGCGCAGAAGTCCCTGCAGACCGCCGCCGTCCAGCTGGAAGACGCCCAGCGTGTCTCCGCGCGACAGCAGCGTGTACGCAGCGGGGTCGTCGAGGGTCAGCTGCTCGAGGTCCAGGTCGATGTCCTGATTCAGGCGAATGTTCTCGATCGCATCGGAGATGATCGTGAGGTTGCGCAGACCCAGGAAGTCCATCTTGATGAGGCCCAGGCCCTCGGACGTCGGATAGTCGAACTGCGTGATGACCTGGCCGTCCTGGAACCGGCGCATGATCGGGATCACGTCGATGATCGGTTCGGACGACATGATGACTCCGGCCGCGTGGACGCCCCACTGACGCTTCAGCCCCTCGAGGCCCTTCGCGGTCTCGAACACTTCGCGGGCCTCGGGATCGGTCTCGAGCAGCGAGCGGAACTCACCCGCCTCGTTGTAGCGGGGGGCCTTCGAATCCTCGATGTCCGCGAGGGGGATGTCCTTGGCCATCGCCGCCGGTGGCAGCGCCTTGGTGAGGTGCTCACCCATGCTGAACGGCTTGCCCAGCACACGCGCGGAGTCCTTCAGCGCCTGCTTCGTCTTGATCGTCCCGAACGTGACGATCATCGCCACGTACTCGGCCCCGTACTTCCGCGTCACGTACTCGATGACCTCGCCGCGGCGACGATCATCGAAGTCGACGTCGAAGTCGGGCATCGAGACGCGCTCCGGGTTGAGGAAGCGCTCGAAGATCAGACCGTGCGTGAGCGGATCGAGGTCCGTGATGCGCATCGCGTAGGCGACCATCGAACCGGCGCCGGAACCCCGCCCGGGTCCCACCCGGATGCCGTTGTCCTTCGACCAGTTGATGAAGTCGGCGACGACGAGGAAGTAGCCCGGGAACCCCATTCCGACGATGACGTCGATCTCGTAGTCGGCCCGCCTCCGGGCCTCATCGGGAACGCCGCCCGGATAGCGGTAGTGGAGGCCCCTGTCGACCTCTTTCAGGAGCCACGACGTCTCGTCCTCTCCTTCTGGAGTGGGGAATCGCGGCATGTAGTTCGCGCTCGTGTCGAACGACACCTCGCACATGTCGGCGATCTTCAGCGTGTTGTCGCACGCTTCCGGGATCTCCCGGAACAGGTGCCGCATCTCTGCTGCGGATTTGAGGTAGTACCCGGTGCCGCCGAACGCGAATCGTGACCCGCCCTGGTCATAGGTCGGCTCGATCAGCTTCGAACCCGACTGGATGGCGAGCAGTGCTTCGTGCGCCTTCGCATCCGACTCGTTCGTGTAGTGCAGGTCGTTCGTCGCGACCAGCGGGATGTCGAGCTCCTTCGACAGCCGCAGAAGGTCCTTCGAAACGCGCTTCTCGATGCTGAGACCGTGGTCCATGACCTCGCAGAAGTAGTTCTCCGCGCCGAAGATCTCGCGGTACTCTCCCGCGGCCCGCTTCGCCTCCTCGTACTGCCCTAGACGCAGTCGGACCTGCACCTCGCCCGAGGGGCACCCGGTCGTCGCGATGATCCCCTCGGAGTATGTGTTGAGGAGCTCGCGATCGATGCGCGGCCATTTGCCGAACGCGGAGTCGAGCGAGGCGATGGAGGACGCCCGGAAGAGGTTCTGCATGCCCGTGTTGTTCTTCGACAGCATCGTCATGTGCGTATAGGCACCGCCGCCTGACAGGTCGTCGCCCTTCTGCGACTCATCCGTCCGCCACTTCACACGGGTCTTGTCGTTCCGTGCGGTTCCCGGTGTCACATAGGACTCGACGCCGATGATGGGCTTGATCCCGGCGCTGGTCGCCTGGCTCCAGAAGTCGAACGCCCCGAACAGGTAGCCATGGTCCGTGGTCGCAAGAGCCTTCTGACCCTGCGCATTCACCGCGGACATGAGATCGCCCAGACGGGCCGCCCCGTCGAGCATCGAGTACTCGGTGTGGACGTGGAGGTGGACGAAGTCATCACTCATCGCGTCGTGCTCTTCCTGTCTCTGTCGCCGTGCCATCGTGCTGCGATGCCGCGCATCGCTGACGTGCGAACGTCATCCCTGAGCGGCCTCGAGAGTGTCGAGAGCCTCCCGGAGGTCCTGCGGGTACTGGCTCTCGAACTCCATCCACTCACCCGTCTCCGGATGTTCGATGCCGAGCCGCATCGCGTGCAGCCATTGTCGAGTGAGCCCCAGCCGCTCCGCCAGCGCCGGGTCCGCTCCGTAGGGGAGATCACCGCAGCAGGGGTGCTTGGTCGCGGACATGTGGACGCGGATCTGGTGGGTGCGCCCTGTCTCCAGGTCCACCTCCACCAGGCTCGCAGAGCGGAACGCCTCGAGGACCTTGTAGTGGGTCACGGCATGCTTGCCGTCACTGCGGACCGCGTAGAGACCATCCCGACGCGGGTTGCGGCCGATCGGGGCCTCGATGGTGCCGACGACCGGATCGGGCAGACCCTGGACGAGCGCGTGGTAGGTCTTCGACACCGTGCGCTCCTTGAAGGCGCGCTTGAGGACCGAGTATGCGCGCTCGCCCTTGGCGACGACCATCACGCCGGAGGTCCCCACATCCAGACGCTGCACGATCCCCTGCCGCTCCGCTGCGCCCGAGGTCGCGACCCGGTGCCCCGCCGCAGCCAGACCGCCGATGACCGTGGGGCCGTGCCAGCCGGCAGCCGCGTGAGCGGCTACTCCCACCGGCTTGTCGACCACGACCATCGCATCGTCCTCGTGGATGATCGACATGCCGGGGACCGGTTCGGCCACGATCTCCAGGGGTCGCTCCGGTTCCGGCAGTACGACATCGAGTCGAGCGCCCGACAGCGCACGGTCAGACTTCCCCACACGCAGACCGTCCTGCTCGACTCCCCCGTCCTGGGCGATCTGCGCCGCGACGCTCCGCGACAGGCCGAGCGCCCGCGACAGGGCGGTATCGATGCGTTCTCCGTCCAAGCCCTCTGGCACGAACAGCGACCGTGTGGTCATCGTGTGCTCTCCTCTTCGTCCTCGCCCGCGCCGGCCTCGCCGACCGGCCCGGGTCCTCGATCCGCATCGGCGAGTGCCGCCGACGCCGTGTTCTCTGCGTTCCGCTCCGCCTCGCGCTCCGACTCCAGCCGACCATCCAATCCGATCCCCCGGAACGAGGCGAGTATCAGCAGCGCCGCCGCTCCGGTGATCGCTATGTCCGCGACGTTGCACACGAAGAAGTACAGGTCGATGAAATCGACGACGGCTCCGTGGAAGAACTCGGGGGGCCTGGCCAGCCGATCGATCAGATTGCCGGTGAGGCCGCCGAGCAGAAGTCCGAGAGCCCACGCCCACGCGCGCGAACCGAGGCGCCGTCCCGCCCACAGGATCGCCACGAACACGACCAGCGCGATGACGGTGAAGACCCATGTCGCGTTCGCTCCCATGCCGAAGGCCGCTCCGTCGTTGCGGTGGAAGAGGAATCCGGCCCACTCGCCGAGCACAGGGACACGCGGTTCGCCCTCGAGCAGAGCGACCGCGATCTGCTTCGTCGCCTGGTCGACGACGATGACCGTCGCGGCGACCGCACAGAGCACGACGCGCAGCGCCCGTCCACCAGCGGGCACATCCGTCCGCGCAGAGCCAAGGGTCATCGTGGTCCTCTCGTGTTCTCAGTCGGGCCTCACCACCGATCGGTGCTCCCACATCCTAGGCGGTCGGCCACTCCGGGATGTTCAGGGAGCGGCGACCACGGTCGCGGTGAATGCGAAGGGGCCCCGGCCGTGTTCGGCCGGGACCCCTCGTGTGGGTGCGAAGGACGGAGTCGCCTCCGCCCGCGTCAGATGGAGCGGCGCGCCGCGCTGTCTCCGAGTGTCTCCGGAGCCAGAGAACCGGAGTTCTCCAGGTCTCGCAGCTGATCCGTGAGGTAGCTCTTGAGACGAGTGCGGTACTGGCGCTCGAAGTTCTGCAGCGTGTCGATCTCACGCTGCAGATCCGACTTCTGGGTCTCGAGGCTGGTGAGCGTATCGTCGCGCTTCTTCTCTGCGTCGCCCACGATGGACGTCGCGCGAGTCTCTGCTTCGGCGATCAGCTCGTCGCGCTTGCGCTCGCCTTCGGACACGTGCTCGTCGTGCACTCGCTGAGCGAGTGCGATGAGTCCGTGCGAGTCGTTGCCGGAGGGTGCCGCGGAGAGCGCTGAGGCGTCCGGGGCCTGTGTGGGAGCCGCCGGCTCTGCCTGCGGTTCCTCGACTGCGGCCTGGGACTCCTGCGGAGCGACCAGCGGTGCAGCCGGCTCTGCCGGAGCCTCCGGCTCTGCCGGGGTTGCCGGCCCTGCCGAGGCCTCGGGCTCTGCCGGGGTCGCGCCCCACGCAGGAGCCTGCGCCGACTCTGCGGGTACCGCCGCGGGCATGGCCTGTGTCGCCTGGGGATCCTCCGACGCCTGCGGCGCAGCAGGAGCGCCCGAATCGGTCTCACCGGCACGGGATTCTGCCGCAGACAGCTTCTGCTTCAGCTCGTCGTTCTCCTGATAGAGGCGACGCAGCTCAACGACGACTTCATCCAGGAAGTCGTCGACTTCGTCCTGGTCGTACCCATCGCGGAACTTGACATGCTGGAACCGCTTGTTCACTACGTCTTCTGGCGTAAGCGCCATGAGGCCAACCTCTTCTCGACAACAATGTGGCACTTCGACTGGTGACAGCCGAGCTGATTGTCACGATACCGCATCACTATGGCTGTGTCTTGCGCAGACTCGCCGGTGTGCGCGGCCTCTGATCACCGCGGTCCTCAGGCGACGACTGCCGCAAGGTAGTAGAACCAGCTCGCGATGAATTGCACACCGATGAACACGATGATGAATCCCAGGTCCAGCGCAACGCCCCCCAGACGCAGGGGCGGGATGAAACGGCGCACGAAGCGCACTGGCGGATCGGTCAGTGTATAGACGAACTCGCACAGGACGAGCAGGAAGCCCGACGGCCGCCATTCGCGTGCGAAGACCTGGATCAGGTCGATCACCACACGGGCCAGCAGCACGAATACGTAGAGGTTGAGCAGGGTACCTGCAAGGGTGAGGATGGCGCTGAGCACAGTGTCACTTTCAATCGTCGGCGAGGGCACCTCGTCCACCGCTGCACGTCCGAACGTGCACAGATGGCGGACTACCGACTGTAGTCCGCCATCCTGGGAATTCTTTCATCCGCGGTGCTCAGGGCCGCTGGTTCAGCTCTGGTTGAAGAAGCTCGCCTGTTCGTCGGGACGCTCCTCGGTCTCCGTCGTCACGGTGATGCGCTCCGGGCTGAGGAGGAACACGTTCCCCGTCACCTTCTCGATGGAGCCGTGCAGACCGAAGATCAGACCGGCGGAGAAGTCGACGAGCCTCTTCGAGTTCGCGTCGTCCATCGCAGAGAGGTCCATGATCACCGGCACCCCGTCCCGGAAGGCCTGTCCGATCGCCTTGGCATCGTTGTAGCTCCGAGGGTGGATCGTGCGGATCGTGTGCAGCGATCCCGGAGCGGCCGACTCCACAGGTCGCACCGACGAGCGGATCGGCGACACCGTCGCCGCCGGCTCCTCGATGACGGGCGCGGAATCGTAGTCATCGTGTGCGGTCAGGTGCTCCCCCGAATCGCCCACGTCGTGGAACTCTTCATATCTGTCACGGTTCGCGCCTTCAGACAGGCGCGGGTCGTCCTCGTCCTCGACGAAGCCGAGGTAGCTGGCGACCTTGCGCATTGCGGACATATCGTCTCCTTCGGCTGTGCTCGCGCGGAGCCTTGTGATCCCCTCCCATGAAACTACCGGAGCACAGCACACCGACAGCTCAGGCGGGCGGGCGTGTCGCTCCCTCGGGGGTCGACAGCCAGACGACTCCGGCGAATCGACCAGTGGTCCCGTCTCGGCGGTAGGAGAACAGATCCTGCGACTCGAGCGTGCAGCGCGGCGACCAGTACCGGATCGACACGCCCTCCCGCACAAGCTGCTCCGCGACTCCCGCCGCCACATCCAGCGCCGGTGTGCCCAGTCGCGTCACTGACGCGGTCACCGGCTCCACAGCGGACACCTCGTCGCGCATGGCCTTCGGGACCTCGTATCGCCGTGGCCCGATCGACGGCCCGATCGCGGCCGCGATGCTCTTCGCCCCCCGTGCACGCATGCGGTCGACGGTGGCGGCCACGATGCCGTCGACCATCCCCCGCCGGCCCGCATGCACCGCGCCGATGACACCGGCATCGGGATCCGCGAGGAGCACGGGCGTGCAGTCAGCCACCAGGATGGCGAGCCCCACATCCGCAGAGTCGGACACCTGCGCATCCGCTTCGACCGCCTCAGATGCAGCGCCTCCCCCGAGCCCGGCGGAGGCGGCGGCGTCAGAGGTCACGTCGTGCACTGCTGTGCCGTGCACCTGCTCCACGAAGGAGATCCTGTCGATGCCCAGCGCCTGACCGAGCAGACTGCGATTCGCAGTCACGAGCGCGGGCTCGTCTCCGACATGCAGGGCGAGGTTGAAGGATCCGAACGCCCCGTGGCCGTAGCCTCCGTTGCGATCGGTGAATGCCATGCGGACACGACCTGCCGCGCCTGCCAGCTCCACTCGGCTCAGCAGCACAGCGCCTCCCACTCATGCACGCTGATCGGGACCCTCGTCCCGATCGTCCGTCCCGGGCGGTCGCTGCCGTTTCCGACCAGCTCTGGCCCGGTCAGGCCCTCTACCTCACTTGAGGAAGTCCGGGATGTCGAGGTCGGAGTTGTCGAACCTCGTCGGGGTCTCATCCGGCAGCGAACGAGGCAGGTCCCGATTCCGCTCCGGCGCGATGCTCTGCACCTGAGGCGCCTCCTCGCGGATCGGCTGCTCGGGCTCTTCTGCGACGGGCTCTTCGAAGGCGGCCTCTGCGACGGCTGGGCGTTCATCTGCGCGCCCGAGCGTCCGCATATCCTGCGTCTCCGAGGCCGGTGTGTCGAAACCGGCCGCGATGACGGTGATGCGGCACTCATCGCCGATGTTGTCGTCGATCACAGCACCGAAGATGATGTTCGCTTCAGGGTGCGCCGCCTCCTGCACGAGCCGCGCTGCTTCGTTGACCTCGAAGATTCCGAGGTCGGACCCGCCCTGCACGTAGAACAGCACGCCGTGCGCACCTTCGATGCTCGCTTCGAGCAGAGGCGAGGCGATCGCGGCCTCAGCGGCTTGGACCGAACGGTCCTCGCCGGTGGCGGAGCCTATGCCCATGAGAGCCGTGCCGGCGTTCTGCATGACCGACTTCACATCGGCGAAGTCGAGGTTGATGATTCCCGGCACCGCGATGACGTCCGTGATGCCCTGCACTCCCGACCGGAGCACTTCGTCTGCGGAGTTGAAGGCTTCCAGCAGCGACACGTTGCGGTCGGAGATCGACAGGAGTCGGTCGTTCGGGATGACGATGAGGGTGTCGACCTCTTCACGGAGGGTCCTGATCCCCGCTTCCGCCTGAGCGGAGCGGCGACGGCCCTCGAAGGTGAAGGGACGGGTGACGATGCCGATCGTCAGCGCACCGAGCGAGCGCGCGATGCGCGCGACGACGGGTGCCGCACCGGTGCCGGTGCCGCCGCCCTCTCCCGCGGTGACGAACACCATGTCCGCGCCGTCGAGCGCCTCCCGGATCGCGTCCTCCGAGTCTTCAGCAGCCTTGCGGCCCACCTCCGGATCCGCTCCGGCACCCAGTCCGCGGGTGAGCTCACGGCCGATCTCCAGCTTGAGATCGGCCTCGGACAGGAGAAGCGCCTGCGCGTCGGTGTTGATGGCGATGAATTCGACGCCGCGCAGACCCACGTCGATCATTCGCTGGACGGCATTCACACCGCCGCCGCCGCAGCCGGCGACCTTGATGTCTGCTCCTGCGCTCTGGAATTCAGCCACGTCGGTTTCCTCTTTCGACCCTGGGGAATGGGCGTAATGCAATCTGTGGTCGACGCTATTGCCCCCGTGCTCCGAGTGCAACGACGCCACGCGGAGTGTCGGCTCCGGGTTTGCCTCAGCCGACTGTGGGGACGTCCGGGACGGAGACGTCGATGGTGTCGTGCCCGTCGTCGAGCAGCACGGCGGCGACCTGGGCCTTCCGCTGCGCGTCCTCCGCGGAGCCGAAGACGATCTCGGCCTCCCCTGCCTCCGTGGTGAGCCGCAGAGTGTAGGTGCCGGTCGCGCCGACGGCGAGCATCTCCATCTCACCGGGGAGTCTACCCCCGATGTCCGTGAGCAGCCGCGCGCCGTCCCTCGCCGCAGCAGCGGCGTCCGCCTGCGTCGCGACGGTGAGGGTCGGCACGTCCACTCCATCCGCGGGGATGGTGTCGATGGCCGCTCCGTCCTCGTCGTACCGGACCGCTTCTCGGCCATCGACCACGGCCACCACGGGCTCGCGGTCCACGACGACGATGTGGAGGCTGCGGGGACCCGCGTACGACACTGTGATCTCGGCCGCGGCCGAGTGCTCGGCCTCGAGGTCGTCTGCCAGGCCACCCGTGCGGACTCGTGGCAGGGGCGTGCCCGCAGTGAGCTCTTCGACGTCCGCACGCACCGCCTCTGCATCGACGATGCCTCCGCCCTCCGCGGTGACCGATTCGACTGCCAGCAGCGGCGAGTACCAGGCGACGGCTCCGATCCCCGCAACCGCGAGCAGGGACGCGACCGCGATGGACCACCGCAGGAGCGCAGTGCGGCGGCGGGACGCGCGCAGCTCGCCGAGGTCGACGGCGGTGCTCATGCGCCGCCGAGCGCCTCGACGATCTCCGCGCCCAGCACCGTGACGTCGCCCGCTCCGACCGTCAGGACGATGTCACCGGGCTGCACGCGCTCGAGCAGATACGGGACCACCTGCGTGAACGCGGGAAGGAACACTGCCCCGGCGTGCGGCACCTCATCCGCGACGATCGCACCCGTCACTCCGGGCACGGGGTCCTCACGGGCCGGGAAGACGTCGAGGACGATCACGTCGTCCGCGATGCCGAGCGCGATTCCGAAGTCGCGCCGGAAGCTCTGCGTGCGGGAGAAGAGGTGGGGCTGGAAGACGACGTGGACGCGGCCCCCCGGATCGACGACGTCCTTCGCCGCCGTGAGCAGCGCTGTGATCTCCGTCGGATGGTGGGCGTAGTCGTCGAAGACCCGCACACCCGAGCCCTGGCCCCGGTACTCGAACCGGCGGCGGGTGCCGTGGTAGCCGGCGAGCCCCTGTGCCGCCTCCTTCGGGGCGTATCCGAGCGCCAGCGCGCTGCACACGGCGGCCGTCGCATTCAGCGCGTTGTAGTGCCCCGGCTGGTGGAGCGCGACGGGGATGGAGCGCTCCCCGACAGTGATCGTGAAGTCCTGGTCCTGACCCTGCGAGCCGCCCGGTGCGATCGCAGCGACCCGCAGTCCGGCGACAGTCTGCTCGTCGAAGGGACCGAGACCGTAGCCGATCACGTCGCATCCCTGGTCTGCGGCGTAGGCAGCGATCCCTGCTGCACCGGGATCATCGAGGCAGGCGACGAGGGTGCCGCCCGCCTCCGCGGTGCGTCGGGCGAACGCGCGGAAGGCCTCCGTGACCGCGTCCGCGGTGCCGTAGTGGTCGAGGTGGTCGGCCTCGACGTTGGTGACGATGCCCACCGTCGGCTCGTAGAGGAGGAATGAGCCGTCCGATTCGTCCGCCTCCGCGACGAAGACGTCCCCGGTGCCCTCGTGCGCATTCGCACCCGTGGCGGTGAGGACTCCCCCGATGACGAACGAGGGGTCCGCGGCGCACGCCTGGAGTGCCACCGTCGTCATCGAGGTGGTCGTCGTCTTCCCGTGCGTGCCTGCGACGGCGACGGTCCGACGGTCCGTCATCAGCGAACCCAGCGCCGATGAGCGGTGGACCACCCGCAGCCCCAGCCCCCGTGCACGCACCAGTTCCGGGTTATCGTCGCGGATGGCGGAGGAGACGACCACGGTGTCCACGTCCTCGACGGTGTCCCCCGCGTGGCCGATCGTCACCATCGCGCCCAGTGCGCGGAGTCCGGTGACCACGTCGGAATCGCGCGCGTCGCTGCCGGACACAGCGATGCCGCGGGCCAGCATGACCCGGGCGATCCCCGACATGCCCGCGCCGCCGATCCCGATGAAATGCACACGGCCCAGATCGGCCGCCGGGACGATGTCCCTGGAAGTCGTCATGCGTTCTCCTCACCAGAACGGTAGAACCGCTCGTGCTTCGTCCAGCGATCAGGACCGTACTCGCGGTCGGGGTGCTGCGCACCTGCCGCGTCGTGGATCATCTGCGTCATCGTCCTCACGGCAGTGCCGGGGAATCCCTCACGCCGCGCAGAGTCCCGCATGGCCTCGAGTCGTTCCTCGTCGGTCACCAGCGGCAGGACGGTGTCGACGACGTAGTCCGCGCTGAAGTCAGCATTGTCGACCATGAGCGCCGCGCCCGCATCCACATGCGCCGCCGCGTTGAGCTTCTGCTCACCGTTGCCGACCGCAAGCGGGACGAATACCGCGGGGACCCACACGACGGAGACTTCGGCCACAGTCCCCGCACCCGCACGGCAGACGAGGAGATCGGCGGCGAGGTACGCGTTCTCCATCCCGTCGACGTAATCGCGCACGTGGTAGTGGGGCAGGTCGGCCGTCGACTCGCGCAGGCCCTCTCCCTTGCCGGCACCGGTGATATGCAGGATCTGCACACCGGCCGCGTCGATCGCGGTGAGCGCACCGGCCATCGCATCGTTGATGGCCTGCGCCCCCAGCGACCCGCCGGTCACGACCAGTGTGGGGCGGTCCTCCTCGAGGCCCAGTGACCGCCGAGCGGATCGACGCTGTCCGGGTTCGTCGTAGTCGACCGCCTCGATCTGCGCACGCATCGGCATGCCGACATGGCGCCCCTTCAGCGGCGTGCCCGGGAACGCGTAGCCCACGAGGTCCGATCGGGTCAGGCGGGCACCGACCTTGTTCGCGAGGCCGGGACGGGCGTTCGCCTCGTGCACGACGATCGGCGTCCCGGTCCGCCGGGCGGCGAGGTAGGCCGGGGTCGACACGTAGCCGCCGACACCCAGCACCACGTCCACGTCACGGTCCCGCAGCAGCTCCACGACGGACCTGGCCGCTCCGCAAAATCGACCGGGGAAGCGCAGTGCATCCGCGTTGGGGCGACGCGGCATCGGCACCTTGGGGATGGTGACGAGTTCGAGCCCCGCCTCTGGGACGAGACGTGACTCCAGCCCTTCCTCAGTGCCCAGCACCACGATGGAGGCGCCGGGATCCTGGAAGCGGAGGTCGTCTGCGATCGCGAGGAGCGGCGACACATGGCCGGCGGTGCCGCCGCCGGCCAGCAGGACGGACAGACTCATGGGCGACCTCCGGATCGTCGAGCGAGGATTGACAGGGGGCGCCGGCGGCTGCGCCGCCACGCGAGTGCGTCGGCGGCGCCCGGCTCCTGCCGGGCGAACGCGAGCACCAGCCCTGCAGCGATGAGGTTCGCGATGAGAGCGGACCCACCGTACGACACATACGGCAGCGGCACACCGATCACGGGCAGCAGCTGGATGACGACGGCGACGTTCACCGCCGCCTGGCCGATGATCCACATGAACACGGCCATCGATGTGATGCGCATGAGCGGGTCAGCGGCACGCAGGCTCACCCGCAGGAGGCCCCATCCGAGCAGGATGAAGAGGCCGACCACGAGCAGACTGCCGACGAGCCCGAGCTCCTCTCCGATGATCGCGAAGATGAAGTCGTTGTGCGCTTCGGGCAGCCACGACCACTTCTCGCGGCTGGCGCCGAGCCCCACGCCGAAGATCCCGCCGGACGCCAGTGCGTACTCACCGTGCGCGGACTGCCAGTGGGCGCCCAGCAGGTCCACCTGCGATGCGTCGTCACGACCGCCGAGCGACGCTGCGATGCGGCGCAGTCGGTTGGGACTGGAGAGCACGAAGAGGGCGACTGCGCCGGCACCGGCCGCCGCCGTGCCGAACGACGCCACGATCGGAAGGTCGGAGACGAAGAGGGCCCCCATGAAGAGGAGGAAGACCATCATCGCGGTGCCCAGGTCGTGTCCGAGCATGATGAGCCCGCCGGCGGCGGCCAGACCTCCGACCGCCGTGCCCCACGTCCGCAGGGCATGGGTGCGGACAGCTTCGTGGCTGAGCACCGCGCCGAGCCAGAGAGCGAAGGCGACCTTCACGAACTCCGCCGGCTGGACGCGCATGCCTCCACCCACCTTGATCCAGCTCTGGGAACCATTCACCTCCACTCCCAACGGGGTCAGCGTCGCCGCCTGGAGCAGGAGTGCAAGCACGAATGCGACCCACGCGAGGGGTCGCCACCAGCGTGGGCCCAGTCGTGACAGGACCAGCATCATCGCAAGACCGACGACGGCGAACGCCGCCTGGCGCGCGACGATCCCGAACGAGCTGCCCTCACCACCGTCATAGGCGGTGATCGACGAGGCGGACAGGACCATGATGAGGCCGAACCCGGTGAGCGCGAGCACGCTCACCAGGACGAGCACGAAGCTCGTCGCCGGCAGTGACAGCGCGTGCTTGAGGCCCGCGACGGGTCCCAGCCGCGACGGCCCGTCAGCACGGCCCTCCCCGGCCCCGTCCGCAGTCGTCCGTTCGCCCACGACCGCTCCCCGACTCATCCGTCGACCGGGGTGGGAGTCGTCTCGAGGCGCGCACGCACCGCGGCGCCGAACTCCTCACCCCGCGAACGGTAGTCGCGGAACTGATCCATGCTGGCCGCGGCGGGAGCGAGGAGGACCGTATCGCCCGGCTGAGCGCGCTCACCCGCGAGCTCCACGGCACGTGCCGCGACGCCCGCTCCCCTCGACGACTCCGCGAGGTCGCCGGAGGAGTCGACCACTTCGTCGACGGGGACGTCCGGAGCGTGCGCGGCGAGTGCTTCTCTCAGCGCGCTGCGATCCTCGCCGATGAGGACCACGGCGCGCAGACGGTGCGCTGCGTCAGCGACCAGCTCGTCGACGGCGGCGCCCTTGAGCAGTCCTCCGGCGATCCACACGACCGAATCGCAGGCGGCGAGTGCCGCCGACGCTGCGTGCGGATTGGTCGCCTTCGAGTCGTCGACCCAGCGGACTCCGCCGGCCTCGCCCACGAGCCGGGAGCGGTGGGCGCCCGGTGTGTGTCGTCGCAGGCCGTCGCGCACCGCACCTGTCGGGACATCGATGGAACGGGCCAGAGCGGCCGCGGCGAGGGCGTCAGCGATGTGGTGGGGACCGGCCGCATCCGTGCCGACCGCCGCCGCGACGTCGTCGAGCGACCCGAGTTCTGCCGCAGCGGACTGCCGTCGCGGGATATATGCGCGATCGACGAGCACGTCCTCCACGAGCCCCAGCTCACCGGGAGCCGGCACGCCGAGCGTGAAGCCGATCGCACGCGCCCCGTCGACCACGTCAGCGGATTCGACGAGCGTGCGGGTGACGGGGTCGTCCACGTTGAAGACGCACGCACGGACCACGTTCTCGTATGCCCGCCCCTTGTCCGCCCGGTACGCGCCCGGGCCACCGTGCCAGTCGAGGTGGTCATCGGCGATGTTGAGCACCGCTGCCGCGTGCGCTCCCATCGAGAACTGCCAGTGCAGCTGGAAGCTGGACAGCTCGATCGCGAGCACGTCCAGCTCCGGGTCCAGGACGGCCTCGAGCAGTGGGTCCCCGATGTTGCCGCACGCCCGCGCGCGGAGCCCGGCGGCCTCGAGCATCGAGGCGAGCATCGTCGTGGTGGTCGTCTTGCCGTTCGTTCCCGTCACGACGAGCCAGGGAGCCGAGTTCGCGCCACGGACCCGCCAGGCGAGCTCCACCTCGCCGATCACGGGGATGCCCGCCGCACGCGCGCCGCTGAGGACGGGCGAATCGGGGCGCCATCCGGGAGAGGTCACGACGAGCTCGAAGGCTCCTCCATCGGCGGGTTCCGGCAGCGAGGCCACGTGCTCGGGACCGCGACGGACGTCCGTGTCGAAGACTTCGAGGATGCGGATGCGCTCCGAGTCGTCGCGCGTGGCGTCGCCGTCGACGACCGTCACGCGCGCACCCCGCTCCGCCAGGTGGACCGCAGCGGGGAAACCGCTCACCCCCAGTCCGGTCACCAGCACGCGAAGACCCGCGAGCGAGGACGACGGGCCGTTCAGGATGGCGGGGATCCGGTCCGCGTCAGGGTAAGTTGCGGCTCCCCCGCCCCGAGCAGGCGAGGGGTCCGCTGCGGGGACTCCGCTGCGCTCACTCAAAGTGCGACAGCCATTCCGCGTAGAAGAGTGCGACGCCGCCGATCACGAACAGGATCGCGATGATCCAGAACCGGACGACGATCGTGACCTCCGCCCAGCCCTTCAGCTCGAAGTGGTGCTGGAGGGGAGCCATCCGGAACACGCGCCTGCCCGTCGTCTTGAAGGAGGCGACCTGGATGATCACCGACAGTGTGATGAGGACGAACAGTCCACCCATCACGATGAGGAGGAGCTCCGTGCGCGACAGGATCGCGATACCGGCGAGGGCACCGCCGATCGCCAGCGATCCGGTGTCTCCCATGAAGATCTTCGCCGGGGAGGTGTTCCACCAGAGGAAGCCGAGGCACGCGGCGGTCATCGCCGCGCCCACCATCGCGAGATCGCGCGGGTCGCGGACCTCATAGCAGCCGACGGCGGCCGTCGTCTGCAGCGCGCAGTTCTGCGTGGACTGCCACAGGTTGATGAGGACGTAGCCGGTGAACACCACGACGGCGGCACCGGATGCGAGGCCGTCGAGGCCGTCCGTGAGGTTCACCGCGTTCGATACGGCTGTGACGATGAGGTTGGCCCAGATGATGAACAGGATGAAGCCGACGGCGGCGCCGGCGAAGGCGAGATCGATCGGCAGATCTCTGACGAACGAGATCGCGGTGGATCCCGGTGTGATGCCGTGCTCGTTGGGGAACAGCAGGGCCATGACCGCGAAGGAACCGCCGACGAAGCCCTGCCCGAGGATCTTTCCGAGGGGTCGCAGGCCCAGGCTGCGCTGCTTCGAGACCTTGATGTAGTCGTCGAGGAAGCCGACGGTGCCCAGCCCCACCGCCAACCAGAGGACGAGGAGCCCGGAGACCGTGGGCAGCGAACCCGCGAGCAGATGTCCCAGGAAGTACGCGAGGACGGCGGACCCGATGATGACGACGCCGCCCATGGTCGGCGTGCCGCGCTTGGTCGCATGCGACTTGGGCCCGTCGTCTCGGATGAACTGGCCGTAGCCGCGCTTGACGAGGACGCCGATGAAGGCGGGAGTGCCGACGAGAGCCAGCACGAGCGCGAAGACTGCGGCAAGGATGACGGCGATCATGGTGTGACCGTCACCCCCGCGATCTCGTCGCCGAGGAAGCGCAGGCCGGCGTCGTTGGATGACTTGAAGAGGACGATGTCACCCGACTGCAGTTCGCTGCGCAGCAGTTCGCGCGCGTCGGCGAGTGATGAGACCCAGACCGCTTCGTTGCCCCACGAGCCTTCCAGCTCGGCCGCCTGGAACACCGGACGGGCACCGTCGCCCACGGCGATCGTGCGATCGATGTTGAGTCGGACGACCAGTTCGCCGATGTCCGCGTGGGCCTCTCGGGATCCCTCCCCCAGCTCGAGCATCTCGCCGATCACTGCGATGGTGCGCCGTGCTGGATTCTCCTCATCGCCCCGGCCCATGGCTGCGAGGGTCTTGAGCGCCGAGCGCATCGAGTCGGGGTTCGCGTTGTACGCATCGTTGAGGACGGTGATGCCCTGCGGCGAATCGATGAGCTCCATGCGCCAGCGGCTGGCGGCGCCGGATGTCCGCAGCGTCGTGATGATGGCGCGCTGCGACAGTCCGCAGCGATGCGCGACGGCCGCGGCCGCAAGCGCATTGGCAACATGGTGCTCGCCGAGCAGGGCGAGCTCGACGGAGGTCGGCTCTCCCCCCGGGACGGCGAGTGTGAAGGTGGGACGACCGGATGCGCCGGTCGTCGAATCCGTCGCAGACACGACGGGAGCATCGGAGCCCTCCACGCTGTCGCGTCCCGACGCGGAGAACCAGATCACGTCGACGCCGTCCGCCAGGACGTCTGCCATCGCCCTCACACGCGGGTCGTCTGCGTTGAGCACGGCTGTTCCACCGGTGCGCAGCGATTCGACCAGTTCGGTCTTCGCCCGGGCAGTGTTCTCGATCGACCCGAACATGCCGGAGTGCGCGGTCCCGACCATGAGCTCGACCGCGATGTCGGGGGTGACCATGGACGTGAGATACGTCAGGTTCCCGATCGATCGCGCACCCATCTCGAGCACCAGGAATCGTGTGGATTCGTCTGCTCGCAGCGCTGTGAGGGGAACCCCCACCTCGTTGTTGAAGGACTTGGGGGGCCAGACGGTCTCTCCTGCCGCTGACAGGAGGTCACCGACCAGGTCCTTGACCGTTGTCTTCCCGGTGGACCCGGTGATCGCGACGACGGTGAGGTCGCCTTCGGCGCGCAGCGTCTCGACGTTGTGCCGGGCGATGTGACCCAGCGCCTCCGTCGCATCCTGGACCAGCAGGGTGGGGAGGTGCTCGCCGTCGACTGACGGCACCGCCTCCGCCACGATGAGTGCGGCGCCGGCGTCGATCGCCGCGGGCGCGAAGTCGAGGCCGTCTGCGTGCTCACCGCGACGGGCGACGTAGACGTCGCCGGCAGCGACATCGCGGGAGTCGGTCACGACTCCCGCGGAGAGCTGCGTGTCCGGCGCGATGCCGTGGAGCTCTCCGCTCGTCGCATCGGCCAGATCCTGTGCTGAGAAAGGCTTCATATCAATCCTGAACTCTACCGGTTGCGGCACGTGCGGCCCGTGAGGCCACGGCTTCGCGTGTCCGCTTCCTATCGTCGAATGGGAGCACTTCGCCGTCGATCTCCTGACCGGTCTCGTGCCCCTTGCCCGCTACGAGGAGCGCGCCCGAATCTCCTGCATACTCCACCGCTCGGGCGATGGCCTCCCCGCGCGGTGTCAGCTCGAGGAGCCGATCGGGCCGCACGCGGGCAGTGCCGTCGGAGATCGCCGCACGAGCACCTTCGAGCAGCGTCGCCCGGATGGCGGCCGGGTCCTCTGTCCTCGGGTTGTCATCGGTGATGATCACGACATCCGCGCGCCGCGCGGCGGCCGCTCCCATCGCGGGCCGCTTCGTGCTGTCCCGGTCGCCTCCGGCTCCCACGACCACGACGAGAGGCGCACCGGAGTCGGAGAGCCCGCCGAGCACCTGGTCGAGGGCGTCCGGCGTGTGCGAGTAGTCGACGACGGCCAGCGGCGCAGCCTCGTGCACGCGCTCCATGCGCCCGGGGACCACGACCTCGAGTCCCTCCGCTGCGGCCTCGAGCCGCTCCGCGGACACGCCGCCCGCGTGGAGCATCGCGAGCGCCAGAGCCGTGTTGGTGCGGTTGAAGTCTCCAGGCAGGGGCGATGCCGCGCGAATGCTGTCGCCGCCTGCAAGATGCAGGATGAACCGCTTCGGACCCTGCTCACGCACCAGCAGGTGATCGGGGTCGAGTCCGGCGTCCGATGAGACCGTCACGACGGGGATCGTCGCGGCCTGAGCCATGCGTGCTCCCCACGCGTCCTCGACGACGACCACTCCGCTCCTGGAGTGCTCCGGGGTGAAGAGCGCGGCCTTCGCCGCGAAGTAGTCCTCCATCGTCGGATGGAAGTCGAGATGGTCCTGACTGAGGTTCGTGAAGCCCGACACGGAGAAGACCGCGCCGTCCGCGCGGTGCTGCGCGAGGGCATGGGATGAGACCTCCATCGAGCAGACGTCCACCCCGGCGTCGCGCATCCGGGCGAAGAGGCGGTGGAGGTCGGGCGCCTCGGGTGTCGTGCGGACGCTGGACTCGACCCGGCCTGCGATCGTCGTCGCCACGGTGCCGATGAGTCCCGTCGTGGAGCCGAGGCGGGTGAGGAGCGCGTCGAGGATGAAGGCGGTCGTGGTCTTCCCATTCGTCCCGGTCAGCCCGTACAGCTTCAGCGACGAGGAATCGGTGCCGAACACCTGCGCGGAGATGCCGCCGAGCACTGCGCGCGGCGAGTCCACCACGACGATGGAGACGCCCTCGAGGTCGTCGACCGAGCGGCGCAGGGTCTCCAACCCTGCCACGTCGGTGAGGACCGCATCGATCCCGCGGCCCAGGACCTCGGCGCCGAAGGCGGCTCCGTGCACGCGCGCACCCGGCAGCGCGGCCCAGAGGTCACCCGGGGCCGCACTCCGGGAATCCTGCGATACTCCGTCGACGCCACGCGTCGCGTCACCCACGATGCGGGCGGTGAGTGGCAGGCGCAGATCGGAGAGTCGCATCATTTCCATTCCATCGGGGTATCGGACGGCTCGCCGGTCGACAGGGGCACGCGGAGGTGCCGGAGGGCGAATCCCGTGACGTCGGAGAAGACGGGGGCCGCTGACTGCCCACCGTAGTATCCCTCGCGCGGCCGCTGGAGTGTGACGGAGACTGCGATGCGCGGGTCGTCGACGGGGGCGACGCCCACGAATGAAGAAGTGTACCCGTCATATCCCCCGCCCTCTGCCGCCGGGGCCTGCGCCGTGCCGGTCTTGCCGCCCACCCGGTAGCCGGGCACAGCTGCGTTTCCTGCGGTGCCGCTGACGACGACGTGCTCGAGCATGTCCAGGACCTGCGTGGACGTCTCTGCGGACACGACCCGGGTCCCCTTCCCGACCTCGGCGGGTGTGAAGCGGCCGGAGGGGTCGACCGTCCCGTCGACCAGCTGGGAGTCGGGCAGCACGCCCCCATTCGCGATCGCGGCGAATGCGGCCGTCGTCTGCACGGCGTTCGCGGTCATCCCCTGTCCGAACATGACGGTGTACTTCGTGCGCCCATCCCATTCGTCTGCAGGATGGAGGACTCCTCCCGTCTCCCCGGGGAACCCGATGTCCGAGGACTCACCGAACCCGAATCGGGACAGATAGTCGTAGCGCTGATCGGAGGACAGCTCGTTGCCCGCCAGGATCGTGCCGGTGTTCGACGACTGCGCGAGGATTCCTGCGAGAGTGAGCTTCTGATCCGGGTGCGACGAGGAGTCGCGGAACTCCTCGTCGTTCGGCGCCGTCCACTCGTCGGGGACGACGAACTCGTCGGCCGGGGTGTGGCGGTCCTCCTCGAGCAGCCCGGCGACCGTGATCATCTTCGCAGTCGATCCGGGTTCGAACCCCGCTGTGAAGATCCGTGAGCCCCGATCCTCCGCGTCGACGGATCCCGGGGCGTTCGGGTCGACGCTGGGCGCCTCCGACGCAGCCAGGATCTTGCCGGTCTCCACATCCATCATGACGACTGAGGCCCATTCAGCCTCGTGCTCCTTCACCGCCTGCGCGGCAGCCTCCTGGGTGTAGTGCTGGATCGTGGGATCGACCGTGAGGCGGATGCCGGTCCCATCGACTGCGGGAGTGTGGCTCGAGTCGCCCAGGGGGATGCGCTCGCCGAGCAGTCCGCGCTCGTACTGCTGCTTCCCGTCCTCACCCGCGAGGATCTCGTCGTAGCTGTGCTCGAGTCCGGCAAGGGGCTGTCCGTCGGATCCGACGAAGCCCACGAGGTTGCCGCCGACTCCGCCGGAGGGGTACGAGCGGATCGCGTACTCCTCGAACGTCAGCCCGGGGATCGCGAGCTCCTCGATCTCATCGCGGACCTCGCTCGTGAGACCAGTGGCAACGACGTTCCAGCGCCGGTCCCCGTCGAGCTTGGGGTTCAGCAGGCCGGGCTCCGTGTCGAGGACTCCGGCGAGTTCCTGGGAGGCGCCCCATGCACCGAGCAGACCACCCTCGTCATCCGTGTACTCGGCGACGTTCTGCTGGTCGACGACGAGCCGGAACCGTGCCGCGTTATCGGCGAGCAGCGTGCCGTCAGCGGCCTGGATGGATCCTCGGTGCGCGGGCAGGGTGACGGTGACGAGGCGTCCTTCGAGTGCCTTCGCGGCGGCCTGCTGCTGATCGACCCCCTGGATGGTGACGAGGTTCCACAGCACGATGCCGAGGATCGCGAGGAACGAGATGCCGACGAGGCGGATCCTCCCGGCTGGGGCGATTCGCCAGCGCTTCCTGCGCCTGGGCACGTGGGCCATCGCGTCTCATCCCCTTCTGTCGTGCGTCAATCTCCGGTCGTCACTGCGGCGGCTCTTGCGCGGGCGCATTGAACTCGCTGCCATCGCCGCCCACCACGGGCAGCCGCTCATCGGAGCGTAGATTGGGACGGGCGTCATCCCGCGCATCGGCACGCGGACCCGGGATGCTCTCAGGGGATTCCACGGCGGGGTCCGCACCCCCGGCCTCCTCCGGAGTGATGACCCGCCCCGTCGACAGATCGATGTAGGCCGGGTCGACGTCGCGCTTCATGCCCTGCTCCTCCGCGAATGCGGCGATGTTCTGCGGGCTCTCGCGGTAGGAGATGTCTTCGACGAGGCGATCCCGCTCGTCCTGCAGGACGGACTGCTCCTCCGTGAGCGCCTGCACGCGGAAGGTCGTGTGTGAGACGGCGATGTTCGCCAGGAGGATCGCGACCACGCCCACGAGGATGATGAGGACCACCCAGACGGCGGTGGGGAACGACGGGCGCGCAGGCTCCGGCAGCACGAGCCGCAGGCGCCGCACGGTGCGCTGCGGCAGCGTCGCGGGCGCGGGCCGTCGCGTTCGGGCCGGTGCGGTCACGGCAGGGCGCGCGTGGGTCGTGCGCAGTGGAACGCTCATCGTGCCTCTCCGATCTTCTGGACTGCGCGCAGCCGCACGCTCGCTGACCGCGGGTTGCTCTCGACCTCGTCTGACGCCGCGGTCTCAGCGCCGCGGGTGAGGGGCGTCAACCACGCCTTGAGGTAGTCGGGGACGACGGGCAGGTCAGGCGGCGCCTGATCGCGGGAGCCCGTTGTGAAGACCCGCTTCACGATCACGTCCTCGAGCGACTGGTAGGACTCGATGACCGCTGTCCCGCCGATGTGGAGCCGCCCCAGTGCCGCGGGCAGCGCGGTCGACAGCGAATCGAGTTCGCGGTTCACCTCGATCCGCAGCGCCTGGAAGGTGCGCTTCGCGGGATGGGACCTCTTCCGCTTGGCCGGGCCGTCGCCGACCACGCGCTCGAGGAGGCCGGCGAGCTGGTCGGAGGTCTCCCAGGGGCGCTTCTCGCGGTCCGCCACGACGGCCCGTGCGACGCGCCGCGCCTGCCGCTCCTCCCCGTACTCGCGGATGATGCGCACGAGGTCGGCTTCCGGGTAGGTGTTGAGGACGTCCGCCGCTGTCAGTCCCCGGCTCTGGTCCATCCGCATGTCGAGCGGCGCAGGGCGCGAGTAGGAGAATCCGCGCTCGTCCTCGTCCAGCTGCAACGAGGAGACGCCCAGGTCGAGCAGAAGAGAGCTGATGCGGTCGATGCCGAGGTCGTCGAGCACGTCGTCGAGCTCATCGTCGACCGCGTGCACCGGAGTGAGGCGATCGCCGAACGCCGACAGACGGACTCGCGCCCGGTCGAGTGCGTCGGTGTCCCTGTCGAGGCCGATGACACGCACATCTGGGAAGGCGGCGAGGATCCCCTCGGCGTGCCCGCCCATGCCGAGCGTGCCGTCGACGACCACAGGGGCGATGCCTGATTCGCGAGCCGCGGCGACGCCGACGCCTACCAGCTCCACACAGCGCTCCAGCAGCACCGGGGTGTGGGCGAATCGCTCCATGTCACGCGCTCCTGCCATGCGGGTCCGTCGATCTGTCTGGTCGTGCCGGAAGGTGCTTGCGCCGCCTCCCACCGGGTGCGCTGGGTCCAGAACCCCGACCGCCCGCGCCCTGCCGCCGGGGAAGTGCGTCAGGACCTGCGGGCTTCGGAACCGGGGAAGTGCCCCGAAACCACAGGCGGGCGAGGATCTCGATCCAGCGCTTGAGTGTCAGATGACCCCGGGGATCACCTCGTCCGAGCGGTCCGCGAAGCCCTGCTCCGTCTCCGCCAGGTACTGCTCCCAGGTCGGGGCATCCCAGATCTCAGCACGGTTTCCCATGCCGATGACGGCCACGTCGCGGTCCAGCCCTGCGTACTGCCGCAGAGCCTGCGGAACGGTGATCCGGCTCTGCTTGTCGGGCTGCTCCGCCGACGCCCCTGAGAGGAACACACGCAGGTAGTCCCTTGCGCTCTTGCTCGTCATGGGCGCTGTCCGCATCTGCTCGTGGACGCTTTCGAACTCCCTGGTGGAGAAGACCGTCAGACAGCGCTCCTGTCCGCGGGTCAGCACCAGGCCGTTCGCCAGCTCCTCACGGAACTTCGCGGGGAGGATGAGGCGGCCCTTGTCGTCCAGCCGCTGCGCGTGCGTGCCGAGGAACACGGTGCCTCACCCCCTTCGAATCCCCTGGGGGCTCCGATGGCTCCCACTGTACTCCACTTGCCTCCACAGTTTGCCGCATGCGACCCCACTTTGCCTAGGCAAGCAGCATTTCCGCAGGTCAGATATGTGGAGGAAAGTGGGAGGAGCTGAGCATCCGCGTGTCGACCCGCGTGTCGGCAGGCTGGCGACGGGCAGGCCAAGACTCCCCCCCCCCCCGCAGCCGGAACCCCCGCCCTCAGGCATCAACACAGGTGAGAGAGCCAGCCGGCGATTCGGGCCGCCCCTTTCCCCCACGATCCGCGCCGCTTCGTGGCAGACAGAGGGATCGAGTGGAGGTGAGTGGGGAGAGTGGTGGAAGACAGTGGGGAATGCGGAGCGGGGGCCACTCGGACCCGCCGCGTGGAGCCGTCGCGCACACGCGGAGTGGAGCAGTGGTGGCGCGTAGGAGAGAATGGAGGGTATGACCGCGCTCGGGAACGACCACATCACGCACATCCAGTCCGTCGCACAGAAGTCGCGTGCGGCGATGAACAGCGTGCTGGACGGCAAGGACCACGCTGTTCGCACTGCGCTCATCACCCTGTTCTCCGGAGGGCATCTGCTCCTCGAGGACGTTCCGGGTGTGGGCAAGACCCTCCTGGCGAAGGCGCTCGGACGAGTGGTCGGCGGAAGCGTCCGACGCGTCCAGTTCACCCCGGACCTCCTGCCGTCCGACGTCGTCGGGGTGAGCATCTTCAACCAGGAGACCCGCTCGTTCGAGTTCCGCGCAGGCCCGGTGTTCGCGAACGTGGTGATCGCGGACGAGATCAACCGCGCCTCCCCCAAGACGCAGTCGGCGATGCTCGAGTGCATGGCGGAGAATCAGGCGAGCGTCGACGGCACGACCTATCGCATGCCGCAGCCCTTCATGGTCGTCGCGACGCAGAATCCCGTGGACATGGAGGGCACGTACTCCCTCCCGGAGGCACAGCGGGACCGCTTCACGGCCCGCATCTCGATCGGCTACCCGTCGTCGGCCGCAGAGATCGACATGCTCGACCACCATGTCGAGTACGACCCCCTGGCGCAGACCTCTGCCGTGACCACCCTCGACGAGGTGACACAGGCACGGGACCTCATCCGCCATGTCCAGGCGAGCCCGGAGCTGCGTGCATACGTCGTGTCCCTGCTCGACGCGACGCGGAATGATCCTGGCATCGCGCTGGGCTCGTCCCCTCGCGCCGGCGTGCAGCTGCTGAGGACCGCCAAGGTCCTCGCAGTGCTCGGCGGGCGCGGCTACGTCACTCCCGACGACGTCCAGAGCCTGGCCGTCGACGTCCTCTCCCACCGCATCGTCCCGCGCGAGGGCGACGACCCCCAGCTCGCCGCGTCCCTCGTGGGAGACGTCCTCCGCCGGGTGCCGGTGCGCTGATGCGCCCCACCGCCTCCGGGCTCATCTTCCTCTTCCTCGGGGCGGCGCTGGGAATCGCGGCCTACCGGTTCTCACTCCCGGGCATACTGCCCGCCGGCCTCCTCCTCGTGGCGCTCGTCCTCCTGTCGGGCCTCGTCGTCGCCGTCGCCTCGGGACGACTCGCAGTGGCCCTCTCGTCACGGATGCGCCACGTGGACGGCAGCCCGCTGACCACGGTCGGCACGGAGGCGCAGGTCGACCTGAGCGTCCGGAACCGGACCCCGCTCCCCGTCGGGTCATTCACTCTGGAGCTGCGCATGGAGGACGGCTTCGGCCCGGACCGGACGCTGAGGCTCCCGGGCCTCCCCGCCCGCGGCGAGGACGGAGCGTCCGTCACTGTCGTGCCCACCCGACGCGGGAGGAGCGGCGTCGCGGACGTCGGCCTGCGCATCGAGGGACCCTTCGGCCTCGTCACCCGTCGTCGCCGCACCGGCACCCGCCTCAGTGTCGCGGTCGCGGTGCCGGACCAGCGGCTCCCGGTGCACTCCTCACCTCGGACGAGCCTCGATCAGTCGGACTCCGACCGGCTCCTCCGGGGCACGTCGACGCTCGACTTCCACACTCGCGAGTACGTCCCAGGAGACGACATGAGGCACGTCCACTGGTCATCCACAGCACGCATGGGCGAACTCATGGTCCGAGAACGGGCCCATGAGGAGACGCCCACCGCCGTCATCCTGCTCGATACACTCGGCGCAGACCCGGAAGGGCACGGCGCCGACATCGCGGTCACGGCCGCGGCGGCCGCCGCGCTCCACCACCTCGACAGGGACTCGGAAGTGGTCTTCTGGTCCGGTCCGACCCGGCTGCGGCTGGCGAGCGGACGAGGCCGCGACGCAGTCCGCCTCGAATCCGCCCGGCACCCTGCCGGCGCCCAGGTCCCTGACGACGCGAACGTGCCGACGTCCGCGTGGCACGTGTCCGTCTGCACTCTCACGACGGAGCGCGCAGACGCTCTCAGCTCGAGGCTGCCCCGAGGTCAGGCACGGTCCCGCTTCGTCGTCGAAGAGCTCGACGACGACGGCGTGAGCCTCGACACCGCCCTCTTCGGCGGCGCGCTCAGCGTGCCCCACCAGTGGCGGCGCAGCCCGGGAGCCGTGCGATGAGCGCCGGCCCCACGCTGACTCAGACACCCTCGTCCCCCGCTGCGGACGGGCCTTCCGCTGACGGTGCCACGACGCGTCACGACACCGCGCCGTGGCTCCCCGCGGTCTGCACAGCACTCGCGATGCTGCTCGCCGCCTACAGCGTGAGCGCGATCTTCGCCGACTGGGCATGGCTCCCGCCGACGCTCGTCATGATCGTGCTCGTGGTGGGCAGCGGCGCGCTGCTCCGCGCGATCCCCGTGGTGCGAGCCACCGGGTCGGCCGTGCTCGCCCAATGCGTCCTGGCCGTCCTCGCGGCCCTGTACCTCTGCGCCCCGTCGGCCATGCCGTTCGGCGTGCCGAGCCCGGGGGCGTTCGCGGAGCTCTTCTCCGTCCTCGGCTCCGGCATCGACGACATCTACGCGACGACGGCCCCGGCGCCGTCGACCCCGGGATTCACTGCGATCCTGGTCGTGGGCATCGGCCTCATCACGATTCTCATCGACGGCCTCGTCGCCGATCTCCGCGCACCCAAGATCGGCGGCATCCTGCTGCTGCTCATCTGGATCATCCCCGTGTTCCTGGCGGGCCCCCACCTGTCGTGGCATCACTTCGCGGCGATCGGCTGTGCTTTCGTGGTGCTGATGCTGTCGCACTACCTCGCGGTGCGCGTGCGGAGGGCCGCCGCCTTCTCGGTCGTGGCCGGTGCCGTGGCCCTGGTGCTGGGCGTCGGCCTGCCGATGCTCCTCCCGCCGGTCGCCCAGCGGCCGCAGCAGCCGCTCGGGCAGCCCGAGGACATCACTGTCATCAACCCGTTCCTCGATCTCCACGCCGACCTGGACCAGTCGAACGACCAGGTGGTGTTCACATACTCCACCGATGATCCGATGGCTCCTCCGATCCGCCTCACGAGCGTGAGTGCGTTCGACGGCACGACGTGGATGCCGGAGCCCTTCGACATCGATCCGTTCGCGGTCGCCGCGGACGGGCTCCCCCGACCTGAGGGCGTCTCCGCCGACACCCCGGTCGTGGAGCGGTCCGCGCAGATCTCGATCGAGGATCTCGACGAGCAGCATCTTCCCGCCCCCTACGCGCCGTCCTCCGTGGACGGGGTGGAGCGCCGGTGGATCTACGACCCGTCGACGCTCACGATCGTGGGCAACGGCGTCCTGTCCACGGACGCGGAGTACACGGTCGACTACCGGTCGGTCGAGCCCACCGTGGACCAGCTCGTCGAAGCGGAGCCTGTCGACGGGGACGAGTTCGAGTCCGCACTCGAGCTCCCGGATGACGTCCCGGATGTCATCCACACGACCGCGGAGGAGGTGACGGCGGGGTCCGAGAACCAATGGGAGACCGCGATCGCGCTCCAGGACTGGTTCCGCAGCGACGAGTTCGAGTACTCCCTCGACGCACCTGCCGATGCGTCCGGGTCCGCACTCGAGGACTTCCTGCGCGACCGACGCGGATACTGCGTGCAGTTCTCCGGCGCGATGACGGCGATGTCGAGGTCGCTCGGCATCCCGGCCCGGATCGGCGTCGGCTTCACGGCGGGGACGCCCACAGGCGACGACGAGTACGAAGTCCGGCTCAATCAGGCCCACGCCTGGCCGGAGCTCTACTTCGAGGGCGCCGGCTGGGTGCGGTTCGAACCCACCCCCGGCGGTCCTGCCGGAGATCCCCCGCCCTGGGCGGACGCGAGCGGAGGAGACGAGGGATCCGAGGAGGAGACCTCATCCCCGACCGAGGCCCCGGCCGAGGAGACGGAGGCCGCCCAGGAGACGCCGCCGGCGGAGGCGGAGGCGGAGGAGACCGAGGCCGCTGAAGACACAGAACCGGTGTCCGACGGTGCACCTGCATGGATCCTCGTCACCGGCGGAGCAGTGCTCCTCGCCCTGCTCCTCATCGTCCCCTCTGTCGCACGGATCTTCGTGCGCCGCTCCCGCCTGTCGGGAGGGGCCGCGTCCCGTGCGGAGGGCCTGTGGGAGGAGATCGCTGCGACGGCGATCGATGAGGGCCGCGGCTGGGATCGCAGCCGGACGCTGCGCGATCACGAGCAGCGTCTGGCGACCGGACTCGAGTCCGATGACGCACAGACGCTCGCACGCGCATCGGATGCTGCCGAAGCGCTGCGGTACGGAGGAGGAGCTGACGAGCGCGCCGTGCCCTCCACCGACGAGTCCACGCGTCTCGTCGCCGCTCTGCGCGGCACACGTGCACAGGATATGGGCGTGTGGAGCCGCATCCGTGCGACGGTCCTCCCGCGCAGCCTCGTCCAGCAGGTGCCGCGGGGGCGTGACGTCTCACAGAAGCCGGCTCCAGAGGATTCGACCGCGCGCACTGATGCGGGACACGGCTGACGCACGGGCAGTTCCGTCAGGACTGACGGATCCTCGGACCCCGGAGGCCGGAGGATCCGTCGGTCCTCGTCGTGCGAGACGACGAGCGGTGCACCCCGGCGTGTGAAGGGCAGATGGCACCGGACGGGCGCGGGGTCGGCATATTCTTCACGCGCCCCGGTGTGTGAAGGACGGATGGTTGAGGACGGTGGAGCGCGGGGAATGGGCACCTCGAGCCCCGGGTACGTGCCACTCTGCGGTGAGCGCACGGCGGGTGACGGGCGATTGCGCCGCCCGGGCCCCTGGGTGTCAGTTCATTGCAACTGCTCGCCGTCGATGATCGAACGGAGTCACGATCGCCTGTGAGCCGTGGGGAAGATCACTGTCCGCCGCGGCGCTTGTCCCAGCGATCTTCCATCCGATCCATGAAGCCGGACGGCTTCCGGTTCTGTGCAGTCGACGGTCCGGGCGAACCGGTCGGACGTGACGACGGGGCATCGGTCTTGGGTGCCCTGCCCGAAGACAGCGCCCAGAAGCCGCCGCCCACCATGACTGCGAAGCCGAGCACACCGAGTGGCCAGATGCCGGACCAGATCGCTCCGAGCACGATGGCCAGGCCGATGACCACACCCACGACACCGATGACGACGCGGGTAGCGGACAATCCGTCCCCCGGCCCCACAGGCTGATCCTCGGAGATGCTGCGGGTGAAACTGGGGTCTTCCCTCAGCTGCTGTTCGAGCTGGTCCAGCAGCTGCTGCTCGTGGTCTGAGAGAGCCATCCCGATCTCCTCGATTCGTGTTCTGCGCGGTGTCCGCTGACGCGGAGCGGAGTGATTCCGCGAGGCGCCGCGGTACTCCTCCTATGATAGTCGCCAACCTGGGAAATCGCCCAGCCGTCATCCTCTCCGCAGGAGCGAAGCCGAGGTGATCGAGTCTCCGCCGAAGCGGCTCCTCACCTCGTCGAGTGCGCGCTGGGCCTCACTCGCCCCCGCCGCAGAGTCACCTGTCGATCCGTCGCCCTCGATCGACTCCCCCGAATCGTCGACCTCGAACAGGGACGCCTGCCGTCCGGAGGCGGCACGGTCCGCGAGTCCGTGCGCACGCACGCCCAGCAGTCTCACGCCCGCTCGATGATCGGCGCGCAGCCGGCGCAGCGGGACCAGCAGTGCCGCGCGCAGGTCGTGCGGGAGGTCGCTCGGCACGGGCAGCGTCACCGATCGACTGAATGTGGTGAAGTCCGCCAGTCGGTACTTCAGCCCTGCCCCGCGGGCAGTCGCCCCCTCTTTCCGGAGTCGGGCGGCCACGTCGTCGCAGAGGCGGAGCAGTTCGGTCTCCAGCACGTCCGCGTCCCACACGTCGTCGCCGAAGGTCCGCTCGGCGCTCACGGAGTGATCCTTCGGCTCGCTGTGGAGCGGACGGGCGTCGATGCCGTGAGCGAAGTCGCGCAGCGTCCTGCCGTGCGCACCGAACGTCCTCGCGACCCATGCCTCGTCCGCGTCGGCCAGGTCCGCGATCGTGCGGAGACCATACCGCGCGAAGCCGCTCTGCGTGCTCTGCCCCACCCCCGGCAGAGCTTCGACGGGCATGGGCCGGAGGAAGTCCGCCACTCTGTCCACGGGCACGACCAGCAGCCCGTCGGGCTTCGCGCGGGCCGAGGCGAGCTTCGCCACGACCTTCGTCGATGCCGCTCCGATGGATGCCACGAGTCCGGTCTCCGCCCGGACCGCCGCCCGAAGCCCCTGGGCGATGCGGCCGGGCGAACCCAACCGACGCACCGCCGACGTCACATCGACGTACCCCTCGTCGATGCCCACCCGGACGTATTCGTCGGTCACCCGGGCCACGATGTCGAACACCTGCTTCGAGTATGCGCTGTACAGCCCTCTGGACGGAGGGATGAGGATCGCCTGCGGGCACAGCGTCATCGCCCTGCCCACAGGCATCGCTGCGTGCACTCCGTACGCCCGCGCCTCGTAGCTCGCGGACACCACCACTCCGCGACCTCCGCTGCCGCCGACGACCACCGGACGGCCCCGCAGTTCAGGACGGCTGAGCAGTTCGACGCCCACGAAGAACGCGTCCATGTCGATGTGGAGGATCACACACCCGGTATCGTCCGTGCCCAGTCGGTCGAGGTCGCCCCCGCCCCGGGCAAGCTGCTTTCGACTCACATCCACCCCCGCGCGGTACTCTGGTCAGCATGGTACTCCGCTCCCCCCGGACCGTGCTCGTCTGCACGGCCGCCGCACTCGCGTTCGCCGGCTGCTCCGCCCCTGAAGCCGACGGTGACGGTTCTCCTCCGACAGAATCCGCTCCGTCCGCAGAGGAATCCGCCACCGGCCCGGGCACGGACGCACCGGACGTGACGGAGACCCCCACCGGACCGGATGTGCAGGCCACGAGCGGTGCGGTCATCGACGGATTCCCCTCCGTGATCCCCCCGCTGCCCGATTCCGAGGTGGTCCTCTCATCCGTCGAACCGGCCGCGGACGGGCAGCCCGTCGCCGCGAACCTCACGATGCGCACCACCTCATCGGAGGACGATGTGCTCGACTTCTACAGCGACCACTTCGAGGACGCCGACTTCGAGCCCGTGGGCGACCCGTCGTCCGACGGCGGAGTCACCTCGCAGTCCTACCACTCCGATGACGCGGGCCAGACCGTCGCTGTGAGCATCGCGCCGGATCCTGACGGCGAAGACGGCCTGCTCGTGTCCGTCGGTGGGAGAGTCCTTCCGTGACCGCGATCCGCGCGGATGCCAACGGCAGCAGACTGACTCCCGACGCCGAGGTGCGGGCCCGCGTCGATGCGACGCTCGGGGCCTTCCTCGAGCACACGGGGACGACGCTGCGGGAGATCTCTCCCGTAGCGGACCGGCTCCTGGATCCGCTGCGGATGTTCAGCGCCGGCGGGAAGCGCGTCCGCGCCGTCCTCACCTGGTGGGGCTACGAACTGGCCGGCGGAGGCGATGCCGAGGCGATCGCCGCGGCGGCCGGATCGGTCGAGCTCCTGCACGCCGCGGCGCTGGTCCACGACGACATCATCGACGATTCGGAGACCCGCCGGGGACGACCGGCGATGCACGCGGGCTTCCGCGCCGCCCACGCGCGCTCGCGCATGAGCGGCGACCCGGTTCTGTACGGCACGGGAGCGGCCATCATCGGCGGCGACCTCTGCCTCGCGCTCAGTGAAGAGCTGTTCGACTCCGCCGGCTTCGCCAACGCTCCGGCGGCACGGGAGGCGCACGCCGCGCTGCGCCGGGACGTCATGCTGGGACAGTTCCTCGACATCGAGCTCCAGGCAGCGCACCCGACGCGCGCGGAGCTGCGGGAGCGCGCGGACGAGGTCCTCACCCACAAGACCGCGAAGTACACGGTCGTCCAGCCCCTGGTCCTGGGCGCAGCGCTTGCAGGTGCCGGCGACGCGCTGCGGGCCGCCCTCGCGGATTTCGGCCTCCCGCTGGGCCGTGCGTTCCAGATGCGGGACGACGTCCTGGGCGTCTACGGCGACCCGGGTATCACCGGCAAGCCGGCCGGCGACGACCTCGTCCAGGGAAAGCGGACGATCCTCGTGGCAGAGGTCCTCGATCGCGCCGCCGAGGCCGAGGCGCGGTGGTTCGAGGAGAGGCTCGGCGCGGAGGACATCTCAGCGCATGACGTCGCACGGATGACTGCGATCATGACGGACTGCGGCGCACAGGACGCGTTCGAGCGCCTCATCGAAGCCGAGACGGCGCGTGCTCTGGCTGCACTGGACGAGCTGAAGCGCCTGGGGGTGGCGCATGACGATGCGACCGTCCTGGAGGCCTTCGCCGATGCGCTGACGCAGCGGCACCGCTGACCGGGCGGGGCGGGCCATGCCTCGCACTCCGGTCGACCGATCAGTCGACGAGTGCCTGGTCAGAGAGCGAGGGCCTGCGCGCGCCTGCGGACCTCGCCCTTGTTCCCCGCCCGCAGCAGATCGATGGGCCGACCGGGGAGCGATTCGTCAGGGGTGAACAGCCACGCGATCGCCGCCTCCTCGTCGAATCCCGCATCGAGCAGGGTCGTGAGTGTGCCGCGCAGGTGCTTGAGCGGCATGGAGTCCGCATCCAGGAAGAGCTCCGGAACCTGGAACACATCGCGATCACCCCGCCTCACACCGACCAGGGCCCGGTCCTCGAGGAATCTGCGCACCTTCGAGATCCCCAGTCCGGACCGCTCGGCGATATCGGGAAGCGGCAACCATGCGTCTACGAGTTCTTCTGATCCATTCACTCCCCCAGCCTAACGACTCGGGGCGGCCCACCGCCTCCCCCTCATCGCGACACGCCCGCCGGGTGCCGCCGGATCACCGCCCAGCCTGGATACGCTGTCCCCGTCTGCATGATGCCGACTTCCCCCTAGAGCACCGGACCACCTGCAGGACGGATGATGACATTGTCGACGGAGCACCCCGCGCCCACCGCGAGCCGCCGGGATCGCGCGCGGACTTCCGCCGCGCCGGACCCCTTCACGGTCTCCGCGCTGCTGTCCTCTCCGGCGGACGCGCCCCTCCCCCCGGAATCCGACCACGCACCCGCGCTCCCCATCGACGTCACCACTGCACCGGGCTTCACCTCCGGGACCGCTTCGGAGTCCGTGCCGGTCGCCCACGGCGGCCGCACCTATCGGGTCCGCAAGGGCGATGACCTGGTGAGCGTCGCGGCACGTTTCGGCGTGTCCGTCCCGGCGCTCGTCGATCTGAACGGCCTGTCGCGACGGCCCCACCTGCGACCCGGTCAGATCGTCTCCCTGCCCGAACGCCAGGTGACCGACGGGCCGGCCACCGACCGCGCACGCCCCGGGGACACGCTCCAGTCGATCGCCGCGCGGCACCGCCGCAGTCCAGCGGATCTGCAGCGCGCGAACGCCATGGGGACCTCACAGCTCCTCGTGGAGGGAGAGCTGCTCAACCTGTCCGGCACCGGCGCGATGAGTGCCCGGCCGCGGATCGACGCACAGGACCTCCCCACCCTGTCGGCACCCGCAGAGGGCCATCCCGACGACACCGTCCAGGCGGCGCGCATCAATCGACGCAGTCTCTCAGCGCGCGCCGTCCCGTCCCGCAGGGCAGCACGTGCACTCGTCGACCGGCTCGCGCGAGAGCAGGGCTTCGACCCGCACCTCGCACTCGCCGTCGCGCAGACGGAGAGCGGCTTCAACCATGCCGTCGTGAGTCCTGGGAACGCGATCGGGATCATGCAGACGACCCCTCACGCCGTGCATTGTGCCGCGCACACGATCGGCCGCACGCTCGATGTGCTCGATCCCGCAGACAATGTGACCGCGGGCGTGACGATCCTCGCATCGCTCGTCGAGCGCGCGCAGACTCAGACAGAAGCACTCCACGGCTACTACCAGGGGCTCACCTCCGTCAGGACGCACGGGCCGTACCGCGACGCACAGAGGTTCGCGGCGAATGTGCAGATCCTGGCCGACCGGTCCCGAGCGGAGGGAGGACGATGACCACGCTCACCGATCCGCTGATCGGTCAGGTGCTGGACGACAGGTACCGGATCGACGATGCCGTCGCGCGCGGCGGCATGGCAATGGTCTACAAGGGCACGGACCTGCGACTGGATCGCGTCGTCGCGCTCAAGATCATGCACCGCCACCTGCTCGACGACGAGGGTTTCGTCGAGCGGTTCCAGCGAGAGGCACGGTCCGCTGCGACCCTCATCCATCCCAACCTCGTGGCAGTGCATGACACAGGGCGCGACGGCGACTCGGTGTACCTGGTCATGGAGTACCTCCCCAATGTCACGCTGCGCAAGGAGCTCCGCCATCGGGGGACCCTCACACCGCGACAGGCCGTCATCGTGCTCGATGCGATCCTCGCGGGACTCGAGGCGGTCCACTCCGCGGGGATGATCCACCGCGACCTCAAGCCGGACAATGTGCTGCTCGGAGCGGACGGTCAGATCAAACTAGCGGACTTCGGCCTCGCCCGTGCCGTGAGCGCGGCGACCACCACGAAGACGCTCATGGGCACTGTGGGCTACGTCGCACCGGAGCTGGTCACCCGCACCGGCGCGGACGGCCGCACCGACCTCTACACCGTCGGCATCATGCTCTACGAGATGCTCACCGGCTTCCAGCCGTACACCGACGACGTCGCCATCCAGGTCGCCTACCGCCACGTCCACGACGATGTGCCGCCACCGTCGGACGAACGCCCCGGGCTCAGCCCGCGCTTCGATGCTCTGGTGCTGTGGGCGACCTCCCGCGACCCGGAGGACCGCCCCCAGACCGCGACGGCGCTGCGCGAAGCGGCCGCGGAGGCACGAGCCGCCCTGACGGACGAGGAGCTGGACCTCGACCACGAAGAGGCTCTGGACGACCCGGCCTTCGCCACCCGTCCGCTCCTGGTGCCGACCGCGACGATCCTGGGGCCCGGCGCCGATTCCGCTCCTGTCCGCACCGGCGCGGGAACCGACGAGATCCCCTACCTCGACGACGAGTCCTCAGCGGATGACCCGTCGATCGGGGCGCCAGCAGGCGCGGCGGCAGAGACAGACGAGGCCGAGGCATCGGTGACCGATTCCTCGCAGGACGGCGTCCCAGCGACGGCAGCGGCTGTCGCCGGGACCTCGGCGGCGGGCCCGGATGCGTCCGTCAGCCGGAGGCGACGGCGTCGCGGCGTGCTGCTGGGGCTGGTCGCGGTCCTCGTCACCGCGCTCCTCACGGTCGGTGCGGCAGTCGCCCTGACGGACCGCGCGACGGTGGTGCCGGACGTCACCGCCGGGCAGGACCCCGAGGAGTTCATCAGTCTCGTCGAGGATGCAGGCCTGCGTGCCGAAACCGCCGACGGCCACAGCGACACGATTCCCGAAGGTCGCATCCTCGATGTGGACCCGGGAGCGGGAACCGAACTCGACCGCGGGTCGGTCGTCACGGTCACCGTGTCGCAGGGCGAAGAGCTCTTCACGGTCCCGGACGTCACCGGGTCTGCGGAGGCGGATGCGCGGACGACCCTCGAGTCAGCGGGCATGGTGCTCGGCAAGATCACACGCGAGTTCTCCGACGACGCACCGGAGGACGCTGTGGTGAGCCAGGGCACGCCCGGCGGCGAAACGGCGGCGAAGGGCACACCGGTCGACCTCGTCATCTCGAAGGGCGTCGAGCCCGTCTCCGTCCCCATCGTGACCGGGCTCGACTACGACACGGCGTTCGGGAACCTCGCCCGCGAAGGCTTCCGGATCTCCCGCGACGACGAGTACTCCGACGACGTCGCGAAGGGCAAGGTCATCTCGCAGTCCCCCGACGGCGGCCAGGACTCGGACGACGGGGCACTCGTCATGCTGACGGTGTCGAAGGGCAGAGAGTCAGCAGACGGATCATCGGGTGACGGATCAGCCGAGGACGATTCGGAGTCCGACGGGTCGAGTTCACCGGACTCGGACGAGTCCGACTCGAACGACGACTGATCGTCCTCGACCGACGACCGACGACTGGCGGTTCGCGGACAGCGAGTCTCCGGCTGAGGGCGGCGACTGGCGACGCGCGCCGAAGAATGTCGGTCAGGCTGCGCCCGCGGACTCTTCGGCGAGCTCTGCGAGGATGCGTGCGGTGTCGCGCGCCTGCTCCTCGGTGACGTCCAAGTGGGTGACGAGACGGCATTCGTCCTGGTTCATCGCGATGATGCGCACGCCGCGGAGCTCGGCCGACCGCGCGAAGTCGTCGGCTGATACGCCCGCAGCACCCGTGCGCAGCAGGACGATGTTCGTCTCGACGGCCCCGAGATCGACGAAGGCGGGGACCGCTGCGGCGACCTCCTGCGCGATGAGCGCGGCGTGCGCATGATCATCGGCGAGTCGGTCCAGATGATGGTCGAGCGCGTGGATGCCCGCGGCCGCGAGGATACCGGCCTGGCGCATCCCGCCCCCATAGCGCTTGCGCAGGTAACGAGCCTCCTCGATGAGCCCGGCGGAACCGGTCAGCACACTGCCGACCGGCGCCCCGAGCCCCTTCGACAGGCAGACGCTCATCGTGTCCACCACCGCGCCCTGATCCGCGAACGACGTCCCGGACGCGACGATGGCGTTGGCGACGCGGGCACCGTCCATGTGCGTGCGGATGCCGCGAGCATCGGTGAGCCCACGGAGTCTGCGCAGCTCACTGATGTCCGCGACGCGCCCCCCGGAGAAGTTGTGCGTGTTCTCCACTGCGATGAGGGCGGTCCCGACCTGGTTGTACCCGCGGGCGTCTCCCGCCAGGGCGATCGCGTCGTCGGCGCACAGCGTGCCGTCGGGAGAGATCCACGTGCGGCTCGTGACGCCGGCGATCGCGCCGTGGCCGCCCACTTCCGAGCGCAGCACGTGTGCACGGGACTCCGCCAGGAGCTCCTGCCCACGGCCCACGGAGACGGCGACTCCCAGCATGTTCGTGAGGGATCCCGATGGGCAGAACAGGCCGGCCTCGTGGCCGAACATCTCTGCGAGGCGCGCTTCGAGAGCATTGACCGTCGGGTCCTCGGCATAGACGTCGTCACCGACCTCCGCCTCCGCCATCGCCTTCCGCATCGCGGGGGTCGGACGCGTGAGCGTGTCGGACCGAAGATCGATCACGGGCGCCGACCGATCACTCACGCGCGAGTGGCCTTCGTGAGCAGCTCTGCCACCTGGAACGCCATCTCAAGCGACTGGTCGTGGTTGAGACGGGGGTCGACCAGTGTCTCGTAGCGGCGACGCAGGCCCTCCTCGTCGATCTCCGCTCCGCCTCCGAGCACCTCTGTGACGTCGTCGCCCGTGAGCTCGACATGCAGGCCACCCGGGATCGTGCCTGCCTCGGCATGGGCGTCGAAGAAGCCGGAGACCTCTTCGACCACGTCTTCGAATCGTCGGGTCTTGAAGCCGTTCCCGGAGGTGATCGTATTGCCGTGCATCGGGTCGCAGACCCACGCGACCTGCGGCAGCTCCGCGCCGACCTCGGCCAGGAGGGTGGGGAGCTTCTCGCGGATCTGCCCGGCGCCCATCCGGGTGATGAAGCTCAGGCGGCCGGGGGTGCGCTCCGGATCGAGCTTGTCGACCAGGCGCAGGACCTCGTCCTTCGTCGTCGTGGGGCCGAGCTTCACACCGATCGGGTTGTGGACGCGGGACAGGAAGTCGACGTGCGCGCCGCCGACGTCGCGGGTCCGCTCCCCGATCCACAGGAAGTGACCGGAGACCGCGTACGGGTTGCCGGTCCGCGAATCGATCCGGGTCAGCGCGCTCTCGTACTCGAGCAGCAGCGCTTCGTGAGCGGCGAAGAACTCGACTGAGTTGATCGCGTCGAAGTCCGCCCCGCACGCTGCCATGAACTTCAGGGCACGATCGATCTCGCGCGCGATCTGCTCGTAGCGGTGGTAGTTCGGATTCGACCCGAGGAAGCCCTGGTTCCAGTCGTGGACGCGCCGCAGATCGGCGAAGCCGCCCTGCGTGAACGCGCGGATGAGGTTCAGCGTCGAGGCAGAGATGTGGTACGCCTGCAGCAGGCGGTTCGGGTCGTGGCGACGCCCTTCCGGGGTGAAGGCGTGATCGTTGACGATGTCACCCCGGTACGACGGCAGTGTGGTGCCTTCACGGGTCTCCGTGTCCGATGACCGGGGCTTGGCGAACTGACCGGCCATGCGGCCCATCTTCACGACCGGGACGGATCCCCCGTAGGTGAGGACCGCCGCCATCTGGAGGACCGTCTGGATGCGACGCCGGATCTTGTCCGCCTCCGCATCCGCGAACGTCTCTGCGCAGTCGCCGCCGGTGAGGATGAAGGCCCTGCCCGCCGCCGCATCCGCGATGCGGCTCCGCAGCAGGTCCGCTTCACCCGCGAAGATGAGAGGCGGCACCGAGCGCAGTTCCGCCAGGGCCGTCTCGAGCTCCGCCGCATCCTGATAGGTGGGCTGCTGCTGGGGATCGAGCCCGCGCCACTCGTCGAGCCCTGCGAGGGTCTCCGGGGTCGCGCGGACGGATCCCACAGCATCGAAGCGCGGGTCAGCGTGGAAGCTCATATCGAGCCTTTCTCTGGTCGTTCGTGTCGAGCGCGAGGAGCGTCAGCGGCCATCCGGATCATCCGCGGACGGATCGTCATCGGGCTCATCGGACTGCTCGGACGCATCTGACGGGTCGGGTTCAGCTGTGTGACCGGGTGCGGCGTCGTCGGAATCCGGAGCGGATTCTGCTGAGCCATCCGCTTCCGCATCGGGACTGAAGTCTTCGGCCGATACGTGATCGAGGAACTCCCGGAACTGCGCCACAGCGTCCTCATCCGGTTCAGGAGCGTCGATGCCGTCCTCATCGAGGACGGATTCCGCCACGTACACGGGTGCATCGGCCGTGAGGGCCAGGAGCACCGCATCGGATGGACGTGCAGAGATCTGTTTGCCGTCGCTCGTATCGATGCGCGCATAGAACGTGTGCTCCTCCCGTCCTGTGACGGTCACCCGCTCGATGCTCGCACCGTAGCGGTCGAGGACGTCCAGGAGCAGCTGGTGCGTCAGCGGACGAGCGGAGATGAGCCCCTTCTGCGTCATCTGGATGAGCGCCGATTCCGACGACCCGATCCAGATGGGCAGATATCGCGGCCGCTCGACCGCCTTGAGGACGAGGATCGGCTGGTTCGCGGGAAGCTCGATCCTGACTCCGACGACTTCTACTTCGAGATCCGCCATCTGTTCCGCGCTCAGCTGGTCCGCGGACGCTGCTGGAAGATCATGCGGAACTTCCCGATCTGCACGTCCGCACCGTTCTGGAGCTCGATCGAATCGATCAGCTGGCGACCCACATAGGTGCCGTTGAGCGAACCGTTGTCCCGCAGGGTGAAGCCCGAAGGCGTCCTCACGAACTCCGCGTGCTTGCGCGAGACCGTCACATCGTCCAGGAAGATGTCCGCATTGGGGCTGCGTCCCACTGTGACGACGTCCGTGTCGAGCAGGATCTGCGCACCGGCGTCCGGTCCGGAGACGACGACGAGGAGCGCGTCCGTCTCATCGAGGTTCTGCAGATCGGGGACAGGGTGGATCTCGCCCGTATGCGGGTCCAGGATGCCGGAGAACTGGGGATTCCCCTGGCTGCCCTGCTCCTGTCCCGCCGCCGGCGGCTGCCCGGCCTGCGGGCCGTTCCACTCCTGCGGAGGTCCGCCCTGCGTGTGGCCCTGGGAGCCGAAGGCGTGACCGGGCTGCGCTTCAGCGTTCTGATGCTGAGGCCCCGAGCCGAACTGCCCCGGCTGCTGCTGCGCCCACTGCTGGTCGACCTGTGCGTGGCCCCAGGCCTGAGGCTGCGAGCCCTGCTGACCCTGGTCGTACTGCTGCTGGTCGTACTGCTGCTGGCCGTACGGGCCCTGGTCGTACTGCTGGGGCGCAGCCGGCTGCGCCCAGCCCTGCGGGCTGTGCTGCTGGGGAATGGGCTGCGAGCCCTGGGGCTGCTGCTGAGCGTCGTACTGCGGTTCCTGCGGAGCCTCCTCCGGCGCACCCTGCTGCTGGTTCCCGAAGGGGAAGACATGGGGTGTCGCGGACGTCGACTCCTGGCCCTGCCACGGCTGCTGGCCGTCGGGGAACCCGCCGTTCTGCTGGGACATCAGGCTCCTTCGCTTTCGACCGCCGCACGGTATGCGGCGGCGTCCATCAGTGCGTCGACCTCTGCGGGGTCGGACAGTCGGACGTCGTAGATCCAGCCGCCCGAATACGGATCGGAATTGATCGTCTCGGGGGCGTCCTCGAGTGCTTCGTTCACGGTGATGACATCACCGGAGACCGGCGCGACGAGGTCGGACACGCTCTTCGTGCTCTCCACCTCACCGCTCGACTCACCAGCAGTGACAGTGTCCCCGACGTCAGGCATGTCGACGAAGACGACGTCACCGAGTGAGTCCTGGGCGAAGTCGGTGATGCCCACGCGAACGACCGATTCGTCGTCGGTTCGGGCGACCCACTCGTGCTCTGCGGAATAGTGCAGGCCTTCGGGAAAGGTGAGATCAGCCATGTCAACTCCTCCTCGTCAGGTCAATCCATCCCAGCATAGCCGCATCGGTGGCGCAGATCGCATTCCGGTGACGTGGACCGCCCCACTTCGGCGCCCACCCCGTGCCGTGCGGGCCACCGCCACCAGAATTTGCCCTGTCGCTCAGCATTCGGATAAGGTCATCCACGGTTCATCGCAGATCCGACGGGCTATGGCGCAGCTTGGTAGCGCGCTTGACTGGGGGTCAAGAGGTCGTGGGTTCGAATCCCGCTAGCCCGACCAGCTGAGGAATGCCGGGACATCGTGCAGACGATGTCCCGGCATTCCTCATTCATCGTCACCTCTCGAGCAGACGCCCGAAGGCTCCTGCCTCCTCGCGCAGCTGCGCCGTCCGTCCCTGCTCGACGAGCCGTCCCGCATCGATGACTGCGACGAACGCATCGTCCGGCACCAGGTCCACCCGGTGGGTGATCTCGAGAGTCGTGGTGCCGGGCCGGGCGGCGTCCAGACGTGCGCGGACGGACGCGGCTGTGGCCTCGTCGAGCTGGCTGAGAGCTTCGTCCAGCACGAGCACCTGCGGCCGGGCGAGCAGTGCACGTGCCAGTGCGAGCCGCTGGAGCTGTCCCCCGGAGACCTCGGTCCGCCCCGCGGCCAGCACGCTGTCGAGGCCGAACGGCAGCGCTTCAGTCCACTCTGAGAGCCCCACCACCTCGAGCGCTGCCCGCACCTGCTCCGCAGACGCTTCAGGTGCCGCGAGCGTGAGATTGTCGAGCACTGATGCCGCCAGCAGTGTGGGTCGCTGATCGACGAGCGCCACCCGTGATCGGAGTGCGTCCAGCTCCAGCGCAGCCACGGACACACCGTCCAGGCGAACCTCTCCCGCCTGAGGATCCCATGCCCGCAGCAGCAGGGACGCCATCGACGACTTCCCGCTGCCGGACACACCGACGACGAACGACCACTCCCCTGCAGGGAACTCGACGCTCACATCCTCCAGCGCGGTTCCTGCGACCACCCCGGAGGCCGGGTCGTCTCCTGCGTCCCCGGAGTCGGTCACCGCGTACCGGAGGGTCACGCCGCGGTACTCCACGCTGGGCCGCTCCGACGCCTCTGCCGGATCCAGTTCCTGCGGCCGGCGCGGATCCATCACTGCCGGCGGCGCGTCGACGATCGCCCGCAGCCGCTGAGCCGATGCGAGCGCCGCATCGAGGCCTGCCATGAAGCCGTCGACCCCGCGCACGGATCCGCGCAGTCCCACCGCCACCGCGAGCGCACTCGCCACGTGCCACAGTCCGTGTCCCGTGGCCGCACCCGCGGCGACCAGCACGATCACCGCTGCGGCCTGGACCAGGTCGATGATCGCGGTGCGGATCCCCTGCACCGCCCCCGAGGCCGAACGCGCCCGGGTGAGCCCGTCACCCGCTGCGTCGAGCTCCGCGAGGCGGCGCTGCTGGGCTCCCAGCATGAGGACGTCCCGGACGCCGTGCACGTCGTCTCCCACCTGCGCGGCGACTGCGCTTCGATCTGCGGCGACCTGCCGCGCTGATCGCCACACGGTGGGTGCGGACACCAAGGGGACCACGAGCACCGCGAGGACGAACGGCAGGAGCAGGAGTGCCGAAGACCTGTCCACGGCGATGCCGAGCCAGGTGAGGGCGATCGCCGGAGTGAGGACCGCGGAGACGGCCGGCGGGAAGGTGTGGGCGAAGAAGACCTCGATCCGGTCGATGTCGCGCGTCGCGGTCTCCGTGAGTGCTGCACCGGCCCGCCCCCTGGTCGCCGCCGGGGCCTGCGGGACGAGTGCGGCGAAGAAGAGCGCGCGCAGACGCTGGAGCGCGGTGAACGCCACCCAGTGCCCCGCGTAGTGCTCGGCGTAGCGCAGGGCCGCTTTGAGCAGGGAGGCGCAGACGAGCAGTCCGGCGAGCTCTCCGAAGCGGACGCCGTCGCCCGCCGCGGCGCGCACGATCGCGTCCGCCATCACGACGAGGAGTGCGACTCCCAGCAGCTGGGAGATGACCCGGGCGAGTGCGGCCAGCAGCAACGGCGCGAGGAGCCCCTCCGCGTGCCGCATGAGCCATCCGGCAGTGTGCGCCCTGCGCGCGCGGCTCATGACCGCACCCCCAGGTCCACGACACGGTCTGCTGCGAGGACGGCTCCGGGCCGATGCGCGATCATGAGGACCGTGCGCTCAGCGGCGAGCTGATCGAGCGCTTCGAGGATCCGAGCCTCTGCCGCGAGATCGACCTGTGAGGTCGGTTCGTCGAGCACGAGCAGCGGCGCGTCCTGCAGCCACGCACGGGCGATCGCGAGCCTCTGCGACTGCCCGCCGGACAGGAGAGCGCCCTGCTCCCCCACCTGGGTGTCGAGCCCGGCGGGCATCGCCGCGACCTCCTCGCGGAGGCCCGCCCGGGCGAGGGCGTCCCACAGCTGCGCGTCGTCGGCCCCGGGTGCTGCGAGGCGCAGGTTGTCGGCGATCGAGCCGAGGAAGAGGAACGCTCTCTGCTCGACGGCTGCGATCCGACCGCGGACGGCTCCGCTATCTGTGAGCGGGTCCAGCCCCTCGACCCGCACCGTTCCGCGCCGCGGCGCGAGGTGGCCCTGGATGAGAGCGGCGAGCGTCGACTTGCCCGTCCCGCTGGGGCCGACGAGCGCGACCCGTTCGCCGGGCTCGACCCGCAGCGAGATGTCCGTGAGCACGTCGGCGCCGCCTGGCCAGCCCGCGCTCACGCCGACCAGCTCGATCACTGCGCCGCGCGAGCCGGTCGCGGGAGTCCGCCCGCCCGTCGGCGCTCGCTCGACCCCGCTGTCCCCGGAACGCAGGAGAGAACCGATCTGCGCCTGGCTCGCACGTCCGGCGATGCCGATGTAGAAGAACTGCCCGACGACGTCGACGGGTCCGATCACCAGAGTGGTGAGGAGCATGACCGTCAGGCCGTCGCCCACGCTCATGTCACCGTTCGCCACGCGCAGGGTCCCGACCACGGCGGCTGCGACGATGACGGCCAGCGAGAAGGCCGCGTCGACGACCAGGATGAGTAGCTGGTTGACTCCCAGCATGCGCATCAGGGTCTGCCGATGAGACTCCCCGCGCGCGGCGAGCACGGCGGCCTGACGGTCCGCCGCACGTGCGTACACGAGTGTCTCGAGTGCCTGGACCGCGTCGAGGAAGGCACTGGTGAGTGCCGCCTGGGATCTCCGGTAGGCCCCGCCCACCGGACGGACGAGGCGCTGGAAGCCGCCGATCAGCAGGGGCACCAGCAGGATCAGCACAGCGAGGATGCCTGCTGTCACAGCGTCGACTGCGAGCGCCATCACCAGCAGGACGAGCAGCGGGATCGTGAGCGATGCCGTGATCGGGCCCAGGAACGAGGCTCGGTACTGCGCGGCCTTCTCCACAGATGTGGTCGCGGCGGCGAGGAGCCGTCCGGTCTGGGCGGAGGCTCGGACGGAGCCGCCGCGGAAGACGGATGACACGACGGCGCGGCGCAGGCGGGTCTCCGTGGTCGACGCCGCCCATTCACCGAACCAGGCTCCCACGCCGGAGCACAGCGCGGCGACGAGGGCGCAGGCCGCGGCGAGGGCGTACCGACCGCGCTCGCCTGCCCATGAGCCGGCTCCTCCGTCGGCCGGGGCGTTCGCCGTCCCCGCCGGGGACGCTCCGCCGTCGAGCCCCCTCCCAGCGGGCAGCAGGTCGACGACGTCGCCCAGGAGGACGAACAGCAGCGCTGCGGCGAGCGCGGAGACCCACCCTAGGGCAACGGACACGAGGAGCACCCAGCGAGGGGTCGCGTGCCGGACCCGCGGGTCCAGTGGGCCGGAGGGAGGCCCGGCGCTGCGAGTGCCAGGCGCGCCCGCAGCGGTGCGGCCGATCGGACGCGTCACGTGTCCCACACCCCGGACGTGCCCCTCCTGTGCGACCCGAGGAGATGCGTGTCCACGAGGCCCAGCGCCTCCATGAGCGCGAACATCGTCGTGGGCCCGACGAACCGGAAGCCCTCCTTCCGCAGCGCGCGGGCGAGCGCACGCGACTCGTCCGACTGTGTGGGAACGTCCGCGACGGTGCGCGGCCTCGGTGTCTCCCGGGGCTGGAAGGACCAGATCAGCTCCGCGAGCCCTCCCCTGTCCCGCAGCGACACGGTCGCCTGCGCATTGCCGATCGTCGCGGCGATCTTCGCGCGGTTGCGGACGATGCGGGCGTCGGCGAGCAGGCGTGCGGTGTCCGCCTCGTCGAACCGGGCGACCGCGTCCGGGTCGAAGCCCGCGAAAGCCTCGCGGAAGGCCGAACGCTTCCTGAGGATCGTCGCCCATGACAGCCCGGACTGGAACGCCTCGAGGCTGAGGCGCTCGAAGAGCCCCTGCTCGTCGCGGACGGGCATCCCCCATTCCGTGTCGTAGTACGTGCGCAGGAGCGGATCGTGCGCCGCCCACTGAGGCCGTGCGCGGCCGTCGTCCCCCACCACGAGGCCCGTGGTCTCCGTCATCGTCATCCTTCCAGCCCCGTCTCCCGCAGGGTGATGTTGATGCGGCCCGATTCCAGCCCGGTCTCCGCTCGTGCCGTGCCGGGGTGGATGGTGGGGACCGCGTGATAGGCCATCCGTGAGGGGCCCCCGAAGACGAACAGGTCGCCGGACTCCAGGAGGATGTCCTCGTACGGCTTCGTGCGCGTCTCGGTATTGCCGAACCGGAAGGTGCAGGAGTCCCCGATCGACAGGGACACGACCGGTGCCGGAGACCTCTCGTCCCGGTCCTGGTGCATCCCCATCCGCGCCGCATCATCGTAGAAGTTCACGAGCGCGGTGTCCGGTGTGTAGCCCCCCTCGAGGTGGAGGGACTCGGCCGACGTCCTCGCCTGCTCTCCGTACGCCGCGTCGATCGCGCTGCGTCCCAGACGGATCATCCAGTCCGGCATGTCGAGGACGTCGTTGCCGTTCACATCCACAGCATCCCGCGAGTACGCGTAGGGGCGCCAGTGCCACCCCAGGCACACGGTCTCCACACTCATCTCATGCCCCCGGACCGTGGCCGAGCGCGGAGGCACCGGCCCCGCCGCCCACTCGTGGAAGCGAGCGACGAGCCATGCCTGCTGCGGCGGACTGAGGAACCCGGGGACCCAGACGGCGCCCGGAGCCACCTCACGGCGGGGACGCTTCAGCAGATCATCTCCGAACAGGGCGTCCATCGCCCCTCCTCTCGCTCCTCGTCACCGTGGTCGCAGCGCTGCCGCGGTCCGACCGCCGACTCACACGCCCTTGAAGTACACGAGCTGCGTCGTCGTCGCGAGCAGCTCACCGTCCTCGCCCCACACGTGGCCGATCTGGTCGAAGTGGCCCTCGTGGAAGCGCGAGGCCGCGGCCCGGCACAGGAGGTGCTCACCCTGGGCGGCCAGGGCCTCGGGTGCGGTGTGGAAGTACACGGTGTAGCTGACGGTCCCCGCCGGCGAGGGTGTGCCCGTTCGGGCGAAGATCCGCGGGAAGAACACGTCGCAGGCCGCCGCGAGGGACACGTGGTCCCACGGGCGCCGCTGCGCCTGCGACACCCACATGACGGTCTCCGATGATGCGGAGGCCGCGGTCGGAGGGCCGGACACGATGCGGAAGACGTAGTTCTCCATCCACGGCAGGGCCATCGTGTAGGGGGTGATGTCGACGTCCGCGGGCACGGGGACGTCCGGGACGGACAGCTCCGTATCGGTGAACGTCTCGCGCCCCCGGGCGAGCAGCGCGGTGCCGGTGAGCACCGTGCCCGATTCCTGGTCGATGCGCACGGTCCAGTGCTGGTTCGACCGATTCGTCCGCACGGGGTCGACGACGACCTCCATCGTCCCCTCATCGACCGGCGCCGCGAAGTTGACGGTGAGCGCGGCGGGACGACCCTGCGCCCGGGGATCCGAGGTGATGCCGGCGAGCGCCTGCGCCGCGGTCGCCCCGCCGTAGGGGCCCACCATGTTCGCCCACGCAGGATGCGTCCTCGCGGTGACCGTCCGCGGACCGCCGAGCCCTGCGCCGGACGTGGACTGCGCACCGTCGGCCGGATCTTCCATAGCAATGAGAGCATCGAAAGAGTGAGTCATGAGCCGATCGTATCCGGGCTCACACCGGGCTCACACCGGGCGGCGCTCCAGCACAGGCGACACCCTCCGTTCACCTGCTGCGGCTATCATCGTCGCGTCCATCCCGCGAAGCAGGAGACATCGACACGTGATCCACGGCTCCCACGAGTCTCCGACGGAGATCCACACACCGCAGTTCCCCGCCAGCGACCTGGCGCCGCCGCCCCGCACACTCATCGATCTGATCGTGGAGACCGCTGCCGAGCACCCGGACTCCCCCGCGATCGACGACGGGACGACGGTTCTGCGCTACCGGGAGCTCCTCGCCGCGATGCGGGACCGCGCGCTCGCCCTGGCGGACGCCGGGGTGGGGCCGGGCGACACCGTGGGCGTGCGCGTCACGTCCGGAACGGCTGATCTCTACACGGCGATCCTCGGCGTGCTCATGGTCGGAGGCGCCTACGTCCCCGTCGACGTGGACGATCCGGATGAGAGGGCGCGCACCGTCTTCTCCGAGGCGAAGTGCGCCGCGGTGGTCACCGACGGGTTCACGATCGACGTCCGACACGGCCGCACCCCCGAGCAGGTCCCCCCGCTCCGGGCACCGGAGCCGACCGATGACTGCTGGGTGATCTTCACCTCGGGCTCCACCGGCACTCCGAAGGGCGTGGCGGTCTCGCACCGCTCCGCAGCGGCCTTCGTCGACGCCGAGGCGAGGATCTTCTGCAGCGGAGAGCCCCTGCGACCGGGCGACCGCGTGCTCGCCGGCCTGTCCGTGGCGTTCGACGCGAGCTGCGAGGAGATGTGGCTCGCGTGGAGGTCCGGTGCGTGCCTGGTGCCCGCGCCCCGGTCACTCGTGAAGTCGGGCATGGACCTGGGCCCGTGGCTCGCTAATCGCGGCATCACCGTCGTCTCCACCGTCCCGACCCTCGCCTCGCTGTGGCCTGCGGAGACCCTCACGAACGTCCGACTCCTCATCTTCGGCGGCGAAGCGTGTCCTCCTGAGCTGGCGGCCCGCCTCTCCGACGAGGATCGCGAGGTCTGGAACACCTACGGCCCGACCGAGGCCACGGTCGTCACCTGCGCCGCACCGCTCGACGGTGCGGACCCCGTCCGCATCGGGCTGCCGCTGGACGGCTGGGACATGGCGGTCGTCGACCCGGCGACCGGCGTCCCTGTCGCCGATGGGGCCACCGGTGAGCTCATCATCGGCGGCGTCGGCCTGGCCCGCTACCTCGACCCAGCCAAGGACGCGGAGAAGTACGCGCCCATGCCGACCTTGGGCTGGGACCGTGCGTACCGCTCCGGAGACCTCGTCGTCATGGATCCGGAGGGCCTCGTCTTCGTGGGCCGCGCGGATGAACAGGTGAAGCTGGGCGGTCGCCGCATCGAACTGGGCGAGGTCGATGCCTCACTCCAAGCGCTGCCCGGGATCGCGGGAGGAGCCGCCGCCGTGAAGGAGTCGGCCGGCGGCATGCAGCTGCTCATCGGGTACCTCGCCCCGGAGATCCCCGGCGACGACCAGCGGGAGGCGTGGACCGCGCTGCTGCGGCAGGAGCTGCCCCCGGCGCTGGTGCCCCGACTGGTCCTCGTCGACGACCTGCCCACGAAGACCTCCGGCAAGGTCGACCGCAGTGCACTGCCCTGGCCCCTGCCGGGCGAAGAGCCCGCTGGCGGCGACCGCGACGATCTGCCCGAGTCCGCACACTGGTTCGCGGACCAGTGGGAGGCGGTCCTGGGAACCGTTCCCACCCTCGACTCCGACTTCTTCGACTCCGGCGGCGGCTCCCTCGCAGCCGCACAGCTGGTCTCCCGTCTGCGCACGCGTCACGCAGGTGTGACCGTCGGCGACGTGTACTCCGTGCCCCGCTTCGGTGCGCTCGTCGACGTCGCCTCGGACACCGACGACGCGGCACCCGCGCGCCCCCGGCGGACGATCACGCGCACGCGGTACTCGATGCAGACGCTCCAGACCCTGCTCGGCCTGCCCGTCCACGTGCTGGCCGCGATGAAGTGGGCGGTGCTCGCTCTGGTCATCGTGAACCTCGCAGGTCTGACGGGGATGGACGTCCCGACCGTGAGCTGGTGGTTCGTCGTCGCGCTCTACTGCGTGTTCGTCACCCCGTGGGGCCGCATGCTCGTCTCCGCGGCAGTCGCCCGAGCGCTGCTGCGCGGAGTCTCCCCCGGCACGTACCCGCGCTCCGGCTCCGTGCACCTGCGCCTGTGGCTCGCAGAGCACGCAGCGGACCTCGCGTCAGCCGTCTCCGTCGCGTCGGCGCCGTGGGTCACGTGGTACGGCCGCCTCTTGGGAAACCGGATCGGCCCGAACGTCGACCTGCATTCGGTCCCGCCCGTCACCGGGATGCTCACCCTCGCAGAGGGTGCGTCCATCGAACCGGAGGTCGACTTCAAGGGCTGGTGGGTCGACGGCGACGTCGTCCACATCGGCCCGATCCGCGTGGGCGAGTACGCAGTCGTCGGCGCCCGCTCGACGCTGCTGCCGGGGTCGCGGGTGGGAGCCGGGGCCTTCGTCGAGCCCGGCTCCGCAGTGCACGGGAAGCTGCGCCGGGGGCAGGTGTACTCCGGTTCGCCTGCCATGCGCGTCCGCAAGGCGCAGATCGACTTCCCCGAACCGCCTCCTCATCGCCGCCGCACACCCTTCCTGCTCTATGCGATCGGCTCCGTCCTCCACGCCGCCATCCCCGTGCTCGCCGCCGTTCCCGGGGTGGCGCTCATGGTCGCCGTGTCCGGGCCCGAGGCCGTCGTCTCCCCACTCGTCCTCCTCGCCTGGTCCCCCGTCCTCGGCCTCACCTGGTTCGCCGGCACGGCTCTGCTCATCGTGCTGGCCGTGCGCACACTCGCGATCGGGATGAAGGAGGACGTCGTCCCGGTGAGGTCCTTCGCGGGCTATCGCGTGTGGGCGACCGAGCGGATCATGGACATGGCCCGCGACCTCCTCTTCCCGCTCTACGCGGGGCTCCTCACCCCGGTGTGGCTGCGCCTGCTCGGGGCGAAGGTGGGACGTGACGTCGAGGTGTCGACCGTCCTCCTGGTGCCGTCGATGACGACGATCGCCGACGGCGCGTTCCTCGCCGACGACACGATGGTCGCCAGCTACGAGCTGGGCAACGGCTGGATGCGGGTCGGACCGGCGAAGGTGGGCAAACGGGCGTTCCTCGGCAATTCCGGGATGGCGGCCGCCGGACGGCGCGTGCCGAAGAACGCGCTCGTCGCCGTGCTGTCCGCTGCACCCACCAAGGCCAAGAAGGGCTCGAGCTGGATCGGCTCCCCACCCGTCGAGCTCCGCCGCTCGGAGGTCGCGGCCGACTCCGCGCTCACGTACCGACCATCGGCTCGTCTGCGCCGGACCAGAGGGGCCTGGGAGACGCTGCGTCTGCTGTCCGTCGTCGCCGGGGCGCTCATCGTCACAGGCGTCATCGGCGCGCTCATCGGACTCCATACGGCACTCGCGCACGTTCTTGCGGACACCACCGCCGCCCTCGTCATGCTCCTCCTGTCCGGCGTCGTCATGATGCTCGCCGGTGCGGTCGCCGCCGGTATCGCAGTCGCGGCGAAATGGGTCTGCGTCGGACGCATCCGCCGATCCGAGCATCCTCTCTGGTCGTCGTTCATCTGGCGCAGCGAGCTCGCGGACACGTTCGTGGAGCTCGTCGCCGCACCCTGGTTCGCACGCACAGCGGTCGGCACACCCGCCCTCGTCTGGTATCTGCGCTGCCTGGGCGCGAAGATCGGGCACGGCGTGTGGTGCGAGACGTACTGGCTGCCGGAGGCGGACCTCGTCTCCCTGGGCGACAACGCCACGGTCAACCGGGGCTGCGTCGTCCAGACGCACCTGTTCCACGATCGCGTCATGAGCCTCGACACCGTCGCGCTCGACCCCGGCGCCACCCTCGGCCCCAACAGCGTCATCCTGCCCGCCGCGACGATCGGCGACGCGGCCACCGTCGGACCCGCGAGCCTCGTGATGCGCGGGGAGTTCGTCCCGGCGAATGCGTATTTCATGGGCAATCCGGTCGTACCCTGGATCGATGCTCCCATCATCCCCGCCGAGGAGGACTGACGTCCGTGCGTGATCCCTACATCCCCGAATCCGGGCATGACGACTACACCGTCGAGCACTACGACCTCGACCTCGACTACCGGCTGGGCCCCAATCGCCTGGATGGAACGGCCCGCCTGAGCGTCCGCGCGCTCGAAGACATCGGTTCGCTGAAGGTCGACCTCGTGGGGCTCGGCGTCGACCGCGTCCGCGTGGACGGCCGGCGGGTCCGCTTCCGCCAGCACCGCCGCCACGTCGACGTCACACTGCCTGCGACGACGCGCGGCGACGGTCTCCTCCTGGAGATCCGCTATTCCGGCACCCCCGAACCGGTGATGGGGACGTGGGGCGACGTCGGCTGGGAGGAGCTCGAGGACGGATCACTGGTCGCGGGCCAGCCCAACGGCTCCGCCACCTGGTATCCGGTCAACGATCACCCGGCCCACAAGGCGACGTACCGCATCAGCGTGCTCACCGACGCGGACTACTCCGTCATCGCCAACGGGCGCCTCACCTCGAAGACCCGGGCCTCCCGCGGCACCCGCTGGGAGTGGACCTCGGACACTCCCCTGGCCCCCTACCTCGCGAGCGTTCAGGTCGGTCGGTACCGCATCGACTCCCTGCCGGGTGTCGGAACCGTTCCGCAGTGGCTGGCGGCGCCTCCCTCCACATGGCGCGCAGCAGCCCTCGTCCTGGAGAAGCAGCGACGGATGCTCGAGGTCTTCGAGGACTGGTTCGGGCCCTATCCGTTCGACTCCTACGGCATCGTCGTCACACCGGAGGACCTCGAGATCCCCCTCGAATCCCAGCCGTTCTCCATCCTGGGTGCCAACCATCTGCTGCCCACGTGGGAAGCGGAGAGGCTGATCGCCCATGAGCTGTCGCATCAGTGGTTCGGCAACTCCGTGTCGATCCGCCGCTGGCGCGACCTCTGGCTGAACGAGGGGTTCGCCTGCTACGCCGAATGGATCTGGTCCCAGGCCACGGACAGACGATCGATCGCGGACTGCGCGGACGAGGTCCATGCGGAGCATGTCGGTCTCCCACAGGACATCATCGTCGGCGATCCGGGTGGACCGGACATGTTCGACGATCGCGTGTACAAGCGCGGCGCTCTCACGCTCGAGGCCCTGCGGCGCACCGTGGGGGACGAGGACTTCCGGCGGATCGTCCAGGAGTGGTGTGCCAGGAACCGGCACGGCCATGGGGATGCGGAGGGGTTCTGCACACTCGTCGCAGAGATCACTGACATCGATGCGCACGCCCTGCTCGATCCGTGGCTCGCACGAGCGGAGCTCCCCGCGCTGCCGACTCGGGCAGGCCAGGCCGCCTGAGCCGGATCGTCAGATGCTGCGCAGCAGGATGTCCGCGCCGCCTTCGCGACCCGCGATCACGAATCCGTTCGCCGCGAAGAACTCGCCGGCCGTATTCAGCTCGTGCACCGCAAGACTCACGGAACCGCGTCCGGACAGGCGCAGGAGGTCCAGAACCGCGCGCAGGAGGTGTGTTCCGTAGCCGTTGCCCTGCGCCGCCGGGTCGACCGCGATGCGGAGCTCCGGGATCTGATCCCCGGCCCATCCCAGGCCGCGCCAGCCGTCGTGCGGCAGTCGGACCCACGCGGCGCCCACCGCCTGCTCCTCCTCGTCGAGGATGACGACGCCGGTGTCGCCCGGTCGCCCCCAGCCGTCCAGGTAGCCGGCCAGCACGTCGTCAGCGGCGATCTGGGCATCGGACAGCGGAGGAGAGTCGATCGACCAGTTGACGGTCTGAGCGAGGAAGGGGCGGAGCATGTCCTCCGCGCTCACAGCATCGGGAACGGGTACAAGCTTCATAGCGACATTCTGTCCGATCACCGGCCGCAGTGCGAACCTCCGCGCGGGAGTTCAGCGGATACCGCGGGCGAGCGCTCGGTCGATCCACGCGCGTCCGCGAGCGCGGGCTCCGAGCGTGACTCCGCGAGCGCCCAGGAATCCCAGGACGAATGCGGCCCACGCCGTGAGCGCGTTGGGCCATACCGCCATGGCTCCGTACAGGATCACGGCGAACACCGCGAAGGACACGACCTGGGCGAGCGCGAGGTACTGTGCGTCCTCTGCGCCCAGCAGCACTCCATCCAGCACGAACACGATTCCTGCCAGCGGGAGGCTCACCGCGAACACGAGCAGAAGAGACGTGAGGAGCGAGCGCACAGCCGGGTCCCCCGTGAACGCGAAGGGGATCCACGCGGCGCCCGCTGCGATGAGGAGTGCGCAGACGATGCCGAACCCGACGCCCCAGCGCACCAGGCGCGCCGTGATCCTCTGCACTCCCGGCACGTCCTCAGCGCCCAGTCGCAGAGCGATGAGCGCCTGACCGGCGATCGCCAGTGCGTCGAGTGCGAGCGCCACCGCGAAGAAGAGCGTCTGGACGACCTGGACCGCCGCCAGCTGCTGGGTGCCCAGCCCGGTGGCCTCGAACACGAGGAGGATGAGTGCCGCACGCAGAGCCGCGCTGCGGACCACCAGCCACCCCGACGTCCTGGCAGACGACCACACACCCGACCACTGGGGCCAGAGACTGGCTCCGTGTCGTGCGGCCGCACGGAATGCGATGCACAGGATGACGACCGCCATGGCCGCCTGAGCGATCACGCTGCCGACCGCGGACCCCGCGATCCCGAGGTCCAGCCCGTAGATGAGGATCGCGTTGAGGACGATGTTCGCCCCGAACCCGCCGCCGGCGACCCAGAGCGGCGTCGTCGTGTCCTGCAGCCCGCGCAGCAGACCTGTGCCCGCGACGACGAGCAGCATGAACGGCAGACCCCACCAGGAGATGGTGAGATACGTGAGGGCCGCGGATTCGACCTGGGGCGCGGGCCCGAAGGCTCCGACGACCGGCCCCAGCAGCGGCAGCCCAGCCAGCAGGAGGAGCGCGGACATCACGACGGACAGCCACATCCCGTCGAATCCCGCGCTCACCGCTCCCCGGATGTCGCCCGTGCCCATGCGCTTGGCGACACGAGGAGTGGTGGCGTAGGCGAGGAAGATCATGAGTCCGAGCACCGTCTGCAGCACGGTCGATGCGATCGCGAGTCCGCCCAGTTGAGGCGCCCCCAGATGACCGACCATCGCGGTGTCCGCCAGGAGGAAGAGGGGTTCGGCGATCAGTGCGCCCAGCGCGGGCACGGCCAGGCGGAGGATCTCGCGATCGACGGGTTTCATCAGGGACGATTCTAGATCGGATGTCTCCGGATCGGCATTCGGCGTCAGCTGATCGTCTTCGCCCAGGCGCGGGAGTCCGCCGGATCGATGACGTCGTCGACGTCGAAGACCATCGCCGCGCTCAGCGCCCTGCCCTGGGCGTACAGCTCCTCGACGAGCTCCGACTCGCGTGCGGCGCGCACATCCGCATCAGAGATGGCGGCGAGCTCCTTCGCATGGCCCAGGCGGACGGCTCCCTCCAGTCCCATCGGCCCGATCTCCCCGCTGGGCCACGCCACGGTGAAGTGCGGGGCGTCGAACCCGCCGCCGGCCATCGCCATGGCGCCCAGCCCGTAGCCCTTGCGGATCACGAACGCACCCAGCGGCGACCGCAGTCGCGCACCCGCGACGAAGAGGTCGCCGAACGCGCGCACCCCCGGCTCCCGCTCCGCGTCGGGCCCCACCATGAAGCCCGGCGTGTCGACGAATGACAGGACCGGCAGGCCATGATCATCCGCCAACCCCAGATGCTGGGCGAAGGAGCGGGCCGCGTCGACGTCGATCGCACCGCCCAGATGTGAGTTGTCGTTGGCCAGGAACGCGAACGGCGCACCGGCTATGCGCAGGAAGCCGGTGATCGCGCCGGGTGCGTATCGAGGGCGCACCTCGATGAGGGAGTGCGCGTCCGCGACCGATGCGAGCACCGCTCGCATCGAGAAGGCGCGCAGGCGGTCCGCCGGCACAGCGCTGCGGGAGGAATCTGCGGGCGGCGCGGCGGCCTCGGCGGCGGGTTCGCTCCGCACGGACAGGCAGCCCAGCAGGCGGCGGGCAGTCGCGACCGCTTCCGCCTCATCCCGGGCGACGACGTCGACCACTCCGGTCGATTCGTGCACCTCGACCGGACCGATGTCCTCGGATCGGTGGCGTCCCAGACCACCGCCTTCGATCATCGCAGGCCCGCCCATCCCGATGTTCGCGTCCGGAGTCGCGATGATGAGGTCGCACACCCCTGCCAGCGCCGCATTGCCCGCGAAGCTCCGGCCGGACACGACCGCCACGAGCGGAACCCGCCCCCGCAGCGCGGCCAAGGACCCGAAGGTGGGCACACTCAGCCCGGAGGTCGGCGCACGGTCCGTGTCCCCGGGACGCCCCCCTCCGCCCTCTGCGAAGAGGACGACGGGCGCGGATCGCCGCGCGGCGAGTTCCAGGAGTCGGTCCGTCTTCGCGTGGTTGCGCGTGCCCTGCGTGCCGGCGAGGACGGAGTAGTCGTAGCTCATGACGACGACCTCCTGCTCCTCGATCTTCGCGACTCCACCGATCAGACCGTCACCGGAGGTGCGGTCGACGAGGTCCTCGACGCTGCGCCTGCGCGTCTGGGCTGCGATCACGAGGGGGCCGTACTCGACGAAGGTGCCGGGGTCGACGAGGTCGTCGATGTTCTCCCGAGCTGTGCGTCGCCCACGAGCCCGGATGGCGGCCAGCGCGTCCTCACGCTGGTCGTCCGCGACTGCAGCGTGCCGGTCCCGGACCTCGGCGACGCCGGGGTGGGGACCGCGTTCCTCCACGGCATCCGTCCCCGCAGGTGCGGCACCCGTGAGGACGGCGACCGGAGAACCAGCGGGCACGTAGTCACCCGCACCGACCAGATGGCGCACGTGGGACGAGGGCGGACCGGGCACCGGGTGGTGCATCTTCATCGCCTCGAGGAGCACGTACTCCCCCGGAGCGTCCCCGATCGCGACGACGGTGCCCGACACCGCGGCACGCAGCAGGTGCTGGTCGGGGCCCAGCTCCTGCTCCGCGAGGACCACCGCCGAGGCCGCCCCCACCCGGCCGTCGCCGCCCGCCGGTCCGGACAGCGATGGTCGGGTCGTGCCAGCGGTCATGTCACGTGCACGGGCGGCCGCGTCGAGCTCCCGGGCACGTTCCGCCAGCTGGGCGGCGCAGGCATCGAACGCCGTGGTCGTCTCACGGCCCGGATCGAGCTGTTCGCCGACCGCCCGCAGCAGACCCGTGCTCGTGTCGAGGCCCTCGATCCGCGTCTCCGCCAGCGCGCGATCCGCCCGGTGGAGTGCGGCTGCGAGGCTGTCGCCGTGCGCGATCACCTTCGCCAGCAGCGCATCGAATACGCCGGTCACCCTGGTCCCCGCACCGATCCACGTGTCGACGCGCACCCCGGGGCCGGTCGGCCAGGTCACTGCGGTGACGGTCCCCACGCTGGGCACCGGGTCCCCCGCAGGCGATGTGCTCTCCGCGGCGACGCGCAGCTGCACCGCCGTCCCGCGCGGGGCCGGTTCGGTGGGAAGAGCCGGCACTCTGCCTGCGGCCACCTCGAGCTGGCAGGCGACGAGGTCGATCCCCATCACCTCCTCCGTCACGGTGTGCTCCACCTGGATCCGGGGATTCACCTCGAGGAGGACATGAGTACCTCCGGTGACGAGGAATTCGACGGTGGCGAGCGACTGGTAGGACAGAGGCTCCACGAGGCGGAGCGCATCGGCGTGGATGCGTGCGCGCAGATCCTCGTCGAGTCCGGGCGCTGGAGCGATCTCGACGAGCTTCTGCCGGCGGCGCTGGATCGAGCAGTCCCGGTCACCCAGCACGTGCACGCCGGACGGTGTGCCGATCACCTGCACCTCGATGTGTCGAGCACCGACCACCAGTCCCTCCGCGAAGATGCGCCCGTCTCCGAAGCCGGCACGGGCCTCGGCGGAGCATGCCGTGAGCGCCTCCGACAGTGCGTCCGCCTGGTGCACGATGCGGATGCCGCGGCCTCCGCCCCCGGCGACGGCTTTGACCGCCACGCCGTCGGGGTGGGCGTCGAGGAGGGCACGGGCTTCTGCCACGGCCGGTTCGTCGCCTGCGCCGGCCGGTCGATCCGGCTCCAGCAGACCCGTCGCCGCGGGCACGGCGACACCCACCGATCGGGCGTGCGCCCGCGTGGCCGTCTTGTCCCCGAACAGCTCGAGCGCGTGCGGATCCGGGCCGACCCACGTGAGACCGATCTCCGCACAGCGCCGCGCGAGGTCCGCCGATTCGGCGAGGAAGCCGTACCCCGGGTGGACGAGCGACGCACCTGTGTGGGTCGCCGCCGCGATGATCGCGGAGGCATCGAGGTAGGCCGATGCGCCGCGCCCGGGCAGGGTCACGACCTCGTCGGCGAGCCCCAGGTGCAGACCTCCGGCTGTGCCGAGGGCCTCCTCGTCCGTCGCACGCACCACGATGGTCCGCAGACCGGCGGCACGCGCAGCGCGGACGACGCGGACAGCGATCTCGCCCCGGTTAGCGATCAGAATGCCGGGTCCTGCGTCCTCCATCGTGCGCCTCCTCGCGTCGCTCAGTGGCTGCCCGGCTGCTCCTTCCGGGCTGCGGTCGCCTCGTCGCGGACCGTGCGACGGAGGATCTTGCCCGAGCTCGTCTTCGGCAGCTCCTCGACGACCGTCACCTCGACCGGCGCCTTGTAGCTGGCGAGGTGCTCCTTGCAGTGGGCGATGATGTCCTCCGCGGTCGCCTCCGCGTCCGGCTGCAGGCTCACGAACGCGACGACCGTCTCACCGCGGTACTCGTCCGGCACACCCACGACCGCACCCTCACGGACCGCCGGGTGCATATACAGGATGTCCTCGACCTCACGGGGCCACACCTTGAAGCCGGACGCATTGATCATGTCCTTCTTGCGGTCGACGATGAAGACCCATCCGTCGGCGTCCATGAAGCCCACGTCGCCCGTGCGCAGCTCGCCACCGGGCATCGAGTCAGCGGTGGCCTGCGGATTGCCGAGGTACTCATCGGCGACCATGGGGCCGCCGATCGCGACTTCGCCCACCTCCCGTGGACCGAGGGGGTTCCCCTCATCGTCGAGGATCCGGACCATCGCATCGCGCTGCGGCAGGCCGGTCGACAGATTGCCGGACTCGGGATCGACCGGTGCACGCAGTCCGCGCGGCACCGTGACGGCCTGCGCCGCAGTCTCCGTGAGCCCGTAGCCCTGCCCGATGTAGTGGCCCGTCCTCTCCTCGAACCGCTTGACCAGGCCCTCCGGCAGCGGTGCGCCGCCCGACATGATCGAGGAGAAGGACTCGAAGGCGTCCGCCCCGAACTTCGGGCTCGCCATCATCGCGGTGTACACCGTGGCGGGACCCGCCATGAACGCGGGCTTCTCGTGCCGGAGCAGGTCGAGGAACGACGCGGGGTCGAACCTGTGATTGAGGACCAGTGTGCTGCCGTTGGCACTGCTCGCGATCATCTGGCAGATGAAGCCCGTGATGTGGAAGAGCGGCGCCAGTGACATGATGCCCGCGCCCTGCGGGAGGCGGGCGTTCCGCGCAGCCATCCGGGAATTGGACGAGATGCTCGCGTGGGGGTGCAGCGCACCCTTCGCCTTCCCGGACGTGCCGGACGTGTAACCGATGAGTGCGGGGTCCTCGGGACGGACGGCGACCGGCTCGAAGTCCGTGTCGAGGCGTTCGTCGACGACGGTCTTGAGGTCGGGGAGCGGGAGATCCGGAAGGTCCGCGTACGCACCGAACACCGCATCCGGACCGTCCTGCGCCCAGTCGAGGTCCCCGGCAAGGACCACGAGTGGCAGATCGGCCGTGTACTCCTTCACGCGCATCAGATGCAGCGCCTTCTGGACCACGATCGCCTTGACATCCGCGTCTGCGAAGGCGTGCGTGAGCTCATCGCGGTACATGGGGTTCAGGGGGACGACGACCGCGCCGGCCTTCCAGATGCCGTACGTGGCGATCGGGAAGTGCGGCGAGTTCTGCGCATACACGGCGACGGCGTCCCCCGGGCGGATGCCCGATTCCGCGAGGTAGGCCGCGAAGGCGGTGGTCTGTCGGTCGAACTCCGTGTACGTCGCGGACTCCCCGTAGTGCGACCAGGCGACGGTGGCGGGGTGGGCGGCGACGGTGTCCGCCAGATCCTGCAGTGGGGTGGACGGCTCCAGGGGCGCTGCCTCGTCCGCTGTGAGGCCGAGGGTGCGCAACCAGGGGCGCTCGTCGAACCAGCTCATGGGCTTCTCCGTTCTCCGGCATCGGCACTGATACCGGTCGCGTGATCGACGGGCGTCTCCGCGCCGCCGCTGCTCTGACTCCAGTCGGAGCCCGGGTCCCCGCCCACGGTGTGCGAGCGGAGTGACGTGCCGTGCCGGGAGCGGAGTCCCGGCACGGCACAGCTGTGCGGATGTTCGGTCAGACGACTTCGAAGAGGCCGGCGGCGCCCATGCCACCGCCCACGCACATCGTCACGACGACGTGCTTGGCACCGCGGCGCTTGCCTTCGATGAGGGCGTGGCCGACGAGGCGGGCGCCCGTCATGCCGTAGGGGTGGCCCACGGAGATCCCGCCGCCGTCCACGTTGTAGACCTCGGGGTCGATGCCCAGGTGGTCGCGGCAGTACAGGGCCTGGACCGCGAACGCCTCATTGAGCTCCCACAGGCCGATGTCGTCGACCGTGAGGCCGTGGCGCTCCAGCAGGCGCGGGATCGCGTAGATCGGGCCGATCCCCATCTCGTCCGGGGCATTGCCCGCAACGGCCATGCCCTTGTAGATGCCGAGCGGCTGCAGGCCGCGCTTCTCCGCCTCCTCCGCGCTCATGAGCACGGATGCCGAGGCACCGTCGGACAGCTGTGAGGCGTTCCCGGCGGTGACGGTCGGGACCTTCGACGCGACGCCCGGCTCCAGGACGGGGTTGAGCCCCTGAAGGCTGTCGAGCGTCGTCGAGGGACGATTGCCCTCATCCTTCTCGAGGGTCACCTCGACCTCGCTGGACTCCCCCGTCTCCTTGTCCACGACGATCTTCGTCGTCGTGAGCGGAACGATCTCCGAGTCGAAGCGACCGGCCTCCTGACCTGCGGCCGTGCGCTGCTGCGAGGACAGCGAGTACTCGTCCTGCGCCTGACGGGACACGCCGTAGCGCTCGGCGACGACCTCCGCCGTGTGCAGCATCGGCATGTAGAGCTCCGGGAGGTTCTCCACCAGCCACGGATCCTTGGCGCGGAAGCTGTTCGCCTTGTCGTTCTGCACCAGCGAGATCGACTCGACTCCGCCGCCCACCGCGACCTTCATGCCGTCGTGGACGATCTGCTTGGCCGCGGTCGCGATCGCCATCAGTCCGGACGCGCACTGACGGTCCACGGACATGCCTGCGACGGAGGTGGGCAGACCGGCTCGCATAGCGGCCTGACGTGCAATGTTGCCGCCCTGTGCACCCTGCTGGAGTGCCGCGCCGAGCACGACGTCCTCGATCTCCGAGGGGTCGACGCCGGAGCGCTCGACGGCGTGACGGATCGCGTGGCCCGCGAGTTCCTGCGACTGGGTGTTGTTGAAAGCACCGCGGTACGCCTTGCCGATGGGCGTGCGTGCGGTGGAAACGATGACTGCCTGGGTCATGGTGCTCCTTCGGATGTGTGGTGGTGCGTGAGGGGTGGGTGGGCGATCAGAGGTCGACGAGGCGGCCCAGCTCGTCGCGCTGCGCCTCCGCGCCGCCGAGCATGACCTCGTCGAGCTTCGCCCGCTTGAGCAGCAGGTGGATGGGGAACTCCCAGGTCATCCCGTTGCCCCCGTGGAACTGGAGGATCTCCTCGACGATGTGGGAGGTGTGCGTCTTCGCATACGCACTGGCGGTGCGCACTGCGATCGCGGCGTCCGCGCGGCTGACCTCGCCGGCGTCCGAGGCGTCGACCGTCCGCACAGCGGCGACGGCGGCGGCGCGCAGCTGGTTCGCAGCGATCCACGCATCCGCGAGCCGGTGCTTGATGGCCTGGTACGACCCGATGGTGCGGCCGAACTGGCGGCGCTCCTTCACGTACTCGAGCCCGCTGTCGAACGCTGCGTCCACGATCCCCGACTGCTCGCACGCGAGGACCGCGAGCGTGTCGATCAAGGCTCGTTCGAGTGCACGCTGCGCGCCGTCGCCCACCGCTATGACCTGTCCGCGGATACCGGCGAGCTTCACCTCGGACAATCGGCGCGTCTCGTCCAGCGACGGGAAGACCGTGACGCGGGCATCCGCAGCGTCCGCGACCGCGATGACGAGCGCACCGCCCACCGTGCGAGCGGGGACGACCAGCAGGTCGGCACGGTGCGCGTCAGCGACACCGTGGACGATCCCGATGAGTTCGACCGCGGCGCCGGGCTCCAGCGGATCATCGGCGGCCGACGGCCCCGCCGTGTTCGCCGTGACGTGGAGCGATCCACTCCACTTCCGCGCCGTGACGTCCATCGCCAGCGCCGCAGTGGTGCCGTCCGTGGCGAGGCGTCGCAGCAGCTTGTGCGCGGGACCGTCCGCGCCGGTGCGCCGCTCCGCCGCAGCGGCGCGGAACACCACGCGCGAGGCGACGACCGCAGAGCTGAGGAACAGCGACGGAGCCGCGCTGCGCCCGATCTCCGAGGCGACGGTCCCGGCTGCTGACAGACCGGCTCCGTCGCCGCCGTCCGCCTCGGGGATCACGAGGCCCGCGAGCTCGAGCTCGTCGAAGAGCCCCGCGTCGACGGCCGGCGCATCGAAGCCCGGTTCGTCATAGACGCGTGAGACGTCCTGTGCGGACGCGCGTGCGGCGAGCAGAGCACGCACATTGGTGCGCAGGTCCTCGTCGATGTCGGTGGGGAGAAGATCAATATCGTTCATCGTGGCATGTCCTTGAACGGAACGTCCTTGTCAGTGCGGTGCTCGCCGGGCAGCCCGAGGACCTTCTCGGCGATGATGTTGAGGATGATCTCCGTCGTTCCGCCCTCGATCGAGTTGCCCTTCGCCCGCAGGTACCGGTACACGGGGTTCCGGCCGGTCATCGAGTAGTCGGTGGGGCGGCGATCCTCCCAGCTGTCGTAGCGCAGACCGTCGACTCCGCGCATGCGGAGGTCGAGGTCGGACAGGGACTGAGCGGTCCGGGAGAAGGACACCTTGGCGCCGGAGCCCTCCGGTCCCGGCCGTCCCGCGGCGAGCTTCTGATTCAGGAGCATGCCGGAGGTCCGCTGGACCTCCGCGTCGACCCAGTGCCCGAGCAGCTCGTCGCGCAGCACCGGGCTGCGGTACTTCGTCGAGGATCTCCAGGCGGAGGCGACGACGCCGATCATGCCGCCTTCGCGAGGCGCTCCAGAACCGATCGACACGCGTTCGCTGTTGAGCGTCGTGTTCGCGACGCGCCAGCCTTCTCCCACGTCGCCCAGACGGCGGGAGTCCGGGACGACTGCGTCGTCGAGGAACACCTCGTTGAACTCGGATTCGCCCGTGATCTGCCGCAGACCGCGGGTCTCGACCCCCGGCTGCTTCATGTCGATGAGGAAGTATGTGAGGCCCTTGTGCTTCGGCACGTCCGGATCGGTGCGGGTGACGAGGATCGCGATGTCCGCGTTCTGCGCGCCGGACGTCCAGACCTTCTGACCGGTCACGCGCCAGTCGTCTCCGTCGCGCACTGCGCGCGTGGCCACAGCGGCGAGGTCGGAGCCCGCGCCGGGTTCGGAGAACAGCTGGCAGAAGATGCGGCTGAGCGTGAAGATGTCGCGCAGGAGCTTCCGCTGGTCTTCCGTTCCGTGGACCGCGATCGTGGGCGCGGCCATGCCGAACCCGATCGTGTTGCGACGCGGGTCCGGCTGGGAGAGGCCTGCGGCCTCGACCGCCGCGTGGGCGTACGCGCGCAGACTTCCGGAGACACCCAGTCCCCCGCTGCCGCGCGGGAAGTCGACCCAGGCGAGTCCGTGATCGTAGAGGACGCCCCACACGGCGGCGTCATCGGTGAGGTCCCGGGCCGCGGCCGCCGCCGCGGACACGGCGGCGTCGATCGCCGCCGTGTCCGCGGCGCTGCCACCGGTGGGGACTGCTGTGTCAGTGCTGCTCATGTCTCTCCCTCAGGTCTTCGGTCCGCCGGCGACGTAGATGACCTGCCCCGACACGAAGCCCGCGCCCTCGCTCGCGAGGAAGGAAGCCGTGTGCGCGATGTCCTCCGGCTTGCCAGAGCGTGCGACGGGGATCTGTGCGATCGCGCCCTTGACGAAGTCCTCGAAATCCACGCCGACTCGTTCTGCTGTCGACTTCGTCATGTCGGTCTCGATGAAGCCCGGTGCGATCGCGTTCGCGGTCACACCGAACTTTCCGAGCTCGAACGCGTAGGTCTTCGTCATCCCCTGGATGCCGGCCTTGGCCGCCGAGTAGTTCGTCTGCCCGCGGTTGCCCAGTGCCGATGTCGACGACAGCGAGATGATGCGGCCGAACTTCTGCTCGACCATGTGCCCCTGCACTGCGCGAGTCATGAGGAAGTTGCCGGTCAGGTGCACGCCCATCACGGAATCGAAGTCGTCGCGCGTCATCTTGAAGAGCATGTTGTCCCGGATGATGCCCGCGTTGTTGACGAGCACGGTGGGTGCGCCCAGCTCGCCCGCCACGCGTTCGACCGCTGCGGCGGCCTGCTCCTCATCCGCGACATTCGCTCCGATGCCCAGAGCCTCGCCGCCGGCCGCACGGATGCGGCCCACGACGTCTGCTGTGTCCTCTTCGCGCAGATCGATCACTGCGACCTTCATACCGTCCGCCGCGAGTCGCTCCGCGATCGCGGCGCCGATCCCCCGCGCACCTCCGGTGACGAGGGCGGTCCGTGTGCTGCTCTGGTTCATCAGGCCGTGTCCTTCCTGTACTTCTTGATCTCGTTGCGGGCGATCGAGCGCTTGTGGACCTCGTCCGGGCCGTCGGCCAGACGCAGTGTGCGCAGCCCTGCCCACCAGCCGGCCAGCGGGAAGTCCTGGGTGACGCCGCCGCCGCCGTGGACCTGGATCGCACGATCAAGCACCTTGAGAGCCATAGTAGGCGCGGCGACTTTGATCTGGGCGATCTCGTTCTTCGCAACCTTGTTGCCGTGCTTGTCCATCATGTCCGCGGCGTGCAGGGTCAGCAGTCGAACCTGGTCGATCTCGATGCGTGATTCCGCGATCCACTCCTGGATGTTCGCACGCTCGGACACCTTCATCCCCCACGTGACGCGGGACTCTGCACGCTTCACCATGAGCTCGAGGGCGCGCTCCGCCAGGCCGATCGACCGCATGCAGTGGTGGATGCGCCCCGGTCCCAGGCGGGCCTGGGCGATCGCGAAGCCCTCGCCCTCGCCCTTGAGGACGTCCTTGGCGGGGACGCGCACCTGGTCGAAGGTGACGTCCGCATGGCCTTCGCGGTCGTTGTATCCGAACACGGAGAGGTTGCGCTCGATCGTCACGCCGGGCGCGTCGATCGGGACGACCAGCATCGACTGCTGGCGGTGGGGTGCCTCATTCGGGTCCGTCTTGCCCATCACGATGAGCACCTTGCACTTGGGGTGCAGCGCGTTGGAGGTGAACCACTTGCGACCGTCGAGGATGTACTCGTCGCCCTCCTTCTTCATGAGCATCTCGATGTTCGTCGCGTCCGAGGATGGGACGGCGGGCTCCGTCATCGCGAAGCCGGAGCGGATCTCTCCGTCGAGGAGCGGCGTCAGCCACTTCTCCTTGTGCTCGTCCGACCCGAAGACCGTGAAGACCTCCATGTTGCCGGTGTCCGGCGCGTTGCAGTTCATCGATTCGGGTGCGAGGTCAGGAGACCGGCCCATGATCTCTGCGAGGGGGGCGTACTCGAAGTTCGTGAGGCCCGGGCCCCATTCCTTGTGCGGCTGGAAGAGGTTCCACAGTCCGCGGGACTTCGCCTCCGCTTTGAGGTCCTCGAGGATCTGCGGGTGGAAGTGCGGCGTGTCCGCGGCTGCCATCTGCTCTTCGTAGACGGCTTCCGCCGGGTAGATCTTCTCGTCCATGAAGGCGAGCAGCTTCTCCCGGTATTCCCGTCCGCGTTCGGTCGTCTCCAGCACGTGGTCCTCCTATGTCGATGCGACTTCTGCTCGTGTCTGCTGCCGTGTCTCGTCTGTGCTCGGAACCGCTGGGCGTCAACCGGCCTCTGTGTCGAGGAGGCGGGATGATGAGAGCGGTCGGAGTGGCGGTTCGCCCGCTCGTCACGCGTCCTTGACGATCGTGCGCAGCTTCGCCTGGTATCGGCGCATGCCGGTCAGCCACCGGTCGTAGTCGGCGCCCTTCATGCGGTACATGTCGAGGACCTCCGGGTGCGGGAGGATGAGGAACTCCTCCTGCTCGACGGCATCGAGGACCGTGCGGGCGACATCCTCGGGGTCGAGGACGCCCCCTGCTTCGGAGACGGCCTTCTGCGCGGCGAGCGCGTCGCCTGTCTTCGGATTGTCCGGGTCGCCCCAGAGGATCTTCGTATCGACGCCCATGGGGGCGAGGACGGACACGCGGACACCGTCGTCTCCGTAGGTGACGGAGAGCCATTCTGCGAAGGCCAGTGCCGCGTGCTTCGTGACCGAGTAGCCGGCGGATCCGATCTGGGTCAGGAGACCCGCAGCCGAGGCCGTCGCGACGAAGTAGCCCGTCCCCCGTGCGGTCCAGTCCGGGATGAGCCGCTGCGCGGCTCTGATGTGCGCACGGAGGTTGACGTCGAGGACCGCGTCCCAGTCCTCGTCGTCTCCGAGGCCGGATGCCCCGCCGATGCCGGCGTTCGCGAAGTACAGGTCGACTTCTCCCAGCTGGGACCGGGCCGCATCGAGGAGACCGGTGACCCCGGCGGCCGAGGCCACGTCACCCGTCCACTGGGCCTGGCCGAGCCCCTCCGCAGTCTGTGCGACCGCAGGGTCGATATCGGCGAGGAGCACCCGGGCACCCCGCGAACCGAGTTCTCGAGCCAATGCGGCGCCGATGCCGCCCGCTGCTCCTGTCACGACCGCGCTACGTCCCTTGACGTCCATCTGGGCTCCTTCCCTGCCAGGCACATCCTTGTGAGCTGGCTTACCTCTATCTATAGTTGAGGATGACCTCGATTTCAAGTGTTGCCAATCGTTCGTTCAGTGCCGAACACCGAACCTGGCACCGCAGTGAAAGGGCCCCGTGGTCCTGATTCCACGGGCCGTGATCCGAAGGAGCCTCATGGCCGTCGACGACAAAGCACCCACCTCCCACCTCCCGGACATCCTGCTGCCGTGGGTGTCCGCCCGGCCGGACGCACCCGCACTGCTCACTCCCCCGGGAGACGGCCGCACAGTCCTCACCTGGTCGCGACTGCTGGCGGAAGCCGCTGCGGCACGGGACCGCTTCATCGGCGCGGGTCTGCAGCCCGGCGACAGGATCATCCTCATCGCACCGAGCTGCCCGGAGTTCGTCGCGGAGTTCTTCGGCGCGCAGGCCGCCGGGCTCGTCGTCGTCGCGGTGAATCCGCTCTCGACCTCACGCGAGATCGACTACCTGCTCGAGGACTCGGGTGCGCGACTCATCGTCGCCCACCCGTCTCGGGCGGAGGCCGGCCGCACCTCTGCCAAGGCCGCGGGAGTCGCGTACCGCCTCATCGACGCCGTCCCGTCCGACGGCCCGGAGATCCGTCCGGACGACCGCGGGGACGTCGACTTCACAGTGGTCGAACGGTCCCACGACGATCTTGCGGCGCTCCTCTACACCTCCGGCACCACCGGGCACCCCAAGGGCGCGATGCTCACCGTCGGGAACCTGCTGGCGACCGTCGACATCGTCGGTGAGATCACCGCCGTCGGACCTGACGACCACTGGGCGACGGGCCTGCCGCTCTTCCACGTGTTCGGCCTCGTCACCGTGACCCTGTCCTCTCTGCGGGCAGGGGTCCCGGTCACGCTGTTCCCCCGCTGGGATCCGCGGACGTTCGTGGAGGCGCTCACCGCCGATCGCGTCACGATCGTGTCGGGTGTGCCCACGATGTGGATGTCGGTGCTCGCCGAGGCCGCCGACAGCCCGGCTCCGACGCTGCGGGCGGTGAGTTCCGGCGGGGCGGCGATCTCCGCAGACGTCCTGAGACGCTTCGAGGAGCGCTACGCGGCGCCTGTCGTCGAAGGGTACGGGCTCACGGAGACCAGCGCGGTGGGCACCTTCAATCCGCTGCACGGGATCCGGAAGGTGGGCAGCGTCGGCCATGCGGTGCCGCGGATGGACGTGAAGGTCGTCGACCTCGACGGGAACGATGCCGCGCCCGGCGAGCCCGGCGAGGTGTGCCTCAGGGGTCCCGCCGTCATGCGCGGTTACTGGAACCGGCCCGAGGCGACCGCAGAGGTGCTCGATGACGACGGCTGGTTCCGCACGGGCGATATCGGGAAGCTCGATGAGGACGGATACCTCTTCATCGTCGACCGCATGAAGGACCTCATCATCCACGGGGGGTACAACGTGTACCCGCGCGAGGTGGAGGAGGTCCTGTACGAGATCCCCGGCGTGCGCGAGGCGGCGGTGGTCGGCACGCCCGACGATCGGTACGGACAGCAGGTCACCGCTGTCATCGCGCGCAGCGAGGGCTCGCAGCTCGACGCGGCCGAGGTCGAGCGCGTGACCCGCGAGGAGCTCGCGGCGTACAAGATCCCGCGGATCATCGAGTTCATCGACGAGCTGCCGAAGGGACCGTCGGGCAAGATCCTCAAACGGGCCCTCGTCAGCACCCCGAACGGATCATGAGCGGGATCGGTTCCCGATGATGGTCCCGATCGGTCCCGGGGAGCACTCCCCGCCGACCTCTGCACACGAGGAGTGACGATGAGCACCACATCCAGACCCAGTGGGCCGACGGGCGGCCGGAGACGCGACCCCCGGGACCTCACCCGCAAGGGCCGTCGCACGCGCAAGTCGCTCGTCGATGCCGCACGCGCGGTGTTCTACGAGCAGGGATACATCGATGCCCGACTGTCCGAGGTGACCGCACGCGCCGGCGTCTCGACGGGGACCCTCTACACGTACTTCGATGATCGCGAGCAGCTGCTCGCAGCGATCATCGACGACGCGTACGAGCGGTCCGTGCGTCCCGCGGGGTCGCGGCCGGCTGATGTGGGCGACCCGTTCCGCCGGATCTTCAACGGCAACCGCCGGTACGTCGAGGCATACCGCAAGAACTCCGATCTGATGGCTATCTTCGATCAGGCCGAGTACCTCGATGAAGCACTCAAGGTCCGGCGGATGGCTCGTGCATCCGACTTCGCGGAGCGCAATGCGCAGACCATCCGCAGGCTCCAGGACGAAGGGACCGTCGACCGCGGGGTCGAACCCCTCGTCGCCGCTCAGGCACTGTCGTTCATGGTGTCGACCCAGTGCCGATACGTCTACGTCCACGAACCCGACGCGAGGTACGCGGATGCCGCTGGAGCTCAGATGCTCGCGGATCACCTGACCCGACTGTGGTACTCCGCTCTGGGCGTCGACCCGGACCCGCTGCTGCAGACGTTCATCGCCGAGGCGCACCAGACCGACGCAGACGACGAGGTCGAGTCCCCGCCGCACGAGGACGAGCGGGCACGGCCCACGTGAACCTCACGCGAAGCGCGAGACGTCACCTGCACCTTCACGGCGCACGATCGGCGCACCTTCGGTGTAGTCGATGACGCTCGTGGGGGTGGTGCCGGGGACACCGGACTCGATGATGAGGTCGACATCACGGCCGATCGCATCCGCGACGTCCTGGGGCTCCGTGAGCGGATCCTCCTGACCGGGCAGCAGCAGTGTCGAGGACAGGATGGGCTCCCCCACCTCCTGCACCAGGGCCAGCGCAGTGGCGTTCTCCGGGATCCGCGCACCGACGGAGTTCTTCTTGGGGTGCATCATCTTCCGCGGCACCTCCTTCGTCGCCTTCATGATGAAGGTGTAAGGGCCCGGGATCAGAGACTTGATCGTGCGGAACGCAGAGTTGTCCACGATGACGAACTGGCCCAGCTGCGAGAACTCGTGGCACATGAGCGTGTAGTGGTGCTTGGAGTCGAGGCTGCGGATCCGCGCGATGCGTTCGATGCCCTCCTTGTTCCCCAGCGAGCAGCCCAGCGCATAGCAGGAATCCGTCGGATACGCGATGAGCCCACCGTTCCTGATGACCTCCGCGGCCTGGCGGATCAGGCGCGGCTGCGGGTCGACCGGGTGGATGGCGACTGTCTTCGCATTCATATCCACATCGTACGGGGTCTGCTCAGCCCGCCATGGGAACGACCACCTCTCGCGTGTTCCGGTCCGTGCCGCGCCGCCTGCCGATCGGCAGCCCCGATCCGGTGCGGAGGTCGGACGCGATGAGGTTGTTGACCCAGCGGGCCCGCGGGTCCGCATCGACGAGCAGAGCCTTCAGCAGCAGCGTCGCAGGGAGCGCGAGCAGCGCACCGAGCGCTCCGAGCACCCAGTACCAGAAGAGCAGCGACAGGAAGCTCACGAAGGGTGTGACCCCCACCGATTCCCCCGTGAACTTCGGCTGGATGATCGATTGGATCACGAAGTTGAGGACGCTGAACGCGATGACGACCCACAGTGCCGCCATCCACCCCTGGTCGACCAGGGCCAGCAGCGCGGGCGGCACGAGGCCGATGACGAAGCCCACGTTCGGGATGTAGTTCGTGAGGAACGCCAGCACGCCCCACACCAGCGCCAGCGGGACGCCGATGATCTCCAGCGCGATGACATCCAGCACGGCGACGATGAGACCGAAGATCGTCGCCACGACCCAGTACCTGCGCACGCCGTGGCCGAACGACGTCATGGCTGTCGCGAGCCGCGGACGCACGACCGCGGTGGCCAGGATCCGCTGACCGAACGACATCGAGTCCATGGCGACGAAGAACACCGCCATGACGACGGTCGTGAGCAGGGCGACCACGATCGAGACGTTGCTGAAGACCGCGCCTGCGGCTCCTGCTATCGAATTCGCATCGATCGCCGCGAGCTGGTCCTCGATGAACGTCGGGGTGAGCCCCATCGTCGCGAGCCACTGCGCCGAGTCCTGCACGATGGCGAGCATCTTCTCCGTGTAGGTCGGCAGCACCAGGACCAGCTGTGCGATGGACCATCCGGTCAGGGCGAAGAACGCGGCGAGCAGGGCGAGTACGACGAGGACCGTCACCATCGCCGCTGCGAAGCGCGGCACCCTCAGTCGGACGAGACGGGACTGCAGCGGATGCACGATGAGGACGAGGTTGAGCGCGAGGAACACCGGCGCGATGATGCTCTGGAGCTCGCGGACGACCAGGATCGTCACCGCGAGGGCGGCGATCCCCACTGTCACGAGGACATAGCGCGGCAGCGGGGTGCGGACCGACGGCGATTCCGCAGGCACTGCGGCGCCGTCGTGATCCGTGGTCGTCACCGCCGCTTCCTCTTCTCCCGGATCCGCATGCCCAGGTGGATGGGCGTCCCGGTGAAGTCGAACGTCTCCCTCAGCCGGCGCAGGATGAACCGCCTGTACCCGGGATCGAGGAACCCGGTCGTGAAGAGGACGATGTGCGGCGGCCGGCTGGAGACCTGCGTGCCGAAGAGGATCCGCGGCTGCTTGCCACCGCGCACGGGGTGCGGGTTCGCCGCGACGAGCTCACCGAGGAAGGCATTGAGCCGACTGGTCGGGATACGCATGTCCCAGCTCTGGAGCGCGTGCTCCATCGCAGGCACCAGCTTGTCCGCGTGGCGACCGGTCTTCGCGGAGATGTTCACCCGCGGGGCCCACGCGACGTGCGCCAGGTCCTTCTCGATCTCACGTCCCAGCCAGTGTCGACGCTCCTCATCGACAAGGTCCCACTTGTTGAACGCGAGCACGAGTGCTCGGCCCGCCTCCGTCGCACTGCGGACGATCCGGATGTCCTGCTCGCTGAGGGGTTCGTTCGCCTCCAGGAGGACGAGCGCGAGCTCTGCGCGCTCGAGCGCTGTCTGCGTCCGCAGAGACGCGTAGTAGTCGGCACCGCTCGCCTGTCGCGCACGCTTCTTGATGCCCGCCGTGTCGACGAACTTCCACGGCTTGCCTCCCAGCTCGACGATCTGGTCGACGGGATCGCGCGTCGTGCCCGCGACGTTGTCGACGATGACCCGCTCCTCCTTCGCCAGATGGTTGAGCAGCGAGGACTTCCCGACGTTGGGGCGCCCGACCAGCGCGATCCGTCGAGGTCCGCCCGGCTCTTCCGGGTCGTCGACCTCCGAGAAATCCGGCAGCGTCTCCATGATGACGTCCAGCAGGTCTGCGACGCCGCGGCCGTGCATCGCGGAGACGGTGCGCGGTTCGCCCAGCCCCAGCGCCCAGAGCTCGGCCGCCTGGATCTCACCGCGTTCGTCGTCGACCTTGTTCGCTGTGAGGATGACGGGCTTGCCCGCACGACGCAGCATGCGCACGACGTGCTCGTCGGTCGATGTCACACCCGTGGTCACGTCGACGATGAGCAGGACCGCGTCGGACTGGGAGACCGCGATCTCCGCCTGTCCCGCGATCCGCGAGGACATGCCGCGGACGTCGATGTCCCAGCCGCCGGTGTCCACGAGCGTGAGCGGTCGGCCGCCCCACTCCGCGCTGTACCGGACGCGGTCACGGGTCACACCGGGGACGTCCTCGACCACGGCCTCGCGCCGGCCCAGGATGCGGTTGACGAGCGTCGACTTGCCCACGTTCGGGCGGCCGACGATCGCGAGCACCGGAGCGGGGCGCACCAGCGGGGTCGCGTGCTCATCGGATTCGTAGGCGTCGAGCAGCTCGAGGTCGTCCTCCTCGAGCTCGTACGCCTCGAGTCCGCTGCGCAGGGACGCCGCGCGCTGCGCCGCCTCCTCGTCATCGATGCCGGCGACGCGATCGGCGAAGTCCTCGTCGGGGTCGGGGATGAAGTCGTCCTGGTCATCGCTCATGTCGTTGTGTCCTCCACGAGCCCGAGCACGGCTGCGACAGCCTGTTCGAAGCCCACGTCTGTCGTGTCGAGTGTGTGTACGCCGTCTGCCGCCGTGAGGAAGTCCGTCGTCGTCGAGTCCTTCGCGTCCCGGTCCACGACCAGCTTCCGCGTCGCGTCCACCGCTGCGGCGTCCGCGGTCCCGTGCAGTTCGGTGGACCGGCGCGCGATCCGCACGGATTCTTCGGCGGTCATGAGGATCCGGACCGGCGCGTCCGGTGCGACGACGGTCGTGATGTCCCGCCCCTCGACGACGATGCCGGGGGTCGTGTCGCCGATGATCTCACGCTGACGCTCGATGAGCTCGTCGCGCGCGTCCTGGACCGCCGACACCGTCTGGACGTTCTCCGACACGCGCGCTTCGCGGATGTCGTCGGTGATGTCCATCCCGTCGACCTCGACGCGGAAGTCGTCCGGATCGGTGGTGATCTCCAGGTCGGCACCGCGGATCAGTTCGACGACGTCTCCCGGGTCGGACACGCCGCGGTTGAGGCACAGCCAGGCCATGGCCCGGTACATGGCTCCCGTATCGAGGTAGCCGTACCCGAGTCGGCGCGCCACCTCTTGGGAGGTGCTGGATTTGCCGACGCCGCTGGGTCCGTCGATCGCGATGACGCTCATGTCGATGTGTGCCTCTCTCACTGCTTCTGTGCTCGGTCCACCCTATCCGGCTGAGTCGTCCCCCACCGCCGTACCGGTCGGGCGGGGGTCGTCTGGCTCCGCATGCTCCGGCAGTCGCCAGCCGCGCTGCTGCAGACCGAGCACGAGGTCCTGCTCACGATCGGGCAGCACCATGATGTCGAGGCTTCCCAGGCGGTGACCGGTCGCGTGGTCGATCCGGACGTCCTCGACGTTCACCCCGAGCGCGTGGACGTCCGTGAAGAGCTGCGCGAGTCCGCCCGGCTCGTCGCCCACGACGACGGTGACGATCGCGTAGACCATCGGCGCCTGACCGTGCTTGCCGGGGACACGGCGATGCCCCTCGTTGCCCGCTGCGATCGTGGAGGCGAGCACGGCGTAGCTGCCGGTCTCCAGCGTCAGGGCGTCCACGACCCGGTCCAGGTCATCGCGCAGTGCCGTGAGCACCCCGCGGACCTCTGCTGCGTTGCCCGCGAGGATCTGGGTCCACAGCCCCGGATCCGAGGCTGCGATCCGGATGACGTCCCGCAGTCCCTGTCCGGCCAGCGCGATGCCCTCGACCGGCATGTCTGTGAGCTGCGCCGCCATGAGCGACGAGACGACCTGGGGCACGTGGGAGACGCGGGCGACCGATGAGTCGTGGAATTCGGGCTCGAGATGGAGGACGGAGGCGCCCACGGCCTCGGCGACCGCCACGACCTGGTCGAGTCGGCGCGGAGGCGTGGCCTCATCCGAGCAGACCACCCAGGGGCGCGCCTCGAAGAGGTCGACCCGGGCGGACACGGCACCGGACCGCTCACGCCCGGCCATGGGATGGGAGCCGATGTAGCGATCGAGCTCCGTCCCGACCGTCTGCGCGCGCACGCGATCGAGGACGACCCCCTTGACGCTCGCCACGTCCGTGACGGTCGCGTCCGGCAGCGCCCGCAGCTGCGCGACGATGACGTCGGCGGCGACGTCGGGGGGCGCTGCGACGACGACGAGCCCCGTGTCCTCGTGCGGATCCGCGGCGGTGCCCGCGCCCATGTCCGACGCGAGGCGGACCGCTGTGGGCGATGCGTCCTCCAGAGTCACGGTGCAGCCGGCGCGCGTGAGCGCCAGGCCCAAGGACGTGCCGAGGAGCCCCGTACCCACGATGTGCACGCGGTCCGGGACATCCCCTCGGCTCACAGCTTGACGGCCTTCATGAGCTCGCCGACCTCGTGCGGGCGCAGGGTCCGCAGCTTCCCGGGACGCTGCTCTGCGAGCGCGATGGGGCCGAAGTGAGTGCGGACGAGCCGCTCGACCGGAGTGCCCACGGCTTCGAGCATCCGCCGCACGATCCGATTGCGACCGGAATGCAGCACGAGCTCGACGAGTGCGTGGCCCGGGGTCGAGTCGAGCAGGCGGAACGAGTCCGCATGAGCGATGCCGTCCTCCAGCTCGATCCCATCGCGCAGTCGTGCACCGGCGTCCTTGGGAACGGGTCCCCGCACCTGGGCGAGGTAGGTCTTGGGCACCTCGTACGACGGATGCGTGAGGCGGTTGGAGAGGTCGCCGTCGTTCGTCAGGAGGAGGAGCCCCTCCGTGTCGTAGTCGAGGCGGCCCACGTAGAAGAGGCGCTCCGGACGATCCCGCAGGTAGTCCGCGATCGTCTTCCGGCCCTCCGGGTCGCTCATCGACGTGACGACCTTCGCCGGCTTGTTGAGTGCGAGGTAGACGCGGTCCGCCTGCGTCGTGATCCGGAAGGTGTCGACGTGGACGGCCTGGGACTCCGGATCGATGCGGGTGCCGAGTTCGCGGACGACGACGCCGTCCACCTCCACCCGACCCTCTGCTATGAGGGATTCGCACGCGCGGCGCGAACCCAGTCCCGCATCGGCGAGGACCTTCTGCAGACGCACTCCGTCCTCGCGGTGGACGTCCGACACCTCCCCGGTGCCGGCGTTCGGCTGCTGACGGGCGGCGCGTTCACGACGCGAGGGTCGACGGGAACGATGTCCGGGGGAACGGGGATCCGATGAGCTCATTCCCCCATTATCCCGAATTCTGCGACGTCTGGGGCACCGGCCTCGCCGGTGCGGTTCGCCTCATCGCCTTCCGGGAGGAACGGAGCGATGTCCGGAAGGTCCTCGATCCGCTCCAGACCGGCCGCTTCGAGGAAGGCCGGCGTGGTGACGAAGCGCACGGCCCCCGTCGTGGGATCGGTGCCGGATTCGACGAGAAGCCCCCGCAGCAGCAGGGTTCGGACGACTCCATCGACGTTGACGCCGCGGATCGCGGAGATCCGTGCGCGGGTCACGGGCTGCCGGTATGCGACGACGGCAAGGGTCTCCAGCGCCGCCTGGGACAGCCTCGCCGAGTGTCCGGCAGTGAGGAAGGCCGCTACGAGATCGTGGTGCTCCGGGCGTGAGTAGATCCTCCAGCCGCCCGCGGCCCGGGCGAGTCGGAACCCGCGCCGGCGTGTTCCCCGCTCCCCGTCGTAGTCTGCGGCCAGTTCCTCGAGGGCCGCGGAGACCTCCTGCGGCTCGACACCCAGCCCGTCGCTCAGATGCTCGACCGTCACGGGCTGGTCGGCCACCATGAGGACGGCCTCGAGCCCTGCGAGCAGTTCGGCCGTGACCGGCCTCTCCTCACCCATCCGCGGTCTCCTCTCGCTCCGCATCCGCACTGCCGAGGTCCCGGTCGCCTCCGGCATCCCCCGCACCGCGGGCATCCGTCGCCGTCAGTGCGATCGTCAGCGGTCCGAGCGCCTCCGGCTGATCGAAGTCGCAGAGCCCCGCCTTGAACAGTTCGAGAACTGCGAGGAAGCGGGCGACGACGACCATCCTGGTCTCCGCGTCCTCGATGAGCGCGGCGAAGTCGATCTGCACCTCGTCTCGCAGGCGCGACAGCAGCAGCGCCCGCTGCTGAGGCACGGACACGTGGGCATCGTGCAGATGATCGAGCGCCACCGCGGGCGGAGTGCGGTCGCGGGACAGGACCGCGCCGAACACCGCTGCCAGCACCGGACCGGACGTGCTGAAGTCCAGGGGCGGGAGGATGTCCGTGAACTCCTTCTCGAGGGGAACCGCACGAGGGACCGCTCGAGCGGCCTCCCCCATCCGCTTCTCCAGCACACGGGAGACCTCCTTGTACGCCCGGTACTGCAGGAGCCGGGCGAAGAGCAGGTCGCGGGCCTCGAGCAGCTCGAGGTCGAGCTCGTCCTCGACATCCGCTCCCGGCAGCAGCCGCGCGAGCTTGAGGTCCAGCAGCGTCGAGGCGACGAGCAGGAAGTGGCTCAGTTCATCGAGGCTCTTCGTTCCCCGCAGTGTGGCCACATAGGCGAGGAAGTCGTCCGTGACCTCGGCGAGCGCGATGTCTGTGATGTCGAGGGAGCGGCGGGCGATGAGGTCAAGCAGCACGTCGAACGGGCCGGAGAAGTTCTCGAGGTCGACGGTGAAGCCCGCTGGGGCCCCGGCGTGCTCGGACCCGCCGCCGTGCTCCGGCACGCTGCCGGCGGGATCTGCCCCGCTCGGTGGGGCGACCGCAGCCTCAGCGGTCACGGACTGCATCGTCAGGGTGAGCCGCCGCGGGCGATGAGTTCCCGCGCGAGCCGCCGGTAGGCGTCCGCGCCCTTGTGGTTCGGCGCGAAGCTGATGATCGGCTCCGCCGCCACCGTCGCGTCGGGGAACTTCACGGTCCGGCTGATGACGGTGTCGAAGACGGTGTCGCCGAACGCATCGACGACGCTCGCGATGACTTCGCGGGAGTGGAGGGTCCTGCCGTCGAACATGGTGGCGAGGATCCCGTCGATCGCGAGCGACGGATTCAGGCGATCCTGCACCTTCTCGATCGTCTCCACGAGCAGCGCGACGCCGCGCAGCGCGAAGAACTCCGTCTCCAGCGGGATGATCACGCCGTGCGCGGCGGTCAGCGCGTTGACGGTCAGCAGGCCGAGCGACGGCTGGCAGTCGACCAGGATCACGTCGTACTCGTCGGCGACCCTCGCCAGTGCCCGCGCGAGCACCTGCTCGCGTGCGACCTCGCCCACGAGCTGGATCTCGGCTGCGGACAGGTCGATGTTCGCGGGCATCACGTGGATGTTGTCCACGGCGGTCTCATGGATGACCTCGTGGGGATCGATCCGTGCACTCATGAGGACGTTGTAGACGGACTTCTCGAGTGCGTTCGGGTTGATGCCCAGTCCCACGGACAGCGCACCCTGCGGATCGAAGTCGACGAGCAGGACTCGTCGGCCGTAGGCGGCGAGTGCGGCGCCCAGATTGATCGACGACGTCGTCTTCCCGACGCCGCCCTTCTGGTTGACCATTGCGATGGTCCGTGCGGGCCCGTGACCGTCGAGCGGCGCGGGTTCCGGGTGCTCCCGGGCGGGGCGTCCGGTGGGGCCCAGCGGTGCGTCGGCCGCGATTTCGAGCCGCTGCTGCGAGTCTGCCACGTGCTTCCTCATCTCCTTGCTGCTGCTGCGGTGGATGTCAGCCTATCGCGCGCGGGGGTGCGACGAGGCGTAGACCTCGCGGAGCGTCTGCGCTGTCACCCTCGTGTAGATCTGCGTCGTCACGACGGAGGCGTGTCCCAGCAGCTCCTGGACGACCCGGATGTCCGCGCCTCCCTCCAGCAGATGGGTGGCGAAGGAGTGGCGCAGGGTGTGCGGCGTGACGTCGTCGACGCCTGCGAGCCCCGCGGCGCGGCGGACCAGGGTCCAGGCCGACTGACGACTGAGCCTGCCGCCGCGCTGGTTGAGGAAGACCGCTCCCGCCCGGTCCGAGGCCTGTGCACGACGGTCGGCGAAGCGGGGGCGGTCCCGAACGATCCACGCGTCGAGTGCCGCGCGCGCGTGTGAGCCGACGGGCACCAGCCGCTCTCTGGAGCCCTTGCCGTAGAGACGGACAGTGCCGCGTGCGAGGTCCAGGTCGTCGAGGTCGAGGCCCACTGCCTCACTGATCCGAGCACCTGTGCCGTAGAGCAGCTCGAGCAGTGCCGCGGCCCTCCGCTGGACCGGCTCCTCCCCGTCGGTCGTGGCGAGCAGTGCTTCGATCTGCTCCACCGTGAGAGCCGATGGCAGGCTGTCCGCCTGACGCGGGGGCGGCAGTGCGGCTGCGGGGTCGCCGTCGACCCGCCCTTCCCCCAGGAGGTGGTCGTGCAGCCTGCGCACGGCCACCCCGATCCGTGCCTGCGACGCGGCTGCGAGCCGCGCCGACCCGAGTTCGCTGCGGAACGCGAGGAGGTCTTCCTCCGTCACCTCCGCGAATCCGCTCACACCGCGCTCGTGGAGCCACTGGATGTACCTCGACAGATCGCGCGCATAGGCGTCCACCGTGTTCCGGGACAGGCCGCGTTCCAGTTCGATATGGGCGAGGTAGTCCGCGACCGGATCGTGCAGAGGCGCTGCAACCTCGTGGAGCAGCTCCGCGCCGTGGCGTGCCACGTCAGACCCGGCTGCCCGGCCACGGCGCATCGACCGGACGCAGGTCCGTCCAGCCGCGCTCGCGCGCCCTGTCCGCATGGAGGATCGCCAGGCACGCGGTCGCGTTGCCGATGCTGCCTGCGAGCACTGCGTCGACCGCCTCTGCGAGCGGCGTCCACCTGACGACGATCCCGCGCTCCTCCCCCACGCGGTCTGTGCGCTGCGCGTGCGGCAGGGCATCGATTCCGCGAGCGAGGTAGATGCGGATGATCTCCGTCGATCCGCCCGGGGTCGTGTACATGTCTGCGAGCGTGTGCCATTCCTCCGCGCGGATGTCGGCTTCCTCGCCCAGTTCGCGCGCGGCGGCGACCGCCGGGTCCTCTCCGTCGATGTCCCGGAGTCCTGCCGGGACCTCCCAGTCCCGCATGCGGATGGGATGCCGGTACTGGCGGATGAGGAGGACGCGGTCCTCGTCGTCGATCGCCGCGACGGCGACCGCGCCGGTGTGTGCGAGGACATCACGGGTGAGCGCGCCCCCGGCCTCCGGCAGGTCGAACGACTCGCGCACCACGTCCCAGACCGCTCCTCGATACACGGTCGACCGTTCGTGCACCTCGACGTCGACGCTCTCGTCGGACAGGGGGACGTCCGTCCCGCTCCTCGTGTCCTTCACCCGATCCTCCTCACGCACGGGTGCGCTCCTGGGCGGCCCGCACAAGGCCCGCGAAGAGAGGATGGGGTCTGGTCGGTCGGCTGCGGAACTCCGGATGCGCCTGCGTCGCGACGTAGAAGGGGTGGATGTCCTCCGGCAGTTCCACGAACTCGACCAGAGTCCCGTCAGGCGAGGTGCCGGCGACGCGCAGGCCCGCGTCCTCGAGCCGTGACCGGTAGCCGCCATTCACCTCGTAGCGGTGTCGATGGCGTTCGTGAACCTCCGTCGTGCCGTAGGCGGCGGCGGTGACGGTGTCCTCCCCGAGCACCGCGGGGAAGCGCCCCAGACGCATCGTGCCGCCCAGGTCCGCCGCGCCGTCGACGATCGCACGCTGCTCCTCGAGGGTCGCGATGACGGGTTCCGCGGTGTCCGGGTCGAACTCGGTCGACGACGCGTCTGCGAGCCCCAGGACGGACCGCGCGTACTCGATCACCATGCACTGCATCCCGAGGCACAGCCCCAGCGCCGGCAGACCCGTGGTCCGGGCGTAGGTGAGCGCCCCGAGCTTCCCCTCGATGCCGCGGATGCCGAACCCTCCGGGCACGCAGATCGCGTCGACGTCCTCCAGCTGGGCCGCAGCGCCCTCCGGCGTCTCGCACGAGTCGGACGGGATCCAGCGGACCTCGACCCGGGCATCGTGCGCGAGGCCGCCGTGCCGCAGAGCCTCGGTGACCGACAGGTACGCGTCCGGCAGGTCGATGTACTTGCCGACCAGGCCCACGGTGACAGCTGCGGAAGGGTGGTGGACGCGCTCGAGCAGAGCATCCCACGTGCGCCAATCGACGTCCCGGAACGGGAGGTCGAGGCGACGCACCGCGTAGACGTCGAGTCCCCCGTCGTGGAGGACGCGCGGGATGTCGTAGATGCTCGGAGCGTCGACGCACGGCACCACGGCCTCGAGGTCGACGTCGCACGACGCGGAGATCTTCTGCCGGATCGACTCGGGCAGGTCCCGGTCCGCACGGAGCACGAGCGCGTCGGGAGTGATCCCGATGGATCGCAGCTGTGCGACGGAGTGCTGGGTCGGCTTCGTCTTCAGCTCGCCGCTGGGGGCGAGGAAGGGCACGAGTGACACGTGGATGAAGAGCGCGTTCTCACGGCCGATGTCGTGGCGGACCTGTCGGGCCGCCTCGAGGAACGGCAGCGACTCGATGTCGCCGACGGTGCCGCCGATCTCCGTGATGATGACGTCCGGAGCCCGGCCGTCGGTCCGCTGCGCCTGTGCCCTCATCCGGGCCTTGATCTCGTCGGTGATGTGCGGGATCACCTGGACGGTGTCGCCCAGGAACTCCCCGCGCCGCTCCTTCGCGATGACGGACGAGTAGACCTGGCCCGTCGTGATGTTCGCCGCGGCGTCCAGGGAGACGTCGAGGAAGCGTTCGTAGTGCCCGATGTCGAGGTCCGTCTCCGCACCGTCTTCGGTGATGAAGACCTCTCCGTGCTGGAACGGGTTCATCGTTCCGGGATCCACGTTCAGGTAGGGATCGAGCTTCTGCATCGCGACCCGCAGTCCGCGTCTGCCGAGGAGATGGCCGAGGCTCGAAGCCGTGAGACCCTTCCCCAGCGAGGATGCGACGCCACCGGTGACGAAGATCTGTCGAGTCTGCTGGACGCCGTCGGATTTCAGTCGTTTCTCCACGGACCTCCATACTACCAGCCTCGATCCGTCACCGTCGGTGAGCGAGCGCCTCCGCATACACGTCGAGGAGGTCGTCTGCGATGAGCGCAGCCGGGTCGACGTCGTCGACGCGCCGCTTCACGGCGAAGGCGGCAGACGTCCGCTCCTGCGGAGAGTCCACAAGAGAGGTGATCGCCCGCAGCAGTCCAGGCGTGTCGTCTGCGTCGACACGCGGTGCGGCGTCACCCCACGGACGGGCTGCGCGCGCGTTCCCCAGGACCACCGTCGCCCGTCCCAGCTGCATGAGCCCGTCGACGTCCACGCCCGTCATGTCCTTCGAGCCCACGACGATGTCCGCAGCTGCCAGCACATCCACGACCGATCCTTCGTCGGCGAGCACGACCGGGTGCGTGCGGGTGAAGGAGTTCTCGATCGTGCTGCGTTCGCGGCCTGCACCGGTGAGGGCGAAGACCACGCGCCGATCCGGTCGGTGATCGAACATCGTGAGGGCGGCCTCGAGGAAGGTCGTGAGGTCGTCGCCGTCGGACAGCCGCATGGGCGTGGCGACGAGGAAGGAGCCTGACGGCAGTCCGAGGTTCTCGCGCACCTGCGCGCGGCCGACGGTGGGCGCCAGGCGCTGCCGGACATCGGGACGGCGCAGCTGGGCGCGCTCCGTGACCGGCACCGAGTCGGTGAAGTGCGCGGAGGTGGGGGCAGTGGTGCCCAGGACGACGGCCGCGGTCCTCTCGACGATCTTCGCGGAGGCGCCGTCGACGACGTTCGAGGCGCGGAAGCGGCCGATCGTCGCGACGAGTGCGGGGCGCATGCGTGCGGGCAGCCCGGTCTGAGCGGCGCCGGCGAGGGCGGCGGCGTGCAGACCGTGGGCATGGACCACGTCGACGTAGCGGTAGTGCTGATGGAGAGTGAGGCTGCTGCTGGGATCTGCACCGGTCACGCGGTCGCGCGCGCCGATCGGGATGATCGCCAGCTCCGGCGAGTGCGGAAGGTCCAGACGGCTGATCACGGATGTGCGTGCGGCGACCGCCACCTGTCTCCCCGCTGCCAGGTGTCCGCGGATCGCGTCCACGGCGACTTCGCCGATGACACCGCGCGTCGTCGTGACGACGTGGAGTATGCGGGCATCAGGAGCCGGCCCGATCGACGCGGGCTCTCCGTGATCTTCGAACATGTGCGCATCCTTCCGATCCTGCGACAGTGCGCGGACCGTCAGAGAGCGGTAGGGGCACCGTCCTGGGTCGCACGCGACTTCACCGGTCCACAGCCTACCGGCTGACCTCCGTGTACGCCGCCCGGACCGTCTGCGCGGCCTCCTCCTCGTCAGGCAGGTCGAGCGCACGCAGTGCTGCCCTCCGCCCCAGATCAGCGCGGAGCTGTGAATCGTCGAGGAGAGTGCGCAGACCTGCGGCGAACGCCTGCGGGTCGCCCTGGGGAACGAGGATGCCGGCGTCCCCGACGAGCTCCGGGGTTCCGCCGGTCGCAGTCGCGACGATCGCTCTGCCGGCCAGCATCGCCTCCTGCAGCACGAGCGCGCGGGCCTCCCACCGGCTGGAGAGGAGGAACACGTCGCTCACCTGGTTGAGTGCGGCGACGTCGCTCCGCTGCCCGAGGAAGTGCACGGCAGGTCTGCGCCCGTTCTGCGCGTGCTCCTCGATCCGACGGGTGAGACGCTCCTGCTCCTGCTCGTCCGCAGACCCTGCGATGAGGCACTGCGCCTCCGGGTGGTCGTGCGCGATGTCTGCGAGCGCATCGATGAGGACGTCATAGTCCTTCTGCGGCGCGATGCGGCCGACCGCCAGCAGCAGCGCGGCGCTGCGGGAGATCCCCAGCTCCCGGGTCAGGGAGGCGCGCAGCAGTGCGGAGTTCACGTCTTCGACCACTCCCTGCGGCGGCGATGCCGCCGGAGCGAAGCGGGAGCGTCCCGCACCCAGGTCCTGCGCGAGGTCGACCAGGTCCTGGCTTGCGCCGAGGACGAGGTCGGCACCCCGCGCGATCGCGGTGGCGACCGTCCTCTCGAGCCGTCCGCGCATCCCCTGGCCCATGAGTGTGTTGTGCCAGCTCGACACGAACCCCGGACGCCTCCTCATCACCGACAGCGCGGCCAGGGTCACCAGGGATGCGCGGAAGCCGTGCGCGTGGACGACGTCGGCCCGGAATGTGGTCACCAGGCGACGGAGCCTGGTGACGACCGCGGCGTCGGCCGGACCGACGGTCGTGCTGATCGGGAGCGGGGCGAAGCGGACGCGGGGGCGGTCGTCGAATCCGAAGTGCTCCTGCGTCTGCGGAGGGCCGATGACGCCCACGGTGTCACCCGCCTGCGCGAGACTGCGGGCGAGTGCGGCGACGTGTGTGCCGACTCCGCCCGTCGATGTGCCCAGCACGATGAGGACCCGCATGCGTCGATTCCCTTCACGTCGCCGGACGGTGCAGGGCCCCGCATCTGCGGGACCAGGGTTCCAGGCTATCGCCCCGCGGCCGGTCGGTGGAGCATCGCCACCCGGGACCAGTGTGTCGTCAGCGCAGTCCGCGCACGTGCGCGAGCGTCCCGCGGTCTGCGAGCGCCACGACCGCGAGGACCACCACCAGCGCAGCCGTGCCGCCGGTGGCACCGGCGGCGACGGCCGCCGCCGAGGACGTGCCGACGACCGTGCCCAGGCTCGACGCCGTCAGAGATCCGACAGCAGCTCCCAGCACGGCTCCGACTGACGCGACGACGAGGGTGCGGGGGATCCCTGCGGCTGAGGCGCGGCCGCGCACGCGGAGGATGCCGCCGATGAGCCCCGCGGCCGCGAGCGTCATACCGATGACGTGCGCAGCACCCAGGAGGACGAGCGTGCGCGGAGCGGGGTCCTCCCCGACGAGGGGGATACCCGCCACGACGCTCAGGGCGACGGCGCTCCAGCCCACCGCTGTCGCGATCGCAGCGGTCCGAGACCGCTCCAGGGCGTAGAACACCCGGGTGCCCCACGCGACGAAGCACCAGCCCGGCACCGCCCATGCGATGACGCGGACGGCGTCTCCCAGCGCGGCGAAGAGCTCAGGGGAGTCCCCGCTCGCCGCGTCGCGGGTCGAGAAGAAGTCCTCCAGTGGGGTCGCGGCCGCGATCAGCAGTGCCGCTCCGGCGAAGCCGAGCGCCAGGACGAGGCGCGAGGTCTTCGCGATCGCCGCGTCGACGTCCTCGGGCAGCGAGGGTTCCGTGCTGCGCGTGCGGGCGGAGGCCGCCAACTCCGACAGGCGCGGGAACGCGACGGTGGCCACGGGGATGGCGAGCACGGCATACGGGAGCAGGTAGACGGCCTGGATGTAGCTGAAGACGACGAACACGCCGGTCCCGCCGACGTTGTTGGAGACGACCATGATCATCAGCGTCGCCGCCTGCTGCGCGAGGAGGACTGTCATTCCTGCGGCCGCGAGTCGCACGGCGCGAGCGGCGACACCGGCGGGGAACCGCCACGCCGAACGGATACGCAGTCCGGTGCGCAGAGTCGGGAGCGCCAGCGGCAGAGCGAGGGCGACCACGCCCGCCGTCGTCCCCCAGCCCAGCAGCGCCAGCGCCGCCGGGTCCTCGGTCGCGACTTCGGGCCCGCGCAGACGGGCGTAGCCCACGTAGACGCCGATGACGATCAGACTGGAGACCAGCGGCATGAATGCGGGCCAGAGGAAGCGCCGATGTGCCTGCAGCACTCCGGTCAGCACTCCGCCGATCGCGTAGAGCACCAGCTGGGGCGCGAACATGAGCAGGAACCCGGCCCCGTAGGCGACCTCCGACTCGTGGTCGAGTACGGCTCCGGCGATCTGCTCCCGAAAGACCACGATGAGGACGGCGAGCGGCAGTGTGAGAGACACGGACCAGGTGAGGAGCGCGGACGCGATGCGGGAAGCGGTCGCCGTGTCAGCGCGTGCCAGCGGGCCCGCCAGCAGCGGCACGACGGCACCCGCGAGAGCGCCTCCGGCGATCACCTCGTAGAGGATGTTCGGCACCTGGTTGGCCGACTGGTAGGCAGTCCCGATCGCACCTGCGCCCACGGACGGTGAGAAGACGAGCAGCCGGCCGAAGCCCACCAGTCGTGACAGGAGCGTCGCGACGGAGACGAGGAGTGCGGCCGACGCGACGAAGCGCAGCAGCCGCGGCATCAGCGACCCAGCGCGTCGAGGTGGCGCAGGCCCGGTGTCGACTCGATGACGCGGGTGAACGAGACGCGCTCGCTCGCCAGCGTCAGGGCTGCGAGGATCGCGAGTTCGCAGACCAGCCGAGGGCGGGACGCGGTGAGCGCACTGCGCATGCCGATCGCCGCGCCCAGGGCGTTGGCACCGGCATCGCCGAGCATGGTCGCCCCCGCGAGGTCGTCCCGCAGCAGCGTCGCGGTGGTGCCGAGCACGCCGCTGGAGAGCATCTGCGAACCCGCCTCCCGCTCGGACCGCAGAGCTGCGCCCGTAGAATCCTCGCGCGTTCCGGGGACCATGTCGATGACGGTCTGGGCCGCGACCATCACGAGCCCGGCCTTGAGCGCGCGCCCGGGACGCAGGTCGAGCAGATTGAGCAGGTTCGCGGTGCCCGCGACCACGCCGCCGGCGAGCACTGCATCTGCCAGCCGGCCGAGGGGCGATGTCGCATCCGTCCGCAGGAGCACACCCGCGCCGACGGCGGCGACGGGAATGCCGATGACCTTCAGCCCGCCGGTCGTGACGGTGCCGCGCGCCAGTGCACCGAGGTGTCCGCGCAGGCCCTTCGAGGCACCGGACTCCGCGAAGTCATCGACCGCTCCCAGCACCCCTGCGGTCCCGACAGCGATGAGTGCCGCGGACTTCCCAGTCGCCCCCGGGACGCACGCCGCGGCTGCGAGCAGGCCGGCGCTCGCGGCCGGCCCTTCGAGCAGCGACACGGGACGGCCGGCATGGTTCTCGCGCACCAGGCGCGGCCACCGCGCGTCCGCTCGCGCACGGGCTCGCATCACACCGGCGGCGACCGTCGCTGCCAGCCCAGCAGGCAGCAGCGTCCGTGCGCCTCGGCTGCTCACGCGCGCTCCGGCAGGACCGCCGTCGCACCCTGAGCGGTGCCGTAGTCCCCGAACGAACCATCGATCGCCGCCTCGACGACCAGCGGGATGAGGGCGGGACCGGTCGACAGATCCGTGCCGTCGACGGTCGACAGGTCGACTCGGTCGGAGCGCAGTGTCGCGAGCAGTCCCCCTGTCGCGGACGCGGAGGGCCCGGCGACCACGACGACGGTCTCGCCCGCGAGCGCAGAGCTGAAATCGGCGTGGATCGCGACCGGATCGGCGGGTGCCGCAGCCGCCTCGGCAGTGGGAGACGGTGTGGCGGACGGTGTGGGCTCGGCTGCGGCATCCTGCTGCAGGGACGGAGCGATCACGACGGCGGCATCGGCCTCGGCCCACTGCCCGCCCGCGATCCGTTCCGCATCCGACAGGATCCCGAAGAGATCCTGCGACGCGGCCTGCCGGGAGTCGGCCGACTCCTCCGTGTCATCTGCCGAGTCCGCGGGCGACGCCGGCGCGTTCTCCTCCACGACCTGTGTCTGGGCACCCAGAGCCTTCGCGAGCGCCGCACCCATGACAGCGGAGTCGTCCTCCGGCAGCGAGTCGTCGGCATCGCGCAGCGCGGTGAGGAGCTCTGCGTCGGCGGCCGCGAAGGCGTCGTCGTCCAGGCTCACGTCCGACGCGATGCTGCCGCCCGCCTCCTCTGCGCGTGCGCTCGCAGCGTCGGCCGCGTCGTTGTCGGCCCCCGCCAGGCGGACGAGCGTCACCGATCGGTCCGACAGGGAATCCGCGATGAGGTCCGACGCCGTCGCGTCGACGAATGCCGCGGTCTGCTCCATGTGCGTGCGTGCCTCGTCGAGCTCCGTGCGCAGGGTGTCGCGGTCGGTGCGCAGCGCATCGACCTGTGACTGGAGGGAGCTGCCGATCGGCCCCTGCAGGGGGCCGGCGCCCAGGACGATCCCGACGGCGAGCGCCAGGAACACCGAGATGAGCGAGACGAGGTGGTAGCGGAAGTCGATCACGGTGAGCTCAGTCCTCCGAGGTCAGGGTCGTCGAGGTGGGCGAGTGCCTCGGGCGCGGGACGTGCGGACAGGGAGTCGGCGGTCGGGTCGCCGAACAGCGATCCCAGCCACTGGAAGAAGCCGTCGAACTGGGCGGCGACGAGCCCGAACGCGGTCTGCCCCGCGGCGGTCGCGGACATCGCCGCGACCAGTGCGACGACGCCTGCGAGCGCGAGGAGCATGAGCTGTCCCGTGCCGATCCGCTGCCGGTAGAGCAGCGAGACGCCCTTCGCATCGAGCAGCTTGCTGCCGACGCGCAGACGGGTGAGGAACGTCGAGGCCATGCCCTTGCGGCCCTTGTCGAGGAACTCGATGAGCGTGTCGTGCGTGCCGACGGCGACGATGAGCTGCGCGCCCTTGTCATCGGCCAGCAGCATGGCGATGTCCTCGCTCGTTCCCGATGCCGCGAACGTGACGGAGTCCATGCCGAGATCGCTGACGCGTTCGACGCCCGGGGCGTTGCCGTCCCGGTACGCGTGGACCACGAGCTCCGCGCCGCTGGTGAGGGCCGCATCCGACACGGAATCCATGTCGCCGACGATCATGTCCGGACGGTGACCGGCCTCCATGATCGCGTCCGCTCCCCCATCCACACCGATGAGGACGGGACGCTGCTCCCGGATGTACGGGCGGAGCGTCGCGAGGTCCTCCTTGTAGTGGTACCCGCGGACCACGATGAGTGCGTGGCGTCCTTCGAAGGCGGTGCGCACCTGCGGGACCTCGAGGCCGTCGTCCAGGAGGTCGGAGTCCTTCTGGATGTACTCCACCGTGTTCGCGACGAAGTCCGCGAGCACGGTGTTCATCCCGGTCTCCGCCACCTCCATCGCGTTCTCGATGGACGACTTCGTCTGCACCGTGCCCGAGGCGATGACGGTCTCCCCGCGCACCAGGTCTCCGCCCTCGAGAGCAAGCTCCTCGCCCTCCTCGATGAGGTCCTCGAAGAGCTCCTCCCCCACGTCGTCGACGAGTGGGATCCCGGCGGCGACGATGATGCCGGGCCCCAGATTCGGGTAGGCGCCGGACACCGACCGGTGGGCGTTGACGACCGCCGCAGGGCGGCAGTCGACAAGGGCCTCTGCGGACACGCGGTCGATGTCCGAGTGGCGGATCACCGCGATGTCGCCGGGCTGGAGCCGCTTCGTGAGGTCTTTCGTGCGTCTGTCGATCCGGGCCGCGGTCGGTCCGACCGGTGCATCCGTCTCCACGCGCTCTCGGGTCTTGCGCTGAGTCATGATGAGGACATCATCCCATCAGCTCCACTCGGAAGCGCGCCTTCTCGGACTCCGCGTCGCTCAGCAGCTCCTCTGCGTGCGCGCGGGCGGAGGCGGAGCCGGACACTCCCGCGAGCATCCGAGCGAGCTCCTCCGTGCGGTCCTCCCCGCCCAGCTCCCGCACGCCCGACACCGCTCCGGTCCCCTCGTCGGTCTTGCGGACGACGACGTGGTGGTCGGCCCATGCTGCGACCTGGGGAAGATGTGTGACGACAATGACTTGTGAGCCCGATGCCAGTCGGGCGAGTCGTCGCCCGATCTCGACTGCTGCGGCTCCTCCGACGCCTGCATCGACCTCGTCGAAGACGAAGGTGGGGAACCGCTCCGTCCGCGCTCGCACGACCTCGATCGCGAGCATCACCCGGGACAGCTCGCCGCCGGATGCGGTCTTCCCGATGTCCGCGGGCGCTGCGGCTGCGTGCGAGCTGAAGAGCAGGCGCACGTCGTCCGCGCCGTGCGCTGCGGGGGTCGTCTGCGTGACGGCGAAGCTCAGGGAGGCGTGGGGCATCGCGAGTGCCGCGAGCTCGTCCCCGACGGACGCGGAGAACTCCTCCGCCGAGCGGGTGCGGACCTCGCGCAGTGCGACTGCGGCTTCGTCGAGCCGCGCATGCGCCGCTGCCACGGTCCCGTCCATGTCTCCCAGGCTCGCCTCCGAGTTCTCGAGGTCGAGCAGCTCACGACCCGCCTGCTCCTCGAAGGCGAGGACCGCCTCGAGGTCCTCCCCGTAGGCGTTCAGCGACGAGATCTCTGCTCGTCGAGCCTCAGCGTCCTCGAGCGACATCCCCTCGTCGTCGCCGAATCCGGCGAGGTAGGACGAGAGGTCCGCTCCGGCATCCGCCATGCGGACCGACACGTCCTCGAGCGAACGGGCCGCGTCCGTCAGCGTCGCGTCGACGGACGCTGCGCGTGACAATGACTCCGAGGCCTGCGCGACGAGCGCGGTCGCGCTCTCCGCGTCGTCCCAGTCGCTGCCCATGATGAGGTCGTGGGCCCGGCCGGCCGCCTGCTGCAGCTCCTCCGCAGCACCCAGACGCGCGGCCAGTGCCGCAAGCTCCTCGTCCTCGCCCTCGGTGGGACGGACCGCGTCGATCGCTTCGAGCGCATTCCGCAGGAAGTCCATCCGTGCTGCCCGTTCGGACCGGGTGCTCTCGAGTCTGCGCAGCTCATCGGTGAGTCGTCGGTGCTCTGCGAAGGCCTCCGCGTACTCGGCGCGGGCGGCGGCTCCGTCCTCGCCGGTGAGGGCATCGAGCAGCTCACGCTGCTGGGCCTGTGCCCGGAGGGTGAGCTGCTCTGCCTGTCCGTGCATGCTCACCAGTTCCCGACCCACGTCGCGGAGCACCCCGGCAGGCACCGTCCTGCCGCCCGCGGTGGCACGGGCACGGCCGTCACGCGGGAGGATCCGGGTGAGGACTGCTTCGTCGTCGGCGTCGCCGCCGGCTTCGACGATCCGGTCTGCCGCGGTGCGGCGGTCCTGCGGGAGGGCGAAGACGCCTTCGACGACCGCGCGGTCCGCATCGCGGCGCACTGTCGACGCATCCGCGCGCGCCCCGGTGAGCAGATCCAGAGCGGTGACGAACATCGTCTTCCCGGCTCCGGTCTCACCCGTCACCGCTGTGAGCCCGGCCCCCAGGTCGATGTGGGCGGAGGTGATGACTCCCAGGTTCTCGATTCCGATCGAAGAGATCACGTCGCCTCCCCTGCCGGTCCCCTCCAGCCGTCCACGGGAAGCTGGAACTTCCGCACGAGGCGGTCGGAGAAGGGCCCCCGCTGCATGCGCGCGAGCGTGAGCGGCTGCGCGGAACGGCAGGCTTCGATGTGTGCACCGCTGGGCAGGTCGAGCTCCACCCTGCCGTCGCACCAGAGCACGGCGGACTCACCGAGATGGCGCGCGACGTGCTCGACTGCGATGACGGACGACGGTCCCGTCACGAGCGGCTTCGCGAAGAGTGCGTGCGCGCTGATCGGAACCATGAGCAGGGCTTCGACGTCCGGCCAGACGATCGGGCCGCCTGCGGAGAACGCATACGCGGTCGATCCGGTGGGGGTGGCGACGATCGCCCCGTCGCAGCCGAATGTGGAGACGGGGCGGTCGTCGATGCCGATGCTGAGCTCGATCATCTGCGTGTCCGGCCCCTTCTCCACCGTCGCCTCGTTGAGCGCCCAGGCACGATGCACGATCTCACCGTCCACGCGGACGGTGATGTCGAGGCTCATGCGCTGCTCGATGTCGTAGTCGCGGGCAACGGCGCGTCGGACCGTCTCCTCCATGTCCGCGGACTCGCTCTCCGCGAGGAACCCCACGTGGCCCAGATTGATGCCCATGACGGGCACGTCGAAGGAATGGAATCGTTCGGCCGCGCGCAGGATCGTCCCGTCGCCGCCCAGCACCATGATGAGTTCGCAGTCGGCCGCTGCGACTCCCAGTGCGCAGTCGTCGACGATCTCCGTCCCGTTGGGATGCACGTCGCCGTACGAGGACAGCGCATCGTGCGCGGATCGCGACATCACGGGGACGATGCCGTTCTCCGCGAGTGCGGCGCACACCAGTTCGGCGGCTTTGCGGGCGTTCTCACGACGGGGGTGGAGGTCGATCATCATCCGTCTGGTCACGGGGCCTCCTCCGGCGCGGTTGCAGGGACGTGGTCGGCACTCCCCCGGGGGTCTGTGCCGCGTTCCACGGTAGCCGATGCTACAGCGGCGAGGCCTGCGGCCGACGTGGCGGGGGCAGTGGGCGCGTTCGCGCGGGCGAGGACGAAGTGCTCGACGTTGCCGGCGGGGCCCGGCAGCCGGGACGGCGCGGTCCCGCAGATCTGCGCACCCGCCGCGGTGAGCGCAGTGCTGACTCTCTCGAGCGCGCGCGTCCGGTCATCGGCGTCCGTCACCACACCGTGCTTGTCGAGGGCGCCCCTGCCGAGTTCGAACTGAGGCTTCACCATGAGCAGGAGCAGTGCCCCGTCGCGGACGACGGACAGCAGCGCATCGAGCACGAGCGTCAGTGAGATGAACGAGAGATCGGCGACGACGAGGTCCACCGTCCCGTCCGCGTGGAAGGGAGGCGCCGGGGCTGCGGCCAGATGCGTCCGGTCGAGCGTCCGGACGTTGGTACCGGGCAGATCGTGCACGCGCCCGTCACCGGCGATCCGCGGAACGAGCTGGCCGTGGCCCACGTCGACCGCGTGGACGGCCGCCGCGTCGTGCTCCAGCAGCACTTGGGTGAAGCCCCCGGTGGAGGCTCCCGCGTCGAGGCACACTGCACCGCGCACCGCCGGGGCGGCACCCAGGTCCTCCAGCGCCCCCAGGAGCTTGTGCGCGCTGCGCGCCACCCAGTGCTCCGGATCGTCGACCGCGACGAGGGAGCCCACGGTGATGGATGAGGACGGTCGCACGACGAGTCCGCCGTCGACGGTCACCCGCCCTGCGCGGATCTCCCGTGCCGCGCGGTTGCGGGAGTCGACGAGCCCGAGGCCCACGAGCACGGTGTCGAGTCTGCCCGCGGTGTGCGCACGCTCCGCAGGCACGTCAGAGTGCCTCGAGCGCGTCTTCGAGGCGGGAGAGGAGTGCGTGGGTCCGGTCGCCCCGCTCCTCCGGTGGGCTCTCATCGAGCTCGGTGAGCGCTTCCTCCCACTGGCGGATCGGCACGCCACCACCCGGGACGGGTGTCGGATCACCGCTCATGGGAACCGCCGCGGTGAACGCCCCGGCAGCAGCGCGGTGAGGTCGTCCAGGAGGTAGTCCGGCCGGTGCTCGGCCGGGGCCGACTGTGCGTCGGCCTCGCTGTGGACCCCTGTGAGCACGAGACCTGCGGTGATCCCCGCAGCCCGCGCGCCCGCGATGTCCGTCTCCAGTCGGTCACCCACCATGAGCGGCCGTGCAGAGCCCAGAGCACGTGCTCCCGCCTCCATCATCGTCCGCGACGGCTTACCGGTCACGAGCGGAGTGGCACCGGTCGTGTCAGCCACGACCCTGACGAACGCGCCGTTGCCCGGGAGCTCTCCGTGCTCGGTGGGGAAGGTGCGGTCCAGATTGGTCGCCCACCACCGGGCTCCGGATCGGATCGCACGGCATGCGTCCGCGATCTGCAGCCATCCGAGGTCCGGCGAGAATCCCTGGACGACCGCTGCGGGGTCGTCACTCGCCGTGTCCACGACGCGCATCCCCTCCTCCTCCACCTGGTCGGCGAGTGCGTCGGACCCGACGACGAGGACCGGGGACCCTGCGGGAAGGGTGCGCGCGAGCTCGCGCGCCGCGACGACCGCGGAGGTGAGGACCTGCTCCGGTCGCGCATCCACACCGAACGAGCTGATGTGCTCCGCCACCTCGTCCGCTGATCGCGACGCGTTGTTGGTGAGGAACACCAGCGGGATCCCAGCCTCGGCGAGCCCGGTGAGCGCCTCTGCCGCTCCCGGTACCGCCGTTCGGCCCGTGTAGACGCATCCATCGAGGTCGAGGAGCAGTCCGTCGAAGTCGATCGCTTCCATCAGTACTCCCGTCTCAGAGGTCGAAGAGGGGCTCTGTGAGCTCCTCGTCGTCGTCCGGTGCCACGTCCTGCGCCGGTTCCTTCTTCTGCGCATCCGCCTTCGGGGATTCCTCTGACGGGGATTCCTCTGACGGGGAATCGTCTGCCTGGGAGTCCGCTGACTGGCGATCGTCTGACGTTGATTCCTGCGCAGTGGAATCTGCGTCCATGGCCTCCGCGTGCTCGGTGCCCTGCGGAGCGTCGGACTCCTCCACAGCGGCCGAAGCAGCAGCCGGAGCAGCCTCGGGCGCCTTCTCCGACTGGTCGTCTGCGGGCGCCTCCGTCTCAGCCTCCGCCAGGATCTCCTCCAGCTCGTCGACCGTCTCCGATGGGAACTCCGCGTCGACGGTGTGCGTCGACGCGTCACGGTCCTCGTCTGCCGGCGATCCGGCGGACTGGTCCTCGACGACGCTCTCTTCGCTGGTGGTGTCGACGGTGGCTCCAGCTGCGGGTGCGGCGTCGTGTTCCACCTCGTCTGCAGGATCGGCCCCGGGAGAGCCGGCTTCCTGGCCGGAGGCCTCCTCGTGCTCGGGCTCCTCGTCCGGCAGCTCGATCTCCTCGAGCGTGACGATCTCCACGTTCGCATTCGGGTCGGGGGCCTCGTCCCCGAACAGCGTGCCCGTCGCTTTGGCTGTGCGCCGCGCGAGCTCCTCGTACCGACCCGCGAGATCCGCGTCGCCCTGCAGTCGGATGACATCGGAGTACACCGACAGGAGTCTCACGAGTGTTCCGTTCGCATTGCCCGCGAAGTTCCTGGTCTCCAGGAGCGCTCGGGCCTCGGCGACTTCTCCCCGGTCCATGTGCGCCCCGGCCGCCACCATCAGCAGCTCTGTGTACAGGTCGTGGCCGAGTGCTTCCTCTGAGGCCTCCGAGAAGATCTCCAGTGCCTTCTGGGGACGACCGCGGCCGCGCTCGGCATCCGCGATGAGCGGCAGATTGTCATCGGATCCGGAGATCCTCCGATGGGTCCGCAGCTCACGCAGCGCTTCCTCGTATCGGTCCGTGTGGTAGGCCACGATCCCTGTGGCCTCCCGGACTCCAGCCACACGACTGCCCCGCACGGCCGCCGTCTGCGCGTGGGCGAACGCGGCCTCGGGATCGGTCCCGATCAGCTCGCTCGCAGCGACGAGGTGCTGTGCGACGAGCTCGGCGTTGTCCTTCGACAGCGGACGCAGCTGGGAGCGGATCTCCTTCGGCAGCTCGCTGCCGGTGATCCCTTCGGGAATGGGCGGACCCTGTGGGAACTTCGGACGGTCATCCCCGCGGTCACGAGCGCCGCCACGATCTGTCGGGCGTCCGCGGCCCCCGGGGCTCTCGCGCCGGCGATCGTCCTGCCGACGATCGTCGAAGCGTCGACGGTCACCGCGCTCATCACGACGAGGGCCGCGCTCCTCACGACGACCATCGAAGCGGGAACCTCCCCGCTCGTCACGACGGTCGCCCCCCGGGCGCCTGTCGGGGCGTGATCCCCCATCGTCCCTGCGAGGACCGCGGTCTCCCCCGGGACGTCCGTCGCGACGGTCACCGCGGGAGCTGTCCGCACGACCTCGCGGGTCGCCGCTCCGTGAGGTCCGATCGGGACGTGAGGTCCGATCGCTGCGGCGATCATCATCGCGACGACGATCGTCGGCACTGCGTCCCCGGCCGTCACCGCCGGGGCGGCCGCTGCTGTTCGAACGCCCGCGGTCGTCCCTGTCGTTCCATCGGCTGCGACCGGGCCGGTCATCACGGCGCCCCTGTCCGCGCTCGTCGCGTCCACGATCGCCGCTCGGACGCTCGTTTCGCGGACGCCCATTGCGCGAACGGTCATTGCGGGCGTCGCGGGAGCGATCGCCTCGTCCGGCGCCGTCGCGTCCCCCGGCGCCTCGTCCGCGTCCTGCTCCGAGCGGCCCTCCGCGCCGGTCGTCGCGGCGCGCACCGTCGTTCGTGTCGTCTGCCTCAGCCATCGCCATCCTCGGTCGTCACTATTCAGTTCCGCGCCGCGGTGCAGCGCCCTGGCTCCGTCTGACCGGGCCGAACATCGTCGCCCATTCTACCGTGGCGGACCACAGCGCGCGGGAAGCAGGAGTTCATCTTCCTCACACTTGGTGCTCACCTCGCCTCAGTCTTCTGCTCGCCGCCCGCCCGTACCGTCGACGCGGTCGTGCCTGCACCGTGCTCCACCGGCAGGCTCCATGCCCACAGAAGCATCCGAAAGGAACCCATGCACCGCATGCTCGCAGCAGCCTCGGCCGGGTCGCTCCTCGCTCTCGCCGTCGTCGCCCCGGCATCCGCCACTGTCCTCGTCGACGACCCTGTCGTGCATTCCGCTGCCGACCCGTCGGTTGCGATCGCACCGATCGGAACCCACGCGACCGGGACGTTCGACGAATCGGCCGCAGAGATTGTGGCCCACTACGCCGCCGCGGACCGCACTCTCGTCGTCAACGCGCAGCAGGGTGTCATCGATGTGATCGACGCGTCCGACCCGACGAACCCCGCTCATCTGACCCAGATCGAGGCAGCAGGGACTGCCGGCGCTGACGGCACGGTGATCCCGGACGGTGCAGTCGCCAACTCGGTCACCGTCCGCGAGGACGGCCTCGCGATCGTCGCAGTCGAGGCGCCGGAGAAGACCGATCCGGGCTGGCTGATGTTCGTGGACGTGACTGATGAGGAGCCCGTCCCCCTCGGCGCGATCACCGCAGGCGCCCTGCCCGACTCGGTCGTCCTCTCCCCCGACGGCGGACACGCGGTCGTGGCGAACGAAGGGGAGCCTGCGGAGGACTACTCCGTGGATCCGGAAGGATCCGTGGGCGTCCTCGCACTGCCCGACTCCGTCGCTGCCGCGTCCCAGTCCGACTACCGCACTGCGGACTTCCACGCGTTCGAGGACGGAGCACTATCGGACGAGGTCCGGATCTACGGAGGCCGCGAGGACGCGGGCACCGGCACTCCGGAACGTCCCGTGTCGGAGAACCTGGAACCCGAGTACAGCGCTGTGATCGGTGGGCGTGCGTACACCACGCTCCAGGAGAACAACGCTGTCGCGATCACTGATCTCGCGACGGCGACCGTCGAGGACATCGTGCCGCTCGAGACGACCGACCTGCGCGAGGTCGCGTTCGACGTCTCCGATCGTGACGGTGTGATCGCCACCGAGAACTGGCCGGTGACGGCGTTCCGCGCGCCCGACACCATCAAAGCCGTCGAGATCAGTGGTGAACCGCACCTCGTGACGGCGAACGAGGGCGACCTGCGCGATTGGGACGCCTACAGCGAGGAGTCGCGGATCCAGGACTTCGGCAGCGACGGTCTCCCCCCGCTGTGCGAATCGGTCGCCGCAGGCACGGGGATGACGCTCGCCGAGCTCACGGCCGAAGAGAACCTGGGCCGGATCACAGCGACCACCGCCGACGGACTGTCGGACGAGGGTGACTGCTATGACCAGATCCATGTGAGCGGATCGCGTTCGTTCTCCGTCCTCGCCGCCGACGGCACCGAGGTCTTCGATTCGGGTTCCCTGTTCGAGGAGATCACGGCGGAGGCGCACCCGGACTACTTCAACTCGAACCATTCCGAGACCAACTTCGAGGGACGTTCCGATGACAAGGGCCCCGAGCCGGAGGCCATCGAAGTCGGCGCCGTGGGCGACCGGACCTACGCATTCGTGGGCTTCGAGCGGGTGAGCGGGTTCGCCGCCGTGGACATCAGCGATCCGCGCTCCCCCGAATTCGTGACGTACGTCAACAATCGCGACTTCACCGTGTCCGCAGAGGACGAGCCGGACCGCTTCGAGGAGGCCGGAGACCTGGGTCCGGAGTCGATCGAGTTCGTGACCGGCGCCGACGCTCCGGGAGCCTCTGCGGAGGCGGACGCCGATGCGATGCTGATCGTCGGCAACGAGGTGTCGGGCACGACGACCTACTACACGGTCGAGGACCTGCTTGCCGACGGTCCCACGGACGCGCCGACGAATCACCCGACGAAGGACCCGACCGGTGAGCCGTCGGAGCAGCCGTCGGAGCAGCCGTCGGAGCAGCCGTCCACTCAGCCCACAGACCCGTCCGGTGACGACGAGGACGGCCAGGAGGAGCAGCGCGACGACGAGGCCCGTGACGGCGAGGACGGTTCCCTGCCGCGCACCGGCGCGTCTGTCGCGAGTGCCCTGGGTGCTGCGGGACTGCTCGTCGGCATCGGTGTCGCTGCGACTGCTGTGGCACGTCGCCGGACCTGAGGCGCCCGGAGCAGTCCGTTCTCACCGCCGTGGCCCTCATGCGAGGGTCGCGCGGCCGGTGAGAACCGTGGCACGTACCGGAGGGGGCGACTGCACTGCAGTCGCCCCCTCCGGTACGTTGGACCGACACGCTGCTTGCGGCCGCTGACACGGGCAGCGAGCAGATTCGGACTCATGCGGAAGGGCACTGCACGTTGACTCTCAGAGCACACACCGGCCTCACCCTGCCGACGATCGGACTGGGCACGTACGGACTCCGTGGATTCGCCGGGTCCGACGCGGTCCGTACTGCGCTGGAGTCCGGCTACCGCCTGGTGGACTCCGCGTTCAACTACGAGAACGAGGCCGCCGTCGCCGTCGGGTGCAGAGAGTCGTCCGTCGACCGGTCCGACATCCTGTACACCACGAAGCTTGCCGGTCGGCATCATGAGCACGACAAGGCGACGACCGCGATCGAGGAGTCGGTCCTGCGGACCGGGCTGGGACAGATCGACCTCATCCTCATCCACTGGCCGAACCCGTCCCAGGGCCTCTTCGTCGAGGCGTGGGATGCACTCATCGGTGCGAGGGAGCGCGGACTCGTCCGCCACATCGGCGTCTCCAACTTCCTCCCCGAACATCTGGAGACGCTCGAGGAGGAGACCGGTGTCCGACCGGAGGTCAACCAGATAGAGGTCCACCCGTACTTCCCGCAGGACGAGGCACTCGCATTCCACACGGAGAAGGGCATCATCACCCAGGCGTGGAGCCCGATCGGCAGGGCGGGCGGACTCCTCGACGAAGCGCCCATCATCGATACCGCGGCTGCGCACGGCATCAGCCCGACGCAGGCAGTGCTGGCCTGGCACGTGCGGCGCGGAGCACTGCCCCTGCCGAAATCCGCCGACGCGATGCGTCAGGCCGAGAACCTCGCCGCGGCCGAGGTCTTCCTCACCGATGATGAGGTCACCGCCATCTCGTCACTGTCACGGATCGACGGACGCCGCAATGCTCAGGACCCTGCGGTCTACGAAGAGTTCTGACCCGGATCAGGACGAGCGCGAAAGGCGCTCCAGAACCACAGGCAGCGATTCCTGAAGGTCTCCCCCGACGACCTCGTCGGCCATCGAGTCGAACGGTGTGCCCTCCGCGTTGACGATGATCGTGCGTGCGCCATTGCGCGCGGCCAGCGGGAACAGACCCGCGACGGGGTAGACGCCCAGTCCGGTTCCGACGGCGACCATGACATCGCAGCGCGCCGCGGCGTTGTGCGCCTCGTCGATCACCGTGGCGTCGAGAGCCTCCTCGAAGAGGATCGTCGTCGCACGAATGATCCCTCCGCACTCTGCACAGCGCGGGTCCGGCTCTCCCGCGTGCACACGCGCCACAGGCTCCTCCATGGGGCCCGTCGCCGCACAGAGCTCACAGCGCCATGACAGTGCGCTGCCATGGACTTCGAGCACGCTCGCAGGGTCCGATCCGGCAGCCTGGTGGAGGCCGTCCACATTCTGTGTGATGACCGCACCGACATCGACGGTCTCGGCGAACCCCGCGATGGCACGGTGCGCGTGCGTAGGCTCCTTCTCCCACATCGATGCCTGAGCACGCATCTGCCACGCCTTCCGGCGCACATCCTCGTCGCCCAGGTACCACGACAGCGTCGAGGTGCGCTCTGCTTCTGGGTCCCGGGTCCAGACCCCCTGGGGCCCCCGGAAGTCCGGGATGCCCGCAGCGGTGCTGACTCCCGCACCGGTCAGGAACACGACCCTCATCGAGCACTCCCCTCGCACTGTCCCCCGATGTGCGCCTGGTCCGAAGACGCATTCGCGGCACCACGCCGGAGGCCGGCGAACCGTGCGACGAGCGACGCCGCCGATTCCTGCCGACACCCGCCCACACCGGTTCCGGACCAGAGGTTCAGCAGCTCCGGATCATCGGACGCAGCGGCCGCAGCGCGGATGCCCCCGGTGAGGAAATGGACCTGTGGGTACCCGACCACTGCTTCAGCATCCATCTCCCGTGTGAAGCGGTTCGACAGCGCGCGCGCCGGACGCCCGGTGAACGCGCGCGTCAGCGTGGTCTCCGCTGAGCGCTCGCTCACCGACGCCTCGACGAGGGCTCGGCGATGGGTGGGCTTCGTTCCTGCTTCGTCGGTCGTCAGGAACAGCGTGCCCAGTTGAACTGCATCAGCTCCCCGGCTCAACAGCTCCTGTGCAGATTCGGGGCCGTCGATTCCGCCTGCTGCGATCACCGGCAGCGGGGTCGCAGCGGAAAGACCCGATACCAGATCCGCAGTCGAGATCGGTTCTGACGGTGCCGACTGGTCGAACTGCGCTCGGTGGCCGCCGGCCTCGATCCCCTGGGCGATGAGGAGATCGACACCGTTCGCGTGAGCCGCGGCGCCTTCCGGCACCGTCGTGACCGTGGCACCGACCAGGACGCCCACTTCGTGGAGCCGTTCGATCGTCACGACGTCGGGCAGGCCGAACGTGAAGGTCACGACCTCAGGACGCCGATCCCTGACGACCGCCAGCTTCTCCTGATACATGTCATCGCTGTCTCCGGTCACCGGTGGAACAGCACCACTGATGCCGCCGGCATCCGTCCACGTCCGAAGCGCGCTCCGGTAGGACTCCACGTCCGCTGCCGACGGACGATGGGATTCGGGAGCGAAGATGTTCACTGCGACCGGACCGGACGAGAGCCCTCTGAACTCCGAGATGTCGTGCGCGAGGGACTCTGCGGAGAGATATCCCGCGGCCAGGGACCCCAGACCGCCGGCCTCGGTCACAGCCGCTGCCAGCAGAGGGGTCGATGGCCCACCGGCCATGGGCGCCTGCACCAACGGCACAGACAGGGATGCCAGGGAGAATGTGCTCATCACACCATCGTACTGAACCCCACCGGCCACCTGCAGCGGTGCCGAAATGTGCGGCACGGCTGCGGGTCTCTGCCGGGTTGCACGTCAACCCGGACGACCCGACAGACGTCTTACTCAACCCTGGTCTGGTGAATGAGGAAGAGCCCGAAGGTGAGCAATGCTCAAACCCTCGGGCTCTAACCCCTAAAAAGAATTGCGGCGGTGTCTTACTCTCCCACACCCTATCGAGTGCAGTACCATCAGCGCTGGCAGGCTTAGCTTCCGGGTTCGGAATGGGACCGGGCGTTTCCCTACCG
>NZ_FXZM01000029.1 GCF_900169175.1 Brevibacterium jeotgali | reverse complement strand
TCGGGCTCTAACCCCTAAAAAGAATTGCGGCGGTGTCTTACTCTCCCACACCCTATCGAGTGCAGTACCATCAGCGCTGGCAGGCTTAGCTTCCGGGTTCGGAATGGGACCGGGCGTTTCCCTACCGCTATAACCACCGCAAAAACACGGGACACACCTTCCGGCGTGTATATATCTCCCCACCCCACCCAGCACAACTACCACGAGGGGGGCGGCAGATCAAAGATCTCTTCATGGACGCGAACACACACCACACAACACCACCCACCCCAGATACCCAGGGACGGGGTGCTTCTGTGACGCAGACACAACAGCAACTGTTGCACAAATCTTGTTTGTTGACGTGTTTAACTCGTGTTACCCGACCCGCAACCACCCCACCACATGCGGGGCCACACCCCCTTTTGAAAGGGTGTACTTGGGTGAGTGATCGGTGTATTAGTACCAGTCAGCTCCACACATTGCTGCGCTTCCACATCTGGCCTATCAACCCTGTCGTCTACAGGGCACCTCAAAGGAAATCTCATCTTGAAGCAGGCTTCCCGCTTAGATGCTTTCAGCGGTTATCCTTCCCGAACGTAGCCAACCAGCCATGCACCTGGCGGTACAACTGGCACACCAGAGGTTCGTCCGTCCCGGTCCTCTCGTACTAAGGACAGCCCTTCTCAAATTTCCTACGCACGCAGCGGATAGGGACCGAACTGTCTCACGACGTTCTAAACCCAGCTCGCGTACCGCTTTAATGGGCGAACAGCCCAACCCTTGGGACCGACTACAGCCCCAGGATGCGACGAGCCGACATCGAGGTGCCAAACCATGCCGTCGATATGGACTCTTGGGCAAGATCAGCCTGTTATCCCCGAGGTACCTTTTATCCGTTGAGCGACCGCGATTCCACAATCCACGGCCGGGTCACTAGTCCCAGCTTTCGCTCCTGCTCGACACGTCCGTCTCACAGTCAAGCTCCCTTGTGCACTTACACTCGACACCTGATTGCCAACCAGGCTGAGGGAACCTTTGGGCGCCTCCGTTACTCTTTAGGAGGCAACCGCCCCAGTTAAACTACCCATCAGGCACTGTCCCTGGACCCGATCAGGGTCCGAAGTTAAGGAATCCAGAATGGCCAGAGTGGTATTTCAACGATGACTCCACACACACTAGCGTGCATGCTTCATAGTCTCCCACCTATCCTACACAAGCCATACCGAACACCAATACCAAACTATAGTGAAGGTCTCGGGGTCTTTCCGTCCTGCTGCGCGTAACGAGCATCTTTACTCGTAGTGCAATTTCGCCGAGTTCGTGGTTGAGACAGTGGAGAAGTCGTTACGCCATTCGTGCAGGTCGGAACTTACCCGACAAGGAATTTCGCTACCTTAGGATGGTTATAGTTACCACCGCCGTTTACTGGGGCTTAAATTCTCCGCTTCGACCACAAAGTGGCCTAACAGGTCCTCTTAACCTTCCAGCACCGGGCAGGCGTCAGTCCGTATACATCGACTTACGTCTTCGCACGGACCTGTGTTTTTAGTAAACAGTCGCTTCTCCCTGGTCTCTGCGGCCACCACCAGCTCACCACCGAAAAGATGGATCACCAGGATGGCCCCCCTTCTCCCGAAGTTACGGGGGCATTTTGCCGAGTTCCTTAACCACGATTATCTCGATCGCCTTAGTATTCTCTACCTGACCACCTGAGTCGGTAATAGGGTACGGGCGGCTGGAACCTCACGTCGATGCTTTTCTCGGCAGCATAGGATCACCGGATCACCCACCAAAGTGGGCGCCCATCAGCTCTCAGACATATACCCAGCGGATTTACCTACCAGGAGTCCTACGACCTTAGACCACGACTACCATCGCGCGGCCCGGCTACCTTCCTGCGTCACACCTGTTAATACGTTTACCTACTACACGTTCAGGTCCCTCACTCAACCCAACACCCCAACCCGAAGGTCAGGGAGGGGCATCACAAGGTTAGTCTCACATGCCTCAGTATGGGCGGTTCTTCGCCGGTACGGGAATATCAACCCGTTGTCCATCGACTACGCCTGTCGGCCTCGCCTTAGGTCCCGACTTACCCAGGGCGGATTAGCCTAGCCCTGGAACCCTTGGTCATCCGGCGGAAGGGTTTCTCACCCTTCTTTCGCTACTCATGCCTGCATTCTCACTCGCATAGCCTCCACCACTGGGTCACCCCGCAGCTTCACCGGCCACACGACGCTCCCCTACCCAATACCACACCTCAACCAAACACTCCCCACGAATGAGGGCGCCGGCTCGGATACGCGTGGTACTGCCACAACTTCGGCGGTGTGCTTAAGCCCCGCTACATTATCGGCGCGGAATCACTTGACCAGTGAGCTATTACGCACTCTTTCAAGGATGGCTGCTTCTAAGCCAACCTCCTGGTTGTCTTCGCAACTCCACATCCTTTCCCACTGAGCACACGCTTAGGGGCCTTAGTTGGTGGTCTGGGCTGTTTCCCTCTCGACCACGAAGCTTATCCCCCGCAGTCTCACTGCCATGCTTACACTTACCGGCATTCGGAGTTTGGCTGACGTCAGTAACCCGGTGGGGCCCATCGGCCATCCAGTAGCTCTACCTCCGGCAAGAAACACACAACGCTGCACCTAAATGCATTTCGGGGAGAACCAGCTATCACAGAGTTTGATTGGCCTTTCACCCCTAACCACAGGTCATCCCCTCCATTTTCAACTGAAGTGGGTGCGGGCCTCCACGACGTCTTACCATCGCTTCACCCTGCCCATGGCTAGATCACTCCGCTTCGGGTCTAGGACACGCGACTCAATCGCCCTATTCGGACTCGCTTTCGCTACGGCTACCCCCCAAGGGTTAACCTCGCCACGTGCCGCTAACTCGCAGGCTCATTCTTCAAAAGGCACGCCATCACCCCAACAAGGAGGCTCTGACGGATTGTAAGCGCATGGTTTCAGGTACTATTTCACTCCCCTCCCGGGGTACTTTTCACCATTCCCTCACGGTACTATCCGCTATCGGTCATCAGGAAGTATTTAGCCTTACCAGGTGGTCCTGGCAGATTCACACGGGATTTCACGGGTCCCGTGCTACTCGGGTATCACCACACACGCCCAGCAGCCGTTTCGTCTACGGGACTCTCACCCACTACGGTCACGTTTCCCACCGTGTTCGACTACAACCACTGCAGCGCGTCCTCCTCATGCTGGAGAAAGACGGGCAACCCCACAACACCGCGTATGCAACACCAGCACGTTTGACACACACACGGTTTAGGCTGGTCCGCGTTCGCTCGCCACTACTAACGGAATCACAATTGTTTTCTCTTCCTGTGGGTACTGAGATGTTTCACTTCCCCACGTTCCCTCCACACATCCTATATATTCAGATGCGGGTCACGGCACATAACATGCCGCGGGGTTTCCCCATTCGGACACCCTCGGATCACCGTTCGTTTATCAACTCCCCGAGGCTTATCGCAGATTACCGCGTCCTTCATCGGCTCCTGATGCCAAGGCATCCACCATGCGCTCTTGAACACTCACACCACCACCACACGAAAAGTGTTGACAGGCAGCGCGAGTCGGATAACACAAGAAACACAACAACAAAAAAATTACACAGAACACCACAACCACACCCACCCAACGGTGAGAACGATCATGATGCCCAGATGCTCGCGTCCACTATGAAGAAACCAAGATCCACAACCAGTCACCCACCCACACACCCCCACCAACGCAGGAGCCCATGAGAAGGGCCGGCCAGGAGACACACAAACCACCCGCACACCCCCATCACACCCACACCCCCAACAAGGGGATGCGCAACGCGGAAAGAGCCGCAGGGGCCTGTTCTCCCAGGACCCAACAGCGTGTTTGCCTCACACCACCCAGCCAGACGGCCAGACAGCGCAAGAAGAATCTGATGATGTTCCACCCATGAGCAACCACTGCACACACGAACGGCATGCACGTGGCCACACCCACCCACGCAGAAGCGCGGGGGTTCTGTGATGCTCCTTAGAAAGGAGGTGATCCAGCCGCACCTTCCGGTACGGCTACCTTGTTACGACTTAGTCCCAATCACCAGTCCCACCTTCGACGGCTCCCCCCACAAGGGTTGGGCCACCGGCTTCGGGTGTTACCGACTTTCGTGACTTGACGGGCGGTGTGTACAAGGCCCGGGAACGTATTCACCGCAGCGTTGCTGATCTGCGATTACTAGCGACTCCGACTTCACGTAGTCGAGTTGCAGACTACGATCCGAACTGAGATCGGCTTTCTGGGATTCGCTCCACCTCACGGTCTCGCCACCCTTTGTACCGACCATTGTAGCATGCGTGAAGCCCAAGACATAAAGGGCATGATGATTTGACGTCATCCCCACCTTCCTCCGAGTTGACCCCGGCAGTCTCCTATGAGTTCCCACCATGACGTGCTGGCAACATAGAACGAGGGTTGCGCTCGTTGCGGGACTTAACCCAACATCTCACGACACGAGCTGACGACAACCATGCACCACCTGTACACCAGCCCAAAGGGCTGAACCATCTCTGGCACATTCCGGTGTATGTCAAGCCTTGGTAAGGTTCTTCGCGTTGCATCGAATTAATCCGCATGCTCCGCCGCTTGTGCGGGCCCCCGTCAATTCCTTTGAGTTTTAGCCTTGCGGCCGTACTCCCCAGGCGGGGCACTTAATGCGTTAGCTGCGGCGCGGAACTCGTGGAATGAGCCCCACACCTAGTGCCCAACGTTTACGGCATGGACTACCAGGGTATCTAATCCTGTTCGCTCCCCATGCTTTCGCTCCTCAGCGTCAGTAACAGCCCAGAGTCCCGCCTTCGCCACCGGTGTTCCTCCTGATATCTGCGCATTTCACCGCTACACCAGGAATTCCAGACTCCCCTACTGCACTCTAGTCCGCCCGTACCCACTGCACGCGCAAGGTTGAGCCTTGCGTTTCCACAGCAGACGCGACGGACCGCCTACGAGCTCTTTACGCCCAATAATTCCGGACAACGCTTGTACCCTACGTATTACCGCGGCTGCTGGCACGTAGTTAGCCGGTACTTCTTCTGCAGGTACCGTCACCTCGAAAGGCTTCTTCCCTACTGAAAGAGGTTTACAACCCGAAGGCCGTCATCCCTCACGCGGCGTCGCTGCATCAGGGTTTCCCCCATTGTGCAATATTCCCCACTGCTGCCTCCCGTAGGAGTCTGGGCCGTGTCTCAGTCCCAGTGTGGCCGGTCGCCCTCTCAGGCCGGCTACCCGTCGTCGCCTTGGTGGGCCTTTACCCCACCAACAAGCTGATAGGCCGCGAGCCCATCCCCAACCGAAAAACTTTCCACACCCAGACCATGCGGCCAGGTGTCATATGCGGTATTAGACCCAGTTTCCCGGGCTTATCCCGCAGTCAGGGGCAGGTTACTCACGTGTTACTCACCCGTTCGCCACTAATCCGCCTGGTGCAAGCACCAGACTTCATCGTTCGACTTGCATGTGTTAAGCACGCCGCCAGCGTTCGTCCTGAGCCAGGATCAAACTCTCCAAAAATTTACATGTTTTCAGACAGGTCAATCACCTGGCCAAGAAATCAACAAGCTGCTAAAAAAGCTACATTGTTGAGATCCCAGCAAATAAATAACTGGCATCATCAAAAACAAACAAACACGCTATTGAGTTCTCAAAGAACAGACACACAAACCGATCCGACCAGACACACAACGCCCAGCCCTCACCGAAAGGTGCTCTCCATAT
>NZ_FXZM01000021.1 GCF_900169175.1 Brevibacterium jeotgali | reverse complement strand
GTGCCGCCGGTGGAGTTCGAGCGGGGCATGGTCGCGGCGGTTGAGACGGTCGGGGGCGAGCAGGAAACGTCACTCACGCACGCCGCGTGAGGTGGCTCACGTGTCTACAGCTTGCGGGTAACCCCACCACCGCGGCATGACGAGCCAGCACGCGAAGACCGCTGTCGCGTGGTGGTTGCACCAGCACACCACGAAGCCTGCTGACCCGTTCAGCCTCGTGAGGTCTCACCATTGGAACCCACCGAAGCGATCACCCAGCATCGCCGAGGAACAAATCGGGCCAGCTGCCTATGACACCGCGTTCAGCCCGGAAGACGGCAACGGGATCCAGCAAGGATGGGGAGGAAGATCCCGGTAGACACGCCCAAGCCAGACACACTTTTTGGCCTTTAACCCAAGACTTCACCCTGGACCCCACCCGCAGGTACCAGAAGCAATAAAAAACACCCCGAGCCGAAGCTCGGGGTGTTTCCGATGTACTGAGACATCACATCTGCGGTGAGTGTGGGATTCGAACCCACGGACCCTTGCAGGTCAACGGTTTTCAAGACCGTCACATTCGGCCGCTCTGTCAACTCACCACTCGCCGACCGGAGCCAGCGCCCAGCTATTCTCGCACATGCCGTGGAGCAACTGGACATCAGCAGTGCCGGTGCACCACCGGACATGACAACGCCGGGACATCGTCACGATGTCCCGGCGTTTCTGCTGGTCGGGATAGCGGGATTCGAACCCACGACCTCCTCGTCCCGAACGAGGCGCGCTACCAAGCTGCGCTATATCCCGGTGCTGTGAACAGCTCCAGAGAACCTGACAGCGAGACACAGTTTACCCATAATGACCTGCGAACTCCTAATCGAGTAGCCGGTAAGGTGCGACACAGACGAACCGCAGATCCGCCCGCCCTCTTCATGCACCGACGGGTCTCGCCCATCGACCCGCACACCGGCCCCAGGAGGGATATGGCTCTGACGACTGAGAGCGTCGCCGATGCCGCGATGCGCATCCTCTCAGACTTCGGTCTGGGCGACCTCACGATGCGTCGCCTCGCGCGAGAATTGAGCGTCCAGCCCTCTGCCCTCTACTGGCATGTCGCAGACAAGCAGTCGCTGTTCGTCCTCCTGGCCGGACGGATGGCGGCGGAGGCCGACGACTTCGACCGCCCCGCACCGGGTCAGGGACGGCTCTCGAGCACTGTCGATGCGATCATCGCGTACCGCGGCGTGCTCCTGCAGTACCGGGAGAGCGCTGACATCGTGTTCCTGGCCTACGCGCACTCCGGTCGCACGGTGCTCCCCGCAGCGCTTGCAGACCTCGACGAGGAGACTCGCGACGTCATCACTCCGTTCGTCCTGGGATCCATCGCGATCCAGCAGAATCGGCGCCTCTTCGAGGGAGTGACCGCTCCGCCGGGCGATCGAGAAGAAGGCCCCGGCACGCACGCCGAAGCCTCCTTCCGCACCGGTCTCATCCGGCTGCTGACCGCCTGAAGGTCAGAGTCGCCGCCTGATCTTCTTAGCCGCTTCCTCAAGGACTGCGGCGTCGGTGAAGCCCGCCCGGCTGCCTGCGTCGAAATCCGCGAGTGAGGTCGTGGGCCATACATGGATGTGCACGTGCGGGATTTCGTAGCCCTGGACCATGAGTCCCACCTTCTCGCATTCGAACGCCTCGTTCTGCGCCTTCGCGATCGTCTTGGCGACTGCGAAGAGGTGAGCGGAGAGATCGTCGTCGAGGTCGACCCAGTGCGCGATCTCCTCCCGGGGGACGACGAGGACGTGCCCTTCGGTCATCGGCTGCACATCGAGGAACGCCACGCACAGCTCGTCCTCGTACACGAAGACGCCCGGGATCTCGTTCTCGATGATCTTGGTGAAGAGGGATGCCACGTGTTCTCCTCCGTGTTCCGGGGCCGCTGCGGCCCGCTCGGTCATGTCGGAGTCAGCGTAGCCGCCGACGCCTCACCGCACGAAGCGGCCGAGGTCCCGAGGCGTCCCGAAGTCCGCGGTCTCCTCATCGAGGACGGAACCGGACGCGTCGGCGAGCAGAGCCGTGCGGTGAGGACCGCCTCGGCGGGCGTCGAAGACTCCGCAGGCGCGCGACAGGGCCCCGTGGGGCCAGAAGTCGGACAGGAGCGGGACTCTGTCCCACTCATCGCCCAGTTCAGCGACCGCCCACGCACGCAGTGTGTACTTCGTGTCGCACGAGACGATCAGCGGTGCGATTCCGCGCGAACGGAAGGCGCCGGCCAGCGCGACGAGCTCCACCAGCTCGTCGGCGCAGACCGGTGTGAATGCGTAGGGGACGAAGACGAGCAGCACCCCTCCGGAACCCGCTTCCCGAAGGAGCGGAACATCCTCCCCCGTATGTGCGGGGAGCATGAGGTCCGGAAGGGTGCGTTCACTCACCCGTAGTTCTTCTTGCCCACCAGTCGGTAGCCGGACCAGTCCGGCGCAGCACTCACCGTCGAGGTGACGTGCATGCCCGCGGTCGGCGCGGCATCGGAGATGTCGGCCGGACGGATGTGACCGTCGCGGTTGGGCTTGGGTGTCAGCAGCCAGATGATGCCACCGGTGGACAGAGTGGTCTGCGCGTCGACGATCGCATCCGTGAGATCCGGATCGTCTGCGCGCCACCACATGATGATCGCGTCGAAGACGTCATCAACGTCATCATCGGCAAGCTCCTCCTCAAGGACTTCCTCGATCGATTCGCGAAGATCGAAGTCGACGTCCTCGTCGTAGCCGATCTCTTGTACGTACTGTCCCCGCTGGAAATCGAGCGGAGTCGATGCGGAGTCCTGCATGTCCCTCTCTGAGGCAGAAGTGCTCATGCGACCATTCTCCACATCCCTGTCCCCCGGGCAAACGCCCGGGGGGCGATTCCCCCGGAATGAGAGGCGAGCAACACGTCTTCACTCGTCCGGTGCGCCGTTCAGCCCATATGCTTGGGGCAACCCCAGAATGGGCGGCGCCATCGCAGACGGCTCAACCGTGCCTCCGTGGCGAAGCCCGCAGGTGCTGTGCAGCAGCACCGCAACTTCAATGAGGAGGAATGCCGTGCCGACTAACCCTGGAGGACCGATCCTCAACGGTCTCCCCAGTCAGATTCCGGATATCGATCCGGAGGAGACCAGGGAATGGCTCGATTCGCTGGACGGCCTCATCGCCGAGGCGGGCCCCGTGCGCGCCCGGTACATCATGCTCAGCCTGCTCGACCGTGCACGCAAGAGCAATGTGGGCGTCCCCAGCCTCACGGCCACGGACTACATCAACTCGATCAGCCCCGAGGAAGAGCCCTGGTTCCCGGGTGATGAAGAGGTCGAGCGCACGTTCCGCCGCTGGAACCGCTGGAACGCGGCCATGCTGGTGCACCGCTCGCAGCGACCCGGCATCGAGGTGGGCGGCCACATCTCGACGTACGCGTCCTCCGCGACGCTCTACGAAGTGGGGCTCAACCACTTCTTCCGCGGCAAGGACCACCCCGGCGGAGGAGACCACATCTTCTACCAGGGCCACGCGTCCCCCGGGATGTACGCCCGCAGCTTCCTCGAGGGTCGCATGAGCGCGGACCAGCTGGACGGCTTCCGCCAGCAGGCCAGCCACATCGTCGACGGCAGGAATCTGGGCATCCCGTCCTACCCCCACCCTCGTCAGATGCCGGAGTTCTGGGAGCACCCCACCGTCTCCATGGGAATCGGCCCCATGAACGCGATCACCCAGGCGCAGTTCGACAAGTATCTCCAGAACCGCGGGATCAAGGACACCTCACAGCAGCAGACGTGGGCGTTCCTGGGCGACGGTGAACTGGACGAACCGGAGAGCCGCGGGATGCTGCACGTCGCGGCGTACGAAGAGCTCGACAATCTGAACTTCGTCATCAACTGCAATCTCCAGCGCCTCGATGGACCCGTCCGCGGCAACGGAAAGATCGTGCAGGAGCTCGAGTCATACTTCCGCGGCGCCGGCTGGAACGTCATCAAGGTCGTCTGGGGACGCGAATGGGACGCCCTGCTCGCCAAGGACCGCGACGGGGCTCTGGTCAACCTCATGAACCAGACGCCCGACGGCGACTACCAGACGTACAAGGCGGAGGACGGAGGCTTCGTCCGCGACAACTTCTTCGGCCGCGACCCCCGGACCAAGGCGATGGTCGAGGACCTGACGGACGAGCAGATCTGGAACCTCAAGCGCGGCGGTCACGACTACCGCAAGGTCTACGCCGCCTATCGCGCCGCGCAGGCGCACACCGGGCAGCCCACCGTCATCCTCGTGAAGACGGTGAAGGGCTACTCACTCGGACCGTCGTTCGAGGCGCGCAACGCGACGCACCAGATGAAGAAGATGACGATCGACGACCTCAAGCTGGCACGCGACCACTTCTCCGTCCCGATCACGGACGCACAGCTCGAGGAGAATCCCAAGAAGCCGCCGTACTACCACCCCGGCGTCGATGCCCCGGAGATCGAGTATCTGCACGAGCGCCGCCGCAAGCTGGGCGGATACACCCCGGAGCGCCGGTCGAAGTACACGCAGTTCGACCTTCCGGGGAAGAAGGCCTATGAAGCCGCCAGGCGCGGTTCCGGGAAGCAGACCATCGCCACGACGATGGGCTTCGTCCGCGTCCTCAAGGACCTCATGCGCGACAAGGAGATCGGCCACCGCATCGTGCCGATCATCCCGGACGAGGCTCGCACGTTCGGGATGGATTCGTTCTTCCCCACCGCGAAGATCTACAACCCGCACGGTCAGAGCTACATCTCCGTCGACCGCGACCTGTTCCTCGCGTACAAGGAGGCGACGGACGGGCAGCTGCTCCACGTCGGCATCAACGAAGCGGGCGCCACTTCCGCGCTGACCGCAGTGGGAACGTCCTACGCGACTCACGGCGAACCGATGATCCCGTTCTACATCTTCTACTCGATGTTCGGATTCCAGCGGACGGGCGACTTCTTCTGGGCGGCCGGCGACCAGATGACCCGCGGCTTCGTGCTCGGTGCGACCGCCGGCCGCACGACGCTCACCGGAGAGGGCCTCCAGCACGGCGACGGCCACTCGCACCTGCTTGCGTCGACGTACCCGTCGATCGTGTCCTACGATCCCGCCTACGTCTACGAGATCGGCCACATCGTGCGAGCCGGTCTCGAGCGGATGTACGGACAGGACCCGGACAGCCCGGCGATCGACCCGAACGTCATGTACTACATCACGATGTACAACGAGCCGATGCAGCAGCCGAAGGAGCCCAAGGGACTCGACGTCGACGGCCTCCTCAAGGGCATGTACAAGGTGGCCGACGGCCCGGACACCGGCGGACCGAAGGTCCAGCTGCTGGCGTCCGGCGTCGCGGTCGCATGGGCCTACGAGGCCCAGCAGCTCCTGGCGGACGACTGGGGCGTGAGCGCGGACGTCTGGTCCGTCACCTCGTGGAGCGAGCTGCGTCGTGACGGACTCGCCGCGGACGAGCAGCGCCTGCTCGATCCCTCTGCGGATCCTCAGGTGCCGCATGTGACCTCCGCGCTCCAGGACACCTCCGGGCCCGTCGTCGCCGCGAGCGACTACATGCGGGCGGTGCAGGACCAGATCCGCCAGTACGTGCCGAACCACTACACCTCGGTGGGCGCGGACGGCTACGCGATCTCCGACACCCGGCCCGCCGCGCGCCGCCACTTCCTCATCGACGGCCCGTCGATCGCCGTGCAGGCCCTCATCAGCCTGGCCGACACCGGCGAGATCGACATCTCGAAGGCCACCGAGGCCGCGAAGAAGTACAAGCTCGATGATCCGACCGCGGGTTCATCGGGATCGCTGGAGGGCGGCGCCGCCTGACGCGCCCTTCGCACGGCGACGGGGTCGGAATGGTCGCAGTGGCCATTCCGACCCCGTCGCCGCTCTATCCGGAGTTGTCGAGTGTCCACAACGCAATAGGGCCCCAAGCACGATAGTGTGGCTCGCATGCTGGCTTCGAGATCGACCCACCAGGCGTCGCCCGGGCGCACCGACACCGCCCGCCGACTCCAGGCCCGCGAGGAGCAGCTGGGACACGTCGTCATACAGCGCCTCGATGCACGCCTGGCGTGGTTCCGCAGTATGGATCCCGCAGACCGGCAGTGGGTATCAGTGGTCGCCAAGTCGGGCATCTCATCCTTCATCGACTGGTACCAGGACCCCGCCACTCCCCTGCGCGGCGTCCTCGACGTCTTCCGCTCCGCACCGCGTGAGCTGGTCCGCTCCGTATCGCTCCAGCAGACTCTGCAGCTTCTGCGCGTCGTGGTGCAGGTCGTCGAGGAGCGCGTGCCGGACCTCGCCCAGCCGCGCGAGCAGCCCGAGCTGAAGGAAGCGGTGCTCGTCTACTCCCGTGAGATCGCCTTCGCCGCGGCGGACATCTACGCGCGTGCGGCGGAGGCCCGCGGCAGCTGGGACGCGAGACTCGAAGCGATGGTGATCGATGCGCTCGTCCGCGGGGACTCGGTCGACGAGCTCGCGAGCCGATCCGCAGCCTTCGGCTGGCAGTCGCAGGGAAGCGTGTCCGTCCTCATCGGTCGAGCCCCCCGGCGCTCCGCGCACAAGAGCATCTCCGAGATCCGTCGCGCCGCCCGGACATGGGCAGAAGACGTGCTCGTCGGCATCCACGACGACCGGCTGCTGATCGTCCTGGGAGGCGCTGAGGACCTCGAGGCCGCGTCGCTCGCCCTCTCCCACTACTACGGCCCCTCCGATGTCGTGGTGGGACCGGAGGTGTCGACGCTCGCGGAAGCAGGCGCCTCAGCCGCATCTGCGCTGTGGGCGCTGCGGACCGCCTCCGCCTGGCAGTCGACACCGCGACCCGTCCACGCACACGACCTCCTGCCGGAACGTGCGATCGCAGGCGACGGCACCGCGACCACAGCACTCATCGACGACGTGTACGCGCCGCTCGCAGCCGGGAGCGGAAGTCTGCTCGAGACTGTCGCTGACTATCTGGACCACGGCGGCTCCCTCGAAGCGACCGGGCGCTCACTGCATGTCCACCCGAATACCGTGCGCTACCGTCTGAAGAAGATCACTGGACTCATCGGCCACGACCCGACCGAGCCTCGCGCTGCCTTCGTCATCCGCATAGCCTTGGTGCTCGGTCGACTGTCGACCGTGGGACAATTGGCGCCACCCCACAAACCCACTTCAGGATCCTGACAGCTCACGTAGTCTGCAACACTGAACCTAACGATGGGATATCACTGCTCGTGCTAGTCACCGCATGCCCTGGACAGGGCGCACAGAAGGCCGGCTTCCTCACGTCCTGGCTCGAACTCCCCGGCTTCTCCACCACGCTCGGCACGCTCGCCGACGCCTCCGGGATCGACCTGCGCACGCACGGAACCGAATCCGACGACGCGACGATCACCGACACGGCGATCGCTCAGCCGCTTCTCGTCGCCGCGGCGATCGCTTCGTTCACGGAGATCTTCGGCGACGACCTGCAGACGGATATCGTCGCGGGCCACAGCGTCGGTGAGATCGGCGCAGCCGCCATCGCAGGCATCCTCTCCCCCGCACAGGCGATGACACTCGTCCAGGCCCGCGGAGCGGCGATGGCCGATGCCGCAGGCGCGGCGGCCTCCGGGATGGCCGCCGTGGTCGGCGGGGATCCGGACGGCGTCCTCACCGCCATCACGGATGCCGGCCTGGAGCCCGCCAATGTGAACGGCGGCGGTCAGACGGTCGCAGCAGGCGCTTCAGAACGCATCGAGGAGTTCGCGGCGAACCCGCCCGACCGAGCCCGGGTCATCCCGCTGAAGGTCGCCGGGGCGTTCCACACGTCCTTCATGAGCCCGGCATCCGACGCCGTCGCAGCGACCGCGAAGACACTGTCCCCGCAGGACCCCTCAGTGACGATCCTCACGAACTCCGACGGCACCGCAGTCCCTTCCGGCGCCGACTACCTGGATCTCCTCGTCTCTCAGGTGACGAATCCAGTGCGCTGGGACCGTTGCCAGGAGACACTGCTCGCATCCGGCGTGACAGGCATCCTCGAACTTGTCCCCGGCGGCACCCTCACCGGACTCGCCAAGCGTGCGATGAAGGGAGTCGAGGTCTTCCCCGTGAAGTCCGCCGACGACATCGAAGCAGCCCGAGAATTCGTACGCGCGCACGCAGGCGCCTGAGCTCCACCATCCGGGAAGGACTCCCCAGTGACCACTCTCACCACCACACCGGCCAACACCTACTCGCGCATATCCGGGATAGGCGGCTACCGGTCTGAGCACGCTGTGCCGAACGATGCGCTCGTCGCCGCCATCGACTCCTCCGATGAATGGATCCGTCAGCGCACGGGCATCGTCACCCGCCACCGTGCGGGGGCAGACGTGGGCGTCCTCGAGATGTCCGAGGAGGCCGCGTCGGAAGCGATCGCGAACGCCGGCATCAAGCCCAGCGATGTGGGCGGCATCATCATCGCGACGGTCACCTTCGGGTACCCCACACCGTCCGCGGCCTCGGCCCTCACCCAGCGACTGGGCACCGGCCCCGTGCCGGCGTGGGACATCTCCGCAGCGTGCGCGGGCTACTGCTACGCGATCGCCCAGGCGGACGGTCTGGTCCGCTCGGGCGTCATGGACAACGTCCTGGTGATCGGAGCAGAGAAGCTCTCAGACTTCGTCGATCCGACGGACCGCTCGATCTCCTTCCTCCTGGGAGACGGCGCAGGCGCGGTCATCGTGTCGTCGTCCGACACTCCCGGGATCGGTCAGAGCGTGTGGGGCTCCAAGGGTGAGAACTGGGAGACGATCCGCGTCACCCATTCATTCCTCGACATGAAGAAGGATCCCGAGTCCCCCTTCCCGACACTCCGCCAAGACGGCCCCAGCGTCTTCCGCTGGGCGGTGTGGGAGATGGCCGAGGTCGCGCAGCAGGCACTCGACGCAGCCGGAGTCGGCCCCGAGGACTTGTCCGCGTTCATCCCCCATCAGGCGAACATGCGGATCATCGATGAGCTCTCGAAGCAGCTGAAGCTGCCGGAGACCGTCACCATCGGGCGCGATATCGCAGAGAACGGCAACACCTCCTCCGCGTCGATCCCACTCGCCACGGAACGGCTGCTCCGGGAGGACCCGACCCTGCACGGCAAGCTCGCTCTGCAGATCGGCTTCGGAGCGGGGCTGGTCTACGGCGCACAGGTGGTCGTCCTCCCCTGAGGTCGGAGCACCGATGACGTAAGATCTCGCTGGGATCGTCGTCGAATCACGTTTCCTGCAAGCCGCCGCGGCGCACTCCAAGCCCGGCGGGAAGAAGAGAGAAGGATGAAGAATGGCACAGAGCGAAGCTGAGGTCCTCGCCGGACTCGCAGAGATCGTCAACGAAGAGACCGGCCTGGAGACGGACGCCGTCGAAGCCGGCAAGTCGTTCACCGACGACCTGGACATCGACTCGATCTCGATGATGACCATCGTCGTGAACGCTGAGAAGAAGTTCGGCGTCAAGATCCCGGACGACGACGTCAAGGACCTCATCACGGTCCAGGACGCCGTGGACTACATCGTCAAGGCCCAGCAGGCCTGATCACCTCCCTTTCCGCGGGGTCGGCGAACCCGGCCCCGCGGAGGTCCCACCCAACGATTCGACGAGGTTTCACACAATGACTTCCACTGTCGTCGTCACCGGCATCGGTGCCGTCACGCCCCTGGGTGCGACCGCCCAGGAGACATGGCAGGCTGCGCTCGCGGGCACCAGCGGCGCCCACACCCTCGACAACGACTGGGCGGAGAAGTACGAGCTTCCCGTCGACTTCGCAGCCACCGTCGCACCCGGCGTCGTCGAGGAACGGCTCAAGAAGGTCGAGTCCAAGCGCCTCGACCCTGCCAGCCGCTTCGCACTGATCGCCTCACGCGAAGCGTGGGAGGACGCGGGCTCGCCCGACGTCGAGCCCGAGCGCCTCGCAGTATCGTGGGCGACCGGGATCGGCGGTGTCTGGACACTGCTCGACGCGTGGGACACCCTGAAGGAAGAGGGCACCCGCCGCGTCATGCCGCTGACCGTGCCGATGCTCATGCCGAACGCGCCTGCGGCTGCCGTGGGCATGGAGTTCACGGCCCGCGCCGTCGTCCAGACCGTCGTGTCGGCCTGCGCGTCGTCCACGGAGAGCCTGGGCCAGGCGTTCGAGATGATCCGTTCCGGCAAGGCCGATGTGGTCATCTCAGGAGGTGCTGAGGCGGCGGTCCACCCCATCACCCTGTCCGCGTTCTCCTCGATGCGCGCCCTCTCGCGCCGCACGGATTCGCCTGAGACCGCTTCGCGTCCCTTCGACGTGGACCGCGACGGGTTCGTCATGGGTGAGGGCGGCGCCACGCTGATCCTCGAGAGCCGCGAGCACGCAGAGGCTCGAGGTGCCACGATCTACGCCGAAGTCGCCGGCTGGGGCACTTCGAACGACTCGTACCACATCACGGCCGGTGAGCCGGAGGGTGCCGGATCGATCCGAGCGATGCGCACGGCGATCGAGTCCGCCGGCATCGCGCCCTCGGACATCAAGCACATCAACGGACACGCGACGTCGACCCCGGTCGGCGACATCCCCGAGTCGTACGCTGTGAACATGCTGCTGGGAGACGCTGTCGACGACGTGCGGTTCTCCGCGACCAAATCGATGACAGGCCACCTGCTGGGCGGCGCGGGAGCCGCAGAGGCCATGTTCACCGTCATGGCCCTCAAGGAGCGGGTCGCCCCGCCGACGATCAACATCGAGACGGTGGACCCGGACGTGCACCTGAACATCGTCCGCGACACCCCGGCGCAGCTGCCGGACGGCGACATCGCCGCGATCACGAACTCATTCGGGTTCGGCGGCCACAATGCGGTCGTCTCGTTCCGGAGCGTCTGACGCGGGCCCGTCCCGGCCGTGAGCGGTCGGTGAGGACATGAGAAGGAGCAGGGGCCGGTGCACACGCACCGGCCCCTGCTCCTTCGTCACCGCGTTCGTCACCGCGCGAGTCCGGTGAGAAGCTCACTCTCGGATCAGTCTGCGCCCTTCTTCGTCCGCCGGTCACTCTCGTCTTCGAGCGCCTCGACGAGCTCATCCTTGGACATCGTGGAGCGTCCGTCGACGTCCAGCTCCCGCGCCTGCTCGTACAGCTCGTCCTTCGTCGCGTTGGCGTTCACGCCTCCGGCCGTCTCGCCACCGCTCTGGCGGCCACCTTCGGCGCGCGAATCCGACGGACCCGATTCGTCCTTCGGCCGCCAGTGGTCGCCGACCTTCTCGTGCGTGCGCTTGAGCGCCGCCCACGCGGTCTGCGCCGCCCGCGACTCGTCGTCGTACTCATCCATCGCAGAATCGTGCGCCTTCGCCCAGGTGCGCTGAGCCTTCTCGTCAGAACGCTGAAGCGTCTGAGGAATCTCAGTCTCCTTGGCGCTGCCCTGCTGCGTCGTCTTGGGCATCGAGTCCACCTCTCTTCGACCTGGTCGACAAGGAAGCTTGGCTGACTACCACGGTACTCACGACGGCGGCGATTGCACAGCCTCGGGTTAAAGGCCAGAAAGTGCGTCCGTGATCGGGCGCTCGCCCGCACCACAACTGAGCAACAGGCCAATCGCTTAGCTCCCGGGGCGGTCAAGTCCCTGGTAGTGGTGTAACGGTTGGATCCCTCGTCGAGGGGTCTCAGGCGCTGAGTTCGAATGGGATGTCGGGGTCGGTGCTCACCTCGCCTCCGGTGGTCTCGACGGACGTGAGTCGGCAGCGGGCCAGGACCTCGAGTCCGAGGTACCGACGGCCTTCGGCCCATTCATCAGTCTGCTCAGCCAACACCGCTCCGACCAGCCGCACGATCGCGACTCGATTGGGAAAGATCCCCACGGCGT
>NZ_FXZM01000047.1 GCF_900169175.1 Brevibacterium jeotgali | reverse complement strand
CCGAGCGTGCACAGATGCACCGCCCAACTCTTCCTTATCAATCTCCTGACCAACCCCCGGCTTTACTACCGCAGGCCCACCAGCGAACACGTAGCTGCTGCCAGCTACCATCACAGAAAAATGAGATCTCACAACACGGACTGCACCGAATCCCGCCGCGGCACCTAACGCGATCGCTACGACAGGAATGGTGCCGAGATTAGTCGGTGGAGCGCCATTCGAGTACCCCGGTATCTTGGTCGCTCCAGACTGCTTCAGAATATTGATACTACCGCCAGCAGTTTCTATCAGACGAACCATTGGGATGCGGTACTGCAAAGCAAATCGCTCGATGTATTGCCATTTGTCGGGGGATGTTGACTCTGAGGAGCCTCCCCTGACGGTGAAATCCTCGGCACACAACGCCACTTCTCGGCCGTCTACTCGCCCTGTACCCACGATGACGTTCGCCGGAGTTACGCTTGTTAAGCGGTGCTCGACGTCGTATTCGCCTTTACCAGTGAACATTCCGACTTCACGCCAGGTGTCTTCATCAACAAATTTGTCTACTCGTTCACGTGCCGTCAGCTGTCCGCGTTGGTGTTGCCGCTCGATATTCTCTTGGCCACCCATACCTAACGCGTAAGCCGTTCGAGCAGCGATCTCCGTCTCCCACCACAGCGGCTCGGGCTTGTGTGGCTCTGTAGTGGACTCGTGGGTCGCTGGTCTTTCGTCTATCGAATCAGACAAGTGGTTCTCCTCATTGAGCGTTCGACTTGCACCCTCAATAGTTATCGGCTTCCCCAACTACTGCAACATGGCTTTGCAGGGCAGGGCGATAACGTTCAACTATCGCCTCACCTGGTCAAGTCCCTGGTAGTGGTGTAACGGTTGGATCCCTCGTCGAGGGGTCTCAGGCGCTGAGTTCGAATGGGATGTCGGGGTCGGTGCTCACCTCGCCTCCGGTGGTCTCGACGGACGTGAGCCGGCAGCGGGCCAGGACCTCGAGTCCGAGGTACCGACGGCCTTCGGCCCATTCATCAGTCTGCTCAGCCAACACCGCTCCGACCAGCCGCACGATCGCGACTCGATTGGGAAAGATCCCCACGGCGT